>NZ_JBQFVZ010000003.1:0-358824 GCF_056540025.1 Ruegeria sp. AP12
GCTTCGGCTTCGGCTTCGGCTTCGGCTTCGGCTTCGGCTTCGGCTTCGGCTTCGGCTTCGGCTTCGGCTTCGGCTTCGGCTTCGGCTTCGGCTTCGGAAGTCAGGTCTTCGCTGGCGTCGTTCTGGTCAACAGCCGCGTCATCAGATTCGACAGTTGGATCGACAGTTGCGCCTTCGGCTACGTCGTCCGATTTCGGGGTTTCCACCGGTTCCTGATCGGTTTTCTTTTTGCCCGCCACCGTCACATTCCCCTTATCGATTCTAAAATCACCAGAACTACAGACTGTTTCAAGTTAATCTGCACCCGGCTCGCCCTCAACCCGCATCGCATGTTTCACAAGCTTTTTAACGGCTTTGCGCATTTTTACGGGCGTCGGCTCTTTGGCGATCTTCAGGCGCGTGTAGCCCAAGGATTTAAGGGGTTCCGCCGTTGCCTGGCTGATCGCGGCCAGCCAAAGGGGCGCGGTTCCGGCCCAGATGTCGGCAAATTGTTGCGCGGTCCGGGGTGAGAATATCGGCGCGATGATTGGCCGATCTGCGTTGCAAACCGCCAAAGCCTCGGCGCTCAGCGGTCGCAGATGTTGCTGGTAAACCGCCTGTTCCCGCGTTGTGACACCCAGTTCTGTCAAACGCTCGGCCACGTTTCCACGGCTGTGTTCGCCGCGCAGATGCAACAGCGGGCTGTGCGGCCGGATCTGTAGCAGGGCCGCCACCAGTTCCTCGGCCGTGCCGCCAACCATCTGCGCCGTCCAGCCTGCGCCTTTGGCGGTGCCGGTCGTGGTCGGACCCACACAATAGGCGGGCAGATCGCGTCTCACCCCCATCGATGCCGCCGCGTTCACCGCATTGGCTGACGAGAAGATAAGCCCCCGCACGTCGGATGTTGAAACCTGCACCGGCAGCGGTTTGATTTCCAGAATGGGGGAATGGATGACGGTCACCCGTGATCTGGTGCGGGTCGGCAGCTGCGCCACAAACCTCTCCGAGGCAGCGCGCGGGCGTGTCATCAACAAATACAACGATCGGCGCCTTTGGCCTTGGGATTGTTTGCATCCGCGCAGGGTGATACCCCGCTTGCCAATCATGATGCAACGGATCGTGCCAATGGTGCAAACACTTACCGTCCTTGGATTGGAAAGCAGCTGCGACGATACTGCGGCCGCCGTGGTGCGCCAGACAGAGGGCGCGCGGGCCGAGATTCTGTCCTCGGTCGTGCATGGCCAGACCGAGCTGCACAGCGCCTATGGCGGCGTCGTGCCCGAGATCGCGGCACGGGCCCATGCCGAGAAGCTGGACACCTGTGTGGTGCAGGCGCTTATGGCTGCGGGATTGGGTCTGGGCGACATGGACGCCATTGCCGTGACCGCAGGGCCGGGCCTGATCGGCGGGGTCATGTCTGGCGTGATGTGCGCCAAGGGGATCAGCGCCGCGACCGGTCTGCCGCTGCTCGGCGTGAATCACCTGGCCGGGCATGCGCTGACCCCGCGGCTGACGGATAACGTGTCGTTCCCCTATCTGATGCTGCTGGTCTCGGGCGGTCATTGCCAGTACCTGATCGCCCACGGCCCCGACGCGTTCACGCGCCTTGGCGGGACAATCGACGATGCGCCCGGTGAGGCGTTCGACAAAACCGCCCGCTTGCTGGGCCTGCCGCAGCCCGGCGGCCCTTCGGTCGAAGCCGAGGCGCGCTCGGGCGATCCCAAGCGGTTCCGGTTTCCGCGCCCCCTGTTGGATCGGCCCGGATGTGACCTGTCTTTCTCGGGGCTCAAAACGGCGCTGATGCGGATGCGCGATCAGATCGTGGCGGAAAAAGGCGGGCTGACCCGGCAGGACCGCGCTGATCTGTGCGCCGGGTTCCAACAGGCGGTTGTGGATACGCTGGCCGAGAAAACCCGTCGCGCGATCGGTCTGTATTTGGAACAAAACCCTGCCGATCCTGTGATCGCAGTGGCCGGGGGTGTGGCCGCAAATTCCGCCATTCGGGCCGCGTTAGAGACTGTTTCTTCCGAACAAGGCGTTTCGTTCACTGCCCCACCGCTGGCCTTGTGTACCGACAACGCGGCGATGATCGCCTATGCCGGGCTTGAACGCTTTCGCACCGGCGCGCAGGATGGTCTGGACCTGACCGCACGTCCACGCTGGCCCTTGGATCAAACCAGCCCGGCGATGCTGGGCAGCGGCAAGAAAGGGGCCAAGGCATGAGCGTTTCAGTACTGGGCTCTGGCGCGTTCGGAACCGCCCTTGCGATTTCTCTGGCAGGCAACGGGCCTGTCACCTTGTGGTCGCGCGACGCAGTGCAAGCCCGCGCCATGCAGGAGACGGCCGAGAACGCACAACGCCTGCCCGGTGTGCCTTTGCCGCCCCAGATCACGGTGACGGCGCAGATCGATCAGGCGTGCCAATCGGATTTGCTGTTGGTCTCGGTGCCTATGCAGCAGTTGCGCGCGGCCTTGACCCAGCACCGAACGGCACTGGCGGGCAAAACCCTGGTCGCCTGCTGCAAGGGGATTGAACTGTCCACTGGTCTTGGCCCGGTGGCGGTGATCCGTGAAACCGTCCCGGATGCCCAACCAGCACTGCTGACCGGGCCCAGTTTTGCCGATGACATCGCGCGCGGCCTGCCTACGGCGCTGACATTGGCCTGCGCAGACGCCTCTACGGGCGAAGACCTGCAAGCCCGGCTGACCACCGCAAACCTGCGCCTTTACCGCACCACCGACACCACCGGGGCCGAGTTGGGCGGCGCGTTGAAAAACGTCATGGCCATCGGCTGCGGCGCTGCTATCGGGGCAGGGTTGGGAGACAGCGCACGGGCTGCCCTGATCACCCGCGGTTTTGCCGAGATGCAGCGCTTTGCCGCCCAGCGCGGGGCGCAACCGGATACGTTGATGGGGCTGTCCGGGTTGGGCGATCTGGTGCTGACCTGTTCATCTGAACTGTCGCGAAACTATCGTTTTGGCCTGTGTTTGGGTCTGAATCAGCCGTTCGACAAGACCACAACCGTCGAAGGTGTCGCCACCGCCCGCGCCATGGCCAAGATCGCCAAGGCCGAGGGTCTGGACATGCCAATCAGCACAACGGTGGCGGAACTCAGCGACGGTGCCTACAGTGTAGCTCAGGCGATTCAGTCCCTGCTGGGTCGGCCGCTTAAGGAGGAATAGAATGCTCATCGCCCTGATCGCCAAAGACAAAGCTGGCGCGCTGCAAACCCGTCTGGACAACCGCGCGGCCCACCTGGCCTATATCGAGGAAACCGGCGTCGTCTCGCAAGCCGGGCCACTGTTGGAGCAAGAGGACATGATCGGATCTCTGGTCATTCTGGATGTCGAGGACATGGCCGAGGCCAAAACCTGGGCTGAAAACGATCCCTATGCTTTGGCGGGGCTGTTCGAGTCGGTCGAGTTGATCCCCTGGAAAAGGGTGATCGGCTGATGGCGTATTGGCTGTTCAAATCCGAACCCTCGACCTGGAGCTGGGATCAGCAGGTCGCCAAGGGCAATGTGGGCGAAGAATGGGATGGCGTACGCAACTATCAGGCACGCAATTTCATGCGGCAGATGGCCGTGGGCGATCGCGGCTTTTTCTATCTTTCGCAAAAGGACAAGGCGATTGTCGGTATCGTCGAGGTCTGCGCCGCAGCCCATCCCGACAGCACCACCGATGACGAACGCTGGGAATGCGTTGACATCAAGGCGGTGCGCCCGTTCGCCGAGCCCGTGACGCTGGATCAGATCAAAGCGGATGAGCGGTTGGCCGAGATGGTGCTGGTCAAAAACTCACGCCTGTCCGTGCAGCCTGTCAGCGATGCGGAATGGGTTACAATCTGTGCTCTGGGCGAAACCCAAGCGGATTGAACGTAAAAAAGGGAAGGCCTTGCACGGCGCAGAACCTTCCCTACCCCACGTGCTCCCTACTCACCACACGTGTATCGAAAATCTGGTTCTGACCGTCCTGGTCACTGGATTGACCATAGCCCGATCCGCGACCGCGTTTCAAACGGCAAGTCCTTAGAATCCAATTCAAATGCAAAACGCCCGCCTTGGGGACAGGCGGGCGTTTGTAATCGTATAGTGCGGGGATCAACCGTAAACGGATTCTTTCCCGAAATGCTTGGTCAGCATGTAATAGACGACCGCGCGGTATTTGTTGCGCTCGGACATGCCATAGGTCTCCATGGCCTTGTTGATCGCTTCCATCAGCTCGGGACCGTCGGACAGGCCCAGTTTCTTGATCAGGAAGTTGTTCTTGACGGTCTCAAGTTCACCTTCCTGGCTGGCCGCCACTGTCGACGCATCCGCGTCATAGATCGCCGGACCGCAACCGATGGTGACCTTTGTCAGCAGGTCCATATCGGGGTCCATCCCACATTTGCCTTTCAGATCTTCAGCGTATTTGGCGATCAAATCGTCGCGTTTGCCCATGTCCCATTCTCCTTAATCCGTTGTCACGGCACTTTTCACCGATGCCCGAGAGACTAGCCTTGCAATGAGATTTCCCAAAAGGGAAAAATCACAAGGTTTCCCCCTAGGCCGAACTTTGCGGAACCTCGCGAATTGATTTTCGTGGATTTTTTATTTAACATTTTTGTTAATTACGAATCCCGGAGGTCCTGATGCCCGTTTCCCTACCCAATGAAACCACCGCATATCGATCCGCTCGTAACGCGCTTCTTTCCGCCGAGCGGGACCTGAGAGCACAGGTTGAAGAGGTCGCGGCCTTGCGCCGTGCTCTGCCTGTCGGGGGCAAGATCCCAGACGACTACGCGTTCCGAAATCTCGCCGGCGAGGCCGCACCGATGTCGTCGCTGTTTGGCGACAAGGATACGCTGATCATCTATTCGCTGATGTACGGACCGGATGCGGAACGCCCCTGCCCGATGTGTTCGGCCTTTCTGGATGGGCTGAACTCTCAGATCCATCATCTGGCGCAAAAGGCATCGGTTGCAGTGGTGGCGCAGAACACGCCCGAAAAACTCCTGTCCCTCAAGGACAAGATGGGTTGGAATGCACTCCCGCTATATTCCGCGCTGGGGACACGGTACCAGAGCGACTATCTGGCCGAGACCGAAGGGGGTGACCAGCTTCCCATCCTGAATGTCTTTCAGCGCCTTTCGGACGGAATTCACCATTTCTGGAGTTCCGAGCTGTTCTTTGAACCCAGCGATTGGCATCCCCGGCATGTGGATGCGGCGTGGCCATTGTGGAATGTTCTGGATTTCACACCACAGGGCCGCGGAGATTTCATGCCCTCCCTACGCTGAAACGGCGCGCTCGGCTATCGGCAATAGCCCCAGCCGGGCCCCTGAAGGTGAAAATGATCGGCATGCAAGCGATTGAAATCAGGGCCCAGCACCACGCGAAACCAATCACATGCGCCGCGCCCGATCTGACGCAGAAAATCGGCCTCGGGGCTGGGTTCGGTCCAGTCGTCCAACAGGTTCAGCACGCGCCCGTCGGCCAGGGTGACGCCAATGATGTCAATCGAATCCGCAGTGGCATGGCTGCTCCACCCGCTGTTTTCACCTTGAGCGGTGCGCATGCGGCGGCAGTTATAGCTGCCCAGATGGCGCAGGGACCGGACCGTAGTGCCCAGAATCTCCTGCGCGGCTGGCTGGACCACGTGATGTTCCCACATCGCCAGACGCAGGGCAGTGGTGCAGCGTGTCTCAACAGCCGCGACCTTGGCTGAGGTCAGTTGCGACAACGCGCCCCGACCAGCAATGCCGCAGTTCTGATCAACGACCAGATCCTCCATCGGTTCAAACGCCACACCCGCGTCGGACAGGGCCGCCCGGCACTGCGCCTCATCCGCCAGCGCCCGGTTCAATTGGTATCTGGTAACTGGTGTGACCCGGGCTTTCACGGTCAGATCCCGCATCGGATTCCAATGCGATGGAACAGGCGATTGCGGATGGGACAGCAACAGATACCCGCCCGAACCAACAAGAAATAGAAATACGATGATCGAAAAGAAAGACGCCGCCAGATACGAAATCCGGCGGCGTCCTGTGCGTTTGCTCATACCCGATCCGCGATCAGTAGCGGTAATGCTCGGGCTTATAGGGGCCTTCCGGCGCAACACCGATATAGGCCGCTTGTTCATTATCCATCTTGGTCAGTTTCACACCGATGCGGTCCAGATGCAGGCGCGCGACTTTCTCATCCAGATGCTTGGGCAGGATGTAGACCTTGTTTTCGTACTGATCGCCTTTGGTGAACAGCTCGATCTGCGCCAGAACCTGGTTGGTGAAAGACGCCGACATCACGAAAGACGGGTGCCCGGTGGCGTTGCCGAGGTTCAGCAGGCGACCTTCGGACAGCAGGATGATGCGATTGCCCGAGGGCATCTCGATCATGTCCACCTGTTCCTTGATGTTGGTCCATTTGTGGTTCTTCAGGCTGGCCACCTGAATTTCGTTGTCGAAGTGGCCGATATTGCCGACGATGGCCATATCCTTCATCGCGCGCATATGCTCGATGCGGATCACGTCCTTGTTGCCGGTGGTGGTGATGAAGATATCCGCGCTTTCAACTTCGTCTTCCAGCAGGGTCACTTCGAACCCGTCCATCGCGGCCTGCAGCGCGCAGATCGGATCAACTTCGGTCACTTTCACACGGGCGCCAGCACCGCGCAGCGAGGCGGCCGAGCCTTTGCCCACGTCGCCATAGCCGCACACAACAGCGACCTTACCAGCCATCATGGTGTCGGTGGCGCGGCGGATGCCGTCAACCAGCGATTCCTTGCAGCCATATTTGTTGTCGAACTTCGACTTGGTGACACTGTCATTCACGTTGATCGCCGGGAACGGCAGGTGGCCGTCTTTCACCAGCTGGTACAGACGATTCACGCCGGTAGTGGTTTCCTCGGAGACACCCTGAATCTGGTCGCGCATCTTGGTGAACCAACCGGGCGAGGCCGCCATGCGCTTGGCGATCTGCTTCTTGATCACCTCTTCCTCTTCCGAACCGGGAACGGGGATGATGTCCTCACCCGCTTCGGCGCGTGCGCCCAGCAGGATATACAGCGTGGCGTCGCCACCATCGTCCAGGATCATGTTGGGACCGTCTTCAAACAGGAAGGATTTGTCCAGATAATCCCAATGCTCTTCCAGCGTCTGGCCTTTGATGGCAAAGACCGGAATGCCCGCCTCGGCAATCGCTGCCGCCGCATGGTCCTGGGTCGAGAAGATGTTGCACGACGCCCAGCGCACATCCGCGCCAAGTGCTGTCAGCGTTTCGATCAGAACGGCTGTCTGGATGGTCATGTGCAGCGAACCGACGATGCGCGCGCCCGACAAAGGCTTGCTGTCGCCATATTCCGCACGCAAGGACATCAGCCCCGGCATTTCGGTTTCGGCGATATCCAGTTCCTTGCGGCCAAACCCGGCCAGCGAAATGTCTTTAACGATATAGTCCCCGGCCATCTGGCGCTCCATTTTTTCGGTCAATCACACTTGGCTGCCCCTAACATCCCTTGGGGCAGGTGGCAATGTGGATGTCCGAAAACGGAGTGTTACGCCAGTTTTATCAGCTTGGCGTGCCGTCAACTTTGACTTTCGGGATCGCTTCGAAAAAATCGGTGCCAACGGCGACAATACAGGAAATGCCGTTCGCCTGGGTCACCAAAACGGTATAACTGCCCGTTTCTTTTGAGGTCCAAACCTCCATGACCGACTGCGCGCCGCGTGTTTTCTGCAAACCGCCAAAAGCCAGCTCTTCCGAGTAACTCTTCTGCAATCTGTCAATCACATGCTCGCGCTCTGCACAGGTTCGGGCAAAGGCGGGCGGGGCCGTGGCGGCCATGCCAAAAGTCAGGGCAATTGCAAATAAACGCTTGAACATAACTTGCTCCTTTCACTTCGCGTTGCATTTGTGAGAGGCGCACACCGGGAGAAGCGTGTGCCCCCCTCGGTTTTTATGTCGGGATCGAGTGGTGATGTTTCAAAGCACGAACGCTCAAGAAAACGTTGGCAGCAAGTGATCCTGACAGGTACATCATAGCAGAAAAATACGATTTTAATGTGTCCCACTTCACAAGGCATGGCAGAATGGCAACACAACCCCGAGCATGGCAGAGGATGCTGTCAGGCCGCAGGCTGGACCTGCTGGACCCGACCCCGGTGGATATCGAGATCGAAGATATCGCGCATGGTCTGGCCTTTGTGGCGCGTTGGAACGGGCAGACAAACGGCGATTTCGCCTATTCCGTGGCCGAGCATTCCCTGCTGGTCGAAGAGATTTTTGGCCGTATAGCCCCCAAAGCACCCACGAAATGGCGACTTGCAGCCCTGTTACACGACGCGCCGGAATATGTGATTGGCGACATGATCTCACCCGTCAAATCCGCCGTCGGCCCGGACTATGGCGCGCTGGATGACCGTCTGGCGGCGGCGATCCATATCCGGTTCGGGTTGCCGGCCGAGGTGCCGAAAACGGTGAAACGGCAGATCAAGAAAGCCGACAAGATCAGCGCCTGGATGGAGGCGACGCAGATTGCTGGCTTTTCCGAGGCTGAGGCGACGAAGTTCTTCGGTCGTCCGGATCGGGCGGTGATGGAGGGGCTGACGATCACGCTACGCCCGCCGGTTGAGGTAAGAGAAGCGTATGTGGCACGGCATAGCGCGTTGCTAGAGAGATAGTAGGAAGTTTCGAGATGAATAGGCTGTGTTTCACAGTGATTTTATTGTGCTGCCTTGCACTTACGGCATCTGCATCTCCAGAAGACGATGCGAAATATATCGCTAGCCAACGGTTTCTAGAAGAAGAACTTCGCACGATGAGAACCAATGCTTCAAAGTATTATGTTAGGTACCTCGATAGTCTGTTGAGAAACCACAACATAAGAGTAAGAGATGCCGAGCGCCTCGAAATCCTTGTTCCTAGTGAAATCACAGATGTTGCCATCGACGAGCAGCTTGACGATTTTGCCAAATCATATCTTAAGACATTCGATGCACAGCAATTAAGCGAGATCAAATCCTTTTACCAAACCGGTGTCTGGCAAAAACTAAGAAGACTTAGTTACAAGGAGTGTAAGGCAGAGGCAGCAGACAGAATTGTTATTTCTCCTCTGGCTTGGGGATATGAAGAAACTAAAATCCGCCATTTTCTTTCACCTCAAGAGTTCAGGGATTTTCGATACTTCTTCGAAAGCGAAACCGGAAAGGCCTTCGGCGCGAGTTCTGAGCACCAAGTTTCTTGTAGTGATGGACTTATGACGACGGGCGTGTTTTCTCTACGAAGCGGTGAGGCGGCAATAAGAACAGAGTTTGTACTCAGCGCGCTCAAAACAAAGGGGCTTTTCTGGTTCTCCAACCCAATAGCTCGCAAGGATTTTATTGCAAAACTCGAGAGCGAGATAAAACACTAGTTGATCAAAAAGCGCGCTCAAGAGACAATAATCACCTACGACTACACGCCGCCAAATTCCACTACTATGTCCGGCATGCATTCTCAGACGTCGCGCCGTCTCGAACAAGCTGTGCCCATGTCAGGTAGTCAAACACTTCGTTATTTTCCCCTTCTGGCCCGGCTATTGTCCTATTTGTGTAACAAAGAACCGGCGAAATCTTGCCACGAGCTGACAGGCCTCTTTTCACAACCCATCGGATCCCCCTAAAACTCACGTGTCTTCGAATGGACAGTGAAGATTCTTGAGCACCGGCACACGCAAAACAGACACGACTTGGCCGCGCTTGTCCGGCACAATCCGCACCGCAATCGTGGTGGGGCTTTTGAGTCTGGTCTCTGCTTGCGCCCAAGGTCCAACCGATTTGGAACTCGATCCGGAACGTCAGTCCATGGCGCTGCGCGAGGTCTCGCAAAAGCAGGCTCGGGGGCAGAGGGTGTGGTGCGTGCCCTATGCGCGCGACCTCAGCGGTATCGAAATTCGCGGCAATGCCAAGGATTGGTGGGGCAAGGCGCGCAGTGGTTTCGCGCGGGGCAATGAACCGGTTGTCGGTTCGGTCATGTCGTTTCGGGCAACCCGCGGGATGCCGCTGGGCCATGTGGCTGTCGTGTCCGACGTTGTGACCGAGCGGGAAGTCATCGTGAACCACGCCAACTGGCACCGCAACAAGGTGTCGTTGAAGATGGGCGTGAGGGATGTGTCCAAAAACAACGACTGGACGCTGGTTCGGGTCGAAAGCCTACCGGGTCAGTATGGCAGTTTGTACCCGGTGAACGGGTTCATCTATCCGAAGTCTGGCGAGTAGTCTAAAAGACTACGCTTTGAACAGACCAGTCAAAGCTCTGCTTTTTACCGAGGGCTACGCTTCGCCAAAATCCGTTGCAACGTCCGGCGGTGCATGTTCAGCCGACGCGCCGTCTCGGAAACATTGCGGTCGCACAGCTCATAGACCCGCTGGATATGCTCCCACCGCACGCGGTCGGCGCTCATGGGGTTTTCCGGCGGCGGGGGCAGTTCATCACCCTTGGCCAGCAGCGCGTTGGTGATGTCGGTGGCGTCGGCGGGCTTTGACAGGTAGTCGGTTGCGCCGATCTTCACAGCCGCCACTGCGGTTGCAATCGCACCATAGCCGGTCAGTACAACAACCCGGCTGTCGGGGCGCTTTTCACGCAAAACCTCGACCACATCCAGACCATTGCCATCCTCAAGCCGCAGATCGACAACTGCATAGGCGGGCGGACGGGCGGTAGAGATCGCGCGACCTGCGGCGACGGAACCGGCGGTTTCAACCTCGAACCCGCGCTTTTCCATGGCCTTGGCCAGACGTCTCAGAAACGGCTCGTCATCATCCACCAGAAGCAGGGATTTGTCAGGGCCGATATCAAGCTGAGAACTGTCTGCCATTCTTGGGTCTTTCCGCTATGTCATGCCGTTGGCTTGAACAAGAGTAATAGCAGCGCGGGAACAAAGGTCAAACAACCTTGTCAGGACGCGCCTTGATCGAGGAAACAGCCAACCTTGTCGGCCATCTGCTGGGCGGTGTCGTCGCGCTTGAAGAACTCCAGAAACCCATCCTCGGGCGTCACCAGATAGGTGAATGTCGAATGATCGACCAGATAGTATTCATCGCTTTTGTCATGGGCCTTGTAATAGGTCTTGTAGGCCTGACTGGCGGCCTTGACCTGTTCGGGCGATCCCGTCAGCGCGATGGTTTTGCCACCCAGGTTGAAGGCATAGTCGCCGACCACCTCGGGCGTGTCCCGATCCGGATCGATCGAGATGAACAGGGGCGTCGTGGAATACCCGCGCCCGGCCAGAATATCGACCGCCTCTGCGTTGCGGGACATATCGAACGGGCAGACATCGGGGCAGAAGGTATAGCCGAAATAAACCAGCGTCGGTTCGGTGATCACATCTGCGTCAGTCACCGTCTCGCCCTTGCCGTTGATCAGCTCGAACGGCCCGCCAATGGCCGCTGTGCCCCCGGCGATCTGGCTGGACCGGCATTGCGCGAACTTGTCGTCCGAACCCGACCCTTGGGTCAAAAGCCACATGGCCCCAAGGCCAATAGCCAGAACAACGGTTGCGAGAACAGCATACAGGCGGGTCATGGCGATTATCCGTGCGCAAGGGGTTGTTGATCGTTTCGGCCGGGACACCTATCAAGATGAACAGCCGATGCAACAGGACATAATCGACCGATGGCAGATTCCAACCAGACGTTTTGGCGCGGCCAGGAGCGCAGCAGCTGGATCCGGCTGCGCACGCTGATCCTGCTGCGTTGGGTGGCCATCGTGGGACAGATCACCGCGATCACCGTGGCCCAGCAAACCTATCATGTGCAGCTTGAGGTCGGGCTGTGCTATCTGGCCATCGGTGTTTCGGTCATGGGCAACCTGACCGCGATTTTCCTGTTCCCGCAGAACAAGCGCCTGACCGAGTTCGAAAACTTCCTGATGGTGCTGTTCGACCTGATGCAACTGGCGTTTCTGCTGTACCTGACCGGCGGTCTGAACAATCCGTTTGCCCTGCTGTTGCTGGGGCCCGTCACCATCTCGGCCAATGTCATGAGCACACGGTCCACTTTGATCGTTGGTGGCGTTGCCATCATACTCGCCACCTTGCTGGCCCAATTTCACCTGCCCCTGCGCACCGATATCGGGCTGATTCTGCGCATTCCGGATATTCTTCTGTTCGGCAACTGGGCCGCGATCCTGATCGCCATCGTGTTCATCGGCGCTTATTCGCACCGCGTCAGTTCCGAGGTGCAATCCATGTCCGAGGCGCTGTCGGCCACCCATATGGCCCTGGCGCGTGAGCAGAAGCTGACCGATCTGGGCGGTGTGGTTGCCGCTGCCGCACACGAATTAGGGACGCCTCTGGCCACGATCAAACTGACCAGTTCCGAGTTGATCGAAGAGCTGGATGACCGACCCGACCTGAAAGAAGACGCCGCGTTGATCCGCGAACAGGCCGACCGCTGCCGCGATATCCTGCGCGATATGGGCCGGGCCGGGAAGGATGACCTGCATCTGCGGCAGGCCCCGATCTCGACCGTGGTGCATGAGGCCGCAGAACCGCATATCGAGCGCGGCAAGATAGTTCACTTCGCCGAAGGCCCGGCACAGGATGGGGACGTGCAACAGCCCTCGATCCTGCGCAAACCCGAGATCATTCATGGCCTGCGCAACCTGATCCAGAACGCGGTGGATTTCTCGCGCGCCAATGTCTGGGTCGAGGCGCATTGGACCACGGATCAGATCACCGTCAGCATCATGGATGACGGTCGCGGCTACCCCTCGCACCTGATTGGGCGGATCGGGGATCCGTTTATGCGCCGTCGCCGGGCCGAGACCGATCAGCGCGCCCGCCCGGAATACGAAGGGATGGGGCTGGGCCTGTTCATCGCCAAGACCCTGCTGGAACGCAGCGGGGCCGAACTGGAATTTGCCAACGGATCGGACCCCTATCAGCACCTGTCCGACAATCCCGCCCACAAGGGCGCGATTGTGCGGGTGTCCTGGCCGCGCAAGCTGATTGACGCGCAAAAGGGCGACACGCCGGTGCCTTCGGGCAGCAACCAGCACATCCAGGTCTGAATTAACAGACCGTTAACCAATCAGAGCCATAGTCTGATCCCAGCATTTGTTCTGGCATGGGGTTTTCTATGGCTGACTGGATCATCCTGGCCGCAATCAGCCTTGTATCGTGCTGTCTGGCCATTCAATGGCTGCTTCCGCGCCGCGCGCGCCGGGATGAAAGCTATGGGATGTTTTCGAACGCCTTGCTGTTTGACGCAGTGTTTCTGTTCGATGGGGATCGGCTGATCAGCCATTCCGATATCGCGCTGGCAGGGTTCGAGCAGGTGGGGGATTGGGACGGGCTGCGCCGCTTGTTGCAGCGGGACTTCCCCAACTTTCCGGAAACGCCGGATATCGTGCGTGATCAGGGCAATCTGGTGGTCTCTGCCATCGATTGCACGGTTGAGCGAGAGGTTCTGTGCGAATGGATCGACGGAATCGTACGGGTGCAGTTGCACGAACCTGCGAAATCATCCGAAAGTCAACTGCGCGATCCGAACGATCCGATCCGGCTGGCGATGGATCAGGCCCCCTATCCGGTCTGGCTTTGGGGCCACAAAAACCGGGTTACGTGGTGCAACGCCGCTTATATCGCGCTGGCCCGCAAGGCGCGCGGTCAGGACGTGGATCTGACTGCGCCACTGTTTCCGACCCAAAAGGGTGACCCAAGACCTGCCGGGAAAACCCGCATCCCGATTGATGTTGTCGGCAGCGACAGTCAGTTATGGTTCGACCTGACCCAGATCGAACATGACGAGGGCTGCCTGTGCTATGCCATGGACGTCAACGCGATTGTCGAGGCGGAAACCGCCCAGCGCAAATTCGTGCAGACGATGACCAAGACCTTTGCTCAGCTGTCCATCGGTCTGGCCATCTTTGACCGCAACAGACAGCTGGCCCTGTTCAACCCGGCGCTGATCGACCTGACCACCCTGCCCCCGGATTTCCTAAGCTGCCGTCCCAGCCTGTCCAGTTTCTTTGACCGGCTGCGGGATCAGCACATGATGCCGGAACCCAAGAATTACCGGTCGTGGCGCAAGCAGATGAACGATCTGCTCGAGGCGGCAGAGGATGGGAATTATCAGGAAACATGGTCTCTGCCGTCCGGCTCGGTCTATTCTGTCAGCGGTCGTCCGCATCCCGATGGGGCCGTCGCCTTTCTGTTCGAAGATATCACGGCCGAGATTACCCTGACCCGCCGGTTCCGTGCGGAAATGGACCTGATGCAATCGATTCTGGACAAGCTGGCAGATGCCATTGCCGTCTTTGCGGATGATGGCACGCTGGCGCTGACCAACTACGCCTATCAAAAGCTTTGGGGCGATGCCGAGGATGCAGGATTCCACAGCGACTCGGTCATGGATGTGACCCGCAAATGGCAGGAGCGTTGTGTTGCCACGCCCATTCTGGGCGAGATCCGGGATTTCGTTGAAATGCGCGACAACCGGGCCGAATGGTCGGCTGAGATCGGGATGCGCGACGGCACCAAACTGGATTGCACAGTGACCCCGATGCAGAACGGCGCGACCATTGTGCGCTTTGCCTGTGATGCCGCCGTGCTGGACCGAACTCCAATCCAGCAAATCAGCGCCTGAACCGGGTTGCAGCCGCGCGGGCGCGAGGCCATTGTGGCGCCATGACGACGCCGCCTGTTTCCCTTACCCTGACATCCCCGGACGACACCGCCGATTTTGCCACCCGATTGGGCAACACCCTCGGCCCCGGGGATATTGTGCTGCTTGAAGGACCCATTGGCAGCGGCAAGACGCATTTCGCCCGCAGCCTTATCCAGTCGCTGATGCAGGTGCCCGAGGATGTGCCCTCACCCACATTCACTCTGGTTCAGGCCTATGACACGCAGGCCGGTGAGGTCTGGCATTGCGATCTTTACCGGCTGAGCATGGTCGAAGAGGTCGAAGAACTGGGTCTGATCGACGCGTTTGAAACCGCGATCTGCTTGGTTGAATGGCCCGATAAACTGGGCCCTCTGACGCCGCAATCCGCGTTAAGTCTTGTGTTCGAAACAGACCCTAACGCGGAAGAAACCCGCCACCTGACGCTTAAATGGTCCGACCCGAAATGGTCGCAAAAACTGGAGACGACCACATGACCAACCGGGCCATACTGACCGAGGCGCTGATCGCGCAGACCCCATGGGCCGGGGCCCGCCGCGCGCCTTTGGCCGGGGATGCCTCGAACCGCAGCTATGAGCGTCTGACCGATCCCGCGACCGGTCGCACCGCCGTTCTAATGGATGCGCCGCCCGAAAAAGGTGAAGACGTCAACGCGTTTGTGCGGGTGGCAGAATACCTGCGCTCGGTCGGGTTGAACGCCCCCGAGATTTACGCCGAAGACGCCGAGTTTGGCATTCTGCTGCTGGAAGATCTGGGCGATGACCTGTTCGCCCGCGTTCTGGACAAGGATCCCGGCAAGGAACGCGCGCTGTATGAGGCCGCGACCGATGTGCTGCTTCACCTGCACAATGCGCCCTCGCTGTCTTTACCGTCCTACGACCCGGCGCTGATGACCGAGTTGTCATCGCTGTCCTTCACGAAATATGCCCAGGGTATTCTGGGGCACCACGACACCGACGCGCTGGCCCGGTTCGAAAGCCGGTTTTCCGATATTCTGCACCGCGAAACGTCCGGAACAAAGGTGGTGGTTCTGCGCGATTATCACGCCGAAAACCTGATCTGGATGCCGGATCGTGACGGGGTGCAGCGGGTCGGGTTGCTGGATTTCCAACTCGCGATGCTGGGGCACCCGGCCTATGATCTGGTGTCTCTGCTTCAGGATGTCCGCCGGTCGGTTTCGGTGGGGACCGAGATGCAGATGATCAACCGCTATGTTGCGGCCTCGGGCATGAATGATCACGATTTCCGCACCGCTTACAGCGTTCTGGGCGCGCAGCGGAACCTGCGTATTCTGGGTGGGTTTGCGCGGCTGGCCACGGATTATGGAAAACCGCATTATATTGATCTGATCCCGGCCACCTGGTCCCATCTGATGCGCGATCTGGAACATCCCGCCCTGCTTTCGGTGGCTGATGTGGTGCGGGAGGCGCTGCCCGAGCCGACCGCTGAAAATCTGGCGAGGCTGAGGGCGGTATGACCAACGCTCCGACAGCGGTCATGATGTTTGCCGCCGGGTTTGGAACCCGCATGGGCGCATTGACCAAAGACCGGCCAAAACCCTTGATCGACGTGGCGGGGAAACCTCTGATCGATCACGCATTAGAACATGTTGAGGGTTTAAACCCCGAACGCGTGGTCGCGAACCTGCACTACCACGCCGATCAGCTTGCGGCGCATCTGAAGCCCAGAGGGGTGCTGTTGTCGCGGGAAGAGCCCGAGATACTGGAAACCGGCGGCGGGTTGCGCGCCGCCCTGCCCCTGCTGGCGTCAAATCCGGTCTTCACCCTGAACACCGACGCGATTTGGGCCGGGCCGAACCCATTGACCTTGCTGCAAAACGCGTGGGATCCGCAAAAGATGGACGCCCTGCTGATGTGCATTCCTGTTGCCCGCACGGTGGGTCACGGTGGCACCGGCGATTTCACCGCGGATGCCGAGGGTCGGATCACACGCGGGCCGGGTTTGGTCTATGGCGGCGCGCAGATCGTCAAAACGGATCGGTTGGCAGAATTTTCGGAACAGGCGTTCTCTCTCAACCTGCTTTGGAACTGGATGCAGGCCCAAAACCGCCTGTTTGCCACTGAATACCCCGGTCGATGGTGCGATGTCGGACGACCCGAGGGGATTGCGCTGGCCGAAGGGTTGCTGGCCGATGTTTAAGCCCAGCGCCCTGCCCCGCGTGTTCGCCGTTCCGCCCGGCACCGACTTTCCCAAGGCGCTGGTCGACGGGCTGCACCAACGCAGCGATGGCCCGCCCGAGGCGCTGGCGCGGGTGCAACTGGTGGTCAATACCCGCCGCATGGCGCGCCGCGTGCGCGACCTGTTCGATCAGGGCCCGCCCTGCCTGCTGCCGCGCCTGTCTCTGGTCACCGATCTGGGGGAAAACGTCGATCTGGCGCAGATCCCGCCCGCCATTCCGCCCCTGCGGCGACGGTTGGAGCTGACGCAGCTGATCTCGAAACTGTTAGAGCAACAGCCCGATCTGGCCGCGCGCGCCTCGCTGTTTGACCTGTCTGACAGTCTTGCAGCGCTGATTGATGAGATGCAGGGCGAAGGTGTCTCACCCGACGCGATCCGGCAATTGGATGTCAGCGACATGTCTGGCCATTGGGCGCGGGCACAGGCGTTTATCGGCATCGCAGATCATTTTGTCGATGCAGGCGATCAGGCGATGGATGTGCAGGCCCGCCAACGTCGCGTGGTCGAAAACCTGATTGCCCGCTGGCAGGACGCGCCGCCTGAGCATCCCGTAATCCTGGCCGGATCGACCGGATCGCGCGGTACAACGCTGATGCTGATGCAGGCCGTTGCGCGCTTGCCGCAGGGCGCGTTGATCCTGCCGGGTTATGATTTTGACCAGCCGGATGCCGTTTGGGATCGCCTGGATGAGGCGCTGACCTCAGAGGATCATCCACAATACCGCTTCCGCAAGCTGATGCACGCGCTGGAACTGACCCCCGATCAGATTCAGCCCTGGACGGACAAGCGACCACCGTCACCCGCGCGTAACCGGTTGGTTTCGCTGGCTTTACGCCCTGCCCCGATCACCGACGCCTGGATGTCCGAAGGCCCGCAACTGGCGGATCTGGACCGTGCGACCAAGGACCTGACACTGATCGAGGCGGACTCGCCCCGGTCCGAGGCGCTGGCCATCGCCCTGCGCCTGCGGCAAGCGGCGGAAACCGGCCAGACCGCCGCCCTGATCACGCCGGATCGGATGCTGACCCGACAAGTCAGCGCGGCGCTGGACCGTTGGAACATCCTGCCCGATGACAGCGCAGGCCTGCCCTTGCAACTGTCGCCTCCGGGCCGGTTTCTGCGCCATGTCGCGGGGTTGTTTGCCCGTCGGCTGGATGGTGAGGCTTTGCTGACCCTGCTGAAACACCCGCTTTGCCATGACGGAGCTGAGCGTGGCGCGCATCTGCTGCACACCCGCGATCTGGAACTGGATCTGCGTCGCCATGGCCCCCCGTTTCCCGAACATGCCAGCCTGACGGCCTCGGCCATTCGCACCGACGCACCTGCGGATTGGCTGAATTGGGTCGGAACGCATTTCTGCGATCAGCAAATCACCGGTGAACGCCCGCTGACCGATTGGGTCGCCCACTTGCGGACATTGGCCGAAGCCATTTCAGCCGACAGCGCAGGCGAACAAGGCACGCTTTGGGACAAGAACGCGGGGCAAAAGGCGCTGGCCGTTCTGACCGCCCTGCAGGACGAGGCGCACCATGGCGGGCCCATGACCGCCCATGATTTCGCCGACTTGCTTGGTGCGCTTTTAGCCGGGGAAGAGGTCCGCGACCGCGATGCCCCGCATCCCAAAATCATGATCTGGGGAACGCTTGAGGCCCGCGTGCAGGGGGCCGATCTGCTGATACTGGGCGGTCTGAACGAGGGCAGCTGGCCCGAGGCCCCTGCGCCCGACCCCTGGCTGAACCGTCAGATGCGCGACAAGGCGGGGCTGTTGCTGCCCGAGCGCCGGATCGGCCTTTCGGCGCATGATTTCCAGCAGGCCATCGGCGCGCCCGAGGTCTGCCTGACCCGCGCCACCCGCTCGGACGATGCGGAAACCGTGCCGTCGCGGTGGCTGAACCGCCTGACCAACCTGCTGCAGGGTTTGCCCGATCAGGGAGGCCGAGAGGCTCTGAAAGACATGCGCGCGCGGGGTCAAACATACCTAAGCTGGGCGAAAACGCTGGAACAGGCCCCCCGGATCGATGCGGCGCAACGCCCGTCCCCGCGCCCTCCGGTCGCGGCGCGGCCTCGGCGTCTGTCGGTGACCGAGATCAAGCGACTGATCCGCGATCCCTATGCGATCTACGCCAAGCATGTGCTGCGGCTGAAACCGCTGGACCCGCTGGTGCAGGCCCCCGATGCCTTGCTGCGCGGGATCGTGATCCACGAAATCCTCGAACATTTCGTCAAGGACAGCGTGTTGGACACCGCCTTGCTGACCCGCGAGAATTTCCTGAAACGCGCGCAGGATTTGCTGGAAACCCATGTTGCCTGGCCGACCGCGCGCAAATTGTGGCTGGCACGGCTGGAACGGATTGCCGACGCTTTCCTGTCCGCCGAAACCACACGCCGGGGCGATGGTGGGCCGGTGGCCTTTGAGGCCGCGATGAAGCTGGTGCTTGCGCCGTTGGATTTCACCATTGTCGGGCGCGCTGATCGGATCGACCGCAACAGCCGGGGCGCGTTGCGGATCATCGATTACAAAACCGGCGCGCCGCCGACCGAAAGCCAGCAGGCCAAGTTCGACAAACAACTGCTGATCGAGGCCGCCATGGCCGAGCAGGGCGCTATCGAAGGGATCGACCCCGTCAGCGTGGCCGAGGCGATCTTTATCGGCATGGGCGGCACCTACAAAGAGGTCGCCGCACCGCTGAACAAGGAACCCGCCGACAAGGTTCTGGCCGAGCTGAAAGAGCTGATTTCGGCCTATTTAGAGCCTTATCAGGGCTTTTCATCTCGCCGGATGCTGCACAAGGACACCGACATTGGCGACTATGACCATCTGGCCCGGTTCGGCGAATGGGATCGCACCGCCGAAACCCGCCCTGAGGACCTGACATGACCCCCCGCAACGACGCGACCGAGCGGCAGGTGCAGGCCGCGCGCCCCGATGCTTCGACCTGGCTGGCGGCCAATGCGGGGTCGGGCAAAACGCGGGTGTTGACCGACCGCGTGGCGCGGCTGTTGCTGGACGGGGTGCAGCCGCAGCATATCCTATGCCTGACCTACACGAAGGCCGCCGCCAGCGAGATGCAGAACCGACTGTTCAAGCGGTTGGGAGAATGGGCGATGCTGGGCGACGCATCGCTGTTGCAACAACTGACCGATCTGGGTGTCGAGGGCGTAATTGATCCCAACCGGCTGGCGCAGGCACGCACCCTGTTTGCCCGCGCGATTGAAACGCCGGGCGGGCTGAAGATCCAGACCATCCACTCGTTTTGCGCCTCGCTGCTGCGTCGATTTCCTTTGGAGGCCGGTGTCAGCCCGCAATTCACCGAGATGGAAGACCGCGCCGCCGCCTTGTTGCGCGAAGAAATCATTGAGGATTTCGCCGAAGGCCCCCAAGCCGGGTTGATCGAGGATGTTGCACGCTTCGTCACCGATACAGATTTTGACAAGGTGACAGCAGCGGTTGCGCAACGGCGCAACCTGTTCGCACAGCCGTTACAACACACCGACCTGTTGCAGCGTTTTGGGCTGTTCGAAGGGTTCGACGAAGACCAGTTGCTGGCCCAGGTGTTTCTGGGTGGCGAGGTCGAGCTGATTCATTCCATGTTGCCCGCGCTGATCGAAAGCGGCGGCAACAACGCCAAGGCGGCGGCGAAACTCTCTGGCTTCACCGAGGCGCGGTTGACACATCTGCCCATGCTTGAGGCTGTGTTTCTGACCGGCAAAGGCGCAAAAGAACCCTTTACCGCCAAGATCAACGGCTTCCCGACCAAGGCCCTGCGCGAAGGCGCGCTGGCTGACCGGATGCCGCAACTCGAAGCGTTGACGTTGCGGGTCGAGGCCGCGCGCGAACAGCGCCTCGCACTGGTGGCCTCGCAGAAAACGGCCGTTCTGCATCGCTTTGCCGCCGCTTTCCTGCCGGAATACGAGCGGCGCAAGCAGCTGCGCGGTTGGCTGGATTTCGACGACCTGATCCTGCGCGCACGACAGGTTTTGAACGACCCGGCGGTGGCCGAATGGGTGCTGTACCGACTCGATGGTGGCATCGACCATATTCTGGTGGATGAGGCGCAGGATACCAGCCCGGATCAATGGGATGTGGTCGAGAAGCTGGCTCAGGAATTCACCAGCGGGGAGGGGGCCCGATCCGGAGTCGAACGCACGATTTTCGTGGTCGGGGACAAGAAACAGTCGATCTACTCGTTTCAGGGCGCGGACCCGCAAGCCTTTGATCGGATGCAGGCTGAGTTTGGGCGAAAGCTGACAGAATCAGGCTCTAAACTTTGGGATTCTACGCTGGAATACTCGTTCCGATCCTCCAGCGCGATCCTGTCGCTGGTCGATATTCTGTTCGAAAACCGCACCGATGCGGGGTTTCACAAGGACAGCCAACACCGCGCGTTCAAGGCGGATCTGCCGGGGCGCGTCGATCTGTGGCCGGTGGTCGAAAAGGTCGAAGATGACGAGGATGGCGACTGGACCGACCCCGTTGACCGGCCCGGTTCGCGCCACCACACCGTCATTCTGGCCGAGCAGGTGGCAGGGTCGATCAAGCGCATGATCGAGCAGGGTGAGACGGTCCCCGAAGATGGCGAAACGCCCGGTACGTTTGTCCGCCGCAAAGTACGGCCGGGTGATTTCCTGATCTTGGTCCAGCGCCGCTCAGACCTGTTTGCCGAGATCATTCGCGCCTGCAAGGCCCAGGGCCTGCCCATTGCCGGGGCTGATCGCCTGAAAGTCGGCGCTGAGCTGGCGGTCAAGGACTTGGCCGCGCTGCTGAGTTTCCTTGCCACACCCGAGGACAGCTTGTCGCTGGCCACCGTCCTGAAATCACCGATGTTCGGATGGAGCGAACAGGCGTTGTTCGATCTGGCCCATCGGCGGAAAGAGAAATTCCTGTGGGCCGCGCTGCGCAACCGGGCCGAGGAATTTCCTGAAACGCTGGCGGTGCTCAACGACCTGCGCGGGCAGATCGATTTCCTGCGCCCTTATGACCTGATCGAACGCATTCTGACCCGCCATGACGGGCGGCGAAAGCTGTTGGGGCGGTTGGGGGCCGAGGCCGAGGATGGGATCAACGCGCTGCTATCGCAGGCTTTGGCTTATGAGCGCACGGATATTCCCAGCCTGACCGGGTTTCTGGTCTGGATGCAGACCGACGATCTGGAAATCAAACGGCAGATGAGCGGTGTGGGCGACATGATCCGGGTGATGACGGTGCATGGCTCAAAAGGGTTGGAAGCGCCCATCGTGATCCTGCCCGATACCGGAAAACGGCAGGCCCCGCGCGATGCCGAGATCATGGTCGCGGATGGAACGCCGTTGTGGAAGGTGCCTGCGGATGTGTCGCCCAAGCTGATCTCTCAGGCACGGGATGAGGCCCGAAGCCGCGAGGAAAACGAACGGCTACGCCTGCTCTATGTGGCTCTAACACGGTCTGAAAAGTGGTTGATCGTGGCGGCCGCGGGGGATGTCGGCAAGGATGGGACCAGTTGGTACCAGATGGTCGAGACCGCGATGGAACGGGCAGGGGCGACCCAGCTTGAAGGTTCGGGCAAGCGGCGATTGGCGAATGGGGATTGGGATGCCCTGCCATGCGTTGAACACCACGCCGCGCCGGAAACGGCGTATGATCTGCCCGCGTTCTGCGCGCAAGCCGCCCCAGATGCACCGCAGATCGAGGAAACCATCAGCCCGTCGGAACTTGGCGGGGCAAAGGCGCTGCCCGGTGATGCCGGTCAGGATGAAGAGGCCGCAAAGCTGCGCGGCACTCGGCTGCATCTGTTGCTGGAGCACCTGCCCGGCAGCGCACAGGACACCTGGGCACAGCTTTGCGCCCGGCTTCTGCCCGATATGCACGACGCGGATCGAACCGAGTTGCTGAACGAAGCCATGGCCGTTCTGACGGCGCCCCCCCTCAGCCCCGTGTTCGCCCCGGATACGCTGGCCGAGGTGCCGGTATCCGCCGACCTGAACGGGCAGCGGATGCACGGTGTTATTGACCGGCTGATCGTGACGGAAGAAGAAGTGCATGTGATTGATTTCAAATCAAATGCCACCGTTCCGGATAGTGCCGAGACCTGCCCCGAAGGCCTGCTGCGCCAGATGGGGGCCTATGCGCAGGCGCTGGCGCAGATCTATCCCGACAAGACCATTCGCACGGCGATCCTGTGGACCCGCACGGCGGACCTGATGTGGTTGCCACACGATCTTGTGACGGATGCACTGGCCCGCACCCAGATATCTTGACCTTACCCGAACCGGCACCTACGTTCTGTTCCCGAGTTTACCCCATTCAGGAGACAGAATATGTCGACCGTAGCCGTTACCGACGATACCTTTGATGCCGAAGTCAAGAACTCGGCCGTTCCCGTAGTTGTGGACTTTTGGGCCGAATGGTGCGGCCCCTGCAAACAGATCGGCCCCGCGCTGGAAGAACTGGCTGCCGAATATGGCGACAAGGTGAAAATCGCCAAAGTGGACGTGGACAGCAACCCCAACGCCGCCGCCGCCATGGGCGTCCGTGGCATCCCGGCGCTGTTCATCTTCAAGGACGGTCAGGTCGTCTCGAACCGCGCGGGCGCGGCACCGAAGGCGGCGCTGCAAAGCTGGATCGAAGAATCCATCTGATCCGCTTGGGATTGATGAAAGATCAAAGGCGCCTGCAACCGGGCGCCTTTTTTATTGAAAAACCGGAGGGGGCAGATGGCCAAAACACGGGTATTGGTGGAATTCGGCATGGGCACATCGCTGCGCCGGATGGATTACACCGAAGCAGCGCTGCGCGCGATCAAGGATGCGTTGTGGCATAACTCGATCGACATGGCCGAGTTGTTCGGCTTTCCGAAAGAGGCGATGATCATCGATGTCGAGATCGGGGTACAACAGCCCGATCAGGTGGATACCAGCAAGCTGGTCGCGGTATTTCCCTATGGCTCGCCCAGCGTCACCGTCACCAAGGGCGGTCTGGACATCGACAAGCCCGGCAGCACTGGTCGCACGGTCATCGCCAATGCCGCGCTTGCGGTTTCGTTCGACATGGAGGCGGTGCAATGAGCGAACAGCGCATCATTCTGGAAATGGGGATGGGCAATGACCTCTATGGTCAGGACTATACCAAGGCCGCGCGGCGTGCGGTGCAGGACGCGCTGCATCACTCCTCGATCACGCTGTTCTCGAATCTTGGCGTCGATCACGGCGAGATGCGGGTGCAGGTGACAATCGGCGTGCAAAACCCCGATCAGGTCGATTGTGCCCAGGTGGCGGCCGACCTTCCGCGCGGACAGGCCGAAGTACATGCAGTGCTGGGGGGACAGGACGTGGTAGATCAGGCGGCTGGCACCCGTCACATCGTGGCAACGGCTGCAATCGAGGCATTTGTGCCGTCTCAGGTCGGTAAATACGCTTTGAAATGACAAAGAAAAAGCCGCTCGGGGATCCGGGCGGCTGTTCCGATTTGACGATCCGGTCGAAGGATCAGAGCTTCGCGATATCCGCGCGAACCAGACCGATATCTTCCAGCTGTGTGTCGCTCAGTTCCGACAGAAGCTTGCGGGTCTTACGGCTCTCGTTCCATTCAACAACGGTTTCGAAAGCGTTGGTGAACGCGTCCACTACGTGCAGGATGGTAGCTGCTCCGAGCGGCGCATGAATATTTGCAGTGGTTGCCATGTGCGCAGTCCTTTGATGTGAAACAGCCGACCGGTTGTCGGTTGTGAGGCCCATGTAGGGTCTTCATCTGAAACTCACAATTGCTGGTTTGGCAGTCCTGATTTGCATTTATTGCATATCTTTTGGGCAGTTTCACAACGGGTTGCGCCGATCCCGCGCCCGGCCCATATATAACGCCGACAAGAACGGAGGCTTTCATGGCAGACAGCGAATTTCCCGGTTGGCATGGCACAACGATCATTGGCGTCAAAAAAGGCGGGCAGGTTGTCATAGCCGGGGACGGGCAGGTCAGCCTGGGTCAGACCGTGATCAAAGGCACCGCCCGCAAGGTGCGTCGCCTGACACCGGGCGGGTTCGAAGTGGTCGCCGGGTTTGCCGGTTCGACCGCCGATGCGTTTACGCTGCTGGAACGTCTGGAGGCCAAGCTTGAGGCCACGCCCGGCCAACTGGCCCGCGCCTCGGTCGAGCTGGCCAAGGACTGGCGCACCGACAAATACCTGCAAAAGCTAGAGGCTATGCTGATCGTCACCGACGGCAAGGACCTGCTGGTAATCACCGGGGCAGGGGACGTGCTGGAGCCCGAGCATAACGTGGCCGCAATTGGATCGGGCGGAAACTTCGCCTTGGCCGCAGCCCGCGCGATGATGGACAGCGACAAAGAGGCCGAGCAGGTGGCGCGTGAGGCGATGGCGATTGCTGCCGATATTTGCGTCTATACCAACGGCAATCTGACGGTTGAGACCATTTCAGGCTAACAGCGCCTTGATCTCTTTCCCTTTCCAGCGGCGGTGCATTCCGATCAGGCCGAAGATCGCGGCGATGACGACGATGTAGTAGGGCACGCGGATGTCGATGCTCATCAATCCGCCGCCGATCAGGGACATGATGCCACCCGCCAGACAGAAAACGGCGGTGGTCACGCCCATGACCCAACCTTGATCCGCCTCGCTGACGCTGGATGAGAACAGCCCCAGCAGGGTCGGGTAGGCGACGCCGAACAGGAAATAGAACAGGAAAACCGGCACATAGCTGAGTACTCCGCTGGGGCTGAAGGCAAATGCCAGCCCGCAGATCACCATGGCGATCAGCGACTTGTAGATGATCGAATGCTTGCTGAACCTCTCTTGCGCGGGTTTGACGAGGAAGGTGCTGGAAAACGCCAGCGCGACGCCGATTACCACCATGGCCATGCTGCCCCCAATCACGCCATAGTCAAAGCGGCTGGTCAGGAAATTGTCGACAAAGACATAGAAGGTCACGTTGGCGATCATGAAGAATGAATAGACCGGCAGGATTTTCAGAACCATCGGATGACCGCGCACGGCAATCAGGCTGTCGGTGATGTCGCGCGGGCGGAAGACAAAGGGTTCGCGGTCGGTACGGGTGTCCTTGAAGAATGTCGTCACTAGGAAGATGGCGACCAGCACCAGAACGAAGGCCCCGTAGAACGGGGTTTTCAGGGTGGCATAACTGCCCAGCAGGGCGGCATCGGACAGGACGGCCCCGATAATCGGGCCGCCGACAAGGCCAAAGCTGACACCGGTCACGATATAGCCCATGTTGCGGTCGCGGTCGGCGGCATCGGTGCTGCCATCTATCATCGCCGCCTGCGCGATAGGTTGGTTGCCCGCCGTGAACCCGGTGATCGAGCGCCCGATGATCAGCATCAGCAGGCTGTTCATATACAGCGCAGCGATGGTCAGCGCATAACCGACCAACGCGCCACCCAGACAGACCAACAACGCATTCTTGCGCCCGATGGAATCCGAGACTTTCGAGACGTAAACGACCCCAAGAAACCAGGACAGAAAGAAACACCCGATCACGAGGCCATAGTAAAAATGCCTCCGGCCTTCGGGGGTGTTGTTGGGAAGGAAGCCGGATTTGGTTTCCATGATCAGGGAATTGATGATCGGAAAGACCAGCCCTTGCCCGATCAGGTCGACAAACACCACGAACAGCAAGGTGATCTTGGCAATCTTGGTCATAAAAACGCCCCCGGTTCCAATACCTTGGGGCGAGTGTAGCAGACAGTTGTCCTGTTACCTAAAGCGTTTCGGGTTTTACCTGACTCTTACCGCAACGCGAATGTCCCGAGAACGCCGAAGGCGTGGCAGGGTATTCGTGTTTCAAGTTAAACCCGAAACGCTTGTACGATGTGTCAGAGGTCGGTTGGCCCGACCTCTGACCAGAGTGGTTACTTCAGCGACGCAACGCCCAGCGGTACACCGGCAACCTCGCACCAGATGTAGACTTCGTTGTAGCCCGACACATCCATGGTCGGCGGTACGGCGTAGGATTGCTTGCCGGTCAGGTTCAGCAGCGCGCCCAGCTTGCTGTCGGGGGCGTAGGTGCCGTCTTTACCAAAGGCCACGCGCGGGTCGGGGCCACCATCCAGCGAGAAGTCGTCGCCCAGCTCAACGATGTAACGGTCGCCATCCTTGACCAGTTTCACCGAACCGCTTGTGATGTGGTTCGAGCGGCCTTCGAAATTGCCTTTCTTTTTGGCGCCGCCGGCCAGGGCAGTGGTGGTGCCGGCCAGGGTCAGGGCCGCGCCGGTGGCTGCAGCTTTCACAAAAAGCGAACGACGAGTCATCATGATGAGGTATCTCCATAAATAGATGCAGGCGGGTTTGCCCATCGCGGATGGTTATGCCGTAACGCACATGGGGATGGCGATTCACATCACCACGAAAATCCGTGTGCTTTCTGTGAGTTGGCGTGATGTTTTCGTGATCGGCTTGTGTTTTCGCCCGGTATGATTAGGTTCCGCTGCGAAACAAACGGATAGAACGCATATGACCGACCTGACCCCGCGCGAGATCGTCTCGGAACTGGACCGCTTTATCATCGGGCAGAAAGACGCCAAACGCGCCGTGGCCGTGGCGCTGCGCAACCGCTGGCGGCGCAAGCAACTGGCCGACGATATCCGGGATGAGGTCTATCCAAAGAACATCCTGATGATCGGCCCCACCGGCGTCGGCAAGACCGAGATCAGCCGCCGTCTGGCCAAGCTGGCCCGCGCGCCCTTCATCAAGGTCGAGGCCACCAAGTTCACCGAAGTCGGTTATGTCGGTCGCGACGTCGAACAGATCGTGCGCGATCTGGCCGATGCGGCCATTGTCCAGACCCGAGAATACATGCGCGAGGATGTAAAGGCCCGTGCCCATGAGGCCGCCGAGGATCGCGTCATCACCGCCATTGCAGGCGAAGACGCCCGTGAAGGCACGCGTGAGATGTTCCGCAAGAAGCTGAAAGCGGGCGAGCTGGACGATACGGTGATCGAGCTGGAACTGTCCGATACCTCGAACCCGATGCCCATGCTGGACATTCCCGGCCAGCCGGCCGGGCAGATGGGGATGATGAATCTGGGTGACATTTTCGGCAAGGCCTTTGGCGGGCGCACCGTCAGAAAGCGCATGACCGTGGCCGAAAGCTATGGCGCGCTGATCGGGGAAGAGGCAGACAAGCTGCTGGACGATGAAACCGTCACCAAGACTGCGCTGGACTCGGTCGAACAGAACGGCATCGTGTTTCTGGATGAAATCGACAAGGTCTGTGCCCGCTCGGACGCGCGCGGCGGCGATGTCAGCCGCGAGGGGGTGCAGCGCGACCTGCTGCCTTTGATCGAAGGCACCACAGTCAGCACCAAACATGGCCCGGTGAAAACCGACCATATCCTGTTCATCGCGTCCGGTGCGTTCCACATTGCCAAGCCGTCCGACCTGTTGCCGGAATTGCAGGGCCGTCTGCCGATCCGCGTCGAACTGCGCGCCCTGACGGAAGAGGATTTCGTTCGCATCCTGACCGAAACCGACAACGCGCTGACCCGCCAATACACCGCCCTGATGGGCACCGAAGAGGTCACGGTCAGCTTTACCGAAGACGGGATCGCGGCGCTGGCGCGGATTGCGGCGGATGTGAACCAAAGCGTCGAAAACATCGGCGCGCGGCGGCTTTACACGGTGATGGAGCGGGTGTTCGAAGAGCTTTCGTTCAACGCACCGGATCAGGCCGGGGCCGAGATCACTGTGAACGCGCAATTCGTGGAAGACAATCTGGGCGAGTTGACCAGGTCCACCGACCTCAGCCGTTACGTTCTGTAACAGATTCAGCCGAAACTTGCCGTCGCACAGGCCCCATGTTGCTGGACGTGGGGCCAGAATTCGATAGCTTAGCGCCAAACGTTCCGGGGGCAGGTCGTGTTGCGCTATTTCATCCTATTGTTTCTATCCCTGTCTCTGGGGGCCTGCGTCGACAGGACGATTTCGGAAATCGTTCCAACCGCGCTGTCGGTTGGCACGCCCAAGACCGTCTTTGCCAGCACGACCCGCGCGCGTGAACCTGACGGATCCTTTGGCTTTCGGCGCGGCGAGGCGCTGCAATTTCTTGAGACCACCGTGTCCATCCCGCCCTCGCATACGCCCGGCAGCCTGAAATTCTCTTACGCCAACCCGAACCCGCAAAAGGAATTTGTGCTGGCGGAAGTCGAGCAGCTGAACGGCGCCCAAGGGTTGCGGCAGCATCTGCGGGGTCAGGATGATGTGACGATCTTTGTCCACGGCTATAACTCGACCCAGACCGAGACCATTTTTCGCGCGGCTCAGCTGTCTCATGACATCGGCATTCCCGGAACGACGCTGGTCTATTCATGGCCCAGCCGGGCGACCGGCTATGGTTATGCATATGATCTGGACAGCATGTTGTTTGCCCGAGACGGATTGGAACAGACCATTCGAGAGTTGAAGTCCATGGGGGTCAAACGCGTGATCCTGCTGGCGCATTCCATGGGCAGCGCCTTGTCGATGGAGATGATGCGACAGGCCGAGCTTCAGGAACCCGGCTGGTCGAAACGCAACCTCGATGGGGTTGTCCTGATCTCACCCGATCTGGATGTGGATCTGTTCCGCTCGCAGATGAGCCGGATCGCGACCCCGCCTGACCCGTTCATCGTGATGGTATCGCAGAAGGACAAGATCCTGAACGTCTCGGCCCGGCTGCGCGGCACGGCCGAGGGCGAACGGCTGGGCAATATCAGTTCGATTGAGACCTTGCAGGAGTTTCCGATCAACGTGATCGACACGACCGCCTTTAACAGCGATGCGCAATCTTCGCATTTTGTGGCCGCGACCTCGCCGGCGCTGTTGGCCATTCTCAGTTCGCTGCGACGGGTCAGCAACACGTTCGGGCCGGATGAGCGGCCGGGCATCGATATTCTGGTTCCGCCCAGCGAGCGCAATCCAACAGGCGCGACCGAGATTGTTCTGACCGAATCCGGACAGGCCGAGGTGTCGACCCCGTGACGCGGTTCAGCCTGCGTCAGTTTCTTTTCGACAACGCATCCTGGCTTGGCACAGGATTATTGCTGACCTTCCTGTCCAGCTTTGGGCAGACTTTCTTCATTTCGATCTTCGCAGGGGAAATCCGGGCGGATTACGGGCTAAGCCACGGGGCCTGGGGCGGGCTTTATTCGCTGGGTACGCTGGTGGCGGCAGGCGTGATGGTCTGGGCCGGGGGGCTGACCGACGTCTTCCGCGTGCGGGCGCTGGGCCCCGTCGTTCTGGCAGGTCTGGCCTTGGCCGCGCTGGCGATGGCGCTGAACAGCTGGATCGTTCTGTTGCCGCTGGTTGTCTTTTTCCTGCGCCTGTTCGGGCAGGGGATGAGCGTCCATCTGGCGCAGGTGGCGATGGCGCGTTGGTTCACCGCATCGCGGGGCAAAGCCCTGTCCATCGCCTCATTGGGTTATTCGATTGGCGAATCGCTGCTGCCTTTGACCTTTGTCGCTACGATGGCGTTTCTGGACTGGCGCTGGCTTTGGGTCATTGCGGCGGGTCTGATCCTGCTGGGCATCCCGGTTCTGATCCGCCTGCTGCGTCAGGAACGCACGCCCCAAGCCCTGGCGGACGAATACGCGTCAACCGGCATGCAGGGGCGTCACTGGACCCGGCGCGAGGCGCTGTTTCACCCGCTGTTCTGGTGCATGGCTCCGTCGATCCTGGGGCCCTCGGCCTTCATCACCGCCTTCTTCTTTCATCAAGTGCATCTGGCCGAGGTCAAGGACTGGCCTCATATCCAGTTGGTCGCCTTGTTTCCCGTCTTCGCGGGGGTCTCGATCCTTGCCATGTTTGCGGCAGGCTGGGCGTTGGACAAATGGGGCACCGCACGGATCATGCCGTTTTACCAAATCCCCATGGCGATTGGCTTTGGCGTATTGGCTTTCTCGGACACCATCGGCAACGCTCTGATCGGATTGATCTTTCTGGGCATCACCGCTGGGGCGCATAACACCTTGCCAAGCGCCTTCTGGGCCGAGTTCTACGGCACCCGGCATATCGGCGCGATCAAGGCATTGGCGACAGCGCTGATGGTTCTTGGGTCGGCCATCGGCCCGGTTCTGACCGGTGTGCTGATCGACCTCGGGGTTTCGCTCAGCGCGCAATTTCTGTGGGTCGCCGGATTTTTCCTGCTGGTCTGCGCGCTGATCTGGCTGGGCATTCACCGTGCCAAGGCCGATTTCTAACGTGAGCGCCGCAGATAGACGTAATACGCCCCATCCCCGCCATGGCTGATATGGGCGGGCGTCACCTGCATCACCGCCTGCGCCAGCGGAGGGATCGACAGCCAATGCGGCACCTGATTGCGCAGCACGCCACGTGGTGTGGGGATCGGACCGGGCTCATCGCGATCTTTGCCCTTGCCGGTGATCACCAGCACCAGCCGCTTTCCCTGCGCCTGCGCGGTCAGCACGAAGCGCACAAGCGCTGGATGCGCCGTATCGATCCGCATGCCATGCAGGTCCAGCTTGCCCTCGGGCTTCAACTTGCCGCGCTTCATGCGACTGAACGCCTTGGTGTCCATCTGCACCGGTGCAGACCGCAGCGTTTCCGTGATCGACGGCTTCAGCGTGTTCCCAGAAGGTTTACTCTGATGGGATTGCCCCAACTCAAACGCCTCGATCCGCGGTTTTGGCAGTTTCTTGGGCATTGGTTTCGGCAAGGTCGTCGGGTGCACGGTCTGAGGGATCTCGGGGTGCAGCCGCTCAGCCTGCTTGGCGACCTTGCGCCACAGATCGATCTCTTCACTGGTCAGTTTGCGCCGGGTCATCAGAATTCATCCGGCAACAGAGCGTAGGCGCGCTGGATTGGCAGCAGTACAACCATCCGGCCGGGGTCTTTCAGTCGCCCGGCTGCTTGACCGGCCTCGTCCCCGGTCCCAAAGAAAATATCCGCCCGCTGCGCGCCTTTGATCGCCGCGCCGGTGTCCTGCGCGATCATCAATCGACGCAGCGGGTTCTTCCCGTCTTTTTCCACCCAGACAGGGGCACCCAGCGGCGTATAGGCCGGATCGGCGGCGATACTGCGCATGGTGGTGATGGATCGGTTCATGGCCCCTAGCGGCCCCAGTTCGGGCGCGACGCGGCTGACTTCGCGGAAGAACACATAAGATGGGTTGTGGAACAGAAGTTCAGCCCCGGCTTCGGGGTTCTTGCGCACCCAGGCGCGGATCATCTGAGCGCTGACCTCATGCGAGCCCAAAATCCCGCGCCGAACCAATTCCACGCCAATCGACCGGTAGGGATGACCATTCGCGCCGCCGTATCCAACACGCAATGCCCCACCATCCGGCAGACGAACCCGGCCCGAGCCCTGAATTTGCAGAAAGAACAGCTCGACTGGGTCATCGACCCAGGCGATCTCAAGCCCGCGCCCCTGCATCACATCGCCGGTCAGGATGTCCCTGCGGCTCAGCCACGGCCCCTCGGCCCGCGCTTCGGGGGGCATCTTGTAGATCGGATATTTGAAACGGTCGGTGCGGGTTTTCGATCCGTCCAGTTCGGGCTCGAAATACCCGGTGAACAGCGCGTCTTCACCGTCTTCGACCAGAACCGGGCGAAAGAACAGTTCAAAGAACGCCCGCGCGGCATCCGGCTCATAGGTCCGGGCCACGCCACATAGCGCGCGCCAGTCCGGGTCTTTCAGATCGCCGCAGGTGTTGAGAAAAACGGAAAGGGCCGCGCCGTGGTCATCCTCGGCCCAGCCCTGCAGATCGTCAAACGACAGGATAGATCGCGTCGCCTCGGCTCCGGCGGCGCTGGCGGTGGTCATGACGCCCACCAGTAAAAGCGACCGGAGCGTGGCAATCATGCGTCCGTGGCAACAAGCAGCCAGTTCGGATCGTCCTTGCCCATCACACGGGCAAAGGTCCAGCTGTCCTTTTGGCGTTTCACGGTGTTCGGGTTGCCCTCGATAATGTCACCCCCGCGATCGCGCACGACCGAGGTCAGCTCACCAATGAATTTCATGGTGATCTCGGCCTCATTAGTGTCCTTGTCGAAGGACACATCCGCAAGCGTGGTTTCGCGCACACCGATGAACTCGGCCTCGATGGTCAGGCCCTGATCTTCGCGGGCCGCCACGACCGAGACGAAGGTGTCAAACACATCTTCCGCCAGGAAGGGCTGGATTTCGTCCAGATTGCCCTTTTCGAACCCCATCACGATCATCTCATAAGCACCGCGCGCGCCCTGAACAAACTCGCTGACGGAAAAGCTGGGCTCGACCCGCTTCATCGCGGCCAGGGTTTGCGCTTGTTCGCTGTCTTCGGGCACATGGTCGGTGATGTCATGATCGGGGCCGCCTTCGATCACCTCGAAATCACGACGGGATGCGCCCGTATCGGGCTGATGCGGAACAGGAGGTTTCTCGAAACCTTCACGCGAACCCAACACGCTTTTCAAGCGCAGGATCAGGAAAATGGCAATTCCGGCCAGGACCAGCAACTGGATCATGGGTTCGTTCATTTCATCCTCTTTTCAGAACCGAGACTTTGTGTACGCGGCCTCCTGCCACTATGTAGGTGACAGTTGGTGGCAAGTCCACAGCCCGGCCATATGGAAAGGATAACGCAAATGTATCTGTTCTTGGCATTTTTGTTGGTTCCGATCATCGAAATCGCCCTGTTTATTCAAGTGGGTGGTCTGATCGGCCTGTGGCCAACGCTGGGAATTGTGGTCCTGACAGCGGTTTTGGGCACTGTTTTGGTGCGGACACAAGGTCGCATGGCGCTGGGACAATTGCAGCAATCCTTTGCCAAGCTGGACGACCCGACCGAGCCTTTGGCCCATGGGGCCATGATCCTGTTGTCCGGCGCATTGCTGCTGACGCCGGGCTTTTTCACCGATGCCATTGGTTTTGCCCTGCTTATTCCGGGCGTTCGGGTGGCGGTGTTCCGGTATCTGAAGTCCAAGGTCAAAGTCACCCAGTTCCAGATGGGAACGGGTGCCGGGTTTCAGGCCGGGCGCGGCCCCTTCGATCAGGGCGACGTGATTGACGGAGAATTTACCGAGGTGCGCCCAAGGAAAGAGCCCTCGAAGCCTTCAAAATGGGTCGAAGGCCCGCCCCAGCATTGAGGTACCGCCCTCAAGTTGCTAAGCAGTGTCGAATTTCATTTTTGGAGTAGATCCATGGCCGAAGAAAACGCTGCAGAAAACACTGCGGCCCAAGCTGCCCCGCAGGTTCAGATGCGTGTTCTGGGACAGTTCATCCGTGACATGTCCTTTGAAAACGTCATGGCGCAAAAAGGCGTGTCGGGTGACGTACAGCCCGAGATTCAGGTTCAGGTGAACCTGGACGCGAAGAAGCGCCCGACCGAGCATCAGTACGAGGTTTCGGTCAAGCTGAAGCTGACCTCGAAAGCCAAGGGCATGGACGATGTCCTGTTCCTGTGCGAACTGGACTATTGCGGCCTGTTCCACGTGGAAGGCGTGCCAGAGGATCAGATCCATCCGTTCCTGATGATCGAGTGCCCCCGGATGCTGTTCCCGTTCCTGCGCCGCATCGTCAGCGACATCACCCGCGACGGTGGCTTCCCGCCGGTGAACCTGGACAATATCGATTTCGTGGCGCTCTATCGCAACGAATTGATGCGTCGTCAGGCCGCGCAGGCCGAAAAGACCGACGCCTAAGGGTTTGACCCGTGCCTGACCGGTTCAGGCGCGGGTCCACAGGGCGCTGTCGCCCAGTTTTTCAACAAAAGCCTCATGCGCTGCGCGTTCCTCATCGGTGATCCGAGGGGGCAGGGCCGTTGCGCGTGGCGTCGGACGCCAGTCATCCGCACCACCTGCACCTGATGCAGCCGAGGTGGACAGGCCAAAATCAGGCTGCCGACCGCCGATCAGTTCCAGATAGACCTCGGCCAGAATTTCCGAGTCGAGCAACGCCCCGTGCAGCACCCGATTGGTATTGTCGATGTTGAACCGGCGGCACAGCGCGTCCAATGACGCGGGTGAGCCTGGAAACCGTTTGCGCGCTATGGCCAGCGTATCCAGCGCCTGATCCATGGGAATCTGCGGCAGATTCATCCATCTGAGTTCCGCATTCAGGAATTTCATATCGAAGGATGCGTTGTGGATCACCAGTTTTGAATCCCTGATGAAATCCAGGAAGCCTTGCCCGATCTTGGCAAAAACGGGCTTGTCTTTCAGCGTCACCTCACCCTTTTCGGGCGGGCGTGGGGATTCCAGCAGGTCGGGGCCAATTCCATGCACACCAAACGCCTCTTCCGGCATCGACCGTTCGGGGTTGATATAGACGTGATAGGTCTCACCCGTGGCCACATGGTTCCACAGCTCGACCGCGCCGATTTCGACAATCCGGTCGCCGCTTTCGGGATCAAAGCCCGTGGTTTCGGTATCGAGTACAATCTCACGCATCTGCCAACCCCGCCCGTATTTGCCTGACCACATCCTGCACCTGCGCGCGGGCGTGGTCCAGAGTGTTGGTCACGATCACGTAATCCGACCGCGCGCATTTTTCGTCATTTGGCAGTTGCTTGGCTCTGATCTGCTCAAACTGCGCCTCGGTCATCGTACCGCGCGCCATGACGCGGCGCTTTTGTTCTTCGGCCGGGATCGAGACACAGGCGACCGCGTCCATTGCCGCATTGCCTCCGGTTTCGAACATTAGGGGGATGTCGAACACCAGAATGTCTGCCGTCGCGCTTTCGCGGAAGGCCGCCCGGTCCGCCGCGACCAAAGGGTGGACGATTGCCTCAATGGCCTTCAGCGCAGACCCGTCCTGTGAAATGATCTGTTTCAACGCGTCCCGGCTGACCGATCCGTCGATGATGGCATCAGGATAGGCCGCACCCATCGGCGCAACCGCCGCACCACCCGGCGCATAAAGCCGATGCACAGCCGCATCCGCATCCCAGAGCGCGCAGCCTTCATCGACAAACATCTGCGCCGTGGTGCTTTTGCCCATGCCGATCGAGCCGGTCAGGCCAAGCGCAAAGCTCATGCCAATGCCGCCGCGCGGGTGTCGGCGTCAACCTCGGGGCGGACACCGAACCAACGTTCGAACCCTGGAACCGCCTGATGCAGCAACATGCCCAGCCCATCGACCGTGGTGCAGCCTGCCTCTTCTGCCGTTTTCAGCAGGTTGGTTTTCAGCGGGGCATAGACCAGATCGGTCACCACCGCGCCGGGCTGCAACCCGTCCAATGGTACCCGCAATTCCGGCTGACCCTGCATGCCCAGCGAGGTTGTGTTGACCACAAGCTCCGCATTTTCCACGACATTTCCGGCCTGAACCCAATCGACCACGGTGATGCGTTGGCCGAACTCCTCTTTCAGATGGTCCGCCCGCGCGCGGGTGCGGTTGGTCAGCAGAATCTCGGGCACGCCAGCTTCGGCCAAGGCCTGCAGAATTGCACGCGCCGCCCCACCGGCGCCAAACACCACGGCTGGCCCGTCTTGAGCGTTCCAGTCCGGCGCGCCGCTGCGCAGATTCTCCATGAACCCATAGCCGTCGGTGTTGTCGGCATGGATCGAGCCATCCTCGCGAAACACCAGCGTATTGGCTGCCCCGATCACCGTTGCCCGGTCAGAGACATGATCGGCGATCCGCAGTGCGGCTTCTTTATGGGGCACGGTCACATTCGCGCCCACAAACCCGGCCTTGGGCAGGGTCCGCAGTACGGTTTCAAGATCCGCAGGGGCCACATCCATCGGAATGTAATGCCCCGGCAACCCATAGGTTTTCAGCCAATGCCCATGCAGCTTGGGCGACCGGGAATGCCCGATCGGATGCCCGATCACCCCGGCCAGAGGTACCCGATAGTCCGTCATTGATCGATCACCCCTTTGACAGCCAGATAGTTGAGCAGTTCCAACAAGGGCATACCCAAAACGTTAAAATAGTCGCCGTCAATGGTTGCAAACAGGCGCACACCTTCTTCTTCCAGCTTGTACCCCCCGACCGCGTGGCGAATGCTGTCCCAGTTCCGGTCGATGTAATCACGCAAATAGGCATCGGAACTCATCCGCATCCGCAGGCGGACCTGTCCTATATGTCGCCAGATCGGCTCACCATCCTGATAGATCACGGCCGCTGACAACAGCATATGGCGTTTACCCCGCATCGCCTTGAGCTGCGCAAAAGCGTCCTCGGGCGATTTTGGTTTCGACAGCAACTGCCCCTCGAAATCCAGCACCTGATCGCAACCCAACACCATCGCGCCGGGGGACTTGTCGCTGATCTTGCGCGCCTTCATCTCGGCCAGCGCATCTGCGATGTCGCGGGGCGAGGCCTCTTCAGCCAGCAACGCGCGCTTTATGGTATCCTCATCCACGCGCGCCACCTGCACGGTGAAGGGCACGCCTGCATTTTCCAGCAGCTGCGCGCGAATGCTTGAGCCCGAGGCCAGGATGATGGGGACAGACATGTGGACAACCCCGTGTGCAAATCGTTGAGCGTTCTTGGACGCTTTGTATGGTTTTCCGATTGACACGCAAGCCCGGGAAATCTGCTCGAAACTTCCCCGAGTCGCCCAAACGCTGTCCATCCGGGACAAGGATAACTCGGAACCAAGGGATAACTGAATCCCCCATAGATATTCAGGCAGTTATCCCCAGAAGGTGTTAGATAGATATGGTATAAGTGTCTGTTATTTAATATCTATTTCTGAAACTCACAGAATCGGCCTGCGTCTCGTCAAAACTGTCCACCTGGGGAAAACCAAGGGGTAAAAAAGTAATCCACGGAAATTACGCACCCTACAAAACCATCTTCCTTTCTTCTTTCTTATTTTTTTATTAGGGAGAGTTCCGAGCAACGACCGGAGCCGGAATGACTGATCTGCTTTTCACGATCTACCCATGGGTGAAGGCATTGCATATCATGGCCGTGATCTCATGGATGGCTGGCCTGTTCTACTTGCCCCGATTGTTCGTCTATCACGTTGAAAAGGCGCAGGCTGTCGATGGCGCGCAAGAGATCTTCTTTGAAATGGAAGAAAAGCTGCTGCGCGTGATCATGCGTCCCGCGATGATCGTGGCTTGGGTGTGTGGCCTGATCATGGTGTTCACGCCGGGCATCGTCGGATGGGATTTTACCTGGCCCTGGCTGAAAGGGGCAGCCGTGATCGGGATGACCTGGTTCCATCACTGGCTGATGGCACGACGCAAGGACTTCGTTGAGGGGCAAAATACGCTCACAGGGCGGCAGTATCGCATGATGAACGAGGTTCCGACCCTTTTGATGGTAATCATCGTCCTGGCGGTCGTTCTGAAGTTCTGAGGGGCTGTTTGACTCCCGGCGCAGGCGCGCTTATGTAGGGGTCAACACGCCCGTCCGGGCGGCGTATCTTCCGTACTGAAATTCCACTTCGTGCCGCGCTGTCAGCGGTGAAGGTATATATCATGTCCACTGACTCCCTGAATCTGGCCGACCTGAAGGCCAAAAGCCCCAAAGACCTTCTGGCGATGGCCGAAGAGCTGGAAATCGAAAACGCCTCGACCATGCGCAAGGGCGAGATGATGTTCCAGATCCTGCGCGAACGCGCGGATGAGGGCTGGACCGTTGGCGGCGATGGTGTGCTTGAGGTTCTGCAGGACGGCTTCGGCTTCTTGCGCTCGCCCGAGGCGAACTATCTGCCGGGTCCCGATGACATCTATGTCTCGCCCGACATGATCCGCCTGCATTCGCTGCGCACCGGCGACACCGTTGAAGGCGAAATCAAAGCGCCGGATGATAGCGAGCGGTATTTCGCGCTGACCAAGGTCACAAAGATCAACTTTGAAGACCCTGAGAAGGCCAAGCACAAAATCCTGTTCGACAACCTGACGCCGCTCTACCCAGATGAGCGGCTGAAGATGGAGATCGAAGACCCGACCATCAAGGATAAATCGGCCCGCGTGATCGATCTGGTCTCGCCCATCGGTAAGGGTCAGCGGTCGCTGATCGTGGCCCCGCCGCGGACCGGTAAGACAGTGATCCTGCAGAACATCGCTCATTCCATCGAACAGAACCACCCGGAGTGCTATCTGATCGTCCTGCTGATTGACGAACGCCCCGAAGAGGTGACGGACATGCAGCGCTCGGTGAAGGGTGAGGTCGTGTCTTCGACCTTCGACGAACCAGCAACGCGTCACGTGGCCGTGTCGGAAATGGTGATCGAAAAGGCCAAACGTCTGGTCGAACACAAACGAGATGTTGTTATTCTTCTCGACTCAATCACAAGACTTGGTAGGGCGTTCAACACCGTGGTGCCATCCTCGGGTAAGGTTCTGACCGGCGGTGTGGACGCAAACGCCCTGCAACGGCCCAAGCGGTTCTTTGGCGCGGCACGGAATATCGAAGAGGGTGGCTCGCTGACCATCATCGCCACGGCGCTGATCGACACTGGCAGCCGGATGGACGAGGTGATCTTCGAAGAATTCAAAGGCACCGGTAACTCGGAAATCGTCCTGGACCGCAAGATTGCCGACAAACGCGTGTTCCCGGCGATCGACATCCTCAAGTCCGGTACAAGGAAAGAGGACCTGCTGGTCGACAAGGGCGATCTGGCCAAGACCTTCGTTCTGCGTCGTATCCTCAACCCGATGGGCACGACCGACGCCATCGAGTTCCTGTTGTCCAAGTTGAAACAGACCAAGACAAACGGCGAGTTCTTCGATTCGATGAACACCTGACACAGGTCTTAACCCACGCGAGGCCTTCGAATGGATACGATATTCGCCTTGGCCAGCGCGCAAGGCAAAGCAGGGGTGGCGGTCATCCGCCTCTCTGGTCCTGTCGCCCGTACCGCTGCGGAAAAGATAGCCGGTGGCCCTCTTCCGCCGCGGGGTATGAACCTGCGCACCCTGCGGGACGCAGATGGCGCGCGTCTGGATGATGGGCTGATCCTGACCTTTCGGGCCCCGGCCAGCTTTACCGGTGAAGACGTCGCCGAGTTGCAAATCCACGGCAGTACCGCCGCCGTCAATGCTGTGATGCGATGCCTGTCTGAGACTGACGGGTTGCGTCTGGCCGAACCCGGAGAATTCACCCGTCGCGCCCTTGAAAACGGCAAGATGGACCTGACTCAGGTCGAGGGTCTGGCAGACCTGATCGACGCCGAAACCGAAGCGCAACGCAAACAGGCACAGACGATTCTGGCCGGAGAGTTGGGTAATCTGGCCGAACGCTGGCGGCGCGATCTGATCCGGGCTGCATCCCTGTTGGAGGCTGTGATTGATTTCGCCGATGAAGAGGTTCCCACCGATGTGACCCCGGAAGTCCGGCAGTTGATCTTAGGCGTGAGCACAGAGTTGCAACGCGAAGCAGACAGTGTTCGGATCGCAGAACGCATACGAACCGGGTTCGAAGTTGCCATTGTAGGCCTGCCCAATGCAGGCAAGTCCACTCTGTTGAACGCTTTGGCCGGGCGCGAGGCTGCAATCACGTCGGAATATGCGGGTACAACGCGGGATGTGATCGAAGTGCGCATGGATCTGGCCGGGCTGCCGGTCACTCTGTTGGATACAGCCGGGTTGCGCGACACCGAAGATCATGTCGAAAACCTGGGTATTGCGCTGGCGAAGAAGCGCGCGGAAGCAGCTGACTTGCGTGTTTTCCTCACCGACGATCCATCAGAGCTTGGCGTCGAAATGCGGTCCGGTGACATTCAGGTCAGGCCGAAAGCGGATCTTCAGCAAGGTGGTACGCTCGGTGTCTCGGGTAAAACCGGGCAAGGGATAGATGAGCTGATTTCCAACATATCGTGTGTTCTTGGTGAACGAACCACTAGCCATGGTATAGCTACCCGCGAACGGCACAGGATTGCGCTGATCAACGCCAAAGAGGCGTTGACCGTTACCATGTCGGTTCTGGAATCAGGTCCGGACCTGTATGATATTGCAGCAGAAGAACTGCGCACCGCGATCCGCGCGCTTGAGGTTTTGGTCGGCAGAATTGGGGTTGAAGATTTGTTGGACGAAATCTTCTCAAGCTTCTGTCTTGGAAAATAGGGAGTGTTTCACGTGAAACATTCGGACTTCGATGTTGTAGTCATAGGCGCCGGCCATGCCGGAACCGAAGCCGCTCACGCCGCAGCCCGTATGGGAGCGGCGACAGCACTGGTCACGTTGTCCGCATCAGACATCGGGGTCATGTCATGCAACCCGGCCGTTGGTGGGCTGGGGAAGGGCCATCTTGTGCGCGAAATCGACGCGCTGGATGGCGTTATGGGCCGAGTCGCGGATCAGGCGGGTATCCAGTTTCGTCTTTTGAACCGCCGCAAAGGCCCGGCCGTGCAAGGGCCCAGAACCCAAGCCGACCGCGCCCTGTACCGCGCGGCGATGCAGAATGAGACGGAACGCCAGAGCAATCTGTCAGTCATTGTCGGTGAAGTGATCGATTTTCTGATGGATGGGGAGCGCGTGGCCGGAGTGAAGCTTGGCGACGGTTCAGAGGTCAAAGCGCGCGCTGTCATCCTTACATCCGGCACCTTCCTGCGCGGCGTTATTCATATCGGTGACGTGTCCAAGCCTGGAGGCCGCATGGGCGACCGCCCCTCTGTCAAACTGGCAGAGCGGCTGGACAGCTACAACCTGCCGGCCGGACGCCTGAAAACAGGTACGCCACCTCGGCTGAACGGGCGAACCATCGACTGGACTGGGTTAGAACGGCAGGACGGGGATGATGAGCCAACCCTGTTTTCGTTCTTGTCGACTTCGGTTGTCGCGCCCCAAATCTCTTGCGGAATCACACATACAAACGCGCGGACCCATGAGATTATTGAGAAAAACCTAAGTAAATCGGCAATGTATGGCGGTCATATCGACGGTGTTGGACCTCGGTATTGCCCGTCAATCGAAGATAAGATTGTTCGGTTCGCGGATAAGGACTCGCATCAGATCTTCCTGGAACCGGAAGGCGTGAATGATCATACAATCTACCCCAACGGAATCTCAACCTCGCTGCCGCAAGACGTGCAGCTGGACTATGTCCGGTCGATCAAGGGGTTGGAACAGGCCGAGATTCTTCAGCCTGGATATGCGATTGAATATGATTACGTCGATCCGCGTGTGCTGACGGCAAGACTGTCTCTGCCGGATGTTCCCGGCCTATATCTTGCGGGTCAGATCAATGGAACTACAGGATATGAGGAGGCGGCAGCCCAAGGCATGGTCGCGGGCCTCAACGCGGCATTGGACGTGCAGGGCAAAGATCCGCTGCACTTCACGCGGGCTGACAGCTATATCGGCGTCATGATTGATGATCTGACGACCCGAGGGGTGGCTGAGCCGTACCGTATGTTCACCTCACGCGCCGAGTTTAGGCTGTCTCTGCGGGCGGACAATGCGGACCAACGCTTGACCCCGCTGGGGGTGCAGACTGGATGTGTTGGTCAGGAACGCCGTGCCCATTTTGAAGCCAAAATGGACAAGCTAGATGGCGCTAAGTCACTGCTGACCCAGCAGACATACACCCCAAAACAGGTCAGAGAGGCTGGAATCAACGTCAATCAGGACGGAAATCGCCGGGATGGGATGGCGATTCTGGCGTTTCCAGACGTCTCTTTTGAAGATATGCTGCCGCTCATTCCTCAGTTGACCCCGGTTGAACCTGACATTCGGCTTCAGATCGCGCGGGATGCGCTGTATGCGAATTACATCGCACGACAGCAGCGCGACGTCGAAGCCATGAAGCGCGATGAATCCTATGTTATTCCGCGCGAATTCGATTTCTTTTCGCTCGATGGGTTGTCATCAGAGATGAAACAGAAACTCTCGCAAGCCAAACCAGCAAATATCGCCCAAGCCAGCAGGGTTGAAGGCGTGACTCCGGCGGCTTTGACACTGGTGCTGGCCAAGTTGCGTCGGGACGAAAAAGCGCGAAAAGCATGACTCTGGACCATTCAAAACTCGATGCGCTCGATGTTTCACGTGAAACATTCGAGCGGCTGAGCCTCTATGTTGACCTGGTGAAGCGCTGGAATCCAAGGATCAACCTGGTATCGCGTAACAGCATGAATGACATCTGGAATCGGCACATTCTGGATTCAGTACAGGTGTTCCGGTGCGCTGATCCCTTTGAAGCCTGGGCTGATCTGGGTAGCGGTGGCGGTTTTCCCGGGATGGTCTGTGCGATCATTGCTGTGGAAGAGGCGCCGAACACCCATTTTCATTTTGTCGAAAGCGATCAAAGGAAATCTGCTTTTCTGCGGAATGTCGCGCGGGAATGCGGGGTTTCCTGCCAGGTGATCTCCAAAAGGATCGAAGCGATTGATCCATTGGGCGCTGACATCCTATCAGCCCGGGCCCTGGCAGACTTGAATACGCTTTTGTCATTTTGTGACAGGCATTTAGCCGAGTTCGGCACGGCCTTGTTGCCGAAAGGCGCGAACTGGAAAAAAGAACTGGTCGAGGCACAGGAAGAATGGAAATTCGAAGCCGAGCCGATTACAAGTTTAACAGAACCCCAGGCTGTCATCCTTAAGATCAAAGGAGTATCACGTGGTTGATCTGTCTCGTCCTTCCGGGCCCCGGATAATTGCGGTTGCCAATCAGAAGGGCGGAGTTGGAAAGACAACCACGGCGATCAATCTGGCAGCAGGGTTGGCCGAGGCCGGATGCCGCGTTTTGGTGGTTGACTTGGATCCTCAGGGTAATGCTTCAACCGGGCTGGGTGTCGAAGATCGGGATTGGACCACCTACGACCTCATTCTTGACGATGCGCCCTTGGAAGCGGTTGTGCAGGAGACCGAGATTGATGGGCTGTTTGTCGTTCCGGCCACTGTTGACCTGAGTTCTGCCGATATCGAACTGATTTCCAACGAAAAACGCAGCTATCTGTTGCATGATGCGCTGCGTCAGACCTCGATCGACAGTTTTGAGCTTGATTTTGTTCTGATCGACTGCCCCCCATCCCTGAATTTGTTGACTGTGAACGCCATGGTTGCCGCCCATTCGGTGCTGGTTCCATTGCAAAGCGAATTCTTCGCGCTGGAAGGTCTTTCGCAGCTTATGCTGACGATCAGAGAGGTTCGGCAAACCGCGAATCCGGACCTGAGAATCGAAGGTGTTGTGTTGACCATGTATGACAACCGCAACAACTTGTCCCGTCAGGTCGAAAAAGATGCGCGTGACAATCTGGGTGAGATGGTTTTTAAAACCAAGATACCGCGGAATGTCCGGGTCAGTGAGGCCCCGTCTTATGCGTTGCCTGTTTTGCAATATGATTCAGGTTCGCTTGGGGCGATGGCGTATCGGCATCTGGCCCGCGAAGTCATGCACAAGAACAATAAAGTCGCCGCTTAAGCGGCAGTGAGGAGGGCGACGTGAGCGCCAAGAAAGCAAAACCAAGGGGGCTGGGACGCGGGTTGTCTGCCCTGATGGCGGATGTAACTCAGGAAGCTGATGGTCTGGCACCGACTCAGCCGCGTCGACCTGACCTGACGGTTCCGATTGAAATGCTGCAAGCCAACCCAAATCAGCCGCGCCGGACGTTTTCGCCAGAGCAGTTGGATGAGCTCGCGGCCTCGGTCAAGGAAAAGGGCATCATCCAGCCCCTGATCGTGCGGTCCATTGGCGAAGGCGCCTATGAAATCGTCGCGGGTGAGCGTCGTTGGCGTGCGGCGCAAATGGCGCAACTGCATGATATTCCAGTCATAGTTCGGGATTTGGACGATACCGAGGTTCTGGAAGTTGCAATCATTGAAAACATTCAGCGGGCCGATCTGAACGCGGTGGAAGAAGCCGCCGGATATAAGCAGTTGATGGACCGGTTTGGTCACACGCAGGAAAAACTGGCCGAGGCTTTGGGCAAAAGCCGCAGCCATATTGCAAACCTTCTGCGTCTTTTGTCCTTGCCGATAGATGTGCAGACATTGGTGATCGAAGGCAAATTGTCCGCAGGGCACGCGCGGGCGCTGATCACGGCCGAGAATCCGTCGGAACTTGCCAAACAGGTAGTTAAAGAAGGTCTGTCCGTCCGCGCCACCGAAGCTTTGGTGAAGAAGCAGCAGCAGGGTGATACTGACCGCCCCGCGCCGAGGTCGCGAAACCTGAATGCAGGCAAGGATGCGGATACGCGGGCGCTGGAGAAGGATCTCTCGGCTATTCTGGCGATGAAAGTGTCGATCAATCACAAGCCGGGAACCGAGACCGGGCAGGTTGTTCTGACCTATGAGAATCTGGATCAGTTGGACGATCTGTGTGCAAAACTCAGCCGCTAGGGCGGGTCCAGATAAAGACCATGACGCCGCCCAGAACGACGGCTTGAATGATCAGGACATGGGGCGGCGCAGATAACATGACCGAGAGCCCGAACACGGCGGCGACCGACAAGGTGGCCGCCTTTTTTGCGGCCGGGCGGATTGCGCCGGATCGCTGCCAGTCCAGGATCATTGGCCCGAACAGCCTGTGCGTGATCAGCCAGTTATGTAGGCGGGAGGAGGATCGGGCGAAAAAAAACGCAGCCAGCAGCAGAAAAGGCACCGTAGGCAGCAAAGGCAGAACGACTCCGACCATTGCAAGCGCAACGCAAACAAGTCCCAGCCCGGCCCAGAGAAACTGCATCCGCTACTCCAAAAGCTCTCGGATCACCGCATTCAAAACCGCGCGCCCATCCGCTGTTGCCATAAGTCGCCCGTTTTGATGGTGGATCATGCCGATATCGGTCAGGTGATCCAGTGCGTCCGAGGGCAGGGGTAGGCCAGATAATCGACTGTATCGATCAATATCTAGTCCTTCAGCTACGCGCATACCCATCATAAGGTATTCTTTGGCTTGATCCGTCGGGGATAACGATGTGCGCTCTTTTTCCCCGTTGCCTTGTGTGGCCGCTTTCAGCCAGCGGTCCGGGTTCAGGTAGGTCTCGGTTGCGTGTTTCTGGCCATTCAACGTGACCCGCCCATGGGCACCGGGACCGATCCCGACATAATCGCCGTAGCGCCAATAGATCAGATTGTGCCGGGATTCCGCACCGGGGCGGGCGTGGTTGGAGACCTCATAGGCAGGCAGGCCGTGGGCGTCGCAGATGTCCTGCGTGGCCAAGTACATATCGGCGGCGCTGTCATCTTCGGGCAGGCCGCGCAACCTGCCTAGGGCGTAACGGTCGCCAAAGGCGGTGCCGTCCTCGATGGTCAGTTGGTACAGCGACAGGTGGTCGACGGCCATCGACAGTGCATCAGACAGTTCCGCGCGCCACGCGCCCAAGGTCTGGTGTTGTCGGGCATAGATCAGATCGAAACTGACCCGGTCAAAGCAATTGCGCGCGATGTCATAGGCGGCGCGGGCCTCGGCCACCGTATGGATGCGGCCCAATCGGCGCAGATCGTCGTCATTCAGGGCCTGAACCCCCATCGAGATGCGGTTCACCCCGGCGTCGCGATAGGCGGCAAACCGACCAGCTTCGACCGAGCCGGGATTGGCCTCAAGCGTGATTTCCATATCGTTCGAGGGGCGCCACAGGGCGCGGGCCGTGTCGATCACCGCGGCGACGGTGTCGGGGTCCATCAGCGATGGGGTGCCGCCGCCAAAGAAGATCGTATCAAGAACGCGATTCGGGGTTTCGGCGGCGCTGCGGTGCAATTCACCCAGATATGCGCCAAGCCATTGTTTTTGATCAATATTTCTGGAAACGTGACTGTTGAAGTCGCAATAGGGGCATTTGGCCTCGCAAAAGGGCCAGTGGACATAGAGGCCGAAACCTCCATGTCGCCAGTCATCCACCGAAACAGCCCTGAACAAAGGCGCGCACGGCGCGGCCGCGATGGCTGATCTTGTTCTTTTCCCAGCGATCCATTTCGGCAAAGGTAATGTCATGGCCCTCGGGGACAAACATCGGATCATAGCCGAACCCGTCCTTGCCACGGATTGGCCAGGTCAGATGGCCGGGGGCGATGCCTTCGAACACCTCGTCATGCCCGTCGGGCCAGGCAAGAACCAGAGTGCAGCGGAATTGCGCGGTGCGGGGATGGGGTGCGTTTTTCGCCTCAAGCTCATCATGCGCGCGTGTCATGGCCATCAGGAAATCGCGGCCACTGCCGGTTTCGGCCCAATCGGCAGTGTAAACGCCCGGCGCGCCGTCCAGCGCGTCGATGGTGATCCCGGAATCGTCCGACAGGGCAGGCAGACCGGTAGCCTTGGCGGCGGCATGAGCCTTGATCCGGGCGTTGCCGACAAAGGTATCCTCGGTCTCTTCCGGTTCCGGCAGGTTCATCTCGCCCGCGCCGACAACGGTCACGCCAAAGGGCTCAAGCAGATGCGCCATCTCCTCAAGCTTGCCCTTGTTGTGGGTTGCGACCAGCAGCCTGTCCCCGTCGAACTTGCGGGTCATGCGGTGGCGGCTTTCTGCGCGGCAGCCAGTTCAGCCACGCCTTTTTCGGCCAGATCCATCAGCTGATCCATCTGGGCGCGGCTGAAGACGGATCCTTCAGCGCTCATCTGCACTTCGATCAGTTTGCCCGATCCGGTCATGATGAAGTTTCCATCGACGCCCGCTTCGCTGTCCTCGGGATAGTCCAGATCCAGAACCGGCTGACCGGCGTAAATACCGCAAGAAACCGCTGCAACAGGGTCCACTAAGGGGTCCGAAATCACATCGCCCGCCTTCATCAGCTTGTTTACCGCCAGACGCAGCGCCACCCAACCGCCGGTGATAGAAGCACAACGGGTGCCACCATCGGCCTGGATCACATCGCAGTCGACGGTGATCTGTCGTTCGCCCAATGCAACCCGATCCACACCGGCGCGCAGGGCGCGGCCGATCAGGCGCTGGATTTCCACGGTGCGCCCGCCTTGCTTGCCGCTTGCCGCCTCACGCCGCATCCTAGTGTTGGTCGCGCGGGGCAGCATTCCGTATTCGGCAGTAACCCAGCCCAGACCCGAGCCCTTGATGAACGGCGGCACCCGGTCCTCGATGGTGGCGGTGCACAGTACATGGGTATCGCCCATCTTGATCAGGCAGGAACCTTCGGCATGTTTGGTAAAGCCGGTCTCGATTGAAACCGCGCGCATTTCGTTTAGATCACGTCCTGAGGGTCGCATGGAAAATCCTTTGTTTGCTGGGTTGGGGATAACGCCCCGCAGCGTTACGATGCAACCCCGATTGACCTTTCATTTGCCTGCGATTTAATGGCGATCCAGCAAAGGAACGCGGATGAGCGAAGCAAGCAAAATTCTGAGCGAGATGAACGACCGGTCGCGCGAGGTGTTCCGGCTGATCGTCGAAAGCTATCTGGACAGCGGCGAACCCGTTGGTAGCCGGACATTGACCCGCACCCTGTCGGAAAAAGTCAGCGCCGCAACCGTGCGCAACGTGATGCAGGATCTGGAATATCTCGGCCTGCTCGACAGCCCCCATGTCAGTGCCGGGCGGATTCCGACCCAGCAGGGTCTGCGGATGTTTGTGGATGGCTTGCTTGAAGTTGGCGATCTGGGGGCTGATGACCGGCAGAAGCTGGATGAAACATTAGGCTCTAATGCAGGCGATGTAGGCGGGATGCTGGACCGAGTGGGGTCGGCCTTGTCACACGTGACACATGGTGCCTCGCTGGTTCTAACGCCCAAACATGAAACCGAGATCAAACATATCGAGTTTGTCTCATTGGCGCATGATCGCGCGCTGGTGGTTCTGGTGTTCTCGGACGGGCATGTGGAAAACCGTCTGTTCACGCCGCCTCCGGGGCAGACGCCCAGTTCGATGCGCGAGGCGGCGAATTTCCTGAATGCGCTGATCGAGGGGCGCACGCTGAGCGAAGTGCGCCGTCAGATGCAAAGCCAGATCGACGCGCGCAAACAGGAAATCGACGTGCTGGCACGCGAGATGGTCGAAAGCGGCATGGCCGCCTGGGACGGGGACGGGGGCGACTCGGCCCGTTTGATCGTGCGCGGGCGGGCGAATCTGCTGGGTGACTCGGGCGAGGCCGAGGAACTGGACCGTATCCGCACCCTGTTTGACGATCTGGAACGCAAGCGGGACATCGCGGAATTTCTGGAATTGACCGAAGAAGGCGACGGTGTGCGCATTTTTATCGGGTCCGAGAACAAACTTTTCTCACTTTCGGGTTCCTCTTTGGTGGTGTCTCCATATATGAACGCTGATCGAAAGATAATCGGTGCGGTCGGGGTCATCGGGCCCACGCGTCTGAACTATGGACGGATCGTGCCGATCGTGGATTATACGGCGCAACTGGTCGGCAAGCTGATATCCGACCGGAGCTAGAGGGTAAGAGATGGCAGAGCCCAAGAACGAAGATTTTCTGGACGATATCGCAACCGCCGAGGCGGAAGAGCTGGCCGAAGAGCTGATGGATATCAGCGAAGAGGCGCTGGAGATCGACGCGCTGCGTGCCGAGCGGGACGATTACAAGGACAAGTTCATGCGCGCGCTGGCGGATGCCGAGAACGCGCGCAAGCGTGGCGACAAGGCGCGCCGTGATGCCGAGCAATATGGTGGATCGAAACTGGCGCGCGACATGCTGCCGGTTTACGACAACATGAAACGCGCGCTTGAGGCGGCGACGGATGAGCAGAAAGAAGTGGCTGCCGGTTTGCTGGAAGGTGTTGAGCTGACCATGCGGGCGCTGAAGGATGTGTTCCAGAAGCACGGGATCGAGGTGATCACGCCCGAAGTTGGCGACCGCTTCGATCCGAATGTGCATGAGGCGATGTTTGAGGCTCCGGTGCCGGGGACCCGCGCGGGCGATATCATTCAGGTTTCTGCCGAAGGGTTCATGCTGCATGACCGGTTGCTGCGTCCGGCGCAGGTTGGGGTGTCGTCGACATCTGCGAGCTGATTGGCCTCTGCGAGGCCAAGCCTCCGGCGGAGGTATTTTTGAACAGAAGAAGGGGCGGTCAGGATTTGGCCGCCTCTTTCAGTTTGTAGATCAGGTCGAGGGCCTCGCGCGGGGTAAGCTCGTCCGGCAGAATATCCGCCAGCATGTCGGTGACAGGGGAAGCCTTGGGGGCTGGCGGCGGCGGGGGCGGCGCGGCGGAGAACAGGGGCATGTCATCGATCAGGGCTTTTTGCTTGCCGCCTTCGCGTTCGGTTTTTTCCAGCTGGTCCAGTACGATACGCGCCCGGTCCACCACCGATGCGGGCAGGCCTGCAAGCTGGGCGACCTGTACGCCGTAGGACCGGTCGGCGGCGCCTTTGTGGACCTCGTGCAGGAAGATCACCTCGCCTTCCCACTCCTTGACCGCCACGGTGGCGTTGTCGACGCCTTCGAGTTTACCGGCCAGCGCGGTGAGTTCGTGGTAGTGGGTCGCAAAGAGCGCGCGGCATTGGTTGGCCGCGTGAAGATGTTCCAATGTGGCCCAGGCGATCGACAACCCGTCATAAGTGGCGGTGCCGCGGCCAATCTCGTCGAGGATCACCAGCGCGCGGTCGTCGGCCTGGTTCAGGATGGCGGCGGTTTCTACCATTTCCACCATGAAGGTCGAGCGGCCCCGTGCCAGATCGTCGGATGCGCCGACACGGCTGAACAACTGGCTGACGAGGCCGATATGGGCCTTCTCTGCCGGGACGTAGCTGCCCATTTGCGCCAATAAGGCGATCAGGGCGTTCTGGCGCAGGAAGGTTGATTTACCCGCCATGTTGGGGCCGGTCAGCAGCCAGATGGCGGCACCCTTGTCGGCGCTGAGGTCGCAGTCATTGGCGATGAAGGCATCGCCACCTTGCTGGCGCAGGGCGTGTTCGACAACCGGGTGGCGACCGCCCTGAACGTCGAAGGCGCGCGAGGTGTCGACCTGCGGGCAGCACCAGTTTTCGCCGCGTGCCAGATCGGCCAGCGCGGTGGTCAGATCGAGTTCGGCCAGCCCTCGGGCGGCTTGATTCAGATGCGCAGCTTTGGCCAGAATCTCACCAGAAATCCTTTGATAGAGCCTTTTTTCAATCTCCAGCGCCAGATTACCCGCATTCAGGATGCGGGTTTCGATCTCGGACAGTTCAACGGTGGTGAACCGCACCTGATTGGCGGTGGTCTGGCGGTGGATATAGGTCTCGGAGAACGGCGGGTTCAGCATCTTTTCGGCATGGGTTGCCGTGGTTTCGATGAAATAGCCAAGCACGTTGTTGTGTTTGATCTTCAGCGATGTGATGCCGGTATGTTCCGCGTATTTCTGCTGAAACCCTGCAATGACGGATCGGCCTTCGTCGCGCAGGGTGCGGGCCTCGTCCAACTCGCTGTCGAAACCGGGGGCGATGAAGCCACCGTCGCGGGCCAGCAGGGGCGGTTCGGCGACAAGGGCGTCGTCCAGCAGGGTCAGCAGGTCGTCGAAACCGGTCAGGTTCTGCACGGCGGTGGCCAGAAGGACGGGTAGGTCTTGCGGGGCGCAGAGTTCGGCGATGGTCGCCGCCTGCGCCAGACCGTTGCGGATGGCGGCGAGATCGCGGGGGCCACCGCGTTCCAGCGAAAGCCGCGACAGGGCGCGGTCCAGATCGGGGGTTTTGCGCAACGCCTCGCGCAGGTCCGAGGCGGTCAGGCTGTCTTCGGTGGCGAAGCTCACCGCGTCCAGACGGGCGTGGATGACGTCGAGATTGCGCGAGGGGCTGGAGAGGCGCTGTTCCAGCAGCCGCGCGCCGCCCGGTGTGACTGTGCGGTCGACCACCGACAGCAGCGATCCGGCGCGTCCGCCGGACAAAGATCGGGTCAGTTCCAGATTGCGCCGCGTCGCCGCGTCGATCTGCACAACGCGGTCTTCGGATTCCTTGAGCGGCGTTTGCAACAGGGGCAGTTTGCCCTTTTGCGTGATCTCCAGATAGTCGATCAAAGCGCCCATGGCCGAAATCTCGGCACGCCCGAAGGTGCCGAAGGCGTCCAAAGCGCCCACGTGAAACAACCCGCAGATGCGTTTTTCTGCCGCGGTGCTGTCGAAACTGGCGCGCCCGATGGGAGTGAGTGAAATGCCCAGATCGCGGACGGATTCCTGCAGAGGCTGTTCCGACCCGTCTGCCACGATCAACTCGGACGGGGCAAGCCGGGCCAGTTCGGGGCTGAGGCGTATGGACGTCAAAGGCATCACGTGAAACGCACCGGTGGAAATGTCGGCCCAGGCCAAAGCGGCCTCATCCCGGACCTCGGCATAAGCGGCCAGAAAGTTGTGGCGGCGGGCCTCAAGCAGCGCGTCCTCGGTCAGGGTGCCGGGCGTCACCAGACGCACGACATCGCGCTTTACCACTGATTTAGAGCCTCTTTTCTTCGCTTCAGCCGGGCTCTCCATCTGTTCGCAGACAGCCACGCGGAACCCCTTGCGGATCAGGGTCAGCAGATAGCCCTCGGCGGCATGAACAGGCACGCCGCACATGGGAATATCGGTGCCGTTGTGCTTGCCGCGTTTGGTCAGGGCGATATCCAGCGCCTCGGCGGCATTCACTGCATCCTCAAAGAACATCTCGTAGAAATCGCCCATGCGATAAAACAGCAGGGCATCGGCATGGGCCTCTTTGATCTCGAGATATTGCGCCATCATCGGCGTGACTGTGGACAAAAGCGGCCCCCTTCTGGCGTATTCCGGGCGCGACCTTACAAACGCGGCCCCCGCGACGAAAGGTGAAAACGTATTCCCGTTGAGGCGCAGCCCCGCCTGCGCTATGAGGCGTCAGCCCCGAAGTCATGGAACCGACGTTTAAAATGCCCAAAGCGAAGATCACCAAAGAAGAGGCGCTGGCCTTTCACCTGGACCCCACCCCCGGCAAGTGGGAGGTGCAGGCCACCGTTCCCATGACCACCCAGCGCGATCTGTCGCTGGCCTACAGCCCCGGCGTGGCGGTTCCCTGCGAAGCCATCGCCGAAGCGCCCGAGACGGCGTATGACTATACCAACAAGGGCAATCTGGTCGCCGTGATCTCGAACGGCACTGCCGTATTGGGTCTGGGTAATCTTGGCGCGCTGGGCTCCAAACCGGTGATGGAGGGCAAATCCGTCCTGTTCAAACGGTTTGCTGACGTGAACTCGATCGATATCGAACTGGACACCGAGGACCCAGATGAGTTCTGCCGCGCGGTCAAGCTGATGGGGCCGACATTTGGCGGCATCAATCTGGAAGACATCAAGGCGCCGGAATGTTTCATCATCGAGCAGCGCCTGAAGGAAGAGATGGACATCCCCGTCTTCCACGACGACCAGCATGGCACGGCGGTGATCTGTGCGGCGGGTCTGCTGAACGCGCTGCATATCTCGGGCAAGAAGATCGAGGATGTGAAGATCGTTCTGAACGGGGCAGGCGCTGCGGGGATTGCCTGTATCGAACTGCTCAAGGCGATGGGTGCAAAGCATGAAAATTGCATCGTCTGTGACACCAAGGGCGTGATTTATCAGGGCCGGACCGAGGGCATGAACCAGTGGAAATCGGCCCACGCGATCACCACCGAGTTGCGCACGCTGGAAGAGGCCATGAAGGGCGCGGACGTGTTCCTGGGCGTGTCGGTCAAAGGTGCGGTGACGCAGGATATGGTCGCCAGCATGGCCGACAACCCGGTGATTTTCGCCATGGCCAACCCGGATCCCGAGATTACGCCGGAAGAAGCGCACGAGGTCCGCGTCGATGCCATCGTCGCCACCGGGCGCAGCGACTACCCGAACCAGGTGAACAACGTTCTGGGCTTCCCCTACCTGTTCCGTGGCGCGTTGGACATCCATGCCCGCGCCATCAATGACGAGATGAAGATCGCCTGTGCTCATGCGCTGGCCCGTCTGGCGCGCGAGGATGTGCCGGATGAAGTCGCCATGGCCTATGGTAAATCGCTGACCTTTGGCCGCGATTACATCATCCCGACGCCGTTCGATCCGCGCCTGATCCACCGTATCCCGCCTGCGGTCGCCAAGGCCGGGATGGATACCGGCGCGGCGCGGCGTCCGATCATCGACATGGACGCCTATGAGCTGAGCCTGAAATCCCGCATGGACCCGACGGCCAGCATTCTGCGCGGACTAAATGCTCGTGCCCGTGCGGCGCAAAGCCGGATGGTCTTTGCCGAGGGAGACGATCCCCGCGTGTTGCGCGCGGCGGTGATGTATCAGCGCTCGGGCTTCGGCAAGGCCATGGTCGTAGGCCGTCAGGATGATGTGAAGGAAAAGCTGGAAGCCGCTGGTCTTGGCGATGCCGTGCGTGAGTTGGAGGTGGTCAACGCGGCCAACACCACGCATTTGGATACCTACAAGGACTTCCTCTACCAACGATTGCAGCGCAAGGGCTTTGACAGCAAGGACATTCACCGTTTGGCCGCGCGCGACCGGCATGTGTTTTCGTCCCTGATGCTGGCCCATGGTCATGCCGATGGTCTGGTCACCGGGGCGACGCGGAAATCGGCGCATGTGCTGGATCGGATCAACCATGTTTTTGATGCCGACGCCGCGCATGGGGCTGCCGGGGTCAGTGCTCTGCTGCACAAGGGCCGGATTGTGCTGATCGGCGACATGCTGGTGCATGAATGGCCCGATGAGAATGATCTGGCGAACATCGCCGAACGGGCTGCGGCTGTTGCCCGCCATATGGGACTGGAGCCTCGGGTGGCCTTTGTCAGCTTCTCGACTTTCGGTTACCCGGTATCAGAACGCGCGGAAAAGATGCACCGCGCGCCAGCGGTTTTGGATCAGCGCGGTGTTGATTTCGAATACGAGGGAGAGATGACCGTGGATGTGGCGCTGAACGTCGATCAACAGGCCAGCTATCCGTTCCAGCGTCTGACCGGGCCGGCGAATATCCTGATCGTACCGGCACGGCACTCGGCCTCGATCTCAACCAAACTGATGCAGGAAATGGGCGGGGCCACCGTAATTGGCCCGATCCTCTCAGGTGTCGATAAACCGATCCAGATCTGCTCGACCGTCTCGACCGCGAATGACATTCTGAACATGGCCATCCTGGCCTCCTGCGATATTGGGTAAGCCATGACGATCTGGAACCTTGGCTCGATCAATGCGGATATGGTCTATGCCCTGCCGCATCTGCCCGCACCGGGGGAAACATTGGCGGCCAGCGGGCTGGAGCGGTTTCTGGGCGGTAAAGGGGCCAATATGTCGGTCGCGGGTGCGCGGGCCGGGTCGCGTGTCAGCCATATTGGTGCCGTCGGACCGGATGGGCGCTGGGCGAAGGATCGGCTGACTGAATATGGCGTCGATACGCGGTTCATTGCCGAGGTTGATGTACCCACGGGCCACGCGATCATAGCTGTCGATGCGCAGGGCGAGAACCTGATCGTGCTCTATCCCGGTGCCAATCACGCGCTTGAAGCCGGTCCTGTTGGGCAGGCTCTGGCGTCAGCCAATACCGGCGACCTTCTGGTTCTACAGAACGAAACCAACGCGCAGGTCGAAGCGGCGCGAATTGGGCATGAGCTTGGCTTGACTGTCTGCTACGCGGCGGCTCCGTTTCAGGCGCAGGCGGTGAAGGATATCCTGCCGTATCTGGATTTCCTGATCTTGAACGAGGTCGAAGCCGAGCAATTGCGGCAGGAAACCGGATTGGACGCAGCGGATCTGCCGGTGCGCCACGTGATCGTGACGCTGGGCGCAAAAGGCGCGCGCTACTTGCAACAGGGCTGCGATCCGGTCGAATTCGCAGCACATAAAGTTGAGGCGGTGGATACGACCGGGGCGGGTGATACGTTCACCGGCTATGTTCTGGCCGGAATGGACCGGGGGATGCCGATGGAACAGGCGATCCTGCAAGCAAATCGTGCCGCGGCCCTGATGGTCACGCGGCACGGTACGGCGGATGTCATTCCTGATCTGCGCGAAGTGCGCGACGCGTCTTTCGATTAAGACCCGGCAAAGGGTGCGTCTGTGCCCCAAAGCTGTTTCACACGCGCATCCCGACCGCAGGCATTGCGATAGGCCTTATAGGCGTTCTTCTGACGTTTCGGACCAAAGCGGGTGAAGACCAGTTTTTCGCCCTTGTAATAATCCTGATGGTAAGCCTCGGCCGGGTAAAAGGTAGATTCTTGCAAGATTGGCGTCACCACCGTCTGACCCAATGCGGCCTGCGCCTGTGCCTTGGCCTTTTCCGCTTGCGCCTTTTCGCCCGAGTTAGAGACGAAAATCGCTGTGCGATAGCTGTCACCCCGGTCGCAGAACTGACCGCCCGCATCGGTGGGATCGACCGAGCGGAAGAACATGTTCAATAGCGTTTCACGGGAAACCCGGGCCGGATCGAAGGTGATCTGAACCGCTTCGTAATGGCCTGTACCGCCTTTTGAGACCTGATCATAGGTTGGGTTGGCCGATTTGCCACCGGTATATCCCGACACCGCGCCCACGACACCGGGGACGGATTCGAAATCGGATTCGACGCACCAGAAACACCCGCCCGCAACGGTCAGTGTCTCGGTGCCTGCCGCCTGAGCGGGCAGGACCCGCAGCATCGCGGCCAAAGTTATGAACGTCAGCAACAGGGCGGGCTTCACAAAATCGAGGTAGGCAGTTCGGGTCATGGCAGGTCTCCTTCCGAGACTGAAAGTGGCCCGAGAACCGACCCGTTGCAATCGCCTGACATCGATTGTCACGCGCTGGTGAGACGAGTTTATCCGCAGCCTAACGAACCTGTCGCGCCAGATCCTGAAACGCTGCAAACTGTTCTGCGATCGCCTGTGCGGCGGTGTCCAGCAGCCGCGCGCCGTCCTCGGGCGTGGCCAGCGCGGAATGGGATCCGACGCGGCCATCCGGGAACGCGGCCCGGTGTTCTTCGGGTGGGCCGTGACGGTCGCCGCTATGGGCGCGGATATAATCAGAGCTGAGTTTCTTGGGGGGATCGGCGGCCAAACCCGTTTGCAAAGCCCCCAACAGGCTTTGCGTGATCGCGATCTCGGACGGGGTGGCGTGCATCCCCTCCCACGCGCCATAAAGGTTCTGGCGCAGGGCGTTGACGCTGGGCGGCTCCCACCAGCTGACAATTTGAATCCGACCTGCGGGCAGGGCGTCAGCGATGCGGTTCAACGGTGCCAGATTGGCGCCGTGACCATTCACAACAAAAACACCGGTAAACCCTTGCGCCAGCAGGCCCGAGATGACCTCGCTCGCCATGGTTTGAAAAATCGGCTCCGACAGGGAGACCGTACCGGGAAAGGCCGTGTTGAACGGGGCCGGGGTGTAGGCCAGCGCCGGAGCCACGATGGCGTCGCACCGCTTGGCTGCGGCCAGCGCTATCGCTTCGGCGCAGATCGTGTCGGTTCCGATCCGGCCCATCGGCCCATGCTGCTCGGTCGATCCCACGGGCAGCAGGATTGCGGCCCCGGACTTGATCCGGGCCTCGACCTCATACCATGTCATATGATCCAGTTTCATGATTACAGCCTGACTATCGCTTTTCCTTTTGGCAACACGCCGATACGCTGAGCGCATGGAACAGCCACGTACCATTGAAACCCAGAAGCCGCCGCTTGATCATGTGATCGGGCTGGCCGTCAAAACCCATCGCATGCTCGCAGGTCTGACGCTGGCCGAGTTGTCGGGTCAGTCCGGGGTCTCGACCGCGATGATCTCGAAGATCGAGCGCGGACAGGTCTCGGCCTCGCTTGGAACGCTGGATGCGCTGGCAAACGGGATCGGTGTCCCCCTGATCAATTTCTTTGCCGCAACGGTCGAACGGTCCGACGTGTCCTTTGTTGCGGCGGGCGAGGGTGTGACGGTGCAGCGGCTGGGCAGCGGTTACGGTCATAGCTACAAGCTGATCGGCCGCGCCGAGGCCAAGCATGTCAGTTTCGAAAGCTTCAGCGTAACGCTGGAATCGCCTCTGGGGCCACGACCATCATATCAACATCAGGGGATCGAGTTCATCCACGTCACCGATGGTGAGATGGTCTATGGCTGCGGGGATGAGGCCTATCATATGCGCCCCGGCGACTCCTTAAGCTTTGATTCAAACGCTGCGCATGGACCGGTTGAGCTGAAGACGGACAAGGTCAGTTTCATAACCGTTGTGGCCAAGGCCGTACCCAGCGGAAATTGAAAACGCCCGGCGGTAAGGCCGGGCGCTGGTCAGGTCAGAGACCCCATTTCTCTCGATTCGCTTCGAAGAAACCCTGCGCCTTCTTCACCTCGATCCAGTTGTTGACGTAGTTGATCCAGACCTGATCGTCCTGCGGCAGGATCATGGCGATGGGCGAAGGCGAACGGGGGCCCGCATTCTTCACGCGGACAACCGGGAATTTGTCTTCAAGGGTCGAGCCTTCGATGTTCGATGTGATGAACACGTCCGCACGTCCGGCGATAACCTCCTGAAAGCCACGGGCCGGCGCTTCGACGACCTTGATTTCCGCATTCGGGAACCATTCACGCACGCGCTTTTCAAAGGTGGTGCCCAAAGTGGTGGCAACCGTCACGTCGGGCTGGTTGATCGAGTCGTAGCCGTCGAATTTGTCGGCCTTATCCTTGGTGGTGTAGGGGAACAACTCGACCGCGATATAGCTGTCCGAGAACCCGGCAACCTTCATGCGCGGCGGCGAGATCGAGGCCGAGCCGGTCAGGTGGTACTTGCCCGCAACCACACCGTTGACCAGGGTTTTCCAGTCGGTCGGGACATATTCGACCTCGACCCCCAGATCGGTGGCCAGTTCGTTCATGATGTCGATGTCATAGCCCTTGTAGCTGTTCGTCGCCGGATCGCGCAGGGACATCGGGTTCCAGTCGCCGGTTGTGCCGACCTTCAGAACGCCCGAATCCAGCACTTCGTTCAGGGCCGATTGTGCATGTGCCGCGCCCGACAATACCAGCCCAAGCGCTGCGGCTGCCGCAGCTTTCCAAATCGTGTTCATTTATATCTCCCGTTGGTGGCGGTTGGGTCTTGCTGCCATATTGTTCCTTGATTTAAGCGCGAAGGGGAAGATAACCTCAAGAAAATATTCCACTGTGAATAAAATAAGGGCAGGTCAGCCAATGCCAGACGCCGCCATCGAGCTTGTTGATGTGAACAAGTGGTTCGATACGTTTCACGTTCTCAAGGACATCAATCTGACGGTCAACAGTGGCGAAAAGGTGGTGATCTGCGGGCCTTCGGGGTCGGGCAAATCCACCGTTGTGCGCTGTATCAATCAGTTGGAGAAGCACCAGAAAGGCACTATCCGCATTGATGGGGTGGAACTGAAGGACGATGCCAAATCCGTGGCCACGATCCGGTCCGAGGTTGGCATGGTTTTTCAGCAGTTCAACCTGTTCCCGCATCTGACCGTTCTGGAAAACCTGACGCTCGGCCCGATCAAGGCGCGCGGCCTCAGCCGGAAAGACGCCGAAGACCGCGCGCGCCATTACCTGGAACGCGTGCATATCCCCGATCAGGCCGACAAACGCCCGATCCAACTGTCTGGCGGCCAGCAACAGCGCGTGGCGATTGCCCGGTCCCTGTGCATGGAGCCCAGGGTTCTGCTGTTTGACGAGCCGACCTCGGCCCTCGATCCGGAAATGATCGCCGAGGTGCTTGATGTGATGGTCGAACTGGCGAATGAGGGCATGACCATGGTTGTTGTCACGCATGAGATGGGCTTTGCCCGCAAGGTCGCCGACAACATGATCTTCATGGATGCGGGCGAGATCGTGGAACAGGGCAAGCCGGAACATTTCTTTACCAATCCCACCTCGGATCGGTGCCGGAAGTTCCTGAGCCAGATTTTGCAGCACTGAGTGGGTATGATGAAAAAAACGCTTCTTCTTCTGATCCCGCTTTTGGCTCTGACCGGCTGTTCCTCGTCCCAGACCTGGGGCTGGTATGTGATCGACCCCACGACGGATACGGGCTGGACCAATGTGAAATTCCTGATTTCGGGCATGGGGGCGACGATCCAGATCTCTCTGATCGCCGCCGTTCTGTCGATTGTGATCGGCTTGCTGGTTGCCTTGCCCGGTCTGTCCGAAAAACGCGGCTGGCGGTTGCTGAACAGGGTCTATGTCGAGTTCATCCGCGCGATTCCGCTGCTGCCTATGCTGTTTTGGGTGTTCTACGGCCTGCCGATTGTATTCCAGTCGATGGGCATGAACATCCCCATCGATCCGTTCTGGGGTGCAATCATCACTTTGGCGATCTCGGACAGCGCCTTTACGGCCGAGATCTACCGCGCGGGCATTCAATCCATTGCACGCGGGCAGCGCGAAGCGGCGCAGACCATCGGGCTGAACTATGTGCAAACCATGCGCTACGTGATCCTGCCGCAGGCGATCCGGCGCATTCTGCCCCCGTTGGCAAATCAGTTCATCTACATCGTCAAGATGAGCGCCTTTGCCAGCGTCATCGGCATGCAGGAGCTGACCCGCCGCGCGAACGAGCTGGTGGTGACGGAATACCGCCCGCTGGAAATCTACACCCTGCTGATTTTCGAATACCTGATCCTGGTTCTGATCATCAGCGCCGGTGTGCGTTGGCTGGAACGCCGCATGGGCGCGGATGAACGCGGTTAAGACGGAGAATAAAATGGACTGGAAAGACTTCATGGCCGAGACCGAGGCCAATATCGGAACCTTCTCGAAAGAAGTGCCCGAAACCGTGCGCGGTTTTGGCATAATGGGAAAGGCCGCCAAGGCCGACGGTGCGCTGAGCGAAAAGACCAAGGAATTTGTCGCGCTGGGCATTGCCGTTGCCACAAAATGCGACAGCTGCATCGGGTTTCACGTGAAGTCACTCGTCCGCCTTGGTGCCACGCGCGAGGAGTTGTGCGAGGCGCTCGCCATGGCAACCTATATGGGTGGAGGTCCATCCTTCGGATACAGTGCAAAGGCCCTGAAAGCCTTTGATGTGTTTTCGGAGTAACCCCCATGCGTCCTGATCTGGCCGGAGCCGAGGGTTTTATCCGAAACTGCTGGTACGTTGCAGGGCGCAGCGGGGATTTCAGTCGCGATCTCAGCCCCGTGCGGATGCTGAACGAAGAGATCGTGATCTACCGCGACACCAAAGGCGCTGCCATTGCGCTGGAAGATGCCTGTCCGCACCGCAAACTGCCCCTGTCGCGCGGAACGATCGAGGGCGATCATGTTGTTTGCGGCTATCACGGGCTGACCTTCGATTGCAGCGGCGAATGTGTGATCGCGCCAACGCAGTTGGACAACCCCCCGCGCCGCGCCGCTGTGCATTCCTACCCGGCCGAGGATCGCTGGGGGTTCCTGTGGCTATGGATGGGCGACCCGGCGCAGGCCAATCCGGATGATATCATCGACATCCCGAATTTCGACAACCCAAGCTGGGGCAAAACCCAGACCGGCGCGATGGAGATGGCGTGCCATTACCTGTACATCATCGACAATCTGCTGGACCCCAGCCATGTGGCCTGGGTGCATCTGACCTCATTTGCCGGGGCCGGAACCGACAATCGGCCCCTTGATCTGGAAGAGACCGAAAGCGGCGTCATCGTCTCACGCTGGATCGCGGACGAACCTGCGCCGCCATACTATGCGCCGATCCTGCCCTTTGGCCCAACCTGCGACCGCAAGCAGCATTACGAATGCCGCCTGCCATCGACCGCGATCAACATGTCCGTCTATACACCGGTGGGGGAAGGCGGGGCGGATCGTCCGATCTCGGACAATGCGTTCATCAATATCTCTTACAATTTCATCACGCCGGTGGATCACGAAAGCGCACGCTATTTCTGGTTCCAGCATCGCAACATGCACGCCGATGACGCCGCCATGTCCCAGCGGATGTTCGACGGCGCGGTTATGGCGTTCAACGAGGACAAAGAGGTGCTGGAATACGTCCAGACCGGTATGACGCAGCGCAAATCCGGCTATATCAACCTTGGGCTGGATGCGGGCGCGATGCGGTTCCGGTCGCGGGTGGCGAAGATGATCGCGTCCGAATCAGTGGGCTGACAACCGGCCATTTGCGCCCTGACCGACCCGCTGTTCGGGCGCGTCAAAAACGGCTCTGATACAGGGGTATTCGTCCAGAACTGCCTGCCCGCCGGGGATCAGCTCGGGCCTGAAAATACCATTGTCCCAAATCGCCATGCCATCCACGGCAATCGTCGGGTCCAGCACGTTCAGCGAAATCTCACCCGGTGCGTAATGCCCGCAGGTGTGAAAATGCAACAGGCGGGGGTTGCCAAAGGCCGATCCGCTCCACCGTTCGAAATTCTCAAAAGCAGGCGCGGTATAGGCGCATCCCGGATGAATGCCTGCATGCCACGAGTGCATGGTCATCGGGTCCAGATCAAACATCTGCCCGACCTTCTGATAATGCATCTGTGCGCAGTGCACGTCCATGTCGTGACCGGAAAACCCGGTCAAACGCCCGCCGTCAAAGTGAACCGCCAATGGCTCCCTCAGGTCGCAGCCATAAGGCTGATAGAATTTCGACCCGGTTCCCACAAGAAATCCATCCTGCATCACAATGCCGGAAAAGCCCTGGGCCGGGACGGGCGCAAAAACGGACATCGGAAAGCGCGCCACGCTGACATCCGCGGCGCCTTGCTTAGGATACGCGGCCCCCGGCCCGCTGAAATCCGTGCCCAAGGGGCAGGTGACGCGGATGCGCTCGGCCTCGGCCATAACGGCGTTCACCGCGTTCTTCAGCGCAACAAACCCGGTATAGTTCGCCCGGCCAAAGCCCGAGGCCAGCATCTGCGCGTCCAACGCATATGACATGATGGGCTGAATGCCCGACAAGCCCGTGTCAAACCTGATCTGGTCGCCGGTGCGGGACAGGAACAGCGTTCGATCCGCAGCCTTCATGTCGGCAATCAATTGATCGGACAGTTTGACCTCAATCGGGTCAAAAGGCACTGTTTGCACGGATGTGTCGATCTGCAGGGTGCGGGCGCAGTCCAGAATGGCCTGTCCGATCTCTTCATCGTAGTAGGCGTTTCCAGGGTCTTCGCACAGAACAAGCAGGCGATCGCCCCGGGACAGGCCACCGCATCGCAGCAACAGGTTTTCAGCGCCTGAATACAAATCAGACCGGTGCATTCCGTCTGCCCCTTACCAAGAATGATCCCAAGACTCGCTGGTCTGTTCACGATTTTGTTATAATCAAAAATCTCTTGCCAGTAAAAACTTTTACTGACACTCCCAAAAACACCGGCAATTAACCGCAGGAGACACCAAGATGAGCGCCTGGATCGACATGATCCCCGATGAACAAGCCGAAGGTCGCCTGAAAGAGCTGTTGGACAAGGCGCGGACCCCGCACGGCACCGTTGACACCGTGATGCGAGTGCATTCGCTGCGGCCCGAGACGATGAACGGGCACGTCACGCTGTATCGGTCGGTCCTGCATTCACAGGACAACAAGCTGCCGTTCTGGTTTCTTGAGGTGGTGGCCAGCTATACCTCGATCCTGAACGACTGTACCTATTCGCTGACGCATCACTTCATGAATGTGCGCAATCTGCTGAAGGATCAGCCGCGCAGCGACCGGATCTTTGTCGCGCTCAAGGCGCATCGGCCCGAGGATGAATTTGACGGCAAGGAACTGGCCCTGCTGCGCTATGCGGGCAAACTGACCACGGATGTGGGAAAGATGGTGAAATCGGATTTCGAGGCGCTGAAAATCGCCGGGTGCGAGGATGGCGAAATCCTCGAGGTCAATCAGGTCTGCGCGTATTTCAACTATTCCAACCGGTTGCTGAACGGGCTGGGGGCCACGACCGAGAACGATGTGATCGGGTATTACAAAGGCGACGACTAGCCGGGGGTTGGGCTGACCTCAGCCCAGCAACTGCCCCAGCTTCATCGCAACGCCCATGTTGCCCGAAATCTTGAGTTTCCCCAGCGCGACGCCGGTCATCGGGTTCAGCTTGCCGGTCAGCAATTTGCCCAGATTGTCTTTGGAAATCCGGATCGTGCAATCAGTGTCGCGATCCTGGGTGCTGGCGGTATTGTCGGCCAGAACGATCACCCCATCGTCGCCGCAATCGAATTTGAGCGAGCCATCAAAGCTTTTGCCGTTCAGGCCTTTTTGAATTCCGTCGGCAATGTCTTGCAGCATGATCTGTCCTTCCCAAGTTGACCTTTGCGTAAGGACAAACCCGGAGGTCAGGCAAGCCTGACGTGGCGGGAACTGACAGAGCGTTGATCGGATAAAGAAAACCCCGGCATCCTCAAGGGTCGCCGGGGTCATAGCTTCAGTCTGCGACGGCGGTTACTTCGCCAGGCGCTTGTCCCGCGCCGCCAGCAGTTTCAGGCGCAGCGCGTTCAACTGGATAAAGCCCGCCGCATCGGTCTGGTCATAGGCACCGGCGTCTTCCTCAAAGGTCACATGCGCCTCGGAATAGAGCGAATGATCCGACCAGCGGCCCACGGTCGAGGCCAGACCTTTGTACAGCTTCACCCGCACGGTTCCGGTGACATGTTCCTGAGATTTGTCGATGGCGGCCTGCAGCATCTCGCGCTCGGGGCTGTACCAAAAACCGTTATAGATCAGTTCCGCATATTGCGGCATCAGCTGGTCTTTCAGGTGCATCGCGCCGCGGTCCATGGTGATGGATTCGATGCCGCGATGCGCCTCCAGCAGGATGGTGCCGCCGGGGGTTTCGTAGATACCGCGCGACTTCATGCCGACAAAACGGCCTTCGACCAGATCGAGACGGCCAATACCGTGCTTGCCGCCATATTCGTTCAGCTTGGTCAGGATGGTCGCGGGGCTCATCGCCTCACCATTGATGCTGACCGCGTCACCTTTTTCAAAGCCGATCTCGATGAACTCGGGCTGATCGGGTGCGTCCTCGGGGTGGACGGTGCGCTGATAGACGTAATCGGGTGCCATATCGGCAGGGTCTTCCAGAACCTTACCTTCCGACGAGGTGTGCAGCAGGTTGGCATCGACCGAGAACGGCGCCTCACCGCGTTTGTCCTTGGCAATCGGGATCTGGTTCTGTTCGGCAAATTCCAGCAGCTTGGTGCGGCTGGTCAGGTCCCATTCGCGCCACGGTGCAATGACCTTGATGTCGGGGTTCAGCGCGTAGGCCGCCAGCTCGAACCGCACCTGATCGTTGCCCTTGCCGGTTGCACCGTGTGCAACTGCATCGGCACCGGTCGCTTGCGCAATCTCGACCAGACGTTTCGAGATCAGCGGGCGTGCGATCGAAGTGCCCAGCAGGTACAGCCCTTCGTACTGTGCATTGGCGCGGAACATGGGGAAGACGAAATCGCGGACAAATTCCTCGCGGATATCCTCGATATAGATGTTCTCGGGCTTGATCCCCAGCAGCTCGGCCTTTTGGCGGGCGGGTTCCAGCTCCTCGCCCTGACCCAGATCGGCGGTGAAGGTCACGACCTCACAGCCATATTCGGTCTGCAGCCATTTCAGGATGATCGAGGTATCAAGGCCACCGGAATAGGCCAGAACAACTTTCTTGGGCGCGGACATCTGACTTCCCCTTATTCGTAAGACGATTGGCCCCTAACGGGTTTTGAACGCGGGGGCAAGTTATGTGCGTTGACCACGTCCGGGAATTGGGGTGAAACGAGGCGATAGAGAACAAGAATTGGTTGAGAGGCGCGGTTTTCGGATGTTGGGCTGGAAGATCTTTGTGCATTCGGTGCGGATGGTTTTGGGCAATTTCAGGCAGGCCTTGCAGATCGGTCTCGTCCCGGTTGCACTCTGGTTCGGCGGTGCAATTGTCGTGTTTGTCGTTGCGAGTATTTTGCAAAGGATGATGTCCCCCGGGGGACCGGAAAACGATCTGTTCTCATCAGGGAATGCAACGATCTTCCTAGTCCTGATCGTGATCTGGATTGGCATGCTGATCACGGCATGCTGGATCGTTGTCGAATGGCACCGATTTGTATTGCTGGCCGAATACCCGACGGGATGGATTCCGCAGTTCCGGGTTGATCGCGTGTTGTCCTATGTCGGCCACGGGTTTTTGTTGGGTCTTGCCGCCGTTATCCTGTTGATACCAGTCGCTATTGCCTCTGGCATTGCCTCATCGATGTCTCAGTCGTCGGGCATTGTTGTGCTGGGTCTTGGGGCGCTGGGCGTAATCGTCTGCCTGTACCGGCTGGTCGTGTTGCTGCCAGCTGCCGCGATTGGTCAGCCCCTGACGTTCAAACAGGCATGGGACGCTACCCGAGGTGCCGAGGGCGCGATCTTTGTTTTGCTGATCGTGTCCGGGCTTATTCAGGGTGCGGTGAACCTCATCACAGCGCCATTGATGGGTGTTTCGATTGTCGGAGCGCTGGTTGTTTTTGCAGTCACGTTGATCCTCTACCTTGTCAATGTCAGCATCCTGACCACGATGTACGGTGTTTTCGTCGAAAAGCGCGAGCTCTCCTGACCCGCGTACACATATGTATTCCTTGCCCTTTTAGCCGGGATGGGTCAGTGAAACGGTCATGAGTGATTTCATGACCCGCGCCCGCGCTGCCGAACAGGCGATGCGCACTGTTTTCCCTGCAACGCCGCTGCAGCGGAATGCGCATCTGTCCGACCGTTATGGCGCCGATATCTGGCTCAAGCGCGAAGATCTCAGCCCGGTGCGGTCCTACAAGATTCGCGGTGCGTTCAATGCCATGCGCAAGCAGCAGGGGCAGGACCTGTTTGTCTGTGCCAGCGCCGGCAATCACGCGCAGGGCGTGGCCTTCATGTGCAAGCATCTGGACGTCAAAGGCGTGATCTTCATGCCGGTGACAACCCCGCAGCAGAAGATCCAGAAGACCCGCATCTTTGGCGGGGACAATATCGAGATTCACCTGACCGGCGACTATTTCGACGACACTCTGGCCGCCGCGCAGGCCTGGTGCGCGCAAAAGGGCGGGCATTTCCTGTCGCCCTTTGACGATGAAGATGTGATCGAAGGACAGGCCTCATTGGCGGTCGAGATCGAGGAACAGCTTGGCGGTGTACCCGATCATCTGCTGTTGCCGGTGGGCGGCGGCGGTATGTCGGCGGGCGTAGCAACGTGGTTCGGCGAGCGCACCCATTGCCTGTTTGTCGAGCCCGGGGGCGGGGCGTGCCTGCGCGCGGCTTTGGCGGCGGGGCATCCGGTGTCACTGGATCAGGTGGATACGTTCGTCGACGGGGCGGCGGTGGGCCGGATCGGCGCGAAACCCTTTGACCTGCTGCGCTCTCGCCATTTGTCGGATGTTCTGGTGATGTCCGAGGATCGCATCTGCGCCACCATGATCGAAATGCTGAATGTCGAAGGCATCGTTCTGGAACCCGCCGGTGCGCTGGCGGTTGAGGCGGTGGGCGATGTGCAAAGCTTTGTCCGGGGCAAGACGGTGGTCTGCGTTACCTCAGGTGGTAATTTCGACTTTGAACGCCTGCCCGAGGTCAAGGAGCGGGCTCAGCGCTATTCCGGGGTCAAAAAATACTTCATCCTGCGCCTGCCGCAGCGTCCCGGCGCGTTGAAAGAGTTCCTGAACACCCTCGGCCCCGAGGATGACATCGCCCGATTCGAATACATGAAGAAATCGGCCCGCAATTTCGGCTCGGTCCTGATCGGCATCGAAACCCGCAAGCCCGAGAGTTTCATGCGCCTGTTTGCGCATCTTGATGAGGCCGGGTTCACCTATACCGACATCACCGAGGATGAGACCCTGGCGCAGTTTGTGATCTAGGTCAGGTTCCGGGCCAGATCCGCCTGAAACACCGATTTGGATGCGTCATAGACGGACAGGATTCCGGACAGATCCACCTCGGCCGCATGACCGGCTGCGGCGCGCCGCTCACCATCCTGACAGAGTCTTGAGAACTGGTCGAACCCAAGGCTCAGCGCGCTGCCTTTCAGGAAATGCAGGTTCTGTTCCAGCTCAAGCCGCTGGGTATCGGCGTGCAGGCGGGCGATGACCTCTTGCACCTCATCCAGAAAGATCTGGATAACCTCGTCAAACTCATCCGCGCCGACCTCGTCCCGCAACTGTCTGACTCGGGGCCAGTGGATCATTGTCATCCTCCTGCATCGGATTGGGCTGACCCTTGGTAACTCGGTACGGGTAAATGTCGGGTTAAACTCCGAGGGGCCCGAGGGCCTTCACCTGATGTTAAACCCCCGGGCGATACGGTCACCCTGTCCCGGTCAGAGGAACAGCATGGGGTTGCAGAGTGCCAGCGGCAAATCTTGAGGAAACCAGATCGGATCTGGATTTCGGCGCGATCCGAAAGGTGCTGGTTGTGGATGACAGCCGCCTGCAACGTCGGATTCTGGTTGCCTCGCTCAAGAAATGGGGCTTCGAGGTGCTTGAGGCCGACACTGGCGAAGCCGCTATCGAGTTATGCGCCCGGTCCGTGCCCGATCTTGTGCTCAGCGATTGGGTCATGCCGGGGATGAGCGGGCTGGAGTTCTGCCGCGCCTTCCGCGCGCTTGAGGCCGAGCATTACAGCTATTTCATCCTGTTGACCTCAAAAAGCGAAAAGCAGGAGGTCGCGCGCGGCCTTGATGCCGGGGCCGATGATTTCCTGATCAAACCGCTTGAGGCCGATGAACTGCGCGCCCGTATATCGGCAGGGGCGCGAATTCTGGATATGCAGCGCGAATTGTCCGAAAAGAACCGGCTGATCGAATCCGCCTTGGACGAGTTGAAGCTGGCCCATGACGCTATCGACAAGGACCTGATGCAGGCCCGCAAGATTCAGGAATCGCTGGTGCCTGAACTGACGCAGACATTCGGCAAATCCCGCGTCAGTCTGTTGTTGAAACCCTGCGGTCATATTGGTGGTGATCTGGTGGGCATGTTCTCACCCGGTCCAAACCGGCTGGGTTTCTACAGCATTGACGTGTCGGGCCATGGCATCACCTCGGCCATGATGACGGCGCGGCTGGGTGGCTATCTGTCCAGCAAGCATTTCGATCAGAACGTGGCGATGGAGCGTCGTTTCGATAAATTCTATGCCCTGTTGCCGCCGGATGAGGTGGCCGGGATGCTGAACATGCGTTTGATGGCGGATGCCGGGATCGAAGAATACTTCACGATGGTTTACGCCATCGTCGATCTGCGCAACGGGCATATGAAGCTGGTACAGGCCGGGCACCCGCACCCGTTGGTTTTGCGCAAGGATGGCAGCACCGAGTTTCTGGGCGAAGGGGGGCTGCCAATCGGGTTGATCTCGGACGTGTCGTTTCAGCAGATCGAAACCCAACTGCATCCGGGGGATCGGTTATTGCTGTATTCCGATGGGTTCACCGAATGCCATCTGGCAGAGGGCGGATTGCTGGAAGAGGAGGGTTTGCGCGACATGGCCCTGGACTGCGCCACCGGGCGCGGCGGGTCCGAATTTCTGGACGATATGTTCTGGCGCCTGACACAGCTCATGTCGCCCGAGGACGGTATGGGTGATGACGTGTCGGCGGTGTATTTCGAATATAACGGCCCCTAAAGGCGGCCAAGATGCAGGTTGGCAAAGTGGCGATCACCGTCATTGCCCAGCAGTTCCACCGCATCCGCGGTGTCCATCCAAAGCGCCTCGTGAATATCTTCGGTCGGAGGACCCATGCGGCGGACCGGGCGCGCACGATAGATCAGGCAGACCTTCTCGGCCCACAGGTCATATTCCGGCATATAGGTGAACCGGCGAAATGCCCCCACGCGTTCCGGTTTGGCGATGCGCCAACCTGTTTCCTCATAAACCTCGCGATGCAGCGCGGTAACAGGCGATTCGCCCGGATCAATTCCACCTCCGGGCAGTTGCAGATCCGGGCCCGGCTCGGTCTGGCAGGTCAGCAGCAGGCTTCTGCCGCGCGGCAGCAAAGCGTAAACACCAACCCTTTGGGTGTATCTGCGCCCGGGTTCGGGGGTTTCGCCAAACCTTCTGATCATGTATGGCCCCTTACAACCCAATCTCTGCGACCTATATGGTGCCGGTATGCCAACCCTTGGCGTGTAAGGAAACCCCATGTCTCTTGGAACAAAAATCGCGTGGGACGATACCGTCCTGCCCTTTCAACTCGATGTATCGGATATGCGCGGGCGCGTGGCCCGTCTGGATGGCGTGCTGGACGGCATCCTGAAGCAGCATGACTACCCCGAACAGGTTGAGGCTTTGGTGGCCGAGATGGCCCTGCTGACCGCGTTGATCGGCCAGACCGTTTCGCTGCGCTGGAAACTGTCCTTGCAGGTGCAATCCAAGGGCGCGGTGCGGATGATCGCCACGGATTATTATGCACCGAAGGTCGAGGGCGAACCGGCCCGCATCCGGGCCTATGCCAGTTTCGACCGGGATCGCCTGACAGATTCCGCCCCCTTCGATCAGGTGGGTGAGGGGTATTTTGCAATCATGATCGATCAGGGCGAAGGCACCCAGCCCTATCAGGGCATCACCCCGCTGGCCGGAGGCTCGATCAGCGCCTGCGCTGAAGCGTATTTTGCCCAGTCAGAACAGTTGCCGACCCGCTTCTCGCTCAGCTTCGGCAAATCGACCGAGCCGGGTGTGGGCGAACATTGGCGCGCGGGCGGTATCATGTTGCAGCACATGCCCAAAGCCTCGCCCTTTGCGGCCTCGGGCGAGGGTACCGGCGAGATCCTGACCGCAAATGATCTGGTTGATGGCGAAGAGGGCGAGAACTGGGGCCGTGTCAACATCCTGCTGGATACGGTCGAAGATCTTGAGATGATCGGCCCTTCGGTCGCGCCCACCGACCTTTTGGTTCGCCTGTTCCACGAGGAAGGGCCGCGCGTCTATGACGCGCAGGCGGTGCAGTTTGGCTGTACCTGCTCCGAGGAACGTGTGCGCCAAAGCCTGTCGATCTATTCGGCCAAGGACATCGAAAAGATGACCACGCCCGAAGGGCAGGTGACAGCCGATTGTCAGTTCTGCGGGGCCCACTATGTGCTCGATCCCGCAACGGTTGGATTTGATGCAGAAGACGCCAGCGGTGCATGACCTTACCGCCCGCATTGCTGCGGCCTTGCGTCGTCCGGGTTACGGGTCCAGCGATTTTGACCTGAACCCGGAAACCGTGCTTCCGCCCGGGCGCAAATTGCGTCCGGCGGGGGTGTTGGTGCCGATCCTGCTGACCGGCGATGAACCGCATCTGATTCTGACCAAACGATCATCCGCCCTGAAACACCATCCCGGTCAGATCGCCTTTCCGGGTGGCAAGCAGGATGAAGGGGATGTGGACATCACCGCCGCAGCCTTGCGCGAGGCGCGCGAGGAAATCGGCCTGCCGCCCGATCTGCCCGAAGTGATCGGGTTTTTGCCTGACCATGAAACCGTGACTTCGTTTTCGATGACCCCGGTGGTTGCCATCGTCCGGCAGGGGTTTGACCCCGTGCCCGAACCCGGCGAAGTCGACGAGGTTTTCTCGGTTCCGCTTGCACATGTGCTGGACCCTGCGAATTATGTGATCGAGTCGCGCAGATGGCGGGGTCAGCGGCGCAGGTATTACGCCGTGCCCTATGGCCCCTATTACATCTGGGGCGCGACCGCCCGCATATTGCGCGGGTTGGCAGCACGGGTGAGTGAATGAAGCAGATCAGCGCGGCCTGGGTTTCAGATCCAGCAACTCAGAGGGTTTGCGCGGCCCTGACCAAAGGCGGGGCGCAGGCCCTGTTTGTCGGGGGCTGCGTGCGCAATGCCCTGCTGGGCGCGCCGGTCTCGGATATCGACATTGCGACCGATGCGCTGCCGAACCGGGTGGTTGATCTGGCACAGGCCGCAGGCCTCAAGGCGATTCCGACCGGGATTGACCATGGTACAGTCACCGTGGTCTGCGATCACATCCCGCATGAGATCACCACCTTTCGCCGCGATGTTGAAACCGATGGTCGCCGGGCCGTTGTCGCCTTTTCCGAGAAGGTCGAGGAAGACGCAGCGCGGCGCGATTTCACCATGAACGCGATCTATGCCCGGCCCGATGGCACCGTGTTAGACCCGCTTTCGGGCCTGCCCGATCTTGAGGCACGCCGCGTGCACTTCATCGGAACCGCCCAAAACCGTATCCGCGAGGATTACCTGCGCTCGCTGCGGTATTTCCGGTTTCACGCCTGGTATGGCGATGCCGAGGCCGGGTTCGATGCGGATGCCTTGGCGGCGATTGCGGGCAATCTGGACGGGCTGTCCACCCTGTCCCGCGAACGCGTCGGGGCCGAGTTGCTGAAACTGCTGGCTGCGCCCGATCCGGCCCCGTCAGTTGCCGCGATGCGCAGCGCCGGCGTTCTGGCGCGTCTGTTGCCCGGCGCGAATGACCGCGCGCTTGCGCCCTTGGTGGCGATTGAACAGACCGCAGGGGCCGAACCCGAGCCAGTGCGCCGCCTTGCCGCCATCGCCACACCCGAAGACGCCGCCACCCTGCGCCTCAGCCGGTCTCAATTGCAACGGCTGACCCGAATGCGGGACGAAGCACAGGCACCGACCAGCGTGGCTGAACTGGGCTATCGATACGGGGATGAGGGCGGCCTGCACGAAACCCTGTTGCGCTGCGCGTTTCTGGAAGAACCATGGTCCGAGGACCTGAGGACACAGTTGCACAGCGGCGCAGCCGCACGCTTTCCGATCAAGGCGGCAGATCTGATCCCCGATTTCGCCGGCCCCGCGTTGGGCCAAAAACTGGCCGAGCTTGAGGCGCGCTGGATCGCGTCGGGCTTCACCCTGACCCGCGAGGATTTGCTGACCGGCTGACGGGAAGTCTCAAAAGGGGATGACAAACCAACGGGTTTGTGGTTACGTGCGCCTGTCACATGGATGGAGGAATGCGAATGTATTACGGGATCTGGTTCGGCTAAAGCCGGGACACTTGCCCCGTAAAGGGTGGTGTTCAGGCGCCATTCTTCTTCGCACGTCTTTTGTTTTGCTCAATCGGAGCACGCTTCCATGTTTCGCTATTTCGAAAACCTTGTTGACCCTTTTGTCGCCTATCATGAGACTGACACGCCGCCGACGCGGCTGTGGCCCTTCATGCTGGAATACTCGCGGCCATTCTTTCGCGTGTTCGTATGGGCAACGCTGCTGTCCATTGTTGTCGCTGGGGTCGAGGTCGGCCTGATCTATTACATGGGACGCGTTGTGGACTTGCTTGGCGGGTCTCCGGCCAATGTATGGAAGGATCACGGGACAGAATTGCTGTTGATGGCTGCGTTTATCCTTTTGTTGCGGCCAATTTTGCACATTCTGGACGTGCTTGTGATCAACAACGCGATCCTGCCTCAGTATGGCACGCTGTTTCGTTGGCGGGCCCACAAGCACGTTTTGCGCCAGTCGGTTAGCTGGTTTGAAAACGACTTTGCCGGGCGCATCGCCAACCGGATCATGCAGACCCCGCCCGCCGCTGGCGAGGTGGTGTTTCAGGTTTTCGACGCGATTTCTTTCTCGCTGGCCTATCTGGTCGGGGCTGCAATCCTGCTGATGGCGGCGGACACGCGGCTGTTGTTGCCGCTGCTGATCTGGTTTGCGTTGTATGTCGTGCTGGTCAACTGGGCGGTTCGGCGCGTCGGTCCCGCGTCACAGGCCGCATCGGATGCGCGCTCAACCGTGACGGGCCGCGTGGTGGATAGCTATACCAACATCCACTCGGTCAAGATGTTCGCGCATGCCGATCAAGAGATGGACTACGCGAAAGAGGCAATCTCCGAGACGCGTCGCACTGTTCAGGTCGAGATGCGGATTTTCACCATCATGGACGCCATTCTGGTCGTGCTGAATGGCTTTCTGATTGTGGGCGTAGTCGGCTGGGCCATCGTTCTGTGGATGCAAGGCCAAGCCTCAGTTGGTGTAGTGGCGGCGGCGACCGCCCTGACCCTGCGTTTGAACGCCATGACCGGGTGGATCATGTGGGCGCTGACCAGCCTGTTCCGCCAGCTTGGCGTTGTGGCCGAGGGGTTGGAGACAATTGCGCAGCCGATCCAATTGCTGGATGCACCTGATGCAAAGCCATTGCAGCTGGGCAAAGGTGAGATCGAAATTCGCGACCTGTCGCACCATTACGGCCGTAAAACCGGTGGCTTGGATCACATCAACCTGACGATCAATCCCGGTGAAAAGATCGGCTTGATCGGCCGGTCTGGCGCGGGGAAATCGACCCTAGTTAAGCTGCTTTTGCGGTTTTACGACGTTGAACGCGGTGCGATTCTGATCGACGGCCAGAACATCGCCGGTGTCACGCAGGACAGCTTGCGCAGTCATATCGGGATGGTCCAGCAGGACAGCGCGTTGCTGCATCGATCGGTGCGCGACAACATCCTCTATGGACGTCCCGACGCGACCGAAGAACAGATGGTTGCCGCAGCAAAACAGGCCGAAGCGCATGAGTTCATTCTGGACCTGCAAGACCCGCAAGGGCGCACCGGGTATGACGCCCATGTGGGCGAACGGGGCGTTAAGCTGTCCGGCGGTCAACGGCAACGGGTAACTCTGGCACGGGTGATTCTGAAGGACGCGCCGATCTTGCTGTTGGATGAGGCGACATCCGCCCTAGATTCCGAGGTCGAAGCGTCGATTCAGGAAACTCTCTACGGCATGATGCAGGGCAAAACCGTGATCGCCATTGCTCACAGGCTCAGCACCATCGCGCAGATGGACCGCATTCTGGTGATGGATGCCGGTCGCATCGTCGAAGAGGGCGCGCATTCTGACCTTTTGGCGCAGGGCGGCCTTTACGCGCAGTTCTGGGCGCGGCAATCTGGCGGCTTCATGAACCCGGAGGCCGCGGAATGAGGGTTGCTGACCTCATAAACCCGTTCAAAAACATCGAAACGCCCCCACCGCAGACCTTGGGGGCGTTCATTCGCTGGAGCCTGTCCGGCGCCTGGCCCATGCTGTTTGTCGCGGCTTTCTTCTCGGCCACTGCTGGCGCGATGGAGGCGGTCACGGCCTGGATTCTGGGCCGTGTGATCGACGTGGCAACCTCCAGCGGCCCCGAGAATTTCCTGACCGCCGGGAACATGTGGATGATCTTCGCAGCGGTGGTCTTTTTCATGTTGCTGCGGCCGATCCTGTTTGGCCTGTCGTCGGTGTCGAACAACTACATCGTCATGCCCAATATCCCACCTTTGGTTCTGGCTAAGCTGAACCGCTGGACGCTGGGCCAGTCGGTGACTTATTTCGATGATGATTTCGCCGGGCGGATTGCGCAGAAGCAGATGCAGACGTCCAACGCCATGGCCTCGGTCGTTTCGGAAACGATCAGTGCGATTGTGTTTGCCCTGGCTTCATTGGTCGGTTCTTTGCTTTTGTTAGGGTCTATTCATCCGCTGGTGATGCTGCCCTTCGCCGGCTGGTTGGCGGTCTATTTTCTGCTGGTTCGCTGGTACCTGCCGCGCATCCGCAAGCTGTCGGGGGCTCGGGCCGGGGCACGGGCGATGGTGTCGGGGCAGGTCGTTGACACGATCACCAACATCAAAACGGTCAAGCTGTTCGCGCATTCCGCGTTCGAGGATCAGGCCGCGCGTGACTCGATGGTGGAACTGCGCGAGCGGTCGCTGGATTTCGGCAAACTCTCTGCCAGTTTCCGTTTCATCCTGATGACATTGGCTGGCGTTTTGCCCGTGCTACTGCTGGGCGCGACCCTGTGGCTGTGGCAGTTCGGCATGGCAACCGCTGGCGATATCGTGGCCGCAGGTGCTGTTTCGATCCGGATCGCGCAGATGACCGGTTGGGTCAGTTTTACGCTGATGGGCCTTTACGCCAATGTCGGTGAGATCGAGAACGGGATGAAGACACTGGCCAAGCGCGACCGGGTCGAGGATGCTGCGCAGGCCACGGACTTGGTGGTGACCGAAGGTGGCATCGCCTTTGACGCGGTCAGCTTTGCCTATGGTCGCGATATCGGCGGTGTGACCGACCTGAATCTGACCGTCAAACCGGGTGAGAAATTGGGCATCGTCGGCGCGTCCGGGGCGGGGAAATCCACGCTCGTGTCGCTGTTGCTCAGGCTCTATGACGGGGAAAACGGCGCTATTCGCATCGACGGGCAGGACGTGTCGCAGGTGACGCAGGACAGCCTGCGCCGTCAGATCGGCATGGTCACGCAGGAAACCGCGATGTTCAACCGTTCGGCTCGTGAGAATATCCTCTATGGTCGCCCGGATGCGTCCGAGGCGGAAATGATCGAAGCCGCCGAAAAGGCTGAGGCGCATGAGTTCATTCTGAGCCTGGAAGATGCGCAGGGTCGCAAAGGATACGATGCGCATCTGGGCGAGCGCGGTGTGAAGCTATCCGGTGGTCAGCGGCAGAGGATCGCCTTAGCCCGCGCCATCCTGAAAGACGCTCCGATTCTGGTGCTGGATGAGGCGACATCGGCACTGGATTCCGAAGTTGAGGCTTCGATCCAAACCGCGTTGCATCGGGTCATGCAGGGTAAAACCGTTCTGGCGATCGCGCACCGCCTGTCAACGCTCAGCGAAATGGACCGGATCGTTGTTCTGGATCACGGGCGGACCGTTGAAACCGGCACGCATGAGGCGCTTTTGGATCAGGGCGGGCTGTATGCGCGGTTCTGGCATCGCCAGTCGGGCGGGTTCATTCAGGCTGAAGCTGCGGAATAGGGGCCTTTGCGTTTCTTGAACCAAACAGCATCGAAATGCGCGTTCGACCGAAGGGAGAGGCAGCGTATTGCGAACCAAAGTAAACGCAAAGTGCCCTAAGGGGTTTTGTTGCGGACAAACCGCCGTTATCAGCCACGTCATGACGCAGACATTCACCATAAATCGCCTGGGGCATCAGGGCGACGGTATCGCCGATGGCCCCGTCTATGCGCCGCGAACCTTACCCGGAGAGGTGGTGAGCGGTACTCTGCACGGTCAGGTTCTGACCGATATCCGGGTGGACAACCCATCCGATCAGCGGGTGAAAGCGCCATGTCGGCATTACAAGGCCTGCGGCGGGTGCCAATTGCAGCATGCCTCAGACGCGTTCGTGGCCGACTGGAAGGGTGCGGTGGTGCGCAACGCGCTAGCCGCGCAGGGGCTCGATGCCCCGATGCGGCCCATTCACACGTCGCCCGAACGGTCCCGTCGTCGGGCGACGATTGCCGTACGGCGGACGAAAAAGGGCGCGCTGGCCGGATTTCACGGACGGGCGTCGGACACGATCACCGAAATCCCGGATTGTCACCTGCTGGACCCCGCATTGATCGCCGCCATTCCGGTGGCCGAGGCTTTGGCCCTGTTGGGTGGCAGCCGCAAGGGTGTGCTGGCTGTGACGCTGACCCTGTCCGAGGGCGGGCTGGATGTGGCGGTCAAAGGCGGCAAACCTCTCGACGGCCCTCTGGAGCTGGCTCTGGCGCAAGAAACCGAGAAACACGGGCTGGCAAGGCTTAGCTGGGATGGCGAGGTGATCGCGATGCGACACGCCCCCGTCCAGCGCTTCGGCATCGCTGCTGTGACACCTCCGCCGGGTGCGTTCCTGCAAGCTACAAAGGACGGAGAACAGGCTCTGACACAGGCTGTTTTGGAGGCAACTCAAGGGGCAAAGCGGGTTGTCGACCTGTTTGCCGGCAGCGGCACATTCTCACTGCCACTGGCGCAGATGGCCGAGGTTCATGCGGTCGAGGGCGAGGCCGAGATGACACAAGCCTTGGATCAGGGCTGGCGCAGGGCGACCGGTCTGAAACGCATCACGGTCGAGGCGCGCGACCTGTTTCGCCGCCCCTTGATGCCGGATGAGCTAAAGCCGTTCGACGCCGTTGTTCTTGACCCACCCCGCGCCGGGGCCGAGGCACAGGTGGCAGAACTGGCGCAGGCACGTCCAGCGGTCATCGCCTATGTCTCATGCAATCCGGTCACCTTTGCGCGCGACGCCAAAGCGCTTGTCGATGCGGGCTATACCCTTGAATGGGTGCAGGTCGTTGACCAATTTCGGTGGTCGTCACATACGGAACTGGCCGCGCGGTTCGTGCTGAACCCCGCGTCCTAAGGAGACAGGCAAGGCATGGGGTTCAAACAGCGTTTGCTGAACATTATCGAGGCACCGGCTTTTGGTCGGTTCATCACCGGCGTCATCATCTTCAATGCGATTCTGTTGGGGATGGAAACCTCGCCCGTGCTGATGGAAGCCGCAGGCCCGCTGATCGTGACGCTCGATAAGTTGTGCCTAGCGATCTTCGTCGCCGAAATTGCGATGAAACTGATCGCCACCGGGCGTAACTTCTTCAAAAGCGGCTGGAACCTGTTTGATTTTCTGATCGTGGGCGTTGCCCTTGTCCCCAGTGCGGGTGGCCTGTCCGTGCTGCGGGCGCTGCGAATCCTGAGGGTATTGCGCGTGATCTCGGTCGCGCCGCGCCTGCGCCGGGTGGTCGAAGGGTTCATCTCGGCCCTGCCGGGCATGGCCAGTGTATTCCTGCTGATGGCGATCCTGTTTTATATCGGCGCGGTGATCTCGACCAAGCTGTTCTCGTATTCCTTCCCGGACTGGTTCGGCAATCTGGGCTTGTCGGCCTATACGCTGTTCCAGATCATGACGCTGGAAAGCTGGTCCATGGGCATCGTGCGTCCGGTGATGGAGGTTTATCCCTACGCCTGGCTTTTCTTTGTGCCCTTCATCATGGTCACCACCTTCGCGGTGGTGAACTTGCTGGTCGGTCTGATCGTGAATTCGATGCAGGATGCGCACCATGCCGAGGATGAGGTGAAAACCGATGCCTACCGGGATGAGGTGCTGGAACGGCTGGAAGCCATTGAACAACGGCTTATTCAGCAATCAAACATCAAAAAGTGATTTCAGTTTTTTGATTTTTTGGCATAATACGCAAAAAAAGAGCAGCAGGCAGTGAAACATGGATCGTCGAGCATTTGGATTGGGGGCGATGGCAACGCTGAGCCTTTCGGCTTGTGCCTCAGCCAGCCCCAGATTTCTGACCTATAACGGACCCGAGGTGACGTCTCTTGTGGTGAACAAGGGCGCGCGCAAGCTTTATCTTTTGCATAACGAGCAGGTCCTGCGCGACTATGACGTTGATCTGGGTTTTGCGCCCCGGGGCACCAAGACCAAGCGTGGCGATGGTCGCACGCCCGAAGGCACATATCTGATCGACCGCCGCAACCCGCGCAGCCGGTATCACCTGTCTTTGGGGATTTCCTATCCCAACTCGGAAGACATCGCGCAGGCCAAGGCCGCAGGTGTTGATCCGGGCGGCGACATCTTCATTCACGGCCAGCCCAACCTGCGGTCAGAACTGCGGCGCGCGAAAAAGACGCCGGATTGGACGGCGGGCTGTATCGCGGTCAAGAATGACGAGATGGAAGAGATCTACGCGATGGTTGGCCGGGGTACGCTGATCACTCTGCGCCCCTGACCGGGTTCCAATCGCCAAATCCGAATTGCACGAAGTCGCGCTGGTACGTTTCTGCTGCCAGCGCCTGCAATTTGGCATCGCAGATTTCGTCCAGGCGATAGGGTTCTTCCGAAGTGCCATTGTTGGGCATTGGCGGGTTTGCGTGGCCCATCCTGCGGGCCAGATCAGGCAGGGTAACGGACAGCTCACCTTCGCGCAGGATCAGATCGGGCAGGGCAAATTTCGAAACCCCTGCCAGCGCTTCTGACTGCGTACACCAAGCTGCATCCACCCGGATCGGCGTCTGCCCGGCAAGGTTATGGCGCAGGAAGGTCAGGAAGGCGGAAAACGCCTCATAATGCTGATCCATTGAATAGTTATGCGCACGTATCTGACCGGGGATCGGCAGTTTGAAGCGGTTGCGCAATTGTTTGCGGATGTCCTCGTAACACTCTGGTCCGGTGTTCAGGATATGTCGACAAAAGGCCGTATGCGCGCGCGCCAGCGGGTGGCGCAGCACGGTGAATTTACGGTGTCCGGGCGTGGCGCGCATCCAGTCTTGCACCTCCTGCCGCGAGGGGCTGGTTATCAGGCCATCTGTGCCAACATTGTCCAGCGTGGCCATCCACTGATGAATGACCGGATCGATTCCGCCGTGCACCGGCATATAAAGCAGCCGAGATTGTGGCGCGATCACATACCCTTCAACCGCCGGTCCGCGCTTGGGTTCAAAATACGGGCTGCGGTGCATGGACAGCAGGTCGAGCCCGGACAGGTCGCTCTGCATCTGGTCCGGATTTGTGACCTTGGACAGCGCCGGGATCGGGTTTTGCGGTTTCAGCAGGTCGTCCAGCTGGCTCAGACGCGCCGGAATGCCCAGCCAGTCGGCCAGCCCGTTCAGAACGTCCAACCGGGTCAAATCGTCATAATCGATGTAAAATGCGCTTTGGCCGGTGCGTTGCAGATGGGTGTGGACCTGATGCAGGAAGCCTTGGCGCTGATCCAGATAGTCCGAGAACTCTGGCCCATCAAACTCGACCTGTGCTTCAAGCCGCCGTTTGATGTTCTTCAACTGCCACTGCTTGGTTTTGCGCACGATCTTCAGCGACAGGTAGCTGTCCAGAGGGTTACGCGTCAGAATGATCTTGGCGCAGCGCGGGTCGTTCAGGACCGGGTCAAGCACCCTTGGGTCGTGTTCCTGAAAATAGCGAAAACCGTTCAGATCGCCTGTGTCTGCGCGCATCGCCTCGATCAGCCGCGCCGGATCTTCGTCGCGCTCTTCCAGCGAGATGCCCAGCACGTCCTGCGCTTTGACGCGGCCAATGAAATGAGGATTGAATGCCTCGCCATGGCAGGTGACACCGTCCAGCGCGTTCAGGTTCGACTCCAGCAGGTTCGAACCGGTTCGCATCGCAGCCAATACGATGAAATAGTCAAACTTGCGCGTCATCGGCGATCACTGCACCAGATAGGGTTTGCGATATGGCTTGGTTTGTGTGCCGAAAACGTCGTCGGCAGGGAAATCCCCCATCAATTGCGGGTGCATGCCCTGGTTCTTCAGGTTTTGCAGGAACTGACCAAAGCCGGACAGATCGACCATGGTTGGTGCTTCCGTCAGGTGACTGGCACCTTGGGTGCCGATCTCATCGATGATTGTCTGCAAAGGCTCCATCGGGGCCTCGATGAAATCCGCCAGGGTCCAGCTGCGCACATTTGCCTTGGTCCAGACTGAGGTCAGAACCTCAAGCTGTTTGCTTTCGATCCGTTGCAGGCGCGCGGCCTCGCACCGGATATCCGCGAAGTTCATGTTCGAGCGGAACAGCGGAATGGCCCATGCCCCGGTAATGACCGAAACCTGGGCGTTCTTGTCGCGGGCCATGAACCAGTTGATGGCTTGCGTGTCATTTGGGCCGAACTGAAAACACTGACGCTCACCCCGCGTGTTCCAGATCAGGTTCGACAGAAAGGCGGTCGGGTTGTAGTCCCGCAGGGTGGCGCAATCGCTCAGCGCGCCGTTGGTGATTCTCTGACCTTGGGCAAACTCGGCCCGATCGGGTCCGAACAAGCGCCCGTGCACCCGTGCCCCGGTGACCGAGGTCAGCCAGGTTTCAAAATCCTCGAACAATTCGCCAAAGCCCTGAAACATGGAATAAGGCGATGAGGTCAGGCCGTTTTCACTGCCATGCCGGGGGAACCGGCCCTGCATGTAAAGACCATCGCGGCCATGGGTGCGACGCTCAACCGCTTTGGAAAACACCCGGTCGATCTTGCCGGGGTTCGGCTCGGCCGGTTTCATCGCGCCGGTCTGATCGGTCAGAAAGGCCTGATACAACCGATCCGCCCGCCACCAGATTTTGCGTGCAACAAAGCAATCCGACCGGCGCAGCAACTGTAGGTGATCGTCGTAGAAGATATGCGGCCGGCCCTGGTAATCGAACTTGGACAGGGTTAGCGAGCGGCTTTCGATATGTGTCGAATACAGCCGTGCCAGCGTCTGGAAATAGCTTTCATCGGGTATCCAGACCTGCCGGAAATAGCGGTCATAGGTCTTGCGTTTCGGGTCCTGCAGGATCGCGGACAGGGTTTGGCGGGTCAGACACCACCATTGGCTGCCCATATGGGGAACCAGCCCCTCGGGGATGCTGCGGCGCAGGCCCAGGCGGCGTTGCAGCTTGACATAGGCATCAAACAGTTTGCGCTGCTTGCGCCATGAAAACGGAAAGCGCAGGGTGAAGCGTTCATGATCCAGCCCGCCAATGGTCCAGCTGACATCGGCGGTGGTGGCGCTTTCGATGAAGTCGACGCGGGGCCGGTCGGACAGGTAATCAACCAGCTCCTGCACAGGGCGCAGCGGCAGGCAGGCCCCCGAGGACAGGAATACGTGCCGCACGTCCGGGAACCGTTCCAGCATCAGTTCGGATGCGGCCTGCGATCCGGCAACGATGCCCCATCCGCCCCAGTCGCATTTGTGACGCCCGGAAAACACGATCAGCGGATCATCCGCGCAAGAGGCGACGAATTTCGAGAACACATCGCCCGGCACCTTGCGATCCACATGGATCACCACCGGGCATCCCGCCGCCGTCCAATGCCGGGCGACCTGTTCGGCGCGGTCCAATGCGGTATGCACCAGCATGACGATGCCCAAGGAACTCATGCCCAGTTTCCTTTTGACATGAGGCCCAGAATCTCAAGCTGTCGCCAGTTGATATAGGTCTCGGACCAGTCGCACCAGAAGACGGGCTTTTCGTCCAGACCATCGGCATAGGCTTTGTATTCGCCCGACCCGCGATAATGCTGACCGCGCTGCAACTCCTCACGCGCCTTGTCGCCCAGCGTGTCGATCAGTTTGGCATGTAGCAACGCGCCACTGGCTTTTTCACCGCCCCATTCGTCATAAACCTGGTTCAAGCCGCGCGGCAGCAGCGAATGGGTCGAGCTTACATAGACATAGCGCCGGTCCCATTTCACCAGAGGGATCTTGTTCAGCGCAGGCGCCTTTGACGGGTTGTCGCGAAAGAACACGCGCGCGCGGGGACCGCCTTGAATCCACAGGTTCTTGTACTCAGGGTTCTTGGTGATCATGTAATTGCCGGCATCGAACCAGCGCGCGATTTCAAACGGGTCCTGCCCTTCGTGATAAGGCTCTGCGTCCACCGGCCCTTGGGGATACATATCAATCAGCATAGTCCCGAAACTGCGCACCGCGCATCCATCCAGCCAATCGGTCAGCGCCCGAATGGGCCTTGTGTCGCAGAAGGGATAGATGAAGAACTCATCGGGGTCGACGGTCAGCACCCAGTGTTTATGGGCGTATTTGCGCAGCAGGTAATTGGACCAGTCCAGCCCGAACCCCGCGCGTTTATAGCTGGTCTTTGTTCGCCAGACCGAGACATCGGGCTGTGATTTCAGGAACTCGCAAGTGCCGTCATCGCTGTCATTGTCCACAAACAGAAAATGGTCGACACCCAGTTTGCGGTAGTAGTCCAGAAAAAAGGGCAGGCGTATCTTTTCGTTGCGCACCACGCTCATCAGCAGAATATCTTCGCGGCGAATGGCGGCGGTGTTGTTGCTGACGGGCCCAAGCTCGCGCCGTCGTCTGACGCCGCGCAGGATACGGCGTTTGCGCCGCAACCTCATCCGATACGAGTCCCACAGGCTCACGTGATTATCCAACCTTTGTTTTGCCGCGAGCGTCCTCCGCCCCCTTCAACGTGCAAAAAGGGTCGGGTTAATGCCGATTTATGCCACCTATGCATCTTGCAGGGCAATGGATTTAGAACCGGTTAGCGGTGAACATGGTTTTTATGCACATGTTTTCGCCCATTACGTCCATCCTCCGACATTCATTAACCCAAGTTGCTGCAATTGTTCCCACCCTGCATAGCGCGTCGATTCAGCGGTCCAAAGGGTCGGGCGATTGATGATCCCATCATAATATGGCCCGAATTGGTCAGGGTCATGAAAATGCTGGCGGCGCTGCTTCTCAATCCGCGATTTCTCGACGATCTCGGGCAGGAATTTTGTGTGGAGCAAGATACCGGAAGGGGCCGAGCCTCCGGGTCCGTCATAGGCTGCGTTCAAGTGCCGGGGCAGGGCCGAGTGGCAGGAATTCACATAGGCGTAGCGGCGGCACCAGCGTATCAGCGGGATCTTGTTCAGGGTCGGAGATCGCTGTCGCGTCGTGGCAAAGAACATGCGTTCACGCGCACCGCCCTGCACCCAAAGATTGCCCGCCGGGCTTTGACGCTGGGCCCGATAAGGCCCGGCATCGAACCAACTCAGTACTGCCGTCGGATCACTTTCGGGGTCATGGCTTTGATCCCCCAACGGACCTTCGGGATACAGGTCCAGCATCAAAGCGCCAAATGCCCCGCGCCCCGTTTGGTCCAGCCATTTTGTCAGATCGTGCAGCGAGCGTGTGTCGTGATGGGCATAGATCAACAACTCATCCGCATCCACCATCAGGCACCAATGGCGATGGCCATGGCGCATTTGGAGCCATGTCAGCCAGTCCAGCCCATAGCGCGAAGCCCGATAGCTTGCATGGGTTTGCCATAGCGAGACATCGGGCTGGTCCAGCAGCAATTCAGCCGAGCCATCATCGCTGCCATTGTCCACGATCAGAAAGTGATCGATCCCGAGGCTGCGATAATGGTGCAGAAACCAGGGCAGGCGCGTGATTTCGTTGCGCAGCGTGGTGAAGGCCAGAATGCTGCCGCGCGTGATCTTGTCGGTCTGATCGTTCGCGCTGCTCAGTTGATGTCGGCTGCGCCAAGCGCGCATTAGCAGACGGCGGCGTTTCCAGCGCAGACGGTACATCTGGGCCCATCCGATTTGGGGCAGGGTCTGTACCGATGCGCTGGTCAACCGGGCCTCATTGCTCGTAATGGCCGTTCTGATGCCAGCGCCATGCGTCGGCGATCATCGTCTCTAACGTTGACCTTTTGGGCTTCCACCCCAACTCGGCCTCGGCCCGGACAGACCCTGAGACCAGTTTGGTGCAATCGCCTTCGCGGCGCGCCCCGACCGTATAGGGCACCGCGCGGTTGGTGACGGCCTTGGAATGTTGGATGACTTGCAGAACCGAAAAGCCCGAGCCGGTGCCAAGGTTGAAGACCCGGCTGCCTTTGCCCTCTTCCAGCCAGTTCAAACCCAGTACATGCGCGTCAACCAGATCGCAGACATGGACATAGTCGCGGATACAGGTGCCGTCTGGCGTGTCGTAATCGGTGCCAAATACAGTCAGCCCGTCCCGTTTGCCGTCAATTGCGTCCAGCATCAGCGGCACCAGATGGGTTTCAGGGCGGTGAAATTCACCAACTTCGCCATCCGGGTCCGCGCCCGCGACGTTGAAATAGCGGAAGATTACGTGTCGCAGCCCATGCGCGGCCTCGAAATCGTGCAGAATATCCTCGATCGCGCGCTTTGAGGCACCATAAGCGTTCAGCGGGTGCTGCGAGGTTGTCTCGTCCAGAACGACATTGTCATGCTCACCATAGGTGGCGCAGGTCGATGAGAACACAAAGTCCAGACAGCCTGCCGCAACCGCGGCCTCGATCAGCGTCAGGGAGCCGGTCACGTTGTTGGACCAGTATTTACCGGGCTCTTTCATCGCCTCACCCACCTGGCTGAGCGCGGCGAAATGCATCACCGCCACTGGCTGGTGTTTCGCGAAAACCTCGTCCAGACGGGCGCGATCCAGAAGGTCGCCCTGTTCGAACGGGCCGAATTTGACCGCATCCTGCCAGCCGGTGATCAGGTTGTCATAGGTGACGGGCACATACCCGGCCTGTGACAGCGCCTTGCAGGCATGGGATCCGATATAGCCAGCGCCACCGGTGACAAGAACAGTTTTCATATGCGATCCATAAGGTCAGAGTTGGAGGTTCCTACGCCGTGGCAGGTGCAAAGGTCATGGGGAAAAGAGGTCACTCCAGACCCATAGCGGCCATCATCTCTTCGATCTTCGGTACGTCCTGCGGGTTGTTCAGCTCCCAGAACTGGCGGCCTTTGGCTTCGACCTCGACGCACAGAACCTTGCGACCGTTTTCCATGAAGCGCAGCTGTTCCAGACCTTCCAGCTGTTCCAGCGGTCCGGTTGGCCAGCCAGGATAAGCGGCCAGCGCATCGGGGCGATAGGCATAGACGCCGACGTGATGAAAGACCGGGGTGGGTGCGTCGCCTTCGAAGGTTTCGGCTGTGAACGGCACGACCTCTTTCGAGAAATACATCGCGCTGTTGTCGCGCGCGAAAACGGCTGTGGTGCCGCCGACACGCCCATGTTTGCGGTCGTTCAGCAAACTGTTCAGCGCATCGCCATCACAGCGCAGAACCGGGGTGGCCACACCCGCATCAGGCGCCGCGCGCAGGCCCGAGATCAGATCTTCGACAAACCAATGCGGCGTCAAAGGTGCATCGCCTTGCAGGTTCACGACGATCTCATAGCCACCGCCCAATGCGGCATGTGCCTCGGCGCAGCGTTCGGTGCCGTTCTGACACGCCTCGGATGTCATGACGACTTCGGCCCCGAAGGCCTCGGCGGCCTCGCGGATACGGTCGTCATCGGTGGCAACAACCACCTTGTCGACGCCCGAGACGGAACAGGCCGCGCGCCAGGATCGTTCGATCAGCGTCATCGCCTTGCCGGTCGCACCGGTCAACGGAACCAGAGGCTTGCCGGGATACCGGGTCGAGGCATAGCGGGCGGGAATGGCGATCAGAACAGACATCAGGCTTCCTTCAACTCAACACCCGGAGCGTAGGCGATAAAGAACGGATTTGCATAGCCGTCCTTGCCGTAGGTCAGCGGGGAATGGTCGTCAAAGCGAACCACCTGACCGCCCGCGCCCGCCAGTACCGCGTGACCGGCGGCGGTATCCCACTCCATCGTGCGCCCGACACGGGGGTAAAGATCAGCCTCACCCGTTGCCACCAGACAGAATTTCAGCGACGAGCCCGCGCTTTTGCTGTCCTGCACCTGATATTTGTTGATGTAATCCTCGGTCGCCTGATCCCGGTGCGACTTGGACGCAACGATCAAAAGCGCCGAATTGTCTGGTTCAGAGACTGATATTGCGGTCAGATCGCCGGGCTGGTCCTTATCCAGCGCACCGGTTTCCTCGACCGATTGGCCATCGGCTTGCGTGTAGAACATGCGCCCCTTGGCTGGTGCGTAAACAACGCCCCGCGTCGGAAGCCCGTTTTCGACCAGGGCAATATTGACCGTGAAATCCCCACGCCGGTTGATGAATTCCTTGGTGCCATCCAGCGGATCGACGATCAGGAAAGTGTCACCTTTCTCGGAATGTGAGGCCGCTTGCTCCTCGGTCACCAGCAAAATATCGGGAAACGCTGCGCGCAGCCCGGCCGAGATCAGGGCATCTGCGGCCTCATCCGCTTCGGTCACGGGGCTGGCGTCAGATTTGACCTTCACGTCGAAATCATCCGAATTGTAGATCTCCATGATCTTGTCGCCTGCTTCCAAGGCCAGACGTCGGATGACGGGGATAAGCGCGTCGTAGGTCACAAAAAAGCTCCGTTTATGTGGTTTGTTGATCCAAATCTCTGACGGACTTATGATGTGCCGGTTACCGAACGGCAAGGTATTCGTGCCAGATTGACGGCAGCAAAACGGGAAAGACCCTTCGAGTGTTTTATTTTAGGCGTAACCAAACGCTGCTGAGCGGTGCGTTCACCACAGCCGAACTGGTGTTCCACGCCGTGGTGCGCAGCGTGCGCGCGCGGCATTCCAACGCGGTTATTGCGATCCTGATCAACATTTTGCAGGTCGTTCTGATGGCTTCGGTGTTTTACCTGATCATGTCCTTCATGGGTACACGCGTCGCCAAAATCCGGGGCGAATTTGTCCTGTATGTTTTGTCAGGTGTTTTCCTGTTCATGACGCATATTCAATCGGTTGGCAGCATTTCGAAACTTGGCGGCAAGAACAGTCCGATGATGCTGCACTCGCCCATGAACCCGATGGTCATGATCCTGGCCGCCGCGTTCGGCACGCTTTACAAGCAATTGATGTCAGTTCTGGTGATCCTGTTCGTCTACAGCCTGGCGGTCGCGCCGCTTGAGGTTCAGGATCCCGGCGGCGCGTTTGGGATGTTCATTCTGTCCTGGTTCACCGGCTGTTCGGTTGGTTTGGTGTTTATGGCCTTAACCCCATGGTTTCCGACAGCCGCCGGGATGCTCAGCAATATTTATCGCCGCCTGAACATGGTGTTTTCCGGTAAGATGTTCATTGCCAACGCATTGGGCGGAAGCGTTCTGTTGATGTTTGCGTGGAACCCTCTGTTTCACCTGATCGATCAGTGTCGGGGCTTCGTGTTTCGCAACTATTTCCCCCGCAACACCAGTTGGGAATACGCGTTGTGGGTTGGAATAGCGCTGCTGATGATCGGTTTGCTGGGCGAGTTTTTTTCCCGCAAGCACATGTCCCAAAGCTGGAACGCCCGCCGTTAGGTTGCCATGCGCATCGTCAGGTTGATCCGTCCGCCTTTGGGCAACAACCGCGATGATCCGGGCCGGATGCGATCAACGCCGTGATAGGTCAGCCGGGCCGGGCCGCCCATGATGACGACGTCGCCCGAACTCAGCCAGATCGATTCCGTCTTGCCGCCGCGTGTCGTATTGCCGATCCGGAACAGCGCGTCGTCGCCCAGTGACACGGACAGAACGGGCCAGGAAAAATCAGCCTCATCTTTGTCCTGATGCAGCCCCATCTTTGCGTCCTCGTCATAGTAATTGATCAGGCAACAATCGGGCGCGCGATCCGGGCTAACCAGATCGCGCCAGATGGTCAGAACCGCCTCGGGTATGGCGGGCCATTTGCCGCCTTTGGGGTGGCGATCCTGATACCTGTACCCCGATCTGTCGGTGACCCAGCCCAGATCCCCGGCCGAGGTCATGCGCACGGACATCTCTTTCCCCGACGGCGTCACGGGCCGGAACAGCGGCGCGGCTTTCAGAATCGGGCGCAGCGCTTCGATCACCCGGGTCTGCGCGGCGCTGTCCAGATACCCTTTCCTGATGTCGAACCCCCGCAAAAGCAGCCGCGCCATCCCAGATTCCCCATTCCCTACTTAATCCTTGCCCAAAAAGGCCGCAGATTCCCGAAAAGCTGCGATTCAGAGTGCTTGCAGGCCTCTGGTCCGGCCCTTATATACGCCGGGACGCGCGATGGTTTAGTGCTGTCGCGCACATCAGATCGGGGACAGGATGCCATAACGGGTCCGGCCCTCGGGACATCGCCTTGAAGAGAAAGGGATTGCAAAAATGGGAAAAGTCATCGGGATTGACCTCGGTACCACAAACTCGTGCGTGGCCATCATGGACGGCTCGCAGCCGAAGGTCATCGAAAACGCGGAAGGGGCGCGGACCACGCCCTCGATCGTCGCCTTCACCGAAGAAGAGCGTCTGGTCGGTCAGCCTGCGAAACGTCAGGCGGTCACCAACCCCGACAACACGATCTTTGGCGTCAAGCGCCTGATCGGTCGTCGCGTGGATGATGCGGAAGTCGAAAAAGACAAGAAAATGGTGCCCTACGCTATCGTCGATGGCGGCAATGGCGACGCGTGGGTCGAAGCCCGCGGTGAAAAATACTCCCCAAGCCAGATCTCGGCCTTCACTCTGGGCAAGATGAAGGAAACCGCCGAGAGCTATCTGGGTGAGGACGTCACGCAGGCGGTTATCACCGTTCCGGCCTACTTCAACGACGCACAGCGTCAGGCCACCAAAGACGCCGGTAAAATCGCCGGTCTGGAAGTGCTGCGGATCATCAACGAACCGACCGCCGCCGCGCTGGCCTATGGTCTGGACAAGGAAGATACCCAAACCATCGCGGTTTATGACCTTGGCGGTGGTACCTTCGACGTGACCATTCTGGAAATCGACGACGGGTTGTTCGAGGTCAAATCGACCAACGGTGACACCTTCCTGGGTGGTGAAGACTTTGACATGCGCATCGTCAACTACCTGGCGGATGAGTTCAAAAAGGAACACGGCGTTGATCTGTCTCAGGACAAGATGGCTCTGCAGCGTCTGAAAGAAGCCGCTGAAAAAGCCAAGATCGAACTGTCCTCGACCTCGCAGACCGAGATCAACCAACCGTTCATTTCGATGGGCTCGAACGGTCAGCCGCTGCACATGGTCATGAAACTGACCCGTGCCAAGCTGGAATCGCTGGTGGGCGATCTGATCAAGAAATCGATGAAGCCCTGCGCCGCCGCGCTGAAAGACGCCGGTCTGTCGGCGGGCGACGTCGATGAGGTTGTTCTGGTCGGTGGTATGACCCGGATGCCGAAAGTGATCGAAGAGGTCACCAAATTCTTCGGCAAAGAGCCGCACAAGGGCGTGAACCCGGACGAAGTTGTCGCCATGGGCGCCGCCATTCAGGCCGGTGTTCTGCAGGGCGACGTCAAGGATGTTGTTCTGCTGGACGTGACCCCGCTGTCGCTGGGGATTGAAACTCTGGGCGGCGTGTTCACCCGTCTGATCGACCGCAACACGACCATCCCGACGAAAAAGTCTCAGGTCTTCTCGACCGCCGAAGACAACCAGAACGCCGTGACCATCCGCGTGTTCCAGGGTGAGCGTGAAATGGCCTCGGACAACAAGATCCTGGGTCAGTTCAACCTTGAAGACATCCCGCCCGCACCGCGCGGTATGCCGCAGATCGAGGTGACGTTTGACATCGACGCCAACGGCATTGTCTCGGTTTCGGCCAAGGACAAAGGCACCGGCAAAGAGCAGAAGATCACCATCCAGGCATCTGGCGGCCTGTCCGACGAGGACATCGAAAAGATGGTCAAGGACGCCGAAGAGAACGCGGAAGCCGACAAGGAACGCCGCGAGCTGGTCGATGCCAAGAACCAGGCGGAAAGCCTCATCCACTCGACCGAAAAGTCGATGGAAGAGCATGCCGACAAGGTTGACCCGACCACCATCGAAGCCATCGAGCTGGCGATTGCCGCGCTGAAGGACGAGCTGGAGACCGAGAATGCCGACAAGATCAAGTCGGGCATTCAGAACGTGACCGAAGCGGCCATGAAGCTGGGCGAAGCCATCTACAAGGCGCAAGCCGAAGAGGGCGAAGAAGAACCGGCAGCAGCAGATGCCGCGCCGGGCGATGATGATATTGTCGACGCCGAGTTTGAAGATCTGGACGACGACAAGCGTAACTAACGGGTAACCGGGCCAATGCGGGCCGGTCCGGTTGCCGGGCCGGCCCGATTACGTTGAGGCAGAAGGAAACACTGATGTCAAAACGCGACTACTACGATGTGCTCGGCGTGACCAAGGGCGCATCGGCGGACGAGATCAAAAAGGGTTTTCGCAAGAAAGCCAAAGAGTTGCATCCCGACCGCAACAAGGACAACCCGGATGCCGAGGCGCAGTTCAAGGAAGCCAACGAGGCTTATGACGTGCTGCGCGACGCCGACAAGAAAGCGGCCTATGACCGGTTTGGTCATGCCGCATTCGAAAACGGTATGGGCGGCGGGGGCCGTCCCGGCGGCGGCTTTGGTCAGGGCGATTTTTCCAGCGCGTTCTCGGACGTTTTCGACGATCTGTTCGGCGATTTCATGGGCGGGCAGCGGGGCGGTGGCGGACGTCGCGCGGCGCGTGGTTCGGACCTGCGCTATAATCTGCGCGTATCGTTGGAAGAGGCTTACGCGGGGCTGCAGAAAACCATCAACGTGCCCGCCGCAGTGGCGTGTTCGTCCTGTGAAGGCACGGGTGCCGAAGGCGGCGCAGAGCCCACCACCTGTCCGACCTGTTCCGGCATGGGCAAGGTTCGCGCGCAGCAGGGGTTCTTTACCGTTGAACGCACCTGCCCGACCTGTTCGGGATTGGGCCAGATCATCAAGAACCCATGCAAATCCTGCAATGGCGCGGGCCGTGTCGAAAAAGAACGCGCCCTGTCGGTGAACATCCCTGCCGGTGTTGAAACCGGTACCCGTATCCGCTTGGCCGGTGAAGGCGAAGCCGGAATGCGCGGTGGCCCTCCGGGTGATCTCTATATTTTTGTAGAGGTTTCGGATCACAAGCTGTTCGAACGCGACAGCGTGAACCTTTACTGCCGCGTGCCGGTCAGCATGGCCAAGGCCGCGCTGGGTGGATCGATCGAAGTTCCAACCATCGACGGTGGCCGCGGTCGGGTGCAAATCCCGGCAGGCAGCCAGTCGGGTCGTCAGATGCGTCTGCGCGGCAAGGGCATGCCCGCCCTTCGCGGTGGCGGTGTTGGCGACATGTTCATCGAACTGGCCGTGGAAACTCCGGTCAACCTGACCAGCCGTCAGAAAGAGCTTCTGCGTGAGTTTGATGATCTGGGGGAAGATAACCACCCGGAATCCAAAAGCTTTTTCTCGTCCGTCAAGTCCTTTTGGGACGGGATGAAAGGTTAAGGCGGACTGCCCTATTCGGGCGGTCGTCCGCTATTGGGGGCTCTGCCCCCCCGCCGCCCGTACCGGGCGTCTCCCCCGAGATATTTGTAGCCAGATGAAGCAAGGGATCCTTTATTCATCTGGCCCAAAATACCTCGGAGCGCGAGGCAGAGCCTCGCATTTTCCCCCGCAATTCAAACGCCGCTTTGGTCTTAACCTCTTGCCCAAAGTGGCCTTATGACCTGTGGATTGGCGCTTGATTTCCAGCGCCTGCCCTGAGATTGTCCGCATCAACCGTTGGGGTGCCCTGATCAAAGGGCTGAGAGGCGTGAACGCGCTAACCCATCGAACCTGATCCGGGCAATACCGGCGTAGGGAACGGTCTAACGCATACAGACGTTTTCCATGCCCGCGTTGCCCCCAAAATGAAGGAGCGACGACGTGGCAGCAATTGCCCTGTCCATAGCAGGATCCGACAGCGGCGGCGGCGCTGGGATTCAGGCCGATCTGAAGGCGATGTCGGCTTTGGGTGTTTACGGCTCCAGCGTCATCACTGCCGTTACGGCGCAGAATACGCAGGCGGTTACGGCTGTGCACGGTATCCCGCCGGACGTGATCGCCGCGCAGGTCGAGGCGGTGCTGACCGATCTGAATGTTGGCGCGATCAAGATCGGCATGCTGGCAACGCCTGAAATCATCCAAACCGTAGCGCGGGCACTATCGGAGTTTGACGGCCCCATCGTTTTGGATCCGGTGATGATTGCGAAATCCGGCGATGCCTTGCTGGCGGACGCGGCGGTGCAGACCCTCCGTGACGTCCTGTTGCCCCGCGCGAGTGTTTTGACACCGAACCTGCCCGAGGCCGCTTGCCTGCTGGATCAGCAAGCTGCGGCGTCGCGAAGCGAGATGATCGAACAGGGCAAGGCGCTGTGCGCAATGGGAGCGCGCACGGTTCTAATGAAAGGTGGCCATGGAACGGGTGATATCTGCCACGATGTGCTGATCGGTGAAACAGGTGTTGTGGCCGAGTTTCAGGCACCAAGGCAAAACACCAGAAACACGCATGGAACGGGTTGCACCCTGTCCTCGGCGATTGCGGCCGGTCTGGCGAAGGGTATGGCGCTGCCCGAGGCGGTGGCCGAAGCGCATGACTATCTGCAAGGCGCGATTGCGCGGGCGGATGAGTTGAATGTCGGATCGGGGCACGGGCCGGTGCATCATTTTCACCGGGTTTGGCCCGGATGACGCTCTGGTCTGTCATAGGGGCCGGGGTTGCCGGATTGGCCGTTGCCAGCGAGCTGGTCTCGCGCGGCGAACGGGTGCAGGTCTTTGACCCCGCTGGCCCGCCCGGTCCGCATGGGTGTTCGTGGTGGGCGGGCGGCATGCTGGCCCCGTGGTGCGAATACGAAAACGCCGAGGAACCCGTTTTGCGGTTGGGTCAGATGGCCATTGCCTGGTGGGCGGAGCGAACGCAGGTGCATCGCAATGGCACTCTGGTCGTGGCGAATGCCAGGGATGTGCCGGACTTGTGCCGCTTCGCGCGTCGGACCGAAGCGTTTACCGAAGTAGATCGTGCGAAATTGTCCGAATTAGAGCCTGATTTGTATGGATTCGGACAGGGCTTGTTTTTTGAAGGGGAGGCTCACCTTGATCCACGACAGGCGCTGCATGACCTGTACCGCAATCTCAAGGAACAGGGTGTCGAATTCCGCAACGATCACGCGCCTGCGCAGTTGGATAACCTCATCGACTGCCGCGGGCTGACGGCGCGGGATGTGTTGCAGGACCTGCGCGGCGTGAAGGGCGAGATGCTGGTCGTGCGCTGCCCTGACGTGACCCTGACGCGTCCGGTTCGTCTGCTGCATCCGCGTATCCCGCTTTATATCGTGCCGCGTGGCGATGGCATCTACATGCTGGGTGCCACGATGATCGAAAGCGAAGACAGCAGCCGTATCACGGCCCGGTCGATGCTGGAGCTGCTCAGCGCCGCCTATGCGCTGAACCCTGCATTTGGCGAGGCCGAGGTGCTGGAAATTGGCGTCGATCTGCGCCCCGCCTTCCCGGACAACCTGCCGCGCATTCGGCGTCTGGGCGGGACGATCTATGCCAACGGGCTCTACCGTCACGGCTATTTGCTGGCCCCGGCGCTGGCGCAGGGCGTGGCCGATCTGGCGTTGGACAACAAACAGTCGGAGATGGTCGATGAAGATTGTGCTTAACGGTGAACCCAAGAACGTGATGGCCGTCACTTTGGCCGAGTTGTTGGAGGAGTGCGGTTTCTCGGGCCGCGTTGCGACGGCGGTGAATGAAGAATTTGTGCCCTCGGGCTTGCGCTTCGCCCATGCTTTGAACGAAGGCGACCGGGTCGAAATCCTGTCGCCGATGCAGGGGGGCTGAGGATGCGCAGTTTCTATGGCGTCGACCTGCCCAACCGGCTGATGCTGGGCACCGCGCAATATCCCAGCCCTGCGATTCTGGAACAGGCCTTCCGCGCAAGTGGCGCTGGCGTGGCCACGGTGTCTCTGCGGCGCGAATCCGGGGCGGGGCAGACATTCTGGCAGATGATCCGCGATCTGGGGGTGCGGGTGCTGCCCAACACCGCCGGGTGCCACACGGTGAAAGAGGCGGTGACAACCGCGCATATGGCGCGCGAGGTGTTCGAGACCCCTTGGATCAAGCTGGAACTGATCGGCCACACCGACAGCCTGCAACCGGACGTGTTCCAACTGGTCGAGGCCGCGCGAATTCTGACCGAGGACGGGTTCCAGGTCTTTCCCTATACCACCGATGATCTGATCGTGGGCGAACGGTTGTTAGGGGCCGGGTGCGAGGTTCTGATGCCCTGGGGTGCTCCTATCGGTTCGGGGCGCGGTTTGAACAACGAATACGCATTGCGTGCGATGCGGGCGGAATTTCCCGAAATTCCACTGGTAATCGATGCCGGGATTGGTCTGCCTAGCCATGCGGCCCATGCGATGGAACTGGGTTATAACGCCGTTCTTCTGAACACCGCTGTCGCGCGGGCCGGTGATCCGGTGCGCATGGCGCAGGCAATGGCGCACGCGGTTGAGGCCGGGCAACTGGCGCATCAGGCCGACCCGATCGAGGCGCGGGATATGGCCGAAGCCTCAACCCCTGTCATTGGAAAGGCGTTCCTGTCATGACGCTGGACCGTTTCTATCCGATCTTCGATCATTCGGACTGGTTGCGGCGGATGCTGCCTTTGGGTGTGAAGCTGGTGCAATTTCGTATCAAGGATCAATCGGGCGCGGTTGTTCGGGCGCAGATCGTGACCTCTCGCGATCTCTGCCGCGAGTATGGCGCGGTGCTGGTTGTCAATGACTATTGGCAGGCCGCCATCGATGCAGGCTGTGACTGGATCCATCTGGGGCAAGAGGATCTGGACGACGCCGATCTGAAAGCGATCCGCAAGGCTGGGCTGAAGCTGGGCGTCTCGACCCATGATGATGATGAGCTTGAGCGTGTGCTGACAATGGACCCCGACTATGTGGCGCTGGGCCCGGTCTATCCGACGATTCTAAAAAAGATGAAGTGGAAGCAGCAAGGCCTACCCAAAGTCACCGAATGGAAGGCCCGTGTGGGCGACATCCCTCTTGTCGGGATCGGCGGCATGAGCGTTGAGCGCGCGGAAGGGGTGCTTGAGGCTGGGGCGGACATCGTTTCGGTCGTGACAGACATCACCCTGAACCCCGACCCCGAGGCGCGCGTGCGCCAATGGATCGAGGTCACCAGATGAACCGCTATGCCCGCCAGATGATCCTGCCCGAGGTCGGCGCCGAAGGGCAGGCCCGCCTGTCGCGCGCGCGGGTTCTGGTTGTGGGCGCGGGCGGGCTGGCGGCTCCGGCCCTACCGTTGCTGGCTGGCGCTGGGGTTGGGCATCTGACGATCATGGATGCGGATCAGGTCGCCCTGTCGAACCTGCATCGACAGACGTTGTTTTCCGAGGCGGAATGCGGTCGCCCAAAGGCCGATGTCGCGGCGGAACGCTGTCGCGTGCTGAATTCCGGGATTGTGATTGTTGCTGAAAAACAGGCTCTAACAAACGCCTATGTGATGGATTTTGTCGGGCAGGCTGATGTGATCCTTGATTGTGCGGACAGCTATTCCGCCAGCTATACCTTGTCGGATGCCTGTCTGATCGCGGGCAAGCCGCTGATCAGCGCCTCGGTTCTGGGCCTGTCTGGCTATGTCGGCGGGTTTTGCGGCGGTGCACCCTCACTACGTGCGGTGTTCCCGGATGCGCCGGACAGTGGGGCAAGTTGCGCCACGGCAGGTGTTCTGGGTCCCGTCGTGGGAATGATCGGCGCGATGCAGGCGCAGATGGCGCTGGCGTTGATTTTGGGGATCGACCCCTCGCCGCTGGGTCAGATGGTGCAGCTCGATGCACGCACCCTGCGCAGCACCAGTTTCCGGTTCGACGCAGCGCCCGAGCCTCAGCGGGTCTTTGCCTTCCTGGCCGCCTCGCAACTGGACGCCGACGACATGATCGTCGAATTGCGGGACACGGGCGAAGCCCCGGACCCAATCCACCCGTTGGCGCAGCGCCTGAGTGTCGAAGACCTGAAAACAGAGCCTAACAAAGACAAAAGACTGGCTTTGTGCTGCGCCACCGGCCTGCGGGCCTGGCGCGCTGCAGAACAGATTGAACCGGATTGGCCGGGCGAGATTGTCCTCGTCGCGGCCTCAACCTCGTGAGTGAAAAGGAAACGCGAGACATGAAAAAGCTGATGACAGCCATCGCCCTTCTGGCCGCTGCGCCGGCCTGGGCCGAAGACAAGATGACCGTGCTGCTGGACTGGTTCATCAACCCCGACCATGGCCCGATCATCGTGGCTCAGGAAAACGGATATTTCGCCGACGAAGGATTGCAGGTCGAGATCATTCCGCCCGCCGACCCCTCGGCCCCGCCGCGTCTGGTGGCCGCCGGTCAGGCGGAACTTGCCGTGTCTTATCAGCCGCAACTGCATCTTCAGATCCACGAGGGTCTGCCGCTGAAACGTGTTGGAACGCTGGTCGCGACCCCGTTGAGTTGCCTTCTGGTGCCGAAAGACGGTCCGATCAAATCGCCTGCGGACCTCAGGGGCAAGAAAATCGGGTACTCGGTTGCGGGCGTGGAAGAGGCTGTTCTGGGCACCGTGCTGGGCAAATACGACGTCACGCTGGACGACGTTGAACTGATCAACGTCAACTTCTCGCTCTCGCCCTCGCTGATGTCCGGGCAGGTGGATGCCGTCATCGGCGCCTATCGCAATTTCGAGCTGAACCAGATGGATATCGAAGGCCGTCCGGGCACCTGTTTCTATATCGAGGAAGAGGGCGTGCCGTCCTATGACGAGCTGATCTATGTCGCAAACCCCGAGACGATGGACAAAGACATGATCGCCCGGTTCCTGGCGGCCACCGAAAAGGCGACGCAGTTCATCGTCAACAACCCGGAAAAAAGCTGGGAGATCTTTGCCTCTACCTCGCCCGAGTTGCAGGATGAGCTGAACGCCCGTGCCTGGATCGACACGGTGCCGCGTTTTGCGCTGCGTCCTGCGGGCTTTGACGCCGGTCGTTATGCAAGGTTCGAGGCGTTTCTGAACGAAAGCGGCATGGTGGACAGCCTAAACCCGGTCAGCGACATCACCATCGACGTGACCGCCCAATGAGCGGATACGGCAACGCCTTCGCGCTGATGCGCGACGCGGCGCAGGGGCCGTGGCGGGACTATACCCGCCACGCCTTTGTCGAAGGGATGAAGGACGGGACGCTGCCGCGCGACGCGTTCCTGCATTACCTGCGTCAGGATTATGTATTCCTGATCCATTTCAGCCGCGCCTGGGCGCTGGCGGTGGTCAAGTCCGAGACGCATTCGGAAATGCTGGCGGCAGCGGAAACCGTAAACGCCCTGGTCGGGGAAGAGATGCAGTTGCATATCGGGATATGTAAGGCGGCCGGGATTACTCAGGAGGCGTTGTTCGCGACGCCCGAACGGACCGAGAACCTTGCCTATACCCGCTTTGTGCTTGAGGCGGGGTATAGCGGGGATCTGCTGGATCTGCTTGCCGCTTTGGCGCCCTGCGTTATGGGATATGGCGAGATCGGCACCCGGTTGGCGTCCGCGGCCACATCCGAGACATATCGCGATTGGATCAACACCTATGCCAGCGACGAGTACCAAGCCGGGTGCAAGGCGATTGGTGAGTTGATGGATTCGGCTCTGACACGGCGGATTGGACCGGATTTCAAGGCCTCACCCCGTTGGGATCGCCTGTGCCAGACCTTCCGTACAGCCACCGAGCTGGAGGTCAATTTCTGGCAGATGGGCCTGACCCGGTGACCCCCGCGCCCGATCTGACCATCAATGGGCGGGCGGCCATTGGCGACACGCCTTTGTTCGCGCCGCTGACCCTTACCCTTGCGGCAGGGCAGTGGACCTGTCTGCTGGGCGGATCGGGCGTTGGCAAAACCACGGTCCTGCGCCTGATTGCCGGACTGGAAACCGGAGCGGAATTCACCGGCCAGATCACCGCCAGCGATGGCGATCCGGTCCCGGACCGCGTGGCCTATATGGCGCAGGATGATTTGCTGCTGCCCTGGGCCACAGTGGCGCAGAATGTCTCGCTGGGTGCGCGGCTGCGGGGCGAGAAACCCGACCTGGGGCGGCGCGACCGCCTTATCCGGCGGATGCGTCTGCAGGACCACATGGCCAAGAAACCTTCTGAACTGTCCGGCGGTCAGCGACAGCGCGTGGCTTTGGCCCGAACGCTGATGGAGGATCGGCCGATTGTGCTGCTGGATGAGCCATTCTCGGCCCTCGATGCCCGCACGCGCGCGGATATGCAGGATCTGGCGGCAGAGGCGTTGCAGGGCCGGACCGTGCTGTTGGTCACCCATGATCCGGCCGAGGCTGCGCGGCTGGGTCAGTCCATCGTGGTGATGACGCAGCAGGGGCTGACTGCGTGTGAACCTCCGCACGCCCCCACACCGCGCCATGTGGACGATCTTGAGACACTGGAAACCCAAGGGGCCCTGTTGCGCCTGCTGCGGGAGACGGCATGAGATATCTTTCGGCCCTTGCGGCGGCTGTGTTCGCGGTGGCGGTTTGGCAGGGGATCGTCTGGATCACCGGCCTGCCGAAATTCATCCTGCCCGGCCCGGCGCTTGTGGCCGAGATATGGTGGCAGAACCGCTGGCTGATCGCCGAACACACATGGATCACCGCGGTCGAAGTGGTGATCGGTCTGGGTGTTGGTACGGTGCTGGGCGTCGTCACGGCGCTGCAATTGGCCAATTCGCGGGCGGCGCGGGTGCTGGTGCAGCCGATGCTGGTCTTTACCCAAGCGCTGCCGGTCTTTGCGCTGGCCCCGCTGCTGACCCTGTGGCTGGGCTATGGGCTTTGGTCCAAGGTGGCGATGGCGGTGCTGATCATCTATTTCCCGATCACCTCGTCTTTCTTCGACGGGCTGATGCGGACGCCGCCCGGTTATCTGGACCTTGCGCGGACCATGCAGGCCAGCAAGCGGGCGGTGCTGTGGCATATCCGTATTCCGGCGGCGTTGCCGTCCTTGGCCTCGGGGATGCGTCTGGCGGCGGTCTATGCGCCCATCGGGGCGGTGATCGGTGAATGGGTGGGCTCGTCGCAAGGGTTGGGCTATCTGATGCTGCTGGCCAATGGTCGGGCCAAGACGGACCTGATGTTTGCGGCGATGCTGACTTTGGGGGTCTTTTCGATCCTGCTGCACATGGGGGTTCGCCGGGCTACGGTGCGGCTGGCGGGTGAGGCACGTTAACCAATCAGAAACCGATTCTGCGTCAGGATGAGCCCATGACACAGGACGCCTTTGCCGAAGCACCCATGCTGTTCGACACGGACGAAGCACCGGCACAGCCACTGCCGAGTGGCCGGTTGCCGTCATACATCAAGGACCACCGCAAACGACTGCGCGAGCGGTTCATGTCAGGCGGGTCTGCGGCGATGCCGGATTATGAGTTGCTGGAACTGGTCCTGTTCCGCTCGATCCCCCGGCAGGACGTGAAACCCCTGGCGCGGCTGCTGTTGGATACGTTCGGGGATTTCAACCGCGTGCTGACCGCGCCCGAAGAACGGCTGCGTCAGATCAAAGGTGTTGGCGAGACAGTGATCACCGACCTGAAAATCCTCGAAGCCTGCGCCCACCGGATGGCCCGCGCCCGCGTGATGCAGCGGCATGTGATTTCCGGGTGGGATGCCCTGCTGGATTACTGCCACACCACCATGGCACATCGCGAGATCGAACAGTTCCGGGTGTTCTATCTGGACCGCAAGAACGTGCTGATCGCGGATGAGGAACAGGCCAAGGGGACGGTGGATCATGTACCGGTCTATCCGCGCGAGGTGGCGAAACGGGCGTTGGAGCTGAATGCCTCGGCCCTGATACTGGTGCATAATCACCCGTCCGGCGACCCGACTCCGTCACAGTCGGATATCGACATGACCAACCGGATTCAAGATGCCTGCACGGCGCTGGGTCTTACGTTGCATGATCACCTGATCATCGGAAAATCGACCGAGCTGAGTTTTCGGTCCGAGGGGTATTTGTAGGGGGCGTTGCCCCCTCTTGATCCTGCGGATCAATTCACCCCCACCGTATTTTTGACGAGAAGAAGATGCGGGAGTTACTCGATCCAGATTTCGACACGCCGGTTGACCTTGCGGCCCCATTCGGTGTCATCACAGGCCATGGGCATGGCCTCGCCAAAGCCTTCGACCGAGATGTCGATGCTGTCGGGGATTTCGGTTTCAACTGCGGCCAGAACGGCGTTGCGGACGGTTTGGGCGCGGCGCAGGGCAATGCGGGCATTGGTGGCGGCGGCCCCGTCCCCGTCGCTGAAGCCTACAAAGACCAGCTTGCGGGCGTTCAGGGTGCCGGTTTCCAGCGCCTGCGCCAGATACAGGATGTTCGACCGCGATTGCGCATCTGGACGGGACGATCCGGGCTCGAACCGAACCGACAGGGACAGCCGGGCCATGGGGCGCAGGGCGTCGATCATGCGCTGGATTTCCTCTAGCCCGACCTCGGCCCCGCCCGAGACGATGGCGTTGGACAGACGATCCCCTTGCAATCCGATCCGCGTGGTTTCAGGCGCCTGATCCACATACCCGGCTTGCCGGATCGCCATCTGGGCGTCAGCGCTTTGGCTAAAGGCCAGAAACTGCCGCGCGATCCGGGGCAGGCGGCGTTCCGGCAGATAGAGGAACATGGGCAGGGTCAACGGGTAATCTTCGGTCTTGATGGCGTGGCGCGTTGCGGCCAGCCCGTGCCCGCATCCGCCCGTCAGGGGCAGGGCGCGGGCGGCATCAGCCGAGGCATGGCTGGTGATACCAATGGCGAATGAGTCCTTTGCCACCGCCTGCACCAGATCGCTGTTGCGCGCGTGGCGTATTGCGCCGGATGTCAGGTCTACGCCTACAGGTGCCAAAATCTGGTCCTCAACCGCCTGCGCCAGACCAGATCCGGCATCGGGCATATGCAACGCGATCGGCGCGTCCGGCCCGCCCAGATCGGACCAGTTGGTGACCTCACCCGCCAGTACGCGGGCCAGATCAGACGGGGAAATCTGCGCCGCGATGTTGTCTTTGGCCACCACCGGCACGATGGCATCCAGAGCAATGACGCGGGATCGCCGCGCGCGGGTCAGATCGCCTAGCCCGGCCTGTTGGGCCGCGTCAACTTCGCCGTCGCGGATTTCGCGCAGGGCCATGACGATGTCGGCGGTGTTTTGGGTCAGGTCGGCAAATCCCTGATCCGTATTGCCTACACGGAAGAACAGACGGGCCAGCGGGGCCTGCCGGTCGGCCTGAAACAGCTCGTATGCAAAGGTGCGTTCATCCACTCGTTTCGGCGTAGCGGTCAGCCCTTCTTGCCGGGCAAAGCCGATGATCAGCGCGGGCAGAACTGTTTCGGCCATCACGGACGAGCCGGAAAACCGGACCTCGGCCACGAAATCGATCAGGTTCGGGCAGGCGGGGCCGTCGCAGGTGACGCCCGAGCCGTCGACCGTCAGCTCGCCGAACTGAGTGTCGACGCGGTAGAATTCGCCGTCGAAACCAAGCAGGTTGCCAGTAATCTCGACCTTGCCGTCATGCGAGGTGAGCGTGATGTCCTGTGCTGCCGCACCGGCTCCAAGGATTGCGGAAATCAGCGCGGCCACCGCCACACGGAAGAATGTCATAAGAGAGTCGAGCCTGCCTGCGGATTACTTTGCCGCAATTGTCAGGTCTGAGAGCAGATTATTCAACACCAGAAACTCACCGGTTTGCGTGCAGTCCGGCACGGCGAGGCTCAGGTCGCGGGATCGCAGGCGGTTGTCTGCCCGCAATTCGATGGATTGCACGTTCAGATCGCGGCCGCAGTTGGTTTCTGTGACCTCGGCCTCGACCGTCAGATCGATGGTTCCGGATTGTTGCGACTGGCCCGCCGGGAAAGAGTAGATCTCGATATTATTGGCATCGACTAGACCGGTGTGGCCCAGGCTTACGACGCTGCCGGCCCCGGCGGTTGTGCTGTCCGCCCAGATATGGCCTTCGCCGCCATAGCTTGCGCCAAATTCCAATGCGTGGATCTGCAGGGCTGTATCGCCTTGCCATTGCAGCGCGACGCGGTCGTATTGGGTGATGTCCGGCACATGGGTTGTGGCGACGGTACCGGATTGATCCGGGAACGAGATCAGGAAGATCGCGTATTCCGAAAGCGCCGGGATGGTCACGTTCAGCGCACCGTTTTCGTCGGTGATCTGAGTCACGGTCAGGCCGCTGTGATGAATATTCACCCGTGCGTTGCTTTGGCAGGGGGATTTGATGCTTAGCCGGGCCTGCGCACCGGGTACGGCAATGGCCCGCGCGGTCAGGTTGCAGTTTTGATGCGGTTCTCTGGCCTGCGGTTCAGCGCGCGTGGGTTCAACTGTGACGGTCTTTTGGCCGCTATCGGCGTCATTGGGGGAGGCAGATGTCAGGACGATGCTGTCCAGCCCTGCCAGAACCGAATTCTGATTGGTCAAAGAGGCAGTATCCTGCGCCCCGTTCGACTGCGCAGCACTTCCATTTTGCATCAGGTAACCAATCGCCAGGGCACAGGCTACTGTGCCGCACATGGTCACGTAATTCCGTACTACAAACAAGACACCCTCCCCAGTTGAAGGAGCGAGTCGGACATTCGCCCCGAATCGAGGCCAATTTGTGGCCGCGAGACGGACTCATTGTGATTGGTTAACGTTGACGTTAGGTCAGTCTGCCATGGCAATGTTTGAATTTCTTGCCAGACCCGCACGGGCAGGGATCATTGCGCTTTGGATTGCCCCAGGTCGCGGGATCGTTTTCGTCAAAGCCCGGCAACGCATCGCCCGAGGCGGCGGCTTCTGCCTTTGCCTCGGCCTGACCTGCGGCCCGATCGACCGCCTGCTGCGCCTGCGCCTGTTGCGCGGCCATCTGGGCCAGCATTTCCTTTTGCTCTTCCTCGGTCAGCGGGCGTACGCGAGACAGTTGCTGCGATACGGTTTCGCGTAAGGAGTCCAGCATGCCTTCGAACAGTTGGAAGCTTTCGGTCTTGTATTCGTTCAGCGGATCGCGCTGGGCATACCCGCGGAAACCCACGACTGAACGCAGATGCTCCAGCGTCAGCAGATGCTCGCGCCATTTGCTGTCGATGGTTTGCAGCAGGACCTGTTTTTCGATGTTGCGCATGTTCTCGGGGCCAAAGGCCACGGCCTTCTGCGCCATCATCTCATCGGCGGCCTTGATCAGACGCTCGCGGACCTGTTCGTCATCCACGCCTTCCTCGGCGGCCCAGTCCTGAACCGGCGCGTCAATGGTCAGCTTGTCCTTGATCGCCTCGTGCAGACCATCGGTATCCCACTGATCGGCATAGGATTTCGGCGGCATGTATTCGTCGATCAGATCGTCGATCACCTGCTCGCGCATGTCCGACACGATCTCGGACAGGTCGTCTGCGGACATGATCTCGCGCCGTTGGCTAAAGACCACTTTCCGCTGATCGTTCATCACATCGTCGAACTTCAACACGTTCTTGCGCATGTCAAAGTTACGGCCTTCGACCTTGGATTGCGCCCGTTCCAGCGACTTGTTCACCCAGGGGTGGACGATGGCCTCGCCTTCCTTCATGCCCAGCGTGGTCAGCACCTTGTCCAGCCGTTCCGAGCCGAAGATGCGCATCAGGTCGTCTTCGAGGCTCAGGTAGAACACAGTGCGGCCCGGGTCGCCCTGACGGCCCGAGCGGCCGCGAAGCTGGTTGTCGATACGGCGGCTTTCGTGCCGTTCCGAGGCCATGACGTAAAGGCCACCGGCCTCCAGCACCTTCTGTTTTTCTTCAGCATGACGCGCCTCTTCCGCAGCGCGCAGTTCGACGGGATCGGCCTCGGGGTTTTCGGCCAGTGCCTGCAGAACCTTCATTTCCACGTTGCCGCCCAGCTGAATATCGGTGCCCCGACCGGCCATGTTGGTGGCGATGGTCACCGCGCCATAGCGGCCAGCATCGGCAACGATCTGGGCCTCTTGTTCATGCTGGCGGGCGTTCAGGACGTTATGCTCGATGCCTTCTTTGGTCAGCATCTGGCTGAGCACTTCGGATTTCTCGATCGAGGTGGTGCCGATCAGCACCGGCTGACCCTTGGCGCTGGCCTCTTTCGCCTCCTGGATGATCGCGCCGTATTTCTCCATCGCGGTGCGATAGACCTGATCGTCCTCGTCCAGACGGGCAATCGGTTTATTGGTCGGCACTTCGACGACGCCCAGGCCGTAGATTTCAGCAAATTCTTCGGCCTCGGTCAGCGCCGTGCCGGTCATGCCGCCCAGCTTGTCATAAAGGCGGAAGTAGTTCTGGAAGGTCACGCTGGCCAGCGTCACGTTTTCGGGCTGGATCTGGACGTTTTCCTTGGCCTCGATGGCCTGATGCAGACCTTCGGACAGGCGGCGGCCCGGCATCATACGACCGGTGAATTCGTCGATCAGAACAACATTTCCGTCGCGGACGATGTAATCCTTGTCGCGCTGGAACAGTTTGTGTGCGCGCAGGCCTTGGTTGACGTGATGCACGACGGTGGTGCTTTCCGGATCATACAGGGAATGGCCTTCGGGGATCAGCCCCGCGTCCAGCAATTGCTGTTCAAGGAACTCGTTGCCTTCATCGGTGAAGGTCACGTTGCGGGACTTTTCATCCAGCGAGAAATGATCGTCACTCAGCGACGGGATCAGCGCATCAATCGCGGTGTAAAGATCCGAGCGGTCCTGCGACGGGCCCGAGATGATCAGCGGCGTCCGCGCCTCATCGATCAGGATCGAGTCGACCTCGTCCACAATCGCGAAATTGTGGTGCTTCTGGTAAATCTCGGCCAGATCGGCCTTCATATTGTCGCGCAGATAGTCGAAACCCAGCTCATTATTGGTGGCATAGGTCACGTCACAGGCATAAGCGGCCTTTTTCTCGGCATCGGGTTGCCCCGACCAGATCACGCCGGTGGTCATACCCACAGCCGCAAACACCTTGCCCATCCACTCGGCATCCCGCTTGGCGAGGTATTCGTTGACCGTGACAACATGCACGCCCTTACCGGTCAGCGCGTTCAGATAGGCGGGGAAGGTGGCGACCAGTGTCTTACCCTCACCCGTTTTCATTTCCGAGATGTTGCCCTGATGCAGAAACGCACCGCCCATAAGCTGCACGTCAAAGGCGCGCAGACCCAGCGCGCGCTTGGCCCCTTCGCGCACATTGGCAAAGGCTTCGGGCAGCAGGTCATCCAGGCTTTCGCCATCCAGCGCGCGCTTGCGCAGCTCGGCGGTCTTTTCGATCAGCCCTTCGTCGGACAGGTTCTCGAACTCGGGCTCCAGCGCGTTGATCTTTTCGATCAGGGGGCGGGTCGCCTTGATCTTGCGGTCGTTCGGTGTTCCGAACACCTTTTTGGCGAGCGTTCCGAGTCCCAGCATGTTCACTCCAGCGGATCTGTTCTTGTCTTGGTTGCGACAGGCTTGCCCACCTTGCGCGCAACCCATAGATACGGGGGGTGAAAGGCGGCCCTGTCCAAGGCTTCAAAGCGATGTAAGCGGCAGGTTCTGAAGTGTCAACGCTGCGCCCTGTCGCGGCAAAGAAATAGGATTGATCCATGCCCAAAGGCCTCACTTTTCTGCCATCTCTGGCGCTTGCTGCCGTGATGGCCCTGCCGCTGGCCGCCGAAACCAAGCCTGATGCAGGCACCGTCGTCGCCCGTGTGAACGGGGATGAGATCACATTGGGTCACGTCATCGCCATGGCCACGAACCTTCCGGCGCAGTATCAACAGGCTGAAGATGACGTGCTGTTCGACTTCATCCTTGAACAGCTGATCCAGCAGCAATTGCTGAGCCAGGAACAGGGCGACTTGTCCAAACTGAACGAAATCGCGCTTGAAAATGAGCGTCGCTCGCTGAAAGCGGTGCAGGCGGTCGAAGCCCTGACCGATGCCGCCGTCACGGATGAGGCCATTCGGGCCGCTTATGACGCCCAGTTTGCAGATTTCGCGGGCGAGGATGAGTTCGACGCCAGCCATATCCTGGTAGATACCGAGGAAGAGGCCAAGGTCATCAAATCGCAACTGGACGATGGTGCGGATTTTGCCGAGTTGGCGCGCGAACGGTCCACAGGCCCCTCGGGCCCCAATGGCGGCGCGCTGGGCTGGTTCGGCAAGGGCCAGATGGTGCCCGCATTTGAAGAGGCCGTGATTGGTCTGGAAAAAGGTCAGGTGTCGGATCCGGTTCAAACCCAGTTCGGCTGGCATGTCATCATTCTGAACGACACCCGCAAATCCGAAGCGCCCGAGCTGGACACGATCCGCGATCAACTGGCTCAGACCATCCAGCAAGAGGCGATCCAGGCCCGCATCGATGAACTGACCCAGCAGGCTCAGATCGAGCGTCCGGCGCTGGAAGGGGCGGGCCCCGAAACGCTGCGCCAGATCGAACTGCTGCAGGAGTAATCTGCCGTGGCCACGATCACCAAGGTTTCGCCGCTGGCCCCGGCCAGTTTCCCCGATCTGCCTGCAATTGACGGTGTGCGCTTTGCCACCGTCGCGGCGGGTGTGCGCTATCAGGGTCGCACGGATGTCATGCTGGCCGTGCTGAACCCCGGAACATCTGTGGCAGGCGTATTCACCAAATCGGCCACCCGCGCCGCGCCGGTGCTGGATTGTCAGGACAAGATCGGCGGGCCAAGTGATGGCCCGGCGGCGATCCTTGTGAACTCGGGCAATGCCAACGCGTTTACCGGGCATTACGGCCAGACCTCGGTTTCCGAGGTGACGCAGGCCGTTGCGGATGCCACCGGCGTCCCGATCGGGCGAGTCTTTACCTCGTCCACCGGCGTGATCGGGGAACCCCTGCCGCATGATCGTATCGTGGCCCAGCTTGAGACGCTGAAATCGGGCCTCAGCCGGCACGCCATCGAAGACGCCGCGAAGGCGATCATGACCACCGATACCTTCCCGAAAGGGGCGTCGGCGCAGGTCGAGATTGATGGCAAAACTGTCTCTATTGCGGGGATTGCGAAGGGTTCCGGCATGATCGCGCCGGATATGGCGACCATGCTGGTCTACATCTTCACCGACGCGCAGGTGGACCAATCGGCGCTTCAGGCGATGCTGGGCGCGCAGACGAACCGCACGTTCAACTGCATCACCGTGGACAGCGATACCTCGACCTCGGACAGCCTGCTGCTGTGCGCCACCGGGGCGTCGGGTGTCGATGCCACCGGCAATGCAGCGTTTGCCGAAGCGTTGGAAAGCGTTATGCTGGATCTTGCCCAGCAAGTGGTGCGCGACGGTGAGGGGGCCACGAAATTCGTAGAAATTCGTGTGACCCGGGCCGCCTCGGACGCAGACGCCAAGGTACACGGTCTGGCGATTGCCAACTCTCCGCTGGTGAAAACCGCCATCGCGGGCGAGGACCCGAACTGGGGCCGCATCGTCATGGCCATCGGTAAATCCGGCGCGGCTGCGGATCGTGATCTGCTGAGCATTTCCTTCGGAGACATTCTGGTGGCCGAAAAAGGCTGGGTCAGCCCCGATTACCGCGAGGATGACGCCGCCGCCTATATGAAAGGTCAGAATCTGGTGATTGCCGTCGATCTGGGGCTGGGCGCGGGCAAATCCACCGTCTGGACCTGCGATCTGACCCACGGCTATATCGAGATCAACGCGGATTATCGCTCGTGAAACCGGAGCAATTCCAGCAAAAGTGGAGCCCGGTTTTGCGTCCGGGATTGCGACCATGAAAACAGTTCTTGTCTCAGCCGTCGCCCTGATCGACATCGAGGGCCGGGTTCTGCTGGCCCAACGCCCCGAGGGCAAATCGATGGCCGGTCTGTGGGAGTTCCCAGGCGGCAAGATCGAACCCGGCGAAACCCCCGAGGCCGCACTGATCCGCGAATTGCACGAGGAACTCGGCATCGACACCTGGGCCTCCTGCCTCGCACCGCTGACCTTCGCCAGCCACAGCTATGACGATTTCCACCTGCTGATGCCTCTGTTCGCCTGCCGCAAATGGGAGGGTATCCCGCAGTCGAAAGAGGGTCAGGCGCTGAAATGGGTGCGGGCGAATGACCTGCGGAACTATCCAATGCCTGCGGCGGATGTGCCGTTGATTCCGATCCTGCGGGATTGGTTGTAGTTGCGGGTTGGTGGCGAGGTTGTGGTCATTTGTCTGATTTGCGGGACGAAGCCGACCTTCGCTTTACCCGCAACAGCTACCGCCCAATTGGATTGGTGGGCATGGAACAGTGGCGTAAGAGCAGTATACACAACAATCGCCTTCCATGGGTTTCAAAACTGCTTCGCACGACTTGCACTCATAGAACCACTGGCAGGCATCCGTCGGCATTTCTTCGGTTTCGCTGTGCCCACAGATTGGGCACGTCAGTGTGCTTTCAAGCACTAGAGTTTGGTCCGTCATTGTCTCACATCTGCATAATCAGGAAATCGTTGATCCGGGCCTCGTAGAATACGACAACCCAAGCTAAACCGGTTATCGCGGTCGTTCCCCAAAGCCACCACTTCAACTTTGGTATTAATCCGCGCTGATGAGACATCAGCCAAGTTACCGCGACAAGTACGGTCGATATCGCCAGCACATAGTAGCTTGCCGCCGCGATCTTCCCGAAGATTGCCATCCAACTGCCGCCCAGTCCGAGCAGCATCATCGTCATGGGCAATACGCAGCAAGTTGCGACGCCAAGCGCGGACAGCGATCCCAGGTAACTGAGGCTAAGGTACTTCTGCATTTTTTCTGACGGCCCTTTTCGCGGGGAGTTGTCTAAGTGACATTCTTCCGTATAACTTCTGTAGTCGCTACAGGATCAAGCTGGGGAATCTCACGTGTTTGCGATTGGGGAAGCATCCCGTCAAAGCGGCGTCGGCATTGAAACGATCCGCTACTACGAGCGCGAAGGGATTGTGCCAAAGCCAGCACGGGCACCGAATAACCGGCGGATGTACTCTGCAGATGAGATTGGAAGTCTTCGTTTCCTAAAGAAATGCCGCGATTTGGGCTTCTCGCTCGCAGACGCAAAGACGCTACTTAACCTGTCCGAAGGCGAAGCCGAGGATTGTCAATCCGTCAAGCAGCTGGCCGAACTCCATATCTTCAACGTGCGTGCAAGGGTAGACGAACTGAGGCGCTTGGAAGCGGCGTTAGTCGAACTTACAGCCAACTGTGACAGCGGAAATGTCTCGTGTCCAATGCTGTCTAAGCTGCGCACTGAATAGTGGGCTTGGGGCACATTGCTGCCACTCCCGCAACACCCATGCGGCACCGTCTACTGATACAGAATGCAGATGCCCGGGCCATACCCCAGGCACCCTGTTTTCAATCCGAAAACCTCACATATTCGGGAAGTAATCCTCGCATTCGCCGTCGCGGTAGACGTCTGCCGTGCAGCAATGCAGACCGCCGCCAAAGGCGTAGGCGTCGCGGAGTTCGACCTCGACCACTTCCATGCCCAGCTTGTCCATCTGTTCGGCCTGATAGACCTCAGACTTTTCAACACAGACGGTTTTCGGGTCCAGCACCAGCACGTTCATCGACAGCCAGGTCGAGGAATAGCACAGCGGCGGCGGCGTGTTGTGGGCCGGCTGGGCGGCGTCCACGATCTCCCAGCCGTTTTTCTCGAACATGCCGCGCTGGTCTTCAGGCAGGCGGCGCTGCGGGTTGTTCAGGATCAGGCCGGGGCGCAGCGGCGTAAACGTCGCGTCGATATGGATCGGATAGGGGTCACCGGGGAAGTTCACCGTGTGGACGCGGTGGTCGGGGAAGTGACGGCGCAGCCACTCGATCCCCTTGAGGTTGGTGGTAAACCCATGCTGGACCACCAGATCGCGACCAAAACGCAGCACGTCGGCGGCATCGAACAGGGGCTCTTCTTCGGTGGTGACAAAGAACTTCTCGGCCGCCCATTGCAGGCGCTTTTCGACGCCGATTTTGTCGCTGAGGTAATCGGGATGGTAATCCGCATCGGTCAGGCGCGGCTTGGGTGCAGCCTCGTGGCGGAAGTTCGGGTCTTCGTCCCAGTATTGTTGCATCAGGGGGCGATAGTTCAGGTATTCGAACCAGCGGCAGCGGTAGGACATCGTCGCTTCGAGGATTTCGTGCCCAACGGTCAGCAGCACATCGCGCGGGGGCATACAGCCGAACTGGCTTTCGGTGTGAAAATCCGGAGTGGTAGCCGGTTGCGAATGATCAATCGACGTCGGGCGATCCACGCGAATACCGCGCTTGCGCAGTTGATCGGCGAAATTGTCCAGCAACTCGTTGGCCCGGTCGATGGTTTCCTGCGGGCGGCGGCCCCACTGGCCGCGCATGTCGCTGTCCTCGGGCACCTTGGCGTCCAGCGCGGGTTCCTCGGGCGGAATGTGGCAGTCATCCGCGCGGCCCACGATGACGTGGCGCAGGGTGTCCCATTCATTCCAGCTTTTGACTTCGGTTTTGTCGGGGGACCAGGCCATGGCTGTCTCCTGTTGTGGCGGAGATCAGGACGGGGCCCTCAATCTCCTGATTGAAAGTCCCGGCGTACAGGATATGGGGTTCGTCGCTGATTTACCTCTGGCGACGCCATCGCCAAAGAGCTTGACGGGCCACATAGCATTGCTTGCAGGCGTTGGGAAGAAGGGCGTTGCCAAGGTCACCCGGATTGGCGGCACGACCCCTGTTACAATTCGTAAGAATTGAGAAAACATCAGGAAAAAGTTGACGCTGATCGTGCAACCGTCCCTTATCGGGGCGCAGGTGTTCGGGCAACGACCCGGACCCGCCATTTCCGGCCCGGAGGAGGGGCCGGATGGGGAGGAGAGGAAGATTGGCTCAGACGCAGTCGGGCGCTGAGGGGATGCAGTCCCTTCCAGCGCTGTTACACCGCAATGTCACGCAGTTCGGGGATGCCCCGGCTTACCGCGAAAAGGAATTCGGGATCTGGCAATGCTGGACCTGGGCCGAGGCCGCGCGGGAAATCCGCGCCATCGCGCTGGGCTTTCTGGAACTGGGCGTCGAAAAGGGCGACCATATCGCCGTCATAGGCCGCAACCGTCCGGCGCATTACTGGTCAATGGTTGCCGCGCAGATGGTCGGCGCGGTACCTGTGCCGCTGTATCAGGACTCGGTCGCCGAAGAGATGGCCTATGTGCTGGAACATTGCGGCGCGAAATACGTTGTCTGCGGCGATCAGGAGCAGGTCGACAAGGTCATCGAAATTCAGGAAAACGTGCATCAGGTCAAACACATCCTCTATACCGACAAGCGAGGGATGCGGAAATACGACCATTCCCAGATGAATGCGCTTGAGGACATCATGGCCGAGGGCAGCGCCGGTCACGCGCGGTTTGATGCGGAACTGGACAAGCGTATCTCCGCGATCACCTATGACGACACCTGCGTGATGCTTTATACCTCCGGCACCACCGGCAAGCCCAAGGGCGTGGTGTTGTCGAACCGGAACGTGATCGAAAGCGCCAAGAACTCGGCCGAATTCGATCACCTGACCCGGAACGAAGACATCCTGTCTTATCTGCCGATGGCCTGGGTGGGCGATTTCATCTTTTCCGTTGGTCAGGCCTATTGGTGCGGTTTCTGCGTGAACTGCCCCGAAAGCGCCGACACGATGATGACCGACCTGCGCGAGATCGGGCCAACCTATTTCTTTGCCCCGCCGCGCGTTTTTGAGACTCAGCTGACCAATGTGATGATCCGGATGGAGGATGCGGGCAAGCTGAAGCAGCGCATGTTCCATCACTTCATGGCACATGCCAAGAAGGTTGGTGGCTTGCTGCTGGACGGCAAACCGGTGGGTTTTGGCGACCGGTTGAAATACGCGCTGGGCAATCTGCTGGTTTATGGACCGCTCAAGGACACGCTGGGCTATGGTCGTTTCCGCGTGGGCTATACCGCGGGCGAGGCGATCGGGCCGGAGATTTTCGACTTTTACCGCTCGCTTGGGATCAATCTAAAGCAGCTTTATGGCCAGACCGAAGCGACGGTGTTCATTACCGTGCAGCCGGATGGTGAAGTACGTGCGGATACGGTGGGCGTGCCTGCGCCGGATGTTGAGTTGAAAATCGACGACAGCGGCGAGATTCACTACCGCTCGCCCGGGGTTTTTGTTGAGTATTACAACAACCCGGATTCAACCGCCTCGACCAAGGATGCCGAAGGCTGGGTTGCGACCGGGGATGCGGGGTTCATCGAGGAAGGCAGCGGCCATCTTCGGATCATCGACCGCGCCAAGGACGTTGGCAAAATGGCTGACGGGTCGATGTTTGCGCCGAAATATGTCGAGAACAAGCTGAAATTCTATCCCGACATTCTTGAGGTCGTGCTGTTTGGCAACGGCAAGGATCGCTGCGTGGCGTTCATCAATATCGACCTGACGGCGGTGGGCAACTGGGCAGAGCGCAACAATGTGGCCTATGCGTCCTATCAGGAACTGGCGGGTCATCCCCGTGTATTGGAGACGATCAAGGCCCATGTGGAAGCGGTGAACAAATCCGTTGCCGCCGATGAGATGCTGTCGGGCTGTCAGGTGCATCGCTTTGTGGTGCTGCACAAGGAACTGGACGCGGATGATGGTGAGATGACCCGGACGCGCAAGGTGCGGCGTCGGTTCGTGGAAGAGAAATTCCAGGACATCATCGATGCGCTTTATGACGGATCCCAGTCGGTCTCGACCACCACCGAGGTGACGTATGAGGACGGTCGCAAGGGCTCGATCAGCGCCACGCTGGAGATTGTCGACGCGCCGGTTGTGCCGGTCGCACAGCATAAGGTGGCGGCGGAATGAGGGCCGTTCGAGCGCCGCTCGACCTGCGGTCATCGCCCCGCCCGCCGTCCCGTTTTTTGTGTCAGGGAGTGACTGATGCTGGATAGTTCCGAAGGATATGTCACCGAAGACGGCCGCAAGATCGGCGGTGTGGTGATGGAGATGAAGAACATCACCCTGCGGTTCGGCGGTGTGGTGGCGATCAAGGATATCTCGTTCGACATTCGCGAGGGTGAAATCCGGGCCATCATCGGGCCGAACGGGGCGGGTAAATCCTCGATGCTGAACGTGATTTCGGGCTTTTATGTCCCGCAGGAAGGCGAGGTCTGGTTTCACGGCGCGAAACGCCCGCCGATGCGTCCCTATGAAGTGGCGCGGCAGGGGATCGCGCGGACGTTCCAGAACATCGCCCTGTTCGAAGGCATGAGCGTGCTGGACAACGTCATGACCGGGCGGTTGAACTATATGAAAACCAACATCCTTCAACAGGCACTGTGGAAGGGCAAGGCCGAGGCGGAAGAGACCGAAAACCGCGAGGCGGTCGAGAAGATCATCGATTTTCTGGAAATCCAGCACATCCGCAAGACACCCGTCGCGCGCCTGCCTTACGGTTTGAAAAAGCGCGTCGAACTGGCCCGCGCGCTGGCCGCAGAGCCCAAACTGCTGCTGCTGGACGAACCGATGGCGGGGATGAATGTCGAAGAGAAAGAGGACATGAGCCGCTTTATCCTCGACGTGAATGACGAGTTCGGCACCACCATCGCCCTGATCGAGCATGATATGGGCGTGGTGATGGACCTGAGCGACCGGGTGGTCGTGATGGATTACGGCAAGAAGATTGGCGACGGCACACCCGATGAGGTGCGCAACAATCAGGAAGTCATCGACGCTTATCTGGGGGTCAGCCATGACTGATATCCGGGCAGATATTTGGGGAGGCGAGCATGCCTGAACAACTCGTTTTTGCGATGGAGGTCATCCTCAACGGTCTGATGGCCGGGGTGCTTTATGCTCTGGTCGCGCTGGGCTTTGTGCTGATCTACAAGGCGTCGGGGATTTTCAATTATGCCCAAGGGGTAATGGCCCTGTTTGCGGCGATGACGCTGGTGGGGATCATGAACGGACAGGTGCCGTTTGCGCATCTGATCAACGCGATTTTCGGCACGCATATCCATTATTTCGGCTGGAACGTGCCCGCGCTGCTTGCGGTTATTCTGACCATGGCAGTGATGGTGTTGCTGGCCTGGGCGGTGCAACGGTTCGTCATGCGCCATCTGGTCGGGCAGGAACCGATCATCCTGTTCATGGCCACAATCGGTCTGGCCTATTTCCTCGAAGGTGTGGCCGACCTGATGTGGGGGTCCGAGATCAAGACGCTGGATGTGGGGCTGCCGCAGGGTATCAACCTGTGGATTGACGAGACCACCTTTAACATCTTCGACTACGGCTTTTTCATCGACAATCTGGATATTGTGGCGACGGTCATTGCCGCGCTGCTGGTGGCCGCGCTGGTCGCGTTCAGCCAGTACACCAAGCAAGGCCGGGCGATGCGCGCGGTGGCCGATGACCATCAGGCGGCGCTGTCGGTGGGGATTTCGCTGAACTTCATCTGGGTCATGGTCTGGTCGGTGGCCGGGTTCGTGGCGCTGGTAGCCGGCATCATGTGGGGCACCAAATCGGGCGTGCAGTTCTCGCTGAGCCTGATCGCGCTCAAGGCGTTGCCGGTGCTGATGCTGGGCGGGTTCACCTCGATCCCCGGGGCCATCGTTGGCGGGCTGATCATCGGCGTGGGTGAGAAGTTGTTCGAGTTTGCGCTGGGCCCCGCATTGGGCGGCGCGACCGAGAACTGGTTTGCCTATGTGCTGGCGCTGATCTTCCTTGTCTTCCGGCCGCAGGGCCTGTTCGGCGAGAAGATCATTGAGAGGGTGTAGGCCGTGCAAAAGCTGATCGCCATCATCAACGTGATCGCATGGGCTGGCTTCTGGGCCTTTGGCTATATCGCCATCACCGCCGAAGGCCTGACGGACGCTCAGTTGGTGGTCGCAGCGATCCTGGCCTTTGTCGGGCTGGTTACCGGCATCATGGCCTACATGAAACTGGTGCGTTCGTCCGAGGCGAGCGGATACGCCAAGGGATCAAAACAACTGGACGCCGCGACCCGGAACCGGGCGCAGGAAGAATGGGGAAAGTAAGATATGTTCTATCGTGAGGCCGGAGATTTCAAAACCTCCTATGTCGCTGACAGCCAGACTTTCCCGATCAAGTTTGACCGGTATCGGTACTACGTCGTGCTGGCGGTGGCGTTCGGGATCATTCCGTTCATCATCAACGATTACTGGGCCAACGCCCTGCTGCTGCCGTTCCTGATCTATGCCATCGCGGCCATCGGGCTGAACATTCTGGTGGGCTATTGCGGGCAGGTGTCATTGGGCACCGGCGGGTTCATGGCTGTGGGGGCTTATGCCTGCTACAAGCTGATGACCGCCTTTCCCGATGTCAGCATGTTCGTCCATGTGCTGCTTGCGGGCGGGATCACCGCCATTGTCGGCGTGTTGTTCGGTCTGCCAAGCTTGCGGATCAAGGGGTTCTATCTGGCGGTGGCCACACTGGCGGCGCAGTTCTTTCTGGTGTGGCTGTTCAACCGGGTGCCGTGGTTCTACAACTACTCGGCCTCGGGCCAGATCAACGCGCCCGAGCGGGACGTGTTCGGGATCATCATCACCGGACCCAATGCTCCGGCCTGGGCCACCTATCTGTTCTGCCTGATCTTCCTGACTGTGTCCGCCATCATCGCCCGCAACCTGACGCGCGGCACCACGGGGCGCACCTGGATGGCGATCCGCGACATGGACATCGCGGCCGAGATCATCGGGGTGAACCCGCTCAAGGCCAAGATCAGCGCCTTTGCTGTCAGCTCTTTCTTTGTCGGCATCGCGGGTGCGCTGTTCTTTGCGGTCTATCTGGGCGCGGTCGAAGTGGGCGAAGTGTTCGGCATCCAGAAGTCATTCCTGGTGCTGTTCATGGTGATTATCGGCGGGTTAGGATCGATTTTCGGGTCCTTCGCCGGGGCGGCCTTCCTTGTGCTGCTGCCGGTGGTGCTGAAGGTGGTCGGCGTCGATGTGCTGGGCTGGCCCACCGATATCGTGGCGCACCTGAACCTCGTGATCGTGGGTGCGCTGATCATCATGTTCCTGATCCTTGAACCGCACGGGCTGGCACAGCTGTGGCGCGTGGCGAAAGAGAAACTCAGACTCTGGCCGTTCCCGCACTAAGGGGCTGGCCCAATCAAAAAGACGGGCGGAAAGCCCGAAACCAACATCGGATCAACCAAGGGAGGAGACACCCGATGAACAAGAAACTGGCAACCCTGGCGCTGGGCGCTGTGATGGCCGCAGGTCCGGTCATGGCCGACCTTGTGTTCCCGTCGCTCAGCTATCGGACCGGACCCTATGCGGCAGGCGGTATTCCGTTTGCGGATGGCTATGCCGACTATTTCACCCTGCTCAACGAGCGCGATGGTGGCATCGGAGGTGTCCCAGCCCGCGTGATCGAATGCGAAACCGGCTATAACACCGAAAAAGGCGTGGAATGCTATGAATCTACCAAGGGCGAAGGCGCGCTGGTCTATCAGCCGCTGTCGACCGGGATTACCTATCAGCTGATCCCCAAAGTGACCGCAGATGGCATTCCGCTGCACACGATGGGCTATGGCCGCACCTCGGCTGCGAACGGCAAAGTGTTCAGCCATGTGTTCAACTATCCGGCCAACTATTGGAACGGTGCCTCGGGCGCGATCAACTATCTGCTGGACGAGAATGGTGGTGACCTGAACGGCAAGAAAATTGCGCTGGTCTATCACAACTCGGCTTACGGCAAGGAACCGATCCGCACGCTGGAAACACTGGCCGAAAAGCATGGCTATGACCTGACCCTGCTGCCCGTGGATCATCCGGGGCAAGAGCAAAAGTCGCAGTGGCTGCAGATCCGCCGTGAAAAGCCCGATTATGTGATCATGTGGGGCTGGGGCGTGATGAACCAGGTTGCCGTACAAGAGGCCGCCAATATCCGCTTCCCGATGGAAAACTTCATCGGCGTCTGGTGGTCTGGCGCTGAATTCGACGTGGAACCTGCGGGTGATAAAGCCACTGGCTACAAGGCGCTGACCTTCACCGGTCTCGGCATGGACTATCCGGTCTATGACGACCTGCAGAAATATGTCGTCGATGCGGGCAAAGCGGCAGGCGCAGGTGATCAGCTTGGTACGGTTCAGTACAACCGTGGTCTCTATGCTGCGATGCTGGCTGCCGAGGCGGTGAAGACTGCGCAGGACATGCACGGAACTGCTGAAATCGACGCGTCGATGATGCGCGATGGCATGGAGGCACTGGAAATCACCAGCGCCAAGATGGAAGGCTTGGGCATGTCGGGCTTCGGGCCTGAATTCTCGGTCAGCTGTGACAACCATGGTGGCCCCGGCCTGGTCGGCGTCGTGCAGTGGGATGCCGCCGCAGGAACCTGGAATTCGGTTCAGGACTTCAAGCCTACCGATGTCGAGGTGATCAACGCGCTGATCGAGGAAGACTCGGCCGCTTATGCCGCCGAAAACAACATCGAAGGGCGTTGCGAATAAGCGACCCCCTGTCCCGGTCCTGATCCGGGGCGCTGAAAATCCGGAGCGGCGGTTGCACTGCCGCTCCTCACGAACAGCCCCTTCGGGGGCAGGCACGAGGACACGCGCTGATGCTTGATGCGGCACACACCACCGAAGTGCAGGCAGAAACCCTGCTTGAGGTCAACAATATCGAGGTGATCTACAACCATGTGATCCTTGTGCTGAAAGGCGTCAGCCTGACCGTACCCAAGGGCGGTATCACGGCTTTGCTGGGTGGCAATGGTGCGGGTAAGACAACAACGCTGAAAGCTGTATCGAACCTGCTGCATTCGGAACGGGGCGAGGTCACCAAGGGCTCGATCAAATATCGCGGCCAAAGCGTGCATGAAAGCGACCCCGCCGATTTGGTGGAAAAAGGCGTCATCCAAGTGATGGAAGGCCGCCACTGTTTCGAACACCTGACGGTCGAGGAAAACCTGTTGACCGGGGCCTATACCCGTAAAGACGGCAATGCCGCGATCCAACAGGATCTGGAACTGGTCTATAGTTATTTCCCCCGTCTGAAAGAACGCCGCAAATCCCAGGCCGGTTATACCTCGGGTGGGGAACAGCAGATGGTGGCGATGGGCCGGGCGCTGATGTCACGACCCGAGACGATCCTGCTGGACGAACCCTCGATGGGTCTTGCGCCGCAGCTGGTCGAAGAGATTTTCGGCATCGTGAAGGAGTTGAACGAGAAAGAGGGCGTGTCTTTCCTGCTGGCCGAACAGAACACCAATGTGGCGCTGCGCTTTGCGCACTACGGCTACATTCTGGAATCGGGCCGCGTGGTGATGGACGGCCCCGCCGCCGAGTTGCGCGAAAACCCGGATGTGAAAGAATTCTACCTTGGCATGTCGGATGAAGGCCGCAAGAGCTTTCGCGACGTCCGCTCGTACCGTCGCCGCAAGCGGTGGTTGTGATCTGATGGAGGATATGGCGATGACCTATTTCGACACACTCGAAACGCGCTCAGCCGACGAACGCGCCTCGGATCAGGCCGCCGCTTTGCGCGCGCAGCTGGAACGGGCGAAATCTTCTCCGGGCTTTACGGCGCATCTGGCAGGAAAAGACACTAATAAAGTGGAATCGGCGGATGATCTGCCCATGTTGCCGGTATTGCGCAAATCGGACCTGACCCGCGCGCAAGCCAGTCGTCCGCCCTTTGGCGGCTTCACGGTGAAACCGGCGCGGCACTTTCATCACGTGTTCCAATCCCCCGGCCCGATTTACGAGCCGGGCAGCACCGATCACGATTGGTGGCGCATGGGGCGTTTCCTGAACGCAGTGGGTGTTGGGGCGGGCGATATCGTTCAGAACTGTTTCGGCTATCACCTGACACCTGCGGGCATGATCTTTGAAAACGGCGCACGCGCGGTTGGCGCTGCGGTTCTGCCCGCCGGAACCGGCCAGACCGAATTGCAGGTCACAGCGGCGCGCGATGTCGGATGTACCGCTTATGCCGGCACGCCGGACTATCTGAAGGTCATTCTGGACAAGGCGGACGCGATGGGCGTTGCGCTGAACTTCTCGAAGGCGGCAGTGGGGGGCGGTGCGCTGTTCCCGTCACTGCGGCAGGAATATTCGGATCGCGGGATTTCCTGCCTGCAATGCTATGCCACGGCTGATCTGGGCAATGTCGCTTATGAAAGCGCCGCGATGGAAGGAATGATCATTGACGAGCATGTCATCGTCGAGATCGTGACCCCCGGAACCGGCATTCCAGTGGCCATTGGTGAAGTGGGTGAGGTTGTCGTGACCTCGCTGAACCCCGACTATCCCCTGATCCGGTTCGCGACCGGAGACCTGTCGGCGCTAATGCCCGGCGTCTCGCCCTGCGGTCGGACCAATATGCGGATCAAGGGCTGGATGGGCCGTGCTGATCAGACCACCAAGATCAAGGGCATGTTCGTGCGACCGGAACAGGTGGCGGCTCTGGTCGAAAAACACGACGAGATCGTCAAAGCCCGCGTGATCGCCGCGCGTCAGGGTGAGATGGACACCATGACCGTCCAGATCGAAAGCCCGGGCGGGGATGACACGGCCTATGCCAAATCGGTCGCCGAGGTGCTGAAACTGAAAGGCGCCATCGAGGTTGTCGCCCCCGGATCGCTGCCGAAAGACGGTTTGGTGATCGAGGATCAGCGGGTTTATGAATGACACCCGCGTAAGGCGAGGTTTTCTTCGCCTTACGTTTGACGAACTCACTTGGTGTTCAGAACGCTGGTTACCAATTCCGGATGGCCATTGTTCCTAAGCAATATCCCGGAATGTAGGCTGTAGGCGCCGAAAGTTCTCAAAGGGTGAATGCTCCACTGAAATTCCCTCTTTGGAATGCGACCGTTGATCAAAACTCCCTCTCCGTCGTACTTATATGATGCCCACATAATTTTTCGCGAATAGGCAATAGGATTGGACACATGGAAGCCGCTGGCCTTCATCCAACTGATCAGTTTGTTTGGGCTCGACAGGTGCTGGGCGACGGCGATCAAGCAATAGTCCAATTCTTCCAGAAATCTGATCTTTTGCCAGTTTAGGGTCGAATTTTCCAAAGTCTCATCCTCTGCTACCAAGCATGCTTTCGCGAATTCGGTGTCGACGATTGTTTCTGCCCGCACTGGAAAGCCCGCCAGCGCTAATATCGACATGGTCAGAAAAACTCGGCAGGGCATTGCATATCCAATCTTGGCGTAATGCCTCAGCCGAACAGAAGCGTTGTCCGGCAGCAAGTCTGGAATCCCTTATCACGTACAAGTCACGAATGGGGGATTGAGCAAACTCGGGAGCGGTAGTTAGCTGTATTGGTGCTGGCAATCCCGACGATTTTAGTCGAAAAGGACACTCAGAGCATTCTGAAGACGCCGGATGACCCAGATCGACTATTCTGAAAACGGATCGCGGAACCGCGGCGTACGCGGCACCCGGCTTTTGGCCGGGCTGGCCTATGTGGTTGCAGCGGCCTGCCTGTTGCCGATGGTGGCCGTTGTTCTGGCGGCGCTGACCGGCGGGACCGACACGATTGCGCATCTGGCCGAGACGGTGCTGCCCCGGTACACGGTGACCACGCTCATCCTGGTTGTTTTGGTCGCTGCGGGTACGTTCAGCATTGGCACCGGGGCCGCGTGGCTGGTCACGATGACCCGGTTTCCCGGCGTACGCTTGCTTGAGATTGCGCTGGTTCTGCCGCTGGCCTTTCCGGCATATGTGCTGGCCTATGCCTATACCTTTATTCTGGATCATCCGGGGATCGTGCAATCCACCCTGCGCGATGTAACGGGGTGGGGCCCGCGCGATTACTGGTTCCCCGAGATCCGCTCGACCGAGGGTGCGGCGGCGATGCTGATCCTTGTGCTGTATCCGTATGTCTACCTGCTGGCCCGCGCGGCCTTTTTGCAGCAAAGCGCAACCGCCTTTCTGGCGGCGCGTGCGTTGGGCAACAACCCATGGCTCGCGTTTCGGCGCGTGTCTCTGCCGATGGCGCGCCCGGCGATTGCGGGCGGCGTGCTGTTGGCGGTGATGGAGACCATCGCGGATTTTGGCACCGTGTCCTATTTCGGTGTCCAGACCTTTGCGACGGGTATCTATACCAGTTGGTTTTCGCTGGCCGATCGCGCGGGTGCCGCGCAACTGGCCTTATGCCTTTTGACCTTTGCTTTGGTCATGGCAGTGGCTGAACGCACGCAGCGGGGCAAGGCAAAATACTATCAGGCGGGCAAGCAGCACGCAGCGCAGCCCGCCGCACATCTGACCGGCTGGCGCGCTGTCGGTGCCTTTGTTCTATGCGCTGTCCCGGTGCTGTTCGGGTTTCTGCTGCCGGTGATCATTCTTGTTGAGATGGGAATGGAATCCGAGCAGAACCTGCTGTCGGAGCGTTATCTCGGGTTCATCCGCAACTCACTGATCCTTGCGGGGACCGCAGCGGTTGTCACCGTGTCTGCCGCCATCAGCGTCGGGTTTTTTCAGCGCCTTCGCCCCGGTCGCGCCTCGTCAGGTGCGGCTTATATCTCGCGTCTTGGTTACGCGGTTCCGGGTGGGGTGATCGCGGTTGGGCTGATCGTCCCCTTTGCTGCCTTCGACAACGCGCTCGATGCGTGGATGCGCCAGACGTTTGATATCTCAACCGGCCTGCTGGTCACCGGCTCGATCTGGTTGTTGGTTGCGGCCTACATGGTGCGGTTTCTGGCAGCAGCGCTGAGCGCGTATGAAGGCGGGCAGAGCACGGTTCACGCCAACATGGACGCCGCCGCGCGATCCCTGGGGCAAACGCCCTTGGGCACTCTGCGGCGGGTGCATCTGCCCATTCTGACGCCATCGCTGCTGACTGCATTGCTGATCGTCTTTGTCGATGTGATGAAGGAACTGCCCGCGACACTGATCATGCGGCCTTTCAACTTTGATACGCTGGCGGTGCAGGCGTACCGGTTGGCGTCGGACGAACGGCTTGAGGGCGCGGCGGTGCCCTCATTGGTCATTCTGGCCGTCGGATTGCTGCCCGTCATCCTGATTTGCCGACAGGTCGGACGCCGGTAACACCTTTTGACGAATTGAAGCATAGCAGCGCAACAGGCTTGATTCGGGCGCAATTTCCGGCAAGGCTTGGGGTATGAACATGCAGCCTCCCAGCCGGTTTTCTGCAAACTCGGCCCAGATGCCCGTCGCGTTCGACCGGCGCGAGATGTCCCATATCCTGTCCGTATACGGCCGGATGGTCGCCGCCGGAGAATGGCGCGACTACGGAATTTCCAACCTGTGTGACATGGCGATTTTCTCGATTTTCCGGCGCACGGCGGAGCACCCGATCTATCGCATCGAAAAGCACCCACGCCTGCGGCAGAAACAAGGGATGTACTCGGTTGTCGGTATGGACGGACGTATCCTGAAACGCGGCCATGATCTGCGCACTGTGCTGAGGGTGCTGGAGCGTAAGCTGATCCGCTCGGTTTCCCCGGATTAGAGCCTTTTATGGGCTGTCACAGGTCCGTCGCCTTGGGCCAGAATGCGGGCGATTGCCTGATCCATAGGCTCATAGGCCACTGCCATGTGATACGCGTTCGCATGCAACAGCATGTTCGGCCCTGAAACCCATGCCACATGGCCCTTCCAGAACAGCAGGTCGCCGCGTTGGGGCGGTGTGCCCTCAGGTAGCGCAGTGCCAACTGCCTGCTCCTGATCGCCACTGTCACCCGGACACGCGATACCGCAAGCCAGCAACCCGGCCTGAACCAGCCCGGAACAGTCGATCCCGAACCGGCTGTTGCCGCCCCACAGATAGGGCGTGCCCAGAAACAGCTCGGCCACTGTCACCGGGTCGGTTTGAATGTCCGAAACCGGCGCGGTGTGGACCGCAGGAATGAACCCCAATTCGGTTTCCAGAAACCCGTCCGTCTGCGACAGGGCCTGCACCGTGCTGCCGAAACTCAGCGAAGCCAGATCGCGGGTTTTCATATCCGCCTGTTCATAGGCGTGGGTTGCGGGGGCGGTGATCCTGTGGGTTTGCGGCACCTCGGGGCCCAATTGGGCTGAACGAACCCAGCCGGAATAGGTGTCCTTGTCTGCGGTAATCCGGCTCCACCCGTCTTGTTCTATGGCAACCTGCACGGTGTCCCCGAACAACAATTGCCGGTCACGCGCACCATCGGGACTGCGCAGCAGGTCAATGACGGGCTGGATGACGCGCAGGCGGGTCACAGGCCCAGAATCTCGGGCAGGGCGTTCAGGACGGCGCGCGGGCCTTGGCCCAAACCGCCTTTGCTGCGGCCGGGCGACTTGCTGGGCTGCCACGCATAGATGTCGAAATGCATATAGGCGCTGTTTTCGACAAAGCGGCGCAGGAAAAGGGCGGCGGTTATGGATCCCGCGAACCCGCCCGAGGGGGCGTTGTCCAGATCGGCAATCCCCGGCTCGATCATCGCCTCATAAGGTGTATGGAACGGCATCCGCCAGACCGGATCGGCCGAGCGTTGCGCGGCCTGCGTCAGTGCCGCCGCCGCCTGATCGTCATCCGTATAGAACGGGGCCAGATCCGGGCCGACGGCCACGCGCGCGGCCCCTGTCAGGGTTGCCATCGAGATCACCAGATCCGGCTGCCCCTCATCCGCCAGCGCAAGCGCGTCGGCCAGCACCAGCCGCCCCTCGGCATCGGTGTTGTTGATCTCGACCGTCAGACCCTTGCGCGAGGTCAGGATGTCACCGGGGCGGAAGGCGTTGCCTGCCACCGCATTTTCAACCGCCGGGATCAGCACCCGCAGTTGCAGCGGCAGATTCAGCGCCATGATCATCCGGGCCAGCCCCAGCACATTCGCTGCGCCGCCCATATCCTTCTTCATCAGACCCATCGATGCGCCGGGTTTCAGGTTCAAACCGCCCGTATCGAAACACACACCTTTGCCGACCAGCGTCAGCATGGGCCCTTTGCTGCCCCAGCTCATCTCGATCAGGCGCGGGGCCTGATCCGTTGCGCGGCCAACCGCGTGGATCATCGGAAAATTCTGCTCCAGCAGCGCATCACCGGTGATGGTGCTGCATGTCGCCCCGAATTCCTGCGCCAGCGCTTCCGCCGCCTGTTGCAACTGGCCGGGCCCCATGTCCGAGGCCGGAGTGTTGACCAGATCGCGGGTCAGCGCCTCGGCATTGGCCATCGCCTCAAGCCGCGCGGCATCTACAGTATCCGGCGCGACCAGACGCGCCTTGGCCGGGGATTGGCTGGCATAGCGGTCAAACGCATAGCCGGTCAGCAGCCAGCCCAGACACTCCATCTCCAACTGATCGGGCGGGACATCGGACCCGAGGTGATACGTGCCTTCGGGCAGCGCCTCGGCAGCGGCGGCCAGAGGGAACCGTTTGCGGGCGCGTTTGGCCTGCGTTCCATAGCCCGCCAGCGCAAACCCGGCCCGGCCATCCTTGCCCGGCACCAAAAGCGCCTGACCTATTGCACCGGTGAACCCGTTCACCTCCACCCAATCACGAACATGATCCGGCTGGTCCTGAAGCCATCCGTCCAGATCGGATTGACCAAGCACATGCAGCGGAACAGAAACGTCAGAGGGCGGGGCAAAGCTTAGGGTCATGGGCGTCTCGGCTGATTGAATTCGCGCCCAGACTAGCCACCTGCGACCCACCCGCAAGCCCCGTCAGACGGAAAGGTCCTGCTGATCCCAAACGGCGGTCAGCGACCGCTCACCTACACGGATCAACCGCCCCAGCGTTGCGCCCGCCGCCACCGCATCCCCGGCATCGACCGCGCCTGCCACGTCGCCCGCAACCCGCGCCAGTGCGGTCATCCCGACCTGATCGGCGATCGCCACCAGCGATTTCGAGCATTTGCGCAGGTTCTCCCAATCGCGCTGGCGCCAGAACCGTTCGCAATTCGACAGGCGAACGGCCAGTTCCTCGACCGTGCGGCACAGCACATCCAACGCGTTCTTGTCGCCCAGTTGCCGGTACAGCCCGCTGAGGCGATCCGGGTCCAGTCGCACGGTTTCCTTATGTTCAAGTGTGAGTATCTTATCCACCACATTCACCCTAGTTCAGACGCCCCCACGGCGTAGGCCTGATGTTTGGCGGGAAATTCTTTGCAAATCCTTGCGCCGAGTTCGGATAATGGCTCGAATTTTCCTTGAATTCAGTTTACAGCGGCCTAAGCAATTGAAGACAGGAACACCGAAATGGATATAGCCAAACCTTTGCCAACCTATCTGGTGAAACGGTATCACGGCTGGAAGGCGACGACATATTCCGAAAATCAGGTCTGGTATCGGCGTCTGGCGGATGAGGGGCAGCGCCCCCGAGCCATGGTGATTTCCTGCTGCGACAGCCGGGTGCATGTGACCTCGATCTTCGGGGCGGATCAGGGTGAGTTCTTCATTCACCGCAATATCGCCAATCTTGTCCCGCCTTACGCGCCCGACGGCGACCATCATGGTACAAGTGCCGCTATCGAATACGCCGTGACGGCCCTGAAAGTGGCGCATCTGATCGTGTTGGGGCATTCGCAATGCGGCGGTGTGCAGGGCTGTATCGACATGTGCAAGGGGCAGGCCCCGCAACTTGAGGCCAAGGAGAGCTTTGTCGGCCGCTGGATGGACATCCTGAAGCCCAAATATGATCTGGTCGCAGATATCGAAGACAGCGCCGACCAGGCCCGCCAGTTCGAACGGCAGGCGGTTGTGGCGTCGCTGGAGAACCTGATGACCTTCCCATTTGTGGCGTCAGCGGTCGAAGACGACACGCTCAGCCTGCACGGGCTCTGGACGGATATCGGTGCGGGCGGGCTGGAGTGTTTCGATCCGCACCAGAAGAGATTCGTGCCGGTCTGACAGCGCCGAACCGCCAGCGCAGGCATCAGGTGCAGTTCAGGGTCTGGTTTTCAGTTGTATTCCGGTATGCTTAGGTCATTGATCGCAATCTCCGGAGCATATTATGAAATGGTTTAAACGCATCGTTCTCAGCCTGATCGTGCTTGTTCTGGCGCTTGTCGGTGTCTCTTACCTGCTGCCCGGCAAGGCCGAAGTGTCCCGCAGTATCACAATCGATGCACCGCCCGAGGCGATCTTTCCTTACGTGAACTCCATGCAGGAGACCGAGCAATGGTCGCCCTGGCTGCACCGCGACCCCAACACTCAACTGACCTATTCCGGGCCAGACGCGGGTGTCGGTAACACGCTGAACTGGGCTTCCGACCATCCTCAGGTTGGCACCGGCTCGCAGGAGATCGTTGAGAGCGTCGAGAACCAAAGTGTCCAGACAGCGCTGGATTTTGGCCCGATGGGTACCGCCTCGGCCTCGTTCGTCCTGCAGCCCGAAGGGTCGGGGACCGAGGTGACCTGGGGCTTTACATCCGATCTTGGCCTCAATCCGATGACGCGCTGGATGGGGCTGATGATGGATTCTTGGGTTGGTGGCGACTACGAGCGTGGATTGACCAACCTGAAGGCGTTGGTTGAGGGGCAGGGGTGAGACCTGTCCTTTGGTTATTTGTCACTCAGTTCTGCGCTGAACCCAAAGTCAACCAAGGTCGTTCAACCTCCATGCCCTGATAGATCGCGTGCAGAAACCTGTGCGCGACAACCGGGTCATTCGAAAATGGAGAGATGTTGAGGTGCCCTTCCTTGACGCCGATTTCGGCTTCATAGACGACGACATCACCTTTCACTGTTGTTAGGACTTGTAGCTCGGCCAGAGTTTCAGGGTTCACCGCAGTTGGGTCGTCCGACAGGATCACGAAATCGGCGACTTTCCCAACTTCGATCGAACCCTTCTGATCCTCTTCGAAATGTTGCCATGCGGGCCAAATCGTCATCGCCTTGAGCGCAGTCATCACATCGACACGCTGATGCGGTCCCAGAATGTCCCCAGATCGGGTGCGTCGGGTCACGGTGGCGGCAAGCACGCGCATACTGTCGGGCAGGGCGACCGGCGCGTCGTGATGGGTGCCGAACATCATGCCGCGTTCGTTTATCCATCCCGTGGGTGAGATATTCTCACCGTTGATCGGGCCAACCGTATGATCGCGATGCCAGTCACCCCAATAGAAGGTGTGCATTGGGAAAACCGACGGAAACACGCCCAAGCGTTTGAAGCTGACCACCTGATCCTCGCGCAGAAATTGGCCATGGATCAGAACCGGGCGGTTTCCGGGGTCGCCGTATTTCATTTGGGCTTCTTCCAGGGCCGCGATCAGCATATCTGATGCGCCTTCACCGTTCGAGTGCACAAGTATTTGGATGCCATTTTCGTAGCACCAGTTCACTGCGTTTTGCAGCTGCTCCATTGTGATCGCGGAATAGCCCGCATATCCTGCGGGGTAATTGCCGACCGGATCGTAGTAGGGCCGATCCCGCAACGCGGTGAAGCCTTGCGGTGAGCCATCGATGGTTAGCTTGCATCCGCCGACGCGCACGCGATCTGCATAGTCTTTTGAGACATTCGCCTCGACATAGTCCTGCGACTCGAGCACGTCTGGGAACGCAACAACATCAATGGGCAGCCCGTCCTCTGCACCGACCTTTTTCAAGACTTCAACGATTTCTCCGGATGATCGGCCTTCTTGTCCGGTTGTGTACCCGAATGAGGCCCAGAGTTGGCTGCCTGCACGAGCAAATTCGGTCAGGCCTTCTTCGCCCAGATTACCCAGAAGTGGCACTAAAACAGAGAAAAACGCATATTCTTCCAGAACGCCATTGGGCTCCCCAGCCTCATCTCGCTGAATGACACCGCCGGGTGGGGCTTCTGTCTCGGCGGTTATTCCAGCCAGTTCCAGCGCTTTGGAGTTCGCCACACCCAGATGACCGGATTGATGGATAATGACGACGGGTAAGTCTGTTGAAACCTCATCAAGCTCCTGACGAGTCGGGTGTCGAAGTTCCGCCAACTGGGCATTGTCATAGCCAAATCCGATGATCATTTTCACCTGTTCTACAGCCTCGGAATTCACCGAGGCCCAGTCTGATAGCGTTGCCTGCAAGCTTGCGATATTCGTGACTTCACCATCTGGCGGGGCCAGAAGATTGGCCGAAAGCGCTTGCAATCCACCCATGACGACATGGCCATGACTATCTACAAAGCCAGGTAACATGGCGCGGCCTGCAAGGTCGAACGCTTCGGTCGTTTCGTCGCGATGCGGGGCCACATCTTCTAGTGAACCCACTGCAAGTATCCGACCATCCTTGACAGCAACTGCCTCGGCGGTCGGCTGATCGTCGTCGATCGTCAGAATAGGACCGCCGGAATAAATCGTATCTGCAATGTCTTGCGCGGTTGCGGATTGTGAAAACCCAAACACGGCTAAGATCAATGCTGGAAGGGATAAAATACGCATTGTGAAATCCTTCAGATGAGTTTCTTCAGGCTATATTCACAAATTAGCATGGATTTGGGTGCCTGTCCTTCTTGTTAATTGGGCAGCACCATCAGCAAAAAACCCCGCCGAAAGAACGACGGGGCTCTTATTTCTTTAGTGGTCTTGAAAGACCTGGGGATCAGCCCTTTTTCAGAACCTCACGGCCCAGCAGTTCCGCGATTTGCACCGCGTTCAGCGCAGCACCCTTGCGTAGATTGTCCGAGACGCACCACAGGTTGATGCCGTTCTCGACGGTCGAGTCCTGACGGATGCGGCTGATGAATGTGGCGAAATCGCCAACACATTCGGCGGGCGAGACGTAACCGCCGGCTTCGCGCTTGTCGATCACCATGATGCCCGGCGCTTCGCGCAGGATGTCGCGGGCTTCGTCTTCGTCCAGGAATTCCTCGAATTCGATGTTCACGGCTTCGGAGTGGCCGACGAACACAGGCACGCGGACGCAGGTGGCTGTGACCTTGATCGACGAATCGACGATCTTTTTGGTCTCGACAACCATCTTCCACTCTTCCTTGGTCGAGCCGTCTTCCATGAAGACGTCGATCTGCGGGATGACGTTGAAGGCGATCTGCTTCTGGAACTTCTTCGGCTCAACCTCGTTGATCGGGTTGTAGACGGCTTTGGTCTGGTCCCACAGCTCGTCCATACCCTCTTTGCCCGCACCGGATACCGACTGATAGGTCGAGACGACAACGCGCTTGATCTTGGCGCGGTCATGCAGCGGCTTCAGCGCGACAACCATCTGCGCGGTCGAGCAGTTGGGGTTCGCGATGATGTTCTTGTTCTTGTAGTCGTGGATCGCCTGCGGGTTACACTCCGGCACGATCAGCGGAATGTCCGGGTCGTAGCGATAGAGCGACGAGTTGTCGATCACCACGCAGCCAGCCGCGGCGGCCTTAGGCGCATAATCTTTGGTCGCGGCAGAGCCTACGGCAAACAGGGCGATGTCCCAGCCGGTGAAATCAAATGTGTCCAGGTCTTTGGTCGTGAGTGTCTTGTCGCCAAAAGTCACCTCAGTGCCCAGCGAACGGCGGCTTGCCAGAGCGGCAAGTTCGTCCACGGGGAACTGGCGTTCCGCCAGGATGTTCAGCATTTCGCGGCCCACGTTACCCGTGGCGCCGACGACGACGACGCGATAGCCCATTTCATGTCTCCAAAGTTAAGGACGCGCGTTCATAGCCGCGTTGCAGCGAAGAAAAAAGGGCTTTCGCAGGGTATTTCAACGATTGACGCGGATTTGAGGCGGTTCGCTGCGCTTATTCCGCATCCAGCAGAGAGCGGTAGACCTTTACGATGGCTTCGGCCTCGCCTTCGATTCGAAAATTCTGTTCCACATGGGCGCGGGCGGCTTGTCCGGCGGTGGCCAGTTGGGCCGGGTCGGACAGCATCTGATCCAGCGCCTCAGCCAATGCCGGGGCGTTGTCTTTTTCAACCAACCGTCCGGTCTCAGTGTCCTTGATCTGGGCGCTGAAGGCACCCACACCATGGCAGGCGATGGCGGGCACGCCCGAGGCCATCGCCTCAAGCGGGGTCAGGCCAAACCCTTCGTGGCGCGCGGGGGCGACGAACAGATCGAGGGCGCGGTAGGTCTCGACTATTTCCTCCCACGGGCGTTCGCCCAGGAAATGGACACGGTCGCCCAAGCCGGCGGCTTGCAGCTTGGCTTCCTGCTCGGCCTGAAACGCTTCGAATTCGCTGGTGGCGCGGCCGGTGAAAATGATGTGGGCGTCGGGGTGATTGGGCAGAACGCTCAGCGCGGCGTTGACCAGCAGATCGACGCCTTTTTGCGGCCTGATGCGTCCGAAACAGCCGATCAGCGTACCGCTGGGCAGGCCCAGCTTGTCGCGCAGGGCTTGTTTGTCATCGGCCGGGTGGAACAGTTCGGTGTTCACGCCATGCATGATCACCGTCGCGGGGTGTTGCAGAAACGAGGCCGCTTGCGGCGTTGTCGCGATCAGCGCGTCCATTTGCGAGATCAGTTTCTTGGTAAAACCCGAATGATCCCGTTGCGCCGCAGAGGTGAACAGCAGTTTCAGATTGCGCCGCAGGACCTTGCGCAGAAACAGGCCCATCAGCATTTCCGTGTTGCGCCGCGCGTGCCAGACCCGGCGTTTGCGGTTCGACAGGAACGGAACCTTGATCAGGCGGATATGCGGCAGGTCATCCGGCAGGCCGGGGCCGGTGGCGACGATCCCGATCATCTCTTTCTGGATCGGCAGCAGGCGGATGACCGTGGTTGTGACCCCGGACAGGCTGTGTTTCAGGTTGGGTGCGATCACCTCGATATCCTGCACGGGCCGTCCCTCCGGTTCTAAATCAATCCACGTTGTCCCGGCTGAATAGATAGATCACGCAGCCAATGGCAAGGGTCACGGCGAAAAAGCCGAAGATGGCCAGATAAGGCGCGGCGGCTCCGGCGGCGGTATTGGCCGCATGGATGCGACCGGTCACGAATTGCGCGATGCCGACCCCGCCGATCCCAAACAGGTTCAGCAACGTGACCCCGCGCCCGACCAGATGTGGCGGCACAAAGGCGCGACCATGGGCCATGATCACCGGAAAGCTGGCCCCCAGAAAGCCAATGACCGCCAGCAGCAGGACCGAGACCCAGATCGCGCTGTCGATCCACAGGCACAGCAGGCCCAGTGCCACAGCGCCCAGCGCGTTGCCGCCGAAGATCACCCATTTCCGCGTGCCCAGAATGCGATCCAGCGGCCCGTAGGCAAAGGTCCCGGCGATCATTGCCGACCCCATGATCAGCGTCGCAGTACCGATCTGAGTGGTGCTGAGCCCGAAGACGTCATTCAGATACGGTCCGGCCCACAATCCCCGCAGCGCGGCAGAGGGCGCATAGGCCACCAGCATCAGGGGCAGGATCAGCCACAGGGCTGGCTGTTTCAGCAGGTCCAGAACTGATCCCTTATGCTCGGTCTCGACCTTGGCGGGGTCGCGGACGCTGACCCATATGCCAAGGGCGATCACGGCGGAAATCACCGCCAGCCCAAGCAGGGTGGCGCGCCAGCCCATCAACTCGACCGCCAGCGCGGTGGGGTAAGAGGCGACCAGATTGCCCACCGATCCCACGCCCAGCATCACCGCCGCAAGGGTTGCAAACCGGGCAGGCGGGTATTCGCGCGCAAAGATGAAGTAAGATGCCATCAGGACCGGAGAGCATCCGACCCCGATCAGCGCCATCGCAACGCTGATATGAAAGGCCGAGGATGCGGTGGCAAACACAGCCGCCCCGCCGGCACCGCCCACCAGCAGCAGCGCGGCGGCGGTCAGGCGCGGCCCAACCCGGTCCAGCGCCCAGCCCACGGGCAATTGCATGGCGGCAAAGACCAGAAACCAAAGGCCCGAGGCAAAGGCCAGATCCTCGGGCGTGGCATCTATATCCTTCTCAAGATCCAGGCTGAGCACGGCCAGAAACGCACGAAAGAACTGGCTGAGGACGTAAGCCAGACACAGTACAACCAGCCCTGACTTCATGTAACGTCCCCTTCACATCTTGGCACTAATCCTTGGCACGTCGTGGCAAAACGCACAAGCGCGTGTAGAATGTTGCAGAGGGCGGACTTCGATCACGTTTGAGCTAGCTCTTGGGTCAAGCCAATTTGAGGGGGACAATGAAAGACCTCCATTCTGCGTTTTATGAAAACCTTCCGCTGCTGCGGGATTTTAACCGGCTGGCAGACCCGTCGACTTTTACGCCCGTTCCCGATGACTGGATTCTGGGCGTCGCCGATATTGTCGATTCGACCGGAGAGATCGCGCGCGGGCGCTACAAGACGGTCAACATGGTCGGCGCGGCGGTAATCTCGGGCATGATCAACGCCATGGACGGCAAGCTGTTTCCCTATGTCTTTGGTGGCGACGGGGCCGGATTTGCGGTGCCACCCAGCGCAGCGGATACCGCGCGCACTACACTGTCTGACCTGCGGCGCTGGGCGCAGGAGGAATTCTCGATGCCCTTGCGCGCCGCCTTGGTGCCGGTCGCCGAGCTGCGCAAGGCGGGCAAGGATTTGCGCGTGGCACGCTATGCGCCCTCGAACGGGGTGGACTATGCCATGTTCACGGGCGGCGGTCTGGCCTGGGCCGAGGCGCAGATGAAAGCAGGTGTGCATGAAGTGCCGATGGCCGAGCCGGGCAGCCAACCGGATCTGACCGGCCTGTCCTGCCGCTGGTCCAACAGTCCGGCGCAACATGGGCGTATCGTGTCGGTCGTGGTGCAGCCGACGGCAAGCGCCACCGAAAGCGACTTTGCCGATCTGGCTCAATCGGTTCTGCGCGCCTCGGACGGGTTGGACCGTGCAGGCCATCCGGTGCCCGAGACCGGCCCGCCCATGACCTGGCCGCCCCCGGATGTGGGCTTGGATGCTCATGTGTCCCGCGCCGGGCGGAACCTGTTGACGCAAAAGCTGATGCTGCTGGGGCAGAACCTGCTGATCGCGATGCTGTTCTGGACCGGCAAACGCATGGGCCAGTTCGAACCCGGGCATTACAGGCATATGGTCAGCCGCAACGCCGATTTCCGCAAATTCGATGACGGGCTGAAAATGACGCTGGATTGCGACCCGGCGACGTTGGCCCAGATCGAACACATGCTGGAAGAGGCGCGCGGGCGCGGCAAGATCAGATACGGCCTGCACGCGCAGGATGAGGCGATGATGACCTGCTTTGTCCCTGCAGCCACCCGCGACGACCATGTGCATTTTGTCGATGGTGCATCAGGTGGATATGCGCAGGCCGCAGCGGTCATGCGCGGCTAAGCGGTTATTCCGGCTTCCACTGTGCCGCCAGTGCACGGGCGGATTGCGCCAACAGCATCACGTCAATGCCCACGGCCAGAAACGCCGGATCCATCTCAAGATAGGCCGAGGTCGCCTCGTCATTCGTGCCCAGAATGCCCGGAGCCTTGCCGGCAGCCCTGATCCGTTTCATTGCGTCTGCGATCACCGCGCGAACCTCGGGCGCGGCGCTGTTGCCTTGGTGGCCCATATCCGTGGACAGATCGGCGGGGCCGATGAATACCCCGTCGATACCCTCGACCTGCAAAATCTCGTCCAGCGCCGCGATCCCGGCGCGGTTTTCCACCTGCACCAGCAGGCAGATTTCCTGATCGGCGGTTTGGATATAGTCTTTGACGGACCCATACATCGTCGCCCGCGCCGAGGTTGCCCCGACACCGCGCACCCCTTCGGGCGGATAGGTGCAGGCGCGGACAAGCGCGCGGGCCTGTTCAGCGCTTTCCACGATGGGCACAAGAATAGTCTGCGCGCCTGCATCCAGCACCATCTTGATCAGCCAGGTTTCCCCCACGGGCACACGCACCACCGGATGCGAGGGGCTGTTCGCCAAAGCCACCAACTGATCCCGGATCGAGCGGATGTCATTTGGCGCGTGTTCTCCATCGATGACCAGCCAATCGAAACCCGCGGTTCCCATGATCTCGGCGGTGATTGGTTCGGCAAAGCTCATCCAGCAGCCGATCTGCCGTTTGCCCTGTGTCAGAGCCTGTTTGAACGGGTTATGTGGGGCGGGCATTGGGAACACTCCTGTTTCAGGCTCTTGCGGTGTCAGTGAATTCCGCCAATTGGCCGGGGTCAAGTTCTACTTCTTTTCCCCGCGAATTAGCCGCCTCATCCCATTAAACAAAACAAAGCCAGATCGATTGGTATCACGAATTTCAACTGCAAAAACTTGCGCAATTTCTGGATTTAGGTGAGGATTCAGTATGACCGACGAACTTCCCCTAACGTCGCGATCTTTGCCCATTGCTTTGTTGCGGGCGCGGGAAAAGGTTATGGGACCCATTCGGAAATTGCTGGTGGACGCTGGTGTCACCGAACAGCAATGGCGGGTCCTGCGGGTGCTGAACGAAGAAGGCCCGCAAGAACCCACCCATATTGCCGAACGCGCCTGTCTTCTGTTGCCCAGCCTCACGCGGATTCTGCAAAAGCTGGAACAGAAGAAGCTGATTGTCCGGCGCAGCCACCCTCAGGACCGACGTCGCCAGATCGTCGAGATCAGCGCCGACGGTATTCAGGTGATCCATGCCAATCTGGCCGTCAGCGTCGAACAGGCCGAGCGCATCCGCACCCAGCTTGGCCCGGACAAGCATGAAATGCTGCTGGATCTGTTGAACGAGCTGAAAGATCTGGAAAGCTAAGGGGCAAATTCGCGATTTGCATTAAAACCCCGCCGGAGATGGTAGGGGGAAATCTCCGGCGGGGTGGCCAGACCCGGACTGGAATTGTGCCTGGCCCGTGTTTCAGAAAGTGCAGAACCGAAAATGGCTCAGTACCGGGGTTTGGGGTCTAGGGGGTAGACCTTTGGCCCTTGCTCCTTCCGAAACAGTCGCGTCCAATTGCAGACTTGTGGGGTTGTCCGCAAGAGGTTTCTTCGAGTCAGTTTGGTCGTGCTGTTGTTCCGGTCTTCTATAGGACCGGATGTGTGTCTTTCCCTGTCTCGACGACAGGTGCCGTGCGGCAAATGTCTTTTTTGCTTCGATACCACGTGTTCTAGTGCGAAAGCCGCGGTTTCCAAGCTATATTCTTCAATTCAGGCATGTGGTCCTGCAACACATGCCTTTGAACGATCTGTGCCGGGGGTCAAAAAGCATAGACGCTCTGGACTTGATCAAACCGGGTTGATCAGATTCAGGGAACATATCTGTGGTTGTGTGCCGGAATTGAGCAGTTCCATGCCGAAACAATCTAAAGGCGTTGGTAAAAACAGGCGTGTTTCCGCTGGTTGCCGATAGCGCGGTCTTAACTAAGATGCCTCTGAACACGCAATTAGGGGTCATCATGCAACACTATTTGTTTCCGGTTCCGGACACGCTCGGCCTTCCTGTTGTCGGGGAAAGGGCTTTTTACCCGGTCGGTCGCATCTTTTGCGTCGGTCGAAACTATGCCGCTCATGCCGCCGAAATGGGGCATGAGGTTGATCGCGAGGCGCCTTTTTACTTCACCAAATCCGCCGCAAACGCCGTTTTGACGGATGCGACAGTGCCCTATCCGCCCGGCACCGGGAACTACCACCACGAGATGGAGCTTGCGGTTGCCATCGGCAAACCGGTGTTCAAGGCCACCCGCGTACAGGCGTGGGAGGCGGTTTACGCCTATGGCTGCGCGCTGGATATGACCCGTCGTGACCTGCAAATCCGCGAGCGCAACAAGCAACGACCTTGGGATCTGGGCAAAGACGTCGAAAACGGTGCGGTCTTTGCGCCGCTGACCCCGGCCGCCGCTTGGTCGCCCGATGATGACAAGCGCATCCACCTGAGCGTCAATTCCGAAGTCCGTCAGGACGCGACCCTGCAAGAGCTGATCTGGAAGATCGATGAGATCATCTGCCACCTGTCCGGTTTCTATCACCTGCGCCCCGGCGATCTGATCCTGACCGGTACACCTGCCGGAGTCGGGCCAGTGGTTGCAGGGGACAAAATCGAAGGCGGGATTGACGGGTTAGAGCCCATTCGTCTGACACTGACAGACGCAGAATAGACCCTATTTAGGGTCTTTCAGCCAATCCTGCGCAAACTCGACCCTATCCAGACCGGCAAAGCGGCGGACCCGATCCAGTTCCGCGTCCAATCGACGGGTGCGGGCGTCCGACCACCGGACCTTGCGCTCGGGCCACATGGCTTTGACCCGCAAAACGCCCGCATCCCGATGGGCTTTCATGTCGATCCGCCCGATCAGCTTGTCGCCCTCAAGCAGGGGGAATACGTAGTAGCCATAGGTCCGTTTCGCCTCGGGCACAAAAACCTCGATCCGATAGTAGAAGCCGAACAACCGCTCGGCCCGGTTTCGGTCGCGCAACATCGGGTCAAACGGGCTGAGCACCCGGATGCGGCCCGTGGGCTGCGGCAGGTCATACGAAGCGTCGATCAGGTCGGGTCGCGCGAACAGCTTGCGCGCGCGCCCGTCCACACAGGTGATCTCAATCTCTTCCAGAGCACCTGATTTCAGCCCCCTGGCGCACCAATTCTTCGCCTCTGCCGGGCTGACCGTATCCCAGAATGCGGCCAACTCGCCCGAGGTTGCAAAGCCAAGCCGGTCTAGTGCCGCGTTGCATAGCCAATCGACCGTCGCCGCTTCGTCACAAGGTCGCTGTCCTGGGCACAGATGTGTTTCGATCACCCGCTCGGTCAGGTCATAGCGTTTCTGAAATCCGTCGCGCCCCACAACGGTCAAAGCCCCCGACCGCCACAGAAACTCAAGCGCGGTCTTGGACGGGTGCCAATCCCACCAGCCGCCAGAGCCCTTCTTTTCGTCCTTCCCGACATCCGAGGATGACACCGGCCCATGGTCGCGGATATGATCCAAAACGGTCTGGAACTGCTGCTCGAACCCGTCCCGACGCCAGTTCTTCCAGCGCGACTTAAGCAACGCTGCATCGCGCTGAAATCGCAGATGCCAATGGGGGTAGTAGTCCATCGGAATGACGGCGGCATCATGGGTCCAGTGTTCGAACAAGGCCCGATCCCGCTCGTACAGGCGTTTGAGGTTGCCGCTGCGATAGCTGGGCCTGCGCGAGAACAGGATCATGTCATGGGCGCGGGCGACCGTGTTGATGCTGTCCAGTTGCACAAAACCCAGTCGCTGGATCAGATCCAGCAACTCCGTGCCTTTTGCACCGCCCGCAGGCGGTTCGGCCAGCGCGTGGCGATCCATAAACAGCGCCCGCGCCGTCCGGTTGTCCAACCGTCGCAGCGCCATTGGATCAGCGCCGCTTCAGCGTATCGCCATAGCTGATCTTGGGGGTCAGGGTCACACGGGTTTCGATCTCGGAATTCGGATCTTTAAGCCGTTCGGCAATGATCTCGGCCGCCTGGCGACCAATCTCCAACCGGCAGGCATCCATCGTCGCCAATTTCCGCGGCAGGCCCTGCAGCAATTCCACGTTGTTGAACCCGGCCAGACCGATTTGTCCGGGAATGTCGATGCCCTGTTCCAGCAGATACAACAGCCCGCCCGCACCGATCATGTCGTTGGAATAATACAGAAAATCTAACTCGGGTGAGCGTTCCAGCATGGTCTGCGTCATCTCACGGCCCTTGGCCAGAGCGGAGCCGCCGGAATAGAACTCACGATCCTCGATCTCGATCCCGTGCTTGCCCAGTACCTCGGTAAACCCTTCGAACCGCTTCCGTGCCCGGTGATCCAAAGGCATCTTGGTTCCCATGAACCCGATATGTTCGTAGCCCGCTTTCAGGATCGCCTGCGCCATCTCACGACCCGCGCGACGGTGGGATATGCCCACCATTGCGTCCACCGGCTTGCCGTCGGTATCCATGATCTCGACCACCGGAATACCGGCTGAATCCAGCATGGCCCGCGCCGCTTCGGTATGTTCCAGCCCCGCAATGATCACGCCCGAGGGCCGCCACGAGAGCATCTCGTACAGCACCTTCTCTTCCTTTTCAGGCAAATAATCGGTGACGCCCACCACCGGCTGCAACTCGGTGTCTTCCAGCACCTGATTGATGCCGGTCAGAACCTCGGGGAACACCATGTTCGACAGCGACGGGATGATCACCGCGACCAGATTGACCCGGCTGGACGCCAGCGCACCGGCGATCTTGTTGGGGACATAGCCCAGTTCTTTGGCCGCAGCCAGAACGCGGGTGCGGGTGGCGTCGGACACGTCGCCCCGGTTACGCAGGACCCGACTGACGGTCATCTCGGAGACCCCCGAAGCCTCGGATACATCGCGAAGGGTAAGCGGGCGTTTTGTTTCAGTATTCACGAGAGGGCACCTGCGTTGTTGTTTTGCCCGATGGTAGCGTGAACAGGGCGCAGTTTACAACTGTTCTACGAACCCGCCGTAAACCCGCCGTAAACCCCATGACAAGCCGAAAAAACACAGGTACAGAGACCCTTGCGCGGCCCCGTGGCTCAACTGGATAGAGCAGCCCCCTCCTAAGGGGCAGGTTGCAGGTTCGAATCCTGCCGGGGTCGCCAGTTTACGGCGTTATTGGCTCTGGGAACCGCGCGCGGGTGCGGTTGGCGAAGGCGACCAGGGACAGCATGACCGGAACCTCGACCAGAACGCCCACGACCGTTGCCAGCGCCGCGCCCGAGTGCAGGCCGAACAGGCTGATGGCGACTGCCACGGCCAGTTCGAAAAAGTTCGATGTGCCGATCATCGCGCAGGGGGCGGCGATGCGGTGGGGGACTTTCAGGGCGTAGGCGGTTCCGTAGGCCAGGGCAAAGATGCCATAGCTTTGGATCAGGATCGGCACGGCGATCAGGACGATGACCATCGGTTTCGACAGGATCGTCTCGCCTTGTAGACCGAACAGGATCACGACCGTTGCGATCAGGCCCATGATGGACCATGGCTTGACCCGGGCCGAGAAGGCATCGATGGCCTGTTGCGAACCCAGCTTGCGCCGCGTGATCAGCCCGGCGATCAGGGGCAGCACAACATACAGAACAGTGGCCAGTACCAAGGTCTGCCACGGGACCGAGATGTCGGTGACGCCGAGCAGAAACGCCACGATGGGCGCGAAAGCCACAACCATGATCAGGTCGTTGACCGAAACCTGCACCAGCGTATAGGTCGCATCCCCCTTGGTCAGCTGGGACCAGACGAAGACCATCGCCGTGCAAGGGGCCGCGCCCAGCAGGATCAGGCCGGCGGTGTATTGGGCCGCATCCTCGGGTTTGATCCACGGGGCGAAGACATAGTCGAAGAACAGTACGGCCAGCAGCGCCATGGTGAACGGTTTGATCAGCCAGTTGACGACCAGCGTCACGATCAGCCCCTTTGGTTGGCGCGCCACGCCCGCGACCGCCCCGAAATCGACGCCAACCATCATCGGATAGACCATGGCCCAGATCAGGATGGCGACCACAAGGTTCACGCTGGCGACCTCAGCCGAGGCGACCATCCCGACGAGGCCGGGCGCGGCCAACCCGATCACCACGCCCGCGACCATGGCGAGGGCAACCCAGATGGTCAGGTAGCGTTCGAAGATGCTCATGAATATGCCTCGGATGTTTGGTCTGTCAGTTTGCCCGATGTCAGCGCAGCCAGCGCAACCATCACCGCCGCCGTGCCCAGCACAAGGGACAGCCCGCCGATCTGATAGGTGAGGCCGGACAGGACGGTGCCGACCAACCGGCCCGTTGCGTTGGCCATGTAATAAAAGCCTACATCCATCGTGACCCGCTCGGATTTGGTGAAGGCGAGGATCAGGTAGGAATGCAGGGATGAGTTGACGGCGAAGATCGCTCCGAACACCAGCAGGCCGATGACCAACGTGATCGTTAGCCACGTCTCGGGCCCCGAGGACAGCAAAACAGCCAGTGTTAGAGCCGCAGGAATGCAGAACAAACCTGCCGCCCAGCTGCGGGCGGCGCGGATCAGGTCACCCTCGCTGCGGTCCGAGGCGCGCAGGATCTTGGGGGCGCTGGCCTGTACCGCGCCGTAGAGGATGACCCATATCGCCATGAACGTGCCGATCATGAAGAACGCGGCGCGATTGCCATCCTCGGTGCCGTCGGAGAGGACCGCGTAGAAATAGATCGGGATGCCGACCACGAACCAGACATCCCGCGCGCCGAACAGAAAGACGCGGGCCGCTGACAGCCAGTTCACGTTGGCGGATTTCGAGAACACCTCGGAGAATTTCGCGCCTTTGCGCCCTTTGGGCAGCCCCGGCGGCATGAACCGGATGACGGCGAACAGGATCACTGCCAGAACAACAGCCATGACCACGATGGCGGTCATGAAGCCCAGCGTTGCCAGCATCGCAGCACCCAGCAGAAAGCCCAAACCTTTGACTGCGTTCTTGGACCCGGTCAGCACGGCAACCCAGCGGAACAGCCCGCCGCCCTCGGCTGGGGCCAGCAGTTTGACAGCGGATTTCGAGGACATTTTCGCCAGATCCTTGGCCACCCCGCTGGCCCCTTGCACAACCATGACAAAGGCAACCGATGTGGCGACGGTCCAGTGCGGGTCCAGAAAGGTCATTGTCAGCAGCGCCGCGACCTGTAGCCCCAGCCCGGCATTAAGGGTCGAGGTCAACCCGAACCGCGCCGCAATCCAGCCCGCGGCCAGGTTTGTCACCATCCCGGCGATTTCGTAGAGAACAAACAGATACGCCAACTGCACCGGCGAGAATCCCAACGTATGAAAGTGCAGCAGCACCAGCATCCGCAAGGCCCCGTCGGTCAGCATAAAGGCCCAATAGGCCGCCGTGACCGCGATATAGGCCGACAGTCCCTCGGGCCGGTTGGTCACAGCGAGGCCCCGACCATCAGCGCCACATCCACCAGACGGTGGGCATAGCCCATTTCGTTGTCATACCAGGCGTAGATTTTCACCTGCGTGCCGTTCACCACCATGGTCGACGGCGCATCGACGATCGAGGAGCGTTCGTCATTGGTGTAGTCAGTCGAGACCAAAGGCCGGGTTTCATAGCCCAGAATACCCTTCAATTCGCCTTCGGCAGCGGTTTTGAACAGGGCGTTGACCTCCTCAACCGTGGTCTCGCGCTCGACCTCGAACACGCAATCGGTCAGCGAAGCGTTTAGCAGCGGCACCCGCACTGCATGGCCGTTCAGACGCCCCTGAAGTTCGGGGTAGATCAGAGTGATGGCCGTGGCTGACCCGGTTGTGGTCGGGATCAGCGAGTTCAGCGCAGACCGCGCGCGGCGCAGGTCCTTGGCGGGGCGGTCGACGATGGTCTGCGTATTGGTCACGTCATGGATCGTCGTTATCGAGCCGTGTCGGATGCCCAGATTCTCGTGGATCACCTTGACCACCGGGGCGAGGCAGTTGGTCGTACAAGAGGCCGCCGTCACGATCTGATGAGCGGCAGGATCGTAGATCGCATCATTGACCCCGAAAACGATGTTGGCGGTCGGTCCGTCCTTCACCGGGGCCGAGACGACAACCTTCTTCACGCCCGCGTCGAAATAGGGGGCAAGCTTCGCTTCGGTCTTGAAGACGCCGGTGCAGTCGATCACCACATCGACACCGTCCAATGGCAGCGAGTTCAGGTCCTTGGTGCCGATGAAGGGTAGACGGGTGCCGTTGATGGTGACGCTGTCGGCGTCATGATCGAATGTTGCATCCCAGCGGCCGTGCACGGTGTCGAACTCCAGCAGATGCGCGTGCATCTCGGGGTCGCCGACCGCGTCATTGATCCAGGCGATCTTTGCACCTTTCTCCAGCAACGGCTTCAGCGCCAGTTTTCCAATTCGGCCAAGGCCGTTTACAGCATATGTGGTCATATTATTCCCCGACCGAGTTTCTGCCGATGTCATCGACAGCAGATTGCAGCGCGATCCGGTCAAGGCTTTCGACCGGCAGTGATGTGAAGGCTTCGATCCGGTGCTTCAGCGCGCCATAGGCGCTTTGGAATGCCAGACTTTTCTCGGCATCGGTTCCGGTGGCTTTGACCGGATCTTCCATGCCCCAATGGCCGCTGATGGGCTGACCTTCCCAGGCCGGGCATTCTTCGTTGGCGGCCTGATTGCAGACGGTAAAGACGAAATCCATTTCCGGTGCGTCCTCGGTTGCGAATTCGGACATATGCTTTGATCGCAGTACCGAGGTGTCATGCCCTTTGTCCTTCAACACCTGAACGGCGAACGGGTTCAGTTCGGACGCGGGCTGGGTTCCGGCGGAGTGCACATTGAACCGATCCCCACCGAGTTGACGCAGCAGGGATTCGGCAAAGATCGAGCGGGCAGAGTTACCAACACACAGAAACAGGACGTTGAACTTGCGATCTGTCATAGTGTCATTTCCTTTTGTGAAAGGCATGCAGATGTCCGGGCGGCCCCGGCAGCAATCGACAATCAGAAAATCCAGCATCCCCTGCACATTCTTCATGTCGACCGAGTAGCGCAGCGAAGTTCCGGATCGTTCCTGAGTGACCAGCCCCGACCGTTGCAGTGCGTTCAGGTAGTTCGACATGGTGCTGGGTTTGATGCCCAGTTCCCCCGCAAGCTCGCCCGCAGGCACGCTGTCAGGAAACCGTCGCATTAACATGCGAAACACGGTGATACGCTGCGGGTGGCCCAGGATGGCCAGTTGGTCAGTGATTCTTTCTATCATATTTCATGAAATATCGAAATAAGAGTTGCAGATCAATTCGCGACTGGTGCCGTTACAAAAATTTCACAAACCGGGATGCCACCGCTGCGCGGCTTGATCAATGCCCGGTTCCCGTGCATCTGGACTTGCAGGCGCCAGAGCGACGGTTTAAACGAGCCTTCACACCCGGGTCCGGGTGGCCCAGGGTGCCGCTGTAGCTCAGCTGGTAGAGCACGTCATTCGTAATGATGGGGTCGGGGGTTCGAGTCCCTTCAGCGGCACCAGTTCTTCTCAGTAAAAACCCGTCGATTTTGGACTCAATCGCTTCGGATGACCGTTGGATGGTCGGAATTGGACCTATCATTCAGCATTGAATCTGAGACGCCCGAAAAAACGACGTAACGTCGCTTTGGTTGACACTTTCCTTAACAAGTTGACGTAAGCGTCAACTATCGCTGGTTATTTTGACTACGCGGTCAAAAACTGATGCAAATCGTCGATTCCTTCCCCCTTACGTCTCAAAACGAAACCCCTACATCCGCCGTGTCGCTGCGGGAAGCACTCACGGAAGGGGATCCTAGAGCCTGCCTCACCAGTTGCGCTCGGATGTGGCCCGCAGCGGCAAAGCTTGGGCAAATAAGTGGGAGGAGAGAATTTGATACCGTATGTCTTGTCTGTTCTTCGCAAGGCTCACACGAGCGAGAACGCTGACGTGAATCATCACGATCACCGGTGCGTCATAGTATTGGATGAGGAACAGGGATCTCCCGGACTGAAGAAGGACGAGCTGCGGGATCTCTTTCATGTCGCGTTTGTCGAGATGGACCGCGATTTGCCAAAACGCCGAAAGAAAAAAGCACAGTTAAAGTCGACTTAGCACCGTCAATCTGACCAGGTCAGCGTCAACTGCGTCTGCGTCACAATGGCAGCCGGGCGGCCATCCGGCAGCGCGACAGTGGTTTGCCATATCATCGTCTTCCGACCTCGGTGCAACGGAATGCAGGTCAGTGTGATCTGGTCTTCGATCCGAATTGGCCGAATAAAGTTGGTTTTGCTTTCCAGTGTCGTGGTGCTGGCCCCTTCTTCGAGGTTCAGAGCGGCCGCAACACCGCCAATCGAGTCCGCTGCCCCCATGATCGCCCCACCGTGCATGACGCCGTTCCGGTTGCCCATGTCCGGTCTGACACGCAAAGTGGCAATGACTTTTTCTGGCTCAACCGATTTCAGCTCTAGCCCCAATGATTGAGAATAGGGCGGTAGCCAGTCCTGAGTATCTTTGTGCGGCATCTGTGTTTGGTTCTTTGATGATCTGACTTCAGTCATTGGCTTACTCTATTGCCATACGTAATGCGGATTGCGTTCGCCTTTCAAAAACCGTGCAACATCAATTGCGTCAATGACCAATGAAACACTGTTGAAGCCTGCAAGAACACAAACCCACCAAAAAAGCGCAGGGTCCGTGTCTTTGTCCGGCAAATTAGAAACGAAATAGGCGATCATTGGGACCCATAGAAAGTGACCTGCGCCAAGCAGCCTGACAAAACCCAATCTGAAGTAAATCACGATCATCAGCGAAATACCGACCCCGACCGCGACAAGGTTGAACCAAGCATAATAGGAATCGAGAAAAAGCAGAGAGGCCAGATTCACAAGTATCAGGCAGATGGCCCAAGCTCTGGCAATTGGCTTGAAGCGAAACAGAACGATCCAGAGAATTTCGAAGGCACGCATGCGCCCTACTTTATCATCAGCGCAATAGTTGTCAGTCACTATGCGAATAACCATCAGCTGCGGAGCACCCTCAAAACAGGGATTGAACACGCCTGCGTATCCGAGCGAACACCAGCCCTCCTGGCCCAATGCCCAGATCGTTTCAGGGGACCCGACCCAGAATGATTGACATGCTCTCGCAGTTGGTATGCTATCCACTCCCATAACAATCACAGAAATTTGCGGCACTGCATCGTGAATTCGGTGCAGCTAAATGACTGCAAAAAGGGAGGAAATTATGAACAAACCAATGCTTGCACTTGCGGTGCTGATGACGTCGACGACGTTGGCCAGTGCGGAAACCCTGCGCTGGGCGCGCTCGGGCGATGCGCTGACGCTGGATCCCCATTCGCAAAACGAAGGGCCCACGCATACCGTGCGCCATCAGATGTATGAACCGCTGATTATCCGCGATACATCCGGCGCTTTTGAGCCTGCGCTTGCCACGGATTGGGCCCCCAGTGAGAGTGATCCCAATGTCTGGGTGTTCAACCTGCGTCAGGGCGTGAAGTTCCATGATGGGGCCGATTTCACGGCGGAAGACGTGGTCTTCAGCATCAACCGTGCCAAACAGCCGAACTCGGACATGAAGGAACTGATCAACTCGATCGTTGAAGTGCGCGCTGTCGATGACCACACGGTCGAGATTGTGACCGACGGCCCGAACCCGATCCTGCCGGCGAACCTGACGGACCTGTTCATCATGGATCAGGGCTGGACCGAGGCAAACAACACGGTCGATGTGCAGGATTTCGAAGGCGGAGAGATCACCTTTGCCACCACCAACGTAAACGGTACCGGGCCCTACAAACTGGTCAGCCGCGAGCCGGACGTGAAAACCGTGATGCAGCGGAACGAGGATTACTGGGGTCGTGATCAGTTCCCGATGGCGATCAGCGAAATCATCTATACGCCGATCCAGAACGACGCGACCCGCGTGGCGGCGATGCTGTCGGGTGAGGTGAATTTCCTTCAGGATATGCCGGTACAGGATCTCGACCGGGTCAATGCCGTGGACGGTCTGGTTGTCAAACAGGCACCTCAGAACCGGGTGATCTTTTTTGGCATGAACCAGGGCGGGGATGACATCGAAGCGGATAACGTTGATGGCAAAAATCCTTTGGCCGATGTGCGCGTGCGTCAGGCCATGTCCAAGGCCATCAACCGCGACGCCATCAAGCAGGTGGTCATGCGCGGTCAGTCGCAACCCGCCGGGATGATCGCGCCGCCCTTCGTGAATGGCTGGACGGCCGAGATGGACGGTGAAAGCAGCACGGATGTCGAAGGCGCCAAGGCCCTGCTGGCCGAGGCGGGGTATCCCGACGGATTCTCGATCCGGCTGGATTGCCCGAATGACCGTTACATCAACGACGAAGGCATCTGTCAGGCCGCTGTCGGGATGCTGGGTCAGATCGGCATCACGGTGAATCTGGATGCCAAGCCCAAGGCGCAGCACTTCCCGCTGATCACGGATGGAAAGACCGATTTCTACATGCTGGGCTGGGGTGTTCCGACCTACGATTCGGAGTACATCTTCAACTTCCTGGTCCATGGCCGCGAAAGCGATATTGGTACGTGGAATGGTACTGGCTTTGACAGTGATGAGTTGGACGCCAAGATCAAATCGCTGGCCTCGAACACGGACCTCGTTGCGCGCGATCAGGATATCGCCGAGATCTGGCGTGTGGTGCAGGACGAACAGCTGTACATCCCGATCCACCATCAGGTGCTGAACTGGGGTATGGCCGAGAATCTGGACATCAACGTCGATCCCGAAGATCAGCCGATGGTGAAACATTTCGGCCTGAACTAACCCGTGTCGTCGGGCCTCGGGATACGGGGCCCGGCACCAAAAAAGTGGGAGCTATCATGAAACGTCTGACCACTGCCGCGCTTTTGGGCGCGCTTGCCATGCCGGTTGCGGCCGAAGAGTTCACCTTTGCCGTCACCACCGATCCGCAAACGATGGATCCTCATGCGGTGAATTCCGCCCCTGTTCTGGGGTTCCTGAACAATGTCTACGAAGGGCTGGTGCGTCGGGGCAAGGATATGACCATCGAACCGGCGCTGGCCACCAGTTGGGAAACCATCGGGGACGGTGCAGGCTGGCGGTTCAAGCTGCGCGAGGGCGTGACATTTCATGATGGGTCCGAATTCAATGCCGATGATGTGATTTTCTCGTATCAGCGCGCGTCCGATGAAAACTCCGACACCCGCAGTTGGTTCGCGCCGGTCAGCGAGGTGGTGAAGGTTGACGATTACACCGTCGATGTGATGACCACCGCGCCAAATCCGATCTTTCCTGACAGCATCGCCAACTGGATGATCATGGACAGCGGCTGGGCCGAGGCGAATGACGCCGCACTTCCTGACAAAGAAGCTGGCAACTACGCGACGCTCAATGCCAACGGCACCGGTGCCTTCCGCGTCACGGGGCGAGAGCCGGGTTTGCGCACTGTTATGGAGCCATTTGACGGTTGGTGGGATGACGCGGAACACAACCTGACCCGTGCTGAACTGGTGCCGATCCAGAACCCGGCAACCGCTCTGGCAGCGCTGCTTTCAGGCGATGTGGATTTCATCAATCCGGTCCCGATTCAGGATGTGGCGCGGTTGCAGGGCAACCCGGATGTGAAAGTCATTCAGGGGATCGAAGCGCGCGTGATTATGCTGGGCTTTGACCAGCAGGAAGGCGCAAGCGAGGCCGGGCAGGGTGATTCTGACCTGTTCCGAGATCCGCGCGTGCGCGAGGCGGTGGCCAAGGCGGTTAACGTTCCGGCCATCCTTCAGACCATCATGCGTGGCAATGCCGAGGTAGCCAGCCAGTTGGTCAGCCCGGCGATGCGCGGCTATTCGGCTGCGAACGCAGACCCTTACGCCTACAATCCCGAAGCAGCCAAGGCACTGTTGGCCGAAGCGGGGGCAGAAGGCGCCGAGGTCAGCTTCAAATGCTCCAACAATCGCTATCTGAATGATGAAGCGGTTTGTCAGGCGATCACCGCCATGCTGACGCAGGCCGGGCTGAATGTGACGCTGGATGCGATGCCGGTGCAAAACTACTGGCCGGAACTGCGGGCCGACAATTTCGACATGTATCTTCTGGGCTGGTCGCCTGGCACGTTTGATGCCGAACATCCCGTGCGCTTTCTCGCTTCGACCCCGAATGAGGAAAAGAAGCTGGGCTCGTGGAACTTCGGCGGCTATTCCAACGCCCGCGTGGATGAATTGCTGCCGCTGATCCAGTCCGAGATTGACGAACCCACGCGTCAAGCCATGCTGGATGAGGTCGCAGGCATCCTGCAGGACGAGGTAGCTTACGTGCCGCTTTACGTTCAGCCTTTGGTCTGGGGTGCCCGCAGCAATATCGAGCTGAATCAACGGCCCGACAACTTCTTCCTTCTGCGCTGGGTCACGGTCAACTAAATGCTGTCATACATCATCAGGCGCGTGGCCCAGTCGGCGCTGGTTCTGTTCGTCGTGGGCCTTGTCGCCTTTTCCATGTTCCGCTTTGTCGGTGATCCAATCGACAACATGCTGGGGCAGGAACGGACCATGGAAGATGTGGAACGTCTGCGTACCCAGTTGGGCCTCGATCAGCCGTTTCCGGTGCAATATGTGAAGTTCCTGCAAGAGGCGGTGCAGGGCAATTTCGGCGTCAGCTTCCGTCAGGGCCGCCCGGTGGCCGAGATTTTGGCCGAACGCGCCCCCGCCACGCTGGAACTGGCAATGGTGTCAGCCGTGTTTGCCATCGTTCTGGGCATTGCGCTGGGCGTCTTTACCGCGATCCGGCGGGACGGGTTTGCGGCGAATTTCATCATGTCGGCCTCGCTGATCGGGGTGTCTCTGCCCACCTTCCTGATCGGTATTCTGTTGATCTACGTCTTCTCGGTCGAACTGGGCTGGCTGCCCAGCTTCGGGCGCGGTGAGGTCGTTGACCTTGGCTGGTGGAACACCGGGTTCCTGACCGCCAGTGGCCTCAAGGCACTGATCCTGCCCGCGATCACGCTGGGATTGTACCAAATGACCCTGATCATGCGGCTGGTGCGATCCGAGATGCTGGAGGTGCTGCGGCAGGACTACATCCGCTTTGCCCGCGCCCGTGGACTGAGCGACCGGACCATAAACTTCCGCCATGCGCTGAAAAACACCATGGTTCCCGTCATCACCATCATCGGCCTGCAACTTGGGGCCATCATCGCCTTCGCCATCATCACCGAAACGGTGTTCCAGTGGCCGGGCCTTGGCCTTTTGTTCATCAATGCAATCCAGTTCGTGGATATTCCTGTCATGGCAGCTTACCTGATGATGATCTCGGTCATCTTCGTCACCATCAACCTTGCGGTCGACATCCTTTACGCCTTCATCGACCCGCGCCTGAGGGTCAGCGCATGAGCCGAGTAAGACGCATTCTGGACAGCGACCAGTTCTACGCCTTTCGCCGCTCGCCCGTGGCCATAGTCTCTGCGACGGTGGCTTTGGTCCTGATCCTTGCCACCATCCTTGCACCGCTGATCGCGCCGACGAACCCGTTTGATCCGGCCAGCCTGAACCTGATGAATGGCTTCACCCCGCCCATGGAGCCCAATGCCTTTACCGGTGAAAGCTTCCTGATGGGCACCGACGATCAGGGCCGGGATGTGTTCTCAACCATTCTCTACGGCATGCGAATCTCGCTGTTTGTGGGCGTGGCGGCGGTTCTGTTTGCCATGGTTCTGGGGATCATTCTGGGCTTGCTGTCCGGCTATTTCGGCGGCTGGACCGAAACCATCATCATGCGTACGGCGGATGTGCAGCTGACCTTCCCATCAATCCTTCTGGCCATGCTGATCTTTGGCATCGCCAAGGGCATCACGCCCATTGAATACCGAGACCAGATGGCGATCTGGGTGCTGATCCTTGCCATTGGCCTGTCCGACTGGGTGCAGTTCGCACGCGTCGTCCGGGGTGCCACGCTGGTTGAAAAGAACAAGGATTACGTCGCCGCCGCGCGCATCATTGGGCAAAGCCCGCTGACCATCATGCTGCGCCATATCCTGCCCAACGTGCTGTCTCCGGTGCTGGTGATTGCCACCATCTCGCTGGCGCTGGCGATCATTGCCGAGGCGACGCTCAGTTTCCTTGGCGTTGGTGCACCGCCCACGCAGCCCTCGCTGGGCACGCTGATCCGTATCGGGCAGGGGTTCCTGTTCTCGGGTGAGTGGTGGATCCTGTTCTTCCCGGCCTGCACCCTGCTGGCGCTGGCGCTGAGTGTGAACCTGCTGGGCGACTGGCTGCGTGATGTTCTGAACCCGAGGCTGAAATGACCGACCCCGTTCTTTCGATCCGCAACCTGACGGTGGAAATTCCCACACGCCACGGCATATTCAAGCCCGTCGAGCATGTGACCTATGACCTGCATCCCGGCGAAATCCGTGGCGTTGTCGGCGAAAGCGGGGCTGGAAAGTCCATGACCGGCAATGCCGTGATCGGCCTGCTCGACCCTCCGGCCCATGTCTCCGAGGGCGAGGTCTGGCTGAACGGCCGCCGGATTGACGAGTTGGACGCCGAGGACAAGCGCAGGATCCGGGGCAAAGAGATCGGGATGATCTTTCAGGACCCGCTGACCTCGCTGAACCCGCTGTTCACGGTGGGCGAGCAACTGGTCGAGACAATCCAGCTGCATCTTGGCCTGTCCGCGTCTGACGCGAAGAAGCGCGCAATAGCCCTGTTGGATCGCGTCTCGATCCCCGACCCGGCGGATCGGTTCAATCAATACCCGCACCAGTTTTCCGGCGGCATGCGTCAGCGGGTGGTGATCGCGCTGGCGCTGTGTACTGAACCCAGCGTCCTGATTGCTGATGAACCGACGACCGCTTTGGACGTGTCCGTGCAGGCGCAGGTGCTGGATCTGATCAAGGAACTGGCCAAAGAACGTCAGGTCGGCGTCATCCTTGTGACGCATGACATGGGCGTCATTGCCGATACCACAGACACAGTGACGGTGATGTATTCCGGCCATGTGGTTGAAAGCGGCACGACTGATCAGATCCTCGGCGCACCCACGCACGAATACACCAAATCCCTGATTGCCGCTGTGCCGCGCCCGCATACCAAAGTCGAGCGTTTTCCGGTGGTCAGCTATGGCGAGCGGGAGAGAACCTTCAAGATCGACGATCTGGCAGCCCATTGGGACAAGACCGATCTGTCCAAATCGGGTAAGCTGCTTGAGGTCGACAACATCACCAAGACCTTCCTGCAAAAGGGCGGTCTGCTGCCGTCGCAGCGGAAATATTTCACCGCCGTCGATCAGGTCAGTTTTGACATTCGTGATGGTGAGGTGTTCGGCCTTGTTGGCGAAAGCGGGTCCGGCAAATCCACCGTCGCACGAATGATCGGCACGCTTTATCCGGTGGACGGTGGCCAAGTGATCTTTGACGGGCAGGATGTGACGGCCATGGGGGCGGACGCACTGCAAGCCTATCGCCGCCAGATCCAGATGATTTTTCAGGACCCGTTCTCCAGCCTCAATCCCCGGATGAGGGTCGGGGATCTTGTGGCCGAGCCGATCCATCACCATAAAATCCTGCCAAAACCCGCCGTTGAGCCGCGCGTGCGCGAGTTGCTGGATTGGGTCGGGCTGGCCAAGGATGCCTGGCGCAAATACCCGCATGAATTCTCGGGCGGGCAGCGCCAGCGCATCTGTATCGCCCGCGCGCTGGCCACGCAGCCCCGGTTCCTGATCTGCGATGAGCCGACAAGCGCGCTGGATGTCTCGATTCAGGCACAGATTCTGAACATTCTGAAGGACCTGCAGGATCACCTTGGCCTGACCATGCTGTTCATCAGCCATGATCTGCCCGTCGTGCGGCAGATGTGTGATCGGGTGGGCGTCATGCGACAGGGCAAACTGGTCGAGGTTCAGGACACCGATGCACTGTTTTCGGCCCCTCAGCATGCCTACACCAAAGAGCTGCTGGATTTGATGCCCCGGTTGAAACAACTGGCATAGCGGCACTGGTCAATTGCCGCTCGGGGCACCCTCAATGCTGCGCCGAGCGGGACAAGGCTTGCAGGAAATCCGCGCTGGCATCATCGGACGGAAAGAACAGTTCGATCTTCAGATCATCCAGCGTCACATCCGTAACGGTGCTGAACTGCGCGATGGTGCCGAACATCGAAACGCGCTGGCCGCCAAACCGATAGATTGTCGGAATGGTTGGCCCAATTGCGGCGTCACTGCGAATCTGCGCCTGTTCCGCCAGGGCCCGCGCGGCGGCGTCCAGTTCCGGCAGGCCACCGGCATTGGCGCTTTCGGACCGCAGGCGCAGCATTGTGTGATGGGCAACCTCGGGCCAGTTCTCGACAAGCTCGGCCATCAGTGGGCTGGTGATCAGCGTCAAAAGGCTTTGACCTTGCGCGATCCCAAGTGGCGCAAACAGCTTCTCGGCAGGTTTGTTCAGTCGAACGAGGTACCACAACCGGTCCAGCGCCATCGCCGGATACGGTTCATGCTGTTTCAGCGTCCACTCCACGGCGCTGCGGATGGGGGCCATGGCGGCATCATCGAAGGGCGTCGCCGCAAATCGAGCGGCGAACCCCTCGGCCCGCATCATCTGATTGCGCGCATCGACCGGCACATCCATGACCTCGGACAGGTGCAGGATCATGTCCGGGCTGGGCCGGGACCTGCCGGTTTCAAGGAACGAGATATGGCGGGCGCTGACATCAGCCTCAACCGCCAGATCAAGCTGGCTCATCCTGCGCCGCTTGCGCCACTCTTTCAGCAATCTGGGATACGGGGTCATGACACAAGCCTAGCAAGCGCGGGTACGGAAATCACTTACCTCTGACGTAATTGCTTTGTGTTCGACCCATGGCGCATCAAGGACGGGTCTTGAACAGGAGGGGACCATGACCCGACAACATTCCGCAATGCGCTTGTCCGGCATTATTCTGATCGTGACCGGCGTTCTTTTCGCACTCACCGCGCTTCCGGCTTTGCACGGTCTTGCGCATATTTTTCTGACGGTCGCGTATTGGCCGTTCCAAACGGTTCCTTCGGATATATCCGCTCCGACCACATTGTTGCTGGCGATCACGGGCGGTTTGACAGCCGGGCTGGGCGCTATGCAATGGGCATTGGGTACCCATGTTGCGCCTTTGTCTGCGACGGTGGCCGCGAAGGTTGCAAAGATAGCGACGTGGACATGGTTCTGCACCGATAGCGCGGGGTCCATCCTTGTGGGCGCGCCGTTCAACGTTGTGCTGAACCTGTCCTTCCTGCTGCTGATCCTGTGGTCCTGCCGAACGCAGCCGGACGGTAATCCTGTGGCGACCTGATCTTGGCCTCGGCCCAGCCGTTCAATAGGCGGCACCCTGTTCGAACAGGTCGGACAGGGACTTGCCCTCGACCACCTCCAGCATTTTGGCCATGGCCTGCACCGACGCCACCAGCTTTTCATCGCCGGATCGTTCGATCTCATGGATCAGTTTGTGCAGCCGCTTGACATCCTGGGCACAGATACGTCGGGACAGCACGTCACTTGTGGTGACCGCCCCGGATAGGATCGGTCCTATGGCGGCGACCGCGGCGCGGCGCACATCGCCGTTTCGGATCATCAACTCGGTCAGGGCTGCGCGGTGTGCACTGACCAGAGTGTTCAACTGACGCCCGCTGCCCGATCCGTCCACGCGGGCCTGCAGATCGCGCCCAAGACCACGGACCGGCGACCCAGCCCTTGCCCAGCGTCTTTCACGCGGTGTGAACGGATGTAGCCCCGCCGCCGGTGACACATCTGCATCGGGTGAGGCGAAGCCCGGCGCAACCGCCATCTCTTCGACAAAATCGGCAAACAGGCCATCGCAAATCGGCGCCAGATCAAGCTGCTCGAAAACATTTCGCATCTTGCAGGCCAGCCCGTCCGCATCCGTGGAACTTGCGAAATGCAGCCCCACAGCCGGATGGATGGCCGAGGACGTCGGCAACCCCGCCTGCGAAAAAACGACAGAGCCCGAGTCGCCCGGTTCCGCCCAAACACCACCGTCTGAGGCCTGAATCTGCACGACATCCTCGAAAAAGAAAATGTCGTCGGCCAGGAACACGGCGGTGTCCACATCCGCATCGACAACCTGGCCCTGGGTCAACCCGCTGGATTTGCCCGACTTCTGCACAGCCATACCGAGCGTGGGTGTGTCCACCGCATAGATCGCCGAGCCGACGTCCAGCACAACGGTTTGCACCATGTCGGTGTTGGTGGGTTCGGCAATGGCTGCGTCGACGGTTCTGGTTTCGCCTGCCTGCAACTCGATCAGCCGCTTTACGGTTCCGACCCGGTCGTCCGTTACGTCGCCGCCATCTGACAGGCCCGGCTGCAGCATCGGTCCGTTCAACAGGACCACGACGTCAAAAAACCCCACGACGTGGCATGCCGTCAGCATCACAAAGCTTGCATCGGTCCGGTCCCACGCCCAGCCGCCGATTGTGCCGGTAAAGACCGAGCCGCCGCTGACCCCGCCCGGAACAGGGCGGAACCTGTCTGTCGGGTCGGCGGTAAAGCGCATCGGGGGCTGCTCGATCACATCGGTCGGCAATTCGACCTCGCGCCCGTCGCGCTGCGACCAGATGCGGAATGCGGCGGGCACCCGGCGATCCGGCGCTATTCGGTCTGTCGGGTGCTTGCAGCTGACATAGAACCGCAGGCACAGCGTATCGGTTGGTTTGCCCGATACGATTTTCTGCCCGATCCCAATCGCATGGGCGTCATATCGTCGAAACGCGCCCTTGCCCAAATGCTGTTTCTTGTAGGCCCTGAGCAGCGGATAAAGATCGCCCTCGGCGTTCGGGGTAACCATGAAAAGCCCTCCTACGGCATGAAAAAAGTCAGCAACTATCAGGAGTGTTCGTGCGCTTGGCTTACCCATAGACTAGCACAGATTGGCCAGGCCTGCATCACCGCCAGGTTGTGCCGCGCTGGCACCGGCCAATTGCAGCCAAGCCCCAACGGGCAGTCGCGGAATCAGCCAAAATCGTGTATAATACAACCTGTGCAGGTATTTTTGACTGCATATTTTTTATTTATTTTAAGCATTTATTGGAGAATTCCCATGACGGATGTCAGCAAGGAAATTGAACTTCGAACCTCTGCCAATTTCAGGCTGCTTCAGAACCCGAACTATTTCGGCAACCTGTCCCAACTGGATCTGAAAGGGCTGCAAAAGCCGGTTCTGAAAAAGATTCAGGACGTCGCTTTCGAAGAACTGACCTGCATCGGCTACAACCCCGACAGCAGCATCCTGACCGCGATTGTGCGGATCAAGCAGGCCGATGGCTATGGCGGCGGGCCCTGCACTGACGGGTCGCAGGAATATGTGCGCTTTTACCTCGATTACGGGGACGGCGTGTGGGTCGACAGCGGGGTGAACAGCTTCAACATCCATGACCTCGGGTTCAAGGATGACCTGTGTTACGCGGTGTCGATCAAGGTCGATCCCAAGAAACGGACATGTTGCGACCGCGACCCGGTTTTGCCGACCGTTCGGGCCGTTCTGTCCTGGAACGTGATCCCGCCGGCCAATATGCCGAACTGGCTGCCGATCTGGGGCAACAGGCTGGAGCGCGACATTCAGATCAACCCCAGAAGCCCGTTCCTGTGCAACCTGATCGATCATATCACCGATATCGGCGTTCAACAGATCGACCCGAAAGTGCTGCAGCAGGCGACATCGCTGCTGGAAACGCAGTTGGTTGCGAACAAACCGGCGGCCTCGCTGGCGCAGTTGATGAAAAAGACCGACCGGGCGGACAAGATGCAGGTTCTGCGCAATGTCTTTCCCACCATGGTCAAACTTGCGGCCGACAGCACGGATATCGCCGCAAGCCAGACGATGGCGGCCTTCCAGATACCGGATTTTGACATCGACCTTTCGGATTTCAATGACTTCATCATGAAGCCCGACTTCAACACGACATATGAAGAGCTTCACTGCGTTGGTCTGGATCGCGACACCTCGCAACTGCATGGCGTGATCGAGATCAAGCGCGCCAGTGGCTATTCGGGCGATCTGTGTTCGCAAGGGTCGCGGGAATATGTCGCCTTCTACCTTGATTTCGGATCGGGCTGGGAATTCCAGGGCATCACCTGGGTCGATGTGCACAATATCGATCAGATCCCGGATGACGGGCTGTGGTATCAGGCCTCGCTGCCGGTGGATCTGGATGATCATCGCAAAGAATGGTGCAAGACCGGGCAGGCGCGGATTCGCGGTATCCTGTCCTGGGCCGTCCCGCCCGCGCCGAATGATCCGGATTTCGTGCCCCATTGGGGCGACCGGGCCGATTGCACGATCGAGGTCGAACATCTTCCGAAAGGCGGCGTGCCCGGACAGTTCCTGCCCTTCCTGGAATCCATCGGAAACATGCCGATCCCGCAGATCAACGCCATGGGATATGCCAATGGCGCGGGCGTGGGCGGTATCATCCCCAATGCCGACGATGCGCCGTTTGGCGGGCGGACGCTGCTGAAGGGCCGGGCCTTCAACATCCCGGCAGGCGCGATGGAGTACCGGATCATGATCCAGGGACCTTCCGATATCGCACCACGGGCCTACACAAACCCGTTCGAGGCCGATGTTACCACCTTCCCAAGCCCGTTTTCGGTCAAGCAGACGGTCAACGCGGTTGGGGATTGGTTCCCCTATCTGGCCGCCTCGCCGCTGGTCTCGGTCGCCGACGATCTGTTGGGCGCATTGACGGGGCTGGAGAACGGGTTGCACTCGGTCTTCATCGAGTTCCGGCAACCGGCAGGTCCGGTTCTGGGCACAACCGTATCGACGGTCTTTATGGTCGACAACACCCGGCCCGGCGCAGATGTCGAAATCACAAGCGGCGCAGGGAATTGTGGCAAGTTCGGCATTGGCGAAGTGATCTCGGGCACGTATTCGATGACGGGCAATCACTGCGGAAGCCTGCGCATCCATGTGACCCCGCTGCCCGAGGCTGCGGGCGGCACCATGGTCATCACTTCCGCCGCACCTGCGGCGACGGTTCTGCCCCCGTTTGTGGGCGGCAGTTCGTCGGTCACGATCAGCTACGCGGCTGGATCGCTGAGTACCGATGGCGCGTCTGGCAATTGGGAGCTTGATACCACCGGCATGGATCCCTGCGGCTACAACATCCGCATCCATGTAAGCGACCGCACCATTCTGAACAGTGGTCCGAACAACTGGACAAATGGCGACATCGAAGGCTTCTGCCTGGACGGCTGACGCCAGTAGTGCAAGCCGGGCGGCGGCGCTTGAATTGCGCCGCCGCTTTTCTTTCGTCGGTGCGTGTCAAATCACCCCGTGTTCCGCAACCTGATCCGGATGCGCCTCCGCCCAATCGGCAAGAAATTCGGACATCTCGGGCCGGGTTGCAAATTGCGGGGCTTTTCGGGGCAATGGTACGCCCCGCTCTAACGCCATCCGGGCGCAGTCGATATGGTCGCGATGCGCGCGTTGCGGGCAGTTTTCTGACCCGTGAATGATCGTCGACAGCAATGTGCCCCCATAAGCGTTGGTGTGGTCAAGGTCCGGGTTCTGGTGCAGAAAAAAGGCCGTGACATCGGCCATCCCTTCCCACCCGGCAAGATGCAGCGGCGGCATCCCCATCTCATCCGGCAGGTTGGCGTCAAAGCCCATCTCCACAAGGCGCTGCATATGGGGCAGGCTGCCTTCTCGCCACACCAGACGACCCAGAAGATAGGTCAATTCTTCCGATAGGGCAGTCATATCGATCCGGTCGCCGGGCCTTGGCACTCCATCCGCTGCACGCGCCAAAAGTGCCTCGGTCTCTGATAGCTGCGTGGATACCCCCGCCTGCTCCAGAACATCCGCCACATCCCGGTTCCCGAAGACGCGGGCAAAGGCATAGGGCGTATGGCCGCGACTGACGGCGTTTGGGTCCGCGCCGTGATCCAGCAAGAGCCGGGCGATCTCACCCGACGCCAAGCGCCGGGCGGTTTGATGCAAAGCAGGGATCACCAGAGATGGCTCATCCGACGGGTGTGGCGCGATGCCTTCGTTGGGGTCCGCGCCATGGTCCAGCAATAGGCTCACAGCTTCCGCGCTGTTGAAATCAATAGCCCTTGGCAGCGCATTTGTACCCTTGGGATCGGCCCCATGGTTCAGCAACATCTGTAGCCCGTCGGTATGGCCAAGCTCGGTGGAATGGTAGAGGGATTCGTTGTCATTGGGGTCCGCGCCGTGATCCAGCAGCCATTTGGCCAGTGGAATGTTGTCCGCATGGCCGACAGCGCCATAAAGCGCGGACAGGCGATGGTCTGACTCCGGGTCGAAGCCAAAGCTGTCATTCACATCCGCGCCGTGGGCCAGTAACAGATCCGCCATGGCCAGCATGTCGCCCTCTTTCTCGGGGGCGGCCTTGATGTGCCGCGAAAACGCCAGATGGCACATTGGGCGGCGAGGCGGGTATTCACGCGTTGCGGCGCCCGGATCCTGCGCCAGAACCCGGCGCATCGCATTCACGTCGTAAAGCGCAACCAACAGCGGCACCTGATCCTCGGCCAGGTCAGGCTCCTGCGTCAGCAGATACGCCACCGTTTCCGCCGAGCCGTTGTAAAGCGCCCAGCGAAGCCGCCCTTGTTTCTGCGCCCGGTCCATGCCTTGTGTTTCGACGGCCAGTTTCAGCGCGGGCCATGTAGCATACCCCGTTTCGCGCGCGATCACATGCAGGCAATCGGCATGTTTGTAGACCCCGTTTCTGGGCGTTTTGACAATACCATGGACGCGCAACATCGCGCCCTTGTCGCCCGCAGTCAGAGCTTTGCCCAGAGCCTTGGCATCACGGCGCAGTTGGTCGAGAGATTTGGTCATCGGTCTTCCCTCCGCTGCCCGACGGTCCGCTGATCCGGGCTGAGAAACCGATTTGGTTTACAAGTCGTCTCACAGAGGTGCCGATGATAGCTTTCCGCGGACCGGGTGGCTGCCTCAAGCAGCCTGACCCGAGCCTAACTTTCGCCCATCAGGGTTGCAAGCCACATGACCGCCCGGCCTAGGGTCAGGACCCATTAATCTTGCACCACTGGCGCGTGAACGGCAAAAAAGCAGTGGTTTTGAGCGCGCCGGGACTGGCGGTGTCAATTCCAAGCGGTCAAAGCCGCTGCTTTGCAGCGGTTCCCGCGTCCGCAGGATTTGACTGATTATGGCCCTGAGCTGCGTTACAGCCGCTTGAAATAGAACCACTATTCCTGCGCGACTGTGCCTTGTCAGGACCAAAATCAGTCAAACCAGTGGTGCAAGATTAATGGGTCCTGACCCTAGGCGCGTTTTTCGCCGATCGAGGCAACGCCCAGAACATCCAGAACCTTGGCCTCGATCTGCTCGGCATTCATACCGGCAACCGCGTACATATCCGCAGGGCTGGCCTGATCGATGAAGATGTCCGGCAATACCATCGAGCGGAATTTCAGGCCGCGATCAAACACGCCTTCATCCGCCAAAAGCTGCGCCACATGGCTGCCAAAGCCGCCCACAGCACCTTCTTCGATGGTGATCAGCGCCTCATGGTCGTCGGCCAGGGTCAGGATCAGGTCGCGGTCCAGCGGTTTGGCAAAGCGGGCGTCGGCGATGGTCGGGGTGATCCCCCGCGCGCCAAGCGCTTCTGCCGCCTTCTGAACCTCGGCCAGACGAGTACCAAAAGACAGCAGCGCCACGCGCGCGCCTTTTTGGATCATGCGGCCCTTGCCGATCTCCAGCGCTTCTCCACGTTCGGGCAGGTCCACGCCTACGCCTTCGCCACGTGGATAGCGGAAGGCAATGGGGCCGTCATCATGGGCAACGGCTGTGGCGATCATATGCATCAACTCGGCCTCGTCTGCGGCAGCCATTACGACCATACCCGGCAGGTTCGACAGATAGGCAATGTCAAACGACCCGGCATGGGTCGCCCCATCTGCGCCGACCAGCCCCGCCCGGTCGATGGCAAAACGCACTGGCAGGCGCTGGATCGCCACATCATGCACCACCTGATCGTAACCGCGCTGCAAAAAGGTCGAATACATCGCGCAGAACGGCTTCATCCCGCCCGCCGCCAGCGCCGCCGAGAAGGTCACCCCATGCTGTTCCGCAATCGCCACATCGAAACAGCGCGACGGATAGCGTTCCGCAAACAGATTCAGACCGGTACCATCCGGCATTGCAGCCGTGACAGCCACGATCTTGTCATCGCGCGCGGCCTCATCCACCAGCGTCTTGCCAAAGACCGAGGTATAGGACGGCGCGTTCGAGGGTGCCTTCTTCTGCTCGCCCGTCACAACGTCGAACTTGGCGGTGGCGTGGCCCTTGTCGCGGGCTTGCTCGGCGGGGGCGTAGCCTTTGCCTTTTTTCGTCAGCACGTGGATCAGGATCGGTCCGGTTGCGCGGGCCTTGACCGTGCGCAGTACCGGCAGCAACTGGTCCAGATCATGCCCGTCGATGGGACCGACATAAGAAAAGCCCAGTTCTTCGAACAAGGTGCCGCCCACTGCCATGCCTTTCAGCATTTCCTTGGCGCGCTTGGCCCCTTCGCGGAACGGTTCGGGCAACAGCGACACCGCGCCTTTGGCGGCGGCTTTCAGATCGTGAAACGGTTCCTCGGCATAGATGCGCGACAGGTAGTTGGACAGCGCGCCAACGGGCGGCGCGATGCTCATCTCATTGTCGTTCAGAATGACGATCAGCCGCTTTTTCAAGTGACCCGCATTGTTCATCGCCTCAAAGGCCATGCCCGCCGACATCGACCCGTCGCCGATCACCGCAATTGCGTCACCCAGCCCTTCGGGCGTCACGCCACCCAGATCGCGCGCAACGGCAAAGCCCAGCGCCGCGCTGATCGAGGTCGAGCTATGCGCGGCCCCAAACGGGTCATACGGGCTTTCGCTGCGCTTGGTGAACCCGCTCAGGCCATCCTTCATGCGCAGCGTGCGGATACGGTCGCGCCGTTCGGTCAGGATTTTATGCGGATAGCACTGATGGCCCACATCCCAGATGATCTTGTCGCGCGGGGTGTCGAACACGGCATGCAGCGCGGTGGTCAGTTCCACAACACCCAGACCGGCACCCAGATGCCCGCCTGTCACTGAGACGGCGGAAATCGTCTCGGCCCGCAATTCCTGCGCCACCTGATGCAACTGCGTGTCCGAAAACTGCTTGAGGTCGGCAGGACGGCTCACAAGATCCAGCAGAGGCGTGTTCGGGCGATCAGACATTTAGCGCGTTCCTGACTTAGCTGTCCCGGGCAATAACGAAGCGTGCGGCGTCCTTCAAGGTATCCGCCCTTGGGCCGTACCCGTCCAGCGCGGCGCAGGCTTGGTCGATAAGGTCTGCCGCGCGGGCTTTGGCAGGGCCCAGCCCCAACAGAGAGACAAACGTGGCTTTTCCCGCATCCGCATCCTTTTGCAGGCGCTTACCGGCCTTTTCGGCGTCGCCTTCCACATCCAAAATGTCATCTGCGATTTGAAAAGCAAGCCCAAGCGCTTGGGCGTATTGGCGCAGCGGGGCAGGATCGGCCTGCGCCAACCGGGCTCCGGCACAGGCGGACCATTCGATCAAAGCGCCTGTTTTTCCGGCCTGCAAATGCGTGATTGCCTGCAGAGATAACGGCTCTGCTGCAGTCTCGGCCGCAACGTCCAGCGCCTGTCCCATGACCATACCTTGCGCGCCGCTGGCTTTGGCCAATGTCAGGGTCAATTCAGCCCGTATATCAGCCGCCCCAACTTCGGGTCGCGCACAAAGCTCAAAGGCCAATGTCTGCAAGGCATCTCCGGCCAGAACCGCCGTGCCCTCATCCCATTTCACATGGGTCGTGGGGCGACCGCGCCGCAGATCGTCGTCATCCATACAAGGCAGATCATCATGGACCAGAGAATAGGCATGCAGCGCCTCAATCGCCGTGGCGGGCCAGATCGCGCGGGCCTCGTCCACGTCATGCAAACGGGCGCTTTCCAGCACCAGAAACCCGCGCAACCGCTTACCGCCTTCGGTGGCATAAGCCATGGCCCGCGTCACATCGAAATCGTCAAAGGCGCTCAGGACGTGGTCAAACTGCGCCTGAATCCGGGACGCATCCCGCGCCAATTGGTCCCGAAACATTTACTGACCTTCGACTGGCGTCGTCCCGGTTGGTTGGCCCCCCGCGTCCAGAGTGATCGCGGCCACCTTTTCCTCGGCCCGCTTCAACTCATCCTCGCAGCGTTTCTTCAGGGCTGCCCCGCGTTCATACAGCGCAATCGACTGATCCAGCGCCACATCGCCGCGTTCCAGCTGGCCGACCACGGCCTCAAGCTCTTTCATCGCCTGTTCGAACGTCATCTGATCAACGGGGGTATCGGTCATCGTACTGCCTTCATCAGTTCTTCCACATGGGCGCGTGTCGCCCCGGCCAGTGCGTTCAGATCATACCCGCCCTCCAGAGTCGAGACGATACGGCCCTCACAAACCTCATCCGCGATCCTGCACAGCTCAGCGGTGATCCAGGCAAAATCACCCGTGGACCAGTTCAGATTGGCCAGCGGATCGTCCTGATGGGCGTCAAAGCCGGCTGAGATGATGATCAATTCGGGCCTGAACGCCCGCAAACGCGGGAAAGCCTGCGATTCATAAGCTGCCCGCATCTCGGTCCCGCCTGTGCCGGGGGCCAGAGGTATGTTCAATACGGTCTCATAAGCGCCGGTCTCATCCGGGCGTCCCGATCCGGGCCACAAGGGCATCTGCTGGCTGGTAATCACCAGCGCGCGCTTTTCGTCCCACAGCAAATCCTGCGTGCCATTGCCGTGATGGACGTCAAAGTCAACGACAGCGACCTTGCTTAGCCCATGATGATCCAGCGCATGTTTCGCCGCCAAAGCCGCATTGCCGAACAGGCAGAACCCCATCGCCTTGTCCGTTTCCGCATGATGCCCCGGCGGTCGGATCGCACAGAACGCATTCGCAGCCTCACCGCCCAGCACCAGATCCACTGCCCGCGCCACGGCCCCCGCCGCGCGATAGGCGGCATCGACAGAGCCCGGAGACATAAACGTATCTCCATCGATCTGCGAAAATCCATCCGCAGGCCGCGTGGCCCGAATATCCCGGATGTAATCTTCGGGATGGACTCGCAGCAAATCATCATCCGCCGCCATCGGGGCCGTCCTGCGATCCAGATCCAAAGCCTCCAGCGCATGAAGAATATGCTCCAACCGCGCCACCCGCTCAGGATGCCCGTCCGGCGTCACGTGCCCCAGACAATCGGCATGGGTCAACAAGGCAGTCTTCATCGGGATCCCTTCTTCATCTGGCTAAAAATATCCTCGCCGAAGGCATAAAATCGCCGCGCAGCGGCTAAATCAATCCGGCGCCAGCATGTAACCAGCACCCCGAACCGTCTGCAGGTATCTGGGCTGCTTCGGATCCTGTTCGATCTTCCGACGCAACCGGGTGATCTGCACATCCACCGCGCGTTCCTGCGCCTGTCCCTTGTCGCGGCCCAGATCCTCGACCAGTTTCGCGCGGCTGATCGGCTCGCCCGGCTGGGCCGAGAAGATCTTCATCAACTGGCTTTCCGTTGCGGTCAGACGCACCGGGTCTTCGCCCTGCCACATCTCACCACGTTCGATGTCATAGCGGATCGGGCCCAGCGTCAGGATCTTCGCCGCGGTATCTTGGGCTGGCGTTTCCGGCATCCGCCGCAGAATGGCATTGATGCGCAGCAGCAGCTCTTTCGGCTCGAACGGTTTGGCCAGATAATCATCCGCCCCGGCCTCAAGCCCCGCAATCCGGTGCTCGGTTTCACCCCGCGCGGTCAGCAGCAGGATTGGAGTCGCATGCGTTTCGCGCAGTGCCTTTGTCAGGCTCACGCCATCCTCACCCGGCATCATCACGTCCAGCACGATCATGTCGAAATCCAGCCCCGACAGCACCCGGCGCGCATGGGCTGCGTCGCGGGCGGCGGTTACCAGAAACCCGTTCCGCATCAAAAACTTCTTCAACAGATCGCGAATGCGTTCGTCATCGTCGACGATCAGCAGATGGGCGTCCATATCGCTCATGAGGTCGTATCCCGCAGCTTCGTATACGCATGACGCATATCAGCATCCATCATCGCTTCAAGCACTTTACGAAAACCAGCCACGGCTTCGGGGCCTGCGTCCTTATATGCCGCACGCATCCGGGCGCGCTGGGCGTCGGACAGCGTGGCCTCCAGCGCGCGGCCCTTTTCGGTCAGAAACAGGTGCCGCTCGCGCTTGTCGGCGGTACCCACCCGGCTTTCGACCATTCCATCCTCGATCAGCGTTCGCAGCACCCGGTTCAGGGATTGTTTTGTCACCCCCAGAATGGCCAGCAGGTTGTTCACCGTGGTCCCCGGAGCGCGATTGACAAAGTGAATCGCCCGGTGATGCGCGCGGCCATAGGACATCTCGGACAGGATGCGGTCAGGATCGGCGGTAAAGCCGCGATAGGCGAAAAACATGGCCTCGATCCCCTGTCGCAACTGCTCATCCGTAAGAAACAACAGGCTTTCGCCCCCAAACATCGGGGCGGGGCGGATTTCGGACATATCTTGCCTCATTCGTTACACAATGCTCAGTTTATGTCAGCCTTATTGACATTCCAAGGGCGGACAGGTATCGAATCGCAGTTTTTGCGCAAGAATGTGTCCGCTCCGGACCTAAATAGCGCAACAATCGAAAATTCAACCCGGTTCAGGAGGTTTCGCATGGCGGGGTACGATGATCGTGACGGTGTCATCTGGATGGATGGTGAACTGGTGCCCTGGCGCGAGGCCAATGTGCACCTGCTGACCCACGCGATGCACTATGCCTCATCTGTGTTCGAGGGCGAGCGCGCCTATAACGGCAAGATCTTCAAAAGCCGCGAACATTCCGAGCGTCTGATCGCCTCGGCCGAGGCGCTGGATATGCCGATGCCTTATGACGTCGACCAGATCGAGGCCGCCAAGGACGAAGCCCTGAAAGCCAGCGGCTTGCAGGACGCCTATGTCCGCGCGCTGGTCTGGCGCGGCTCGGGCGAGGATATGGGCGTGGCTTCGGCCAGGAACCCGGTTCGCATGGCCGTCGCGGTCTGGCCCTGGGGTGCCTATTACGGCGATGCCAAAATGCAGGGTGCCAAGCTGGACATCGCGGAATGGAAACGCCCCAGCCCGGAAACCATCCCGGTTCACGCCAAAGCGGCGGGTCTTTACATGATCTGCACCATCTCCAAGCACAAGGCCGAGGCCAAGGGCTGTTCGGACGCGTTGTTCATGGATTGGCGCGGCTACGTGGCCGAGGCGACCGGCGCGAATGTGTTCTTCGTCAAGGACGGAGAGGTGCACACCCCGCTGGCCGATTGCTTCCTGAACGGCATCACCCGCCAGACCGTGATCCAGATGCTGAAAGACAAGGGCATCACCGTCCACGAACGCCGCATCAAGCCCGAGGAAATGGCCGATTTCGAACAATGCTGGCTGACCGGTACGGCTGCCGAGGTCACTCCGGTCGGGCAGATTGGTGACTATACGTTCAAAGTGGGCGATCTGACCCGCGAGATTGCCGAAGATTACGAAAAGCTTGTCCGCGCCTGATCTGCGCAGATCCTGAACTCCAAACCCCTGCCTTGCGCGGGGTTTTTTCTTTGCCTGCCGTTCAAGACATTGTGCAGATCGTTCAGATGGCTGGACGAAAGCGCAGGTGGGGTTACGTTACATTCATGTTGGACCTGCTCAGCGATATCCTCACCCGTCTGTCCCTGCGGGGGACGTTCTATTTCCGCACCTCTTTCACGCCGCCTTTCGGTATTCAGGTGCCCGCGTTCGAAAACGTGGCCCGGTTTCACTTTGTGCAGCGTGGGGAGTTGAAGGTTTTTGTCTCTAACAAGGGCGAAACCTTGCGTTTGAAGCAAGGCGATCTGATTCTGATCCCGCACGGCGCGGCCCATGCGCTGCTGTGCAATGAGGTCAATCCGCTGGACGCCCTGCCGCTGGAGCAGGTGCTGGAGGACGCCGGGTATCAGGGCGACGGCGTTCTGGTTTATGGTGGCGAGGACAAAAGCCGCGATACGCAATTGATCTGCGGCCATTTCTCGTTCACTGGTCCGCCGGGGCGACGCGGCACTGGGCATATGCTGATCGACCGGCTGCCGCCCTACATTCTGATCGAGAATTATGGCGAAGAAGCCGGGGCCTGGATCGAGGCCACGCTGCGCATGATCGGGTCCGAAGTGGGCGGCGCACGGATCGGCGGTGACCTGATCGCGCTGAAACTGTCCGAGGTCCTGTTTGCCCAGGCAATCCGCGCCTATCTGGAATGCCAGAGCCCGACCGATACGGCGCTGGCCGGATTTGCCGACCCCCGCATATCCCGCGCTCTGACCGCCTTTCACCACGGCCCCGCACAGGAATGGAGTGTCGAGACTCTGGCCCGCGAAGCCGGGATGTCACGGACCGCATTTGCCCAGTTATTTGCCGAGAAGATGGAAACGACACCGATGCAATACCTGACGTCGTGGCGGATGCAGATCGCCTGCCACGGGTTGACGGAAAGCCGCTGGAACGTGGCGGATGCGGCGGCCGAGGTCGGTTACGCGTCCGAGGCGGCTTTTTCGCGGGTGTTCAAGAAGCAAGTCGGCGTTTCCCCGGCAGCCTATCGGGCGATGCACTGATCGACCGGCGCATTTGTACGATCTGCAAAAAGACCTGAACGAACCGAACTGATACGTCCGCGTTCACTGCCTTATCTTCGGATTATCCCAAGCAAGAAAAGGATCTTCCGATGTCTCTTCGTTTTGTAACTCGTAACATCCACGCCTATCTGGACTACCCTGTCGCCCTGGCGCTGATCGTGCTGCCCTTTGTTCTGGGGCTGGGTCAGTCCAACCCCATGGCCTTATGGCTGTCGGTTATCACCGGGGCCGCGGCCTTTGTCCTGACCGTGCTTACCGACCATCACCTGGGGGTCTGGCGTGTCCTGAGCTATAAGTTCCATCTGGCCGTGGACCTGATCGTCGGCATCACCTTCCTGTTCGCCCCCAGCCTTTTTGGGTTTTCGGGTCTGGATGCCGTCTTTTACTGGCTGAACGGGGCTGCGGTGGTGCTGGTGATCTCGCTCAGCGCGCCTGAACAGGGTGTTGCCGCCTGAGAATTATCCACAGCTGTCACAGTATCATCGTGATACTGTCAAGAAACTGAGCCGCGCGTTTTACAAACGGGCGGTTCTTATCGGTTCACCAATCGCGTGATCTTTGAGACGATCACCAGACAGGAGAGCCCCGAGATGACCAAGATTATTCGCCCGACCCGCCGCACGTTTCTGGCTGGCAGCACTGCATTTGCTGCGTCGCTGGCCATGCCTGCCATCAGCCGTGCCGCGTCGCGACCCGTTTTCACACATGGTGTTCAGTCAGGCGACGTGGATGCAAGCTCGGGCATGGTCTGGACTCGCACCGACCGGCCTGCGCGCGTGATGATGGAGGTCTCGACCACCGAGGGCTTTGCCGATACCCGCCGATTGCCGCCAATGGATGCAATCCCGAACGGTGACTTCGCGGTCAAACGCCTGATCGACGGGCTGCCAGCGGATCAGGATATCTTCTATCGCTTTGTCGCCGCCGATCTAAGCGATATCAATACCGTATCAGAGCCTGTTATTGGGCAATTCCGCACCGCTCCGTCCGCGCGCCGCAACATTCGATTTGCCTGGTCCGGTGACACCGCAGGTCAGGGTTGGGGGATTGATGATGACGGGATGCGCACCTATGCGACCATGGCGCAGCATCGGCCTGACTTTTTCATCCATTCCGGCGATACGGTCTATGCCGACGGCCCGATGCAGGACTAGGTCGAAAAGGACGGGCAGGTGATCTGGAAGAACGCCACCCTGATCGACGAAAAGCGCAAGGTTGCCGAGACGCTGGACGAATTCCGCGCCCAGTGGAAATACAACATGATGGACGAGCACGTACGCGCCATGAACGCCGTCTGCCCCACCTTCTTCCAGTGGGATGACCACGAGGTTGTCAACAACTGGTCGGACGCCAAGGACCTGATCTCGGATGATCGGTATTCCGAGAAATCGGTGCATGTGCTGCAAGCCCGCGCCGGACGGGCGTTTGACGAGATGACACCGCTGCGCATAACCCCTGCCGAGCCCGGTCGCGTCTATCGCAAGATCTCATACGGTCCGATGCTGGATGTGTTTTTCCTGGATCTGCGCAGCTATCGCGGCCCCAACGGACCCGCGATGGAGGATGAAATCACCGATCAGTCCCGCATTCTGGGTGCCGCGCAACTGGCCTGGCTGAAACGCGAACTTGCAGCCTCGCAAGCCACCTGGAAGGTGATTGCCTCTGACATGCCGATCGGGTTGATCGTGTGGGACAACTGGAAGGAACAGGCCGGAGCGGAGGCGATCTCAAACGGTGACAGTGGGCCGGCCAAGGGTCGCGAGTTGGAGATCGCCGATCTGCTGCGTTTTATCAAGACGGCGGGCATCACGAACACGGTCTGGTTTACAGCAGATGTTCACTATACCGCGGCGCACTACTACGACCCTAACAAAGCCCAATTTCAGGATTTTGAACCGTTTTGGGAGTTTGTTTCGGGCCCCCTGCACGCTGGGACCTTTGGTCCGAACGCGTTGGACGGAACCTTCGGGCCCGAGGTGAAATTCGTCAAAGCTCCGACCGAAGATCAAGGGGTGAACCTGCCCCCCAGTGCGGGTCTGCAGTTCTTTGGCCTCGTGGATATCGACGGTTCAACGCAGCAAATGACCGTTCGCCTGATGGACCGCGCGGATACCGAGCTATGGTCGGTAACGCTGGATCCGCGTGACCGGGCCATCTGATCCTATCTTCCCCGTAACTTGCGCCCCGAAGAAATTCGTGGGCGCATTTTTTTGGCTTGAATTGTCTGACTAAAATAATCAGATATAGCTCAACGCCAGATGATGTATTATCCAGCACAGGGTTTCGGGGCGGTTTGCGGGCTTAGCGCGTGACACAGTGAGGGCCTGCCGCCGCCTCGGAAACGAGACAATCGCAGGGCTTCGGTATGCGCGAAAAGATGGACGAGATCATTGCCCGGCACGATGCCGCCACTGCCTGTGGGTGCAGCTGCTGCGACACCGACTACACGGCTTACGTGGACCAAAAGAACCGCAAGGCTGCCCGCGATGCGGCGGGAAAAGACGACACTCTGCCAGAGAGCGCCGCAAGCCGCCGCAAGTCTGTGCGCTACGTATTTGAAAACCTGTCAGGCAAGCGCGCAGGTTAAGGCGGGTATGGCGACGCCCACCTTGACCATTCCTAAAAGTCCACGCCGCGCTGGGCTTTGATACCAGCCTGAAACGGGTGTTTTTCCTCGGTCATTTCGGTGACCAGATCGGCATAGTCGCGCAGCGCTTGAGGGGCGTCGCGACCGGTCAGGAAGACGCTGGTCTTGTCGGACCGTGCCTTCAGCCCCTCGATCACACGCTCAACCGACAGGTATTCATAGCGCAGGGCGATGTTGATTTCGTCCAGCACGACCAGATCATATTCACCGCTGGCCATCAGATCGCAAGCCTTGTCAAAGGCGGCGGTGGCGGCGGCAATGTCACGCTCGCGGTCCTGCGTATCCCAGGTGAAACCTTCGCCCATCGTGTGCCATGTGACCAGATCGCGGTCTTCAAAAAACCGGCGTTCACCGGTCTTCCACTTACCCTTGATGAATTGCACCACCGCGACTGTCTGACCCCAGCCCAGCGCCCGGATCACCACACCAAACGCGGCCGAGGATTTGCCCTTGCCCTTGCCGGTGTTGATCAGCACCAGCCCGCGCCCCGGATCAACCGCCTCGGACACTTTCTTGCGGTGCTTGGCCTGCACCTGCTGCATCTTTTCCTTGTGATCCTGTGCGTCGCTCATGGGGAACCCTCTTTGACTGTCGCGCCCAACCTAGGCGAAGTTTGCGAAAGGTAAAGTCACGCTTTGGGGTCGGTGACGGATCGCGCCTTGCCGCGCTCTAGCCCCAATTGATGCTCGCGCCAGATCACGACGACATTGCCTGCGATCACCAGCGCTGCGCCGATCAGGATGGCGACTGTTGGCAACTCATCGAACCAGACATAGCCGATGAAAATCGCAAACAGCATGGTCGAATAATCGTACGGCGCCAGCATCGAGGCCTGCCCGAACCGATAGGACGAAGTCACCAGAATCTGCGCGACCCCGCCAATCAGCCCCATAATGACCAGTATCAGAGCCTGATTCACCGTGGGCATCGTCCAGCCCCAGAACGCGGTCAGGGCCGACAGCAGCGTGGCGGTCATGGAAAAGTAGAACACGATGGCGGCTGGGTGATCGACTTTGACCAATTGCCGGATATGGATCTGAACAAAGGCGCGGGCGATGGTTGCCCCCAGGACGCAGAGCGCGCCGATGGTTGCCGCCATCTCCATCTGAGTGCTGCCCAGCCGGGGCCAGATCATGATCAGAACCCCCAGCAAGCCCAAAGCGACCGCTCCGATTCGGATCACGCGGATACGCTCGCCCAGCATCAGCGCGGCCAGAATCAGGGTGAAGATCGGGGTGGCATAGCCGATGGCCGTGACCTCGGGCAGGGGCAGAAGGCTGAGGCCGGTAAAGGTCAGCCCCATGGCGCTGGTGCCCAGAACGCCGCGCCAAAAATGGCCCATGGGTTTCTTGACGACAAAACCTTGCGCCAGTTCGCCCCGCCAGATCAGCCAGATGATGATGACCGGAATTGCAAAGAGCGAGCGGAAAAAGACCAGCTCACCCGGCGGGAAATCCTCGGACAGGGCTTTGACCAGTGCCGACATCGAGGTGAACAGCATCAGCGCAGCCAGTTTCAAACCCACGGCAAGCATGGGTCGATGCGATGTTAAGGATTGTGCCATTGGCCGGGACCCTGCGCCTTTGGCGGCGAAAGATCAACGACGGGATTGTACCAATCAGGTGGATTTCCAGTGATCGGGAACGGGGTGGCCGATCTCATCCGCTAAGGCGTCCAGAAATCCAAGCATCTGTGACACCCGTTCCTGCGCAAGCGCCAGCCCGGCCGGGGTCAGCATATCGGCGGGCAGTGTCAGCAGTTTGACTTTCCAGTGGTCGAGCGAGAATTTCAGATCGTCCAGCGCGCGTGCTTCGGCGAAGGGATCATCGGGATCATAAAGGTCGCGGCCCAGCGCCCCTGCAACAACAAAGGTGCGGGCAATGCCAATCGCCCCCAACGCATCCAGCCGGTCTGCGTCGCGCAGGATGCGGGCCTCGGGGGTGCGCGGCGGGATGTTGGCCGAGAAACTGTGGGCCTCAATCGCGTGCTGGGTGGCGCGGATCGACGCGGCATCAAAGCCCAGATCACCCAGAATAGGCTCTGATTCCTGCGCGGACTGACGAGAGGCGAGGTGCCGGTTCGGATCGTTCTTGGGCAGGTTGACCAGATCGTGCAGATAGCAGGCGGCCAGAAGGACCTGCATGTCTGTCTGTTCACCGGCGATGGCCTGCGCATTGCTCCAGACGCGATCCAGATGCGCCAGATCATGCGCCGGATCGGCCTGCATGCGCTGCGCGACGATGCCCCGCAGACGGACGCGCAGATCAGCCGATATGTCCACGATTCTCGCCGATCTGACCGCGATGCAGCAGCAGGTGGTCGAGGATCACGCAGGCCATCATCGCCTCACCCACGGGAACCGCGCGGATACCGACGCAGGGGTCGTGACGGCCTTTGGTGATGATCTCGGTCTCCTCACCGGATTTGGTAATGGTCTTGCGGGTGGTCAGGATCGACGAGGTCGGTTTGACCGCGAACCGCACGACGATGTCCTGCCCGGTCGAGATACCGCCCAGAATGCCGCCCGCGTGGTTCGAGCTGTATTGCGGGCCGTTCTGACCCATGAAGATCTCATCGGCGTTGGCCTCGCCGGTCAGTTCAGCGGCGGCCATGCCTTCACCGATCTCAACGCCCTTGACGGCGTTGATCGACATCATTGCAGCGGCCAGATCAGTGTCTAACTTGGCATAAATCGGTGCACCCAGCCCGGCGGGGACGCCGCGCGCCACAACCTCGACCACCGCGCCGACCGAGTTGCCGGACTTGCGCAAGTCGTCCAGATAGGCGGCCCAGTCCTCGGCCGCTTGGGCGTCGGGCGTCCAGAACGGGTTCTGTTCGATCTGCGACCAGTCGAAATTGGCGCGGTCGATCCTGTGCGGGCCGATCTGGGTCATGTAGCCGGTGATCTGCACATTTGGGGCGATCTGTTTGATGGCTTCGCGCGCCAAGCCACCGGCGGCAACTCGCGACGCGGTTTCGCGGGCCGAGCTGCGCCCGCCACCGCGATAATCGCGGATGCCGTATTTCTGCCAATAGGTGATATCGGCATGGCCCGGACGGAACTTGTCCATGATGTCGCCGTAGTCCTTCGAGCGTTGATCGGTGTTCTCGATCATCAGCTGGACAGGGGTGCCGGTGGTCTGGCCTTCGAACACGCCGGACAGGATCTTGACCTGATCGGGCTCGCGCCGTTGGGTGGTGAATTTGTTCTGCCCCGGTTTACGCTTGTCCAGCCAGTGCTGGATCATGCCCTCATCGATTGTGACGCCCGGCGGGCAGCCATCAACGGTCGCGCCCAAAGCGGGGCCGTGGCTTTCACCCCAGGTGGTGACGCGGAAGAGGTGTCCAAAGCTGTTCATCGACATGGGGCGTGCTCCTTTGAGCGAAGTGATTAGCCTTGTGGGCCTTTGGTCTCAAGCGGATTTGCGTCTGGAGGTCGGGGAGGGGGCTCTGCCCCCGTCGCGCAAGCGCGACTCCCCCGAGGTATTTTTGAACAGAAGAAGGATCAGGCGGCTTTTGCGATGGTCGCGCGCGTCGCGGTTATCTTGAGCGCGGCTTGTGCGGCTTCGCGGCCTTTTTCGACGAAATGCGCGCGGTAGATGGCGTTGTGGTGGTCGGTTTCCTGATATTGGTGCGGGGTGAGTGAGACCGACAGGATCGGGACGCCGGTATCCAGGCCTGCGCGCATCAGGCCGTCCACCACGGCTTGTGCCACGAAATCATGCCGGTAGATGCCGCCATCGACGACAAAGGCGGCGCAGGCGATTGCGGCGTATTGGCCGGTTTGGGCCAGATCGCGCGCCAGCAGGGGCATTTCAAACGCGCCGGGGGCGTCGTAGACGTCGACCTGTTCGGCGGGGATGAGCCCAACGAAGCCGTCAAGCGCGCGGTCGACGATATCGGAATGCCAGTTGGCCTTGATGAAAGCATAGCGGGTGTGTGTCATTTGGACCTCCTTAAGTAGACAGACACGTCACCCAAGGCGATCACGAGCAGACGCGCCGAGGGGGCACGCTGCACGTTCTCTTTCATCCGGACTTTAACCGTCGGCTCTGGCCTCTCACCAGATCTGCTGACACCCCGGATGATCCGAAGCCGCTCGCGGGCTTACGGGTCATTGCCCGCATACCGCCGGTGGGGAATTTCACCCCGCCCTGAGAACGAGACGGACCTTGCATGGATCGGGCCCCTTCTGCAAGAGATTTGGCAGGAGGACCGCTATGCACCCGAACCCCGCCTTCCGCGCCGAGGACCGCGCGCGTCATATTGCGTTTGCCCGTGACAGGGCCTTTGGCGTGTTGGCAATCTCGACCGATGGCGCGCCGATTATAAGCCATGTTCCGTTTTTGCTGTCCGCAGACGGGGCGGTGGCTGAGCTGCATCTTGTCCGCTCGAACCCGATTGTGCGGGTGTTGAAGCAGCCTGTGACGGCGCGAATCGCGGTATCGGGGCCGGATGGGTATGTGTCGCCGGATTGGTACGGGATCGCGGATCAGGTGCCGACCTGGAATTATGTGGCCGCCCATCTGACCGGCGTTCTTGAGATGCGCCCGCCGCAGGAATTGCGCGATCTGTTGGACCGGCAGTCGGCGTTCTACGAAGATCGGCTGCGTCCGAAGCCGCCGTGGCGTACCGACAAGATGACCGATGAGGCGCTGGATCGCATGATGCGGATGATTGTGCCCTGTCGGATGCGGATCGATGACATTCAGGGTACCTGGAAGCTGAACCAGAACAAACCCGATGATGTGCGGATGCAGGCGTCTGACCATGTCGCGTCGGGGATTGGGTCCGAGTTGCAGGCGCTGCAGACGCTGATGCGCGGGGCCAAGCCGTCAGACGACTGACCGCTTTTGTTTTTTCGCCCTTGTTGTAAGGTCGGCGCAATCAGGGAGCGTGCGAATGAAACTCTATCACAGTCTGACCTCGCCTTATGTGCGCAAAGTCATGGTGCTGCTGCACGAAACGGATCAGCTGGAGGATGTCGAGCTTGAGACGGTGGCCAGTACGCCGATTTCACCGGCGGCATTTTTGATCAGCAAGGCCCCCCTGACCAAGGTTCCGGCGTTGGAACGTCCGGATGGGCCAACCCTGTTCGACAGTCGGGTGATCTGCGCGTTTCTGGATGCCCGCGCCGGAGGGCGGCTTTATCCCGATGGCGCGGGTCGCTGGGATGTACTGACGCTTGAGGCGCTGGCAGATGGTATTCTGGATGCGGCCCTGTTGATGACCTACGAAGACCGGTTGCGCCCCGAAGACAAGCAATGGGACGACTGGACCGAGTCGCAATGGGTCAAGATCGACCGGGCCTGTGCCGCCCTGAACCAGCGCTGGATGGCGCATCTGTCCGGCCCGCTGGATATGGGGCAGGTGGCTGTCGGCTGTGCGCTGGGTTATCTTGACCTACGCCACGATGCACGCGGCTGGCGCAAGGGCAATGATGCGCTTGCGGCCTGGTTTGCCGAGTTTGGCGAGCGGCCCAGTATGGTCGCCACCCGCCCGCAAGGCTGAGGGCGCCCCGCGCCCCTAGTCGCTGAAGGTCGCCAGATAGGCGGCGATGTCTTCGGCCCCTTTCCTGAGCTTGACGCTCATGTTGGGGCGGGCGGTATCGTCCTGCAGAAACTCCTGAATGAAACCGATCGGGTCCTTTGAATAGACCGCGATGTTTTCCTCGGTCCAGACAAGCCCCTGTTCCCCCGCCCGGATCATATCGTCGGTGAACATGCCGATGGGCAGGCGCTCGCTGCCATTCAGATAATCGGTCTCGGACCCGGCGACGCGGCCCACGACGCCATAGAGATTCGGTCCGGTAATGCCGCCTTTCTCCAGAACCTCGCCATCTTTGATGATCGCGTGGCACGAAGAACAGCGGTTATAAAGCTGCTTGCCTTTGGCGGGATCGCCAGCGGCGGCGGTTTGGGTGGACAGTGCAATCGTTAACAGAACGGCGGCCAAGGGGGTTTTTGACATCGGGGTCTCCTGATCGGCGTTCGCGCAGACCGGGATGTCCGGCATTCAGGCACAGGATTCAACAGCAAAAAGACCGCTATCCCACTGAACAAATGGTCTATTTCAGAGGTGTCATTTGTCGCGGAACAATGCGGCTCTGCCGTCGCGGATATTGCATGACATGGCATCAATCTTCTGCCGGAAGATGTGCCCCGAATCCGCTTGGGTCAGGCATAGCGGGGATGTGTCCCTGACCATCGAATCAAACCCCGCCGATTCGGGATGATCGGAAAAGATGTGGGCTTGAATCACCAAAAATACCCGATGCATTGTGACAAATAGCACAGATGCGGCGTATTGCGCGTTTATGACCGCTGGACGAACGCTATTTGCGTCGATAGACAGCGCGGTTAAGACACCGCATTCGTGCGGTGCGCGAGCTATTTGCCCGTCCGCGGGCGCCAGAAAACCGGAGATAACCTCGTGTCCCACGCAGAAGACCACGAAGGCACCCGCAGAGATTTCCTCTATTACGTCGCTGGCGGCGCAGGAGTCGTTGCGACAGGTGCAGCCGTATGGCCCCTGATCAACCAGATGAACCCGTCGGCGGATGTGCAGGCCCTTTCCTCGATCCGTACAGATGTCAGCGGGGTTGAGCCGGGCACACAGTTGACCGTGAAATGGCTGGGTAAACCCGTGTTCATCCGCCACCGCACCGGTGCCGAGATTGCCGAAGCGCAGCAACAGGATGAGGAAGCGGTTGGCAACCTGCCCGACCCGCTGGCCCGGAACTTCAACCTGAACGCAGATGCGCCCGCAACCGATGCCAACCGCGTGCTGCCCTCGCCCGAAGGCGAAGCAGCGGGTGCCTGGATCGTCCAGATGGGCGTTTGCACCCACCTGGGCTGTGTTCCGCTGGGCGACGCCGGTGATTTCGGCGGATGGTTCTGCCCCTGCCACGGCTCGCACTACGATCTGGCTGGCCGGATCCGCAAAGGCCCCGCGCCTGAGAACCTGCCGATTCCGCCCGTTGAATGGGTGGACGCATCAACCCTCAAACTCGGCTAAGGGAGACCCAACTTATGTCCGGAATTCCCCACGATCATTACGAGCCGAAGTCAAACGGCGAAAAGTGGCTGCACAGCCGCCTGCCCATCGTCGGCCTTTTGTATGACACCCTGATGATTCCCACCCCCAAGAACCTGAACTGGTGGTGGATCTGGGGCATCGTTCTGGCGTTCTGCCTGGCGCTGCAAATCGTCACCGGCATCATCCTGGTGATGCACTACACCCCGCATGTCGATCTGGCCTTTGCCAGTGTCGAGCACATCATGCGTAACGTGAATGGCGGCTACTTCATCCGCTACCTGCACATGAACGGCGCGTCGCTGTTCTTTGTTGCGGTCTATATTCACATGTTCCGCGGCCTGTTCTACGGCTCGTACAAAGCCCCGCGTGAGATCACGTGGATCATCGGGATGCTGATCTATCTGATGATGATGGGCACCGCCTTCATGGGCTATGTTCTGCCCTGGGGTCAGATGTCCTTCTGGGGTGCGACCGTGATTACAGGCCTGTTTGGCGCCATCCCGTTTGTGGGTGATGCGCTGCAGACCTGGCTGCTGGGCGGACCGGCGGTGGATAACGCCACGCTGAACCGCTTCTTCTCGCTGCACTATCTGCTGCCGTTCATCATCGCGGCACTGGTCATCGTGCATATCTGGGCGTTCCACACCACGGGCAACAACAACCCCACAGGTGTTGAAGTGCGTCGTGGTTCGAAAGCCGAGGCCGACAAGGACACGCTGCCCTTCTGGCCTTACTTCGTGATCAAGGACCTGTTCGCGCTGGCGGTTATTCTGGTCGTGTTCTGGGCCATTGTCGGCTTTATGCCGAACTACCTGGGCCACCCGGATAACTACATTGAAGCCAACCCGCTGGTTACACCTGCGCATATCGTGCCCGAATGGTACTTCCTGCCGTTCTACGCGATCCTGCGGGCCTTCACCGGCGAGGTCTGGGTTGTGCAATTCGCCAGCTTCATCACCGGCGGCATCGTCGACGCCAAGTTCTTTGGTGTGGTCGCGATGTTCGGTGCGATCCTGGCGATGGCTCTGGCACCCTGGCTGGACACCTCGACCGTGCGTTCGGGCAAATACCGTCCGATGTTCAAATGGTGGTTCTACCTGCTGATCATCGACTTCTTTGCCCTGATGTGGCTGGGTGCGATGCCCGCGGAAGAGCCCTATGCAACCTTCTCGCTGATCGCATCGGCCTACTGGTTTGCTTATTTCTTCGTGATCCTGCCAATCCTTGGGGTGATCGAGAAGCCGCTGCCGCAGCCCGAGACCATCGAAGAAGACTTCAACGCGCATTATGGCAAGGCTGACGCCGAAGCCACGCCGGCCGAGTAAGAAGAGGGACCGGAAACATGTTCAAGAAACTTGCAATCGGCGCCGCGTTTGCCCTCGCTCTGACCCCTGCTGCATCCTTTGCGGCAGGTGGCGGCGAGCAGCATATCGAGGATTTCGACTTCTCGTTCGAGGGTCCGTTCGGAACCTGGGATCAGAACCAGCTGCAGCGCGGCCTTCAGGTCTACACCGAGGTTTGCGCAGCCTGTCACGGGCTGAGATATGTGCCCCTGCGCGATCTGGAAGCGCTGGGTTATTCGGAAGAGCAGGTCATCACCTACGCGGCCGACAATTTCGAGGTCTTCGACCCCGAGCTGGACGATTTCCGCCCGGCGATCCCGACCGACCATTTCCCGGTCAATGACGCGGTTGGCGCACCCGACCTGAGCCTGATGGCCAAGGCGCGTGCGGGTTTCCACGGTCCTTACGGTCTGGGCATCAACCAGCTGGTCAAAGGCATGGGTGGCGCGGAATACATCGCCTCGCTGCTGGATGGCTATACCGGTGAAGAGAAGGAAGAAGCAGGCACCATCCTGTACGAAAACAAGGCCTTCCCCGGCGGCTGGATTTCGATGGCCCCGCCGATTTCGGAAGATCAGGTTGAGTTTGCCGACGGCCACCCGGCCACTGTCGAAGCCATGTCCGAGGACGTTGCCGCCTTCCTGATGTGGGCCGCCGAGCCCAAGATGATGGACCGCAAGAACGCCGGTTTTGTCGGTGTGATCTTCCTGACCGTTCTGTCGGTGCTGCTGTACCTGGTGAACAAGCGTCTGTGGGCGCCGCACAAGGGTAAGCTTCGCAACGAGGACTGATCCTTTTCGGAATACTGAAACTAGAACCCCCGCGCCCTAAGGTTGCGGGGGTTTCTTTTTGAGGTCGCCAGAAGGGGCCAGCCCCTCTTGGCCTGCGGCCAATTCACCCCGAGGTATTTTTGAACAGAAGAAGGGAGGATCAGGCCGTGAGTTGGCCCGAGGTCTGCCCGGTGATTGTTGCCGTCACGATCTGGCCTTCGGGCTGAGGCGCGTTGAAGGCGACCTCGGTGAATTGTTCAGTGCGGCCCATATGGGGGTTTTCCATCAGGATGTGATGGGTTTTGCCGATCTGGGTTGCGAGGTGTTTCGCAACCTGCGCATCGCCTGCGGCGCGCAGGCGGGCGGCGCGGTCCTTGATGATGTTGCCGTTGATCTGCTGCGGAATGCGGGCTGCCGGGGTGCCTTCGCGTTTGGAATAGGGGAAGACGTGCAGCCAGGTCAGATCGCAATCGGTGACCAGTTTCAGCGAGTTCTCGAAATGCGCCTCTGACTCGGTCGGGAAGCCAGCGATGATGTCTGCGCCAAAGGTCATCTGCGGGCGCAGCTTGCGGGCCTCTTCGGTAAAGCGGATGGCGTCGTCGCGCAGGTGGCGGCGTTTCATGCGCTTCAGGATCAGATCGTCGCCATGTTGCAGCGACAGATGCAGATGCGGCATCAGGCGCGGCTCGGTCGCGATGGCCTGCATCAGGTTTTCGTCCACCTCGATGGAATCGATCGAACTGATCCGCAAGCGGGGCAGGTCTGGCACCAGCTTGAGGATGCGCATCACCAGATCGCCCAGCCTGGGCTGCGCCGGCAGGTCGGCCCCCCACGAGGTGAGGTCTACGCCTGTCAGGACGACCTCATTATAGCCTTTGTCCACCAGCCGCTTGATCTGATCGACAACCACGCCCGCAGGGACACTGCGCGAGTTTCCGCGGCCATAGGGGATAATGCAGAAGGTGCAGCGATGGTCGCATCCGTTCTGGACCTGCACATAAGCGCGGGATCGGGTTCCGAAACCGTCGATCAGGTGGCCAGCGGTTTCAGTGACCGACATGATGTCATCGACCTGCACTGTTTCGGTTTCGCCAATGAAATCGGCCGCCATACCCTTCCAGGTATCGGGCCGCATTTTCTCGGTATTGCCGATGACTGCGTCGACCTCTTCCATTTGGGCAAAGGTCTCAGGCTCGGTCTGTGCCGCACAACCGGTGACGATCAGGCGGGCGGCTGGGTTTTCCCGGCGCAGCTTGCGAATCTCTTGCCGCGCCTTGCGCACGGCCTCGGCCGTCACGGCACAGGTGTTCACGACCACCGCATCGGTCAGCCCCGCCTGTTGCGACAGCTCTTTCATCGCCTCGGTCTCATAGGCGTTCAGGCGACAGCCCAGAGTGGTGAATTTCGGGGCGCTCATCCCAGCGACCTTATGAATTCGGGGGTCAGGGTGCCCGAGAATACATGGGCCGTTGGTCCGGTCATCCAGACGCCATCGTCGCGCCAGTCGATCCAGATGGTGCCGCCGTCCAACTCGATCTGCACCTTGCGCCCGGTCAGGCCCCGCCGAGCAGCCGCAACCGCTGTGGCGCAAGAGGACGAGCCAGAGGCCAGCGTGATGCCCACGCCGCGTTCCCAGACGCGCATACGGATATGATCCGGCCCGATCACCTGAGCAACCTGAACATTGGTGCGTTCGGGGTAGAGAGGGTGGTGTTCGTAGCGCGACCCGAACTCGGTCAAGGGAATCGCTTCGGCGTCATCCACGAAAAACGTGCAGTGCGGGTTGCCCATGCCGGTCGCCGTTGGTGCGCCTTCTATGGGCAGTTCCAGAGTGTCCATCTCTTCCGCCAGCGGGACGTCGTGCCACTCCAGCTGAGGTTGCCCCATATTGACCGAGGTCAGGCCGGTCCCGGCCTCTTTGGCCAACAATGTGCCCCGTTCGGTCGTCAGCGTCAGATCGGACTTCCCGCTTTCCTCCATCAGGTACCGGGCGATACAGCGGGTGGCGTTCCCACAAGCGGCCGAGGTCGATCCGTCCGCGTTGTAAAATACCAGATGTGCGTCGGCTGGGCCGGTTTCGATCACGGCCAACTGGTCGAATCCGACGCCAAACTGACGGTGCCCGATTCCCCTGGCCAATTCCGCGCTGATCGGAACGGCATGCGCGCGCGCATCCACAATGACAAAGTCATTGCCCAGCCCGTGCATCTTCATAAAGGGCAAACCGGTATCGCTTATCTGTTGCATGGCGGGCATATAACGTTGCTCTGAACATGAATCCACCCTGTCGCGCAGATTCCTGAAAAAAGGGGTTGACCCCCCCGCGCCACCTGCCTAATTAGGCCGCCTATCGGGTCGCGGGAAACACTGATTTAACCGGCGAAACGAGGCGCAAAATAAGGGCTTGAACCCGGTCGGGTAATTGCCTTACAGAGCGCCACGGATCGTCAAGATCCAACGAAAGAGTGGGCCGTTAGCTCAGTTGGTAGAGCAACTGACTTTTAATCAGTGGGTCGCAGGTTCGAATCCTGCACGGCTCACCACTCCAAATACCAAGAAAACAAAGCCATAGTCCCCAAAAAATAGGGGCCAGTGGGCGTGTTATCACGCCATGCGAAAGTGCGTGTTTGTGCAGGTTTCGGCACAACAATGCAGGTAAATCTGGAAAAAACCTGGAAAAAAGTTTAGGTCCGAGGGGGGATCAGACGCCGAAACGGCTGCCTACACATCGCCAACCTCTCTTAAGGAGTCCAGGCAATGCCCGCAAAACACCTATCGGCGCGCGAACTCGCCTCAATCCATATCCAAGCGGCGCTTGACACGGGCGTTCGCGGCGAACTGCAGGAGGTTCTGAAAAAGGCCTCAGCTCTGGCCGCAGGTGAGCGCGTGACTGATGTGTCAGATTTGGAGTACCGGCAGTTGGCCATTGGCGGCAAACTCGTCGACAAGGACCGTCCTGGTCTTTTGATGCGTCACGGAAAACGAACAGGCAAAGTTTGGATCTACCGCTACGAGCACCCCGACACCAAGAAGCAGATCGAACTGCAGTTCGGACGCTACCCGGCAATGAGCACTGCTGATGCCCGGGAAATATGGCGAGACCTTCGCGCCCAGCGTCTCGAGGGGAATGTACCTACCGCCGACAGTTCCGGCTCTCCTAGCAGTTTGAGTATGGGTGATCTGATCAAACGCTACATTGCCGAATATGCCCGCGTCACCAAAGCCGCATCATCGTCCAAGGAGGACGAGCGGCTCTTAGGAAAGTTCATTGTACCGTACTACGCAGACTTGCCCGCAATCGAGTTTGACCATCACGCTGCCAAGGCTGTCTTGTCCAACATCGTCAATTCGGGTGCGCTTCGCGAAGCAGAGAAAGTACGGTCGGTGTTGTCGACCTTGTTCAATGTTGCCAGCGGGCGTACGCGCAAGATCTCAACGCTAGACGGCACGTGGCTACCACCCGATCATCCCAACCCAGTAGGCGCCGTAACACTACCTAAACGCAATCCGCGCCAACACATTCCTGGGACCCGCGAGCTCCGCAACTACGTTCGCGGCCTCCATCAATTGGGTCAGCATGGGGAAATCCTTCGCATCCAATTGGAGACCTTTGCTCGAATCGGGGAGGTTACATCAATGGCTTGGGATGAGATCGACCTGGATGCCGGCACTTGGACATTGCCTGGCGCTCGATCGAAGAACGGAAAGGCGCATGTTGTGATGCTCGCCCAGCAGACCGTTGAGTGCCTTCGCGCCAAACGGGACGCGTCTACCTCGGATCTGGTCTTTCCATCGGCTCAAGACATCAACCGCGCTACAGACAAGCATTTGGTGATCCGGACGCTCGCTCGGAAACGCGAGGTCCTGGGCATCTCAGAAGAATTCACCTCCCATGCTACCCGCAGAGCTGCGCTGACTTGGGTTGCTGAGAATGGTGGGGGACGTGATATACACGACCGCTTGTCAAACCACACACCGCCCTCAGACGGTGCTGATCACATCTACGTTTCCGCGGAATACAACGACGCTGCGCGTCGGTTTACACAAGCATGGGTCGACCATCTGACCGGTTTGGAGGCCGACAACGTGGCGCCGATCGGCGAGGTGCGAGCATGAGGCAGGTGTACGAGCTCAACGGGGTGTTCCTTCAATTCAAAGATGACGGTTCTTGCGACATAGTCGAAGCAGATGATACAGATGCGCTTCCTTTCGACTTTAGCGACCAACGATTAACGAGGGTTGCGCTGGAAACGCTCGCAGGATTTGCAAGCAAGCATGTCGATGTAGTTGAAATGTATCACTTGTACCGACGAGATGCACAACGCAATGCGGGTCAGAGCAAGAGTGTACAGTCGACGAAAGCAAAGCGTGAAGCGACTGGGAAGAAAGCGCAGGCGATCTTTAACCAAGCAATTCTTGAAACGTTCGGCGATGTCGACGAGGCGGTAAAGATTTCCGTAGGGAGACTGGCGGATGTGGCCGACAAAGATCCGATGATTCGAGCTTGGTCTGAAGCAAATTTCAGAAAGAATGTCAGGCTCTCTTAGTGCTATTCCAGAACGAACGGTACCATTCGTCCTGACGAACGGTGCCATTTGCCCTTTCCCGTTGCGAGTAGATCACCTTCCAGCATCACTGCTCCTAAACCCGCACTAACGCGGGTCGAAAGGAGCATCCATGACCATTACTGCACGCGAGCCGGATCTGCGGATAAAGGAAGCAGCGGCAGAGATTGCCGTGTCGCCGCGGACCATCTGGGACTTAATCCGAGAGGGCGAATTGCGGTCCTACAGGGTCGGTCCGCGCGGAAGGCGCGTCACTCGTGAGAGTCTCAATGCGTTTCGGGAACGTCGCATGGTTCACCCCGGAGACGCGGCATGAGCAAGGTGTTTTCATACCGTTGGCGGCGCGACGGCGGTGATGTCGGGAGTTGCTTCTGCTTTGTGCCAACGGGGATGTGTAAGACATCCTACTTTCTGGTGCGCTTCGGCGAGACGGCTGACGCCGGCGTTGTATTGACGGGCTTCACGCCCTGTCCCTACCTCAAACACTTCCAGGTGCGGCACATCGTTCAATGGGGAAAGAAAGGTGCATTTGAGGAGCGGATTTGGCCTTCCTTTAATCGCAGCCGAGAGGCTTGCGAGAAATATGGAAGGCTAACGTTTAAACTCCCAAAAGTGTCGTTATCAGCCTCTACACTCTCGATGACTGAGCGCACGTTAATAACCCTGCGCCTGAAACTAACGGGCGTTTCATACGAGAGACGTTTAGCCAACCTAGTCTTTGGCCAGCTGCATCTGCCCAACCTTTCTCAGCGGGAACGTCGCTGCTTCGACTGCAGCTATTTCGTTAGCCGCAAGTCGTGCGACACGGCGATAAGCCAATGCGACAAGCCGCGTAACGTGGACTACCACGGGACAAAATGTGCGCGGAAAGTCGATTATGACGGCAAACGCGCCACCGACTACAGCCTCTATGAAGGGGGCGAAAAATGACAATTCACAACTCGACTTTCGACCGCCGCGAGAGCGACTATTACCCGACTCTCGATGCACCGTTCGTCATGCCACTCCTTCTCGATCTGATCGAATTGGAGAACGTCTGGGAACCCAGTAGCGGGCGCGGCCATCTCGCCAAAGAATTGAAGAAAAGGGGCAAGCTCCTCCATGCCTCTGATCTTTACAATCACCCTGACAAGCTTTGTTCGATCTCGGTTGGCGTTGATTTCTTGAAGCAGGATGCCGGGCCGCCTGGATTCAGGGATATCGTCATGAACCCGCCGTATTCAGAAGCTGATGCGCACATTGGCCATGGCTTAGATTTCCTGCCGGAGGGGGGATACCTCGTGGCCCTTCTGCGATCTGACTGGAGCCACGCTCGCTGTCGCCAGAGCCTCGTGACGGACGAGCGGTTCTTCATGGAGCTCAAGCTGACGTGGCGGCTCCGGTGGATCGAGAATACGACAGTAAGTGGGAAGCACAATCATAGCCTCTTTGTTTGGCGCAATTGCGAGCCGGCGGACCCGACTATAGCTTTCGGTTACAAGCCCGAAAGGGTGGCGGCATGAATAAAGGTCGCTTCCTACAAAGCTCGCCTTACGAGGTAGACGAGGGACAATTCATCGGTCGCGATCCGCGCGAGATATCTTGTGATGCTTGGGACGGCATCCCATACCTGGTCGGTATGAAGGCAATCCGAGCCAAGTGCCTCGATTGCTGCAACGACAGCGCTGCTGAAGTTCGAAAATGCATATGCACGACCTGCCCGCTTTGGCCGCTACGCATGGGGTCCGTTCCTAAGGGCTTCCGCATCCACGGAGAGCAAAAAAATCCGCATCATGAGACCTCTGCAGCCGCAACTCGCTCTTCCATGGGGAAGACCACCAGGGCCGTAGGAAAGGGGTTGAAAAGCAGCTCAGGAGGCTCCGATGAATGATCGCCTTTCTCGCCGCTCTCCCGGGAAGATCGCCGGGAACCTCCAGATGCCTGCAACGTCGGATGGAGGGCGAATGAAAAACGAAGCTTCGGCCAGTAGTTTTCCTGAAGCCCTGAGGCTTATCCGCAGAAAGGTGCCGGTCTTTCCCTGTGTAAATGCCCCCGGAAACGAAAGACACAAACGACCGGCGACAGCGAATGGCTTTAAGGATGCCACAACAGACGAGCGGCGCGTAGACGGTTGGTGGGGCGCGAACCCGAATGCTCTGATCGGTGTACCGACAGGCAGCAGGCTCGGAGCGACCGTCGTCGATGTCGATCTCGGCAAGCAGTACAGCGACGACCCCAAGGTCCGCGAAGAGGGATTGGCGGCGCAGTCGTGGTGGGACGAAAACAAAGACGACTACAAGACCGCGACCATTGTCAAAACCCAGTCCGGCGGGTTGCATGTCTTCTGTCAGTACAAAGGCGAGCGCAACACGCAAGGCGGCATCCATCGCGGCGTCGACAGGCGGGGAGAAGGCGGCTACGTCATCTGGTGGGCTGCCCACGGGTGCGCTGTTTTACAGCAACACCCCCGCGCGGAATGGCCCGTCGCACCCGGCAACGCCAATGGGTCGGGTGAACTCGGTTTGATGCGCCACGGCATGGATTACGCAACGATGAGGCTCAGGACCCCTAAGGATGGTGAAAGCGCTGCGGAGCAGATGGGGGACGTGCTGATCAACCTGCTTATCGATCCAGACGAATACCACAGAAACTTGCAGCGCATGGCCTTTATTCTGGCCAATTGGTTCGGCCAGCCGATGCCGAAGATCCACGCGTTTTTGGAAGGCGTCACCAAAGCCGCGGCGCGTACCGGCAGGATTGATATGAACCAGTACAGGAAGCATATGGCCCGAGTCGCACGCATTGGCGAGTGGTACGCCGCGAAGGCCAGGGAGGAACGGAAACATCAGACCCGCGCGATCATCCGCGGATTCCAGGATGGAACCGTGTTCAACGTCATTATGAGCTCGAATGTGTCTGATCTCGACGAACTAGATGCGCTAATAAAAAAACGCCGGGAGGAAATTCAGTGACCGGTCGCTTCACAATGCACGAATCGCAGCGGCTCGAGCTGAATGAAGCAAGTACAACCGATGAAATTCGCGCGGAGTTGCGGCGTCTCGTGAGCCTCTCTCCGCTTCAGCCCCAGCGTGGCATAGAAATGATTGCTCGCTCCACTGGCGTGGGTAAGCGCGTCCTTCATCAGGAACTGAAGGAGGTGGTGCGCGAAGAGACCGGAGCGCAGGATTCAGCGCACCTGGTCGCAAATGTCGTTCTGAGGGATGACTTCGCCAACGGCAAGCACATCATGCGGCTATCGGAATGTTGACGGAAGCAACGGACTTCTACTCAGTTGCGCAAGAATTTGTCTGTCGGAGGAGCGCAATCGAGCCCTATCCCCGTAACGGATTGTCACTTGCAGGCTTTGCTTCAAGTGAGGCTCAGCGGTGTTGACCCACCCCCTGGCACCCCTTCAGCCAGTCTCTTACATGCTTGTGAGGCGCCCGCATCATCTGGGGCATCTTTTCAAAGATTGCCCACACTAAGAAGGCTTGCATGCCATTCCCTAAGAACCCTCGAATTGCGATCTCCTCAGCAGATACCGTTTCCGCCTACAGCGGAGATTGTTTGAAGACAGAATTGCGTCCGGTGTGCATAGAATCGCGCGGAATGGAAAGTTCGTGAGTTCTCATGCACACACCGAAGCAAGTCTACTCCCAATCGCCAGCAGACGAACGCCAAGTGTTGGCTTCGCCATCCCAAACACTGGCCGTGACGCAAGGCGTTGGGTTTATTCCGTCGCAATTGGATCCATGAATATCCGCAATAACAACGCGTTGACGACCAAAATCAACAACCGTCCAGCCCTGGTTGAGCAAGGATTGAACCTCCTCTTCAATCAAGAAGTGCGACATGCATCCGCCAGTTCCGCAGTAAAGAGATGCGGCGCTCGAACACGCAAAACCAGACTCATTCAAAACCCAGTCGCGTTGTAGATCTCCGTCGAGATCGACCCTTTCAACCGCACCCCAATCTAATTCAAACTGACCGTCGTTGAACTCCGCGCATGCCTGCGCCGCCAGATCAACCTTTGCTCGCAAACCGGTTGGAAGTTGCGAAACGTCAGCCGCGACAACTGGTGAGGTCCAAACCAGGCCCGAACCAAGCAGGATCGCAGATACCAAACGTTTCAAGTAGCTTGCCAATTGGGAAGCCGGTTGGAAGGTGGCTTCAGTTGCATTGTTCATACCTGTAGTCCCCGTATTCCAGCCAGTTTGCCGCGCCTTCGTTAAAAATCAGAAATTCGGACCTGTCTTCCCCAAGCAGGGCGACAACAAATCCCGCCGGCGGCTCAGAGTTTCCGAAGTAACTGTAGGCCGTCATGGCTCTGATCGAATCGCCGTTAACCGCTACTCGCGCGTCCCACTCCCCCTCTGGATTGTCCAAAATTACGGGTTCGATCACGCGTTTCACCGCTCCGCCACCACAATAGACGATGCCTTCGGGCGCTTCGTAGGAGGTCTCTTGGCTAACTTCTGAATCGCACGCAGAACGAAGGGACCGAATTGCTGCGCTGGAACCTTTCAAGTCAAAAATTCCGTAGCTGACATCTTGATCAATCATCGACAGATTAACCGATGCATTGGCCGCAAGCTGGTCCAGAACAAAACCATAGTCCGGCTGACTATTGAAACTGACCTCGACGGGATAGTTGTCGACGATCTGCACGGCAGCGTTTTCTGCGCCAACCTGAAATGCGCCAACTTCGGTGGTGCCGTTCTTCAAAAATCGAATGGAAAGCCCCTGCTTATCCACAATGTCCTGGCTGTCCTCGTATCCAGCCGGAGCAAAGCGGATACGGTTGCACTGAAGCTCCAGTGTCATGCTTTCAGTCTGAATAAATGCATTGGGATTAGGCCCGGAACTGAACGACCACTCCGCCGATGCAGTGGTCACCATTGCCATCATCAACGCTCCAATGGAAATCGTTTTGAAACTCATTTCTATCTCCATGGTGTTGCGGTTCGGACTTTCATTCAGCAGGAATTCCGGCTTGTTGCCTGGACAACCAGGTCAGGAAACAGGCTCGCCGTATTCGTTTGCGCCTTCTTCCGAAGGGCGCGTCAACCACCAGATCATCAGAATGGACAGAACCAATTGAAGAATTGAGACAACAACAATACCGGTCACGCCCAGGACTGCCGCAGGTCCTCGCAATGCGTCAGGGTTCTCGGTCCCTTGCTCCAACACCGAGAAGAACGCCACCCCACCCAGCATAACAAAAAGCGTTGTAATGCTGAGCGCCATCGGCAGCAGCAAATACCAGCCAGGTCGTCCTGTATCATGCAGCCTCCGCCAACCGGCGGCCAGCATCGGTATGAGAACAGCCAGTTGGAAAACAGAGGACATGACGCGAGATCCCTGCCCAGTTTCTGGGTTGGTCCCGAATATGATCGTATCCAGCACAGCTAAAGCAGCACTCACGAGAACCACGAACAAGAAGAACCACCAGTATTCTGAGCGTAAAGCCCGACCGGAGAACTGGAAGTATTTCGAGAAACACGTTTTAACTGCTTCACCAAATCCCATATTTCACTCCTTTCTTACTTTCTGTGCGGTCTCAAACGCTTTGCCGCTCAGGAGAACGCACTCGCCCCTAAGGATGCTCCCTCTTACCTTTTTGTTTGAAAGCAGAAGCCTATCGCAAGAGAGCGTAAATAATTTTACGCGCGGAAAATATATTGATTTATCAAAAATTAGATTCAAACATGCGAATTCGACACAACTTTATTTTACCTCCGTTGTTGTCGTTGCTGCTCGCTGTGCCGAGCCCTTCCGACTGCTGGAGTGAGTGCTGGCGGTCGGAAGGCACTTTACAATGATTGAGCGCTGGGAGGACGCGATGCTTAGACTTAACGTACTCGCCCTCTGTCCAGAGTTTGCTCTAGCATTTGCTAGTGACGTCATTCGGCCTTCACACGTTATTGTCGGCCCCGATAGTCAACGAAATATCTTCCCGCCGACCAAGCCCCCCGCGGCAAGTTTTGGGAATGGTAGTCACAGGATCAAGGTATTTTCAATTGGCTGCACAGACGCGGGAGCTTCAAACAAGCGCATCCAATTTCACTAATTTCAAGGGAACCAGAGGGAGAAGAAAATGTCTAACAAGATGGTGATGATTGCAGGCGCGACATGTTTCGCACTGCTTGCGGCCTGCGACGATACGAGTACATCAAGCGCGTCCGCCGAGCTCACGCCGGCTCAGCAGGCGTGTTTGCGAGATGTAGCTAACACGACGAACAATTCGCAAGTCGTGGTGCTCTCATCCGCGTTTAGCGAGGCGGGAACACAGGTCACAGTCGGCGTTGGCGAGGATCGTGCTCCTTGGAATTGCATTGCTTACAGTGATGGCGCGACAGCTGGTATCGAGTTCCTGGGCGACGAAGGCGCATTGTGACCTGTCTGCTGCGTAGCTGAAAACGGCTGCGCAGCACTGGCTTGATCTGCTGAGGCTCGACTTGGTTTGTAGAACCACCATCATCGTATTCGCGGTCATGTACCTGTTGGCGTTGGTTGCATTCTTGACGGGCACATTTGGCTGGTTGGGACAGGAACGAGACCCTTTGTCCGGAGTGTTCCTGCTGCCGTTGGGACTACCTTGGATACTTGTGGCGGACTTATTTTCGGATTCCGCCAAGCCGTGGTTCGCGGCGATTGCTCCGGCGCTCAACCTGTTAGCGCTGGTTTTGATTTGCAGATGGGCACGCAGATTGCGCCAGTAGTGGTGGCTGAACTCTTTCTCACCAAAAGGGAGGAAAACATGGGAAAAGTAATCTTGGGAATTGTGATCGGGCTCGTCCTCGGCGTGGTTGGGGCGATGACCTTGGGTGGCGGGGCCGCGGTGGGTGTCGGCGTTGCGACAGGCTTGTCCGCCGGTGTCTGCACCACATTGAAAGGAGCACAAGCTGAGAACCTTATCACCGCCGAGCAAGCGGATCAGATCCTCAACCGCGTAAATTCCGAAATGGCGTCACTGCAAGGAATTGAAACGACGGACGAGATCGTCGGCAGCGCGCAGGCATGCGATGAATTTCTGTCAAAGTTACGAGACGCGAAGTGAGGTTCCGCTTTGTACGGAACAAAACTCTAAGGATCAGCCAGCAAGGGACCATCTGATGAAATTCGCTGTACTCAAATTCCTCGCACCGATGTTCGCAATCGCAGGCACGGCTTCTTTTGCAATGTCTGAAGCAGACGACGCGTGTATCGATCATTTGCGACAGGTTGGAGGACCAGACGGTCAATCAGGTACGATTGAAAGCTCAGAGTTCTCAGAAGCGGGCACGCTCGTCATGCTACGAGACGCAGGCGGAACACTTTGGCGCTGCATCGCGTACAAGGATGGTAGCATCGGCGAGATGTCGGTTGTCGAAGCGATGGATGATGGCGGTGGAGCCATGGCAGGCGCCGCCGGGTCTACTGGTAGCCAACGTGTCAAATTCGATGCTGGTTCCACCGGCGCCGAACTCGTTGGTGAACTCGCGCCCGGAGCGTCACAGCAATATGTTCTCGGGGCAAAAAACGAACAGTTTCTTTACGTCCGCGTTGCTCCGCGAAATGGCTCCTTAGACTACGTTATTCGTAACCCCGATGGTTCTGAACTGTTGGGATTAATGTCGGCGGACAAGGAGTATCGAGGGCAGCTTTGGCAATCTGGTGATCATGTTGTGGAGGTTATCAATCGCAGCAACTCTTCCGTCGGCTACAACGTAATTTTCGGAATTGAATAGGTGATCGACGAGAAGCCCTTGAACACGTTCCCAAAACAGCCAGGAAAAACACATGAGAACCAATGTCCTAATGGTGATCGGCGCGGTATGTATTTCTGCACTTGCAGCATGCGAAGAGAGTGGCGGATCGGTGGATTCAAGTGCACCAACTGTGGGCAGCTCTAGCGATCTTTCGCCATTTGAAGGGGCAAGAGCGGGCCAAGCTGAAATGGGCATCCAAAGTCTCGGATTTGAACTCATCCGAAGCGAAGGGCTGACCTCGTACTGGTTTAACAAGGATACAGGTGCATGTGCTCAGATCACGACGTCTGAGGGAAGGTACTCAGATGTAGCTATGCTGCCATCAGGTGACTGCTGACAAATTTCCATCAATCCCAAATCCAAGAGAAGGAGCCCAAACTTGCAATTCGACTTGGCACACGCGGCGGTCATCGTTGTCGCCTTAATCATCACTAACCTGGCATTGAAATCGGCTGGCGTGATCAACGAAGAAAACAAGCACCAATGGAACTGGAAAGTTGTTCTAGCCTACTTCGTAGTCGTCGTTATCATCAATCTCGTGTGGCCAATCTAAAGTTTCACAGCGGAAAGCTATTTGCCCACTTGAAATGGTTGTCATGAACTAGCCTTTCCGAGAGACTATCAGGTCGCAAGAGTTTGAGCATTAAAGGTTCAAGAATAGAAAGGATTTGGCATGCGGTTTTTGGCGTCCCTCATATTCATTGGTGTTCTCGCAACCGCTGCGAATTCTGACGTGACCAGTCGAAATGGCGGTCCAAGCAACAGTCAAATGCTTTCAAAGGGTGGTGACGGAGGCATTGATGGTGTCGCTTTCTTTCGCCCAGTCTTAAGCGGAGTGTTGTATCGATCCGGTTTCAAGGGCGGCGACAAGGATCGAACTGGCCTAAGTGAAGATCAACGCGAAACTCTGTGCGGCGAAGGGTTTTCAACCGGGTTTTATGCCGACTTCGGCAAAAACACTGAATACGGTCGCACCAGCTGCGGAAACGGATCCTTTGACTATCAGAGCGCCAGATCCTCTCGACCCGATGCTGTCATGGCGTCCATACACGAGGTGATTAAAAACCCTGGAAAGGGCCCTGTTCTGGTGCACTGCATGTGGGGCGTTCATTCCTCAGGTGCATTGTCGGCGATGGCGCTCGTTCAGTTTTGCGGTTGGACAGAAGAAAGAGCCAAGGAATATTGGAATGATGCCCGAAACGGAGCCCCTTGTTCAGGCGGGTGCGACCAGTGGATTGACTCAAAATTTTCCAACTTCAGTGTCGACCCAAAATTGAAGATCTCCAAAGAGCAACAGGCCGCGATTTGCCCCAAATGATATTGGGAGGACTAACCAAATGAAGTTCAATCTTCTGGGGTCACTTGCTTTTATTGCACCCACTGTCTTGTGGGCGAACGACGATGTTCTCGGTGAAGCCACGACATTTGATAGTCCCAACGGCGTTACTGAACGCTGCATTCGGATCGAAAAAGTTCCAACGGGCGAGTATAAGAAAAGCGATCTTGAGGAAGAAACGGCCTATTGCGAGATCGATTTCTATGCCTCCGAAATTGCTATTTGCCCAAAAACCTGGAGCACCAGCCCAGGAATGGCAGTCTACGATATTTCGGAAGGACCCTACACGGGGAACCGTTCTGAATTCGAGAGAAACGCTTGCAAAGAGGGGAAGGCGGCGAAGGATCTGGCCAAGGACAGGGTCGCTAAATTCAAGTCCACCATGAACCAAAAGGGTACCAGTGGAACGTTTTCCACCTCGTCGCTGCTTTACTATCATTTCTCTAGATATTTCGACACGACTGTCAAAGTTCCAGTCGCCGTTTGGCGTAGCATGGACGCCCAGGCGCATTTTTCCGAGGTTGCAGAGCCTGGCCTTGCGATTTCTGGTGGCTCTCATGGCGGGCGCATGAACCATGAAGGCTGGCGGGTCTTTGCAGCTGCGGACGCCGATCCGAACTCATACCAACCGACCGATGATCTATTCACCGCAGATCGAACGCAAATATACGGTGTGCTGCTTGATAGCCCTGGGCATCGATACGGCTCGGAAATCAACGGCACCCGTAAATCTGGTTGGGGGAAAGGTCAGAACCGCGATTTTCAGGAAACTCCTGCTTTCTTGGCTTTGCGTTCTTCAAAACCCTTGCCAGAGGCCATTGTAGAGGGCGTCGGAGAAGGTCGAAGAGACCGGATGATCAACAAGGATCTCGGTCCCGATGTCAGCGACCAACAGATGGCATTTTGGATGCAAGAACTTACCGAGATTGTACTCCTCGATTTCATCTTTAGCCAGCAGGACCGCGTAGGAAACATAGACTTCACACCCTATTGGTATTGGGTCGAAGACGGAAAGCTGAAGCATAAGAAAGCCAAGCACCATGAGCCAAACGATGGAGACGTTCCCGCCGACGCGTTATTGATCCGTCGCAGCAATCTAAACGACAACGATGCTGGCGGGCGTGTCGAGTATGCCAACTTCGCGAAATCTACTCAAATGCTGGAGAAAATTCGCCACTTCTCTCCAAGCACGTATCGGCTCTTGATTGCATTGAATAGTGACCTCCAATCCCAAGGCCCAGTCTATGACTGGCTATCGCAAAGCTTTGGGTTGTCAGACAGTCAGATTGCACAAGTTGTCAAAAATACTGCGCTGGCAACGTCCATTCTCCAGAGCAATTGTTCAAATGGCGATTTGATGTTCGACTTGGATCCTGTCGCATTCTTTTTGAGAAACGGCACCGAGGTAGAGGCTGTGGACTGTTATGTACCGTAGGTGTTCTGCTCTTATTGCGGTGTTCATTTGGACCGCTCTGCTCGCCTGCAAGGCGGCGGCATTGGATGTCATCGTCATATCGGATCTGAATGGAAGCTATGGTTCGGTAAGATACGATGCCCGCGTCGACAAGGCGATTGAGCGCATAATCGAGATTGATCCAGATCTGGTTATTTCGACCGGAGATATGGTTGCGGGACAGCGCATTCCCAACTTGTCCGACAAACAGGTCAGGGAGATGTGGAATGCGTTTCACGTGGCCGTATCAGATCCTCTAGCGGCTGCCGGAATTCCATTTGCGGTCACGCCTGGAAACCATGATGCCTCCGCCTACAGTGGGTTCGAGCGTGAAAGAAAAATATACGCAGAGGAATGGACTCCGAGAAAACCAGACGTCGATTTCATGGTTTCAAATGACTACCCGTTCTTCTACGCATTTGAGATGCAGGGCATTACGTTTGCGTCTCTGGATGCAACAACCCTAGGACCCCTGTCCGGTGACCAGCAGGACCGCCTACAGGAACTGGGTGCAGACGGAGACCCGATTGTCACTTTCAGTCACCTCCCACTTTGGCCGTTCGCGATCCAGCGCGAACGCGAAATCATCGGTGACCCAACACTTGAAAAAATCTATTTGGAAAGCGGTGTCGTTCTGCATCTGTCAGGCCACCATCATGCCTTCTATCCCGGTTGGAAAGACGGTGTAGCTTACGTCTCTCAAGCTTGTTTGGGGGGTGGCCCGCGACGGCTTATTGGCTCAAAAGCCAGATCACCTCACAGCTTCACTCATGTTACGTTCCAGCCAAACGGAGAGTTTGGGATAGCAGTATATCGAGGGCCTGATTTCGAAAGGTCGGTAAACTTCAAGTCGCTCCCGAAAGAGATCAGATCCCCGAACGCGGTGTTGAAACGTTTAGACCTTGTTAAATGACTAGAGGTTGAGTTTCAGTTCAACTTTTTCAGGAACCAGATCGTTTATCATCTCTTCTATCCGAGCTTCTGAAAGTCCACCCGAGGTGATGAACAGCAATGAAACGCGAGATTTTCCGGGGACGTGGTGTTTTCTGACCAGCTTCCATCCAGCGTCTACGGCCATAGCTTCAATGGCGCCGCTGACATTCAACGAGTGCTCTTCGTCTGAGGCCTTGAGGGAAATCTCTACACCCTTGTTTCTTCCACCAAGCCAAATGAAACACCAACATACAACCGCCACCAGTGTGGCCATCAGCGGCAAGCCCAAACCGACCGCAAGACCAAGAACAGTCACGATTATCATTTCGACAGTGTCCACCGGATCATCGAGATTGGAGCGGAACCTGAGCAACGCTCCGATTCCAAATATGACAAAACCGATCATTGACCCGTGCTGAACCACCAGGAAACCAACCGCCATGCCGATAAGCGCATACAGGAAGAAAAGCCTTGGCATAACTATGTCGCGGACGCTTCTACGGGCTTTACGTCTCACCGGATGATAGACGATCAAGCCAGCCAGAATGATCGTGACGATCACATCGAGAGTAAAGAAATACAGTTCCTGTTTGCCACGAAACTGCGTCCACCGGCGTTCGATAACGATTTCCGACCCCGAAGCCCCGGCCAGCATCGTCGCAGGGTCGACTTGTGACACCGCGGCACCTGGCAACAGCAGCATCAACAACACGGTCACAAATGTGAGGGTCGTATTCAACTTGTCTTCCTTCCTGCTCACGCCAAAGGCTTACGCTTAACCAAAGGCACATCGTGCCCTATTCAATTCAATCGCAACAGGCGGGATCAGGTAAAGAGATTACAGTGCATTCTTCGGACATCGTATCCGGACTGTGATACGAACGCTGAACAGGGATGTGGTCCAAGCGCGAGAGAATCCAATGACAGAAAACAGAGTGTTTTCGTCAAAAGCTGAAATTTCACGGTGTTTCTGCAAACTTAGACGACTCGCTTTTGCGGCCAGCTTGGTTGCGGCAGCCTTCTTGCCTTGGACCGATTTTGCCTACGCCGAAAGTGCTGGTTTGGTTCTGGTCGATAAATTTAAGGTGGCAGACAAATCAGAGGGATTTTCGGAGCCTTCCGGTTTGGCAATGTCTAACGCTGAAGGCTTCTTGTGGTCTGTAAGTGATGCCGAACCTAAACTGCACCTACTCGGAGTCGACGGGGTATTAGGAAACTCTTTCAAGTTACCAGCATTGGTAGGATCAGATTTGGAGGGCGTCGCATCACGAAAAGATGGGACTGTTTTAGTACTTCAGGAAACTGATCGATCAATTCTAGTCGTTCGCCCGACTGACCCCATTCAACTAACTACAATCCCTCTCACATCTCTCAAAGGCTACTCGGACGCCGCTGAGTTGCTCGTCGGCAATCCTTTGAACAAGGGACCTGAGGGCATCGCCGTCGACCCGGAATCCGGGAGGGTCTTCATTGGCATTGAAGGACAACCAAGGTTGTTAATGGTCGTATCACCAGCGCTAGACGAAATTGTTGAGATCATTCCTTTAGCCCGCGATGCAGGTTTTATCTCCGAGCGTGTAGATGATGATGAACTGGATTTGAGTGGCCTAGCATGGTCCCCGTCCTCACGTTCTCTTTGGATTGTGAGTGACAAAGGCCGTCAAATCTTCGTCTACAATCCAGAGTCCAAGGCCGTAGAGTCTATCAGTTTGACGTTCACAGAAGATGGCAAACAAAAGGAAGTTAAACATCCCGAAGGGATCGCTCTCGATGAGACCAGAGGGCTTCTCTATATCCTGACAGACGATGCCAAGAAATCGCGGCTTTATGTTTTTAATATCCCCAAATTTTGATCGCTAGAGAATGAAGCCCACATCGCCACAATAGCTTCCGCAAGTTATTGCAGCTAGCTTACCACTCCTCTTCGTTGGTCCACCCTAATCAGAACCGAACACTTAAGTTTGCACCCAGGCCATGTTCTTGGCCATTGGAGCGAACTGAATAGCCATATCCTGCCGTTAGTCTCGCCAGATCAGAAATCTGATAGCCCAGCCCAAGCCCAAGAACGAAACCATTGGCGCCTCGGTTTTGTCCGACTTGCGTGAATGTCCCAAATATCGGGCTCGTGACAGTGATTTCGTGTTCACTGTCCTTGTTCGCAAAAAAATCATACTCGTAACGAGCAAAGGCGATTGGGGTTAGCAAACCACTCTGTGTCAAGAAGTCCCGTTGGTAGTCAACTCCAATGGAAGCAACCAGAGACTCTGCGTTCGCTTTTTCAATCGAGTAGTTGAAATCACCACCGCCCGTCTCTGTGCCTGAACCTTGTTGGATACGCCCGTAGTTCAATCCGAAAACCGTAGAAACCCTTGCACCGCTGTCCAGGTTAAACAGCTTTCGTGCCTGGATACCGGCATGGATGCCCTCTTGGTCCAAATCAGACTTTGCCTCGCCTCCCGTAAAGCCATCAACAGAAGGGTTATTTCGCTTGGCGTCGGTTTCACCGAACATGTAACCGACCAGCCCGGAGAACTCCCAAGTTCCGGTTGTTGTGCGCCCATAGACGCCCACATGATAGCTGTCGGTCGAAAAGTCCTGATCGACTTGATCGTGTTCATCCATGGAGGATGTCCCAAATCCTGCGTACACGCCGACCACACCTCTATCGGTGCTTGCGACATCCGCTCCGACCAAAATCGTGCCCAGCGAATAGTCGAATGTCCCAAGGCCATTGCTTCCATCGACGTCCCCGCTCACATAGGCCGTGTCGATCCACCAGCGCCGATCAGAGCAGTCTATTGCGCCGCTCGGGCTCTGGGCCGAGTCGATGTCGCCTTCTGCAACGGGTTGATTCGCATTGCTGAAGCCAACCGCTTGATACTTGCGGCAGTCAGCATGGCTCAGCACAGTGTTGGTTATCAGGTCAAGTTGCTCAAGCCCAACGGTCAAATTGGAGGAATAGGGTTCTGCGTGCACACGATTAAACCCAGCCAAACCTGAATTGGTAAGCGTGTTAACGGTATTACCCAAGGTTGAGCCATTGGTCAGATTAGTTCCAGGTGACGTGTTTGTGGTGTTAGCCACCGCACCAGCAAGGTTGCTTGCATTGGGAGATCCTACAACTGATGGGTGTTGTGGTAAACTCGAAACGGGGAGGGTCGAAAACGCTATGTCGATTCTACCGTCCGCGGTTGGCGTGTTTGAGATACTCAGACTGGATAGGGCTGGCAGAGATCCTCCGGCAACAAGAGTTGGGGAGTTTCCATCGAAACGCGAGGCTTGAAAAACCGTGTAGTCGTTGCCAGCAGCATAGTCCTGCGCAGTCAGGCCGGGACGAGCGGCTTCGACTTGTATAGTGGCGCGGTTAGTCCCTGTAACGGGCCCGCTGGATGACACCAAATCGGCTTTCTGACCGGCCGTCGGATCGACTTCACTTAAGATCCTTGACCCAGTTTCAAATGCGATACCGCCACTATTGTTAAGCGTACCAATTGAAAAGCCCGGCGAAAGCACCCCTCCGTTCTTAACTGTGAAGTTGAATGCGTTCACGGTTCCCGTTCCGGCCAGCGTGCCAAAATTCTCAAAGTTTACGGTGTTCAAACTGCTTGCCGCATCAAGCCGAACAGTCGTGCCTGCCGCAATCGCCATGTCACTGGTTGAAGAAATCGAACTATTCGTCAGCGTGAAATCAGAAGCCTCAGCAACCCGAGTTTGGATATAGTACGCCCCGAAAACGACTTCGGTCGCCCCCATAACAGTCAGGTTGTCGTAGGTTAACGGTCGGTCTGACTGGAAGTAAACTTCAGTGGGGTCGATATTCGCGCCGTTGAAGGGAGCGAACGTCATTGATCTGCCGGAACCAATCGAAGTTCCAATGAGGTTCACTCTCAGCTTCCCGTTGATGTTTGTTGCCAACGCTTCCCTAGATACAAAGTCTCCGCTGCCTGCGGCGACATCAACATTCAGAAGAGTTAACACTGAAGCATTAGTTGGAACGGTATTTTGGCCGGGAACATACAACTCAACTTCACCTGAGGACGTAATTGAGGAGTTTCCAATTGTAAGTCCTGTTATGGGTCCGTTTGGGATCGGCAGACACGTGCGTTCCGTCGTTGAAATTGTTTGATTAACGCGAGTGCTTTCAGATCCGGATGAATATTCTATCCGAGGAGAGCCCAATTCAACGCAACCCTGTGCGCTTTGGGCCTGTGCGCTGGCGGATAGTATCAAATAAGTTGAGATCGCTGAGCTGAAGCCCACCAAAATCTTGCACCGTGAAACTCGGCTTAGACTTACAGCGCTACAAATTGACACGTGCTTGGTCCCCGTATGAGTCAAATGGGTCGAATCCACCTTAAAGCTCAATGAGAACAATTAAGAAATTTTGTTCTTGTGGAAAATTTTCTGTGGCAATTGAGCAATTCCAATGAACGAGAAGGACTGCATCGGACTTCGCGCGGCCGATACCAATTTTTGTTTAGGTGGCTGCATTGCAGACTTTGCGGCCGAAGAAATTTCTTACGCTTCAGATGATGAACCTGAAGAATTAACAGATTAGACTATTCTCCCAAGCCGATGTTTTTCCTATCGTTGTTGAGAAATAGCGTGTCGGGAGGTCTAAATGAACAAGCTTGTCTCAGTAGCGGGCGCGGTCTGCTTTGCTTTCACTGGAGCTTGGGCCGACGATCATTCCCCGCCCAACATTCTTGTCATCATGGCAGACGACGTAGGTTGGGCGAGCGTCGGCGTTTACCACGGGGGCGTCAAAAGCATTGAGACGCCGAACTTGGATCGCCTCTCGTCTGAGGGTGCTCGTCTCACAGATTATTATGCCGAGCCAAGTTGTACTGCGGGTCGATCAGCTTTCATGACTGGACAATTGCCCATTAGGACTGGGATGCACACTGTAGGACTTCCTGGCGATCCGATAGGTTTAAACCCAGATGACCCAACGCTTCCGATGTTCTTGAAGAAGTTGGGGTACACGACGGGGCAATTCGGAAAAAACCACCTGGGCGATCTCAACGAATTCCTGCCGACTACAAAAGGTTTCGACGAGTATTGGGGCTGGCTGTATCACTTGAATGCTATGGAATATACCTCTGATCCGGATTGGCCAGACGACCCAGAATTCAACGCGCAATTCGCGCCTCGCAACATCATTCATTCGTTCGCAACAGACGAAGAGGACGAAACGGTCGATCCGCGTTTTGGAAAAGTCGGGAAGCAGCGCATCATTGATGACGGGCCTGCGCCTCCGGAGCGTCAAAAGACTTTAGACGACGAAGTGACATCTTACACCAAAGACTTCATTTCTCGAGCAGTAGAGTCGGATACCCCCTTCTTTGTTTGGATGGCGCCAGCCCGAGCACATGTTTGGACCCACCTTAGCCCAGAATACGAAGCTATGTTGGGCAATGGGCGCGGACTTCAGGATGTTGTCATGAAGGAGTTGGACAACAACATTGGTAACGTTCTCAGCCACCTTGAGGATCTGGGAGTCGCCGATAATACCATAGTGATGTTCACCGCCGACAATGGTCCAGAAACACTGACGTGGCCCGATGGTGGTACGACACCGTTTCATGGGGAAAAGGGTACTACGTGGGAAGGTGGCTTCAGGGTTCCTGCGATTATTCGCTGGCCAGGCAAAATTCCTGAAGGACAAGTCTTGAACGGTATCTTCAGCGGAATGGACTGGATGCCAACCTTTGTCGCCGCGGCGGGAGGCCCCTCAGACCTAAGAGAAAAACTCTTGGAGGGTTATGAAGGGTACAAAGTACACCTCGATGGCTACAACCAACTATCTTATCTGACCGGTGAGGATGAAGAGAGTAGCCGCCGCGAGCTAATCTACTATCAGGGTACGGATCTCCAGGCAGTACGTTACAACGATTGGAAGGCGCACTTTGTCGTTCAAAACCACGGCTGGTCAGGCCCGAAGGAAGAGTTGGTCGCCCCGCTGCTTTTCAACCTTCGCCGCGATCCTTACGAGAAAGCTGCGGAGGAAAGCGGGATGTACGTCCGCTGGATGGGAGAGAAAATGTGGGCATTCGGCCCAGCCGCCCGATTAGTGCAGGCACATCTCGCTACCTTCGAGGAGTTTCCTCCGCGGGGGAAGCCGGTAGCCAATCAAGACCATGTTGAAGAACAGACATCAACCGAAGGCGGCATCTCTCAGTAGAAGAAGCGAGGCAAATAATACGCTTTTCTGACAGTGGGGTAGGCATCCGGCTCGGATCATCGGATGCCCCAAAAACCGACTAGGAATTTCGCAACAAAGCGAAACCTCTAGAAGAAGGAGTCCTCCATGAGTGCTAGATTAGTCCTTTTGCTTGCTGCCATCGGGCTCGTGCCAATTGCGTTATCATACGGTCTGATGCCAGGCAGTTCGATCCCAGTTTTGCTAGGATTTCCGGTGGAAGGGACGAACCAAACCCACGTGTTCCGAGCGATTATGGGTCTTTACCTGGCAAACGCGTTGTTTTGGTTGGCGGCCGCTTCGAAACCAGAATTACAACGCCCCGCGCTGTGGGTTCTATTTTTGTTTATGTCGGGACTGGCCGTTGGACGCATTCTAAGCATTCTTATCGATGGAGTTCCGAACGGGTTACTTCTCTTTTATCTTGCAGCCGAGATAGCTTTTGCAGCTCTGGCGGCGGTTTCTCTTAAAAAAGTACGATGAAACAGGAAGTGGTAAAATGCTGAGGTTTTTCTTTGTTCTCTCGTTGGTTGCGACTTCATCTGTGTCAACATCCGCTCAGGCACAATCGTCATCCTTCCAGACTGCGGTGGACGAAAACTTCTTAGCGCTTGAGACTGTCGTTGCCGAAGCGGGAGTTACTCCAATCGCATCGATAGATCACGCGCGACTGGCCAAAGCCGAAGGCGTAGAAATGCCAGCGTCTCGTGTACTCATTTTCTCTGATCCTGAGATAAACACGCCAATTCTGGAAGAGACCGTGCGAGCAGGTCTGGACCTTCCTTTTCGCGTACTTTCCTTCGATCAGGATGGGCGTCCACAGATCGCCTACACAGACCCTCAGTTTCTTAGAGTCCGGCATGGGCTCACTAACGCCTCTTCGTTGCGTGCATTCCAGAGCAAGATGCTCGAAGTTCTAAGCGGCTTGGATGTAACACCAGCGCCGACCAACGGGTTGTTTGCAGACTATGGGGTCATCGAACTGCGATCACAGCTCAGCGTACCAGAGGCAGTCGAACGTCTCAGGACAGTTGTGATGGGGCAGGACGATACAGTTTGGTTTGGGGAGATCGATTTTGCGGCTGAAGCATCCCAACTGGGGGTGGAACTACCGGATACAGTTCTCTTACTATTTGGCGGGCCAGCACCCGGTGGCGTGGCTATGGCGGGCTTTCCGGCAATTGGTTTGGATGCCTTTTGCCAAAAACTACTGGTTTACGCGAATGAAGAAGGCGGCTCCGTAGTCATTTTCAATGACATCGCTGCCTTGGCGGAGTTGCACTACGGTTCCTCCGCCGAACCTCATCACGGTTTGAACAAACGGCTGACCGCAACGTTTCGCAAGGCAATTGAGTAGCCGCTGTTGGGAAAACGCAATAGCTATTGGCCAACTTTTCGGAGTCCGCTTTGAGTTCAAAGCTACCACCTTAAGCTTTTAACCAGATGCCCAATACTCAGCGCAATGTGCCTTGATATCTCTGGTAACTCATTTGAACATTGGTATACCTTGGAAAAATTTACATTAAAACACTGATAATAAACCATGTAATACTGACTTTTAATCAGTGGGTCGCAGGTTCGAATCCTGCACGGCTCACCACTTTTTCCGCAAGGCAAGCTAGAACAGGCGGGATTTTCCCGCGTCTGCTGCAATCAAGCGGTAGGGAACGGCATAGAAATATGCAAAAGACCGTTGGGGTCGGACGTAGGCGCACCCCACACCTGAAACTACTTCTTCTCGAAGAACAGGATGACCTCTCCGATGCGGACACCGAAGCGTGAGACATAGGCGCGGTTCAGCAGGCGGTCATCCTCCAGCAGCCACATCCAATCGTCGAACTTCACGCGCATGGTGCCGTCCTTGATCGGCAGGTCGATCTTGTATTTCCAGTTGAAGGTGTCACCGCGTTCGATCCCTTCAGCGGTGCCAAGCACGCCGGGGGCGGTGCCGGTCCAGGTATCGGCGTCGGTTTTGGTCAGGGTCCAGATACGCTGCTCGGTCGCGCCGTCATCATAGACGAAATCTTCGACCAAAGTGAGCGTTTCTCCGTCCCAGGTGCCGTCGATATCAACGGTAAAGCGGCGCGGGACGTTGCCGAGGATGTCCTGAAACTGACCGTAGGCAACGGTTTTGCCTTCGAAAAACTCCTCAAGGTTCAAGTCGCGATCCGACAGGAAGGATTTGGGAACCCTCGGTTTGGCCGAGCACGCCGCCAGCACCAACAGACAGGCGATCGCGGCAATGGATATGAGCGCGCGGATACGGATCATTGCAACAGCCTGCCGTCCGCGTCGGCATCATAGCCGTTTGTGCCGGACAGATGCGTGGTCTTGATCTCGGGCGCGGGGCGCATGGTGGCGACCAGCTCGGCCACTTTGATGCCGAATTTGCGCATTTCGGATCGGTTCATGATCGCGCCGTTTTCGGTCAGATACATCCAGTCGGTCACATCCAGCGTATGCCCGCCCGCATCTTCGGGCAGGATGATCCTGTAGGTCAGCTTGACGGTCGAGCCCGAGATTTCACCTTTGCCTTCCCCCACAATGTCATCCGCCGTGGCGATGAAAGTGTTGCCGGTGCCCATAGTCAGATACCATTTGCGGGTCATCTGCTTGCCGTTGGAATAGGTGAACCATTCCGCCAATGTGCCCGAGTTGCCGTCCCATTCGCCGACCATGCGCGCCACGAAGCTGTTCGACATCTTGCCATTGGGGCCATAGATCAAGCCTTCGGACAGGATCTCGCCATTCAGGTGTTTTTTCAGCGAGAAATCCGGGCCGGTGCCCGTGTAATCGGTAGGCGATTGGGAGCGAAAGCTCAGAAACCGGCCCCGGGCCGCAAGAACAGCGAGGATGGCGAGCAGAAACACGATAAGCGTATTCATTTGGCTGTAACCTCCGTAGGAAGGGTCAGAACCATCCCGAACGCCCCAAGCTTTAGGATGCAGGGCAGCACGGCGTAGGCGAGGTTGAGCGTGTTCAACGCCTCGGCACTATTGGTTTGACCGGGTGTAAAGCCGCTGCGTTCCAGAAGCGGCAGAGTGAAAAAGGCAGCGAGCGCAAGGCCCAGCTTGCCAGCGAATGACCAGATGCCAAACGCGGCCGAGGCGTTCAGCCCCGCGCGTGTCAGCACGACGGAAAACATGGCAGGCAGCACCACCATATCCGCCCCAAGCGCCGCGCCGGATGCGACGCAGATGATGGCGAAACCGGTGAGGTCTCCGGCCGATAGCGTTGCGGCACCGATGAAGCCCGCGATCGAGAGGGGCATGGCGATGATCAGGGTCTTTTTCGGGCTGATCCGATTGCTGAGCTTGGCCCAAAGCGGCACGCTTGCGCCTGCGCTGAGGAAGAAAAGGATCAGCAGCGGCCCCGCCTTGCCGGCCAGTTGCAGGCGATCTTCGACAAAGAACAGGAACAGCGTTGAGGTGATGGCGACCGGAAGGCTGTTGACCAGTGCCAATGCCAGCAGTCTCAGCGCTCCGGCCTGCCCGAGACCTGTGAAGGACAGGCCCTGACCGGTGATCGGTGTGCGCCGCCAGATCGGTATTGTCAGAACCAAGGTCAACAGCGCCAACAGGCCGAGAAACAGCCCGAAAGCGGGGTAACCTTGCGCTGAAGCCCCCAAGGCCACGAACAGGGCTGGCGCGCTGGCCGCGATGACCACGCCCGTCAGTTGCCCGCCTTCGCGGTAGGCGGCGAGTGTCATCAGTTCTTTCGCGTCGGCCTTTTTCGCAAGCGTCGCGCTGCGGCCATAGAGCAGGATGGTGCCGAGGCTGTAGGCCGAAAACAGCAGGATTAGAACCGTGATCAGGGCTGTGACACTTGCGCCTTCGGGCAGGCCAAACAGCAAGGGAAAGCCGATGGCCAATCCCAACGCGGCCAAAGCTGCGAACAAAAGCTGCCCCCCCGGCCAGCGGTCGATGGCCCAGCCGATCAGCGGGTCCTGCACCAGATCGACCAGTCGGATCACCAGCAAGACTGTACCGATCACCCCAAGACCGATGCCCAGATTCACCGCCGCAAAGCGCGGCAAGTGAATATAAAGCGGAATACCCGCCGCAGCGAGCATCAGCGCATAGAGGCTGACACGGGGATACAGCATCACTGACCCTTCAAACTCTGCGTAAAGCTGGCCGACCGGGTGTTGTTGCCCAGAAAGATCGACATAAAGGATTTCTTGATGTCGGTACTCGCCAGCGTGCAGGTTTGGGTGCCATTGCGCCAGAACCCGACCTTGTTGGGCCCTTCCGAGATCGCCAGATAGTTGTCACCTTTGCTGACAGCCTGAAAACAGGCTTCAAGCTGTGCCTGTGTGGGCTGTGGATTGCCCTGACGGGCCATCTCTTCCAGCGTCGATTCCACAAGTGCCTTTTGTTTCAGGTTCTTGCGGTAGGTCAATTGCAGGCCGAAATCCTCGGCCCAGTTAAACGCGGCCCCGCCGGGGGTGTAGAGTTTCGCGTCGTAAAGCGGCAGACCCAGAAACCGAAAGGTTCCGCTGCCGATCTGCTTGGGGTCTTTCAATTCGCGCGACAGCGGATCCGCTGCCAGCCCAACCGGGGCCAGCAGCGTCAAAGACAAAAGCCCGGCGCGCCAGAGACGCCTATTCAGCCGCAACAGCAGGGATGGCCGGGTCTTGTTCCAAAGTGCCATGGTCAGCTCCGATCGTTTGCGGGGTGCCCTTGATGCGATCCACGACATGCATCGCGCTGGCAATCCCGTCTTCGTGAAACCCGTGCCGGTTATACGCTCCGGCGAACCAGGTCCGGTTCTGTCCCTGCATCTCGCGGATTTGCCCTTGTGCTTTCAGGGCGGCCTTGTCGAACACCGGATGGGCGAACTCGACCTGATCATAGATTTTGTCCGCGGGAATTTCTAACGACGCGTTCAGCGTCACGAACAGCGGATCGCTGTCTGGAATGTTCTGCAAACGGTTCATCCAATAGGTGACGCCGACATTCCCGGCTTGCGAGCGATAGGTCCAACTGGACCAGCAAGCACGACGCTTGGGCATTTGACCGGGGTCGCAATGCAGGATGGCGCTGTTGGGCTGATAGCGGATCGCTTCCAATGCTGCAGCTTCGGCGGCGGTGGCATTGTCGCCCAGAATGGCGCGGGACTGATCGGAATGGGTGGCCAGAATGATCTCGTCAAACCGGTCGGTGTGGCCCTGACTTGTCACCGAAACGCCCATGTCGTCACGCTGAACATGATCGACCGGAGCACCCAGACGGATGTCACATCCCCGTTCGCGCAGGGCGGCGTCGATGCGACGCACATACTCGATGCTGCCGCCTTTGACCGTGTACCACTGGTGCTGGTTGGCGCGGCCGCTGGCCAGCAAGGCGTGATTGCGGAAGAACTGCACCAGCGAGCGCGCTGGGAACTGATCCACGAATTCAACTGGCGTCGACCAGATCGCGCCGCACATCGGCATCAGATAGTTTTGCCGGAACCAGTGACCCAGACGCATCTGATCCACCAGCTCTCCGATCGTGGTGTCGTCGTCCTTGGCGGCCTCGGGCGCTTCTTTGCTGAAGCGCAGGATGTCGGCGATCATCTTGTAATAAGACGGCCGCGCCAGATTGCGTTTCTGCGCCGTCAGGGTGCGCAGGTTGTTCAGCCCATACTCGATCCGACCGTTGTCGATGGTTGCGCCAAAGCTCATCTCGGATTTGGTGACCGGCACGTTCAATTCGTCGAACAGTTTGGTCAGGTAAGGATAGGTCGCGTAGTTGAACACGATGAACCCGGTATCCACCGGTTGATCACCTTTCTTTCCCGCCATGACCGTGCGGGCATGCCCCCCCAGTCGGGGTTCGGCCTCGTAAACTGTGATGTCGTGGTCTTCTGAAAGGTAGTAAGCTGCGGATAGACCTGAAATGCCTGCACCTACGATTGCGATTTTCTTACGTACGCCCCGTGTTTCGTCGAACATGTGATCCCCTTAGTGCGACATTTTACAAAGGGATACGTAGCAGGGTTCACGCCGGATCAATCAGATTAGATTAATTTGCCACGTGCTCTAGACTGTGACGTCTGGGCTGAGTTTCCTGTGTGGTTGCGTGATCCAGCCCTTTGGCCCAACCGTAGAAGATACAGCACAACAGATATGGCCCGGGGATGAGCAGTTTTCACGGAAAAACCTATTGGATCGTAGGCGCCAGCGAAGGGCTGGGCCGGGCCGTGGCCGAGGGGCTGGCCCGCGACGGTGCGCATCTGATCCTGTCGGCGCGCAATGCCGACCGCCTGGCCGAAATCTGCGCCAAGCTGCCCAATGCGCGGTCGGTGCCCTTCGACGTGACCGATCTGGACGCCGTACGCCGCGCCGTGGCCGAGACCGGAGAGATCGACGGGCTGGTCTACAACGCCGGAGCCTATGAGCCGATGCGCTCGGCCGATTGGGACACCGAGGCGGTTCTGGCCATGACCGACGTGAACTACACTGGCGCGTTGCGGGTACTGGGTGAGACGGTGCCGGGCTTCATGCGCGCAGGTCGGGGGGACATTACTCTGATCGGCTCTTTGTCCGGCTATCGTGGCCTGCCTGCGGCGGTGGGTTATGCGGCCAGCAAGGCGGCGTTGGTGTCGCTGGCCGAGACGATGCGGTTCGATCTGGCGGGCACGGGGGTCACGGTTCGGATCGTCAATCCGGGTTTCATCAAGACCCGCCTGACCGAGAAGAATGACTTCAAGATGCCGATGCTGATGACGCCTGAGGACGCGGCAGAGCGTGTCATCAAAGCGATGTCGCGCCGTCGTTTTCGCACCGATTTTCCTGCACCGTTTTCCTGGGTGGTCCGGTTGGTAGATTACCTGCCGGATTGGCTGGTGTATCGTGGAAAATAGACCCTAACCAAACTGCCCCTGACAGAACCAGCCCGCTGACATGGTGCCGCCATGGCCGTAGAACAGCCACAGCCGTTCCCCCTGTTCCGTCACCACCACCCAGTAATCGCGCACGCCGCTGCGCCAGTTGGGATCGTCCAGCCACCATTCGGGCGCGATCCGTTCCGGGCCGGTGGCCTGTGCCAATTGCCAGTCGCGCCCGCGCCAGCGAAAGCTGCCGGGCACATCCGGGGTTTCCGGGGCCATCACCGGCTCGGGCTGCCACATCTGCAAGGGGCGCGGACGTGCCGGCGCAGGCCAATCGCGAGCCGGTTCCGACCACGCCGCCGCCAGCACCTGCGCCGTCTTCTCGGGGATGTGCGAGGCGGCGGGATGTCGCCGTGTGATCGCCTCAAGCCCGACCCGCGCGCCCAGCTTGCCGATCAGGTCATCCACGGCTGTATTCCCTTCAAGCCGGTTGCGGGCCACCTGTCTGGCTTCGGCATGTCCTGCCATCGTTCGGGCGTGGATAGGTTCGGTCTGGATCGCCTCAAGCCGCAGCATGTCGATGCCATAGCCAGCGTCGATCTTATCGATTTTCATCTCTAACAAGGGGCGAATGCGGTGTTTGTCATAGGTCGGACGGGCCAGACCGACCTCGATGATCTCAGCCGCCTGATCGGCGCGGTGGGCTTCCAACCGCAGGGTCCGGACGCCGCGCCCTTTCTCTTCCAGCTTGGTACAAAGCGTCGGCAGAACGCGATCAACAGCAGCCATCACGTCCTCGATCAACCCGATCGGGTTGGGCAGGGTCATCCGCACCGCAAACTGATGTGGCGGGCGGGCGGGCGAGACGGGCTCGGGCGCGCTGCCCATGGCCTGATCCAGCCGCAGCACCAGCCCGCGTCCGAACCGCCGCGCCAAACTGGCGCGTGGTTGCCCCAGCAGATCGCCGATCCGGCGCAGGCCCAGACGGTTGAGCTGTGCGACCACCTGATCCTCAAGCCGCAGCGCCGCGATGGGCAGCGGGCTGAGCGCGCCGTAGGATTGCCCTGGCGCGGCGATCCGGGCCCCGCCGCCCAGCGCCATCACCTGCGGCGCGGCCCCGCCTCTGGTCCAGTGCCGCCGCTTGCCCGCCCGCGCGCGGGTGGCACGGGCCTCCTGACTGATGGCGTCGCCATTGCGGTCGGATGTGGCCTCTTGCCCTGCATAGCGTGCCAGCGCCCAGGCCGCGCCCAGCGTATCCGCGATCCCCATCTGCACGCTGAGGCCCATATCGGCGCAGTCGGTTTCAAGCACGCTCAGCAATGCCTCTTCCCCGCCGAACAGATGGGCGCAGCCCGACAGATCGACGATCAGCCCGTCCGGCGCTTCCTCGGCCACCCACGGGCTGAACTTGCCCGCCCAGCGGCGCAGCGCGGTCAGAAACGCAGCCTCGGCCGGGGCGTTGCGGTGTCTGGTGATCAGCGAGGCACACATGGCATGGGCATCGCGCACCGGCTGACCCACGCGCAGCCCGGCAGCCTGAGCTTCGGCGTTCAGAGAGGTCACGACCTGCATGTTCGACTGTTCGGCCACGACAGCCAAAGGTCCGCTATGCAGCCCCCGCGCGGCGCGGATCAGCCGTTCAGCCCCCAGACGGGGAAACCACAGTGAAAGTATTCGGCGTTTTGGCATCGGCAGACATCAAAATGTTCTTATTTTGTTCTTACCTGAGAATCAGCGCCCGAGTCCACGCCTACCCGCAGGTCAGACGCTGAATGACGCCCGCACCGTTCACGAAGACATTCAGCCGGTCGATGCGATAATCCTGCGTCGCAATGTCGTTTGGTCCCAGAACCCGCGCCCGTTCGGGCAGATCGGCCTGAATGGAAGACACGGGCTGACCGACCGAGTCAGCAAACGGATCGCCCTGACAAAAGGCCAGATCGACCGGCGCGGCTTCGGGCTCGGTCCGCGCCTCTTCCGGGGCAGGAGGTTCGGCGCAGGCCGCAAGAAGGATCAGGATCGGGATAAATCGGTGCATTGGCGCTCCTCATTCCGGCAATGTCGTTTCTGCAATATCAAGCGTTTAACCTGCCTGTCATCAAAGCACAGTTGAAAACACCCTGCAATTGGCGCAGGGTCGGGGCAAACAAGAAAGGGAGACAAGCACAATGCGCACCCGTGCCGCCGTCGCCGTTCAGGCGGGCAAACCTTTGGAAGTGATGGACGTGAACCTGGAAGGCCCCAAAGCGGGCGAGGTTCTGGTTGAAATCAAAGCGACCGGCATTTGTCACACCGACGAATTCACCCTGTCGGGTGCCGACCCCGAGGGCCTGTTTCCCGCCATTCTGGGCCACGAAGGCGCAGGCGTCGTGGTCGAGGTCGGCCCCGGTGTCACCAGCCTGAAGCCCGGCGACCATGTGATCCCGCTCTACACCCCCGAATGTCGTGAGTGTGAATACTGTCTGCACCCCAAGACCAACCTGTGTCAGGCGATCCGCGAAACGCAAGGTAAAGGCCTGATGCCCGACGGCACCTCGCGCTTTTCGACGCTGGATGGTGATCCGATCCTGCACTACATGGGCTGCTCGACCTTTTCGAACCACACGGTCCTGCCCGAGATTGCGCTGGCCAAGGTGCGCGAGGACGCGCCGTTTGACAAGATCTGCTATATCGGCTGCGGCGTGACCACCGGTATCGGAGCCGTCATCAATACCGCCAAGGTCGAGATCGGTAGCCGCGCCATCGTATTCGGTCTGGGTGGTATCGGCCTGAACGTCATTCAGGGCCTGCGTCTGGCCGGAGCCGATCAGATCGTCGGCGTCGACCTGAACCCGTCCAAGGTGGAAATGGCGACGAAATTCGGCATGACCGATTTTGTGAACCCCAAAGAGGTCGAAGGCGATCTGGTTCCCTATCTGGTCAACCTCACCAAGGGCGGCGCGGATTATACGTTCGACGCCACCGGCAATGTCGGCGTCATGCGCGACGCACTGGAATCGGCCCACAAGGGCTGGGGTGAATCGATCATCATTGGCGTGGCCCCTGCGGGTGCCGAAATCTCAACCCGTCCGTTCCAGCTGGTCACCGGCCGATCCTGGCGCGGTACTGCCTTTGGCGGCGCGCGGGGCCGGACCGACGTTCCCAAGATCGTCGACTGGTATATGGAAGGCAAAATCGAGATCGACCCGATGATCACCCACACTATGGGTCTGGACGACATCAACCACGGCTTCGACCTGATGCATAAAGGTGAGAGCATTCGGTCGGTGGTGGTTTACTGATACAATGAAATGATCTTGAAGGGCGGGCTTTTGCTCGCCCTTTTTTCATACCTAATTTTTGATGATTGAATTATTTTGAATTGAGGATTTGAAGTGACAACAGGAAATTCCTACCGATTGGCAGTATTGATAGATGCGGACAATGTGCCCGCGAAACATGCCAAAGAGATATTCGAAGAAATTGCGACATTGGGCGAAGCCGGCCTCAGACGGATTTACGGAGACTTTTCCAACGGCGCACCCCAAGGATGGGATGCCGCATTGCTGGCTGAATTTGCCATCGTTCCCCATCAGCAGTTCGCCAATACATCTGGGAAGAATTCCAGCGATATTGCCTTGGTAATTGATGCCATGGACATCCTGCATTCTGAGCGCTTCGGCGGGTTTGTACTTGTGTCGTCAGACAGCGACTTCACCCGCCTGGCAAGCCGCATTCGCGAACAGGGATTGGATGTATATGGAATCGGCGAGCGAAAAGCACCCAAAGCGTTCGTCAATGCGTGCAATCGTTTCATTTACATAGAGAATATTGAAAAATCCGAACCCATTGCATCACGCGCGAAGAGTGCAGAGACACCAAAGGCGAAGCATGAGTTGAACCATGCTTACCAATTGATCCGAAACGTTGTGCTGAACACGAACGAGGCGGATGGATGGGCCAGCCTTTCCTTTGTGGGTAGCCAACTGGGGAAGATGTATCCGGACTTCGATTCCCGTTCATACGGCTACAAAAGGCTGAGCGATTTGGTTCGAGCCATAGATCGCTTTGAAGAAGGCAACATAAATGGAGGACTCAAGATCAGGTGCATTGACACCTGAAGCCTTGGTTCAATCCCCCGGCCGCGACGCCCCCGTATCCGAGCGCGGTGAGCGCACGCGCAAAACCGGAGTATTCACAGATGTGGTATTCGACCGACTCTCGCGCCAGACCACAAAAACGCCGGATGCGATGATGACACTGGCCCCGACCGCGACCCAGCCGTCCGGGCGTTCACCGAAGAAGATCATGCCGAACAGCGTCGCCCAGATGATCTGGCTGTACTGGCTGGGGGCGACCACACCGGCCGGCGCGGCGCGGTAGGCCAGGATGATCAGGTGTTGCGCGATGACCGAGAACACGCCGACCAGCGCCATCATCGCCAGATGCAGCAGCGAGGGCGGCTGGTAGACGGCGGGTTGCAGCAAGCTCATGACAACAATCGCCAGCAGCATGGGGTAGAGGATCAGCACGGCCGAGCGTTCCTCGTTCCCGATCTTGCGCACCAGAACGGATGCAAAGGCGCTGCAAAACGCAGCCGTCAGGGCGGCGAGGTGGCCCAAAGTGATATCCGTTGAACCGGGGCGTAGCACGATCAGAACGCCGATCAGGCCGACGCCAACGGCGGCCCAGCGTTGGGCGCGGACAACCTCGCCCAGAATCGGGATCGACAGGACCGTGACGATCAGCGGGAAGGAAAACAGCAGCGAATAGACCTCGGCCAGCGGCAGGACCGAGAAGGCGTAAAAGGCGCAGGACATGGCCGTGACCATCAGTGCCGAGCGCAGCAGCACCAGCCACGGGTGATGTGGCAGGAAGTTGCCCGTTGTCCGGTCGGTCAGGATTGTGACCGCCATCGGCACAAAGGAAAACAGCGTGGCGAAGAAGATGATCTGCATAACCGAATAGGTCCCGCCCAGCACTTTGATCAGCGCGTCATGGCTGGCAAAGACCGCGAATCCCGCAAACGCGAAACCAAGTCCCCGAAGGGTGGTGTTTTGAGTGCTCATCGATATGGCCTCGGGTGATGTCGGTGTGGTGGCACTGTGCCGTCGCAGCGCAAAGGGGCTGTCTTGCCCCTGAGTAAACCGATTTTAGCGGGGCGCATAGCCCCTATTTTACCGCTAACATCGCAAAGCCGCCATGTTCAGAGATCAACGCAGGATCGGCGGCGCGTCCTTGGGTTGGCGGGCCGTTTGCACACCGGCCTTCATCCCGACCCCGATACGCCGGGCCAGCGCGACCCACGGGGTGGCGGTTTCCGGCGGCAGGGTCTGGGTAGCGACCTCTTCAAACAGGTCCAGCCAATGGGCGAACATCTCGGGCTTCACGTCGGGCCGTTCGATATGAACGCGTTGGGGATTGCCGTCATAGCTGCGCTCAAACAGGATGGCGTTGCGCCAGAAGGCGGCGATCTTTTCCTCATGGGTGGGCCAGTCGGTGACATGGTTTCCAAAGACCGGACCCAGCACAGCATCCTCGCGCACGCGGGCATAGAAGGCGCGGACCTGAGTGTTGATCTGATCGGGCGTTGCCGGAAAGCGCGGCGGCAGGGCGGGTCTGGTCATGAGGGCACCGAATTCGACTCTGTTCCGGGCCAATATCCCGTTCTGTCGTCACGCGACAGGCGTGGTTTTGTCGCGCTGATCCGGCGTCAGCAGATGCCGCAGCAGGGCGACCGGATGCGCCCGCAGGCTGAGGCGGGTGGCGACGTAATCTTCGACCACCTGCTCGCCCAACGTCATCTGCGGCAGATAGGCTTCGGGCTCATCCAGCGCCTCACCTTCCAGATCCTGCGAGAACAGCGGCAAGGGCTTGGCGGTGGCAATCGCCTTGGCCTGCCACAACGCCTCGCGCCGGGTCAGATCGCAGGCGGCGAAGGCGTCGGCTTCGGCCAGCCGCTCGATCACCGATGGGCCAAGCCCCGCACGGCGCCAGACGTCATCCACCTGATGGTAGCCATTGCCGCGCGCGGCGGTCAGCCAGCTGGCGTCCTCTTCGCTGAGGCCCTTGATCTGACGGAACCCCAGCCGCAGGGCCAAGCCGCCCTGGCCATCCGGCTCCATCACGTTGTCCCAGAAGCTGGCATTGATGCAGACCGGGCGCACCTGAACCCCGTGTTCGCGCGCATCCCGCACGATCTGGGCGGGGGCGTAAAACCCCATCGGCTGCGAATTCAGCAGCGCACAGGCGAAGATGCCGGGGTGGTGACACTTGATCCAGGCCGAGGCATAGACCAGCAGCGCAAAGCTGGCCGCGTGGCTTTCAGGGAAGCCATAGGACCCGAACCCTTCGATCTGTGAGAAACAGCGTTCCGCAAAATCCTGTTCATACCCGTTGCGCTTCATCCCGCGCAGGAACAGCGCGCGAAACTCGCTGACATTGCCATGCTTCTTGAAGGTTGCCAGAGACCGCCGCAGCCGGTCGGCCTGTTCCGGGGTGAACCCCGCGCCGACAATTGCGATCTGCATCGCTTGTTCCTGAAACAACGGCACGCCCAGCGTTTTACCCAGCACCTCGCCCAGTTCGTCCGAGGGGAAGCTGACCTCTTCCTCGCCATTCCGGCGGCGGATATAGGGGTGGACCATGTCGCCCTGAATGGGTCCGGGGCGGATGATGGCGACCTCGATCACCAGATCATAGAAATTGCGCGGCCGCATGCGGGGCAGGAAATTCATCTGTGCCCGTGATTCCACCTGAAACACGCCAACCGAATCCGCTTTGCACAGCATATCGTATACTTGGGGATCTTCGGGCGGCAGGGTGGCCAGCGTGTAGCTGGTCTGGTGGTGCTGGCCAATCAGGTCGAACGCCTTGCGAATGCAGGTCAGCATACCAAGGCTCAGCACATCGACCTTGAGGATACCAAGCGAGTCGATATCATCCTTGTCCCAGCAAATGACGGTGCGGTCCTCCATCGTGGCATTTTCGATGGGGACAAGTTCGTCCAAACGCCCCTCGGTGATGATGAACCCGCCGACATGTTGGGACAGGTGACGGGGGAAGCCATCGATCTCATAGACCAAAGACAGGGTCTGTTTCAGGCGGCGATCTTCGGGGTCGAGGCCAATCTCGCGCATCCGGTGCGCCTCGAGCCCGACGGTTGAGAAGAAACCCCATAACTGTGAGGACAGCGCCGAGATCGTGTCTTCGGTCAGACCCATGGCCCGCCCAACCTCGCGAATGGCGCGTTTACCACGGTAATGCACCACCGTGGCGCAGAGGCCCGCGCGGTCCCGGCCATAGCGGTCGTAGATGTGCTGAATCACCTCCTCGCGGCGTTCGTGTTCGAAATCCACGTCGATATCGGGCGGTTCGTCGCGGGCCTCAGAGACAAAGCGTTCGAACACCATCGTGCCCAGTTCGGGGCTGACCTCGGTGATGCCAAGGCAGTAGCAGACCACCGAATTGGCCGCCGAGCCGCGCCCCTGACACAGGATATCGCGGGACCGCGCGAATTTGACGATGTCCCGGACGGTCAGAAAGTAGGGTTCGTATTTCAGCTTGCCGATCAGGGTGAGCTCATGGGCCAGCATCTTCCTGGCCTTCTCGGATGCGCCCGCCGGGTAGCGCCATTTCAGCCCCTCATGGGCCAGACGGTGCAGGCGTTCGGTTGGGGTTTCCTGCGCGCTGCCCTCGCTGGGGTATTCATAGCGCAATTCATCCAGCGAGAAGGTAAGCCGTTCGCTGAGGTCATGGGCGCGGGCGACAGCCCCTTCATGCCCCTTGAAGATGCGCAGCATCTCAGCCTCGGATCGCAGGCGCTGTTCGCCATTGGCCAGTGCGTCCCGGCCCAGATCATCCACCTTGCGGCGCAGGCGGATGGCGGTCAGCACATCGCCCAGTTTGCGGCGCGCACCGTGATGCATCATCGGCGTGGCGCTGGCGAGGGTGGGGATGCCGAGATGTTTGGATTCAGTCTCTAATAAAGAGAAATAGATGCTGTCTGCGCCATCATACCGGGGGTGCATCAACAGATGCATCCGCCCGGCAAAGCGGCGCGTCAGCTGCTGCGCCTGTGTCCGCCAAGGGCTCGCGCCGCCCGGGGGTCGATCCGCCTGTGGCCAGAGCAGCAGGTGGAGACCGTCGGAAAACTCCAAAAGATCGGACAGGTGCAGGATGCAATCGCCTTTCTCGGCGCGCAGGCGGCCCGCCGACAGGATACGGCACAGGTTGCCCCAGCCCTGCCGGTTCAAGGGCAGGGCGGTGACAGTAGGTGCATCGGTAAAGATCAGTCGCGCGGCTGGGATCAGGCGGGGCACCGCATGGATGGGGTAAGAGGGCGGTTTGGGGATATGGTCCGGGCAGGGCGGGCCGATGGAGGTGTTCTGCGCCTCCCACTCCAGCCGCTCGCGGACCTTGCGGGCGATCTCGCGCCCTTGGGTATGGGCGCGCACGATTCCGGCGACCGAGTTGTCATCGGCAATGGCGATGGCGGGCAGGTTCAGGGTGACGGCACGCTCCATATACTCCTCGGGGTGAGAGGCCCCGGTGAGGAAGGTGAAGTTCGACGTGATCGACAGCTCGGCATACATGACGATTCCACATTATATTCACGTTTTGTTCTTTTTCGAGTCCTTTGCGCAGGAAACGGGTCGATTGAGGCCGATGAGGCGGGCAGGGTCAGGAAAAAGGAGGCCCGATATGTTCAAGATCACCGCATTATCCACCGACGATGTCCGCGCCCTTCAGGCAGGCGGCCCGGATGCCTATGGTGTCCCGCCCGAGCGGGCCGTTTCGACCGGCGCCGGCAATCCCTGCCGCCATTGCCTGCGCAACATTCCCGAAGGCGAAGAGATGCTGATATTGTCGCATCGGCCCTTTTTAGAGACACATCCCTATGCGGAAACCGGCCCGATCTTTCTGTGTGCGGCGCCTTGTCAGCGGTATGAGGGCGCGGAACTGCCCGAGATTCTGACCACCTCGCCGGACTATCTGATCAAAGGCTATGGGACGGACAACCGGATCGTTTATGGCACCGGGGCGATCACGCCCACGGATCAGATCGGCGCAAAGGTCCGGGACATCTTTGCCCGTCCGGATATCGCCTATATCCACGTCCGCTCTGCCCGCAACAACTGCTATCAGGCGCGGATCGACCGGGGCTAGGGTCCTGACCCTAAAGCTTGACCCGGTGCATCCCCCGGCGCGGCTGGTCCTGATCGTCCGCCGGTTCATCCGCGCGCGAGGATGTCAGGGCGAGGAAGACATCCTCGAGGTCGGCTTCCTCGGTCCGGACATCGCGAATGCGGATACCTGCGGCGCGGACGGATTCCAGAACCTGCTCGGCGCTGGTTTGGGCGCTGCGGTAGTTCAACACCAGATTGCCATCGTCACGCAGCGTGGCTTCGACGCCCTCGGCCGCGGGCAAATCGGTGACAGGACGGTCGGGGACAATCACCATGGTGCGGCTGTCCATGCGGCCCAGCAGGTTTGCGGTGCTGTCCTGCGCGATCTTTTCGCCGTGATTGATGATGGCGATCTGGTCGCACATTTCCTGCGCTTCTTCCAGATAGTGGGTGGTCAGGATGATGGTCATGCCCTGTTCGTTCAGCTTGCGCACATTGGCCCACAGCATCTGGCGCAGCTCGATATCCACGCCTGCCGTCGGTTCGTCCAGCACCAGCACTTTGGGGTGATGCACCAGCGCCTTGGCCAGCAGCAACCGCCTGCGCATCCCGCCCGACAGGGTGCGGGCATAAGCCTCGGCCTTGTCGCTGAGGCCGACCAGTTCAAGGATCTCATCGCTGCGGCGTTGCGCCTTTGGCACGCCATACAGCCCGGCCTGAACTTCCAGCGCGCCGCGTGGGGTGAAGAACGGGTCGAGGTTCAGTTCCTGCGGCATCACGCCGATGGCGGCGCGGGATTGGCGCGGGTTCTGATCCTGATCGAAGCCCCAGATCGACACATTGCCCGAGGATTTCACCACCAGCCCGGCCAGAATATTGATCAGCGTCGATTTCCCGGCCCCGTTTGGCCCCAGCAGCCCAAAGACCGACCCGCGCGGGATGGTCAGATCAATACCTTTCAACGCCTGTTTCTCGGGCTGGCCCTTGCTGCCGCGATAGGTCTTGCGCAGCCCTTCGATCCTGATTGCCGCATCGGCCATGTGGCTCTTGCCCCCGGTTTGCTCATCGCTCATAAACGCACCTAGTACATGCCCGCGAGGCCGACAACCGCAGAAGGATCGCCAGCCGTGACCATTGAAGCCCCGGAAACCAGGATCGTCGAAACCACCCGTGTCGCCTGCGACGGGGGTGAGGGCGCATTGGGTCATCCGCGCGTCTGGTTGCAGATCCCCGAGGATACCGGCTGGGTCGAATGCCCCTATTGCGACTGCAAATATGTTCTGAGGGGCACAGAGCAAGGCTGATCGTCCGCCGCTTCGGTCGCTGCCCAAATCTTGCCGCGTTTCTCATGGTAACTCTTTGGTGGGACCAACGCGGGTGAGTGCGATGACCGACATGACTGCTACACAGAACGCCAGCCCGGTTTTTGGCTGGATCGGATTTTGCCTGGCGGCGATGGCGTTGTTTGCCGCGCTGTTTGTGTTCTGGGCCGGGCCGTTTGCGCCGCAGCAATCAACCGGCGTGTCGCTGGGGGAACTGGCCGCCGAGATTGGAAAATCGACCCTCCGCGCTGCCGCTGGGCTGGAACAGCCTGAACCGGTCGCCCAAACCCGCGATCTGGACGATTTCCTGCAAATCGGCGTGGCCATGCTGGGCGGGCTGGCGATTGTTGTCTCGGTAATTGGCATTCTGCGCCACGAACGGATGCGCCCTGCTATCGCGGGTGTCTGCGTTGGCATCGGTGCGATCCTGTTCCAGTTCTTCGCCTTTGCCTTTTTCGCCTTCCTTGGCGTGCTGGTGATCATGGCGCTTCTGAACAGCTTCTCGGACGTTTTCAGCGGCCTCTTTGGTGGTTAACCCACGTTCCTGACTGGTCAGTCGCCTGCCCCTGTGGCAGAACCATCCCTGACCGACAGGGAGAGCGCGCATGAGCAATTTCGGAAAAGGGTGTCACCTGCATCTGATCGACGGATCGGCCTTTATTTTCAGGGCCTATCACGCGCTGCCTCCGCTGACGCGCAAATCCGATGGGCTGCCGATCGGGGCGGTTTCGGGGTTCTGCAACATGCTGCAGAAATATGTCGAAGGGAACGCCGGGCCAGGTGCGCCGACCCATGTGGCGGTGATTTTCGACAAGGGCTCGCACACGTTCCGCAATGATCTGTACGATCTCTACAAAGCCAACCGCGAGGCGATGCCCGAGGATCTGCGCCCGCAGATGCCCCTGACCCGCGAGGCGACGAAAGCGTTCAACATCGCCTGCAAGGAGCTTGAGGGCTATGAGGCCGACGACATCATCGCCACGCTGGCCGTTCAGGCGCGTGAGGCCGGGGGTCGTGTGACCATCGTCAGTTCCGACAAGGATCTGATGCAACTGGTCGGCGACGGCGTGGAAATGCTGGATGCGATGAAGAACAAGCGCATCGACCGCGATGGGGTGTTCGAGAAGTTCGGCGTTGGCCCCGAACGGGTGGTTGATGTGCAGGCGCTGGCCGGGGATTCGGTGGACAACGTGCCGGGCGCGCCGGGAATCGGAATCAAGACCGCCGCTTTGCTGATCAATGAATATGGCGATCTGGAAACGCTGTTGGACAATGCCGAGAAGATCAAACAGCCCAAGCGCCGCCAGACCCTGATCGAAAAGCGCGACCAGATCGAGCTGTCGAAGAAGCTGGTGCAATTGGATGAGCAAACGCCGCTGGATTTCACGCTGGACGATCTTGAGGTGAAAGACCCCGATCCAGAAACCCTGTTGGGGTTTCTGGCCGAGATGGAATTTCGCACCCTCACCAAGCGCATCGCCGACAAGCTGGGGGCCGAGGCCCCGGTGATTGCTGATGCGCCCGCGCCGGTCGAAGAGGTTGAGGCCGAGGCCATTCCATTTGATGCATCGAAATACGAATGCGTGCGCGATGCCGGGGCGCTGCAAAAATGGATCGATCAGGCCTATGAGCGCGGCTGGGTTGCGGTGGATACCGAGACCACCGGGTTGAACGAGATGATTGCCGATCTGGTCGGTATTTCGCTGTGCATTGAGCCGGGCGAGGCTTGTTACATCCCGTTGATCCACCGGCAAAGCGCGACCGATGATCTGTTTGGAACCGATGCGCTGGCCGAAGGGCAGATGCCGCTGGATGAGGCTCTGAATCTGCTGAAACCGGTATTCGAGGATCCGTCGATCCTGAAGATCGGGCAGAATATGAAGTATGATGCCAAGATTTTCGCGCGGTACGGCATCAACGTGGCCCCCATCGATGACACGATGCTGATGTCTTATGCCATGCATGGCGGCGCGCATGGGCATGGTATGGATACGCTATCCGAACGCTATCTGAACCACACGCCGATCCCGATCAAACCGCTGCTGGGCTCGGGCAAGTCGGCGATCACCTTTGACAAGGTGCCGATTGACGAAGCCACCGCCTATGCCGCCGAAGACGCCGATATCACCCTGCGCCTGTGGCAATTGTTCAAGCCGCAACTGCATCAGGTGCAGGTGACGACGGTGTATGAGACCCTCGAACGCCCGCTGGTGCCGGTGCTGGCCGAGATGGAGATGCATGGCATCAAGGTTGACCGCGATGTGCTGAGCCGCATGTCCAACGCATTCGCCCAGAAAATGGCCGGGTTAGAGGCTGAAATCCACGAATTGGCCGGTGAGAATTTCAACGTCGGCTCACCCGCGCAGTTGGGAGAGATCCTGTTCGACAAGATGGGGCTGGAAGGCGGCAAGAAGGGCAAGACCGGGAAATACTCGACCGGGGCGGATGTGCTTGAGGATCTGGCGACCGAGCATGAATTGCCGCGCCGGGTGCTGGATTGGCGGCAGCTGTCCAAGCTGAAATCGACCTACACGGATGCTTTGCAGACCCATATCAACCCCGATACCGGGCGGGTGCATACGTCTTATTCGATCACCGGGGCCAGCACGGGGCGTCTGGCCTCGACCGATCCGAACCTGCAAAACATCCCGGTGCGCACCGAGGAAGGGCGGCGCATTCGTGAGGCGTTCATTGCCGAGCCGGGCAATGTGCTGGTCAGCCTCGACTACAGCCAGATCGAGCTGCGGATATTGGCGCATATCGCCGGGATTGATGCGCTGAAACAGGCATTCTCGGACGGGTTGGACATTCACGCCATGACCGCCTCGGAAATGTTTGATGTGCCGCTGGATGAGATGACGCCGGATATTCGTCGTCAGGCCAAGGCGATCAACTTTGGTGTGATCTATGGCATCTCGGGCTTTGGTCTGGCGCGCAACCTGCGCATCCCCCGGGCTGAGGCGCAGGGGTTCATTGACCGGTATTTCGAGCGCTTTCCGGGCATTCGCCAGTACATGGACGATACGGTCGCGTTCGCCAAGGAACATGGCTATGTCCAGACCCTGTTCGGGCGGAAAATCCATACGCCCGAGATCAATGCCAAGGGGCCACATGCCGGGTTCTCGCGCCGGGCGGCGATCAATGCGCCGATCCAAGGCACGGCGGCGGATGTGATCCGGCGCGCAATGGTGCGGATGCCGGATGCGATCAACGGGCTGCCTGCCAAGATGCTGTTGCAGGTGCATGACGAATTGCTGTTTGAAGTGGCCGAAGATGCAGTGGATCAGGTGATCGGTGTGGCGCGCGACGTGATGGAGGGTGCATCGGACCCGGCCGTCAAACTGGATGTGAAGCTGGAAGTGGATGCCGGGCAGGGGGCCAACTGGGCCGAAGCGCATTAAGGAAGGCGCTGCTCATCAGGCCCGGCGGGCCCTCTTCGCAGCGGGTCAGGCTTTGGGCCTGACCAGTCGGTCCACCAGCCGTTTCACTGCAGGCCCAAGAACCACAATGACCGCGAAGGCGATGGGCCAGCAGAACATCCACGAGGCCATCCAGTCCGAGACGGTGGTGGGACCCAGCCCCACGGCCTTGACCGTCGCAATACCGGTTACGATGCAGGACATCAGCCCTGACATGATCAGGCAAAACACGACATGCGATAGGCGGGCGGCGGTCATGGGCATCATCCGTTCATTGGCCTTGGCAACATGTGGGGTATTTTGACTGCAAATGCCAGTGGTTGCCATCGGACTACCGCATCCAGCCCAGCGACTCCTTGGTCCGGCGCGTTGAGGGCGTGTATTCCGCGCTGACCCACCCAGTATAGCCGCTATTGTCCATCGCACTGAAAAGCCTGTCGAAATCCGTGTGTCCGCTGCCGGGTTCCGACCGATCCGGCGCGGCCCCGATCTGAGCGTGCACCACGCGATCATGGAATTGATCCCAGATGGTCAACGCGTCGCCATGGATCATTTCGGCGTGAAAGCTGTCATATTGCAGACCGATATTGGAGCGATCCACCTGGTCCAGAACCTCAGCCGCCAGCGCGTAGTCGTTCAGGAAGTAGCCCGGTTGGGACACCGGGTTCAGCGGCTCGATGGTGAACTGCTGGGTGGGCGCGATCTCGGCCGCCCATTGCAGGTTTTGCACGAAGCTGGCCATCGCCTGTGGCCCGGACGCATAGCCGGACATGATATGGATGATCTTCGGGCGCAGCGCGTCGGCATAGCGCAGAACCCGGCGGATATCGGATTGAAACCGCGCCTCGCCGCCAGGAAGTGCCGCGTAACCGGGCTGCCCGCCGGTGTAGTTGGGCGGTGGGGCGTTGATCAGAACCAGTTCCAGCCCATTGGCCAACAGGGCGCGGCGGATCTCTTTCGCGGCCAGATCATAGGGGAACAGAATCTCGACTGCCTTGAACCCGGCCTCGGCTGCGGCGGCAAAGCGATCCAGGTAGGGCAGCTCGGCAAAGAGCAGCGAGAGATTGGCGGCAAATCTGGGCATGAGCGGTCCAGGTGTTTGGTCACCGGACCTTAGCGAGCGGGCGGTTTTCAGGAAAGGGACTGAAAACGACAGATTGTCGAAAATCGACCAGATCAAGGATCGGGTCTGAGGGACCATCCGCCCCAATGCGGCGAATCATGTCCGGCGCCGCTTTGACAAAAAGGCCCGATCTTTATGGCTTACAGCCCTGACCCCGCGCGCGGGACCACACTCGCTTTGCCCGCCGACCGCAATGCTGCGCTGTCCGGCAACGGGTTGGCGGTCGCGTCGATGCTGACATGGGCGGCAGGGTTTCCGGCGGCAGAGGTCCTGTTGCACAGCTGGCCTCCGATTGCGCTGTTTGCGGCGCGGATGGCGTTGGCTTTGGCCGTTATGGTTCCGATCTGGATCTGGCTTGACGGTCCGGCGCGGGTGCTGAACGCCCGCTGGGGCCGGGCGCTGTATATCGGAGCGGTGGGGTTCGGCGGCGGCATGTTCCTGATCCTGCTGGCGCAAAAGCTGACCGATCCGGTGACGGTGGCGATCATCGCATCCTGCGCGCCTTTGGCCGCCACTTTGCTTGAAATGGCAACCGGCACGCGACGCCTGCGATGGAACTTTGCCTTCGGCGTCCTGGTCTCGATCATCGGTGGGATCATCGCCACCAGTGCGCTGGCTCCGGCACAGCTGGGTGTGGGGGCGGCCTGCGCGGTTGTATCCACGTTTCTGTTCTGCTGGGGCAGCATGGCCACAGCGCGCGACTTCCCTGAACTCAGCCAGATGGGCCGGTCGACGATCACTTTTGTCGGCGCGTTGATGATGGCGGCAGTGCTGCTGTTGGGGGCGTATCTGCTTGGGTTTGATCTGCGCCCCTCACGGCCCGTTGATTTTGCCCAAGGCGCGATGCTGGTGATTTATGCGCTGGTCTCAATGGGCATCAGCCAGGTGTTCTTCATTGCCGCTGTTGGCAAAATGGGCGTCGCGCTGACCTCGTTCCACATCAATGTCGCGCCCTTCTACGTCATGATCATCATGCTGGTGCTGGGCGAGGCATGGGACTGGACACGCGCGCTGGGCGCGGGGATCGTTGCTTTGGCGGTGGTGGTCGCGCAGGACCGCAGGATCCCGCAATCAACCTAGACGTCGGTCAGCGCATCCGCCGCAATCAACGGGAAAAACTGCCCGCCGGACCAGACGCCGAACCACCCCTCGTGCTCGGTCCCGATGTCGACCAGCCGGTAAAAGCTTTTGCGGTCGATGCGCGCCTCAAGGTTGGCGCGGATCAATATATAGGGCGCGGGTTCTTCTGTTTCGGGATCGGTGACAATGCGGATGGGATGGTCCGGCCCGGCCACCGCCGTATCGCCCACATGGGTCGTGAATGTCAGCTCCTGCGCCGCGTCGTCGCCTGTTTGGTCAAAGTCCACAGCGACAAAAGGCGCGTCCTCGACGGTGATTCCCACCTTCTCGACCGGGGTGACGAGGTAGTATCTGTCGACTTCTTTCTTAAGAATTGAGGAAAATAGCTTCACCAACTCGAACCGGTTGATCGGCGACCCTAAGTAACTCCAGGTACCATCCCGTGCGATCCGGATGTCCAGATCGCCGCAAAACGGAGGATTCCACAGGTGAACGGGCGGTAAACCCCTGGTTTTGGCCGCTTTGACTGATGCAGCCAGACCATCCGGCGAAGGTTTCACAGGTTTTTGTCCGCTCATTGCTTTTGCCATTTCCTCTTAGCGCGATACACTTCATTTATAATAGTCCACGGAAGGGAAAGTCATGACCGAACCTGCCGACCTCGTGTCCGAGATCGAAGCGCTGGAAACAAAACTGCAAGAGGCCAAGTCCTCGATCACTCGCCGCTTCATCGGGCAGGAACGGGTCGTGGACCTGACCCTGACCGCGCTTTTGTGCGGCGGGCACGCCCTGCTGATCGGTCTGCCGGGTCTGGGCAAGACGCGGTTGGTCGAGACGTTGTCGACCGTCATGGGGCTGCACGGCAATCGCATCCAGTTCACGCCGGACCTGATGCCCGCCGACATTCTGGGGTCCGAGGTTCTGGACACCGCCGAGGATGGCAGCCGTCATTTCCGCTTTATCTCGGGTCCGATCTTTTGCCAGTTGCTGATGGCGGATGAGATCAACCGCGCCAGCCCACGCACCCAGTCGGCGCTGCTGCAGGCGATGCAGGAACGCACGGTGACAGTGGCGGGCGAGGATCGCTCGTTAGGTGTGCCGTTCCACGTGCTGGCCACGCAGAACCCGATTGAGCAAGAGGGCACCTATCCGCTGCCCGAGGCGCAACTGGACCGGTTCCTTGTTCAGATCGACGTCGAATACCCGGATCGCCAGACCGAGCGGGATATTCTGCTGGCCACAACAGGCGTCGAAGAGGACGCGGCGCATCAGATTTTCACCAAGGAAGAGTTGCTGGCCGCGCAGGTCCTGCTGCGTCGGATGCCGGTTGGGGACTCGGTCGTCGAATTGATCCTCGATCTGGTGCGCGCCTTCCGCCCTGATGAGCCCGGAGCCTCGGAACGTGTCGCCGAAACCGTCGCCTGGGGCCCCGGCCCGCGTGCGGCGCAGGCATTGATGATGACCGTGCGAGCGCGCGCGATGCTGCAAGGGCGGCTGGCCCCGAATGCCGAGGATGTGCTGGATATGGCCCGCCCGGTCCTGAGCCACCGTATGGCGCTGAACTTTGCGGCGCGGGCACGCGGCGACAGCTTGTCTGAACTGATCGAATCCACCGCCGCCGGTCTGATCCGGACCGAGGCCGCGGCGTGAATGCCGCGCTGACCCTTCGCGAAAGATCCGAGGCCGAGGCGTCCCGGCTGCCGCCCCTGTTGGCGCGTGCCGAACATCTGGCCGGGACCGTCCTGCTGGGTGACCACGGGCGGCGACGCTCGGGGTTGGGCGATGATTTCTGGCAGTACCGCCCGGCACAGATTGGTGACAGTCGGCGGATGATCGATCACAGGCGATCAGCGCGCGGTGATCAGCAATTTGTGCGCGAACGCGAATGGCAGATTGCGCAATCGGTGATGCTGTGGGTCGATCAGGGTGCCTCGATGCGCTTTGCGTCGAACAAAGAGTTGCCGACCAAGGCCGACCGGGCGCGTTTGCTGGGATTGGCAACCTCGATCCTATTGGTGCGCGGGGGCGAGCGTGTGGGCCTGACCGGAACCACCCTGCCGCCCCGGCGCGGCAATGCGCAGATCATCCGGCTGGCGCAGGCGTGGTCCGAGGATGCCGAACCTGACTATGCCCCGCCCGAACACCGGGCGATGATCCCGCATGCGCGGGCTGTTTTCATCTCCGATTTCCTCGGCCCGATGGATGAGGTCGAACTGGCCTTGACCAAAGCCGCCGACCGGGGCGTGCGGGGCGTGATCCTGCAGGTGTTGGACCCAACCGAAGAGAGCTTCCCCTATCGCGGTCGCACCATCTTTGAAAGTGTCCGCGGCACGACCCGGCACGAGACGCTGAAGGCCGGAGACCTGCGTGATCGTTATCTGGACCGGTTGGCACAGCGCAAGGACGCGTTGACCCAATTGTGCCGCGCAACTGGCTGGCAACTGGGCCTGCACCACACCGGAGACAGTGCACAAGCGGCTCTGTTATGGCTCTACCGGGCGCTGGACGGGGGCATGCGATGACGGTTCTGGCTGGCATCGGCTTTACCGCCCCATGGGTGCTGCTGGGTTTGTTGACCCTGCCGATCCTGTGGCTGATCCTGCGCGCCGTGCCGCCCGCGCCGATCCGGCGTTTGTTCCCGGCGGTAACTTTGCTGCTGGGGTTGAAGGATGACGAGAGTGTCTCGGACCGCACCCCGTGGTGGCTGCTCATGCTGCGGATGCTGGCAGCGGCGGCGATCATCATCGGGTTGGCCGGTCCGGTTCTGAACCCGTCGCGCGATCAGACGGGCACCGGGCCGTTGCTGTTGGTGCTGGATGCCAGCTGGGCCGGGGCGACGCGCTGGTCGGCGACGCTGGATCAGATCGATGCGCAACTGACCGAGGCCGGGCGTGCAGGGCGACCTGTCTCGATCCTGCGCCTGACCGAGCCTGAAACACCGGTGTTTCAGGCGGCTGAGGCGTGGCGGAACCGTTTGCCGGGACTGGCCCCGAACCCGTGGCAACCGACCGAGACGCAGATCGCACAGGTCTTTGCGGCGCTGGAGCAGGTCGATGGTGGTTTTGACACCCATTGGTTCAGCGACCGGCTGAGCTATGAGGGTCACGCCGATTTAGTCTCTGATCTGCAATCCCGTGGCGAGGTCACGGTGTATCAGCCCAATTTTGGCGCAGTTGCTTTGTTGCCCGCGGCCTATCAGGACGGGGTGATCCAACTGACCGCGCTGCGGGCCGAACCCGGTCCGGAACAGCGCATCACGGTTCTGGCGCAGGGCCGTGACCCGGCAGGGACGGCGCGTGTTCTGCAATCCGCAGAAATGACCTTTGAAAGCGGCGCAACCGAGGCGCGGATCGAGCTGGCTCTGCCCTCGGAACTGCGCGCACGGATCACCCGGTTCGAGCTTCAGGGCCAGCGGTCCGCCGGGGCCGTCACCCTGACCGATGACAGCCTGCGTCGGCGCGAGGTCGCGCTGATTGCCGGATCGATCAACCGCGAAGGGTTGGAGTTGCTATCACCCTTGCACTACCTGACTCAGGTGCTGGTCCCCACAGCGGATTTTGTCGAAGGCGGGTTGCTTGAGGTTTTGCCTGCGAATCCGGATGTCATCGTTCTGTCGGATGTGGCCCAGATGTCAGCCATGGAAGAGGCTGATCTGACCGCATGGGTCGAACAGGGCGGGCTGCTGCTGCGCTTTGCTGGGCCACGTATGGCGGCCAGCGATCTGGGCCGCGATGAGGAAGATACGCTGTTGCCGGTAAGGCTGCGCAGCGGCGGTCGCACCGTTGGCGGCGCGATGAGTTGGGGTGAGGCCAAGACGCTGGCCCCGTTCCCCGAAGACTCGCCCTTCTATGGGCTGCAAATCCCGGATGACGTGGTGGTTTCAACACAGGTCATGGCGCAACCAGACCCTAATCTGGCGGATCGGGTGATTGCGTCGCTGTCGGACGGAACACCTCTGGTCACGCGCAAGGCGCTGGGTTTGGGGCAGGTCGTGCTGTTCCACGTGACGGCGGATGCGGAATGGTCCAGCCTGCCGTTGTCGGGCCTGTTCGTGGAAATGCTGGACCGTCTGGCTGTCGCCTCGGCGGCCAAATCCCGGCAAGTGGAGCAGTTGCAAGGCACCACGTGGGAGCCGGTTCAGATCATGGACGGTTTTGGCGTGCTGTCCGACGCGGGTACTCTGGCCGGTGTGGACGGGGTGGAACTTGTCTCGGGTCAGATCGGCCCCGACATTCGCCCGGGTCTATATGAAAGCGGCAAGCAGAAGCTGGCGCGCAACGTTCTGTCCGAGGAGTCGGTGCTGAGCCCGGTGGTCTGGCCCTCGGACGTGCCGATCCGGGGGCAGGAGGTCACGACCGAGACGCCGTTGGGTGGCCTGCTGCTCAGCCTCGCGCTGATCCTGCTGACCATCGACGTGATCGCTTCACTCGCGCTGTCGGGCCGGTTGGGTCTGGCCAAGGCGACCGCAGCGGCCCTTGCGGGCATGCTGCTGGTGCCCGAGGCGCAGGCGCAAACGTCGGATGAGACGGATTTCGCCCTGGCCGCCACCCATGAATTGGTTCTGGCCCACGTCCTGACCGAGGATTCTCAGGTGGACGACATCGCGCAGGCGGGCCTGCGCGGGCTGGCGCAAACGCTGTTCTACCGCACATCCGTGGAACCGGCGGAACCCATCGGCGTGGATCTGGAACGCGATGAACTGGCCTTTTTCCCGCTGCTCTATTGGCCGATCACGCCCGATCAGTCGCAACCCTCAGCCGAGGCTTATGCCAAGCTGAACGCCTATCTGCGCTCGGGCGGGATGATCCTGTTCGACACGCGGGACGCCGATATCGCAGGGTTCGGGGCCTCAAGCCCCAATGGGCGCAAGCTGCAACAACTGGCCGGGCCGCTGAATATTCCCGCGTTAGAGCCGATTCCCCGCGACCATGTCCTGACGCGAACCTTCTATCTGTTGCAGGACTTCCCGGGCCGTTATTCAGGCACCGAGGTTTGGGTCGAAGCCGCGCCGTTGGATGCGGAACAGATCGAGGGGATGCCCTTCCGTAACCTCAACGACAATGTGACGCCGGTGGTGATCGGCGGCAATGACTGGGCCGGGGCCTGGGCCGTGGACCGCAACGGGCAGGCCCTGCTGCCGGTGGGTCGCGGCTATGCGGGTGAGCGTCAGCGCGAACTGGCCAGTCGCTTTGGCGTTAATCTGGTGATGCATGTGCTGACCGGAAATTACAAATCCGATCAGGTGCATGTGCCTGCTCTGCTGGACAGATTGGGACAATGACCGGAACCGTCATATTCGATCCGCTGATCCCATGGCCCGTTCTGGCGATTGTCGCCGCGCTTGCGGTTGGCGGGGTGATTCTGGCTGTCTGGCGCGGCCTGTCCGGCTGGGCGCTGCGGGGCCTGGCGGCTTTGGTGTTGATCGCCGCGCTGGCTGGCCCCGTGTACCAGATCGAAGACCGCGCGCCGCTGACCGACATTGTCCTGATGATTGAGGATGAAAGCGCCAGTCAGACGCTTTCCGACCGCGCTGATCAGACTGCCGAGGCCGCCGAGGCGCTGGCCGCCGAGATCGAATCCCGTGACAACACCGAACTGCGCCGCATTCGCGTTGGCGACGGGGACGGTGATGAGGGCACGCAGGTCATGGCCGCCGTCAACGCCGCTTTGGCCGAGGAACCGCGCGCACGGATTGCGGGCGTTCTGGTCGTCTCGGACGGGATCGTGCACGATGTCGATCAGGCCCCGGATCTGCCTGCGCCCCTGCATCTGCTGCAAACCGGGCGCGAAAGCGACTGGGACCGCAGGCTGATCGTTCGCAATGCACCCGCCTTTGCCATCATCGGCGAGCCTGTGACCCTGACCCTGCGCGTCGAAGACAGCGGTGCCGCGCCGGGCGGCGCGCCCAACGCGCCGCTTCAGATCTCGGTCGACGGTGGAGAGGCGGAAGAGTTTCGCATTCCGATCGGTGTGGATGTAGAACTGCCGATCACGCTGCCCCATGGCGGGCGCAATGTGATCCAGTTTTCGGTCCCGCAGGCCGAAGGCGAATTGACCGACCGCAACAACACTGCGCTGATCCAGATGAACGGCGTGCGCGACCGGCTGCGCGTTCTGCTGGTCTCGGGTGAGCCGCATCCGGGGGGGCGCACCTGGCGGAACCTCTTGAAATCAGACAGTTCCGTTGATCTGGTGCATTTCACCATTCTGCGCCCGCCGGAAAAGCAGGATGGTGTGCCGGTGGATGAACTGTCACTGATCGCCTTCCCGACGCGCGAGCTGTTTCTGGAAAAGATCAATGATTTCGATCTGATTATCTTTGACCGCTACAAACGCCGCGGCATCCTGCCCGCGATCTATCTGGATAACGTGACCGATTACATCAACGGCGGCGGTGCCGTGCTGATCGCGGCGGGTCCCGATTTCGCTAGTGCAGACAGTATCTTCCGTTCTCCGCTTGCGCCCATCCTGCCTGCGCAACCCACGGCAAGGGTGATCGAGGAACGCTATGTGCCCATGGTCAGCGATCTGGGGCATCGGCATCCGGTAACCACCAATCTGGGCGATTCCGAAGATTGGGGCGCTTGGTTGCGCCAGATCGATGTGAACCAGCGCTCGGGTCAGGTTCTCATGACCGGTTTGGACGAACGCCCGCTGCTGGTACTGGACCGCGTGGGCGAAGGGCGCGTGGCGATGCTGGCCTCGGACCATGCCTGGCTGTGGAGCCGGGGTTACGAGGGTGGCGGCCCGCAGCTAGAGCTGCTCCGCCGGTTGGCCCATTGGATGATGAAAGAGCCCGAGCTTGAGGAAGAGGCGTTATGGGCCGAGGCCAATGGTCAATCCATGCGCATCATCCGCCAGACGCTTGAGGATGAGGTCGGGCCGGTCACAATCACCCGCCCAAATGGCGAAACGCTTGAGATCACGTTCGACGAGGTCACTCCCGGTCGGTTCGAAGCGCAGTATTTCGGGCCTGAGATCGGCCTTTACCGTTTGCAGGAAGGCGAGTTGATGGCGGTGATCGGCCTTGGACCCGCTGCACCCAAGGAATTTGAACGCACCATCGCCACCGGCGATGTGCTTGATCCTGTAATCGCGCAGATGCGTGGCGGGGTGATCCGCTTGGAAGATGGCTTGCCTTCGATCCGCAACGTTCGGGCCGGGCGTCCTGCGGCGGGACGCGGCTGGATCGGTCTGACCCCGCGCGAGGCTTATGAGACCCGCGATGTCACGCAGGCCGGGTTGCTGCCGCCCTGGCTGGTTCTGTTGCTGGCGGGTGGGTTCCTGCTGGGCGGTTGGCTGCGCGAAGGCCGTCGTTAGTCTTCGCTGAAAATAACGCTGACCGATGGGTTCCCCGGCAGCCCCTCATAGCTGACAGACGCGCCGCCTTTGGCTTTGGCCGGTGGAAACAGCGGACCAAAAGAGCCGACTGAAACCATGTCGCCGGGCTCAAAGGTGATGCCTTTGGAGGTCAGCCAAATCACCGCATTGGCCGGATGCCCCAGCACTGCCTGCCCCGTCGCTTGCGCCAGTATTTCGCCATCTACTGCGCTGAGCGTGACCGTCATGTCACTTAGCGCCGTTGTCATGGCCAATGGGTCCGTTACGGCGATTTCCGAGCCTAACACGCCCAGTTTCGGCCCCACACCAATGGCCGTAAGGGTCACAGGCGTGATCGGCTGCCCCTCGGCCAGTGTCAGATCGGGCAGTTCGATGAACGGACGAATGGCCGAGACGTTGCGGATGACCTCCTCGGGCGTTGTGGCCTGATTGATTGCGGGGTCGCCGACGACAAGGATCAGGTCGGCCTCGAATACGGGCCGGGCCCCCCAATTCACCGGAACCGTGGCCCCATCGTCCAGCATCATGTCCCGGTACAAAAGGCCCTGAACCGGTTCGGATGCCCCGAACCGTTCCTGCGCCGGTGCGCTGGTCAGGCCCGCCTTGTAGCCGATGACCGGGCCCAGATGCGGTTCCATGGCCTCGGCCAGCTTGGCCTGGGTACACAGCGCATCCTCCATCGTTCCATCCGGCGACAGGGCGGCTGTTGGGGTATTGGAGAGGTAGTCGCGCACAAAGACCTCGATCTGCGCGTCCGAGGCACATTCGGCAGACGCCGAAGAGGCCGTCATCGCGACAGCCAGTGCAAGCCAAAACCGCATATCAATCTCCTTTCAGTCGATCCTGACCGAAACCCGGTCAGACGCGCCATGGGCGTCAACCACCACCAGCGCGGAAAACCCCGGCCCCGGATTGGGTATTTCGAACTCACGGTGCCGCTGTCCGGTCAAAACCGGAACCCCGTCGGCCAGCAGGGAAAACGGCCCGACCCCGCCGCGCAGTTTGACGGTCAAAGGGGCTCCGTCGGTCTCTAACACGGCATTGTTTGGCGGGAAAATCATGTCAGGGGCGCTCGGATCATTCTCAAACGCCGCCCCGCGCGGCTGAAACCGTTGCAGGGGGTGCGGCAGTTCGGCGGCCCCGACAATCAGGGTTGAGGGTGGGGGCGGGCGTAAGGGAGCGGGGATGGATTTCAGATGTCCAAACGCCTCGAACAGCAGGGGCGCGGCCAGTTCACCTCCGAATGCGCCGGGCACTGGCGTTCCGTCGGCGCGGCCCAGCCAGACGCCGATCACATGCTGGCCGTCAAAGCCAATGGCCCAGGCATCCCGGTGTCCGTAGGATGTACCGGTCTTGTAGGCCAACACCTGCGCGGCGGCCCCCGGTGGAGGGGCGAGCCCGGCAAGAATATCGCTGACCTGCCACGCGGCGACGTCCGACAGGGCGCGGGCGGTTTCGGTCCGCTCGGCCAGTGCGTCATGATGCAGAACCGGCCCTTGCCCGCCTGCCGCAAGCGTGGCGTAGAGTTGCACCAGATCGTACAGGCTAAGCCCCACACCACCCAGCGAGATGGCAAGTCCCGGTGTCCCGCCGCCAAGTTGCGGATCACTTCCAGCCTGTTGCAGCGCCGCCATCACCCGCGCGGGGCCGAGCGCGTCGGTCAGGCGCACCACCGGGATATTCAGCGACAATTGCAGCGCGTCACGCACCCGGATGTCCCCCCGAAAGACACCATCGAAATTGCGCGGCGCATAGCGCCCGAACATCACCGGGCTGTCGCTGATCAGGGTTTCGGGATGGGCCAGCCCCTGATCGAAGGCCAGCCCATAGATCATGGGCTTCAGCGTGGAGCCCGGTGAGCGCAATGCGCGGGTCATGTCGACAAAGCCTTGCCGGTCGTCCTGATAGCCCGCCGATCCGACCGAAGCCAGAATCTCACCGCTGCGGTGATCCGCCACGATTAGGGCACCGGAGATGCGCGGCCCCGCCTGATCGGCGGCCTGAGCCACCAGCGATTCCAGCCGGGCCTGCAACCCGGCGTCCAATGTCAAATCCAGCGCCTCGGCCTCGGGGTTTGCGCGCTGGGCCCGGTCGGTCAGATGAGGTGCGAGGCGCGGGAAGGCCTTCATCTGCGTGGGAACCGTTTCCGTCAGCGCGCTGAGCATCTGGGCGTCAGACAGCACCCCATGCCGCTGCATCCGCCGCATAACCCGGTCGCGCGCTGTTCGGGCGGATTCGGCGGCGCGGTCGGGTCGCCGCGTTTCGGGGGATTGGGGCAGGGCGACCAGCAACGCAGCCTGCGCGGGCGTCAGTCGAACCGGGTCTTTGCCAAACCAGGCGCGGGTACCCGCGCGAATGCCTTCCAGATTGCCGCCATAGGGCGCATGGGTCAGATACAGGCCCAGAATCTGGTCTTTGCTCAGGCGTCGTTCCAGCGCCAAAGCGACCCTAACCTGGCGGATCTTGCCGCTCCAGCGTCCGGTGGGGCCGTCCTCGATCAGCCGCGCGACCTGCATGGTCAGGGTTGATCCGCCCGAAACGGTGCGCCCGTTCCACAGCGCCTGCCCCGCAGCGCGGATCATCGCCATTGGATCGACGCCGGAATGGGACCAGAACCGTTTATCCTCGTACCGGATCAGCATGTCGGTAAAGGCGGGATCGACCGCGCCGGGGCGCAGTCGCCAGATCCCGTCTTCGACCGGAAAGGCGCGCAACAACGTGCCGTTCCGGTCCCGCATCTCGACCGAGGTTTCCGCCAGAACAGGGGGCAGGACGGTTGCATCCACCCACTCCGCCGCCCGGTCCCGCGCAAAGGCGGTCAGGTAGAGCACACAGGCCAGTGCCAACAATATCGCGGCGCTTCTAGGCATCCCGACGCTCTGCCAGTTGATATGTCGGGCGACCGATCACCGAACCTCGATCTGCCCGGTCCCGGTCCGGGCGCGGTTTTGCGGGCGGTACATATCCTCGACCGAGGCCGCCGGGTGGTGGAACGTGCCCGGCGTGACCGCGCGGGCCACATAGGCCAGCGTCACGGTCTCACCGCCGGACAGATCAACCGCGGCCAGAAACCGGTCCGAGCGGAACTCGGTATGCGTCGCCTCGGACAGGTCCAGCCAGTCCAGTGCGCGCACATCGCCCGAGCGCAGCAGGTTCGGATTGTCGATCTCAATCCCCGCTGCCAGAGGGTCATCCACCATCAGCCGCGCGCCACCGCGCTCAAAGGGTGTGACCGTCAGGACCGTGACAAACCGGTCGCCGGTGGCGAAGTTTGTCGGGTCCAGCGGCTCACCATCCATCGAGTAATAGCTGCGCTCGATTGCATAGCCGGTGCCGGCTGCCTCGGGCGGTGTGGTCGGGATGCCGGTGACGGTCAACGTGATGTCGGTTGGGTTCGCGTCTGTGGTGGTGATGTTCAGCTCATCCGTCAATCCGCTTTCCAGCACCTGAACGAAGGGGCCAGAGACCGGTGCGCCGTTCACCATCAGCCCCGACCCGGACGGGTTCGAGACCAGCGCGTGGGCTGCCAGCAGGGACCATGACGCCTCTTGCGTCGACAGATACCCGCGCTCGGCGCTAACACGCTGGATCAGGGCGTCGCGGTCCACCGCCTGACTGCCCGCGTCCACGGCCAGCGTCAGCAGACCGGCGGCATCGCGCAGATCGGTGCCGTAATCCGCGCGCCACAGGTATTTCTCTTGCGCGGGGCGGCGTTGCAACATTTGGGCGGCACGGGCGAACATGGCGTCAGCGCGGGTCTGATCCCCGTATGAGGCCAGCGCTGCCCCCAACTGGGCCGCAGCCAGTGGGGTGTCGAACGCGTCGCCCTTGGCATCTGCGTAATAGCGCAAATCGCCCATCGAGGCCGCCCCTTCTCGCGCCAGCACCATCAGGGCATAGGCAATATCCTGACCCCCCTTGTCGAAGTCGGGCGCATAGTTGATGCGGTTGCGCAGGTTGTCCATGGCTTGGGCAAAGGCGCGGTCGGACACCGGGTGCCCCTGCGCACGGGCGCGCGACAGGAAGTCGGTGACATAGGCGTCCAGCCAGAAATCCCCGCTGCCCGCACGCCACAGGCCAAAGGCTCCGTTCGGGGCCTGCCGGGTCAGGATGCTGCGGATCGAGTCGGTGATGCGCTGATCCACCGCTGGGCCATTGCCAAGCCCCGAGGCTTGCGCGACAGATGACAGATAGAGCAGGGGCAGCGCCTTGCTGGTGATCTGTTCGGTGCAGCCATAGGGGTAGCGGTTCAGTTGGTCCAGTAAGCCGGGCGTGTCGAATTTCGCCAGCGCTCCGGCGGACATGATGGCCTTGGCCGAACCGGGCTGGAACCCGTCAAACACATCCTGTGTGAGCAGGAAACTGTCGCCTTCGCCCAGCGAAAACCGCCGTGTTTGAGCCACAACGGGGTCATTTGCACGGATAGGCATTCTCAGGGTCTGCGACAGATCGCGGCCATCCGGAGTGGTGATCGCAACGTTGATTTCAGGGTCGCCAACCGCAAGAGCGCTGACCGGGATCTCGAACGTGGTTTTGCCGCCGTCTTCCAGCACGAAACTGCTGGGCGCTGAGCCCAGTTGAAGCGTGGATGAGGATGTCAGCCCCAGTGCCATTTCCCCGCTTGGACCGTCGGCATGGACGATCTCCAACAGCATTCGGCTTTGATCGCCGGGGGCCAGAAAGCGTGGCAGGCTGGCGGTGACGACAACCGGATTGCGGACGATCATTTCGGCTTCGGCCTGACCCACGGCGGCGTTGGACCACGCCACCGCCATCAGGCGCACGGTCCCGTTGAAGGCGGGCAGGGGGATGTCGATCTCGACCTCGCCATTCGCATCGACCTGAACCGGTCCGCTGAAAACGGCCATCAGGTCCTGCGTTGGTGGCGGAGATTGTCGGCGTGTGCCAGCGTTGTCACCGCCCGAGCGGATCGTTCCCATCGCGCCGTTCATGCCATCGATCAGACGCCCATAGACATCGCGCAGGTCTACGCCCAGACGGCGCTGGCCGAAATAGTACCCCTGCGGGTCCGGGCTTTCGAAACCGGTCAGGTTGAGGATGCCGACATCCACAGCCGCCAAGGTCAGCCAGACCGGGTCGCCTTCGCGCGCATTTTCGACCCTGATACGGGCTTTTTGCGTTTGTCGTGGCGCGGTCACCTCGGGCACGTCGATGGTCACATCCAGCTTGCGCCCCACCGGTTCGACCGTCGCATGGGCCACACCCATCGCCCGCGCCGGGTTCTGGCCTGCGGCGACGTCCATCGGGCGGATCACCGTGGCGGTGACATAAGCGCCTGCGCCCCAGTCTTCGGTGATTTCGATGGGGATCACGGATTCGCCTTCGGGCACCTCGACCATCTGGCGGTGGATCAGACGGTTCGACAGAACTTCGATCTGTGCCATTCCCGCCTTGCGCGGGAGGACCCGCAACTGCGCAGTGTCGCCGGGGCGATAGCTGTCGCGGTCCAGCGACATCTCCAACCGGTCGGGCGAGGCGGATGCATCTGCCGCCTGATACCAACCTGCCGAGAACTCAACCGCCGTCTCGGCGTAAGCGCCATCAAGGCGCTGGACGACCAGTTCATACTGCCCCCAATCTACGGGCTGCGTCAGGGTCAGCGGGTTTGTGGTCGTTTCGACCTCACCCGTGGCAATGCGGGTGCGGCGGGTGGTCGGCTCCCAATTCCAGTCGCCGTATAGCTGGTACCACTGATAGCGGGTTTCCACCTTGTTCAACGTCCAGCGCAGGCGCATGGGTTCCGGGGTCAGGTCGGGCGACAGGCCGACGATCTGAAAGGCGGCCTCGGTCCCCTCGGGGATCACATCTTCAAACAAGGGCCGGACCCCGATCATCGCTTGCGCGGACCGCACCGGGGCCGTCAGTCGACGTTCCACCGGACGACCGGATCCATCGGACAGACGGGTGATGACAACCGCTTCGACCGGAGCGCCATCGGTCTTCAACACAGGGATTTCCACGGCAATCGTGGCTTGCCCGGCGGCATCCGTGCGGGCGTCTCCGAAATAGGTGCTTTTGGTCGAGGTTTCGGCGTCATAGCGGCCAAAGCGATAGGTTTCATAGCCGGGAAGGGTGTCGGCGGCGCGGGCGATGACCTGACCGTTGATGCCCAGATCCGACCCCGGCGCGCCGAACAGATAGCGCGCGTCGATCTGCAAGGGCGGTGTGTCGCCGGGGCGCAGCGGGGCGTCCGGCAGGGTCAGGTCAAAGTCGATGCGTTCGGGCAGGAAATCCTCGACCAGAACGGTTTGGCGGGCCAGCGCCGCGCCCTTGGGATCGGACTTGATCTCGATCTTCCACGCCCCGCGCGGCACATCGGCAGCGACGGGCAGGGCAAAGACATGCCCCCCGGCGACGCCGCCATCTGAAACAACGCGACGATACTCGACCCCATCCGGGCGCGAAAGAATGGCCGTCAGCGGCAGGCCGTCAATCGCCTGTGCTGTGCTATCGCGCGTCAACGCGGTGACATGGATCACCTCGCCCGCGCGATAGGCCCCCCGGTCGGTGGTCAGGAACACATCCACCGGCCCGGCAGGCGCGCGCCCTTCGACCCCGCGATCCGAAAGGTCAAAGGCCGGGTCGGTCAGAGACAGAAAGCTGAAATCTGTATCCCCGTCGGATACCATCACCAAAGCAGGCGCGCTTGCGCCCGTGCCGCGAGTCAAACCGGGTTCAAACCGCACGTAGCCACTGTCATCGGTTTGCGCCTGGGCAATCACGGCATTGGCGTTGGACACCAGCGAGACGTCGATCCCCGCCCGAGGCGCGGCATCATGAAGCCCACGCACGGTCACATGCAGATCGTCAGTGCCCAAAGCCGTGCTGATCCCCAGATCGGTCAGGACAAACCATTGCGTCGCACCCGGATCGTCATAGGGATCGACGCCCGGAACACGCGCCGTCAGCGCGTAGATGCCTGCGGGCTGCTCGGCAATCGCCTCGGCCATCGGCAGACGGGCGGTCATGGTTTGGTTCAACTCGTTCGAAATATCAGCTGTGCCGGTCCAGATATCCTCGGCGATCTCTTCCGAGAACGTCTCTTCCTGCCAATCGCTTAGCGGGCGGCCAAAGAAATCCTGCTGCACCGCGCGGATCAGGTTGCGGTCACTGACACGCCGCAGGGTCAGGTCCAGAGATGCGGTATTTACCGTTTCGACCGGCAGGGCGGCATCCGCCGATTTCGGCAGCACATAGCTGCGTCCGGGAAAGCGGACCGACGGCGCGCGATCCCGCACGTAATGCGTCAATTCCACCGTGCGGTTCAAAGCCTCGCCCGATGCGGCTGGAAGCCCCTCACGCAAGCTCAGACGATAGCGTTGGCCGTGCGCCACGCCATCAACGCAGAGGTTTTTGCCTTCAACCTGCACCACCAACCCCTCGGTGCTGCGCTGCACATAGGGGTCATAATCGACCCCGGCCTTGACCAGCGGTTCCGAGAACTCAACACAGATACGCGGCGCGGCGGCGTTGCTTTCAACGGTGCTGTCGATGACGCGGAAGCCATATTTCCCGATTGCCTCATCCAACGCGGCCAGCACATCCGCACGCGGCTGAACCTGTTCCGCCAGACGCAGGGCAGACACCATGTCCCGCCCGCGATCCGCCGCTTCCAGCGCGTCCGCCAGGATCATCAAAGCCGCGATCTGAGTCCCCGGCGCATCCGAACGTAGATACCCGTTGACGGCTGCGTTCAGGGCACGTTCGCGCAACTCACGCCCTTCGCGATAGCCATTGGGGTCCAGGCCCAGCAACAGCCTTGCATATTCCGCCCACAATTCTGGCGCGTCGCTCAGGGTCACAGCCGCCCCGGTCCAGAGCATTGCCAACCTGTCGGTATCCGCGTTCCGCGCCGCCTCCAGCAAAGTCTGCAGATCACGATCCCCGGCATTGTGCAAAAATCCAAGGTCGCGCGCTTGCCGTGCGGCCGCGTTGAGGTCTTTCTGACGGATGAAGGTCATTGCCTCCGCGCGCGTTTTCGCCAGTGTTAGGGTCTGTTCCGGCGTCGCCACCTTCTGCGCCGACACTGCGCCCTGATAGGGCTCCTGCCGGTTCACGCCGCTTTTGGGAAAACAGGCATCGGATCGGGTGTTGTAGGTGAACGCTGTGCATTGCTGATTGGCCGAGCACGCCCGAATGCAGGATTGCAGATCCGTGTCGAACAGCGCGTCCAGATCCGAGCCATAAAAATCCGCATCCCGCGTGGTGATATAGCGGAATTCCGGCACCGCTGTCTGTGCCACTGACGCCATGGGCAGGATCAGCAAAGAAAAGATGTAAGCAATTGAAATAAAAACAAAGCGGTGCATCGGGGCCTCCTATTCCCCATCAATCTCGCATGCGGCCCGCGGGTCACGCAACGGCTTAAACACTTTTTCATCGGTTGGCCGGATGCTGGGTGCGGATCAGACCGGAATTGAACATCATGAGCCTTGCACAGAAACTGGCACAGGAACGGCGCGCGCGTCTCGCGGCCGAGCGGATGCTGGAAATGAAACAGGCCGAGCTTTACGCGGCCAATCGCAAGCTGGGTCGCCACGCCATGGCCCTGACCAAGCGCATCGGTGAGACTCAGGCCGAGGTTGAGACGGTCCGGGATGAAAACGAAAAGGTCAAATCCGATCTGACAGTGGCGCATGCCAAGGTCGAGGTTGCAGAACGCCGCCTGTGGCATTCGATCCAGACGATTCAGGACGGGTTCGCATTTTTTGACGGTGAAAGCCGCCTGATCAGCGCCAACACCGCTTATCTGAGCGTGTTTGAGGGGTTGGATGAGGTCGCGCCGGGTATCTCATACACCCGGATTCTCGACCTGCTGACGACCGAGGGGATCGTGGATATCGGCGATGAGAAAGCCGCCGCATGGCGCGCCCGGATGCAGGATCGATGGGCATTGGCAAATCCGCCGTCCGAGGTAATTCAATTGTGGAACGGCGAATACATCCGTCTGATCGATCAACGCGGCAATGGCGGCGATGTGGTCAGCCTGGCGCTGAACATTACCGCCTCGGTCCGGCACGAGGCTGAATTGCAGGCCGCCCGCGACCGGGCCGAGGCCGCCAACCGCGCCAAGTCGGCTTTCCTCGCGAATATGAGCCACGAAATTCGCACACCGATGAACGGCATCGTCGGCATGACCGAGTTGCTGTCCGAAACCCCGATGGACGAGGAACAACGCCTTTACGTCAACACCATCCGTAACTCGGGCGAGGCGCTGCTGGTTATCATCAATGACGTGCTGGATTATTCGAAGATCGAAGCCGACAAGCTGATCCTGCATCCCGAACAGTTCGATCTGGAACGCTGCATTCTGGAAGTGGCGATGCTGTTGCAGCCCAGCGTGCGGGACAAGGGGCTGACGTTGCTGGTGGATTACGACCTGTTCCTGCCGACGCTGTTTGTGGGCGATCCGGGTCGGGTGCGGCAGGTGCTGACCAACTTGGTGGGCAACGCCGTCAAATTCACCAGCGACGGTCATGTCCTGATCCGGGTCACCGGTGTGCCGCATCCGGACACGCAGGAATGCGACATCCATATCGCGATCGAAGACACCGGCATCGGGATCGAACCCGACAAGATCAGCCACATCTTTGGCGAGTTCAATCAGGTCGAGGATGAGCGTAATCGCCAATTCGAAGGCACCGGGCTGGGTCTTGCGATCACCAAGCGCCTGATCACCATGATGGGCGGCACAGTCTGGGTCGAAAGCGAAGTGGGGCAGGGCTCTTGCTTTGGGTTCCGGGTGTCGCTGCCCACCGCCGAAGGTCCGCAACCCGCGCCGCCTGATCTGGATGGTCGCCTGAAACATGTGATGGTGGTCGAGGATATGGCCGTGAACCGCGCCATCCTTGCCAAGCAACTCGGCCGCCTTGGCGCAGACGTCACCATGTGCGCCTCGGGGGGTGAGGCTTTGGCAAAGCTGGATGCAACCGTTGATCTGGTCCTGTGTGACCACGACCTGCCGGATATGGACGGGCTGGAACTGGCGACAACTGTGAAAGATCGCGGCTGGTCAGAGCTGCCGGTGGTGATCATGTCGGCAAATCCGGGCGTCATCTACGCCGATCCCGCCCGGCACCTGATCGAAGGCGTTCTGCAAAAGCCAATCCCGCGATCCGAGCTTTACAGCCGCCTCATGGCGCTGGGCAGCGCCGCGTTGAAACCCGACATCCCGGATGTGGCCGAAGCTGGCTCTGCGCAGAAACCAGAAAGCCAAAGGCGGATGCGCGTCCTTGCGGCCGAGGACAATCGCACCAATCAACTGATCCTGAAGAAGATGGTGAAAGACCTGAACATCGATCTCCAGTTTGCAGGCAATGGGCTAGAGGCGGTTGAAACCTATCAGGAATTCGCCCCTGACCTGATTTTCATGGACATTTCCATGCCTAAAATGGACGGCAAGCAGGCGACCGCCGAAATCCGGCGGCACGAGATTGAAACGGGTGGCCATGTCCCCATTGTTGCCCTGACTGCGCATGCCATGGCGGGTGACGATCAGGGCATCCTGTCCGCCGGGCTTGATCACTACCTGACAAAACCGCTGCACAAGAAACTGATCCACCAGATGATTCTGGACCACCGCCCGGATGAAGCCCAGCCGGTCTCGGACAGTCCTGCTCCGACAGGCTAGAACCCCTCGCCCCACACACGCCACGCTTCAAACCGCGCAACCGGATCCCCTTCATCTGGCCAAAAATATCCCGGGGAGCGCGAGGGGCAGCGCCCCTCGCTCCGCCATCAACAACCAGGACCACAGGCCGGTTTCATGCGTAAGGTTCAAGCCTGATAAGGGCGCAGGAAAACCGGCTTGTTTTCCTCAGACAGTTCCGGGCGGTATTCATACCCGCCGCTGTCGAAATCGAGCAGCCCTTTGGGATCGGTCAACCGATGTTGAATGATATAGCGCGCCATCGCGCCGCGCGCTTTCTTGGCAAAGAAGCTGACGATCTTGGGTGTGCCGCCCTTGTCTTCCATGAACACGGGCGTGATCACGCGCAGTTTCAGCGCCTTCAGGTCGACCGCACCGAAATATTCCTGACTGGAGCAGTTCACCAGAACATCGCCGCCAATCTCTTCGGCCTGCGCGTTCAGCGCCTTGCTCAACTGGTCGCGCCAGTATTCATAAAGGTTCTTGCCGCGGCGGGTCTTCAGTTTGCTGCCCATCTCCAACCGATAGGGCTGAATCGCATCCAGCGGGCGCAGGACACCGTAAAGACCCGACAGAATGCGCAGATGATCCTGCGCCCAGGCCATCTCGTCCGCGTCCAGCGAGGCTGCCTCGAGCCCCTGATAGGTATCCCCGGCAAAGGCCAGCGCGGCGGGGCGGGTGGTGTCAGCCTCAGGCGCGTCGGCAAAGGCGCGATAGCGGTCGCGGTTCAGGCGGGCCAGATCGTCGCTCAGGTCCATCAGCTTTTTCAGATCGCCCAGCGTCAGGTTGCGGGCGGTTTTTGACAGGCGGATCGCGTCGTCCTGAAAATCGGGTGCTGTGACCTCAATATCCCGCTCTGCCCAGTCCAGCCGTTTGGCCGGGGAAATCACTACCAGCATATCCGCCCTCGTTCCTTGCCTGATGCCGGGTATTTAGCCCGCATCCCGCAGCACGTCCAGAAAGGCCGCGCCAAACCTTTCGTGACGGCGGTCGCCCAGCACCATCTCGATCCCACGAGGGTCGTCGGCGCGCAGTTGTGCCACCTTGGCCAATTGCGAGGCGGAGCAGGTCAGCGGCTTGTCGATCCCGTCCGGGCCACGCGACAGCTGAGACTGCACCTCAAGCAAACGGTCATAAATCTCGCCCTGATCGCGCCCTGCCAGTTTGCGGCGCGCGGGGTGAACGGCTTCAACCTCGCTCGCAATCACCTCAAGAAACGTATCGCCGTAGCGTTCCAGTTTCTTCGCGCCGACCCCGCCGATCCGGGCCATATCATCTAGCGTGGCGGGGCGCTTTTCGGCCATTTCGATCAGGGTGCGGTCGGGAAAGATGACATAGGCCGGCACCCGCGCGGATTCCGCCAGCGCCCGGCGTTTGGCTTTCAACGCGCTCAGCAATGGCGCGTCCTCTTCGGACACCATCATCTTGACGGCGGGTCGCCGGGTGGCCTTGCGGATCGTATCCTTGCGCAGGTTGATCTGGGCCTCGCCCTTGAGGATCGGTTTGGCGGCCTCGGTCATACGCAGCGCGCCGTGGCGTTCGGGATCGGGGCGCACCAGATCGTACCCCATCATCTGCCGGAAAATCGCCTGCCATTGCGGGCGCGACCAGTCTTTGCCGATGCCCCAAGTGGACAGGTTGTCGTGACGGCGGGCGCGAACTTTATCCGTTTCATTGCCCAGCAGAATGTCGATCAGATGCCCCGCGCCGAACCATTCCTCGGTCCGCAGGATGGCGGACAGCGCCATGCGGACGGGGGTGGTGCCGTCGAACACTTCCGGAGGAGCATCGCACAGGTCGCATTTACCACACGGTTCGATCTGTTCGCCAAAATATCCCAGCAGGGTCTGACGGCGGCAGACCAGCGCCTCGGCCAGCCCCAGCAGGGCGTTCAGCCGCGCGTGGTCGGCCATGCGTCGTTCTGGTGGTGCGAGCCCTTCGTCAATCTGCGAGCGGCGCAGGCGAATGTCGTCGGGGCCGAACAAGGTCAGCGTCTCGGCAGGCCCGCCATCACGGCCCGCGCGGCCGATCTCTTGATAATAGGCCTCGATGGACTTCGGCAGGTCTGCGTGTGCAACCCAGCGGATATCGGGTTTGTCGATGCCCATGCCGAACGCAACGGTGGCGACCACGATCAGACCATCCTCGCGCGCGAAACGGGTTTCGACGATGCGGCGGTCCTCGGCCTCCATCCCGCCGTGATAGTGGCAGGCGGTGTGGCCCTCGGCGCGCAGGGCTTGGGCCAACACTTCGGTCTTGTTGCGGGTACCGCAATAGACGATGCCGGATTGACCTTTGCGTGCCTCGGCAAAGTCCAAGATCTGTTTGCGCGGCCCGTCCTTCGCGGCAAAAGTCAGATGGATATTGGGCCGGTCGAACCCGCGCAGAAATTTACGCGGCGCGGTGCCGTCGAACAGTTTTTCGACAATTTCATCCTGCGTTTCCGCGTCCGCCGTGGCGGTGAACGCGGCCAAAGGCACGTCCAGCGCGCGCCGCAGCTCTCCGATCCGCAGGTAATCAGGGCGGAAATCGTGGCCCCACTGGCTGACGCAATGCGCCTCGTCCACCGCGATCAGGCTGACATTGATCCGGCGCAGCATCCCCAAAGCTGACCCAGCGGCCAGACGTTCGGGGGCCATGTAAAGCAGCTTCAGCCGCCCGGCTTCCAGCGCCTCCCACACCGCATCGGTTTCTTCGGGTGTATTGCCGGAGGTCAGCGCTCCGGCCTCAACCCCGGCCTCTTGCAGCCCACGCACCTGATCGCGCATCAGGGCGATCAGCGGAGAGATCACCACCGTCACACCGTCGCGCAGCAAGGCAGGCAGTTGATAGCATAGGGATTTACCGCCGCCGGTGGGCATGATGGCCAGCACGTTTTCACCGACTGTCACAGCATCGACGATTTCCTCCTGACCGGGGCGGAAGTCGTCGAATCCAAAGACATCTCGCAGCAAAGGCGCGGCGTCGAACATGTGCGGGGTTGCCCTGTTTTAAGGTTTATCTGCTCTTAAGACAGGACAATCACATACTAAGATTCGGTGAACAAGAGGTCAGTAGAAATAGACCGCATTGTTGATCAGAATGATCCGCAGTGCATAGACGCCGACCAGCACCACCAACGGCGTCAGGTCCAGTCCGCCCATCGCGGGTAGAAAGCGGCGGATCGGGCCATAAATCGGTTCGAGAATGCGGTTCAGGCCGTACCAGATTTGCGCGACCAGTTGCTGATGCAGGTTCAGCACCTGAAAGTTGATCAGCCAGCTCATGATCACATGGGCAAGGATGATGAACCAGACAATGTCCAGGATCAGCAGCAGGATTTGGATCAGCGACAGCATGGGCACTCCGTTCTTTCACCGAACAGAGACCTAAGCGCCCCTGTCGTAAAGAGCAAGTCCGGCCCAACTGAAAGCTTGCGAATTGGAACAAAGCCCCGTCTTATGAAGACAAAGAAGAACAGGGGCAGTCATGGCAGAGATTTCCAAGCGCAAGCGCATCTGGGGATGGTGGTTTTTCGACTGGGCCAGCCAGCCCTATCACACTCTGCTGGTGACATTTGTGTTCGGCCCCTATTTCGCAGGGGTCGCCGCCGGGTATTACGCCAATACCGGGCTGGGTGCCGAGGCCGCCGCCGCGCAGGCGCAGACGGTCTGGGCAAACTGCCTGACCATCACCGGTCTGATCATCGCGTTCGGAGCACCCTTGCTGGGCGCAATGGCGGATGTGTCGGGGCGGCGCATCCCCTGGATATTTGCCTTTTCGGTGATGTACGCGGTGGGCTCGGCTGCGCTGTGGTACACGCTGCCCGATGGCTCGAATATGTGGCTGATGCTGTCGGCCTTTGGCCTGGGTTTTGTGGGCGCAGAATATGCGCTGATCTTCATCAATTCTCAGCTGCCCGATCTGGGGGACGATAACGAAGTGGGCGAGATTTCCGGCTCGGGCTTTGCGTTCGGCTATTTCGGCGGTCTGATCTCGCTCGCGATCATGCTGGCGCTGTTTGTGGAACAGCCCAATGGCAAGACCCTGATCGGAATGGAGCCATTGTTCGGGCTGGACGCCGCCGCGCGCGAGGGCACGCGTTTTGTCGGTCCGTTCACCGCCGGGTGGTTCGTTCTGTTCATGGTGCCCTATTTCCTGTGGGTGCGCGATGATCCGCAAACCGAAAAGAAGGGCAGCGTCGGAGAGGCGTTGCGCCTTTTAGGCAAGTCGATCGCCGCCTTGCGTCATCGGGGCAGTCTGGCGGCTTATCTGGGTTCGTCCATGTTCTACCGCGACGCGCTGAACGGGCTTTACAGCTTTGGCGGCGTTTACGCGCGGCTGGTGCTGGAATGGGACCTGATCAAGATCGGCGTGTTCGGGATCGTCAGCGTTCTGGCCTCGGCCATCTTTGCTTGGATCGGCGGCAAGATGGATCGGAAATACGGCCCTAAACCGGTGATTTTGACCGCGATCTGGGTGCTGATCTTTGTCTGCGTTACGGTGGTGATGATGGACCGGACGCAGATTTATGGCATCCCGCTGCCCGAAGGGTCCAACCTGCCGGATCTGGTGTTCTTTGGCTGCGGCGTTCTGATCGGCGGCATGGGGGGGATTCTGCAATCGGCCAGCCGCTCGATGATGGTGCGCCACACGGATCCCGCCACCCCGGTTGAAAGCTTTGGGCTTTATGGTCTGTCAGGCCGCGCAACCGCCTTTGCCGCGCCGCTGCTGATCGGGATTGCCACAACCGTGACCGGCAGCGCGCGACTGGGGGTGTCACCCATCGTCCTGTTGTTTATTCTGGGGCTGTTCCTAATGCGCTGGGTGAAACCGGAAGGGGATCAGAGCAGATGATTTTACGACGTTTTTTGATAGTTTTGGCTGCGCTTACCCTGGCAAGCACAGCAACGGCCGAGCCTTTGGCCAAACAGTTATTTGGCGCGCAGAGGGCCAGTTCACAGCAAAAACCGGCCGCTTTCGGCAGTTATTCGCGCGGCTGCGCTGCCGGTTCAGTACAGTTGCCGGAAACCGGGCCCACATGGCAGGCAATGCGGCTGTCGCGGAACCGAAACTGGGGCCATCCAGAGGCAATCGACTACGTGCAGGACCTCAGTCGCTTTGCCGCCAAACAACCGGGGTGGAACGGCCTTTATGTCGGGGATATCAGCCAGCCGAGGGGCGGGCCGATGACCTCGGGCCATCGCTCGCATCAACTTGGGTTGGACATCGATATCTGGATGCTGCCCGGCGGGGACATGCGCCTTAGCCGCACAGCGCGCGAGAACCTGTCGTCGATTTCCTTGCGCCGCTCTGGCGGGGCCTTTGTGAACGGCAACTGGACCCCTCAGCACCACGCGATCCTGCGTGAAGCTGCCAAAGACAAGCGTGTGGCGCGGATCTTTGTCTTTCCTGGTGCCAAGGTTCAGATGTGCAACAACGAGACAGGCAACCGCGCCTATCTGCGCAAGATCAGGCCGTGGTGGGGGCATCACTATCACTTCCACGTCCGTCTGAAATGCCCGCGCGGATCGCGTGGTTGCGTCAATCAGGATCCGCCGCCCCGGGGCGACGGGTGCGCTCAGGCGCAGGAATGGGTGAACAACATCCTCAACCCTCCGCCACCCGACCCGAACGCCCCAGCCCCCAAGAAACGCCGGGAGTATGTTCTGGCTGATTTACCCCAGCAATGCGCCGCCGTTTTGTCGTCCAACTGATAGCAGCGGCTGCCCTTGCAGGGTCGGTTGGGGCGGTCGAGGTCAAAACCGCCACGCAACTTGGCAGCTATGTCTGGAGGCATAACGCCGAATGGTTCGGCGGGTTTTCGGCCATCCATATGTCGGAAAACGGCACTCACATCACCGTGCTCAGCGACCGGGCAACACTGGTCACGGCCCGCATCACCCGTGACGGGGATCAGATCACCGACATCCGAATTCTGGGCCATTGGCCTGTTCTGTCCAGCGCGGGCCGCATCATGCTGGGCTATGCGGGGGATTCCGAAGGCATCGCAATGGCGCCGGATGGCGGGTTCTATATTTCGTTCGAAGGCGTGCATCGGGTGGCCTATTACCCGGCGCCGGGAACAAGGGCCCAGGTCTTGCCCCGGCCCAAGGCGTTTGACGGTCTGGATCGCAATGGCTCGTTCGAGGGGCTGGCAATCGACGATCAGGGTCGCCTTTTTACCCTGACCGAGAAAAGCCGCACGGCGCAGGGGGACATCCCTGTCTATCGCTGGAACGGGCGCGCGTGGTCCACGCCCTTTGTCGTGCCGCAACGCGGGGATTTCCAGCCTGTGGCTGCCGATTTCGGCCCGGATGGGCGGTTTTATGTGCTGGAACGCACCGCATCCATAACCGGCTTTCGGTCGCGCCTGCGGCGGTGGGATGTCTCGGAAGACACGCCAAAGGCCGAAGAAACTCTGATTGAGACAGGCAAAGGCGCGCATGACAACCTCGAAGGGCTGTCGGTCTGGCGCGATGATCAGGGCCGATTGCGCGCCACCATGATCTCGGATGACAACTTTCTGGCGCTGCAACGGACCGAGTTGGTGGAATACCTGCTGCCCGATTGACAGGCCGCAGGCAAAGGTCTAAACGCACGGCTTGCCTTGGGATGAGCCCTTGGCCAAGTCGCCGCTACCTTGTCAAAACGGGCATCAAAATATGCAACGCAGCTTTATTCCCGGCATTCTTGCCATGGCCGCCATTGTCGTGGCCTCGAACATCCTGGTCCAGTTCCTGATCCTTGACGGGCTGTTGACCTGGGGTGCCTTCACCTATCCGCTGGCCTTTCTGGTCACTGACATCATGAACCGCGTCTATGGCGTAGGCCCGGCCCGCAAGGTCGTGTTTGCCGGGTTTGTCACCGGTATCATCTGCTCGCTGATCGGCAGCCAGATCGTGCTGCAAGGGGACGGCTTCACCTATACCGCCGTACCGCTGCGGATCGCAGTTGCGTCGGGTACCGCCTTCCTGATCGCACAGCTGACCGATGTGACCATCTTCAATTCGCTGCGCGGCGGTCGCTGGTGGCGCGCGCCGCTGGTCTCGACCCTTGTGGGCTCGGCATTGGACACCGCGATCTTCTTTACCCTCGCCTTCTCGGCCTCGGTCACGGTCTTCGGTGCTGGCGCAGACGCAGCCATCAGCTGGGCGTGGGAGCCTGTGCCCTTCATGCTGTCCGGCCCGATGGCCCCGCTGTGGGTCACACTGGCCTTTGCGGATTGGCTGGTGAAACTGTCCCTGGCGCTGATCGCGCTGATTCCGTTCAAGGTGATTGTTTCCCGCCTGACCGCGCAGCCTGCGTAAAAAACGTTTGGAGAATGGCACAACTTGTGCCACCATCCTTTTCAACCGCAACAGATAGAAAAGGAGGTGATCCAGTGTCGAGAAAGAGATTGGAGAGAGGTGTCGGAACAACCGGGGGGATCGCCTGCTAGGGCAGCCCTTGGCGGAGCGCTCGCTCCGGCTGGTCGATTGATCTAACCGACCCGACCTCCTGTACTTTCGAAGGGCCGTCCCGCCGGGGCGGCCCTTTCTGTTTCTGTGCGGCCCCTGTAAGGTCCGCCTCATGTTGCGCATCACCGACGAGATCACCCTGCAGGACTGGGAAATGACGGAAAGCTTCGTGCGGTCCTCTGGCCCCGGCGGGCAGAACGTCAACAAGGTGTCCACCGCCGTCGAGTTGCGGTTCGAAGCCGCGCGCTCGCCTTCACTGCCCGACCCGGTGAAGAACAGACTGAAACGGCTGGCCGGGCGGCGCTGGACCAAGGATGGCGCGATCATCATCCAATGCGAAGAAACCCGGTCGCAGGCCCGCAACCGCGAACTTGCCCGCGCCCGACTGGCCGAATTGATCGCCCGCGCGCTGGTCAAACCCAAACGGCGGGTCGCGACGAAGCCGACCTATGGGTCGGTCAAACGGCGGTTGGCAGCGAAAAAGGCGCGTGGTGACGTCAAGGCGCTGCGTGGCAAAGTGTCGGAAGAATGATCTGGCATCTTTGCGATGCGTTGCTACTCTGCCCCCGACAGGCAGGAGGGCAACATCATGAGGCTGGACGGAAAAACCGCAATCGTGACCGGCGCGGCGTCCGGGTTCGGGGCAGGGATCGCACAGAAGTTTCTGGCCGAAGGGGCCCGTGTGATGATCGCCGATATAAACGGCGACGCAGCGCAGGACATGGCCACGCAACTTGGACCAAACGCCTTGGCGCAACAGGTGGATGTGGGTGATAGTGTCTCGGTCCAGGCCATGGCCGAGGCAGCCCATGGCACATACGAACATCTCGACATTCTGGTCAACAACGCCGGTGTCACGCATCTGCCCACACCGCTGGAAGATGTAAGCGAAGACGACTTTGACCGCGTCTTCAACGTGAACATGAAATCCGTCTACCTGACCGCCCGCGCCATTGTCCCCGCGATGAAAGCCCGCGGCACGGGCGCAATCCTCAACGTTGCCTCCACCGCCGGGCTGTCACCGCGCCCCAACCTGAACTGGTATAACGCCTCCAAGGGCTGGATGATCACCGCGACCAAGACCATGGCCGTTGAACTCGCCCCGTCCGGCCTGCGCGTCAACGCCATCTGCCCGGTGGCGGGTGAAACCCCGCTGCTGAAATCCTTCATGGGCGAAGACACGCCCGAGATTCGCGCCAAGTTCCTCTCAACCATCCCGCTCGGCCGCTTCTCCACCCCCGAGGACATGGCCAACGCCGCCCTGTTCCTGTGCTCGGACGAGGCCAGCATGATCACCGGCACAGCATTGGAGGTCGACGGTGGCCGCTGCATCTGATCCGCTCTTCTTCTGTTCAAAAATACCTCCGCCGGAGGCAGCGCGCCTGCGCGCTTCCCGGCCCCAACCTCAACAAAATCAATGACCCCTGGACCCAGAAACCTGATTACCGATGTCCCCGGCTTAAAGGTCGGCAACGCACAGGATGTTGCGCTGAAATCCGGCGCAACTGTCCTGACTGCAGACGACGCCTTTGCGGCCTCGGTCCATGTCATGGGCGGCGCGCCGGGAACGCGCGAAACCGATCTGCTTGCGCCGGACAAATCGGTTACACGGGTTGATGCGATTGCGCTGTCCGGTGGTTCGGCCTTCGGGCTGGATGCGTGTTCGGGCGTCTCCGATGCGCTGCGGGCGCGGGGCCGGGGGTTTCCGGTCGGGGACACTGTGGTTCCGATCGTGCCGGGCGCGATCCTGTTTGATCTGCTGAATGGCGGCGACAAGGAGTGGGAGGAAAACCCCTATCGCGCATTGGGGCGCAGCGCGTTCGAAAACGCCGGTGAGGATTTCGCTCTGGGCACGGCTGGCGCGGGCACGGGTGCTCTGGCGGCGATGCACAAGGGCGGGCTGGGCTCGGCCTCGCTGGTGCTGGACAGCGGAATCACCGTTGGCGCGCTGGTTGCGGCCAACCCGCTGGGCAGCGTCACCACGCCGGGTGAGCGTCATTTCTGGGCGGCGCCGTTTGAAATCGGGGATGAATTCGGCGGTTTAGGCCCTGATCCCAATGCCGGTTTGGGTCACCCGCCCCCCAGTCGCAAGGCACAGGCGATGCGCGGCGATCCCGAGAAAACAAACACCACGATCGCGATTGTCGCCACCGATGCCGCTTTGTCCAAACCTCAGTGCCAGCGCGTTGCCGTGGCGGCCCATGACGGCATCGCCCGCGCTGTGCTGCCGGCGCATACGCCGGGCGACGGGGATCTGGTCTTTGGGGTCAGTACCGGGGCAAGAGCATTGTCCACTGACGCCGAGCTTGGGATGATCGGCCACGTGGCTTCGATCTGCCTGGCACGTGCCATTGCGCGCGCGGTTTTTCTGGCAACCCCGGCACAAGGCGATCTGTTGCCCTGTTGGTCCGTGTTACATGACTTAAGTTAAGGACAGCCTCTATGTCGCAGTGGCAGAGTGTCGTCACGCGGCAATCTGCCGGTTGACTCTTTTTTGCACCGACGGTCCATTCGGTGCAGCCAATTTCGTATCGGAGCTAAGACAATGAATCGTATCCTCGCTACCGCAATTGTCGGCCTGCTGGCCCTGCCAGCCTATGCAGAAGGTGATGCCGAGGCCGGCAAGAAAGCCTTCAACAAGTGTAAATCCTGCCACCTGATCGCTGACCCTGCGGGCGAAGTGATCGTGAAAGGCGGCAAGACCGGGCCCAACCTCTACGGCGTCGCAGGCCGGACCGCTGGCACCTATGAAGGGTTCAAATATGGCGACAGCATCGTCGCCGCCGGTGAAAACGGACTGGTCTGGGACGAGGAAACCTTTGTCGCCTACTCGCAGGACCCCAAGGCGTTCCTGAAAGGCTATCTGGATGACACCGCGGCCAAGTCGAAAATGACCTTCAAGCTGAAATCCGGGGCCGAGGACGTTTTTGCCTATATCGTCAGCGTCTCTGGCGAATAAATTCACACGTTCATGACAGGTGACATGACGAAAGGCCGCAGCCCCTGCGGCCTTTCGTGCGCTTGATAACTGGCCTTAACGTTGCCAGTTTGACCTCACGTGGCGCAACAACACTCCGACGGGGCCGCGACGCCAAGCCGATCCGGCCTTAGCTTTTCTTTTTACTTCCCCCGTCCTAGGGATCGGCAGCAGGAGACGACCGATGGGAATCATGATCCCGGCCTGGGTTGATGGCGAACTGACCCCAGTAGACAAGCTGGAGGCACATCAAAAAGGCCTCAGGCACAAGGCGGTGTCGGTTTTCGTTATTCGCGGGACCGAGATTTTGCTGCAGCGGCGCGCGCTGGGCAAATATCACACGCCTGGCCTGTGGGCGAATACCTGTTGCACCCATCCCGACTGGGGCGAAAACGCCTCGACTTGTGCCGTGCGCCGCTTGCGGGAAGAGCTTGGGATCACCGGTCTTTACCCGGAATACCGCCACCGGCTGGAATATCACGCCGATGTCGGCAACGACATGGTCGAACATGAGGTGGTGGATGTCTTTCTGGCCCATGTGCGCGGCCCGCTGAAGATCGAGCCGAACCCGGACGAGGTGATGGAGATCCGCTGGATCGACTATCACGACCTGCTGGCCGAAGTGCAGCGCCATCCGGACCGGTTTACGCCGTGGTTGAAGATCTATCTGCACAACCACGCCGACACGATTTTTGGCCCCGACCTGATCATTTCCGCAAAATCCTGAGGCGCAGGGCATATCCTTGCCTTGCATGGCTGCTGCAAGCGGCCTAAATCAACGCGTCATGGCCAAGCAGAAGACCGACCCGAATTACAAAGTGATCGCCGAAAACCGGCGCGCCCGCTTCGATTACGCAATCGAAGAGGATATCGAGTGCGGCATCGTGCTGGAAGGCTCCGAGGTCAAATCCCTGCGGGCCGGTGGCTCGAACATTGCCGAAAGCTATGCCTCGGTCGATGACGGAGAGCTGTGGCTGATCAACAGCTACATTGCACCGTATGAGCAGGCCAAGGTGTTCAAACACGAAGAACGCCGCCGCCGCAAACTGCTGGTCTCACGCAAGGAGTTGTCCAACCTGTGGAATGCGACCCAGCGCAAGGGTATGACGCTGGTGCCGCTGGTTCTGTATTTTAACCATAAGGGCCGGGCCAAGCTGAAGATCGGCATCGCCAAGGGTAAAAAGCTGCACGACAAGCGAGAAACGCAGGCCAAGCGCGACTGGTCACGGCAAAAGCAGCGTTTGATGAAAGATCACAGCTAGGGTGGGGGACACCCCGACCACTGCGAAGCCCTGGGCTGAAAGCCTAAATCAGTTGGACGTCGGGTCTCTCATACCGATCCTAAGGTTCAGCGACGACCGCGCCCAGGGGGACTGGACGCCATCCGTTTCGCTGATAACGTCCGAGCGCACCTGATCAAACAGCTGATCGAGGGACAGGCCAGAGGTCCCGATCCCGCGCGCAATCGCTGCTGTATAAGGGCTGTTGGTTCCGGTCCCATCAAGTGCAACGTCACCGGGTCCTGTGGCATAGGCGATCAGGTTGTTCGTGCGTGCGGTCATACGCGCCAGCCCGTCGCCCACATCCAGGACCACGTCCGATTGGCTGCTGAACGGATTGTCGCGGCAGGCGTCAAGGATCATAACGCTTACAGCCTGTGGCGAGTGAAAGCGATCCAAAACCCATTCTGCCGGGACGGCTTCGCCCGCTATGTCAGCCTCGGACTGAATGTTCACACCCAGCGGAAGAAGATAGTTAAAACCATCACTGCGCACCCCGTGCCCCGCGAAATAGAATACGGCCAGCGCCTCGGACCCCGCCGCGCGTACTTTGCTGGCAAAGGTTTCGACTTCGCGCATCATCTCTGCACGGTTCGCATCTGTCAGCGTCGTGACCGAGAAACCGGCGTTGCGCAGTTCATAGCTCATCAATTGCGCGTCGTTCACGGGGTTGTCGAGCGCCGGGACATTTGTGTATCCGGCATTCCCAATCACCAATGCAAACCGTTCATGCGCCGCTGACGGCCCTGCTAACAGGGCGGTCACGATATAAAATGCTGCAAAAATACGCGTCAATTCGGCCTCCAGGTTTTATGGGTAAACGTCATTCAGATTTTGCTTCACCGGTAACGCCCGAAGCACAAGGATAGAGCCGCAGAAACCAACCGCCACCCTTGCTCATCCCATTAAAACGCCATCGCCGCCTGCACCGCGCGTTGCCAGCGGGCATAGGCGGCGTCGCGGGCATCCTGCGCCATCTCCGGTTCAAAGCGTTTGTCCAGTTGCCATGTCTCGGCAAACCCGGCCTGATCGGGATAAACACCTGCTCTCATCCCGGCCAGCCAGGCCGCGCCCAGAGCGGTTGTTTCCTGCATCACCGGACGGTCAACCGGCGCGCCCAGGCAGTTTGACAGCCCTTGCATGGTCCAGTCCGATGCGCTCATCCCGCCATCGACGCGCAGGATCACATCGGCCTCGGCGCCCCAGTCACCTTGCATGGCGTGCCACAGATCGCGAGTTTGGAAGGCGATGCTGTCCAGTGTGGCGCGGGCAATCTCGGCCCGGCCCGAGTTGCGGGTCAGTCCGAACATCGCGCCCCGGCAGTCGGGTTTCCAATAGGGCGCGCCCAGCCCGGTGAAGGCGGGTACCAGCACCACATGCTGGGTCGGATCGGCCTGCGCTGCCAGATCGCCGCTTTGTGGGGCGACATCTATGATTTTCAGCGCGTCCCGCAACCACTGCACCGCAGCCCCCGCGATGAAGATTGACCCTTCCAGCGCATAGGTCCTCTGCCCGTCCAGCTGATAGCCGATGGTGGTCAGCAGGCGGTTCTTCGAGGCGACAGGTTGCGTGCCGGTATTCAGCAGCGCGAAACATCCCGTTCCATAGGTCGATTTCATCATGCCGGGCTGGAAACAGGCCTGCCCGATGGTGGCGGCCTGCTGATCCCCCGCAACGCCCAGGATCGGGATATTGCCGCCCAGCAAAGAGGTTGTACCGAAATCCGCCGCGCAATCCAGCACTTGCGGCAGCATCGCCAACGGCACATCCAGAAGCTCACAAATCTCTGCACTCCACGCCCCTTTGTGAATGTCGAACAAAAGGGTGCGGGCGGCGTTTGTGGCGTCGGTCACGTGGCTGCGCCCTTCGGTCAGTCGCCAGATCAGAAAGCTGTCGATGGTGCCGAACAGCAGCTCTCCGGCCTCGGCCCGCGCGCGCGCGCCATCGACGGTGTCCAGCAGCCATTTGACCTTGGTGCCCGAGAAATAGGGATCCAGCAGCAGGCCGGTCTGGGCGGTCACGTCATCTTCGCAGCCGGCCTGTTTGTAGCGGGCGCAGATCTCGGCGGTGCGACGGTCTTGCCAGACGATGGCGTTGTGGATCGCCTTACCGGTGGTCTTGTCCCAGACGACGGTGGTTTCGCGCTGGTTGGTGATGCCGATCCCGGCGATCTGGTCGGCGGTGACGTTGCTGGCCTCCATCACCTCGCGGCAGACGGTCAGGACGCTGTCCCAAATATCCTCGACATCATGCTCGACCCAGCCTTCTTGCGGGAAATGCTGTGGAAATTCGCGCTGCGCCGTTCCGACACGGTTCATCTGCGCATCGAACAATATCGCGCGTGAGGACGTGGTGCCCTGATCGATTGCCAGAATATAGGTCATGCCTGCACGCCTCTCCCAAACTGTTTTGCGGGACTTTAGCGCAAACAATGACGCTCGGGCCAGAGCGTTCAGACGGGAATATTGTCGATCAGGCGGATTCCGTTCAGCCAGGCGGCAGCCAGCAACCGGGCGGGGCGATCCGGATGGGGCAAAGGCTCAAGCGTTTCGGCGCAATGCAGCTTGAGGTACTCGACCTGCGAAAACCCCGCGGCCAGCAGATCGGCCTGCGCCTGTTTCACCAGCGGATCAAACTCTGCGCCGGTTTTCAATGCGTCAGCGATGTCCTGCATCACCCTGTTCAGATGTGCGGCCACCCCAAGCGCCTCGGGCGACAGGCGCAGGTTACGCGAGGACATCGCCAGCCCCGAAGGCTCGCGCACCGTAGGGCAGCCGATCACTTCGACGGGGATGTCCAGATCGCGCGCCATGCGGCGTACGACCAGCAATTGCTGATAGTCTTTTTCCCCGAAATACGCCCGGTCTGCCTGCGTTTGCAGGAACAGCTTGGCGACCACGGTGGCCACCCCGTCAAAATGGCCGGGGCGGAATTCACCCTCAAGCACGTCGGTCAGGCCGGTGACCGAGACATTGGTGGCAAAGCCTTGCGGATAGATCTCGTCGGGTTCGGGCACATAGATTGCATCGACGCCGTAGGGGGCCAGCTTTTCCGCGTCCTCAAGTTCGGTGCGCGGGTAATTGGCCAGATCCTCGGGGTTGTTGAACTGTTTGGGGTTCACAAAGATGGTGACGATCACCCGGTCGGTGCCCGCCCGCGCGGCCTCGGCCAGTGACAGGTGGCCCTGATGCAGCGCACCCATGGTGGGCACAACGCCGATGGTTTCGCCCTTGCGGTGCCATTCGGTGGTCAGCGCACGCAGGTCGGCCAGACGGCGCAGGATCGGTGCGGTCATGATTTGGGGCCTTTGGCGGAGGCCTGATCGGCAAAGACATGCTCGGCTGCCGGAAAGCTGCGCGCGCGGACCTCGGCGGCGTATTCGGAGATTGCAGCCTCGGCCAGTGGACCAAGCTCGGCATAGCGTTTGACGAATTTCGGTTTGAACGCTGTGAAAAAGCCCACCATGTCATCCACCACCAGAATCTGCCCGTCACACCCGGCGGATGCACCGATGCCGATGGTCGGGATCGCGACCTCGGCCGTGATCTGATCGGCCAGACCTTGCGGCACCTTCTCTAACACGACGGAAAATGCGCCCGCGTTGGTCACCGCATGGGCATCGGCCAAAACCGCCTGTGCCTGCTCATCCCGGCCCTGCACCTTGTAGCCGCCCAGCGTGTTGATCGACTGCGGCGTCAAACCGATATGCGCCATCACAGGGATGCCGCGTTTGACCAGAAAGCGGATGGTCTCGGCCATTTCGATCCCGCCTTCCAGCTTGACCGCACCCGCGCCGGTTTCCGCCATCAGGCGGGCGGCGTTGCGGAACGCCTGCGCCGGGCTTTCCTCGTAGCTGCCAAAGGGCATGTCGATGACCATCATCGCGCTGTTCAAGCCGCGCGCGACGGCCTGACCGTGCAGGATCATCATCTCCATCGTCACGCCAAGGGTCGATTCCAACCCGTGCAGCACCATGCCGACGCTGTCACCGACCAGAACAAAGTCGCAATGAGCGTCCATCAGCCGGGCCATTGGCGTGGTATAGGCGGTCAGGCTGACCAGGGGCTCGCCGCCTTTTCGGGCGCGAATATCCTGGGCGTTCGGGGCTTTCTTGCGGGCGGTGGCGCTCATGCTCGCTCCTCGCGGGGTTCATGTTGCAGCGCGGCATAACAGATCAGGCAGGGCCATAGAAACCCCGGTTGCGCGAACATTTCCTTGAATGACCCAAGGTTTAAAGGAACACTGGCCCAGGAATAACCCGCACAAACGCGGTTACGTTGACTTCAACGGGGAGAGATTTTCATGACAAAGCAGGTGTTTCGAACCTTTGGCTCGGTGCTTGCGCTGAGCGCCGGATTGCTGGCAACGGGCGCGATGGCCAAGTCCGACATTACGATTGCGATGCAGTTGGAACCGCCGCATCTGGATCCAACCAGTGCTGCCGCGCAGGCAATCGATTCGGTGGTTTACACCAATATCTTCGAAGGGCTGACCCGGTTCATGGGCGACGGCTCGGTCGTGCCGGGGCTGGCGGAAAGCTGGGAAATCTCGGATGACGGCACCGTCTATACGTTCAAGCTGCGTGAGGGTGTGACCTTCCACGATGGCAGCACGATGGATGCCGAGGACGTCAAGTTCAGTCTGGACCGCGCCAATGCCGAAGACAGCGCCAACGCGCAGAAAGCCTTATTTGCCGGGATTGAAAGCGTCGAAGCCGTGGACCCGCTGACCGTCAAGGTCACCCTGTCCGAGCCAAACGGCAATTTCCTGTTCAACATGGCCTGGGGCGACGCGGTGATCGTCGCATCCGAAAGCATCGAGGACATCAAAACCAACCCCGTCGGCACCGGAGCCTTTACCTTTGGCGAATGGGTGCAGGGCGACAGTATCACACTGAACCGCAATCCCGATTATTGGGGCGATCAGCCCGCGTTAGAGACTGCTACATTCAAGTTCATCTCTGACCCCACTGCCGCCTTCGCCGCCATGATGGCCGAGGATGTGGATGTGTTCGACAATTTCCCCGCGCCCGAGAATCTGCCTCAGTTCGAAGCTGATCCGCGCTTTCAGGTCCTTGTCGGCTCGACCGAGGGGGAAACGATTCTGTCCACCAACAACAAGCAGGCCCCGTTTGACGATATCCTCGTCCGGCAGGCGCTGGCCCATGCAATTGACCGTCAGGCGATCATCGACGGGGCGATGTTTGGCTATGGCACGCCCATCGGCACTCATTTCGCGCCACATCACCCGGCCTACGTCGACCTGACGGGCCAGTCGGCCTATGACCCGGAAAAGGCCAAATCCTTGCTGGCCGAGGCCGGATATGCGGAGGGGTTCGAGACCACTTTGCACCTGCCGCCGCCTTCATACGCGCGCCGGGGTGGCGAAATCATCGCAGCACAACTGGCCGAGGTTGGGATCACTGCCGAGATCATCAATGTCGAATGGGCGCAATGGCTGGAATCGGTGTTCAAAGGCAAGGATTTCGGCCTGACCATCGTCAGCCATACCGAGCCGATGGATATCGGTATCTATGCGCGGCCTGACTATTATTTCCAGTATGACAGCACCGATTTTCTGGCGCTGATGGATCTGCTGAACACCACAACGGACCCGGACGAACGCACCCGGTTGATGGGCGAAGCACAACGCCTGATCGCCAGCGACTATGTCAACGGATACCTGTTCCAACTGGCCAAGCTGGGCGTGGCCAAGGCTGGCGTGCAGGGGCTGTGGCAGAACGCGCCCACTGCGGCGATTGATCTGACGGCGATCAGTTGGTCCGAGTAAACCGGTGTTTCTGACTGGCAGGCTCATCGTATCGGCCTGCCAGACTTATGACCTTAATACAGGCCGGAAATGCTTCGATACGCTCTAAAACGACTGATCTCTTTGTTGATCAGCCTTGCTGTCGCCTCAGTGGTGATCTTTGCGGTGATCGAGATCGCTCCGGGCGATCCGGCCTCGTTCATGCTGGGTGTGAACGCGCAAGAGGATACGTTGGCTGCGCTGCGGGCCGAATTGGGGTTGGACGGGTCCAAAGTACAGCGGTATTTCAGCTGGGTCGGTGGAATGCTGGTGGGGGATTTCGGCACCTCCTACACCTATCGCACGCCGGTCTCGCAGATGATTGCGGATCGGCTTTGGGTATCCTTGCCGCTGGCTTTGTATGCGCTGACCCTGTCGACCCTGATCGCCTTTCCGGCAGGCATCTACGCCGCCGCGCGCCGGGGCAAACCCGGCGATCTGACGGTGATGGGGGCGACGCAACTGGGCATCGCCGTGCCGAACTTCTGGTTCGCGATGATGCTGGTGCTGATCTTCGCCATCAACCTGCGCTGGTTCAATGCGGGCGGGTTTGCGGGCTGGGACAAAGGGTTCTGGACCGGTATGCATTCCCTGACCCTGCCCGCGATTGCCCTGGCCCTGCCGCAGGCGGCCATTCTGGCGCGTGTGATGCGGTCGTCCTTGCTGGACATTCTGGGCGAGGATTTCATGCGCACCGCCCGCGCCAAAGGTCTGTCCGGTCGCCAAGCCTTGTGGCGCCACGGGGTTCGAAATGCGCTGATCCCGGTGCTGACCATTATAGGGCTGCAATTCTCGTTCCTGCTGGCCGGGTCGATCATCATCGAACAGGTCTTCTACCTGCCCGGCCTCGGGCGGCTGGTGTTTCAGGCAATCTCGGCCCGTGACCTGATCGTGGTGGAATCGGTAGTCATGCTGCTGGTCTTCGCTGTCATCACGGTGAACTTTCTGGTCGATCTGGCCTATGCCGCCGTTGACCCAAGGCTAAGGAGCCGGACATGAGCCGCAACCTGATCCTTGGCGCGGTGCTGTCCTCGTTGGTCCTGCTGGCGGCGTTGGTGTCTTTTGTCTGGACGCCGTATGATTTTGCGGCTCTGAACATTCCGCAGAAATTGCAGCCGCCCAGCGCGCAGCACTGGTTCGGCACCGATCATTTCGGGCGCGACATGTTCTCGATGATCATGGTCGGCGCGCGGACGTCGATTGCGGTGGCACTGGTCGCAGTTGGGATTGGCATCGGCTTGGGCGTGCCGCTGGGTCTGACAGCGGCGGCACGCAAAGGGTCGTGGCTGGATGAGGTCATTATGCGCGGCAATGATCTGGTCTTTGCCTTCCCCTCGCTCGTCATAGCAATCCTGATCACGGCCGTTTTCGGGGCCGGAGCCATCAACGCGATCATCGCCATCGGCATCTTCAACATCCCCGTTTTCGCGCGCATCACCCGAGGGGCCGCGCTGTCGCTGTGGGAGCGCGAGTTCATTCTCGCCGCCCGTGTCTCGGGCAAGGGCGCGGCGCGGATATCGGTGGAGCATATCCTGCCCAACGTCGCCAATCTGCTGATCGTCCAAGGCACGATTCAGTTCAGCCTTGGCATTCTGGCAGAGGCGGGCTTGAGCTACGTTGGTCTTGGCGCGCAACCGCCCACGCCAAGCTGGGGTCGGATGCTGGCCGACGCGCAGACAATGGTCAGTTTCGCCCCGCATTTGGCTCTGATTCCGGGTCTGGCGATCATCGTCACCGTGCTGGGGCTGAACCTGCTGGGCGATGGGCTGCGCGACTGGCTAGACCCCAGAATCCGGGTGGCGCGGGCATGAGTTTGCTACGGATCGAAAACCTGTCCCTGGGTATCCACGGGGTCGAGATTCTGAAACAGGTCAGCCTGATGATTGCGCCCGGTCAGATCGTGGCAGTGACCGGGGAAAGCGGCTCGGGCAAGTCGATGACGGCGCTGGCCGTGATGCAGTTGTTGCCAAACGGGGCCGACAGCGGCGGCTCGATTTTGCTGGATGGGCAGGAAATCCTGAACCGACCCGAGGCTGAGATGTGTGCCTTGCGCGGTGCCTCGATCGGGATGGTGTTTCAGGAACCGATGACTGCGCTGAACCCGGTCAAGACCATCGGCGATCAGGTGATGGAGACCATTCTGATCCACAAAGCGATGCCCCCCGCGCAGGCGCGGGAGCGGGCGGAGGAAGTTCTGACGCGCGTCGGCCTGCCACCGGATCGCTTCCCCTTGTCCCGATATCCGCACGAGCTGTCGGGCGGGCAACGTCAGCGCGTGGTCATCGCCATGGCCATAGCCCTGCGTCCCAAACTGCTGATTGCGGATGAGCCGACAACGGCGCTGGATGTGACCACTCAGGCCCAGATTCTGGACCTGCTCAAGGGGTTGGTGACCGAATACGGCATGGGTCTGCTGATGATTACCCATGATCTGGCCGTTGTCGCCGATATGGCGGATCAGATTGTGGTCATGCGCCATGGCGTAGTGGTCGAAAGCGGTGCGACAGATCACCTGCTGCGCAATATGCAGCACCCCTATACGCGGATGCTGTTCGAGGCGTCGAACCATCAGGTGACACTGCCCGACGCCCAGCAGCCGCACCCGTTGCTGGAGGTCACCCAGGTGATCCGTGACTATCGCCTGCCCCGCAAAGGCCTGTTCGACGCGCCGGGCCATACCCGTGCCGTGGATGGCGTCAGCTTCACCCTCAACCGGGGCGAGCGGTTGGGGCTGGTCGGAGAGTCCGGATGCGGGAAATCGACCCTAACACGGGCTATTCTGGGGTTGGAAGAGGTTCAATCGGGTGACATCCGGCTGGACGGTCAGCCGGTTTTTTCGGGCCACAAACCCAACCCGGCGGTGCGCCGCAAGATGCAAGTGGTGTTTCAGGACCCCTATGGCAGTTTCAACCCGCGCCACCGCGTTGCGCGGCTGATTACGGAACCTTTTCACCTGCTCGAAACCCCTCCCAAAGGGGCAGAGCGGCAGGATCGGATTGCCGAAATGCTCACCGCCGTGGGGCTGCGTCCTGAGGATGCGGACAAGTACATCCACGAATTCTCGGGCGGGCAGCGGCAGCGGATTGCCATCGCCCGTGCACTGATCATCCGCCCAGAACTGATCCTGTTTGACGAAGCTGTCTCGGCCCTCGACGTTTCGGTCCGGGCGCAGATTCTGGATCTGTTGGCCGAACTTTGCTCGGCCTATGATCTGACCTACCTGTTCATCAGTCACGACCTGAGCGTCGTGCGCACAATTACGGACAGGGTGATGGTCATGCAGGCCGGGAAGATCGTTGAACAGGGTGAGACCGAGCAGGTCTTCACCAACCCGCGCCATCCCTACACGCAAAAACTGATCTTGGCCGCGCCGCAATTGCCTGAGATCGGGAAGGGTGCCGCATGAGTTTTCCAGCATTAGAGCCGAAATAGGAGCTTCCGATGACCGACCCGATTTGGTTTGATCCCAGCCTCTGTCTGATCGGAGGCATATGGCAGTCGCCGGACGGGGGACAATCGCTGCCCTTGGTCAACCCGTCCGATGGATCGGAAATCTGCCGCATCACGCGGGGCGGTGCCGCAGATATGGATGCGGCAGTCACGGCGGCCCGATCTGCATTGGACGGCGACTGGGGCCAAATGCCCGCGTTCGAGCGGGGGCGCATCCTGAGCCGCCTGGGGCGATTGGTTCTAGAGAGTGTTGACGATCTGGCCGTGTTGGAGGCGATGGATGTTGGTAAACCGCTGACTCAGGCGCGGGCGGATGCTGTCGCCCTGGCGCGCTATTGCGAGTTTTATGGCGGTGCAGCGGATAAGGTGATGGGCGAGACGATCCCGTATCTGGACGGCTACACGGTTTACACTCTGCGCGAACCGCATGGCGTGACGGGTCATATCGTGCCCTGGAACTATCCGATGCAAATCATTGGCCGCTCGGTCGGGGCGGCGCTGGCCATGGGCAATGCCTGTGTTCTGAAACCGGCGGAAGAGGCCTGCCTGACCGCGCTGGCCTTTGCCCATCTGGCGACCGAGGCCGGGCTGCCTGCCGGGGCGTTGAATGTCGTGCCCGGATTGGGGGCCGAGGCAGGGGCCGCGCTGTCCGGGCATCCGGGCGTTGATCATATCTCGTTTACGGGCTCGGTTGCGACGGGCGCTTTGGTGCAGCAGGCGGCGGGGCGAAATGTGATCCCCGTGACGCTGGAACTGGGCGGGAAATCACCGCAACTGGTCTTTGATGATGCCGATCTGGACGCGGCCCTGCCGTTTCTGGTCAATGCAGGAATTCAGAATGCAGGGCAGACCTGTTCGGCGTCGTCCCGCATTCTGGTGCAGCGTGGCGTCTATGATCAGGTCAGGGCGCGTATGGCCGAGGCCTATGATCAATTGAATGTCGGTCGCGCTATGGATGACCTTCGGGTCGGCCCGCTGATCTCGGACCGGCAAAAGACCATCGTCTCGGGGTTTCTGGCGAAAGGCGGGGATCTGACCATCGCCGCGCAGGGGCAGATCACCGCCAACGCGCCCGAGGCTGGGGCCTACGTCCGACCAACCCTGTTCGCTGACGTGCCCGCCGACCACGTTCTGGCGCAGGATGAGATATTCGGCCCGGTTCAGGTTCTGATCCCGTTCGACACGGAAGATGAGGCTCTAACCATAGCCAACAGCAACGACTATGGCCTTGTCGCCAGCATCTGGACCCGCGATGGCGCGCGGCAGATGCGGTTGGCGAAACGTCTGCGCTCGGGTCAGGTGTTTATCAACAACTATGGGGCCGGGGGCGGCGTCGAATTGCCATTTGGTGGGGTCGGTAAATCCGGTCACGGTCGCGAAAAAGGGTTCGAGGCGCTCTATGGCTTTTCGCAACTCAAGACCGTTGCGGCCTATCACGGCTAGACGATCACCTCGATTGCCTTCTGCGCGCCAACCCCAAACACCCGTTTGTAACGGTCGATCTGATCCGCCGGTCCCATCGCCTTTTCCGGGTTGTCCGACAATTTGACCGTCGGTCGCCCGTTGGCCGAGATCGCCTTGCACACCAGTGAAAACGGCGCCAGCGCGTCGCCCGGTACCAGACCGCGAAAGTCATTTGTCAGCAGAGTGCCCCAACCGAAAGAGATATTGGCGCGGTCGGCAAACTGGGCATGCAATTCCTTGATCTTGTCCACGTCCAACCCGTCCGAGAAGATGATCCGCTTTTGCGTCGGATCCTCACCGCGGGATTTCCACCAGTCGATGGCCACTTCGGCCCCGGCAGCGGGATCGCCGCTGTCGACCCGGATCCCGGTCCAGCCGGCCAGCCAATCGGGTGCGCGATCCAGAAACCCTTTGGTGCCGTAGGTGTCGGGCAGGATAATCCTCAGATTGCCGTCATGCTCATCATGCCAGTCGCTGAGGACATCATAGGGGGCCTGCGCCAATTCCTCATCCGTGTCGGCCAGCGCGGAATAAACCATGGGCAGTTCGTGGGCGTTCGTGCCAATGGCCTCAACCTCGCGCCGCATGGCGATCAGGCAATTCGAAGTGCCGGTGAAGGACGACCCCAAGCCCTCGATCATCGCCTGAACGCACCAATCCTGCCATAGGAAGGAATGCCGCCGCCTTGTCCCGAAATCCGCGATCCCCAGCCCTTCGATGGGGCCAAGCTGCGCGATCTTCTCCCACAACCGCGTCATGGCCTGAGCGTAGAGCACCTGCAATTCAAACCGGCGCATCTGGTTCAGCACGGCGCGCGAGCGCAGTTCCATCAACACGGCCAAAGCGGGGATTTCCCACAACATGACCTCGTGCCATTTGCCCTCAAACGTCAGCTCATACTGATCACCCTTCCGCTCAAGATGATAGGGCGGCAGGCGCGTGTTCTCGAACCACTCCATAAAATCCGACCGGAACATCTGCCGTTTGCCGTAGAACATATTGCCCCGCAGCCAGGTGCTTTCCCCACGGCTGAGGCTGAGCGAGCGGATGTGATCCAACTGTTCCCGCAACTCTCCTTCATCGATCAGACGGGCCAAAGGCACGTGATTCGACCGGTTGATCAGTGAAAATTCGACATTTGTTTGAGGCTTATTTCGAAACACTGACTGGCACATCAGCAGTTTGTAGAAATCTGTGTCGATCAAAGACCGAACAATCGGGTCGATTTTCCATTTGTGGTTGTAGACACGGGTCGCGATATCGACCATGGGGAACTCCTGCGATTTCCGTTGTTAGATCAATCAGCACGGGGAATGGCAAGAGTCGCTGATCTGGTGACAATGCCCGCTTGACGTCACAAAGCGGGCATATTGTTTGGTCTTATCACCGATTAGTGAGGGTGTGGGATGGAAGGATAAGGCTGTTAATAGTGTATGAGTCTTCGGTACGACTTTGATATTGTAAGGAAAGCACTGGACGAACAAACGCCTGACGCGCCGCCGACCTCTGGTCCGGACGGGGGTCAGGTGATTGCGCTGTTTCGGGACGTTAAGACGTCTGACGCGCTGCGCGGGGCGTCGCCCAAGATCCGCAAGATGTTTCAGGATGCGGGCTTCGGGTTGGCGGCGCATGACAGTGGAATTGCGCCTGACGTCTACCCACCTGCGGACCAGCCCGCGCGCGAACGCATCCTGTCGGCGCTGTTCGCCAGTATCAAAAGTCAGGGCGTTCAGGGCGAATACAGTGGCGAGTTCGATTTCATGCGGTTTCTGGATCACGTCCAGCGGGCGCGCCCGGTGCAGGGCGTTGTGCGATCCGAGCCTGTTGTTCAGCCCCCGATGCCAACCCCGGTCAGCCGGTCCAAACGGCGCACGATTCCGGGGCGGATCGGCTTCGCCCTTGGTTTGGCCGTGATCCTGTTTGTGCTGTTCAAATTCCTCGAAGCGGCGGGTGCCGGGAGTTAAACCAGTTTGACCCCGGCCTGACGCATGGCCTGTTCGGCTGCCGCCATCGATCCGTCCATATCGATGCCCCGGCAGGCATCCAGCCGAACGGTGACATCCAGACCCAGTCGCGCCGCATCCACTGCCGAGTAATGCACGCAGAAATCCGTGGCCAACCCAACCAGAGTCACGCGCGACAGGCCCCTTGTCTCAAGATACCCTTTCAAGCCCGTCGGCGTCGTCTGATCGTTCTCAAAAAACGCCGAATAGCTGTCGATGGCACTGCGAAACCCTTTGCGGATGATCAGGTCTGCATCGGTCCGCAGGTCGGGGTGAAACGCGGCGCCCTGACTGCCCTGAACACAGTGATCGGGCCACAGGACCTGCGGGCCATAGGGCATTTCGATCACCTCGAACGGCGATTTGCCGGTGTGTGAGCTGGCAAAGCTGGAATGACCCGCCGGGTGCCAGTCCTGCGTCAGGATCACGGCGTCGAAATCATCCATCATTGCGTTGATCGGGGTCACGACCTCATCCCCGCCTGTCACGGCCAGCGCGCCACCGGGGCAGAAATCGTTCTGGACGTCGATTACGATCAGGGCGTGGGTCATCGCGGTCTCCTTTGATCTATCGGTACGGCGTGCTGCGGGGGGCGTCAATCCGGTCACTTGCGACTCTGCGCGCGCGGGTTTAGACCGCGCGCATGTATACGATCGCTGCCCTCTATCACTTCACCCGCTTTTCGGATCATGCCGCCCTGCGCGACCCGCTGTTGGAGCTTTGCCGCGCCCAGTCGGTCAAAGGCACCTTGCTGCTGGCGCAAGAGGGGATCAATGGCACCATCGCAGGCCCGCGCGCTGGGATCGATGCGGTGCTGGCGCATATCAAGGCGCTGCCCGGCTGCGCGGACCTTGAGTGGAAAGAGGCGACTGCAGACCATCCGCCATTCGGCAAGATGAAAGTGCGCCTGAAGAAAGAGATCGTGACCATGGGCCAGCCCGATGTCGACCCGCGCGCGCGCGTCGGCAACTATGTCGAGCCGGAGGACTGGAACGACCTGATCCGGTCCGACGATGTGGTGGTGATCGACACGCGTAACGATTACGAGGTGGCGATTGGCACGTTTGAGGGCGCAATAGACCCTGAAACCGCCAGTTTCCGCGAATTTCCCGCCTGGTGGGAAGAAAACAAGGACCGCTTCCACAACAAGCGCGTTGCCATGTTCTGCACCGGCGGTATCCGCTGCGAGAAATCGACCAACTACCTGCTGGGGCAGGGGGTCGAGGATGTCTATCACCTGAAAGGCGGCATCCTGCGCTATTTGGAAGAGATGCCAAAGCAGGACAGCACCTGGCAGGGTGAATGCTTTGTGTTCGACAACCGGGTCTCAGTCGGTCATGGGCTGGTCGAGGGCCCTCATCGCCTGTGCCATGGCTGCCGCCGCCCGATCCTGCCCGAGGATATGAAGCGCCCGGAATACGAACATGGCGTGACCTGTCACCGCTGTGTTGATGAGACGTCTGAGGCCGACAAGGCCCGTTTTCGCGAACGGCAAAAACAGATCCTGCTGGCGCGCAAACGCGGGGCCGAGCATCTGGGATCGGACTAAATTCACCTTGCGGGTGCGCGGCTTAGACCGGATGATCACGGGCAGACCAGCTTGACGGAGTATCCATGCACCGCGAACCCACAACCCTTGCAGAATGGAAATCGACCCTGCTGGCTGCGCTGGGTCTGGTGTTGGCCAGTTTTCTGGCCTGGTTCGGCCTGTCACGTCTGAACGAAGCCACCGCCGGGGACACCATCGGGACCGTTGCCTCGGTCGGGCTGCTGCTGTGGATCGCGTCGCAATCCTGGTACTACCTGACTCAGGTGAAATCGCCCCGACGGCTGTTGTTCCTGATGGGCGTGTCCTTCATTCAGGTCGTGCCCTTCCTGTTCGCCGCCGTCTATGGCGCGTTTGGCTATAACGACAATTGCGTGATCGGCGCGCAGGGGCCCGCAGACATTCTGTATTTTTCCTACGTGACCTTCACCACGGTCGGTTATGGCGACATGTCCCCAACCGGGCTGTGCCGGGGCCTTGCGGTGTCCGAGGCCGTGATAGGTTACATCCTTCTGGGCATGTTCGTCGCCGCTGCGGTTGCGCTTTATTCGCGCAACCACGGCCAGAATGACCAGGGTTAGAGCCTATTTGTTCTGGTCGATCCAGCGCGACATCATCCGCTTGTCGCGAAAGCACTCGGACGGGATCGGGCGGCGCTTGCTGCGTGAAATCCGCTCGGCAAAGGCAACCTGCTTACCGGTCGGGTAATTGTCGAATTGCGAGGTCGCAACGGGTTTGTGCGCCGAAATCCAGTCTGACAGCATCCTGCGGTCGCGCTGAGCCTCGACCGGGATTTCCAATGCCGACTGTTCCGCAATTGCGCGGGCATAGCGCATTTGCCGGTCCGTGACCGGAAGCAGGTGATAATCGTTGTTCGGGCCGCCAAGGGCAGAATTGCGCATTTGTTGGGCCATCGGTTTGTCCTCTGACTATGTAGAACATAAATAGAACATTAACCAAAAATTTCAAGGGTAGCCCTTGGCGCGCAGGCGTCATCTTGCCGTTGTGCGGTTTTTATTGACTGGTCAATCAACAACCGATAGGCCGGGATAAACTGCCCCTCGCGCCGTGCATTGGCGCAACAGACCAAGAGGAACCCGGTATGAAGTTTCAACCCAAGGCCAGTCATTTCATCAACGGTGCCTATGTCGAAGACACGAACGGCGCGCCGATTGACGTCATCTACCCGGCGACCGGAGAGGTCATCGCACGCCTGCACTCGGCCACGCCCGAGATCGTTGAACAGGCTCTGACCAGCGCAAAAGCCGCTCAGGCGTCTTGGGCCGCGATGTCCGGAACCGAGCGGGGCCGCATTCTGCGCCGCGCTGCGGACATCATGCGCGAGCGGAACCGCGAATTGTCGATCCTGGAAACGCATGACACCGGCAAGCCCCTGCAGGAAACGCTGGTGGCCGATGCAACCAGCGGAGCCGACGCTTTGGAGTATTTCGGGGGTCTGACGGCCTCGCTGACCGGCGAGCATATCCCGCTGGGTGGGGGCGATTTCGTTTATACTATCCGCGAGGCGCTGGGCGTTTGCGTTGGCATCGGTGCGTGGAACTATCCGACCCAGATCGCCTGCTGGAAAGGGGCCCCGGCGCTGGCCTGCGGCAATTCGATGATCTTCAAACCCTCGGAAACCACGCCCCTGTCGGCGCTGCAAGTGGCCGAGATTCTGATCGAAGCGGGCGCGCCCAAGGGGGTCTACAACGTGGTGCAGGGCTATGGCGATGTGGGTGCGGCGCTGGTGACCGATCCGCGCGTTGCCAAGGTCTCGCTGACCGGGTCGGTGCCGACGGGCCGTAAGGTCTATGCCGCTGCGGCAGATGGGATGAAGCACGTGACCATGGAACTGGGCGGCAAATCCCCGATGATCGTGTTCGACGACGCCGATATCGAAAACGCTGTCTCGGGCGCGATTCTGGGCAACTTCTATTCCTCGGGGCAGGTCTGTTCCAACGGCACGCGTGTATTTGTGCAAAAGGGCATCAAAGAGGCGTTCCTGACCCGCCTGTCTGAACGTCTGGCCACTGCCAAAATTGGCGACCCGCTGGATGAAGAGGTCAATTTCGGCCCCATGGTCAGTGAAAACCAGATGAACATTGCGCTGAGCTATGTCGAAAAGGGCAAAGCGGAAGGTGCACGGCTGGTCTATGGCGGCAAGCGGATCGAGGGTGACGGGTTCTACATGCAGCCCACCGTATTCGCCGATGTCACCGACGATATGACCATCGCGCGCGAGGAGATTTTTGGCCCGGTTATGTCGGTGCTGGATTTTGACACCGAGGCCGAGGTTCTGGCCCGTGCCAATGACACCGAGTTTGGTCTGGCCGCCGGGGTCTTTACCAATGACCTGACCCGCGCCCATCGCATCGTCGCCGGGTTCGAGGCGGGGACCTGCTACATTAATACATATAACCTGGCCCCGGTCGAAGCGCCCTTTGGCGGATCAAAAATGTCAGGTGTCGGGCGCGAGAATTCAAAGCTGGCGATCAACCATTTCAGCGAAATGAAGACGGTCTACGTGTCCATGAACGACGTTGAGGCTCCGTACTAAGTGAGCTTCGCATGAGATAGGCTCATGCCAATAAATTCTGTTCCCGACATTTCGCGTCGGGAACAGAACACATGCCCTTTCCAACCTATGGCTGACTTACCTGTAACCGTGCCGCTCTGATCGCGACCGCTTTACAGGAGAGACCCCATGAAAACCCACGCACAGGCCGTCGTTATCGGAGGGGGCCTTGTTGGTTGTTCAATCCTTTACCATCTGGCCAAGCTCGGCTGGACTGACGTTGTTCTGCTGGAACGGGATGAACTGACGTCAGGCTCGACCTGGCACGCGGCGGCTAACATCCACGGGCTGCATGACAACAACAACGTCACGCGGATCCAGCACTATACGATGAACCTGTATAAAGAGCTGGAAAAGGAAACCGGTCAGGGCTGCGGCGTTTTCCAGCCGGGTTCGCTTTATCTGGCTCAAACCGAAGACCGCGAGCATCAGTTGCGCCTGCAAGAGGCCAAAGCCCGGTTTTACGGCCTGAACTTCTATGAGATCAGCCGCGAACAGGCCAAGGAACTGCACCCGCTGGCGCAGTTCGATGATATCCGCTGCATCATGTACGAACCCGATGGCGGCAATGTCGATCCGTCCGGCGTGACCATGGCCTACGCCGCAGGCGCGCGGGCTATGGGTGCCACGATTGAGCGGTTTTGCCCTGTAATAGGGACTGAACAACAGCCGGATGGCTCGTGGATCGTGCGGACCGAAAAGGGTGACATCCACGCGCAATGGGTGGTCAATGCCGGGGGCCTCTGGGGGCGCGAGGTTGCGGCGCTGGCCGGGATCGAACTGCCGTTGCAGCCGACCGAGCATCAGTATTTCGTGACCGAGGCCATCGATGAAGTGGCCAATATGGGCCGCCGTCTGCCGTCGATCGCGGACCGGGATGGCGAATACTACTTCCGGCAAGAAGGCAACGGCCTGCTGATCGGGGCCTATGAGAAAGACATGCGGTTCTGGGCCGAAAACGGCACGCCGCTGGATTTCGCGCATGATCTGTTCCCTGACGATCTGGACCGGATCATGGAAAACGTGATCCGCGCCACCGAACGTGTTCCGGTTGCTGCCACCGCGGGCGTCAAACGCGTCATCAACGGCCCGATGATCTGGTCGCCGGATTCCAACGCGATCTGGGGCCCGGTGCCCGAGCTACAGAACTATTTCTGCTGCACCGGTATCATCCCGGGCTTTTCGCAATCCGGCGGTCTGGGCCTGCTGGCGGCACAATGGATGATCGAGGGTGAGCCGCAATATGACATGTTTGCCTGGGATCTGGCCCGCTTTGGCGAATGGGCCGACAAGAAATTCACCAGGGCGCGGGTCGAAGATCAGTATTCGCATCGCTTCGCCATCCACTTCCCGAACGAGGAACGCAGCGCCGGTCGCCCCGCCCGCGTGCGCCCGGCCTATGAGATGCAAAAGGATATGGGCTGCGTGTTCGGCTTGAACTGCGGCTGGGAACATCCGCTGTGGTTTGCCGACCAGCCCGGCACGGTCGAAACCAACGGCTTCACCCGCCAGAACTGGTGGGAGCCGGTTGGGCGTGAGGTTCAGATGTTGCGGGACACGGTCGGCGTGATCGATATCTCGAACTTCGCCAACTATGAGATCAAGGGCCCCGGTGCCTATGACTGGCTGGACCGTCTGGTCGCCAACCGCGTCCCGACCGAGGTCGGGCGGTCTTGTCTGACCCCCCTGATCTCGGTGCGCGGTGGTGTGGCCGGGGATTTCACCATCACCAAGGTTGCCGAAGACGAATACATGATGATCGGCTCGGGCATGGCCGAACGCTATCACCAGCGTTTCTTCAACATGGTCGACCTGCCCGAAGGGACCACGCTGGACGTCGCAACTGACCGGATCGCCGGATTCAACGTGGCTGGTCCGAAATCCCGCGATGTCCTGCAACGCCTTACCAACGCGGACCTGTCGAACGAGGCGTTCCGCTTCATGCGCTCGCAGACCATCGAAGTCGCAGGCGTTACCTGTCTGGCGATCCGTGTCAGCTTTACGGGCGATCTGGGGTGGGAGCTGCATTGTGCCGAACCCGACCAAATCAGGCTCTATTCAGCACTTTTGGAGGCCGCGAAGGACCAAGGCGGCGGCCCGGTTGGCGGCCGCGCGCTGGGGTCGCTGCGGATCGAAAAGGGCTATGGTTCCTGGGGGCGCGAATATTCTCAGGAATACTGGCCGCAAGAGGTTGGCCTTGCGGGCCTGATCAAACTGGACAAGGACTTCCTGCACAAAGACGCGTATCTGTCCATCAAGGACAATGCCGCGCGTGAGGTCCTGTCGAACTTCGAGGTTGACGCCGCAGATGCCGACGCCAGCGGGGGTGAGCCGATCTTTGCCCCGGATGGCACGCCGGTGGGCCGCGTGACCTCGGGCGCATACGGCTATTCGGTCGGAAAATCGCTGGCCATCGGCTATGCCGACCCTAAGGTGGCCAAACCCGGCGATACGGTCGAGATTTACATTCTTGGCAAACCCCACAAGGCCAAGATCCTGTCAGACCCCCCGTTCGATCCGGCAGGCCATCGTTTGCGTGACGTGAAACCGGTGATGGAGGGCGCGGCGTGACCAACAGCTTCGCCCGTGTTGCCGATTTTGCGCTGACGCGGGCGGCTGCCGACATGCCGACCAGCGCGCAGGAGGCTGCGGCGCTGATGATGCTGGACACGATGGGCATCCTGATCGCCGCGGGACCGATGGAGGCGGGCGTGATCGCGCGCGACACCGCAGCGCTGCTGTATGCCAGTTCCGATCCGTCCTTCAGCGCGCGCATGATGTTCGATGGCCGTTCGGTCAGCATGGCGGGCGCGGCTTATGCGGCGGCAACGCAGACCGACAATCTGGACGGGCATGACGGCTATAACCCGACCAAAGGTCATATCGGTGTTGTGGTTCTGCCCGCGCTGGCGGCATTGGCTGAACATTGCCCCAACCTAACCGGGCCCGAGGCCCTGGCTGCGGTGATCACCGGCTACGAAATCGCAGGCCGCGCGGGGCTTTCGCTGCATGACAGCGTCAGTGATTACCACACGTCCGGCGCCTGGAATGCCTTGGGTGTGGTCGCCATGGCCGCACGTTTGCGCGGGCATGATACCGACCAGTTGCGGCAGGCGCTGGGCATTGCCGAATACCACGGACCGCGCAGCCAGATGATGCGCGAGATTGCGAACCCGACCATGCTGCATGACGGCTCGGGCTGGGGGGCAATGGTCGGTGTTTCAGCCGCTGTTCTGGCCGAGCGTGGATTTACCGGGGCCCCCGCGATCACGATTGAGGCGGACAGTGCGGCCCCGCATTGGGACGATTTGGGCAGGTTCTGGCAGGTCGAGCATCAATATGTGAAACCCTATCCGATTTGTCGGTGGGCGCATGCTGCTATCGACGCGCTTAGGGCTGTCATGATCGACCACGATTTGACCCATGACCAGATCAAATCGGTGCAGATCAACAGCTTCCATCAGGCGGCTTGCCTGTTTGCAGGCGTCCCGCAAACAACGTCGCAAGCCCAATACTCTCTGCCATTTGCCGCCGCTGTTCACGCTATTTATGGCCGTATCGGCGTCGAACATATCTCGGGCACCGGACTGTCTGACCCGGTTGTCGCCCGGTTCATGTCGCGCATAAAGATCTCGGAACGTGATCGGCATTCTGCCCGTTTCCCCGAAGGGCGCTGGGCGGATGTCGAGATCGAAACCACCGACGGGCGCGTTCTGCACTCCGGAGACATCCATGCCCGAGGCGGGCCGGAATCGCCAATCTCGCGGCGAGAGGTGATCGAGAAGTACACGCAATTTGCCGCTCCGGTCATCGGCGCAACCCGCGCCGAGCAAATCCGCACGGCAATACTGGGCTGGACCAATCCACATTCTCGCTACGCGGATCTGGCCGAGTTGCTGTATCAGCCACCGCTCGGAGGATAAGGCAGGTTGGCCTGCTCGGGGCACAATTTATTCACTGAATACTGACCCCTTGCTGTTCGAACCAGTTCCTTGTCACGAACGGATCAGGCCCAAAAAGCGATAGGCTGCGACCCTCAGATCAAAGATGCGTGGATCGCCAATGGATCACTCGGACTCAACGGCGTTTAACAACGCGCTGATCTGCTGCCGCGCTTCGATGCTGTCGCTCAACAGGTTGGCCGCATCCGCAAGGGGTTTATCCGCCAACCTCTCGGGCGGGTTTCGCAAGGCATGCGTGGTTTCGCTCAGCTTTGCGTATTTACCTACCGCATTCGCGTCTGTCTTTTCCGGCAGGTCCGCGAGCCAGAAATACCTGTTGGCCGCATGAATATCACCCAATTCGCTCAACACTTCAGCGGCCTTTGCGAATTCTTGGCTGGCCTCCAGCGCGCGGGCCCTCAAAGCACTGGCCTCGTCCGAGGAGTCATCCGCAAGCTCCAGCATCGCCTGATGTGGGCGGTTATTCTGTAACACTGCCCGCGCCCGCAACCGCGCCCGTTCGGATCGTCGTGCGCGGTCTTGGTCCCGGTTGGCAAATGCAAAAGCCCGGGACCTAAAGCCAAGCCCCATCAACCGTTCAGACAGAGCTATCGCCGTCGGCGTTGATACACCGTCGGCTTGATCACCCGACAAAGTCAAAACCTGCCGCAAAAAGGTGACGTCATCTGCACGCTCAGCCAGTAATTGCAGATGCCGGTCCAAAAACGCAGGCGCGTCAGAACCGTCCGGCAGCGTATCGATCAGGTCAAACGCAGCGTCGAATTCCTGGGTCAGTGCCAAAGCAACCGCATGCGTTCTGGTCATCATCGGCCCCATCTCTGACTGGCGGAGTTCCGTCGCATAAGCCGCCGCCAGTTCCAGTTCCTGCGGGGAAACGGCCCCCCGGTCGGTCCATCGTTTCTCGACCAGCCGGGCCAGAGCCAATGCGGCCTCATCCGGCGCGTCCGGTGCGGTGATGACCTGGGACAGATGTTCCTCCTCAGCCGTCATATCGCCTTCGGCTTCGGCGACTTTGGCCCTGGCGTGCCAGAGTGCCGGGGTGGTTGCATCCTCAACCCGGTCCACCGACCGCAAGATTCGCCGGGCGGGTTCCAATTCTTCCGCGTTGACCAAAATCGAAGACAAACGAGGCCCGAGACTGCGTCTCAGGTGATCAGGCAGCCGCGAAAAGCCCTGCTCGATCGCCTCAACCCTTGCCTCCGGTGTCAGTTCCTGCTCGGCCAACGCCGCCCACAGGGCCGCATCGCTGTCGCAGCGTTGCAGCCCTTGAAACGGAGATTCTGCCGACAGCGGCCGATTGTCCACAATATGGGCGATTGCCTGGACACGGTCCGCGTCAGAGTTTTGATCCGCCAGCATTTTCAGCATTTGAACCGCCTCTGCACCGAAACCATGGAACGCATACAGCCTGGCCAAAGCCATTGCCCGGTCCTCATCCAGATCATCGAACTCTTTGAACAAGCCAGCGCGCAGCTGCGCGACCTGCTCCTGAAACGGTCGCGAATCCGACCATGTTTCAAACCCAAGCTCGACCGTTGTGAAACACGCCGGTTTTGCATCGATTTGCGGGAATTCAGCACCAAGAATGGCATTCAGGTCGTCCAGAACGGTCGACAGCTGCACATTCGACTGCAAGCCGTCGATCATGGGCAAAGCCGGTAAATCGGAGGACCGCCTTGGGCCGATCCCGGCCAGGTTGAGGTCCAGCACCTCTCGGTCCGCGCCTTGCAATAGCCTGGTCGACAACTGATCTTTGAACGCTTGACCGTTCATCGACAGTAAAGGCAATTCGAACGATGTCACGGGATCCCGACGTGCGGGTTTCTTCTGTGGTTCAGGCCGGGGCGGGGGGATCTCGGCCAACAAAGAAGGCAACGCTGTACCCGGCGCGATGTCCAGAACAATCATCGACTTCCGATACAGGAAAGCCGAGGCAACACAGTCGCAGCCAAATTCCAGATCCAGCCCGTCCCCGGGGTTCTTTTGCGACACTGCGGCCAGACGATTTGTGGTCAACCGTCCAAAGACCGCGTTGGTTTGAAAACTCGCAGCCTCCAGATCGACCGACAGTCGCGCCCCATTCTTGCGATGGGTCAAAACCCAACCCGTGTCGGGCGGCACGTTGAACACCAGTCGTGTGAAGCCCGCGTGTTCACCCGACCGAACCGTCACCTCTTGCGCGAATGCAGGTGACGCAAGCGCGATCAGGGCAGCAATCAGCTTAAAAAGTCGGGTCATGCCGCCGCCTGCTTGAGCTCTTTCAACGCCTCTTCAAGTTCGGAAAAACCGGGGCGGTTATGCGTAGGGGTGTTTTGGCGGCCGACTTCGATGCACATGGCTGCGTTATGGTTGTGCAGGTTGGCAACCAGCACCTCTTTTATGAGTTGGTAGAAATGGTTGTCCTCTTCCACAACGGTCTTGAGTTTACCCGCGAAAGGGCCGACCAGCCCGTAGGCCAGAAAAACACCCAGAAATGTCCCCACCAATGCCCCGCCGATCAGCTTGCCCAATACCTCGGGCGGCTGGTCGATCGAGCCCATGGTTTTGATCACACCCAGAACGGCAGCAACAATCCCAAGTGCCGGAAGCCCGTCCGCGACGGTTTGCAACGCGTGGCTCGAGTGCATGGCGTGATGGAAGTTCGCCTCCATCCGTTTTTCCAACACCTCCTCGACCTGATGTGGGTCGTCATAGTTCATTGCGGCTGAACGCATCGTGTCGCAAATCAGATCGACGGCCTCTTTATCGGACTGAATCTTGGGATAGGCGGAAAACAGGCTGGAGTTTTCGGGGTCCTCGATATGCTGTTCAACCTCGACCGGATTGGCCCGTGCGATGCGGATCAGCGAAAACAACAGGCACAACAGATCGCGATAGTCTTCGGGCTTCCATTTCGGTCCCTTGAAGACCTTTCCCATGTCTTTGATCGTGTGTTTGACGCCGCCGATATCGTTGCTGATCAGAAAGGCTCCAACCGCCGCACCGCCGATCATCATCATCTCGAACGGGAGCGATTTCAGGATGATGGTCATCTTGCCCCCGGCGGCCAAATAGCCGCCGAACACCATCACGAAAATGACGACAATTCCAACAATTCCAATCATTTGCGATCCCCAGATGTGTTCAGGACAGGTTTGGTCTGCATGGCCGCCTACTCTTGCGGTGCGGTGGCGTTACGGCCCGCCATGACGACGCTGACCGTATAGGCCGCATCCGGACTGAGACCGGCCAGGATGTTCGCGGCAACCTCGGGCGGCATGCGGGACAGAAATCCGGATGCAAATGTCGGGTCCATGGTTTCGAACAAGGCGGCTGCGTCTTTGGGTTTCATGTTCTGGTAGACATCCGTCAGCTGCGTCAGGTCGGTCTCTGCCGCCTTGTCCGCAACCGCCAAGGTCGCTCGCAGAGACTCTTCGGCCTCCTGCAACGCCGCCAAGCGGGTTTCGATGGCCTCGCTTGCGATCTGGAGCGCCTTTTCCTTGTCCAACACCGCATCTTCACGCTGTTTCACCCGCTTTTCGCGGCGCAGAAGTTCGGTCAGAACAACCTGCACGTCGCGCGTATCGGTTGGGGTTTGGGTGGCTTTGATCTGTTCAGGCTCGGCAGATTTGGCAAGGGCAGGCCCCGCCTCTAACCCGACGCGGATGGCCGCAGACCCGATCATTAGCAGAGAGATCACCGTCAGCACCCCGGCGCGAGGGCGGTCTCGTCTTTTGGTCGCCCGTCGGTTGCCCATCAGGTGGCCTCATTCATCTTGCGACCGTGCCGAAAGAACATCAGGCCTTCCGGGGCCTTGGCTGTGGTCTCTTCCGCCATATCTTCGGCATCTTGGTTCGGCTGCTCTTCAAGCTGGGTCTCATCCGCGGCCTCAGGCGATTCTGATGCCTCGACCTTTGGTGCCGCAGGACCCGCTTGTTCAACCGTTTCTTCTTCGGCTGGAACCACGTCATGCATGGACGCCATCATCAATTCCAACCGCTTTGCCACGCTTTCTGCGCGTTGCGTCAGCTCTTTCAGCACATCGCCCGACTGATCCGAGGCAGCACGCGCGTTGTCGAGGGACTTTTTCAGCTCATCCGCTTGTGACGACAGCACAGCCACCGCGCCGCCCACACCTTTTTCAAGGTCGGTGAATCGTCGCAACCTGCGCGACAGGACAAAGCAATACAGACCCGCGCCCAAAGCGCCCGCAACCAGCAAAATATCCGCAATAAGCTCCAATCCCGCCTCCTAATTCAGTACAAATTCCATGACCAGCACGTCGCGCACCCGGCCTTCGCCCGTAACAATCCCGATCCGCCGCAGCAGATGTCCCCGGATCCGCGTCAATGCCAGCGGGTCTTCCAGATCCGACACCTCGACCGCCCGCAGATAGCCGTTCAGCACATCCATGATTCGCGGTTGTATTTTTTCCACATCAGCGATGTACGGAGCGTTAACTTCGAGCTGTGCGTGAAATTTCAGATGGCGCGACTGGCCTTCGGTCAGAGAAATAATCACCGGCGGCAAATCGACGAAGCCAACATCCGCAAGGGGTTTGGCCTTGCTCTCTTTCGTTTCGTCATCTGTCGCCGATTTTTCAGCCCCGCCGCCAATCGGCAACAAACCTGATGTCGTTAGAAAATAGCCGCCTGCCGCCCCGGCCACAGCCAGAATCAACCCGACCATCAAACCCTTTTTCCCCTTTTTCTCAGGGGTTTCCGCCTGTTCTGCTGTTGCGTCGGCCATGACGTCCTCATTCATCTGCTGTGAATCCGTCATAACCCCTCAGGGACTAACCGATTGTTAAGGGCAATCGTCCAAACAGGGGATGCGCCGGGCAGAATGTCGGCGAGTCGGAGGTGAGCGTGCAGCAGATCGGAACTGTCTGGGCAAGTTTGGACAGGCGAAAACAAATCATCGTTGCCGGCGCGGTTGTGCTGGTGTTTCTCGGGATCCTTGGCATGTCGCGGCTGGCGGCCGCGCCGTCGATGACCTTGCTGTATGCGGGGCTGGAAAGCGGTGCCGCTGGTGACATCGTCCGTTCACTGGATCAGCGCGGTGTGCCCTACGAAATCAGGGGTGGATCGATTTATGTGCCCGGCGGGCAGCGGGATGAGCTGCGGATGACGCTGGCCAGCGAAGGCCTGCCCGCGAACGGCAATCGCGGGTACGAGCTGCTGGATTCCCTCAGCGGGTTTGGCACCACCTCTCAGATGTTCGATGCCGCCTATTGGCGCGCGAAAGAAGGCGAGCTTGCCCGGACGATCGTCGGCAGCCCTCATGTCAGTCAGGCGAGGGTGCATATCGCAAATGGATCGGCCAATCCGTTTCAGCGCAGCGTGGCGCCCACGGCCTCGGTTTATCTGGTGCCGTCCGGCGCGGATGTGACCGGCGATCAGGCCAAGGCGATCCGGTTTCTGGTCGCCTCGGCTGTCAGTGGCCTGGCGCCGGAAAATGTAACGGTTGTCGATTCGAACGGGGCCGTGATTGGCGTGCAGGACACTGCGGTTGCGGCCGAGACGGCGGATGACAAATCCCGCCAGCTGCGCGAGCGTGTTCTGCGTCTGGTCGAGGCGCGTGTTGGGGCCGGCAACGCTGTGGTCGAGGTCAGCGTGGACACGGTGACCAAAACCGAATCGATCCGCGAGCGGCGTTTTGATCCCAAAGGACGCGTCGCGATCAGTACCGATGTCGAAGAGCGTTCGGACAGCGCCCGCAACCAATCTGCGGATGTGACGGTCGCCTCGAACCTGCCCGATGGCGACGGGGCAGGGGGCGACGAATCGAATTCGACCGCAACGCAGACGCGCGAACGGATAAATTACGAAGTCTCCGAGACCGAGTTGGAGGTTCACACAGCGCCGGGTGCCATCAAACGTCTGACCGTTGCAGTTCTGGTCAATGGAACGCGCACGGTTGACGCCAGTGAGGCCGAAAGTTTCGCGCCTTTGCCGCAGACCGAATTGGATGCATTAGAGGAGCTGGTTGCCTCGGCCGTTGGATTTGACGCGGACCGCGGGGATGTGATCACCCTGAAATCGCTGGATTTGCTGCCGGTTGACCCGCAGGGGACGTTGGTGTCGGCATCGATGTGGCAGTCCATTCATCTGGACGCGATGTCGCTGATCCAGATGGCTGTATTGGCGGCGGTCTCGCTGGTTCTGGCCATGTTCGTCATCCGCCCGATCCTGATGAAACCCGCGACGGCACCGGCCTTGCTGCCCGCAAGCGCCGGGGATGTCACCGAAGGCGCACCTGTGCTGACCGGCGAAATCGCACCGGATGGCAGTTCGGACTTCGCGCCGCTGGCCGCGCAGGCCGAAGTGCCCGCGCTTGGTGTGGCCCCGTCGCAGGATCCGGTTGACCGGTTGCGCGCGATGATTGGCGACAAACAGGAGGAGACGGTCGAAATCCTGCGCAGTTGGCTGGAAGAAGGTGAGGAGCGCGTGTGATGACAATTGCTCATCTTCTTGAAGATTTCACCGTTCAGGCCAACGGCGGGCAGGTTCATCTGCTGGACGAAGACGCACTGGAGGAACAGCGCCTGGCCGCCTTTGAACAAGGCTATGGGGCGGGGTGGGAAGACGCCTTGCAGGCGCAGGAACAAAGCCGGGGGCAAATCTCGTCCGAGTTGGGTAAATCGCTTGAGGATATGTCCTTTACCTATACCGAGGCGATCACCCGCATGTCGCTGTCGCTGGAGCCGATGTTCCAGAGCCTGACCAATCTGGTCTTACCGGACATGATCGACCGGGGCTTTGCCGCGCAACTGGTCGAACACCTGTCCGAGATGGCGAGTGAACAGATCGGGCAGCCGATGCAGGTCATCGTGCCGGTCGGATGTATGGCCGAGGTGGACGCCCTGATCCCCGCGACCCTGTCACCGAGGCCGAAAGTGATCGAAGACCCCGCGCTCGAGCAGGGACAGGCCCGGTTGCAGGTCGGCATAGCCCGCAGCGAGGTGGATTGCAGCGCGCTGCTGGACTCGGTCACGCGGGCCTTCGACGCATATGTTTTTGAGGCAAAAGAGGCATTGTCAAATGAGTGACCCCCAGACCCAAAACTCTGAAAAACCGAACCCTTTTGACGCGGTGCCCATCGAAGTGACCGTATCCGTCGGTCGCGCGCGCCCCCTGATCCGGGATTTGCTGAACATGGGCGAAAACGCTGTGCTGACGTTGGACAAAAGGATCGAGGACCCGGTGGATCTGTATGTCGGGGATCAGTTGGTTGCCCGCGGCCTGCTGGAGGAGATGGAGGGCGACCGGGCAGGTCAACTGGCGGTCCGACTGACGGAAATTGCCGATCTGCAAAACGGGATCGGTTGATGCGCCTGCTGATCGGGCTGGTCTTGGCGGCGGTTCTGATGCCGTCGCTTGTGGCCGCGCAGGAGGTCTCGCTGTCTTTGGGTGACGGCGGATCACTCTCGGCGCGTACGATCCAGTTGATCCTTCTGATCACGGTCCTCAGCCTCGCGCCGGGGCTGGCGATCATGATCACCTGTTTTCCGTTCCTGATCACGGTTCTGTCGATCCTGCGGCAGGGTATCGGCCTGCAGCAATCGCCGCCGAATATGCTGATCGTCAGCCTGGCACTGTTTCTGACCTATTTCATCATGGACCCGGTCTTTACCGAGGCCTGGACGACCGGAATCCGCCCGATGATCGACGAAACGATGGAGGTTGAACCAGCGCTGGAGCGCGCGCTGCAACCGTTTCGCGCCTTTATGGCCGCGCGGCTGGATGCCGATACGTTTCAGGCTATGGCCGCGCTGCGCCCAGGGGGTGAGGCGATGGAACTGTCGCCAGATGCCCCGCTGTCCGTTCTGATGCCGTCCTTCATGTTGTCCGAGATCGCGCGCGCGTTTCAGATCGGGTTTCTGATCTTCCTGCCGTTTCTGATCATCGATCTGGTGGTCGCGGCGGTGCTGATGTCGATGGGCATGATGATGGTGCCGCCTGCAATTGTGTCTCTGCCCTTCAAGCTGGCGTTTTTCGTCATCGCTGATGGCTGGGCCCTGATCGCAAGTGCGTTGGTGCGCAGTTACATGCCTTAGGGCTGCCCCTCTTTCAGACTGTCAATCACGGCTTCAAAGCACCATCTGAACGAAAAAGGCCGCGCTGTGTTCGACAACGCGGCCCAGATGTTTCTGAAAAGCAGGTCAGGCGGTGCGGTTCAGATCCTTGATCAACCGGTTCAGGTCGCCGCCACGGGCGTCCAGCATCGCTCCGATCTCGGTGCGTTCGGTCAACAGAAGGTTCACGCCTTCGATGAACATGTTGTAAAACTTGTCGCGCCCCGATTTGTCGGACACCAGAAACGTCACTTCGAACGGGGATGAGCCCTGCAGTTTGACCATGGTCCGGACCTCAAAACCGGCGCGGATTTTGCGGGCGTTACGTACATTGACCTCACCACCGATAAACTCGCGGAAGCGGCGACCATATTTGCGCGAGATGTAGTGTTGGAAGGCCTTGGTAAACTGCCTCAACTGTGCCGGGCTGGCCGAGCGGGCATCGGCCCCCAACGCATAGCGCGCCATGATCGGCACATCGGCGTATTGCACAAAGATCTTCTCGAAATCGCGCAGCATGGCGTTCTCGGACTTGCCCGAGGCGATCACGCGGTTGATCTCGGCCACAACGCTGTTGACAAGCGCTTTGGCGCTGGCTTCGGTCTGGGCCAGAGCGGGCAAAGGCAGGGCGGTCAGTGCCAATCCGGCCAGACCGGCAGAAAGAAAATGACGACGGTTCAAAGAATTACTCGGCATAGGGGTCCTCGTAAGGGTCTAGGTAGGGGTCCCTGACAGGGTCGGTTCCGATTTCGGCGTAGGGATCGGAGTACAGGTCCAGATAGGCGTCCTCATCATCGCGCGCCAGTTCGAACCGGCGATTTTGCAGATAGATCAGGCGGGCCTGGGCATAGCTGTCGGCGCTTTCATAGAGGATCGAGTCAACCGTGTCCGAAAACCGTCCCCGGTCGCCCATGCGGCGCACAACCTCGGCATAGACGCCAAGGTTGTCGACGGGCCGGGTCGGCGTGAAATTGATCGGGTTCGAGAACAGGTTGACCACAACGCCGACCGCATCGCGCGTTGTCGAGGGGCCGTAGAAAGGCAGCTCGACATAAGCCCCCTCACCAAACCCCCAGACATGCAGGGTTTCGCCAAAATCCGTATCGACCGGCGGCAGGTTCAGTTCGTCCGCAGGGGCCGACAGGCCAAACCCGCCGACGGTCATGTTGACCACAAAGCGCAGCAACGCGTTGCCCATCTGCTTGGGGTTGCCCTGCAAAAGGTAGTCGACCGCCTGTCCGGGCAGCGAGATGTTCTCGGCAAACGTGCTGAAACTGGTCACCATCGGATCGGGCACGATCTTCACGTACCCTTTCGAGGCCGGACGGAACAGGAACCGGTCAACGCCCAGATTGAATCTGTGGATGCCCCGGTTGGTGTTTTCGTAGGGGTCAAACACCTCACCCCGGGCGGCCTGCTCGGGCGGCTGGGTGGCGCAGGCCGACAGGATCGGCAAAAGGGACAGCACAATAAGGTGTTTCAGGCGCAATCTGCTCAACACGGTCTTAGCTACTCCAAAGTGACCTGACCCGGCGGGTCGGGCTTTCAATCGATAATATAGTGCCGCGTTGGCACAAGTCGTTGTCACATAGTTGTTTCGCGTCTCAAATGAAACATCTAGCGTTTAGCGCGTCTGCTACTGCGCGGTAAAGTGACATAGCTTCAACACTTCGGAATAAGAGAAGTTACGCCCAGATCGCAGCCGATCGGCAAAATGCCGGTTTATCGCTTTCCCCGCCGCGCTTGACCGGGTAGCGTCCGGCCGAGTCGACAATTGGTGAGGACGATCCCATGAGTATCACAGCAAAACTGGAAAGTCTGGGCGTCAGCCTGCCCGACGCCCCCGCGCCTGCGGCAAACTATGTGCCGTTCGTGCGTATGGGCAACATTGTTTACGTGTCGGGCCAGATTTCGAAGGCGGATGATCTGATCACCGGCAAGCTGGGCGACGACATGGATGTCGAGGCCGGTGCGGCGGCGGCAAAGGTCTGTGCCATCAACTTGTTGGCACAAGTCAAAGCGGCCTGTGGCGGCGATATCGAAAAGCTGGTGCGCGTGATCAAGCTGACCGGTTTTGTGAACTCGACCGCTGATTTTACCGCGCAGCCGCAGGTGATCAACGGCGCGTCCGATTTTCTGGTCGAGGCGCTGGGCGATGCAGGCCGTCATTCACGATCAGCCGTCAGTGCCGCATCCCTGCCGCTGGGTGTCGCGGTTGAGATTGAAGGAATATTCGAGGTCCAATGACCCCCAGGCTGCCACCGGAATTCCTGCAGGTCCCGATTGCGCATCGGGCCCTGCATGACACGTCGGACAACCGCCCGGAAAACAGCCGGGCGGCGATTCAGGCGGCGATTGATGCCGGGTACGGGATCGAGATCGATCTGCAATTGACCGCGGACAATCGTGCGATGGTCTTTCACGACTATGACATGGCGCGTCTGACCGGCCAGCCCGGCCCGATCCGGCGGATCACCTCGGCGCAGGCGGCGGACACCCCATTGCTGCACGGCGATGACGGTATCCCCGCGCTGGACGAGGTTCTTGCGATGGTCGCCGGAAAAGTGCCGCTGCTGATCGAGTTCAAGGATCAGGATGGCGCGATGGGCGCCGATGTCGGCCCGCTTGAGGCGGATGCCGTGCGGGCCTTGCAAGGTTACGAAGGTCCGGTGGCGCTGATGTCTTTCAACCCCAACAGCGTGGCCGAACTGGCCCGGTTGGCCCCGCATCTGCCGCGCGGGATCGTAACCAGCAGCTATGATCCGCAGGACTGGCCGCTGTCTGACGAAATCTGCGACCACCTGCGCGGCATTCCGGATTTCGACAGGGTTAGTGCCAGTTTCATCAGCCATGAGGTCGCGGATCTGGACCGCCCGCGTGTCGCCGAGTTGAAGGCGCAAGGGGTTCCGATTCTGTGCTGGACCGTGCGCTCGCCCGAGCAAGAGGCACAGGCCCGCGCGGTTGCCGACAACGTGACGTTCGAAGGGTATTTGGCCCCGCATCCGGGTTGAACCCACCCCCGACCGTCACAGATAAAGGTCAGACGCGGAGGGCACATGGATCAGGCGCAAATCGAGGTTCAGGTCGTAGGCACGCTTTCGCAGATTTCTGCGGTCGAGTGGGATGCCTGCGCGTGTCCCGAAGCTGCCGATGGCGGGCGCCCGCTGGATCCGTTCACCACCCATCGGTTTCTGCTGGCGCTGGAAAACAGCGGCTCGGTCGGGCGGGGCACTGGCTGGCAGCCGCAATATCTGACCTGCTATCTGGACGGGATGCTGATTGCGGCGGCACCGATGTATGCCAAGTCGCACAGTCAGGGCGAATATATCTTCGACCATAGCTGGGCACATGCCTATGAAAACGCGGGCGGGCGCTATTACCCGAAACTGCAGATTGCCGTGCCCTTTACCCCCGCAACCGGGCGGCGGTTTCTGGTGCGTCCGGGCTATGAAGCGATTGGCATGTCGGCGCTGGTGCAGGGTGCGGTGCAGTTGGCGGCAGACAATCGGGTCTCATCAATCCACGCGACTTTTTGTACCGAGGATGAGGCGTTGGCGGGCGAACAGATGGGCCTGATGCTGCGCCAATCGCAACAGTTCCACTGGCTGAACGACACATATGCCGATTTCGACGGGTTTCTGAACGCCCTGTCCTCGCGCAAGCGCAAGAATATCCGCAAGGAACGGGCGCAGGCAAACGGGTTTGGCGGTGAGATACGCACGCTGACCGGTGATGATCTGCGGCCCGAGCATTGGGATGCGTTTTGGCGGTTCTATCAGGACACCGGTGCGCGGAAATGGGGCTCACCCTACCTGACGCGGCAATTCTTCGATATCGCTCAGGATACAATGGCCGATGATATGGCTTTGGTGCTGGCCGAGCGGGGCGGGTATCAGATTGCAGGGGCGTTGAACTTTATCGGGCGCGAAACGCTGTTCGGTCGTTACTGGGGCTGTGTCGAACATCACGCCTGCCTGCATTTCGAACTGTGCTATTATAGGGCCATCGACTTTGCCATCGCTCAGGGCTTGAAGCGGGTCGAGGCGGGCGCGCAGGGGGAACACAAGCTGGCGCGCGGGTATCTTCCGACGCGCACCTACAGCCTGCATTGGGTCGGCGATCCGGGATTTGCCGATGCCGTCAAAAAATATCTGGACGCCGAAGGCCGCGCGGTGGGAGAAGAGATTGAGATTCTGACGGATTACGGCCCGTTCAGAAAATCGAACCCGGAGGAACAGCAATGACCGAGCTTTTGTCGACCGAGACCCGTGGCCCCCTTCTGGACCCGCTGTTCAACAATGGCTGGACCATGGTCGAAGGCCGGGACGCGATCACCAAGACCTTTATTTTCGACAATTTTGTTGCCGCCTTTGGCTGGATGACACAGGTGGCGATCTGGGCCGAGAAATGGAATCACCACCCCGAATGGTCCAACGTCTACCGCACGGTCGAGGTGACGCTGTCCACCCATGACGTCGGCGGGTTGTCCGCGCTGGACGCCAAACTGGCGCGCAAGATGGACAGCCTGATCTAGCCCCGATCCCCGCGCGATCCCATTCCGCCGGCCAATGAGGCTGCAACGCCCATCTGCTGGAACTCGGCCGGGGTGACAGTGCCGTCGCTGACATTGATATTTCCGGGGATGCGGGTTGTGCGGTTGCCCACCTGCCGCACGCTGCGTGCAGCCGGATTAATATCAAGGCATTTGGTATTGTAGCAGGTCAGCCCGCTGAGATTGATCTGAATGCGGGGCTGTCCGTCCGGCCCCGTGACAACAGGGGCTTGCGGTACATCACAGGCCGCAAGTGCAACAAGCGCCCCAAAGGCGATCCATTTGTTCATCCCACGCTCCTGTTCAGAGTTGGCCTAGTCCAGTCGTTCGTTTCCGTCCTGATCGGCAGAGGTGAAATCGCGACCCATCTGCGCGTCGTATTCTGATCTTGAGATAAAGCCGTCGCCGTTGTGGTCAACGTCCCGGATCTGATTGATGTCCAGAAACGGTTTGGCTTCGTCCAGACCCAGCGTGCCGTTCTTGTCCTCGTCCATCGTTTGAAAGGCGTAATCGGAAAAGGCGTTGAACTCGTCCTTGGACAGAAACCCGTCATTGTTGGCGTCAATGTTGTTCAGTTCTTTTTCGTGCAACTCGGCCACGGTTTCCGCGCTGGCTGCACCCGTCAGGGCGACAGTCGCGGCAAGAATAAGTGGTTTCATTCTCAATCCCCTCAACATGCGAATCTCTGGCCTTCAAAACCGCCCGCAGCAGCGCCCGCCGCCGTCAAGATTGTCTTGCCAGACCCGCCGCCGAACTGGTTGCCGATTGCGCCGCCGATCAACGCGCCGCCCAACGTGCCACTGAGGCAGGCAATCTCGTGCTGGCGCGCGGCTTGTTGTTGCGGGGTGGGGGCCGGACCGCAGGCGGCCAAAACGCCTGCGCTGACGGCAATTAGGGAAATAAATCTGAGGCACATAAATCAACTCCCGTGTTCTATGCGCCAAGTATTCGCGCAACGGGGCGTTGTATCAAGTTAATTTGGGTTCATCTGGCCCCGACGATGCCAGGGCCGTCAGGGTTCAGATCACGTCCAGCAGCCCCTCGCCCGCGGAAACCTCGCACGCGCCGGGGTTTTCTTCCAGGTTCAGGGCTGTGACGGTGCCGTCTTCGACCAGCATGGCATAGCGTTTGGAGCGTGCGATCAGCCCGGCAGGCGGGGCGTCGAAATCCATCCCGATCGCCTTGGTGAACTCGGACGCTGCGTCGCCCAGCAGGGTCAGGCCCGCCTCGGTCGCGCCGGTGGCTTCGCCCCAGGCTTTCATCACGAAGGGGTCGTTGACGGACACGCAGATGATCTCATCCACGCCCTTGGCGTCGAACTGGTCCTTGGTGCGCATGAAGCTGGGCACATGCGCTGAATGGCATGTCGGTGTGAACGCGCCGGGCACGGCAAAGATCACAACTTTGCGGCCTTTGGTCTTGTCTGAAATCCGCACCTCTTCCGGGCCGTTCGCACCCAGTTGAGTGAGAGTCGCATCTGGTAGCTGGTCGCCTGTCGAAATCATTTATAGCACTCCTGTTGATTGGATTTGCAGAGTCGGGTTCAGCCGCAATATAGGTGACCACGTGGATGAGACCACGGGAATTCGACAGGGTGGGAGGAACATGAGCCATATTGTCGTGATCGGTGCCGGGCAGGCCGGGGCATCTTTGGTTGCGCGTCTGCGCAATGATGGGTTTGACGGGGATATCACCCTGATCGGGGCCGAGCCGCATCTGCCCTATCAGCGCCCGCCCTTGTCCAAGGCCTATCTGCTGGGTGAGATGGAGCTGGAGCGCCTGTTCCTGCGGCCCGAAAGCTTCTATGCCGACAACAACATCACCCTGCGTCTTGGCCAGCCTGTGACGGCGATTGATCCGCAGGCCAAAACCGTGACCGTGGGTGATGATGTCATCTCGTATGACGAACTGGCGCTGACCACCGGATCGGACCCGCGTCGCCTGCCCGCTGCCATCGGTGGCGATTTGCAGGGCGTTCATGTGGTGCGCGATCTGGCCCATATCGATGAGATGGAGCCTCGCGTCAGGGACGGCGCGCGTGCCCTGATCGTGGGCGGCGGTTATATCGGGCTTGAGGCCGCAGCCGTCTGCGCCAAGCGCGGTGTGAAAGTGACCTTGGTCGAAATGGCCGACCGCATCCTGCAACGGGTCGCGGCCCCCGAGACCAGCGATTATTTCCGTGCGCTGCATACGGAATACGGCGCCGATATCCGCGAAGGCGTCGGGCTGGATCGTCTGGTCGGTGACAATGGCAAGGTGGTTGGCGCTGTTCTGACCGACGGAACCGAGCTTGAGGTGGATTTTGTTGTGGTGGGCGTTGGTATCGCCCCCTCGACCCAACTGGCCGAGATGGCGGGGCTGGAGCTGGACAACGGGATCAAGACCGATGCCCATGGCCGCACCTCGGACCCGTCGATCTGGGCCGCCGGGGATTGCGCGTCCTTCCCGCATGGCGACACGCGCATCCGTCTGGAAAGCGTGCCCAACGCGATCGATCAGGCCGAGATCGTAGCCCAGAACATGATGGGCGCGGCCAGGGATTATGTGGCAACACCGTGGTTCTGGTCGGATCAATTCGACGTCAAACTGCAGATCGCGGGCCTGAACACCGGCTATGACCGCGTGGTGACCCGGCAGGGCGAAGGCCAGAGTGTGTCCTTCTGGTATTATGACGGAGACCGGTTGATTGCCGTGGACGCGATGAACGATCCGCGCGCCTATATGGTCGCCAAACGGCTGATCGAAATGGGAAAAACCGCCGATCCGGCCATTGTGGCCGACCCGGATGCGAACCTGAAACCGCTGCTCAAGGCGTGAGGATCATTGCCGGAGAATTCCGGGGCCGGGCTTTGGCCTCGGTCGGCAAGGGGGACGCAGGCGCGCATCTGCGTCCCACCACGGACAGGGTGCGCGAGAGCCTGTTCAACGTCCTGACCCATCAGATCGATTTCGACGGCCTGCGCGTGCTGGACCTGTTCGCAGGCACCGGCGCGCTGGGGCTTGAGGCGCTGTCGCGCGGAGCGGCCCATGTCAGCTTTGTCGATGACGGGCGGGTGGCGCAGGGATTGATCCGCAAGAATATCGACCTGACCCGCAGCACGGACCGTACCGATCTGATCCGCCGCGATGCAACGCGGCTGGGCGACAACCCGGATGCCCCTTACGATCTGATCTTTCTGGACCCGCCATACGGCAAGGGCATGGGTCAAAAGGCCCTCGCCAGGGCGGTCGAGGGCAATTGGATCGCCCCGGACGCGCTGATCGTGTGGGAGGAAAACGCCCCCATGGCCGCGCCGGACGGGTTCGATCTGCACAGCGCCCGCAAGTATGGCGACACGCATATCTCGCTGATGTGGCGCAGCCCGGAAAACTGACGCTGATCCGCAGCAAGGCTGGATTCACATTCCCGTGATCGACCCTGCCGAATGGTTAATGCCCTATTTTGCGGAGGTTGGGGACACATTTTGGGCCAGAATCGCCGGTAGCCGAAATTGAGTTTAGCAACCCGGACAGTGAGTACCTGAATGTTTTCCAAGACCCTTCCAGCCCTGCTGATCGGCTGTGCCGCCGCCTCGGCCAGTGTGGCCGAAACCCAGATCGACATGGATGATTTCTTCGTCAACTGCATCTCAGACGTCAACAGCGAGGGTGTGACGCTGGTGCGTTCGGGTGGATCCGACAAGGGCTACATCATGACAACTGACGTGCAGGGCGAGGCGGATATTTACCCCGGCCTGGACAGCATGACATTCCTGCTGATGCAGGAGACCGGAGTGATCACCTTTGTCGTCGATTATCACAGCATGGAATATGACATGATGGTCAAAGGGGCGGGGCAGCAATTTGACAGGGGCACATGCTCGGCATCCTGAACGGGTTGTGACCGGTTCGGTGCACTTGACCCAACACTCTGACAAGGCGGACTGTTTCAGATTGAAACGGCGCGCGCGGATTGCTGCTGAGCGTGGATTTGCGCAGGGGCCTGCACTGGGTTAAGCCGGGCGCAAAATCCGCGGAGGCTTCATGCACGATCTGGTCATCTTCGATTGCGACGGCGTTCTGGTCGATAGCGAGCCGCTGTCCAATAAGGTTCTGGTGGACAATCTGGGCCGGTACGGCCTGGACCTGACACTGGAAGACAGCGTCGGGTTTTTCCTCGGTGGGACAATGGCTGGCGTGCGGGACAAGGCGCGTGCGTTGGGGGCCGATTTGCCGGATGACTGGATCAATGAGGTCTATGCGGAAACCTACGAGCGTTTGCGTCAGGGCGTGGCATTGATGCCCGGTATCCGGGACCTGTTGGATTGGCTTGATCATCACGGCATCCCGTTCTGCGTGGCCTCGAACGGCAGCCCGGACAAAATGGCGATCACGCTGGGCCAGAACGGGCTTTGGGACCGGTTTCAGGGTGCCATGTTCTCGGCCCACCAACTGGGAACGGCAAAACCGGACCCCGAGATGTTTCTGCTGGCCGCGCAGCATTTTGGCGCATCCGCTCCGGTTGTAATCGAAGACAGCCATAACGGCGTTACCGCCGCGATGCGCGCGGGCATGCGGTGTCTTGGCTTTGCGCCCGAAGGGGGTGGCGCCAAACTGGCAGAGATTGGCGCAGAGGTCTTCACCGACATGGCGGAAGTGCCGCGCCTTTTGGGAATTTGATCCATCCGTGTTAGGGTCGCGGGCATGGACCGCGCACTGACCCCTTCGATCTGGGCATTCTCACAGGATGCCGACGCCACCCCGGCCCCCGAGCGCAAGCCAATGCGCGCGCCGGTTTTCATCAATGACGCACTGACGCCATGGGGTCACGAAACCCTGCTGCTGAAACTGCTGCGCGACCAGGCCGCCGATCACGAAGAATAGGTCGGGTGGAACTTGCCGCCGGGTGACAGGGTAAAGATTTCGACCCCATCCGCCGTTACACCCACCGAATGCTCGAACTGCGCCGACAGCGACTTGTCGCGGGTCACGGCGGTCCAGTCATCGGCTAGCGTCTTGGTCTCGGGACGGCCCAGATTGACCATCGGCTCGATGGTGAAGAACATACCCTCTTCCAACACGGCCCCGGTGCCCGGGCGGCCATAGTGCAGGACGTTGGGCGGGGCGTGGAACACCCGGCCCAGCCCGTGACCACAGAAATCGCGGACAACGCTCATCCGGTGCGCCTCGACATAGGCCTGAATCGCGTGGCCGATATCGCCAAAGGTGTTGCCCGGCTTGACCATCTCGATGCCCTTGAACAGCGCATCATGAGTGACCTGGATCAGACGTTCAGCCTTGCGTGGCAGCTTGCCCGCCACATACATGCGCGAGGTATCACCGAACCAGCCGTCAACGATGACGGTCACGTCGATGTTCAGGATGTCACCATCCTTGAGCTTTTTCTCACCCGGAATGCCGTGACAAACCACGTGGTTCACGCTGATACAGCTGGCGTGCTGATAGCCCTTGTAGCCGATGGTCGCCGAGGTCGCGCCCGCATCTTCGACCATCTGCGTGATCAGCCCGTCAATAGCGCCGGTCGTCTGACCGGGAAACACATGCTGGGCAATATCGTCGAGTATCCGCGCAGCCAAGGCCCCTGCCGCATGCATGCCGGCAAAGTCACCCTGTTCATAGATGCGGATACCGTCTTTTGTCAGACGGCCACGATGGTCTTTCATCGACGCTAAGCTCCAAATGTTTCGCGCAGCCCCTTACTTACGCTGCTTGCGCAGAAAGTTCCAGAGGGTGCGGCTTTAACTCAGTAGATAGGGTCGAAAGAAGAAAGTTCTAACATTGTGTATTAGCTGATCTGCCAGCGTCGGTCCGGGTCGACCCAAACTCCGTCGGGTGTAATGCGAGAGCCGACAATCAGGCGTTCAACACCTGCGGCTGCCTCAAACGCCGCCGCGTATGCCGGGTCGATATCGGAGGCCAGCGTGAAGCGGTCGCAATCGGTGCGTTGCACCAGATACAGCATGATTGCCCGGTGCCCCTGTGCCGCCATCGCCGACAGTTCGCCCAGATGTTTAGTGCCGCGCGCGGTTACGCTGTCGGGGAACTCGGCCAGACCGGGTTGGCGGGACAGGGTGACGCTTTTGACCTCGACATAGGCGTCGGGCAGGCCCGGTGCGCTTAGCAGAAAGTCGATGCGGCTGTTTTCGCCGTATTTTACCTCGGCGCGGACGGTTTCATAGGCGGCCAGTTCGGGGATTTCACGCGCCTTTAGCGCTGCGCGCAGGGCCTTGTTCGGGACCGATGTATCGACCCCGGTGAAATGCCCGTTTTCGTGATCGACCAGCCGCCAGCCATATTTCAGCTTTTTCTTCGGATCGTCATTGGGCTCCAGCCAGATTTTCTGCCCGGGTTCGGCCAGCCCCATCATCGAACCGGGATTGGCGCAATGGGCTGTAACCTGGCGCCCGTCCTCAAGCGTGCAATCGGCCAGAAAGCGTTTGTAGCGGCGGATCAGGCGGGCGGGGACAAGAGGGGTTTCAAATCGCATGCCCCACGGCCTATACCTGCCCCAGGGGTCGATCAAGAGGAAGAGCGCCATGGCCAATCCAACCGCCGCAATGCTGGTGATCGGGGATGAGATTCTCTCGGGCCGGACCCGCGATGCGAATATGCATTATCTCGCCGGAGAGTTGACCAAACAGGGCATCGACCTGAAAGAGGTTCGTATTGTCAGCGACGACGCGCCCGAGATCGAAGGGGCCGCAAAGGCACTGTCCGACCGGTACGATCATGTCTTCACCAGCGGCGGCATTGGTCCGACCCATGACGACATTACCGCCGATTGCATCGCGCGGGCCTTTGGGGCGCATATCGACATTCGCGATGATGCGCGGGCGCTGTTGCAGGCGCATTACGACAAATCGGGGCTTGAACTGAACGAGGCCCGCCTGCGCATGGCGCGCATCCCGGACGGGGCGGTTTTGATCGATAACCCGGTGTCGACCGCGCCGGGCTTTACCATCGAAAACGTGCATGTGATGGCTGGGGTGCCGTCGGTGTTTCAGGCCATGGTGGCCAGCGTTTTGCCCAAACTGACCGGCGGCAGCCCGTTATTGTCGCAGACCCTGCGGGTGAATCGGGGCGAGGGCGATATCGCAGCGACCCTCTCCGCGCTGGCCGAAGCCTATGATGACCTGACCATCGGGTGCTACCCGTTCCAGATCAACGGTGTCTTTGGCGCAAATGTCGTCATTCGCGGCACCGAGGGCACCCGGATCGACGCCGCCATGACCCAACTGGCGAAAGAACTGGAGTTGTGAGCGTCAACTGGGCCGACATTGTCGACGGCACCTGGCCCGCGGCCCGCTATGAACGGCTGGGTCCGTTTCAATTGCGCGAAGGGCAGGGCGGTGGCTCGCGGGTGTCGGCGGCCAATGCGCTTGGCCCTGTCAGCGGCACGGATATTGATGCAGCCGAACAGGCGATGCTGGCGATGGGGCAAAAGCGTATCTTTTGCCTGCGTCCGGGGGACGAGGCGCTGGATGCGCAGCTTGCCGCACGGGGGTACGAGGTGCTGGACCCGGTCAACATCTATTCCTGTCCGGTATCCCATCTGACCGACCAGCCGATCCCGCGTGTCATGGTGTTCACCGTATGGGAGCCGCTTGCGATCATGCGGGATCTTTGGGCAACCGGGGGCATCGGGCCGGAACGCATCGCCGTGATGGAGCGTGCCAAAGGCCCCAAGATCGGCTTGCTGCTGCGCCATCGCGATCAGCCCTGCGGGGTTGCCTTTGTTGCTATACATGAAGGTGTTGCCATGCTTCATGCGCTGGAGATTCTGCCCGAACACCGCCGTCAGGGCATGGGCCAGTGGGCGGTGCGGGGTGCCGCGCTCTGGGCGCGTGACCATGGCGCCAAAACCTTCAGCGTGATCTGCACCAAGGTGAACGACGGGGCAAATGGCCTGTACCAAGCGCTCGGGATGGAGATCGCGGGCGAATACCATTACCGTCAGCTTATCTAACACAGAGGTTTTCGTGACACATCAAGACATGCCTACCGCGCTGGACCTGCCCATGGTAGACCCGCTGCCGCCCGAGACGCAGAAATACTTTGATATCTGCGTCGAGAAACTGGGCATGGTGCCAAATGTGCTGAAGGCTTATGCCTTTGACATCGACAAGCTGAACGCCTTTACCACCATGTATAACGACCTGATGCTGGCAGATAGCGGGTTGTCAAAGCTGGAACGCGAGATGATTGCAGTGGTCGTCTCATCCATCAACAAGTGCTTCTATTGCCTTGTGGCCCACGGGGCTGCCGTGCGGCAGTTGTCGGGCGACCCAAAGCTGGGTGAGATGCTGGTGATGAATTACCGCGTCGCGCCGCTGGACGACCGCCAACGCGCCATGCTGGATTTCGCTGCCCGGATGACCAAAGCCAGTACCGAAATTGAAGAGCCCGACCGCCAGCGTCTGCGCGATGTCGGGTTCTCTGACCGGGATATCTGGGACATTGCCAACGTGACCGGGTTCTTCAACATGTCCAATCGCGTGGCCAGCGCCACGGCTATGGTTCCAAACCCCGAGTATCACGCACAGTACAGATGATCCGAACGCTAAGCCTTTTGACCGTGATCCTGGCCAGCCCGCTGGTTGCGCAGGAACTGACGCTGCCGCAATCCGCACAGCAGATCAGTCAGCGGATTTCACCGCTGGACAGCTATGATCTGCCAACCGGGCCATTCGCAGATGGAGCGGTTCCGGCCCGAACGGTCGAGGGGCAGGTTGAAAGGGTCACATGGCGGTTGCAGGCCGGGTCCAGCACGACGCTGCAATTGCTTGCCCCGTTGCGCGACCAGATCGAAGCGCAGGGGTATGACATTCTGTACGAATGCGAGGCCCGCATTTGCGGCGGCTTCGATTTTAGGTTCGGCACCGAAGTGGTGCCAACGCCGGATATGTATGTCGCCATTCAGGACTATCGGTTTCTGTCCGCGCAGAAGGGATCCGAGGTGCTGAGCCTGCTGGTCAGCCGGAATCCGCCGGATGGCTATGTGCAGATGATCCGGGTTACTCCTGTCGATGCGCCGGCCCCGGCACCTGTCGTGATCGATCAGAGTGTGGATGGGGCCGGCGGTTTGCTGGCTGAATTCCAGCAAACCGGTCATGTCATTCTGGACGACCTGCACTTTCGCACCGGCGAGGTTGCGCTGGGCGAAGGCCCCTTTGCCTCGCTCGCGTTGCTGGCCGGGTTCCTGACGGATAAGCCGGACACGCGGCTGGCGCTTGTGGGGCATACCGACGATACCGGCGCCTTGCAGGCCAATATCGCAGTCAGCAAGCGCCGGGCCGAGGCCGTTCGAACCCGTCTGATCGAGGCGCATGGCGTGGCCGCCGACCGGATCGAGGCGCAGGGCGTCGGCTATCTGGCCCCCATCACCTCAAACGCCACGGCTGAGGGCCGCGATGTCAATCGCCGGGTCGAGGCAGTGTTGCTGGTCAACTGACGCACAAAAAAAGACCCGCACCAGAAAGCGCGGGTCGCTAAAGTTCACCGGGAGAATTTACCAATCCATCGGGCCCTTTTCGTTGAAGGACTCGACCAGAAAATCAATGAAAGCCCGCACTTTCGGCTGCGTGAAACGCCCGGGCGGGTAGACGGCGTAAACGCCCTGAACCTCATCCGGTAGCGACGGCATCGCGTCCAGCACCTGGCCGGATTTCAACGCGTCCGCATACAGAAAGCTGGGCAGATAAGCGATCCCGAGGCCCGAGATCGCAGCATTCAGCAGGGATTGCCCGTCATTGACGCTGAGCCAACCGGCGGTGCGCACCTGACGCTTTTCGCCCGATGGCGCGGTCAGTTTCCAGACATTGCCCGAAGACTGGCTGGAATAATGCAGCAACTTGTGTTCGTTCAGGTCGTCGATCTTCTGCGGACGTCCGAATTTCTCGATATAGCTGGGGGCCGCAACCATGCGTTTGACGGTTTCCGTGAGTTTGCGCGCGCGCAGGGTGCTGTCTTCCAGCTCACCAATGCGCACGGCCACGTCAAACCCTTCGGAAATCAACTCAACATAGCGGTTGTTCAGCACCATGTTGACGGTGATATCCGGGTAAGCGGACAGGAATTCGGACAGAACAGGGGACAGGTGATTGACCCCGAAATCCGTCGCGACGCTGATCCGCAACAGGCCTGACGGGGCCGATTGCATCGAGGTAACCAGTGCATCCGCCTCGCCCGCGTCATTCAGAACGCGGCGCGCGCGGTCGTAATAGGCCAATCCGATTTCAGTTGGGGACACCCGGCGCGTTGTGCGGTTCAGCAGCCGCGCACCCAGACGCGCCTCAAGGCTCGAGACGTGCTTGGACACGGCCGATTTGGAGATGCCCATCTTCTTGGCCGCATCGGTGAAGCCACCCTGGTCCACCACGTTGGCGAAGGCTTCCATTTCGGTCAATCGATCCATACTCGTTCCCCAGGTCTTACGTTCGACGTCAGTTTTGACGCTCAATCTGGGCGGAAACGGGGCAGACATGGGATAATATCAGGGTTTTGAATCGGATCGTTTGCAGTTCAGAAACGTTGAAACAATGGTTTCCGATCCAATAACACCCCGGTCAAACGGTGATTTCTGGACATTTTTTCATTTGTGCTATGCTGAGAATGGCATTTTTGTGTCCTGGGAGGAGATCATGAAATCACTATTTGCCATTGTCGCGTTTTGTCTGTCCGCTGGTCTGGCCCTGGCCCAAGCGCAGACCCCATCCAGCCCTGACGCCAAGGTCTATTTCGTGAACCTTGCGGATGGGGACACGGTTCAATCGCCGGTGACGGTGGTCTTTGGCCTGAGCGGTATGGGCGTCGCGCCAGCCGGGACCGAGGCCGAGAATACCGGCCATCACCATCTGCTGATCAACCGCCCGCCGATTGGCGAAGGCGAGGACGGCGCGGATGAGCTGGCTTATGGCCTGCCCGCCGACGACAATCATATGCATTTCGGCGGCGGCCAGACCGAGGTGACGCTGGACCTGCCCGCAGGCCAGCACACTCTGCAATTGGTGCTGGGCGATGCGGGTCATGTACCGCACAACCCGCCGATTGTGTCCGAGGTGATTACGATTACGGTCGAGTAGACGCCCAGATACGCCTGTTTACTTTCACGCTGATGTAAGGAACTCTCCGACGTGTGATCGGAGGGTTCCATGTCGCTTGAGTTTCTTCTTACATCGCTGATCGTCGTGCTGTTGCCGGGTACGGGCGTGATCTACACGCTGGCCATCGGGCTTGGCCGGGGGTTTCGCGCCAGCGTTGCGGCGGCGGCAGGCTGCACGCTTGGGATTGTGCCCGCCGCTGTGGCCAGCATTATCGGGCTGGCCGCGCTGCTGCACACCAGTGCGCTGGCGTTTCTGGTGCTCAAATACCTTGGTGTACTCTACCTGTTCTATATGGCCTGGGGCATCGTCCGCGAGGGCGGCGCGATGGAAGTGAGTGCCGAGAAATCGACCACAGGCTACTTTAAGATCGCGACGACCGGCACGCTGATCAACGTGCTGAACCCCAAGCTTTCGCTGTTCTTTCTTGCGTTCCTGCCGCAATTCCTGCCCACGGACACGGCGCATGCGGGTCTGGCGCTGGTGCAACTGGCGCTTGCCTTCATGGCGATGACTTTTGTTGTGTTCATCGCCTATGGGGCCTGCGCGGCGCTGGCGCGGGATTACATCATTCATCGCCCATCTGTGATGGCTTGGATCAAACGCTGCTTTGCAACGGCTTTTGGCGCGCTTGGGGTGAAGCTTGCACTGTCTGACTGACCGGGCCTAAAGCCCGGCCGCCAGACGTGTGCCCTGATTGATTGCCCGCTTGGCGTCCAGTTCCGCCGCGACATCTGCGCCGCCGATCACGTGCGGAGTGATGCCCCGTTCGATCAGCGCGTCTGCCAGACTGCGCTCGGAGACCTGACCGGCACACAGCACGATGTTGTCGGCTGCGATCAAGGTCGGGTCCGCGCGTTCCTCGCCAAAGCTGACATGCAGGCCGTCTTCGTCAATGCGTTCGTAGTTCACGCCGCCGACGAAATTGACATCTTTCATCTTCAGCGTCGCGCGGTGAATCCAGCCGGTCGTCTTGCCCAGCCCTTTGCCGTGCGCCTGTTTCTTGCGCTGCAACAAGGTGACCTGACGCGCTGGGGCCGCAGGCTGCGGGCCTTCGGGCGCAAGGCCCGCGCGGTGGTCTTCCGGGTCTGTCACGCCCCATTCCTTCATCCACAGCGGCAGATCGGTGGTGGCGCTGTGGCCGTCTTCCAGCAGAAACTCCGAAACGTCGAAGCCGATGCCGCCCGCGCCGACAACGGCGACGGATTTGCCAACCTCGGCCTTGCCGCGCAGCACGTCGATATAGCTGAGGACATTGTCCCCATCCTGTCCCGGAATCTGCGGATCGCGCGGGGTGACGCCGGTTGCGATAACCACCTCGTCAAAGCCGGTCAGGTCGTCGGCACCAACCTCGCGGTTCAGTTCCACGTTCACGCCCAGATCGTCCATCATGGTGCGGTACCAGTCGACGAGGCCCCAGAACTCCTCTTTCCCCGGCACTTGTTTGGCCATGTTCAACTGCCCGCCGATCTCGGACGCGCGGTCGAACAGGGTCACGTCATGGCCGCGCTGGGCAGCGGTCATTGCGGTGGACAGGCCAGCCGGACCTGCGCCGACGATGGCGACCTTTTTCACGGTATCAGCCGCAGCAATCACCAATTCGGTTTCGTTACAGGCGCGCGGGTTGACCAGACAGGTGGTCAGCTTGCCGCTGAACGTGTGGTCCAGACAGGCCTGATTACAGGCGATGCACGGCGCGATTTGCGCGGACTGACCGGCAATGGCTTTGTTGACGAAATCTGCATCCGCCAGCATCGGCCGCGCCAGCGAGACCATATCAGCGCAGCCCGAGGACAGAACCTCTTCGGCGACCTCGGGCGTGTTGATCCGGTTCGAGGTGATCACCGGGATCGACACCTTGCCCATCAGCTTTTTCGTCACCCAGGCAAAGGCCGCGCGGGGAACGCTGGTTGCAATGGTCGGAATGCGCGCCTCGTGCCAGCCGATGCCGGTGTTCAGGATCGTCGCGCCCGCTTTCTCGATCTCTTGCGCCAGTTGCACCACCTCGTCATGGGTCGAGCCGTTGGGGACCAAATCGATCATCGACAGGCGGTAGATGATGATGAAATCGGTTCCCGCCGCCTCGCGCGTGCGGCGCACGACCTCAATAGGCAGGCGCATCCGGTTCTCATAAGATCCGCCCCAGCGGTCTGTGCGCTTGTTGGTGTGGGTCACAAGGAACTGGTTCAGGAAATAGCCCTCGGACCCCATGATCTCGACCCCGTCATAACCTGCCTTCTGGGCCAGGACGGCGGCATTCACGATGTCGCTGATCTGTTTCTCGATACCCTCTTCGTCCAACTCATGGGGCGGGAAGGGCGAGATTGGGGATTTCACCGGGCTGGGGGCCACGCATTTCGGACCATAGGCATAGCGGCCCGCGTGCAGAATCTGCATGGCGATCTTGCCGCCCGCCTGATGCACGCGTTCGGTCACGATGGAATGGTTCGCCACCTCTTTGTCGTTGGTCATCATCGACGCGCCGGGCAAAACCGAGCCTTCCAGATTCGGACCGATCCCGCCCGTCACCATCAGCGCCACGCCACCGCGCGCCCGGTCGGCATAGAACTCGGCCACCCGGTTCCAGTCGCCGGTCTCTTCCAGCCCGGTATGCATCGAGCCCATCAGCACGCGGTTTTTCAGCGTGGTAAAGCCCAGATCCAGCGGGGCCAGCATGTTTGGGTACGCAGTCATGGTGAAACTCTCCCTCCCGTCTCCGCGTTTTAAATTGACGTGCACGTCAACTTTGTCACGCGAAACCTAACGTCACCCCCTATGCTACCGTGGCGGTGCTTGTTAGAGGTGGGCAAAACAACCCTGCGAGGCTGTGCATGACCCCTGATCAGATCGCCAAACTGCCCTATCGCCCCTGCGTTGGTCTGATGCTGATAAATGCCAAAGGTCAGATCTTTGTCGGTCAGCGCAATGACCGCCACAAGGACGCCTGGCAGATGCCGCAGGGGGGTGTGGACAAGGGCGAAGACCCCCGCGACGCGGCGCTGCGCGAGCTGTGGGAAGAAACCGGCGTCACCGCCGATCTGGTCGAGGTTGTGGGCGAAACCGACGGCTGGCTGCCCTATGACTTGCCGCATGACATCGTTCCGAAAATCTGGAAAGGCCGCTATCGCGGGCAAGAGCAGAAATGGTTCCTGCTGCGCTTCACGGGCCGCGACGATCAGATCAACATCGAAACCGAACATCCTGAGTTCACCAAGTGGAAGTGGCAGGACCCGGATCGGCTGATTGAAGAAATCGTGCCTTTCAAGCGTGACGTCTATGAACAGGTGGTGGCTGCGTTTTCCGATCACCTGGGTTGATCACCGCCCCGCACGTTGACGTGAGGGGGCGTAGTCGCGTCCTGAGACCCCCTTTAGCTTGGGGTCCATGAAGGACACCTTACCCGAACCGATCACAGCCAAACCCGCCGGACGCCGATTTGAAGGCCCAGACCGACGCACGCCCTTGCGCGACGGTTTGAAAGGATGCGGTGAGTTTGGGGCCACTCAAACAGCAGGCCGGTTCTATCCGATGGCCTGCGTTGCGCTAGAAGTGACGCAGCGCTGCAATCTGGACTGCACGCTGTGTTACCTCTCGGACCGGGCCGAGATGACCTATGATCCGCCGCTGTCGGTCCTGTTTGCGCGGATCGCGACGATCCACAGCCACTATGGCCGGGGTGCATCGGTACAACTGACCGGCGGCGACCCGACCCTGCGCAAACTTGAAGATCTTGAGGCGCTGTGCCGCGAGATCAAGCGGTTGGGCATGCGGTCCTGCCTGATGACAAACGGCATCCGCGCCAGCCGGGCGTTTCTGACCCGTCTGGCGGCGGCCGGTCTGGATGATGTGGCGTTCCATGTCGATATGACTCAGGACCGCAACGGGTTCGGATCAGAGGCTGAGCTGAACACTGTGCGCGAAAAATACATTGCCCGCGCCCGTGGCTTGGGTGTGCGGGTCCTGTTCAACACAACGGTGTTTGGCGGCAACTTTGGCGATCTGCCCGATCTGGCGCGGTTCTTCCGGGACCAGCCCGAGGTTGCCTTTGTCTCGTTCCAGATGCAGGCCGATACAGGGCGCGGCGTGCTGCGCGCCCGCCCGGATGCGATCACGCAGGACAGTGTCATGCGTGCGATCGAGCGTGGATATGGCACGACGCTGGATTTTGATGCGGCTTCCGTCGGTCATTCTGCCTGCAACCGCTACGCCAGCGTCCTGACCGCCGGGGGGCGAGCGGTCTCCTTGCTGTCGAACGCCAAGCTGGTGCAGCAGGTGATCGCCGCGTTGGAACGGTTGGACACGGGGCGCGAGGCCCATCTTGTGATCCGGTCCACGGTCCGTCGGTTGGTGCTGCGGCATCCGGTTTTGGCGATGCGGTCGGTGGCGCATTTGGTGGCCTCGGTCGCCCGACTTGGCCCGGGCTTGCTCCGCGGTCGGGTGCGGCGGCAGGCGGTGTTCATCCACAACTTCATGGCGGCAGATGCGTTAGAGGCGGATCGCTGCGCCTCATGCGTGTTCATGGTGGCGACCGGGAACGGACCCTTGTCCATGTGCGTCCACAATGCCCAGCGCGATCAGCATCTGGCCGCCCCGGATCGGATCGACAGCCCGATGGGAACCTATTGGTGGAACGCGGCGATGCGAGGGTTGTCGTCGCGGCCGGAAATTCCTGCGCTGGGCGACCCGACCCATGCGCCGCTGAAACGATTGAAAGGGCAGATGCGTCTGACCCGCCGGGACCGAAAGGATGCCTCGTGAAAAAGCTGCTGATCGTCTTGCTGCTGCCTTTGCTGGCGGCCTGCGCCAGTGTCGAACGGCTGGCCCTGCCACCTGCCGAGGCCTTGCCGGGCAATGCCCTGACCCGCAGTGCCCCGACGCCGGGGCAGCGCGTGGATCACAGCGACTGGAGCGCGTTCCTGTCCCGCTATGTCGCGCCCGATGCGCAGGGGGTGAACCGCGTGGCCTATGCCAGCGTCACCGAGTCTGATCGTGATCGTTTGGAGGGGTATCTGGGGCAACTGCAATCCGTTGACCCGGCACGCCTGACACGCGATCAGCAACTGGCCTACTGGATCAACCTCTATAACGCGCTGACCGTGGATGTGGTCCTTGAGGCTTATCCGGTCGACTCGATCCGCGACATCACCGACGGGCCGCTTTCCTTTGGCCCATGGGATCGCCCCCTGGCCAGTGTTGCAGGGCAAAGTTTGACGCTGAACGATATCGAACACCGGATCATCCGCCCCGGATTTGATGAGCTGCGCATCCATTACGCGCTGAACTGCGCCGCCGTGGGCTGCCCGAACCTGATGGATCGGGCGTGGGAGGCCAGAACCCTGGAACAGGACCTCGCCGCAGCCGAGCGGGCCTATATCAACGACCCGCGCGGCGTGCGTTTTGATGATCGCGAAGGGCTGATCCTGTCCAAGATCTTTATCTGGTTCCGCGAAGATTTCGGAGCGAATGAGCAGGACGTGCTGACCTATGTCCAGACCGCAGCCGCCCCTGAATTGCGCGCCAGATTGCAAGAAGTCCGGCGCGTTAAGGCGTATAGATACGACTGGGCGCTGAACGACGCTGCGGCGGGGTCATAAAGGCGCGGCTATAGCAACCCCTCGCTGCGCAGCAGGTCCTGCATGTTGGCCTCGGGACGCGGACCGATATGGCTGATCACTTCGCGGGCGCAGACATTGCCGATGCGGGCGCAGGTCTCGTAATCGCGACCCGTGGCCATGCCAAACAGGAAGCCTGCGGCGAACTGATCTCCGGCCCCGGTTGCATCCACCGGCACCACCTTTTCGACCGGCACATCGACGCGCTGGCCATCATGCAGAACAGTCACGCCATCGCCGGACCGGGTGCACACGACCAGAGGGCAGATACCGGCGGTTTTTGCCAGCGCCTCTTCCAGATCATCGGTTTCGAACAGCGATTTGATTTCGGCCTCATTGCCGATCACAAAATCCAGTTCGTTCTCGATCAGCAGCAGGAAATCGACGCGATGCCGTTCGACGCAGAACGGATCGGAAATCGCGATCCCGGCCTTGCCGCCACCCTTATGGCAGGTGCGCGCGGCCTCAAGGAATGCCGCCTTGCCTTTTTCCTTGTCGAACAGGTAGCCCTCAAGGAACATGATCTGGCTGTTATTGGCCACATCGGCCGAGACATCCTCGGACGACAGTTCCGACGAAATCCCCAGATAGGTGTTCATCGACCGCTCGCCATCGGGCGAAACAAAGATCATCGAACGCGAGGTCGGTAGCTCTCCGCCTGGGACCGGCGGGTTCACGAAATCGACGCCGTCTTCCTTCATCGCATCCGCATAGAACCGACCCAAGGCGTCATCATGCACCCGTCCGATAAAGGCCGCGTCCAGACCCAGCGCCCCGGCACCGGCAATCGTATTGGCGACCGAGCCGCCCGGCGTCTGCACCCGGCCTTCCATCGAGGCATACAGCACCTCGCCACGCTCCTGCTCGATCAGTTGCATGATGCCTTTTTCGATGCCCATCAGTTCCAGGAAACTGTCATCGGCCTGGGAAATCACGTCCACAACGGCATTTCCGATGCCGGTCAGTTGGTAGGTCTTCATAGGGTTTTGTCCTCGAATTGACAGAGATCACGGATGATGCAGGTCGGGCATTGCGGCTTGCGCGCCTTGCAATGGTACCGGCCATGCAGGATCAGCCAGTGATGCGCATGGAGTTGGAAGTCGGCAGGAATGTTGTCTTCGATGGCGCGCTCGACCGCGTCCACATCCTTGCCGGGGCAGATACCCGTGCGGTTGCCGACGCGGAAGATATGCGTATCCACCGCCTGCGCCGGTTGCCGCCACCACATGTTCAGCACCACATTGGCGGTCTTGCGCCCGACACCGGGCAGGGATTGCAGCGCGGCGCGGGAATTGGGCACCTCACCACCGTATTCCTCGACCAGAATACGGCTCAGCTTGATGACATTCTTGGCCTTCTGGCGGAACAGGCCGATGGTCTTGATATGCTGGGTCAGACCTTCTTCGCCCAGATCCAGCATCTTTTGCGGCGTGTCGGCGATTTTGAACAATTCGCGTGTGGCCTTGTTGACACCCGCATCGGTCGCCTGCGCCGACAGCGCCACGGCGACGACCAGAGTGTAGACGTTCACATGCTCCAACTCGCCCTTGGGTTCGGGGTCGGCTGCCTGAAAACGCGTAAAGATCTCGCGGATCGTGTGGTAATCGAGTTGCTTTGCCATCCGCGCCTTAATGCCGCCCGCAAGGCCATGACACAACCCCTTGGTTCTGGCCCAAAGCCAATGCGCAAGTTCCGGGTCGCAGGGGCGTGACCCGCGCGCTATGGTTTTGGCATCAGATGAGGTGACTGCCATGAACGTCCAGACCCCGGAAAGCGGATACCACTACAACGTCATGCGCCGCGCGATCGAGCTGATCGATCAGGGCGGCGAGGGCCTCAGCCTTGAGGAATTGGCGCAGCAGATGGATATGAGCCCGGCCCATTTCCAGCGACTGTTCTCGCGCTGGACCGGTGTGTCGCCGAAACGCTACCAGCAATACCTGACGCTGGGCCACGCCAAGGCGCTGCTGCGCGAACGGTTCACGACGCTGGAAACCGCCCATAACGTGGGCCTGTCCGGCAGTGGCCGCCTGCATGATCTGTTTCTGAAATGGGAATCCATGAGCCCCGGCGAATACGCCCGCAAAGGCGCAGGCCTGACGATCTACTGGGGCTGGTTCGAAAGCCCCTTTGGCCCCGCGTTGGTGATGGGCACAGACAAGGGCATCTGCGGCATGGCCTTCGGGGCCGAGACCGGCGAGGAAGAGGCGATGGAGGATATGCTGTCGCGCTGGCCCTTGGCCGAGTTCGTTGAGGACCCGATGCACCTGCGGCCCTGGGTGCTGAGTGCCTTCGGATCTGTCAGCGACCGTTTGCAACCGACGCCTTTGTACCTGATCGGGTCACCCCTGCAGATCAAGGTGTGGGAGGCGCTGATGCACATCCCTTCGGGTCAAGTCACCACCTATTCTGAAATTGCGCAGCGGGTGGGCTCGCCACAGGCCGTTCGTGCAGTCGGAACGGCGGTCGGGCGCAACCCGGTCAGTTGGCTGATCCCCTGCCACCGGGCGCTGCGCAAATCGGGCGGGCTTGGCGGCTATCACTGGGGCCTGCCCGTCAAACGCGCGATGCTGGCCTATGAAGCCGCGCAGGCGGATGCCTGATTGACAGACCGTCCCGGCGCTGTCATATGGCGCGCCAGGTACGGGTCCCCTGCCGTTCGCGGCCTTTGGCGTTGGTGAAACCCGGTTGAATGCATATCTGTTGCCCTTTCCTGGCGCACGGATGGCAATGCGAACACCGTCCTGATTTCGCGCCCCTATAAGGAAGCGAGGCAAGACATGACTATTGATCAAGACATCGCTCCGGTTTCGGAGCTGAAGGCGCAGGCAAAGCGACTGCGCGAGAGGCTGCGCAGCGCGGATGTGATCCTGTCGCATAGCGAGGCGCTTGAACTGGTGGCCCATCAACAAGGGGCCAAAGACTGGAACACGCTGCGTGCGATGGCAGGCAACCGGCTGCATCTCAGGGTCGGTGACCGGGTCAAAGGACGCTACCTGGGTCAGCCGTTCACAGCGGTCATTCGCGGTTTGACGATGCTGGGTGATGGCGGGCACCGACGTGTGACGCTGCAATTCGACGCGCCCGTGGATGTGGTGCGGTTCGACAGCTTCTCGGCCTTCCGGCAGCGCGTGACCGGAGAGATTGGCTGGGACGGGCGGTCTACCCGTCATACGTCGGACGGAGAGCCGCAGCTCGTCGTCCAACCAGCCTGAAAATAAAGCGAGGCACCCTAGGGTGCCTCACATTTTGATAGTAGAAAACAGGCGTTACTCGGCGGCCCAGCCACCGACGGCTTTGACTTCAAGAAAATCCTCCAACCCCCAAATGCCGCCTTCGCGGCCGTTGCCGGATTGCTTCATGCCCCCGAACGGAGACCCCGCACTGCGCGATTTGCCGTTCATCTCGACCATGCCCGAGCGCAATGCCCGCGCCATGCGATTGGCGCGCTCGCCATCCTGTGTCTGGACATAGTTGGTCAGGCCATAAGGCGTGTCGTTGGCGATCTCGACAGCCTCTTCCTCGGTGTCGAAGGGGATCATGGTCAGGACCGGGCCAAAGATTTCCTCGCGCGCGATGGTCATCTGGTTGTTGGCATCCGCAAAGACCGTGGGGCGGACGTAATAGCCTTTGTTCAGACCCTCAGGTCGACCAGTACCGCCCGCGACCAGCCGGGCGCCTTCGTCGATGCCTTTCTGGATCAGGTCCTGAATTTTGCGCCACTGCACCTCGTTCACCACAGGGCCGATATGGCGGCCTTCCTCGGCAGCGGGGCCAACCTTGACCATGTTCGCAACCTCGGCAGCGGTTTCGACGGCCTGATCGTAGATCGGGCGCTGGACCAACATCCGGCTGGGGGCGTTACAGCTTTGGCCGGTGTTGTTCATCATATGCAAGACACCGCGCTTCACCGCGCTGGCATCCGCATCGGCAAAGACCACATTCGCGCCTTTGCCGCCCAGTTCCAGATGTACTTTCTTCAATGTTTCCGCAGCTGCCTTGGAAATTGCGGTTCCCGCACGGGTCGAGCCGGTAAAGCTGATCATGTCCACATCCGGATGGCTGGACAATTGCGAACCGACGCCAACCCCGTCGCCATTCACCAGATTGAACACGCCGGGCGGAAAACCGGCGGCGTCCATCAACTCGGCAAAGATCATCGCGTTCAGCGGGCTTTGCTCGGACGGTTTCAGAACCATCGTGCATCCGGCAATCGCGGCGGCCCCAACTTTGAGCGTGATCTGGTTCATCGGCCAGTTCCAGGGCGTGATCAGACCGGCAACGCCGACGGCCTCGTGGATGATGCGGTCGTTTGGGGCATGATCGCCCAGCGGATGTTCGAAGGGAAAGGCCTTGGCTGCGCGGATGAAGGTGTTCAGGTGGTACATGCCCGCCCCTGCCTGAGCCGCCCGCGCCAAATCGATCGGGGCTCCCATTTCCAGCGACATAGCCTGTGCCAGATCCTCGTTGCGGGTCTGGTAGATCCCGGCCAGTTTCTCGACCAGTGCAATCCGCTCGGCAACCGGGGTGGCCATCCAGCCGGGCAGGGCCGCCCTGGCGGCAGCAACGGCGGCATCGGTATCAGCCTGCCCGCCCAGTGAGATCACTGCGCAGGGCTCTTCTGTCGATGGGTTGATGACGTCGAAGTCATTGGGCGCGGATGGGGTAACCCATTGGCCGTTGATGTAGAATTCACGCTTTTCGATCATGGCTCTCCCTCCTGATCAGACGGCATTGGGGCCGGTTTCGGGGCACTCTGGCACTGGCGGCATAGCGGGGCAAGAGGGTGTTTTGATCAAATCTCTTACCGCTTGCAGCGGGAATGGCGTATCCTTGCGCGGGCCAATGGTTTAACTCTGACGCAGAGTGTTTAGGTTTACGGCAACCGACTCGGGTTTTTCACAGGAAAGGAGATGCACCATGGGTTTGCGCATCAATGACACGGTTCCCAATTTCACCGCAGAAACGGATCAGGGCACCGTTCAGTTTCACGACTGGATCGGTGACAGCTGGGCGATCCTGTTCTCGCACCCGAAAGACTTCACCCCGGTTTGCACCACCGAATTTTCGGCTGTGGCCCAGTTGAATAACGAATGGGCGGCCCGCAACACCAAGGTGATCGGCGTATCGGTCGATGGCGTGGAAGATCACAAGAAGTGGAAGAAAGACATCGAGGCTTATGGGAACGCCAATCCCGGTTTTCCGATCATCGCCGATGATGGGTTGGCCGTGTCCAAAGCGTTTGACATGCTGCCTGCCGAAGCCTACCTGCCCGACGGGCGCACCCCCGCCGACAGCGCCACCGTGCGGTCGGTCTTTATCATTGGGCCGGACAAGCAGTTGAAACTGTCGATGACCTATCCGATGACCGTGGGCCGGAACTTTGCCGAGATCCTGCGCGCGCTGGACGGGTTGCAGATGTCCGCCAAAGGTGTTGCGACGCCTGCGAACTGGGTGCCGGGCGAGGATGTGATCATTCCACCTGCCGTGTCGAATGAAGATGCCAAAGAGAAATTTGGCGAGTTCGAGACGATCTTTCCTTATCTGCGTAAGACCAAGGCGCCGTCTTAAGACGGACCGGGTCAGGGGGGCTGTCTGCCCCCCGCCGCGCCTAGAGGCGCGACTCCCCCCGAGGATATTTATGGCCAGATGAAGCAGGCGGGCGCTGTGGGTAGCTGTAGAGTTTTGCCCTGTAGGCCGCGCGCTTGAATTCGCGGGTCAGCTTGTCGCTGAACGGCGGGCTTTTCTGGATTGTCGAGCCGCCGATTTCACCGGCGATTTCCCGGTTGCCGCTGCCGAGCAGGGTGTGGATCGGTTGGCCGGTCAGCCAGTGCATTTGCAGAAACGTATCGACCGGGCGGTCGATCTGATCCGTGGCGGCCAACATGCGCGCGGCGGCGCGACGTCCCACCATCTGGCAGACACATTGCAACCCGACCACCCAAGGTAGAACCAGGCGCAGCCCGTTTTCCTCGGCAATGGTTTGTGCCGGAATCTCGCGTTGTTTGACCGGTATGCGGATGTAGTGATCCGGGGTCGCCTCGCGCTTCAAAAGCGCCAGGATCTGCTGCAATTGGGCAGGGTCGATACGCAGATCATCTTCGGTGATGAGTGCCAGATCGATGTTTTCGTCCACCATTTTCTGCCAGATGCGGCGGTGGCTTTGGAACACGCCGATCTCGGTGGGCAGCAGCGCAAAAGGGTAGTGGGGCCGATGCAGATTGCCGGGATGCAGGCAGACATCCGAAATTTGTTCCGGGTCGCGCCCGTTCACGGCCTCGAACAATTCGGCGTTGGGCAGGTCCGCGCAAAGCCTTTCGGCGTTTTCCCGCCGGGCGGTGCTGGAAGACATATGAATGACGAACGAGCGCATTGGCATGTGCATAGAGCACCCCGGCGTGTTGGGGAAGGGTGGTGATGGCGAAACACAGAGCCGTGACTGTTTGAAATGTTCCATTTGGCAGATAATGGCCGTTTTCCAGGGGTTCAAGCTGCGTGGGCGGCGGGGCGGGTTATCGACCAGGGATTTTCCAGCCCGCAGTTTAATATAAGCGTGTGCCGCAGCAGGCGTATTTCGAAGGGTTTCAGGACGGGCAGGACGGTGGGGCCGTATCCTTTTGCGCCCTGCCTGAGGGTCGGGAACAGGCTTAGCAGTTCTTTTCGGGTCTCGACGGTCATCGCGCTGAGCGTCGTTTCGCCCGGATAAAGGGATTCAGACCAGATGCCATCGACATTCACCAGTTCATGCTGATCGAACAGGATATGGATGTATTCGACGCCTTCGTCCGGTGGCAACTGGCGGACAGATTTGCCATCAACCAGATTTTTGGCCGGGGCCAGCATCATTGGGGCGGAATACAAAAGCTCCATATTTGGGGAGGAAACCGCGATCCGATGTTGCGGTGAAACCACCAGATCGCGATTGGTGCAGGTGGTAGAAAAATGGTCCGACCTGATCCGGATCGGACACAGATGCGGGGATTGGCGCAGGTCTTGCCGGGACAGCCTGCGTTTGCCGATCCAGCGGACGGGCCGAACCTGACCTCCGGCAACGATGACGGGATCTCCGGGGCGCAAAGCCTCGACCCGGCGGCGGCCTGATGGTGTCAGGATCATCGATCCGGAGGTGAAGCAGACAAAGGACGGTAGCGTGCTGTATTCGGTTGGGGGCGTTGAAGAGGACCTGCTGGTGACTGCAATCGTGTCACCGACGTTGGCCTGACCCGATGTGACAACCACATAGATCGGAGAGGTGAACTGTAACTGGACAAAGGACACAGCCTGCCCGTTGATTTCGCCCTGATAGGTTTCGAACACCTGAAAGCTGGAGGAAGAGTTGTGGAAGTTCGGGACACCGCTGAGATCAAGTTGAGTGCTGGAATCCGAGCCTTGCAGAAACGTGTCATCATCGATGATGTCCGCGCTATATGCGGCTTCGATTGAAACGCTATTGGTGCTGAAGGGATCCGCGCTGAGTTCGTAGATGGTGATGGAGGCCACGGCGGAACGTCTTCCCAGAATTTACAAATGTTTTCCTTAAGTTTGGGCTAATTCAACTTATAAGTGTTAACATATGGTTTACTAAACCGAGCGCGCGACCGTATGGACGCGGGATGGGGTGCATCCTGAGAACCGGGCTTTCACGGATAACAGGAGTTTTGAAAATACATGCCCCCGCCACTTGGGCGGAGGCACGCCAGGGGCGGCGAAACTGGAGACGAACACCGCCCTTGGTGGGGCTCAGAACCCGTAGCGCAGGCCGAAATTGATGCTGAACGTGTCCAAGTCATCCTCGACCGTTCCCGTCGAAGCGCCGGTGGGGGCCAGACGCGCGGATGAGACGTCGAAGGCACGGGTATAGCGCGCATCAACGGTAAAGGCGGTGTCTTCGTTGATGTCATAGGCGACACCGGCGATCAGCTGTGCCGCGAAATCGGTGCCGCTGTCATCCAGCGTGACGCCGGGGCCGTAGGCGAAATCGATATCAGAATAGGTCGCACCCAGACCGAAACCGGCATAGGGGGTGAAGGCGCTGTTACCCTTGAAGTCGAACAGCACATTGGCAAAGAGCGAGGTTTGGGTCACATCGCCCGAGATATTACCCTCGGCCCCCGGGCCATTTCCGGAGAAGTTGACGCCGTCCACGTTGTTGTCGCGATAGGACAGCTCCAGCTCGATCCGCGTGCCAATGGCGTCATTGGACCATTGAGGGATCTCTTTACCGATTGCGATCCCCAGACCGACACCGCCATCGAAATCGGTATCGACGGATTCGGAAACGCCGCCGATGCTGCCGCTGAAGTCGGTATCCTGAAGGTCGCTATAGCCCAGGAAGCCGTGGATATAGGTGCCGTCCGTCAGGCTTTGCGCCGACGCGGTGGTCACACCCAAAATCAGCGCCGCCGAGGTAAGAAGAAGTCGAGAAACCATAATCCATGTCCTTTGTTCCGAATGGTCCATGGCGCTGATGTGGGCAATCGGAGGTCAAAAGGAAGGCGCGCGACCATCACTTCGCGTCACGGGATTTTGGGTGTGGGTGAGTGAATAAGTAGCCCATTGAACAATTGCAGTCGCAGGGCGGGCTTACCCTCGGGATGTTGGTCGTTCCATGAGGGGTTCTGACAGCAGTTCCTCGACAAAGAAGCTGAGCAGTTGCAAGCGGCCGGACACGCCTGCCTTGCGGTATACTGCAGCGCTTTGGGCCTTGATCGTACCTTCTTTGGTTTGCCACAGTTCCGCGATTTGGGCAATCGACAGGCCCTTGAGCGAGAGCAGCGCAACATCGCGTTCGGCTTTGCTTAGCCGCCATTCGTCAAACTGGGTGCCGATAACCTGTGCGAACGCGCCTTGGGCCACGCCAAGTTGGCGTTGGATATCGCGGACGCGCTGGTTCTGGGCGCGGATCAGCGCAATCGCTGCCGCCAATCCACCCAAAAGCGCTAGTGAGATCAAAAGTTCAAAACTGTGTAAGTACCGGAAGCCGGCGCTTTCGCCCCCGGTCCAATCCAGCAGAGCATCGGTCAGGAAAAAGGTGGCGCAGAGGGCCTGCACCACCAAAAGGAGCCACAACAAAGACGTTTGCGATATCTTCATGATGCTCCTTCAGGGTCGCGCGGTCAGTCGTCATCCTCTTCAAGTTCAATGGCGGTCACGGTGCCATCGACATTGTTCAGGACCAGTTCAGTTTCCACGCCATCCTTGCTGAGTTCAACCTCGATCTCGCCGTCTTCGAATTCGATCTCTTCGACCACATAGCCCTGCGCCTCCAGCGCCGCACGGATGTCAGCCTCATCCGTCCCCAGTTTTTCGCCCAGCCCCACATTGGCCAGGGCCAGCGCGGGGGCTGCTGCAATCAAACCGGCAAGGGTCAGAATTTTCAGGTTTTCCATATCGCATCTCCTGTTTTTGCGCGTTTCAATGCAATGGAGTTGGGAGGGTGCCCGGATCGTTTCGATTGGGCTTTGGTTGAAATGGGCGCAATTGGACCAAGGTTTATGTGTTCATTCAGGCCTTATCAAAGCCCACGGGTGGCAGAGTCGCATAAAAAAGGCCCCGGTGGATCACCGGGGCCTTCGTCATTAGAAAAGGGAAGCAGATTACTCTGCGCCTTCCTCTTTCTTTTCTTTCTTCTCAGGCACGATTTCTTCGCCGGTTTCCTGATCGACGACTTTCATCGACAGGCGCACCTTGCCGCGATCGTCAAAGCCCAGCAGCTTGACCTTTACTTCCTGGCCTTCCTTCAGAACATCCGACGGATGGTTCAGGCGGCGGTTTTCGATCTGGGACACGTGGACCAGACCGTCGCGCTTGCCAAAGAAGTTCACGAAGGCACCGAAGTCGACGATCTTGACCACTTTACCGGTGTAGATCTGACCCTCTTCCGGCTCGGCCACGATCGAATAGATCATGTCATAGGCCTTCTTGATCGACTCCCCATCGGGCGAGGCGATCTTGATGACGCCGTCGTCGTTGATGTCGACCTTGGCACCCGAGGTTTCCACGATCTCGCGGATGACCTTGCCGCCGGAACCGATCACTTCACGGATCTTGTCGGTGGGGATGTTCATGGTCTCGATGCGCGGAGCGTGGACCGAGAATTCGTTGGTCTCGGACAGGGCTTTGCCCATCTCGCCCAGGATGTGCATCCGGCCGTCCTTGGCTTGGGCCAGGGCTTTCTCCATGATCTCGGGCGTGATGCCTGCGACCTTGATGTCCATCTGCAGCGAGGTGATGCCGTTTTCGGTACCTGCCACTTTGAAGTCCATGTCGCCCAGGTGGTCTTCGTCACCCAGAATGTCCGACAGGATGGCATAGTTGCCGTCATCTTCCAGGATCAGACCCATGGCCACACCGGCAACCGGTGCTTTCAGCGGAACGCCCGCATCCATCATCGACAGCGAGCCGCCGCAGACCGACGCCATCGAGCTGGAGCCGTTGGATTCGGTGATTTCCGACACGATGCGGATCGTGTAGGGGAAGTCGGTTGCCGCAGGCAGAACCGCCTGTAGGGCGCGCCATGCCAGCTTGCCATGACCGATCTCACGACGGCCCGGGCCACCCACGCGGCCAACTTCACCGACCGAATACGGAGGGAAGTTGTAATGCAGCAGGAAGTTCGATTTGAAATTGCCATGCAGCGCGTCGATGAACTGTTCATCATCGCCGGTGCCCAGCGTGGTCACGGCCAGCGCCTGTGTTTCACCACGGGTGAACAGGGCGGAACCGTGCGTTCGGGGCAGCATCGAGGTTTCGGCTTCGATCCCACGGATGTCGGTGGTCGAACGACCGTCGATGCGCTTGCCGCCTTTGACGACGTCGCCGCGCAGGATGCCAGCTTCCAGCTTTTTCATCGCGGAACCAAGGTTGCCGTCTTCCAGCTGTTCCTCGGTCAATGCTTCCTTGATCGCTTCACGGGCAGCGGCAACAGCGGCGGTGCGCTCTTGCTTGTCGGTGATCGCGAAGGCGGCGCGCATCTGCTCTTCACCGGCAGCCGAAACAGCGGCGGACAGCTCCGAGTAGTCGGGCGCTTGGAATTCGAACGGCTCTTTCGCGGCTTCTTCGGCCAGCGAGATGATCAGGTCGATCACGGGCTGAATCTGCTCATGCGCGAAGTTAACCGCACCCAGCATTTCCGCCTCGGACAGTTCGTACGCTTCCGATTCCACCATCATCACGGCGTCTTTGGTACCGGCAACAACCAGGTCCAGACGCTGTTCAGGGTTCAGGCGCAGGTCCTGCATATCGTCCACGGTCGGGTTCAGAACGTATTCGCCATCTTCGAAACCAACGCGGGCACCGGCGATCGGCCCCATGAACGGCGCGCCGGAAATGGTCAGGGCAGCCGAAGCAGCGATCATCGCAACGATGTCGGGGTCGTTGACCAGATCGTGGCTCAGCACGGTGCACATCACCAGAACTTCGTTTTTGAAGCCGTCAACGAACAGCGGGCGGATCGGGCGGTCGATCAGACGCGCGGTCAGCGTCTCTTTCTCGGTCGGGCGCGCTTCGCGCTTGAAGAAGCCACCCGGAACCTTACCGGCGGCATAGTATTTTTCCTGATAGTGCACGGTCAGCGGGAAAAAATCCTGACCGGGCTTTTGAGCACGGGCAAAGGTCACGTTCGCCATGACGCTGGTTTCGCCCAGCGTGGCAATCACGCTGCCGTCAGCCTGACGGGCAACCTTGCCGGTTTCCAGTGTCAGCGTCTCTTCGCCCCACTGAATCGATTTCTTTGTTACATCAAACATATGCGTATCCTAGAACGGAGCACTCCCGCCCCTGCGGGTCTCCGGTTTGCATGGCGGCCCCATTGCCGCCGACCCCACTTTATCTTCCATTCGAGTGCCGGGGTCAGGGCACAACGTCTCAGATACCCGCGCGCATACAGGAGAAAACGTTGGAAGGAAAGCGAAACCGCACAAGGCGGTGGTGGACCGCCATGCCCGGAGTGTGACCGTTGCTGAACAACCGTGTGTGGCAAAACACGCAGGATTGCTTACATGGAAACACATGTCACATACCCGAGGATGCCATGACCTTTTGCCTGCGGTTGCTGAGCGTCGCGTTGCTGACCCTGTGGGGTTTTGCGGCACTGGCGTCCCAACCTGTCGAGTGGTCTGATCTGCCGGACCCTGCCGCGCAGGACTTTGAAGACCCGTTTCGCGAGCTGAGCGCCGAGCAGTTTGATGACCTGCGCTTTGCGCTGCGCTTGCGTGGGCGCTTGCAGCAGGATGTCGGCAGCGCGGACGAACAACACAAATGGCAAGAGCTTTTGTCCGAAACGGAACAGGCGCTGGCCGCCGATCAGATCGATATCGACCGGCTCATGTCCCAGCGTGATGCGGTGATTCAGCGTCGCGAGATGGCTGATACCGCCGGGAACCCCAAGGTCAACGATCAGGTTGTCACAATCACCGGCTATGTGATCCCCGCGCCTTCGGATGAACAGGGGCATGGTGTGGCTTATCTGGTGCCTCAGCCCGGTATGTGCAGCCACCTGCCGCCACCCCCGCCCAATCAGATGATCCGTGTCCGGCTTTCGGACCAGTGGGCCCCGACCTTGTATTATGAGCGTGTTCGCCTGACCGGGCGATTGACCATTGCGCCGACGGAATACGAGATGTTTGTGATCGACGGGCAGGTTCCGATGCGGGCCACGTTCCGTCTGGATGTCCACAACACCGAACCCCTGGGCAGCGGCGATGAGCATTTTCAGGAGTTCCTTACAGTGCATGATCGTTTACGCGCGGCGCTTCGGCAGAAATCCGGCGGGCCTGCCGAAGGCCCCTGAACCGGTTTGCGCCCTTTGCCTTGACTCCGTGATCAACACATTCCGAAAAAAGAATAATTTTGCCATATTATGATGACGGTGTAGGCTCGACCCACAAGACCTGCGGTCGCAAGGACGGGAACGCGCCAAGGGACTACAAAAATAAGGCCGTCTTCGACCGAATACCTTGGCGTTTGCACGTAGCAAACTGAGGGAAAGTCGAATGGCTGAAACCAAGAAAATGCTTGATCCGGATCCCCGGATTTATGACTTCGAAACCGAATATGAGCTGGGGCAGGATAACGTCCGGCCATTCGGTCTGGACATACACAATCCGGTCTTCCTGATCTCGAGTATCCTGATCTTTGCGTTCGTCCTGATCGCATTGGCCAATCAGGAGGCCGCGGCCTCGTTCTTTGGCTGGCTTCGGCCCTGGCTGACCAGCACGTTTGACTGGTTCCTTGTACTCTCGGTCGATGCAATCACCCTGTTCTGTCTGGTGCTGATCGTTCTGCCTGTCGGCAAGGTGAGGATCGGCGGCAAGGACGCCGAGCCTGATTATTCCTATGCCGGTTGGATCGCGATGATGTTCGCCGCCGGTATTGGCATCGGTCTGCTGTTCTTTGGCGTGATGGAGCCGGTTTATTACAACTTCGCCGAAGGCGGCAACGCCGCGCCCCTGGGCATCGACATTGCCGTGCCGGGTAACGAATACGCAGGCATCGTGGGCACGATCCATCATTGGGGCCTTGAAGGCTGGGCGGTTTACGCCGCTGTGGGTCTGAGCCTTGCGATTTTTGCCTACAATCTGGACCTGCCACTGACCCTGCGGTCGGCCTTTTATCCGTTGCTGGGCGAGCGGGTCTGGGGCTGGTGGGGCCACATTATCGACACGCTGGCGGTTTTTGCCACGTTGTTCGGCCTCACCACCTCTTTGGGTCTTGGGGCGCAACAGGTTGCGGCTGGCCTGAACGAGGTGTTCGGCATCACACCCAGCCCGACCGTGACGGTTCTGCTGATCATCGGTATCACGCTGATCGCGCTGGGCTCGGTCCTGATGGGTATGGATGCGGGCGTCAAACGGCTAAGCGAGATCAATATGATCATGGCCGTGGGCCTCTTCATCTTCGTGATCGTCGTCACCGGTGTTGGTACAGCCATTGCGCGCTATTTCAACGTCATGGTGGATTATGTGACGCACCTTCCGGCCTTGTCCAACCCGTTCGGGCGCGAAGATACCAGTTACTTCCATGGCTGGACGACCTTCTACTGGGCATGGTGGATCGCGTGGTCGCCCTTTGTGGGCATGTTCATTGCTCGCATCTCCAAGGGTCGCACGGTGCGTGAGTTTATCCTCTGCGCGCTGTTGGCCCCAACGGCCGTCTGTGCGTTGTGGATGTCGACCTTTGGTGGTGCCGCGATCGACATGCTGAACGCGGGCGGCGCAGAAGGTGTCCGCGCCACAGTGATCGACAGCTACGCCCCCGAAGGCGCGCTGTTCGGTTTCCTGAAAGAACTGCCGCTTTATGGCATCGTGGCTCCGATCGCGCTGATCCTGATCGTGGTGTTCTTTGTCACTTCGTCCGACTCGGGATCGCTGGTGATCGACACGATCACGGCGGGTGGCAAGATGGATGCGCCTGTTGTTCAGCGCGTGTTCTGGTGCACGCTGGAAGGTCTGGTGGCCATTGCACTGTTGCTGGGCGGCGGATTGTCCGCGCTGCAAGGGGCGGCAGTGTCGACGGGCATTCCATTCACGCTGGTGGTGCTGATGATGTGCTACTGCCTGTGGTTGGCGTTGAAATCAGAGCACGCCAAGATGTAAGCACCTTTAGTCACAGAAACGCCCGCCAATCGGCGGGCGTTTTCTTTTGGTCTGTCGCAACCGGATCAGAGGGCAACCGCCTCAAAAGACTTCAACAGGGGTCTGGCCGGGCTGTAGGAGTTGCTGCCCGATGTCCCCAACTCTGGGAACAGGTCCAGAATTTCCGAGCGCAGGTCATGATCCAGACTGCACAAGCCAACGGTACCGGGCAGAAAGCTTTCTGTTGCGGCCCCGTCGCTGAAAATGATCTCGTGCCGGTCAAACAGGATGTGGAAGTATTCGACCTCGGCGCAAGGCTGTTGGTAAATCGTTTCGCCGTTGATCAGGCTTTTCGCCGCAACCAGACATTCGGTTTCGCCAAACAACATCTCGGCCTTCCAGCCGGACAGCAAAACGCGATGGTTCTGCGAGACCGTCAGGTCACGGTCATTGCCGATTGTGCCGGCCTGAAACACCACCGGCACCCGATTGCCCTTGCCGGGAACGCGGCGTGATCCGATCCATCGGACCGGCTGCGCGCCGTTATCCTTGGTGACCACCAGATCACCGGCCTGAATATCTTCCACAGCAACTGGCCCGTCCGGGGTTTCGATCATCGTACCACGCGCAAAACAGGGTGGCGGCGGGGGAACGTCGAACGAGAAGTCGCCAATCCCCGAGCCGCCTGTGGATGAGCCATCAGGCGACGGGGTCGAGGTAATGATGACCTGAGACACCGGACCAGCGGTCGAAAACGACAGGACGTTAGGGATTGCGGTATCCGGGTCAATCAGAATGTTGCCTGCGGCGTCCTGGGTGATGTTGATCGTCCCGCCGGCGCTTTGAGTGATCGTGATTTCGGACAATGGGATTGGGTTTCCGTCTTCATCCAGAATCAGAATCTGATACCCGTCGTTGAATGACCCGCTGGCGTTTACCCCCCCAAGATCAAACGACAGATTGTTTACGGGGTTTGAAAAGCTGAAATCCGCTGTGTTCGGAGTGGTCGCAAAGTTGGAGTTGATGTCTGCGCCCGAATTTCCGGGGTTGTCGCTCACCCAATCACCGGTGAAATCTGCCGTGATCGTTGTAGAATTTGCCCCGTCCGATACAACGGTGCTGCCATCCTGGGCCGTGCCCGTACCATCCAGCCATATGGCCTGATCCAGTGTCGCCATCGCGCCTACTCACAAAACTTGTTACCCAACTTGCAGTCGCACGCTTAAGGACCGGTTAAGCGCAACTGCCAAATTTATAATACTACTAATGATGATCGTGTCATTAGCCTGTCGCTTGATCGGCAATTTCTTGACGATTTGCGGTGTGCAAAGGGTTGCCCAAATGCACCAACGCCCACCTGTTGGCGGGCGTCGCGTTTTCTTGAACCGGGTCTCGCGCTTGGGACGAGACGTGCAAACGCTTAGCGGCGGATGCCCAGCTTTTTGATCAGGTCCTGATAGCGCGCTTCTTCCTTGCCCTTCAGGTAGTCCAGCAGCTTACGGCGCTGAGCAACCATTTTCAGCAGACCGCGACGACCGTGGTTGTCTTTCTTGTGGGTCTTGAAGTGCTCGGTCAGGGTGTTGATGCGCGAGGTCAGGATCGCAACCTGAACTTCAGGCGAACCGGTGTCGCCTTCTTTGGTTGCGAATTCTTTCATGACGCGTGCTTTTTCAGCAGTAGTGATCGACATCGGGGTCTCCTTTAAAGGTTAGAGTTAATGGCGCAGGCCGGGATGTCGTCCAGCACAGGCCCATGGAGAAACCCGCACCGATTCCGATGCGGATGGGCGCGTATAGGCGCTTTTTCTGCCAATGGCAAAGGGATTCTGCGAGGCTAGTGCGTCTGCCCGTACTTGGCCAGCTGGGCTTCGGTAATCAATCGGATGTCGTCGCTGGTCATCCCGTCGGCCCCGTAAAGATGCGCAACCTCCTGCCCGTCGATGACAACGCGGGTCAGGTTGGTGTTCTCTTCGTCCTGCTGGATCTGAATGTCGGGATCGTCCGAGGCGTCCCATGTGATCAGCAACTTGTCCTCACCGGGCTGGAAACCCATGACGGTGACCTTTTCGTCATCCCCTTCGGTGTCGAGGATGATCTGGTCGGCCCCCTGGCCGCCATTGGCCACATCACCGCCCTGGGCCAGGATCGTGTCGTCGCCGGTGCCACCGTTCAGAAAGTCGGTGCTGGGCGTATTGCCGTCTTCGCCGCCAAACAGCAGGTCATCGCCATCACCGCCGAACAGCACATCTTCGCCTTCGCCACCGGACAGCGTGTCGTTGCCATAGCCACCGTGCAGCGCGTCATCGCCTGCGCCGCCTGCCAGCCTGTCGTCGCCCTGACCACCGTAGAGCGCATCCGCGCCCTCGCCGCCGTCCAGCTCATCGGCGCCGAAATGGCCATACAGCTTGTCGTCTCCTTCGTTTCCGGACAGCAGGTCGTCGTCCGCCTCGCCATGCAGAATGTCCGACCCGTGCCCGCCGGACATCACATCCTGACCGTCGCCCCCGTGCAGAACGTCATCGCCGCAACCGCCATTGATGATGTCGTCTCCGCCATAGCCGTTGATCTGGTCGTCCCCCTCCTGCCCGGTGATTTCATCCGTGCCGTCAGAGCCTGCGATCACCAGATCGCCAAGATGTTCTGAGATCACGGTGCCGGTTGAGATCTCCGGACCCTCGGGTGTTTCAGGTTCTTCAACGTTCTCGCCAATATCCAGAAATTCGCCTTCGGTTGGTTCCTCGGGCGTGTCGTTTATCGGTTCGTCGTCTTCGGGTTCCTCTTCGGTCGCGAACACGTCGCTCATGGCGTAAGCCGCGCCGCCGACGGCGGCCAATCCAAGCAATCCGGCCAAAAACATGGGAACCCTCCGAAAGCACACTGCTCCGAGGTTGAACTATCCCATCCGGCTCCCGGTTTGGTCAAAGCAAGCCTGAGTCCGTGGTTAACCCTTTGTCACCACGCCTCGGGCTGCTGGGTGTATGCGATATAAAGCGGGTGTTTGGGGTGCCCGTCCTTGGTCAGCCCCAGATGAAACAGAGGCTGGCCGGTGCCGCGCAGCAGGGTTTCCACCGCCGGGCCACGTTCCAGATGCGCGCCATGGGTGCCCCAGGCGGCGATGACCTGATCGGCCCATTGCACGCCGTCCAGAATTGCGGCGTCATTCTCGGGCCCCACCGGATCGGCAGCGGCGCGCATCTTGCGCGGGTCAGTGTCGCGCCAGGCGAAGATATTTGTCACCTGAAACGCCCCGAACCCCAGCGCCCGCGCGCGGCGTTCGCAGCGTTCAACGGTGGGGTCGTTCTGCACCTCGGTCGCGGTTGAGGGGTTCAGCATCACAAACAGCGCCTTGCGCCCCGACGCATCCCAAACGCGGGTCAGGCTATAGCGATACTTCTCGCAATCCGAATAGATGGCGGTCGAGGGCGCGTCGCCCTTGGTATGGGTGCGTGTGATCATGTCTTTCGGCTAGCACAGCGTTCAAGCGACGAACACCCGGCTGGGATGCAATTCGCCGGATTTGTAGATGCCCACGGCCACGGCCTTGCCATCGAGCGAGGCCCAGGCTTCGTCGCCATATTCCACGTCCGACGCCAGCACCATGCCCGGATTGCCGTTGCGCAGGCGGGTGGCACCCTCGGGGGTGCATTTCAGCTCGGGCAGGTCCGACAGGCCGGTTTCCAGCGGATGCAGGTACTCGTCCAGTGCCTCGGTCTTGGCCATCTCGTCGATCTGTTCGATGGACAGGCCGTCTTCGGCCTCGAACGGGCCGGACCAGATGCGGCGGAGTTCCTTGACGTGGCCGTAACATCCCAACGCTGCACCCAGATCGCGCGCGATCGAGCGGACATAGCCGCCTTTGCCGCAGGTCATCTCAAGCACCACGTGGTCTTCGTCGGGGCGGTCGACCACCACCAGTTCCTCGACCCACAGGGGCCGGGCAGACAGTTCCACATCCTCGCCATCGCGGGCCAGCTTATAGGCGCGCTGTCCGTCGATCTTCACGGCTGAGAACTTGGGCGGCACCTGCATGATGTCGCCCAGAAACGGAGCCAGCGCCTGTTTGATATCGTCATCCGAGGGGCGTGCATCGCTTTCCGCAATCACCTCGCCTTCGGCATCGTCGGTATTGGTGGCCTGACCCAGACGCACGGTGAAGGTGTAGGCTTTCAAGGCGTCGGTGATGTAAGGAACGGTCTTGGTCGCCTCACCCAAAGCCACGGCCAGAACGCCGGTTGCCTCGGGGTCCAGCGTGCCCGCGTGGCCCGCCTTTTTGGCATCCATCGCCCAACGCACCTTGTTGACTACGGATGTCGAGGTCATGCCCGCAGGCTTGTCCACCACCAGCCAACCGGAAATGTCGCGGCCCTTGCGTTTGCGTCCCATCTTGCACCTTGCCTTTTGCTGAGGCGCGCGGGTTAGCGGATCGTTTTGCCGCTGTCAATTTGTGGGCGTATCTTCCACCACACCCACAATTGGCCCCAGCGAGAACCCCAGATCCGAACGCCCGCCCGCCCGATCATACATGCGCGAGATATTGCCATCGAAGAACAGCGCATTCGGGGTGCCGATCACATCCCGAAACAGGCTGCCGAACTCGTGAAAGGTCACGTAATCCTCCGAGATCGCAAACACCGCCTGCGTTCCATCGGCGCTGGTGCCCACCCCGTTGCGCACATAGAGCGAGGTCGAATCGGGCAGGAAACGCGGATGCAGTTCTCCGTCGATCACCAGCATCGGGCCGGACTGGGTGGCGAACCGGCAATCGGGGGCCTGATCGACATAGGTCAATGTCTCATACACATCGGCGCGACCGTCACGGATGCAGAATACGCCGTTGGGCAACAGGCCGAAATTGCCGGGGCCTGCATTCGGGATCACGCGCATTTGCTCGTGTCCCTCTTCGACATAATGCCCGACGGGCGAGCGGTCGTCGTGGTACATGCCCGCGTTCATCGCAAAGGCCAGTTGCTTACCGCTGGGCGCAAGCGCTTCGTTCACGGATGAAAAATGCCCCAGCACCGCGCCGTTTTCATCATTCAGAAACAGGCGCAGGTCTTCATTGGCGGTGTCCACTTCGCAGACGGTATACCGCTTGTCCTCATGGGTCAGCTTTTCGCAGGTCACCGCGCCCGCCTGCGCCGCCCACATGGCAGCGCCCAACGTGACAAGGGTACGGATCACTCGTCCAGATCGCGGCGCACCGCGTCCTGTTCGAACATGCGGCGGGTATCGTCCAGACGGTCAAATGTATCATCCAGACGGAACCGCAGATCGGGCGAGAATTTCAGGTTCAGTTTCTTGCCAATCACGCGCCGCAGTTCACCTTTGTTGCGGGCCAGCAGTTCAATCACGTCCTCCTGCCCCTTGCCGCCAAGGGGCAGCACATAGGCGGTGGCGATCTTCAGATCGGGCGAGGTGCGCACCTCACCCACTGTGATCGACATGCGGTTCAGGTCGGGGTCGTGGACATCTCCGCGCGCCAGAACCTCGGACAGGGTGCGGCGGATCAGTTCGCCGACACGCAGTTGCCGTTGGGACGGGCCGGGGCCATCGTGGAATTTGTTCTTTGCCATATTCCCGATCTAAGCGCAAAGCAGGGCTTTGCCAAGCGGGCGCGAACGGGGTAGGAGGCTTTGAGCCGACTTAGCGAAAAGGACCAGCGCAATGACCCATATTCCGGGGATCGTCATCACAGGGGCTTCGGGCCGTATGGGGCAGATGCTGATCAAGACCGTGTCTGATAGCGATCAGGCGCGTCTGGTCGGTGTGGTCGAGCGTAAAGGCCACGACTGGATCGGTCAGGACGTCGGTGAAGCGATGGGCGGTCAGGCATTGGGCGTGACTGTAACGGACGACCCTCTGGAGGCATTCGCGCAGGCGCAGGCCGTGATCGATTTCACCGCGCCCGAGGCGACGCTGGATTTTGCCGCACTGGCCGCACAGGCGCGTTGCGTGCATGTGATCGGCACCACCGGCATGACAGACGAACAGATCGCGGCGCTGGAACCGGCCTCGCGCCATGCGGTCATCGTGCGGGCGGGCAACATGAGCCTTGGCGTCAACCTGTTGATGCAACTGACCAAAAAGGTCGCCGCTGCGCTGGATGAGGATTTCGACATCGAGATCATAGAAGGCCATCACCACCACAAGGTCGATGCGCCTTCGGGCACCGCGCTGATGTTAGGCGAGGCCGCCGCCGAGGGGCGCGGCGTCAAGCTGAACGATGTGTCCGACCGGGGCCGCGACGGCATCACCGGCGCGCGCAAACGCGGCGATATCGGCTTTCACGCCATTCGCGGCGGAGATGTGGTTGGCGAACACGACGTCCTGTTCGCCGCACCCGGAGAGCGCATCGTCTTGCGCCATCTGGCCTCGGACCGCGCCATCTTTGCCCGCGGCGCGCTGAAGGCGGCGCTGTGGGGGCAGGGCAAAGCGCCGGGTCAGTATGACATGGTGGATGTGTTGGGGTTGTAGGCCCATAGACGGATCGCCCTAAGGCGCTAAGGTCTGCTTATGCGGATCCTGAAATCTCGTTTGGCAATCGGATTGTTGTTGGCAGTGTTCTATCTGACGCTGCTGCCGTTTGTGGTGCATGGGTTCGGAATGATCGGCCTTGGGCTGTCGCACAATGCGCCCGCGCAAAGCTATTTGTTTGCGGACGGTCAGAGCGTCGGAAACGCGGCGATGATTCTGCATATCTTTGCCGGAACGGTGTTGGTGACGCTGGTGCCCTTGCAATTGATCCGCCCCCTTCGGCAGAGGTTCAATGGGTTTCACCGTGCATTGGGGACGATGCTGATTGCGCTGGCTCTGATCACCGGGCTGGCCGGGATGACCTATATCCCCTTGCGCGGAACAATCGGCGGCCCGGATATGTCCGCGGGCTTTTTCTTGTACGGCCTGTGCCTGTTTACCTCGGCGCTGATGTTGGCGCGCATGGCGATCATTCGGGATCGCGCGGGCCATTGGGCCTGGGGATTACGACTGTTCTGGCTGGCGCTGGGGTCGTGGCTCTACCGGGTGCATTATACGCTTTGGTATCTGCTGACCGGAGGGATTGGGTCAGAGCCCGATTTCTCGGGCCCTTTCGATCTGGTGCAGAACTTTGCGTTCTTTGTACCCTATCTGCTGATCGTTCAGATATGGATCATGCGTAAGCGTTCGGGCCATGAAGGAGTGCTGGTCACACATCCCTGATCTTGTCCGCCCTGAGAGGACAAGCCAGATAGAGGCCGAACTCTTTGCCGATATCGGCACTGACGCGGGCATGAACCCGTCCCTGCCGGTCAAGGAATCGCTGATTGTCTTCGACCGGGAAAATCCCCTCGTGCCAGATGCCGGGATGGATATAGAGCCCGCGAGAGCCGTCGCACCAGAACGCCACCACTTTGTCGGGCGTCAGGTTGTCTCCGGGCAGGGCGGCGGGGACGATGAAGGGTTTGTTGTCCAGCGGCCAGAACATCTGCCCGCCATCGGGGTGATAGTTCATATGCCACAGCAAGACCTGGTCGCGGGGTGCGGTTTGCCGGTCGGTCTGTGCCTGCTGAGGGTCAGCGGACCAGCCGAGGACATAATGGCCCTTGACTGCCTCGTTCTCGCCATAGAGCACATCGCCCTGCCAGTCGCATTTGAACGTCCCCTCGACCCAGCCGCCTTCGTCGCCGGTGCCCTCGTCGATGGGCCGCCAGCCTTGCTGCGGCCAGCGGGTGATCTCGATTTCGAATGTGTCGGGGTCATCGACCAGACAGCCGTATCCCTTGACCGATGTGTCTGTCGCGCGGATCAGTGGCACCTCATGCCATGGCAACGAGGGTTTGGAACTGGCCTCAAAGATATACTCCGGCGCGCTCATGCCGACCCCAGATGTTTATCGACCATGCGCTGAACCATCGGCGCGAAATGGGCGAAATCGGGCGTCTCCATATCGGCGTGTTTGCCAGCCTCGTCCAGATAGCGGACCTGAATGATTTCCTTCAGGTTCGGGTTGGCCTCGAATGCGGCGACTTCCTCGGTGCTCATCGGGCCGCCCTGCAATTCCAGCGTATGGACCGAGGCGGCAGACAGGCGGTTGAAATACTCGGGCTTGGTGGCGCAGAGATAGCGTTTGGCCGCCACGTGATAGCGGCAGCAATCGGTGATGACCGAGGGGAAGAAATGCTCCAGCACCTCGGCGCCCGCGTCCTCGTGATGGCGGTCTTCGGTGTCGTCGGGGTGATAGGTGCCGAATTCCGAGGTGAAGTGACCAATATCGTGCAGCAGGGCACCGACGATGATTTCCTCGGGCTGGCCGTTCTGCTCGGCAATCGTTGCACCTTGCAGCATATGTTCGGCCATGGTGACGGGTTCGCCCAGATATTCCTCACCACCGCGACGCTCGAAGATATCGCCGATGAAGGCCACGATATTGTCCCGGTTCAGGGTCGAAAAATCCGGTTTCATTCCGCGGCCTCCGGCTGTGCCATCTCCATCGCTGCCAGCGTGGACAGCAATCCGTCCTTGTCGGCGTAGCAGCCCTGCAACCAGCGCGAGCCTGCGCCGGAATAGCCCAGACGTGCGTGCAGGACGCGGGTGTTGTCGACGATAAAGCTCTCGCCCGGTTCCAGTTTGAACGACACGCCCATGGCCGGATCGTCGATGATCTCGCCCAACTGGCGATAGGCGGCGTAGTAGGCCTCCACATGGTCGAACGGGATGTCCACGAACGGCGCGGATGAGCGGTTGTTGAAGCGGATGCCGATCAACTCCCCATCCGGCGACAACTCGATCATCGGGCGGCGCGAGCGCAGGCAGACGCCGTCCGAGCCCTTGTATTCGAACCGGGCGGGGTAGCCTGCCAGCAGGGCAAAGCCTTCGGGGTTCTGTTCACGCAGCTTTTCGGCGGCGCGGAAGCCGTCAACCACGATGGAATCGCCACCTTCGGCTGAGTTCTCAAGGCAATAAAGGATTTGCAGAGTCGGCACCGGGTCGCGGTATGGATTATCTGTGTGCGCCTGCAAACCCAGCCCGGTATAGGCGAGGTTGGTCGGGTTCACCTCGGTCCGCACCTCGAAATAGGGGCCGTAATTGGTCTCGCGCACGTAGCCGAACAGATCGGCCACTTTCAGCAGCGATTCCGGCTCGGTCGGGCCGCCGGTCAGCTTGGCGAAACCGTATTCGGCCACAGCAGCCAGCCAATCCCGTTTGGCGGTCGGGTTGGCGTGGACCTGATCCCAATCGCCGCTGGGTGCGGCTATGCCGCGTTCCCAGGTGGTGATGCCGGGGGCGGTGCGGCCGATGTCCTGCGCATGGGCGCGGTCATAGCTGTGATCGGCCAACCAACCGGCGGGGAAGGTGACGGTTTTGCCTTCGGGCTGGAAGGTCACGGTCAGATCGCCGTTCACAACCTGTGCCGCGCTGACCGAAATATCGGCGGGAATATCACCGATGGTAATCAGGCGCTGACCGTTGCCCGGCGCGCGGGTCTCAGAGTCCAGCGCGTTGTCGCGCAGCCAGATGGCGTGGAAACGGGCCGTGGTGCCGGTGTCGAACGCGACAGTCACGACCGAGGCGTCATGGGTGGCGGTGCGCAGCATTGGGGGATCTCCTGTTCAGCGCGGCTTTGGTTGAGGAAATACGCGCCCCGTGGCATTACGACAATTAATCCTTCTTTCGGCTGAGGCTTGGAAAAACTTATGGGTAAGAAAAAGATCGGATTGCCCCCGCTGGACTGGCTGCGCGTGTTCGAGGCCGCTGGTCGGCTGGGCGGCTTCTCGGCGGCGGCGAAAGAGTTCGGACTGACTCAGGCGGCAGTCAGCCAGCGGATCGGCAATCTTGAGGCCTGGTTGGGCCGGACCCTGTTTGTGCGCGAGGCGCGCGGCGTGTCGCTGACGGTGGAGGGCGAAAGCTATCTGCCGCTGGTGCAGGACAGTTTGCAGGCGCTGGAACGCAATACCGAGGATCTGTTCGGCAAATCTCCGCGCGAATTGCGGGTGGCCGGGCTGGCCTCGAACATCCATGCGCTGGTTCTGCCCGGTCTGGCGCGGTTTCACGACATGCGGCCCAAGGTGCGGGTGATGACCGATTCCGTGGCGCGCCGGTCCTCGCTGGATGAGGAACGGACATGGCTGCAAATCCGCTATGGCCGAGGGGCGTGGCCGGGGCGGGATGCCGAATTGATCGCGCCCGAGGTGCTGGTGCCGATGGCCGCGCCCGGTATTGGCTGGGGCGCGCCGCTGATTGATCTGCGCGGCGAACGGCCCGGTTGGCGGGACTGGGCGCGGAAGACGGGGCAGGCGGAATTGCCTCCGTCTCAGGTCAGTTTTGATTCGATGGAACATGCCCTGTCAGCGGCCCGTCAGGGGATGGGTGTGGTGCTGGGCTCGGTGCCTCTGGCGCAGGCGGATTTGCAGGCGGGACGGTTGCGCAGGCTGGACCTGCCCGAATTGCAGACCAAGGATGGTTATTGGCTGACATGGCCCGAGGACCGGGCCAAATCGAAAAAACAACGCGCCCTGATTGGTGATTTTCTTCAGGCGCTGCGGGGTTGAGCGCCTAGAAATCGATGGCGATGCCCTTTTTCTCCCAATCGCCATAGCGGGCCGGGTCGGGTCCGTCGCGCCCGCCCAATTCCTTGGGCATCTCTTTTGCCTCGGCCTGTTTGCGGCGTTCCTCGGCCTCGGCCAATGCGCGCTGGGCGGCGGGGGGCAGGTCTGTGCGGTCGTCACTCATGACATCGGGTTCCTTTCCGTGCAGGGGCTTGATATACGCCCCCGTCCGCCCTTGGCAATGCGGGCGAGGGTCACATCAAAGGCGGTTCCATGTCCGATAACGCAACGGCAGCGCGACGCAGCGCGATCTATCTGCTGGATCAGATTCTGGGAGAGGGGCGGCTGTTGTCCGAATGTCTGGCCGCAGGTGCGCTGGATCGGCTGGACCCCGAAGATCGCGCGCGGGCGCAGCGCCTGACGCTGGAAACCCTGCGCGGGTTGGAGCGTGCGGACCGGCTGCTGGACAATCACCTGAACCGGACCCCGGCCCTGACGGTGCACAATGCCCTGCGTTTGGGCGCGGTCGAGCTGTGTCACGGCGAGGCCGCGCATGGTGTTGTGAACTCGATGGTCGAGATTGTCGGCCGGTCGCGCAAGCACGGGCGTCTCAAGGGGCTGGTGAACGCCGTGCTGCGCAAAGTCGCCGCCGAAGGCCCGGAGGCCTGGCCGAAGATGCGGGTGCCGCGTTTGCCCGAATGGCTGCGCGACCCGCTGGTTATGGCCTGGGGGGCCGAGGCCGTCGCGGGCATGGAGCAGGCCCATTTCGCCGGTGCGCCTTTGGACTTGTCGCTGAAACCCGGTGCGAGCGGACCCGGTGACGCTCTGCCAACGGGGTCGATGCGAGTGCGGGTTGCGGGGCAGGTGTCGGCCCTGCCGGGGTTCGACACGGGCGATTGGTGGGTTCAGGATGCAGCGGCGGCCTTGCCGGTGCGTGTTCTGGCACCCAATGCCGGTGAGAAAATTCTGGACCTCTGCGCCGCACCGGGCGGCAAAACGCTGCAACTTGCCGCTGCCGGGGCCGAGGTCACGGCACTGGATATCTCGGAAGGGCGACTGGAACGCGTCCGCGAAAACCTTGCGCGGACCGGGCTGAAGGCAAATGTCATCGCAGGCGATGCGCTGGACCACCAAGGCCAATACGATGCCATCCTGCTGGACGCGCCCTGTTCCGCCACCGGCACCATCCGCCGCCATCCCGATCTGCCCTTTGCCAAGGACGGTTCGGAATTCGGCGGGTTGATCGAGTTGCAGGCGCAGATGCTGGCCCGTGCCTGGACCTTGCTGAAACCCGGCGGGCGGTTGGTCTATTGCACCTGTTCGCTGTTGCCCGACGAAGGCGAGGTGCAGGTTGAGGAAGCCTTGGGCATGTTCCCCGGCATGACCGTCAACCGCGACGCGTTGAACATCGACGGGGTCGAGCCGGACTGGATCACCGAAGAAGGTGGCCTGCGTCTGCGCCCCGATTACTGGCCGGATCGCGGTGGTATGGACGGGTTCTATATCGCCTGCCTCACCAAATCCGCCTGAGCACACGCTTTTCGATGACTTGACGATCGGCACGGTCTATCGTTGGGTCTCAAGCGCCAGCAGAGCGCAAGGGGCAGAGTAACACGCGTCATGTCAGAAACGGACACCATGACCAGCCGGTGGATGCGGTTTCAGAACCGTTTTTACGCGCGCCTGAGCCAGCGGCAAAAGGCGGTCACGGGGTTTGTATCGCAGCCCGAACCGCGCACTGTCGGGTCGTTCGCCCGAGGCCGCCAACTGGTCGCCGGGAACCTGCTGTTCGCCGGTTATCTGGTCGAGGCGCAGGATACCGGCTTGTGGGAGGTCGCAGCCCCCAGCGTGGGATTTGACGATGAGCGCCACGGTTTTGCATGGCTGGATGATCTGGCAGCTGTGGGTGACATGCGGGCGCGGGAAAAGGCGCAGCGCTGGGTCTGGGGCTGGATCGAGGCGCATGGGCGTGGCCATGGTCCGGGATGGGTGCCGGACCTGACCGGGCGGCGGGTCATGCGCTGGATCAACCACGCGATCTTTCTGTTGCGCGGCGTTGATGACAAACACAGCAAGCTGTTCTTCCGATCCCTTGCGCAACAAACCTGGTTCCTGTCGAAACGCTGGCAGGCCGCCACGCCGGGCCTGCCAAGATTCGAAGCGCTGGCCGGTCTGGTGCAATCCGGACTGGTGCTCGAAGGGCTTGAGGCAATGGCCGATCCGGCCCTGCGTGCTTTGGCCCGCGAATGTGAACGTCAGGTGGACGCCCAGGGTGGCATTCCCACCCGCAACCCGGAGGAATTGCTTGAGGTGTTCACGCTGCTCAGCTGGACCTCGGCCGCGCTGAACGATGTGGGGCGTGGCACGCCGGTGGCTCAGGCCACTGCCATCAAGCGGATCGCTCCCACGCTGCGCAGCTTGCGCCACGCGGACGGGGCGCTGGCCCGGTTCCACGGCGGTGGGCGCGGAGTCGAAGGTCGGCTGGAACAGGCGCTTGCGCAAAGCGGGGTCAAGCATAAGGCCGCGACCGAACTGCCGATGGGCTATGCAAGACTATCCGCCGCGCGGACGACTGTGATTGTCGATGCAAGCTCTCCGCCCGCTGGGGCCGCGTCACTGAACGCCCATGCCTCGACACTGGCGTTCGAGGTGACCTCGGGCCGTCGCCCTTTGATCGTGAATTGCGGGTCCGGGGCCAGTTTCGGGTTGGACTGGCGGCGGGCGGGTCGGGCGACCCCGTCCCATTCGACGCTGTGTCTGGACGGTTATTCCAGCGCAAGATTGGCCAAGCCGACACCGGGCAGCGAGCATCAGGCGCTGGTGGACGCCCCGCGTGAGGTTCCGGTTGAGTTCGAAGACGCATTCGAAGGTATTCGCTTCATGGCCGGGCATGACGGCTATGCCAAAACCTTCGGTCTGACCCATGCCCGCACATACGAGCTGCGCTTTGACGGGCGAGAACTGACCGGCGAAGATATTCTGCTGACCGCGACCGACAAGGCCAAGCGGCAGTTTGACAGGGCGTTGGATGCCTCGGGGCTTTCGGGTATCGGGTTTGACATCCGGTTTCACCTGCACCCGGATGTCGATGCGGCCATTGATCTGGGTGGCGCGGCGGTGTCGATGGCGCTCAAAAGCGGTGAGATTTGGGTGTTCCGCCATGATGGCGTTGGAAAATTGTCTGTCGAGCCAAGCGTTTACCTTGAAAAAGGCCGCCTGAAGCCACGCGCGACAAAACAGATCGTTCTATCTGGCCGCGCAATGGAGTATGCGACGCGCATCCAGTGGACGTTGAGCAAGGCGCAGGATACTGCCTATGCCGTGCGTGACATTCACCGGGACGAGCCCGAGTTTGACTGACGCCAAAAGGACCTTTGGACCCATGACCGACCTTCACCCCGTGCGCCGCGCGCTGCTTTCCGTATCCGACAAGACCGGTCTGATTGATCTGGGAAAGGCACTGGCCGAGCGCGGGGTTGAACTGCTATCGACCGGCGGCACCGCCAAGGCGCTGCGCGATGCGGGGTTGGACGTGAAGGACGTGAGCGAGATCACCGGTTTCCCCGAGATGATGGATGGCCGCGTGAAAACCCTGCACCCGATGGTGCATGGGGGCCTGCTGGCGCTGCGGGACAATGACGGCCATGTGGCGGCGATGAACGAGCACGGTATCGGCGCGATCGACTTGCTGGTGGTGAACCTCTACCCGTTTGAGGCGACCGTGGCCAAAGGTGCCGACTATGACACCTGCATCGAGAATATCGATATCGGTGGCCCGGCGATGATCCGTGCGGCCTCGAAAAACCACGCTTTCGTCAATGTGGTGGTGGATGTGCAGGACTATGATGCCCTGCTGGCCGAGCTGGAGGCGAATGATGGTCAGACCTCTTACGCTTTCCGGCAATATCTGGCGCAGACGGCCTATGCCCGCACCGCCGCTTATGACGCGGCCGTGTCGAACTGGATTGCCGATGCGCTCGCCGCTGAGGCTCCACGCCGCCGCGCCTTTGCCGGTGAGCTGAAACAGACCCTGCGCTATGGCGAGAATAGTCACCAGCAGGCGGCGTTTTATACCGATGGCACGAACCGCCCCGGCGTGGCGACCGCCGTGCAGCACCAGGGCAAGGAACTGAGCTACAACAATATCAACGACACCGACGCCGCCTTTGAACTGGTGGCCGAGTTCGATCCCGCCGACACCGCCGCCTGCGCAATCATCAAACACGCCAACCCCTGTGGCGTGGCCAAGGGCGCGACGCTGCTCGAGGCGTACAAGGCCGCTTTCGACTGTGACCGCACCTCGGCCTTCGGTGGCATTGTGGCGCTGAACCAGCCGCTGGATGCCGAAACCGCGCAGGAAATCACCGGCATCTTCACCGAGGTTGTGATTGCCCCCGGTGCCTCGGACGAGGCCAAGGCGATCTTTGCCGCCAAGAAAAACCTGCGCCTGCTGACGACCGAGGCGCTGCCGGATGTGACCACCGGCGGCAAGACCGTGCGTCAGGTGGCGGGCGGTTTGCTGGTGCAGGACAAGGATAACGGCTTTGTCGGCATGGATGACCTGAAGGTGGTCACCAAGAAGGTCCCGACCGACGACCAGATGCGCGATCTGCTGTTTGCGTGGAAAGTGGCTAAACACGTCAAGTCCAACGCCATTGTCTACGTCAAGGACGGCGCGACCGTGGGCGTGGGCGCTGGGCAGATGAGCCGTGTGGACTCGGCGCTCATAGCGGCCAAAAAGGCCGAGCGCATGGCAGACGTGCTGGGTCTGCCGCAACCGCTGACCATCGGTTCGGCTGTCGCGTCTGACGCGTTCTTCCCCTTCCCCGACGGGCTGATGGAGGCGGCGCAAGCCGGTGCAACCTGCGTCATCCAACCCGGCGGCTCGATGCGGGATGATGAGGTGATCGCGGCGGCGGATGAGGCCGGTCTGGCCATGGTCTTCACCGGCATGCGTCACTTCCGTCACTGATGTCGTATCGGCTGTTCTACTGGGCCGCGTTTTTGGCCATCGCGATCGACCAGATCAGCAAGTTTCTGGTCGTTCGTGTCATGCGCGTGGCGGAACAGCCCGGCGGTATCGATGTGCTGCCGCCCTTGGTGGTGTTCAAATACGGCGAAAACCGCGGCATCAATTTCGGCCTGTTTCAGGGCGATTCCGATGCCGCGCGCTGGGTTTTGATCGGCATTTCGATTGCCATTTGTGTTGCCGTTTTTGTCTGGCTGCGGCGTACCACGCCGTCGAAACTGATGCTGATCTGCGGCGGTCTGTTGATCGGCGGGGCCTTGGGGAATGTGGTGGATCGGGTGCTGTATGGCTTTGTTCTCGATTTCCTGAACATGTCGTGTTGCGGCATCAACAACCCCTATGTCTTTAATCTGGCGGATGTTTTCGTCTTTGCGGGCGCGATCGGGCTGGTTTTGTTCGATGGAAAAAAGCCCTCGTGACGCGCCCAAGGATATGCGATAAAACGGCCCAAACAGGCTGGAGACTCTGATGCGGTTGTCGCGCGCCCCAATTGCTTTGATCTTTGCCGTCGCTGTTGCGGCGTGCTCGAACTCTGGTTTGCGCACGCTGGAACCGCCGGGGCAGGGGCCCGATGAATTCTCGGTCCTGCCGGTCAAACCGCTGACACAGCCACAGGATTATGCGTTCCTGCCTGCGCCCACTCCGGGTGGGGGCAACCTGACCGATCCGAACCCGCAGGCTGATGTGGTTGCGGCGCTGGGCGGAAACGCTGGCGCGCTGAACCCGAACGGGGCGGTTCCTTCGTCTGATGCCGCGCTGGTGGCTGCATCGGGCCGTTACGGTGTGCCGCCTGATACGCGTCAGGTGGTTCAGGCCGAAGATGATGCGTTCCGCAAACGCCGCGGCCGTTGGACCGGCCTGCGCCTGTTCCCTGTGGATCGGTACGCACAGGTCTATGAGCGGCAGTCGATCAACCCGCAGGCTGAAACCGAAGCCGCCCGCCGCGCAGGGTTTGAGACACCGTCGTCACCGCCGGATGAATAATTCTTAACTTTCTGTCATCTCCCTTGAACCTGCCGCGCACCACCGTAGTTTTAGTCGGATAACGAAACGGAGGATGCCCCATGGTTCGGGCCCTTGCCCTGTCGGCTGCCCTGATCGCCGCGACGCCCCTTTTTGCGGATAAGGAAGAGGCGGTTACAACCTTCACGCTGGACAACGGCATGGACGTCGTGGTGATCGAAGATCACCGCGCCCCTGTCGTGCAACATATGGTCTGGTATCGCGCGGGGTCTGCCGATGAACCCGTCGGCTCGTCCGGTGTTGCGCATTTTCTGGAGCATCTGCTGTTTAAGGGCACGGACACGCTGGCCCCGGGTGAGTTTTCGGCCACCGTGGCGGCCAATGGCGGCAATGACAACGCCTTCACCTCGTATGACTATACCGCCTATTTCCAGCGTGTCGCCGCCGACCGGCTTGAACTGATGATGCGGATGGAAGCGGACCGGATGCGCAATATCCGCCTGTCGGAAAATGACATCCTGACCGAGCGCGACGTGATTTTGGAAGAACGCAACCAGCGCACCGAGAACAATCCGCGCGCCCTGTTCGGCGAGCAGATGAACGCGGCCCAGTACCTGAACCACCGCTACGGCGTACCGATCATCGGCTGGAAACGCGAGATGGAGACGCTGGATATGGAGGACGCGCTGTCCTTCTACGAAACCCATTATGCGCCCAACAACGCCATTCTGGTCGTGACCGGGGATGTGGATTCAGATGAGGTGCGGGCGCTGGCCGAAAAGTACTATGGCGTGATCCCGGCCAACCCGGACCTGCCCGAACGGGTGCGGTCGCAAGAACCGCCGCACACCGCCGAACGCCGCCTGACCTTCAAGGACCCGCGCGTGGCGCAGCCATATGTGCAGCGCAGCTATCTGGCCCCTGAACGCGATCCGGGCGCGCAGGAAACGGCAGCGGCCCTGTTCCTGCTGGCGGAACTCTTGGGGGGCAGCACAACCTCTTACTTGAATGAAAAGCTGCAACTGGATCAGCAGATCGCCGTCTATGCCGGGTCCTTCTACCGCGGGGTTTCGCTGGATGACACGACCTTTGATCTGCTGGTGGTTCCAGCCGAAGGCGTGTCCCTGCAAGAGGCCGAGGATGCCATGGATCGGGCCGTGGCCGATTTCATCGCCGAGGGTGTGAACGAAGAGGATCTGGACCGGATCAAGATGCAGCTGCGCGCGTCCCAGATCTATGCGCGCGACAATGTGGACGGCATCGGCAACCGCTATGGCCGGGCCCTGACCAGTGGTCTGACGGTCGAGGACGTGCAGGCCTGGCCCGATATTCTGCAAGCGGTGACGGGCGATGAGATCATCGCCGCCGCGCGCGACGTGTTGCAACGCGAGGCGTCGGTCACCGGCTGGCTGATGCGCGAAGATGAGGTGACGCAATGAAACGGTTTTTTGCCCCCCTGATCGCGCTTTTGTTCGCTTTACCGGCCTGGGCCGAGATCGAGATCAAAGAGGTCACCTCGCCCGGGGGCATCACCGCCTGGCTGGTCGAGGATCATTCGATCCCCTTTACAGCGCTGGAACTGCGCTTTCGCGGCGGAACATCGCTGGACGATCCCGACAAGCGCGGCGCGGTTTACCTGATGAGTGGGCTGATTGAAGAAGGTGCCGGAGACATGGATTCGCGCTCCTATGCGCGTGAATTGGAGGCTCTGGCCGCATCGTTCAGTTACAACGCCTCGGATGACAGCGTTTCGATCTCGGCCCGGTTTCTGACCGAAAACCGGGATGAGGTGACGGATCTGTTGCGGACCACCATCCACGAGCCCCGGTTTGATCAGGACGCGGTGGATCGGGTCAAAGCGCAGATTGTGTCGGCGCTGCGGTCGGATGCGACCGATCCCAATGACATTGCGGGTCGCAATTTCTCGGCCATGGCCTATGGCGATCACCCCTATGGGTCCGAAGGGAAGGGCACCATAGAAAGCGTCTCGGCCCTGACGCGTGGTGATGTGGTCGAGGCCTATGGCAATGTCTTCGCCAAGGACCGTCTGTATGTCGGCGCGGTCGGAGACATCACAGCCGAGGAATTGGGTGCGCTGCTGGACAATCTGCTGGCCGATTTGCCGGACACCGGAAAGCTGATCCCCGGCAAGGCCGATGTGACGATCGAGGGCGGCATCAGCGTGGTCGAGTTCGACACGCCGCAATCCGTGGCCCTGTTTGGCCATGAAGGCATGGATCGCGACGACCCGGATTTCTTCCCCGCCTTTATTCTGAACCACATTCTGGGCGGCGGCGGGTTCGAAAGCCGCCTGATGCAGGAGGTGCGCGAAAAGCGGGGTCTGACCTATGGGGTGGCAACCTATCTGGTGCCCAAGGATCTGGCCTCGGTCTATCTTGGCTCGGTGTCTTCGGCCAATGACCGTATTGCCGAAGCGGTCGAGGTGATCCGCGCCGAATGGGCCCGCGCCGCCGACGAAGGCGTGACCCAGAAGGAACTGGACGACGCCAAGACCTACCTGACCGGTGCCTATCCGCTGCGCTTTGATGGCAATGGCCAGATCGCCGGGATCATGGTCGGGATGCAGATGCAGGGCCTGCCCATCGACTACATCGCCACCCGCAACGACAAGGTAAACGCCGTGACTCTTGAGGATGTGAACCGCGTCGCCAGCGAACTGTTGGACCCCGAGGGCCTGCATTTCACCGTGGTAGGAAAACCAGTGGGTTTGGATACCACAAATTGAGTCAGGGGTGACCCGGACCCGGCTTCTTACCGGAAGTGTTGCTGTTCAAGGGGCAGCGGCTCTGCGGTCCGCCAGATCTTCTGGATCTTGGTTTCAGCGCAGAGCCCAGTCTGGACATCGTCCATCAGTTCTGCGCACCGTGACGTATGTCGCTGACGCAAGACTTTGCGCAAATATTGGAAACTGCCCTGCCAACCGATCCCAGCTTTCGGCGGATCGACCAAACGGTAATAGATAACTGCATCAGTGACACCCGACGATGCGTATTCGAGGGGTCCAAAGAGGATTTTCTGTTTTCCGCGATGCGCCTGTTGGCACTTCCCGACAACGGGCACACACGGTTGATTCCAAACGATGGCATCTCGGTGCTTCCGCTGAGGTTTGTAAGCGTCGGGACGGGCCACCATTTGGTTGGTGCAACACCAGAAATAACCGCGCCACGAGGAGAGTTGATTGCCGTCAACGGCGCACCTTTGGGGCAAATCGAAGCCGCCTCAAGACGTTTTCTGGCGGGAACGCGCCAAAGGAAACGGGTCATCGGATCGATCCTTCTTGCGTGGCCATACGCTCTGGCTCGCTTGGGTTTTGCCTCAGTGGACGATACGACCGAGTATCGCGTGCAGGACGAGAACGGGCAGATAGCCGATATCAAACTGGAGAACGGGACTAGGGTTCCTGCATCAACGCTCTACCCGCGAAACGAGCATGGCAGGGCTGATCCGGCCTGGGAACCCGAAACCTTTGTGGGCATAAAGGACTGGCACGAACTTGGGCTTTCAATTCTGTTGCCAAGTTTCTTTGATCCGGGCGAACGTGATCTGCCTGAAGCCATTTCAGATGCAGCGGACCGCGTAGGTGCCTGCTCAAACAAAACACTCTTAATTGACGTTCGCGGAAACACTGGCGGCAATTTTCTTCTAGTGATGCCGTTGATCGACGCAATCTCGCAAAGCGCAAGCAAGCAGGTTGTTGTGCTTGTCGACAAATTCACGTTCTCTGCCGCGATCGTGTTTGTTGCCATCCTAAAGCATCGTTTGGGAAACAGGCTCAAACTCATCGGGGAAGAAATGGGCGATGGGTTGGTATTCTTTGCCGAGGGCGGGGTGCTGGAGTTGCCGACCAGCGAGGCGGTCGTGCGATACTCTTCAGCCTTTCACGACTGGCAGAACGGAACGTATGACGACACCACACCACCCGAGATCGCGCGGCAAATCGTACCCGCAGGAGCGCTGAAATTGGATAGGGAATGGGTGGTAAGACCTACTGATGAGGATGCACAAGGCGCGTTCCATCAACAAGTTCTGAAAAGCGTAAGCAATTAGGCGAACCGCAGAAAGCCCCGCGCAGATTTCTGCGAGGCTGCTCCGTTTAGTAAGAGCGTTGTGCCCGGGGTTGCTTTGGACGTTGCTGCGCGTCTTGTAAGGGGTTCAGCCCTTTTTCATGCTACGCAGCATGTCGCCCATCATCTGCCCGAATTTGCCCGAGCCGCGCTGATACAGTGCGCCATCAACAGCCAGAACCGTGCCGCTGATATAGCTGGCCATGTCCGAGCTGAGGAACAGGCAGGCATTGGCCACATCCTGCGGCTGACCCCATCGGCCCAGCGGCACATCCTTGCGGATCTCTTCATGTGCGCCGTCCGATGGCGTCAGGCGTTTGGCGCCTTCGGTGCCTTCGATAAAGCCCGGCACAACCGAGTTCACACGGATGCCCTCGATCCCCCATTCCATCGACAAGGTGCGGGTGATCTGATCGACCCCTGCCTTGGCGGCGCAAACATGCGACTGGCCCTCATAGGGCAGATAGGATTGCGGGGCCGAGATATTGATGATGCTCGCGCCGGGGCGCTTGAGGTAGGGATAGGCCCCTTTCATCACATGGATCGTGCCCATCAGGTCGATATCGATCACGGTTTTGAACGCATTGACCGACATTTCAGAGGCCAGCGCCGGGAAGTTGCCCGCCGCGCCCGAGACCAGAACGTCGAAATCCCCGAACGCCTCGTGGAACTGTTTCAACCCCTCGGCCACCGCATCCGGGTCGCGCACGTCAAAGGCCGCGCCGATGGCATCCGCCGCACCGACCTCTTTCAATGCGGCAACAGTATCGTCCACCTTCTCCTGAGACCGGCTGGCGACGGCCAGCTTGGCCCCCGAGGCGGCAAACGCCTCGGCAATGCCTCGGTTGATGCCGCTGGTGCCGCCGATGACGATGACGGTTTGTCCTGAAAAATCCATATGGGCCTCCCGTGATGCGGGAGCCCTACTCGCCGTAGGGCACCCAGATGTTCTTCACCTCGGTCGCAGCTTGCAGGAAGCGGCGGGAATGGTCTACGCCCCAATCGACTGCCGTTGCGTTATTGACCCATGTGCGTTTCAGGTTCCCGGCTGATGCCGCCTCGATCTCGGCCGACAGGTCGGTGGACGAGAAGGACCAGACCGCATCCACGTTCAGGTGCGCGGCAAGCGGTTTCGCCAGTTCCGCATGGCTGCCGGTCAGGATGTTCACCACGCCAGCGGGCACATCCGAGGTTTCGAGGATCTGATAGAAATCCGTCGCCGCCAGCGGATAGGGCTCGGACGCGGCCAGAACCACCCGGTTGCCCATCGCAATCGCCGGGGCCATGGCCGAGACCAGACCCAGCAGCGGTGCCTCATCCGCGCAGAGCGCACCGATGACGCCGACGGGTTCTTTCATCGCAATGGCAACGCCCCGGATCGGCACGCCATGCACCTGACCGTCATATTTGTCGGCCCAGGCGGCCGCGGTGAACAGGCGCTGGATTGAGGCGTCGACCTCTTTCGCGCCGTCCTTTTTGCCGGTCATGGCGTCGATACGCGCGGCGAATTCACCAGCGCGGGCCGAGAGGTTTTCGCCGATGTAATACAGGATCTGCGCCCGCAGATGGCCGGTGGTCTTGGACCAGCCCTTGGCACCCGCCGCCGCCTCAACCGCGTTGCGGACGTCCTTGCGGTTAGCCAGCCCCACATGACCCAGCAGCCCGGATTTGCCCCAGACGGGTTTCGAATAGCCTCCGTCGGGCCGCGCCTGCTTGCCACCGACATACATCTTGGCGGTGCGGTCGATGGGATCGACCGGAGTACCTTCGCCGGTCGCCGCCTCGACCTTGGCCAGAGTCTTGGCCTTGCCCTTGGGTTTGGTATAGGCCGCCAGCCCTTCCCAACCGCCTTCACGACCAAAGCCGCTTTCGCGCACGCCGCCGAATCCGGCGGCAGCGTCGAACAGGTTGGTCGCGTTCACCCAGACCACACCCGCAACCAGCTTGGGCGCGATATCCAGCGCGAGGTTCACATTCTCGGTCCAGACTGTCGCGGCCAGCCCGTAGCGGGTGTTGTTGGCCAGTTCCACCGCCTCTTCCGGCGTGCGGAAGGTCGAGGACACCAGAACCGGGCCAAAAATCTCCTCCTGCATCAACGGGTCCGAGGTCTCCAGCCCCGAAATCAGCGTCGGCGGATAGTAACAGCCATTTGCAGGCAGGTCACAGGCGGCCTGATGGACATGGCCCACCGTGTTGCTTTCGACCATGCCCTTGATGGTCTGCAACTGAACCGGGTCCACAACCGCGCCTACGTCGATGCATTTGTCCAGCGGATCGCCGATGCGCAACCCGTCCATGCGGGCGCGCAGTTTCTCGTGGAAGCGATCGGCGATGCCCTCCTGCACCAGCAGGCGCGAGCCCGCACAGCAGACCTGACCCTGATTGAACCAGATCGCATCAACCAGCCCTTCGATGGCGGAATCGATATCGGCGTCATCGAACACGACATAGGCCGACTTGCCGCCCAGTTCCAACGTCAGTTCCTTGCCGGAACCCGCCGTCGCCTCACGAATTCGCCGCCCAACAACGGTCGAACCGGTGAAGGCGATCTTGTCCACGTCCGAGTTCACGATCATCTCGCCCACCGCGCCGTCACCGGTGACGATATTCACGACACCTTTCGGCAATCCGGCCTGCGAGCAGATGTCAGCAAATAGCAAAGCGGTCAGCGAGGTATATTCGGCCGGTTTCAGAACGACCGTGTTGCCCATCGCCAGCGCCGGCGCGATCTTCCACGAAAGCATCAGCAGCGGGAAGTTCCACGGGATGATCTGACCGCACACGCCCAACGCTTCAGCGTCCGGCAATTCGCTCTCCATCAACTGCGCCATGCCCGCGTGGTAATAGAAATGCCGTTGCGCCAGCGGGATGTCGATGTCGCGCGATTCACGGATCGGTTTGCCGTTATCCATGCTCTCCAGCACCGCAAACAGCCGCGCATGTTTCTGCAGCAGCCGTGCAATGGCATAGAGGTATCGTGCACGACCAGCGCCGCCCAGACCCGCCCATTTCGGCTGCGCCTTGCGGGCGGCGGCGACGGCGGCGTCCACGTCACCCTGTTTCGCCTGCGTCAGCTTGGCCAGCACCTCTCCGGTCGCCGGGTTGCGGCTGTCAAAGCCTTTGCCGGGCTTGGTGAAGGCCCCATCGATATAGTGACCGAACTTGTCGCCCTGATCGACCAGCCAGGCCAGCGCCTCGGCTGCACTTTCGGGGGCGGGGCCGTATTCCATGGTCTCGAAAATCTCTTTGACTGTCATTGCTTCATCTTTTCCCAAATACTCACTGTCCAGACCTGTCCACGGGCTCAGCCCATGGAATGTCTGTACCCAGCCGAGTAAGCCCCGGTCACATAGTGCTCCAACTGCCGCTCGATATCGCCTAGCAAAGACGACGCGCCAAAGCGGAACAGGTCGGGTTCCAGCCAGCGGTCGCCCAGCTCATCCTTGATCAGCGACAGGTAGACCAGCGCGTCCTTGGCCTTGGAAATCCCGCCCGCAGGCTTGTAGCCAACGCGATAGCCGGTGCGGTCATAGTAATCCCGGATCGCGCGGATCATCACCAGTGACACGGGCAGGGTGGCATTAACGCTTTCCTTCCCGGTCGAGGTCTTGATGAAATCCGCCCCCGCCATCATGCAGACCAGCGAGGCGCGCGCGACGTTGCGCAGCGACCCAAGTTCGCCGGTCGCGAGAATGGCTTTGACATGGGCATCGCCGCAGGCCACGCGGAACGCCTTCATCTCGTCATACAAAGCCTGCCAGTCCCCCGACAGCACGTGGCGGCGTGAGATGACGATGTCGATCTCTTCGGCCCCGGCTTTGACGCTTTCCTCGATCTCGGCCACGCGCAGATGGAACGGCGACAATCCGGCGGGAAAGCCGGTGGAGACCGCGGCGACGGGGATGCCGGTGCCTTCAAGCGCCTGAACCGCCGTGTCGATCATGTCATGATAGACGCAAACGGCCCCGGTGGTGATCGGCGGCATGTCCAGCGCCTGCAGGGTGGCCGACGATACCGGCTGCCGCGCCTTGGCGCACAGGCGGCGTACGCGGCCAACCGTGTCGTCACCCGACAAGGTGGTCAGGTCGATCATCGTGATCGCCTTCAGCAGCCACGCCGCCTGATACTCTTTCTTCACCGACCGCCGACCGGGCAGGGTCGCCGCGCGCCGTTCAATGGCCGAGGTATTGGCCTGCACCGCGCGGACCCAGTCCAGATCAAGCTCCATACCGGGGTTTCTGGGTTCGGTCACTTGCGGCAGATGCGCGGTGCGCACGGGGCTTTCTGAGCTCTGCGTATCCATCATCACGTCCTTTGGGAGGTTTGCGCCAAAATCGCACGGGACGCTCGCAAATGGAAGGTATCAGGTGCGCTTGGGTGCAAATTTTTTGACCATTTGGAAAAATAACTGCAGGTTTTGTTGCGAATAATTCGCAATTGCGTTGACTTAGTTGCGAATGGTTCTCATATTCAATCTCAACACGGAACCTAATCTGGGGTCTGAACATGATTCGTCGCAGTTTTCTTGCTGCCATGGCTTTTGCCGCATCGATGCCGTTCGCCGCGTGGGCGGAGGCACCGCTGAAAGTTGTCGCCACCACCGGGATGATCGCGGATGCCGTGCGGCAGGTGGGTGGCGATCAGGTCGAGGTGAAAGGCCTGATGGGCCCCGGCGTCGACCCGCATGCCTATCGCCAGACCCGCAGTGACATCGTTGCGATGACCCGTGCCGATCTTGTGCTATGGCATGGTCTCTACCTCGAAGCTCAGATGGAAGACTTCTTCGGCGATCTTGCACGCAAACGGACCGTGATCGCGGTGGCCGAAGGCATCGACAAGACCAAGCTGCGCGCCCATGACGATTACGCCGACAAATACGACCCGCATGTCTGGATGAGCCCGACCCTTTGGGGCGATGTGGTGACCGTGGTTCAGGCAGCACTGACCGAGGCGCGCCCCGAAGCGGCAGAGGTTTTTGCCGCTAATGCAACCGCGCATTTGGCCGAACTGGATGCTTTGACAGCATATGCTGATCAGGTTTTGACTGCCGTGCCTGAAAACAACCGCGTGCTGGTCACCGCTCATGATGCCTTTGGCTATTTCGGCGCAGCTTATGGCTATGAGGTGATGGGCGTTCAGGGCATCTCGACCCAGTCCGAAGCTGGTTTGAACCGGATCGGAGAACTGGTCGATACGTTGGTGGACCGCCAGTTGACCGCTGTTTTTGTGGAAAGTTCGGTCTCTGACCGCTCGATGCGCGCGCTGATCGAAGGGGCTGCGGCCAAGGGTCATGAGGTGACTGTGGGTGGCGAATTGTACTCGGATGCAATGGGCGAGCCGGGCACGTATGAGGGCACCTATATCGGCATGCTGGATCACAACATCACGGTGATTGGCGGGGCGTTGGGGGCCGATGTACCGGAACGCGGTTTGAACGGCAGATTGTCGGCGGGGTTCTGAGCGATGCTTGAACTGGCCACAGATAAGGGTGTCTCGGTCGTTGAGCACAGCATAGGCGACAGCCCCTTGGCCATTCGGGGTCTGACTGTGTCCTACGGGCAGAAACCGGCTGTCTTTTCGGTGGACATGACCGTTCAGCCGGGGGCCATGACAGCCATTATCGGCCCGAACGGGGCCGGGAAATCGACCTTGCTGAAAGCGGCGCTTGGGATCGTGTCCCCTTTGTCGGGCCGGGTAACGGTGTTTGGCGAACCGCTTGAGGCGCAGCGTGCCCGGATCGCTTATGTGCCGCAGCGGGCCAGTGTTGATTGGGACTTTCCGACCCGCGTGATTGATGTGGTCCTGATGGGTCTGTCCCGGCAGCTGGGCCTGCTGGGCCGCGTCCGCGCGCGCCATAAGGCGGCGACGATGGATTGCCTGAACCGCGTGGGCATGCGCGATTTTGCGGATCGTCAGATCGGGCAGCTTTCGGGAGGGCAGCAACAGCGCGTGTTTCTGGCCCGCGCGCTGGCTCAGGACGCTGACCTGTATCTGTTGGACGAACCCTTTGCCGGGGTTGATGCGGCCACCGAAAAGGCCATCATCACGGTGCTGAAATCGCTGAAAGAGGCGGGCAAAACCGTCGTGGTCGTGCATCACGATCTGGCCACCGTCACCGACTATTTCGATCATGTCTTCCTGATCAACACCCGCAAGGTTGCCGAAGGCCCGGTGGCCGAGGCGTTTACCGCCGAAACCCTGCAATCCGCCTATGGGGGCCGTCTGGCCACCGCGCAAATCGACCAGATTTCGCGTGCGCTGGGGTAACACATGCTCTGGGATGCTCTGAGTCTGCAGCTTGGCTATAACGCCACGCTGGTTGCTATCGGTGCGAGTTTGCTGGGCGTCTCGGCAGGAGTGACCGGGACTTTCCTGTTTCTGCGCAAACGCGCACTTGTCAGCGATGCGATCAGCCATGCGACCCTGCCGGGTGTGTGCCTGGCCTTCATGGTGCTGGTGGCACTGGGCGGGGATGGGCGCAATCTGCTGGGCCTGCTGGCCGGATCTGCGGTCTCGGCCTGGATTGGCCTGCTGTGTATGAATCGGCTGACCCGCCACACGCGTCTGGCCGAAGATGCCGCGATTGGCGCGGTCCTGTCTGTGTTCTTTGGCTTTGGCATCGTCCTGCTGACAGTCATTCAGACCATGGGCGTTGGCCGTCAGGCGGGGCTTGAGGGGTTCCTGCTGGGCTCGACCGCCGGGATGTTATGGGCGGATGCCTTGATCATTGCCATCGGCGGTGCGGCTACGCTGGTGCTGGTTCTGATCCTGCGCCGCCCCATGACTCTGGTTGCCTTCGATCCCGAATACGCAGCGGCCCGAGGGCTGCCGGTGCATCGCATCGATCTTGCCATGATGGGCCTTGTTATGGCCGTGACTGTGGTTGGTCTGAAGATCGTCGGTCTGATCCTGATTGTCGCCTTGCTGATCATCCCTCCGGTCACTGCCCGGTTCTGGTCGGAACGGTCAGACCACGTGGTGATTTTGGCCGGTCTGGCAGGTGGATTGGCGGGCTATATTGGGGCCGCCCTGTCTGCAACCGCGCCAAACCTGCCGACCGGGCCGATCATCGTTCTGGTCAGTTTCGGCTTCTTCGTCCTGTCGCTGTTCTTTGCGCCGGTGCGCGGTGTGTTGGCGGCTGTGCTGCGTCACCTGCGCTTTCAGCGCCGCGTTCACATCCGTCAGGGATTGCTGGCCTTGGCGCAGGGTCAAAAGATCTACGAACCGCTGACCCTGCGCCTGCTGCGCCGCGCCGATCTGGTCCGCGCCGACGGGGTGGCAACCGAGGCCGGAAAGGCCCGCGCCGCCAAGGCCCTGCGTGACGAAAAACGGTGGGAGATCGTGCGCGCAGATCAAGCGCATGAGGCGACGGCGGCGCTCTATGACGGGTTGCGCGACATTGAAACCGTGCTGACCCGCGACCAGATCGCTGACATCGACCGCCGGATCGGCAACCCGCAGGAGGTTCCGGCATGAGCGGTGAGGAATTTGTTCCCCTGTCCCTGACGCCGCTGCTGATCGGCACCTTTGCGGCCATTGCCTGCGCGCTGCCCGGCAACTTTCTGGTGCTGCGCAAACAGGCCCTGATCGGGGATGCGATCAGCCATGTGGTCCTGCCCGGCATTGTCGTGGCCTTTCTGGTGACCGGAGCGATCTCGACCTGGCCCATGATGCTGGGCGCGGCGGGCGCGGCGATTGTGGCCGTGATCCTGATCGAGGCGATCCGGCGGCTGGGTCAGATCGAACCGGGGGCCGCCATGGGCGTGGTCTTTACCACCATGTTTGCAGCGGGCGTGCTGTTGTTGGAACAGACCGACACTTCGACCGTACATCTGGATGTGGAACATGCGCTTTATGGCAATCTGGAAAGCCTGATCTGGCTGGATGCAACCGGTTGGTCCTCGCTTTGGGATTGGCAGGCGCTGGCGGGATTACCGCCCGAACTGCCCCGGATCGCCATTACTCTGCTGGGCGTTCTGCTGTTCACCTTCCTGTTCTGGCGTCCGCTGAAAATCTCGACCTTTGACGAAGGGTTCGCACGCACCATGGGCATCCGCACCAATGCGCTGGGCCTGGCCCTGGTGATCGTGGCGGCGATTGCAGCGGTCGCCGCGTTTGATGCGGTCGGGTCGATCATCGTGATCGCCATGTTCATCTGCCCGCCCGCAGCGGCCCGGATGATGACCAACCGGCTGGAGACCCAAATCGCGTGGAGCGTTGGTTTTGCGGTAATTTCAGCCGTTTCGGGGTATGTGCTGGCGGGCTACGGCCCGCTGTGGCTGGGCGCGGCGGATGCTGTCAGCGCGGCAGGCATGATCGCCACGATGTCCGGGTTTATCCTGGCCCTGACCGCAATCTTTGGTCCATGTCGGACCCGGGTCGGGGCGCACACGACTGCGTGAATTGGCGTTTTCCTGCCAGTGCTGTCCGCACGTCATCGGCTGAACTCTGCCAAGACGGCCAAAGCGACAGTCTTAATAAGCCTTTTAGACAAGCGCGTGTTAGATCGTGTTCATTGAAGGCTGAATACCTACCACTCACTTCGGCATGTCCGGGCAGTTGCGGTGCGAGGCCAGCGAATGCGCCCGCCGTTGATTGCCCGGACTTCCCCCTCTCTGAACGCTAGTCCATGCTGAATCACCGTTCAAACCGGTGGCAGAATCGCGTGCGGCTATGCTAGGTGTGGTGGTATGGCGCAATCAAACCCCAATATCAGCGACACTCGCCCTGTCATCCGGCAACTCGACGAGGCTGCGATCAACCGAATCGCGGCAGGCGAGGTGGTGGAGCGTCCGGCCTCGGCCGTGAAAGAGCTGGTCGAGAACGCAATCGATGCCGGGGCCACACGGGTTGCCATTGATATTGCCGATGGCGGCAAGACCCTGATCCGGGTCACCGATGATGGCTGCGGCATCGCGCCGGATGATCTGCCGCTGGCTTTGTCGCGGCATGCGACCTCAAAGATCGACGGGTCGGATTTGCTGAATATCCACACATTCGGGTTCCGGGGTGAGGCGCTGCCATCACTGGGTGCCGTGGGTCGTTTGACGATCACCAGCCGGGTGCCGGGGGCCGAGGCTGCGCAAATCCATGTTGCGGGCGGCAAGGCTGAGGCGGTCAAACCTGCCGCTCTGCGCGCAGGAACCGTTGTCGAACTACGCGATCTGTTCTTTGCCACGCCCGCCCGGTTGAAGTTCATGCGCACCGACCGGGCCGAGGTGCAGGCGATCACCGATACCGTCAAACGTCTGGCCATGGCCGAACCCGCCGTGACCTTCACCCTGCGCGATGTCTCGGGCGGGGGCGAGGGGCGGGTGACCTTCCGCGCCGACCGCGAGAACGGCGATCTGTTCGACGCGCTGCACGCCCGTCTGGCCCGCGTCATTGGCCGCGAGTTCGCCGAAAACGCCCTGCGGATCGACGCCACGCGCGAGGGCATCCGTCTGTACGGTTATGCCGCGCTGCCCACCTATTCGCGCGGTGCGGCGGTGGCGCAGTACCTGTTCGTCAATGGCCGCCCCGTCCGTGACAAGATGCTGACCGGCGCGCTGCGTGCGGCCTATTTCGACTTCCTCAGCCGTGACCGTCACCCGGCGGCGGCGCTGTTCATCGACTGTGATCCGACACTTGTGGATGTGAACGTGCACCCTGCCAAATCCGAGGTCCGGTTCCGCGACCCCGGTGTGGCGCGGGGGCTGATCGTGTCCGCCCTGCGGCACGCCCTGGCCGAGGCCGGTCATCGCGCGTCCTCGACCGTGGCCAACGCGACCTTGGGGGCGATGCGTCCGGAACCGGCGCAACCTGCGCCCGCGCGGGTTTATCAGATGGACCGGCCCTCTCCTGCAGCACGGCAGGCCGCGTACCGCGCGCAGTCTCCGGGGTTTGCCGAATTGGCCAATGATTACAGCGGCAGCATTGTCGAACCGAGCCCCGTCGCGCCGGTCGCCGAAGAGCCACCGGCGCAGGACCTGCCTTTGGGCGCGGCACGCGGGCAGGTACATGAGAACTACATCATCGCCCAGACGGCCGATGGCATGGTGATTGTCGACCAGCACGCAGCGCATGAGCGGCTGGTCTATGAAAAGTTGAAAACCCAGATGGCCGAAAACGGCGTCGCGGCGCAGGCGCTGCTGATCCCGGAAATCGTGGAACTGTCCGAGGGCGACTGCGCCCGTCTGATGGCTGTGGCCGAGGATCTGTCGCGCCTTGGCCTGACCCTTGAACCCTTTGGTGGTGGTGCCATTGCCGTGCGCGAAACCCCGGCCATTCTGGGCGAGGTCGATGCAAGCGCGATGATCCTGGATATCCTCGACGAACTGTCCGATCAGGGCGAAAGCCAGATGGTGCAGGCGCGGATCGAGGCGATCCTCAGCCGGGTGGCCTGTCATGGCTCGGTCCGTTCGGGCCGCCGGATGCGGGCCGAGGAAATGAACGCCCTGCTGCGCGAGATGGAGGCGACGCCCCATTCCGGCCAATGCAACCACGGGCGGCCGACCTATGTGGAGCTGAAACTCAGCGATATCGAACGGCTGTTCGGGCGCAGTTGATCCGGTGCCCCGGACGCGTTAAGAAGATAGAAACAAAACGAGAACATATTGAGCGACATGATCGAGATTGCAGGCACCCAATACGCGCTGAATGACCCCGTGGTCCTGACTGTTGGGGGTGTGGTCGTGCTGATTCTGCTTCTGTTGTTCCTGTCGTTGCGGGCGGCCAACCGCTCGGCCCGGATAACGGAACCGCTGGCGCGGCAGATGGCGCATCTGGGCCAGCATGTGCAGCAGTTGGGACAAGGGCAGGAACAGTTGCGCGGCGGGTTGCAGCATGTCTCGGACACGCAGGCGAACGCGCAGGTGCAGGTAATTCAGACGGTGGAATCGCGCCTGTCCTCGGTGCAGCAGCAGATGAATGACCGTCTGGCGGACAATGCGATGAAATCAGCGCGTGCGCTGGCCGAGATGCAGGAGCGGATGAAGGAATCGCTGCATGGCTCATCGAAACAGACCGCAACATCCCTGACACAGTTGCAGGAGCGACTGGCCGCCATCGACAAGGCGCAGGACAATATCACCAAGCTGTCGGGCGATGTGCTGTCTTTGCAGGATATTCTGTCGAACAAACAGACGCGCGGGGCGTTTGGTGAGATTCAGTTGAACGACATCGTCTCCAAGGCGCTGCCGTCGGACAGTTTCCAGTTGCAGGCGACGCTGTCGAACGGGCGGCGCGCCGATTGTCTGATCAACCTGCCGAACCCGCCGGGGCCGATTGTGATCGACAGCAAATTCCCGCTCGAGGCGTACGAGGCGCTGATCGCGTCCACCAACGACGCCGAGTTGAAGGCGGCGGTGCAGATGTTCCGCAGCACGGTGCGCAAGCATATCAACGATATCTCCGAGAAATACATTCTGGACGGCGAAACCGCCGACGGCGCGCTGATGTTTCTGCCGTCCGAGGCGGTCTATGCTGAGTTGCACGCCAAATTCCCCGAACTGGTGCAGGAGAGTTTTTCGAAACGAGTCTGGATCGTCTCGCCCACCACCTGCATGGCGACACTGAACACCATGCGCGCGATCCTCAAAGACGCAAGGATGCGGGAACAGGCAGGGGCAATCCGCAAGGAACTGGGCCTGCTGCACAAGGATGTGGAACGTCTGGGCGACCGGGTGTCCAATCTGGATCGGCATTTCGGACAGGCGGCCAGGGATATCTCGGAAATCAAGATCAGCGCGGAAAAGGCGGGCCGCAGGGCGCAGCGGCTGGACAATTTCGATTTCGAGGAACTGGCCCCCGACGATCGCACAAACGTGGTTCCGTTGGGCAAGACCGAAGGCTAGGGCCTATTGGATCGACAGGTCCAGATTGTACCCAACCGTCTTTCCGGAATCGCGGTCGTTGCCCATCAGATAGACACGGATTGTATAGTCTCCATCTGCGGGCAGGATGATCCGGGCCGTGTTGCCCTCAATTGACCCGTTGTAGATCGCCACGCCATCGCTGCCGGGTGGCAGGATGTTGAAGTAAATCACTCCATTTCCATTGGTGTCGCTGACTTGAAGTTCGGCGAACATCTCTTGCCCGGCCCGCGCATCGAGCAGATAGTCGATATACTCATCGCCAGTGACGGTCCCGCCAACCATCGTGCCAAAATTTCCCGGCTCGAACTGCACCTCGGCCTTCATCTGGGCCGAGGTGATGGGGGCAACACAAACAAGCGCCAATGTCATCAGGATTCTTGGGATCACATTCCTACCCCTTACGTCGCGTGTTGCCGCGAGAATGAAATCGGTGGCTCAGATGCGCAGGAAAGGCTGAAGCAAGCGTGGCACCAGTTTGGTGAATTTCAGCGGCGCATCCGTCACGGCCAGACAGATGCAATCCTCTGTCATATCAGCCACCGGCGTGTGTTCCAGATCCTCATCCGCGATCTCGACATCGCCGCGGGCAAAGCGATCCACTTCGTCCGAAAAAGCGCCTTGCAGAACCATGGTCAGTTCGGTGCCGTTATGCCCGTGATCCGGCACGGCCACGCCCGCCGGAATGAACAACAGCCGCGCGGTCGCCTCGTTTGTGGTCGGCAGGATCGCCTGTTTGACGCCCATACCAATAGGCTTCCACTTGATGTCGTCCACAGTTCCGCCAACATAATCTTGCAGGGGGGTCGGCAGGACGGCGCAGTCCGGACGGGCGGGCTTGGGGGTCGGTGCGCCTTGGGCGATCAGGGCCATTGTGGCAGCCAGAGACGTGTCGCTCATGCTCATCGCATCGGATTGCTCTTCCAGAACATGCCCACCCACAGCGTCAAAGCTCTCGGCCCGTGCGCGGCAATGGTCGCACAGCGACAGATGCGTCGCGACCATCAGGTCGAACGCTTCGGGCAGAGAGCCGGCGGCATAAGCCATCAGCAGATCGTCCGTCAGGTGATGTTTGATCGGGTTGCTCATCTTACTCATCTCAGTTCATCGCGTGGCGCAAGCGGTCCAGCGCCAGCCGTATCCGTGATTTGATCGTGCCCAGCGGCAATCCGGTCTCAGATGCAATCTCTCGATGGCTCAGATCGCCAAAATACGCCTTCTCGATCAACTGTCTCTGCGCCTCTGGCAATGCCGACAGGGCATTGCGCAGTTGCGCGGTTTCCTGTTGCAACGCAATGACATCGTCCTGATCCGGCTCGGCCTCGGGTCCCCATCCCAGCTCTTCGGGTTCGGGGCGGCGTTGCTTGCGCAGCACGTCAATGCGCTTGTTCCGAGCGATGGTGAACACCCAGGTGGCCACCGTTGCCCGTGCCGGATCGAACAGATGGGCCTTGTGCCACAAGGTCGCCATCACCTCTTGCGCGCATTCTTCGGCCATCGCGGCGTCTGATCCTGATTTCATCAGGAACGCCTTGATGCGTGGCGCGAAGTGCTGGAACAGTTCGGCAAAAGCCGCCTGATCCTGCGCGTCCCGGATGCGTCGAACATGGTCCACCCACTCGGTCCTGGTGTCGCAACTGGCTTTCGTTCCGTTCACCTGTCTACCCTTGATGCGTTTCTTTGCGCGCCAAGGCTGAGGGGCGGCCCGTTCGGCCGCGGGTTCGTCCAAGGTCACGGTATTGATCTCGGTAAACATAACCACTTTACGGTGGGTGGCCCAAGACGGATCACTTTCGCGCGACAAAATAATCCAATCTGCGCTAGGTTTCGTATTGGATACAAACGGTGTTCGCGGAAAAGAGCGCCATTTGAACAGTTTACAGGCACAGCGGATACGCGGCGAAATGAAGAAAATCGATCATATCGCAGGTCACACCTATCACGGACGCAAAGGCGCGATACGGAATGCGTTTCGCTATTCGGTCGACTATATCCTGCTGGACCCCGAGGCCGACCCCGAGACACCTTTCCTGTTCTCGATCGACCGGGCAAACGTTACCAACTGGCGCGGCACCGATCATGGCGGAGAACCGGGGCAGGGTGTCGGCGCACAATGGCTGCGGGCGCGGTTCGATGACATGGATGTGCCGCCGCCCGCGCAGATCATGTTGCTGACGCAGCCCCGCGTGCTGGGCCATGTGTTCAACCCGGTCAGCTTCTGGTTCTGCTTCGACAGCAAGGATCAGCTATACGCCGTGGTGGCCGAGGTCACGAACACCTATGGCACCCGCCACAGCTATGTCTGCCACAAGCCGGATTTCGTGCCGATCGACCCGTCGGATCGGGTGGTTGCGGACAAGCTGATGCATGTTTCGCCGTTTCAGGTCATCGAAGGAAGGTACACGTTCCGCTTTGACTATCGGCCCGAGCGGGTTGGGGTCTGGATCGATTACGGACGAAAGGGCGGTGGCCTGATCGCCACGTTGACCGGACCACGCCAACCGCTAACCAACCGCACGATCCTTTGGTCGCTGCTGCGCCGCCCGTTTGGGGCGCGGCGGACATTCACGCTGATCGTCTGGCAGGCGATGAAGCTGTGGCTGAAAAAGGCGCGCTTCCGCCCGTTTCGCACCGCGCCGGTGCCCGATCACCCGGTATCGCGGGTCCGGCGCTAGCGCGGGCCTTGTTTGCGTAAGATCAAAGACTCGGGCGTGGCGAACAGGTCAGATGGCCGTGAACCGCGAACACGAGGAGCTGAAGACATGCTGGAAATTTCGGCAAGAAAAGTCGCCCAGGTGGCCATGATGGGCCGCGAGCTGGAACGGGCAGAGGGCGAATTGCGCGCTTTTGTCGACCGCATGAGCGAGGACGAACAGGCCGAACTGGTCGCCATCATGTGGATCGGCCGCGAGAGCTTTTTCGCCGAAGATCTTGCCGAAGCCATCGCAACGGCCAAATCCGAAGCTTCGACCCCCTGTGCGGATTACCTGATCGGCACGCCGCACCTGTCGGATCATCTGGAGAACGGGCTGGATGCGCTGGGGATTTCGGCTGAGGATGTTGAGAATGATCTGATGTAGCGGCGGCCAGCGCCCTGGTTTGATACGGTGCAATCACCCATCTCAAAAAGTTAACGAACATTAACGAGGCCGCGTAGCTTCGTTAATGACCCGCTCCTTTATTTGAATTCAGACGGCCTGATAGCCCGAATTCAAGGAGGAGAGAGAAATGGAACTTTTGCACACTGCCAGACCGCAGAACAGCCTGCTTGCTTCCCTAATGTCCACTTACGCAGACGCCCGCATCGAACTCAACCGGCGTCGGACATATGCACAAGCCACCCGCGCATTGGAAAACCTGAGCGACCGTCAATTGCAGGACATTGGCGTCCCTCGCAGTCAGATCAACCAGATTGCGTATGACAATACCTACACCGGCCCGCGCCTCCGCAGATGAAGGCGCAACGGAACACCATTGGTTTTGGAACATGTCGGGAGGTTGAAAGATGTTTGACGGAAACCCTGTGAGTGAAATGACGCCTGCGGCAAGCGCCTTATTACTGTTTGATCGTGCAATGAAGATACGCGCGATCAGTGCCGATATTGTGTGTGCGGCTCAGGAGTTGAACCGGATGTCAGATCACGAGCTGTCGGAGCTTGGCATAAACCGAAGTGATGTCGAGGACACAATCCAGCGCTACATTTGAAGGGGTCGTCTGACGCGACCACGTCAAGAGCTTGCGTTGTCTTTGGTGACCGCTGAAATCAAATAGCCATTCCAGTCGAAACGGAATGGCTATTTGGTGTTTCGGGTGTCGTGACCAGCCTTAGGCCAGATGATCCACAACTTGCAGATGCTGCGCCAGCGTATCGATCTCAGCCATCCAATCCTGTACCAGTTTCGGATCGCTGGGGGCCGCGTGCACGCCTGCGGGTATGGCGCGGTTCAGGACGGCCTCGATGGCCAGTGAGACCGGGATCGACACCAGCCGCGCCATGGCGGTGCCGCGTTGGTCACCCCAGGCGTCCATGACGTAGGTTTTGTGCCAGACCGGAATGCCGTCTTTCTCGGCCTTCAGGGCGACGCAGAGGACCACGCGGTCGGGCTCGCCCTCGTCATAGGCGTTTTCGGTCCAGAACTGGTCCGACATCTCTTTCAGGCGGGCGTCGCCTTGCGCTCCCGAGAGGGTCTCGATTTCCGTGAACACATCCGCCCACGCATCCGCCCAGCCGTTCAGGCGCAGGGTGCCGCGGACGAATTCCTTGACCGGCCAGTGATCCTCGAAATGGTACTGCGCCATGAAGGGGATCGAGTCGCGGTTCGGGTAGACCTCAAAGCTTTCCGGGGTGGGCAGGGGGGCGATGTAGCTGCTGATCGCGTCCCATGGGCGGACGACGTCCAGCGGGGCGTAGTCGCGGATCGATTTCGAAGGTGAGCGCAGGGCTTTCAGCACACCCAGCGGCGACCAGCTGAACTTGTAGCGGAACGGGTTGGGGTGCTTGGGGATGCCGCCGCAATACGAGATAAAGCTCAGGTGGTTTTCCGCATCAAACGCGTCCGAGGCGCGGTAGTCGTCGATCAGCGCGTGCGCCATCAGGTGGTCGATGCCGGGGTCCAGCCCGACCTCGTTGACCAGCGCCACACCGGCCTCGCGGGCCTTGTCGTCCAGCGCGCGCATCTCGGGCGCGATGTAGGACGACGAGACGAAGTTGGCCTGTTTCGAAATCGCCAGTTCCGCCAGAGGCACGTGCCAGTCGCCCGGCAGCATCGAAACGATCACGTCGCCTTTTGCCAGAACCGCGCCCAAGGCGGCGATGTCAAAGGCGCGGATGTCGTCGGTCAGGTCTCCGACCTCGGCCTGGGCTTTTTCGACGGTCCGGTTCCAGACGGTGACCTTGTGCCCGCCTTCGATCAGGCGGCGCAGGCCGGGGATGGCCGACAGGCCGGTGCCACACCAGTGAATGGTCATCGTTCAGATCCCTTCGATATGGGTTTTGTAGATTGCTTCTGCCCGGCCCCAGACGCCGCTGTCCAGATCGGTCAGCGTCAGCAGAGAGGGCAGCAGTTGCGCGGCGTAGTCTTGCGAGCTTTCGACCGGCAGCATCGATGGCAGGTTGTCGATGGCCATCACGTCCATCACCGGGTCTGTGGCCACGCGCAGGGCGGGGGCGTCCCATGTGGTGGCGCGGTCGTACACGGGCACCGGGTTGTAATCGCTGTCCGGGTCGCAGGCGACGTCGCCGATAGCGGTCAGATTACGCGGGGCGGTCAAGGCCTCTTGCGGGACAAAGGCGGGTGTGCCGGGGCGGGCGAAGATGCAGTTCAGGAACAGGTCGTGGTTCAGAATTTCGGGGAACGGCCCGCCGCTGGCGGTCTCGGCCATGTCCCATTTGGTGACGGAAACACCCATCGCCTCGCACAGATCCGCCGCCCCGGTGCCGACACGGCCAAGGGCACCGATGACGATGGCGCGGGGGCGGTTTGCGCCCGTGGCGTCCAGTTCCGCCAGCAGTTCGGCATTCAGCGCATCTTTGCCGGGATAGACGCCAACCGGTGGGCATTGCTGTCCGCGTTGCTGCGCGGCCCATGTTTTCAGCGTGACGGCAGCCCCGGCATAGCCCGCCCAGTAGCCAAAAGCGGCGACCCGGCGGCCATCCTCATCCACCAAATATTCCAGATCATACAGCGTGCCGCCGCCAGCCTTGAACCGTTCCAGCAATGCGCGGCCCGAATGCTGGCCCTTATACGCATGGCCGAACATGATGTGGCGATGGGGCAGGGGGGTGCCGTCCTCGGGCAGTTCTTTGAGGCCGAAGATGATCGCATCTAGCGGCGCTTCGGGCCAGGAATTTTCAGCAGCGATCTCGCAACCGGCGGCCTTGTAGCCATCAATCGCAATGGCGCGAACCGAACTTTCCTCGACCGTCACGTGGATACCAGCCGCGATCAGGGCGGCGGCCCCGTCGGGGGTCAGCCCCACCCGTTCCTCGTTCGGGCGCTGTTCTGCCCGGACCCAGAGATGTGTCATGCGTTGTCCTTTTGTCAGAGCATTCCGGCGGCCCGCACCGCCTGTACCGATGCGCGCGCCTCCATCGCCTCGCGGAAGGCCAGAATCTTGGGAAAGGCCGAGACGTCAACGCCGTCGCCCTCAAGCCAGCTGCAAACGACATACAGATACGCATCCGCCAGCGAGAACTGATCGCCCAGCACAAACGGCCCGCGCAGCCCGTTCGACGAGATATAGTCGCAGGACGCGGTCATCGTCTGCGGGACCTTGTCCTTCATGTCTTTCCAGCTGGATTTCCTGTCAGCCCAACGCGGTCCGCGAATTTTGTGGGCGTGGTTCACATGCATTGTTGAGGCGAGGTAATACATCACCTCGCGCATCCGTGCCGCCATGACCGGATCGTCAGGCACCAACCTTGCGTCGGGCGCCATGGCTGCAATGTAATCCAGCAACGCGCCGGTTTCGGTCAGGATACCACCATCGACCACCAGCGCCGGCACCCGGCCTTTGGGGTTGATGTGCTTGTAGGCCGGTTTCGTCTGCTCCCCCGCGGCGAAGTCCAGCTTGATGGCCTCATAGTCCAGCCCTGCCTCTTCCAGCGCGATGGCGACAGCGACCGAGATGGTGCGGGGGGCGTAATAAAGCTGCATCGGGGCCTCCTTACAGATGGGTTTGCGCGAACTGCCGGTCGGGGGCCTCCAGATGCGGGACGGCGTTGAACAGGACCGGGCTGAGATGCGCGCCAATCGGGTGCAGACGATGCATCGACGTGTTCATGATGGCAAGTGCCACTCGTGCCATGGATGGTATGTCCAGCCCCATCGCCTGCCGCACCACCATCGAGATCAACCCGCCCGAAGTGACAACGATGGCTTGCCCGCCTTCGGTTCCGATGTCGCGCAGCGCATCGCGAACGCGGGTTTCGAACTGATCGAAGGTTTCCGGCGCGTTCTCGATGTCACCCTTGGCCCAGGCGGCGAAGGTCTTCGGCAGGTGCTCGACAAAGCCCTCGCGATCCGTGGGGACCGCTACGCCGTGCTGCTCCTCGAACAGTTGGGCAATCGTGAAATACTCGATCTCGTTCAGCCGCGCGTCACGGATCGGATCATTCAGCCCCATGCTGGCGGCGGTTTCGGCGTGGCGGGTCAGGGTGCCGCAATAGACGCGCGTATAATGGCTGCGCGTGTCCCGCAGATGCGCACCCAGCCAGCGAGCCTGCTGATGCCCCAGATCGCTGAGCTTGTCATAGTTCTTCTCGTCCCGCGCCGCCGTGTTGGCCTGCCCGTGACGCACCAAAGTGATATGTGACATGTCGGTCCCTCTTACGCAGACGTCTTAGGGCACGTTCCATGCAGGGACCAGAGGGGTTTCGCGCCCGCCCGAAAAAATCCTCGCTGCAGGGTCATTTGTGGCTATGTTCGGCGCGGATAGCGTAGGAGGGGCTCAATGCCAGTCGATCACAAACGGTTCTTGTCCGATCTGCACATGCTGCGCACATTCGGCGCGTCGGGTGTTGGCAAGGGGGTGGTCCGTCCCGCCTATTCACAGGCCGATATCGCCGCGCGGAAATGGCTCGCCGGGCGCATGGCCGAGGCCGGTCTGACACCGCATTTCGACCCGGTCGGGAACTTGTTCGGGTTGGCCGACGGTCCGTCTTTGCTGATGGGGTCGCATTCCGACAGCCAGCCCGAAGGCGGCTGGCTGGACGGCGCGTTGGGCGTCATCGCCGCGCTTGAAGTGGCGCGATCCAGCGACCGTCCAATCTCGGTCGTGAGTTTTCAGGATGAAGAGGGGCGCTTTGGCGTCACCACCGGGTCCGCGGTCTGGTCCGGTGGGTTGCCGCTGGAGAAGGCGGATGCGTTGACCGACGGTTCCGGTGTCCGATTTGCCGAGGCGCGATCGGGTATGGCCGACCTTTCACAAGGCTTTGTGGACCCGTCCCGGTTCAGCGGGTTCATCGAGATGCATATCGAACAGGGCCCTGCGCTTGACGCCTCAGATCAGCAGATCGGCGTTGTCACGGATATTGTCGGCATTCGCGATATGTCGATCACGTTTGAGGGTCAGCAGAACCATGCGGGCACCACACCCATGCATCTGCGCCGCGATGCGTTTCAGGCCCTCTCCCTGTTCAATGCGCGCCTGAATGACCGGTTTCAGAATGTTGTGACGCCGCAAACCGTCTGGACCATCGGGCGCGTGGATCTTCATCCCAATGCCTCCTCCATCGTGCCGGGGCGGGTGCGATTCTCGATGCAATGGCGCGATGGCGATGCAGATCGTCTGGTCCGCATGGAAGATATCGTCCGGGAAACTGCCGAAAGCGTGGCCGTGGAACTGGGGATGGTGCTGCATTTCGGCACGATGCTGGGGCTCGAGCCTGTTGCCATGGATAAGACATTGCGCAGTGCGTTAGAGCGGGGGGCCGAGCAGGTCGCGCCGGGCAATTGGCAGCAGATGCCCTCGGGGGCCTTGCACGATGCCACCAACGTGTCACGCCTGATGCCGGTTGCAATGCTGTTTGTGCCCTCGATCAACGGAATCAGCCATGATTTTGCCGAAGACACGGCTGAGAGTGACCTGATCGCCGGTCTCCGGGTGCTGGAACATGCCGTCGCCGCATTGAATGGTCAGAATTGACGCTTGGTTGCCAATTCACTGATATATGGCGGAAAATTCTAAGCTATGTCATACAGGTTTGGCCTCTGCCGCAGATCTTCACGAAGCTGTGCCACCCTGATCGTTTTGCGAGTGTTGCGTAACGGAAAAAAGTTTCCTATAGGAACATCAAGGATGCATGCGCCCGTATACTGGCCGGTCCGGTGGCGGCACAGGCCGGAAATCCTGGGCTGAATCGTTGCAAAAAATGCAACTTTGGTCAGACTGGCGGATATGCGTTCTGACAAATTGAACCACAGAAGGTTTTCGCCATGACCTCACCGAAACGCACGCCGTTGTACGCCTTGCACGTTGAGTTGGGAGGTAAGCTGGTTGATTTTGCGGGCTGGGAGATGCCTGTTCAGTATCCGATG
>NZ_JBQFVZ010000004.1:0-341805 GCF_056540025.1 Ruegeria sp. AP12
TACCCCAGCTTCTGCAACTGAACCGCAGACTCAGGCGTCATCGCAACCCGATTCTCACCCTCATATATCTCTCTTGGTGTGCCTATTTTCATGTGCAGCTCTTTCAATGTCGTGGGAAGTCGGCTCGGAGACAGGGGAGAAGGAGTGCGTCTCCGAGCCAAACGCACAGCCTTGCAAGTGTGCGTGTTCCGGTGATCCGCCGCGTTTTGTTGCCGTTTGGCACGCATCGGCGATCAGGTCTCGGCAGATCAAAGCCCAACGGCCTGGCCGTTTGGGATCTGCCAGATATGCGGGTCTGCCTTGGCAAACGCCGCCGTGATGTCTCTGGGCAGGTATTGCCGGGTTTCGACAACGGCCCAGAAAGAGGGGTGAGAGCGCCGGGGCGCTCTCGGACCCGAAGAGTTATTCCATGACCGGGATGGTGAACTCGCCACCTTCCTTGATGCCCGAGGGCCAGCGCGCGGTCACGGTCTTGGTGCGCGTGTAGAATTTAAACGCATCCGGGCCGTGCTGGTTCAGGTCGCCAAAGGCCGATTTCTTCCAGCCACCGAAGGTGTGATAGGCCAGCGGAACCGGGATCGGAACGTTGATGCCGACCATGCCGATGTTGATACGGTTGGCAAAGTCACGGGCGGTGTCGCCGTCGCGCGTGTAGATCGCGGTGCCGTTGCCGTATTCATGGTCCATCGCATAACCAATGGCTTCTTCGTAGGTCTTGGCGCGCAGGGTGCTCAGAACCGGGCCGAAGATCTCTTGCTTGTAGATGTCCATGTCGGTTGTCACGTGGTCGAACAGGTGCGGACCGACATAGAAACCGTCTTCATAGCCTTGCAGGTTGAAGTCGCGGCCATCGACGACCAGCTTCGCGCCCTGATCAACACCGCTCTGAACCAGACGCAGGATGTTTTCCTTGGCGGCCGAGGTGACAACCGGACCATAGTCAACGTCGTTGCCCGAGGTGTAGGGGCCGACCTTCAGGCTTTCGATACGCGGGACCAGCTTTTCGATCAGACGGTCTGCGGTTTCGTCGCCAACCGGAACGGCAACCGAGATCGCCATGCAGCGTTCGCCTGCCGCACCGTAACCGGCACCGATCAGAGCGTCGGCGGCCTGATCCAGATCCGCATCGGGCATGATGATCATGTGGTTCTTTGCACCGCCAAAGCACTGCACGCGCTTGCCGTTGGCACAGCCGGTTGCGTAGATGTATTCGGCAATCGGGGTCGAGCCGACAAAACCGATCGACTGAACCGTCGGGTTGTGCAGGATTGCGTCAACCGCTTCCTTGTCGCCGTTAACGACCTGCAGGACGCCCTTGGGCAGACCGGCTTCTTCCATCAGTTCGGCCAGCATCAGCGGAACCGACGGCGCGCGCTCGGACGGTTTCAGGATGAAGGCGTTGCCGCAGGCGATGGCCGGGGCAAACATCCACATCGGGATCATGGCCGGGAAGTTGAACGGGGTGATACCCGCGGTCACACCCAGAGGCTGACGCATCGAGTACATGTCGATGCCGGTACCGGCGCTGTCGGTGAAGTCACCTTTCAGCATTTGGGGGGCACCGATGCAGTATTCCGCCACTTCCAGACCGCGCTGGATGTCGCCTTTGGCGTCGGGCAGGGTCTTGCCGTGCTCGCGGCTCAGCGCTTCGGCCAGCTTGTCCATGTCGCGGTTCAGCAGGCTGACAAACTTCATCAGAACGCGTGCGCGTTTCTGCGGGTTGGTTGCGCCCCAAGCCGGTTGTGCCGCAGCAGCAAGCTCGACCGCTTTGTTGACTTCTTCAGTGGTCGCCAGCGGGCATTTCGCCTGAACTTCACCGGTTGCGGGGTTGTAGACATCGGCAAAGCGCGATGTTGTTCCGGCGGTGTGCTCGCCGTTGATGAAGTGAGTCAGTTGTTCCATTGGCTTTCTCCACTAAGCTTTTCCGTTTCCTATCCATGTAAAAATGCAATTCCCATAAAAAATTTCGCATATCTATTTTGCGTTTTTGCAAAGCAACCGGAGAGCTGCCCGCTTAAGTATTTTGATTCATTGGGCCAATCCATCCATCTCGGATAGGTGGGGAAGGGCGGGTAGTCACAAATCGGCCGAGCCGTGTTTCCCTGAAAGGCGTGTTTCATGGCGCTGAGCGCTTGGTTTTTGGCTGGTCAGCGGATTGGTTAGGTTCGCCTCAACCAAAACTGCGCCCAGTGATAAGCCACAGATTCGGGCGTTGTGTCCGAAGACATGGGGCCAGACCCCCGATCATTCCCGAGAACGGATCACCGCAAACAAGCCGAAGGCAAAAGCCGCGCTGCCGAACAGGTTGATCGCAATCGCTACCGCCCATTTTGTTGCCGAGGCATAAGAGGCCGGATCGGCGATAACATGCCTCAGGACGCCGCCTGCGAACAGCAACACAAGAACCGGTAGGACAAATACGCGGTAGGTTCTGAACCACCCCAACAGGCCCAGCCCAATGACGACACCCATCACAATGACGACCATCTGAGCACCAAGCGCCTGATCCCCTGCCCAGCCCGGCAGACCCTGCTTGATGTCGCGCAGGCTGAGAAGGTTAAAGACGGTGGCGGCCACAAGCCAAAGGCATTGCGCGTAAAGTGCTGTCTTGAAAGGCTGCATTCTGGTCCCCTGTGCCCCGAGAGTAAGCGGCGTTCAGAGCCAAAAGGACGCAAAAGCCAATGACATCAATCACGCCTCCAGCTTCAACCCGCTGAGCCTTGCGGCCAGACGCAACATCGGAATTTGCAGCTTTGACAGACCAAGCCTGGATCCAAAGCCGACCGGAATGGTCATGTCGTCCAGGCTGTCGGGCAGCGGTGTCAGGCTTTCATTGCCGTTCTCGGTGACAAGTACGGTATCGGAATGACGGAACCCGCCCAGCCCCTCGATGTAGACCCCAGGCTCAATGGTGAAGACCATGCCGGGGCGGATTTCGTGGTGATAGCCTTCGGCCAGAAACGGCCCCTCATGCGCGGTCACGCCGATCCCGTGGCCGGTACGGTGCAGCAGGTTGTCGCCAAAGCCCGTTTTGCGAAAAACGTCGTTCACCGCCACATCCAGATCATGCATCGAGGTGCCGGGCTTGCACATCTGAAACGCAAGCGCCCTTGCCTGCATCATGGTGTCAAAGGGCTTGCGCGCCGCATCCGGGACGCGGCCCAGAAAAAAGCTGCGCTCGACCTCGCACCCGTAGCCGTCCAACAGACCGGCGACAATCGCGGTGTTCCCGCCGCACTCAGCCATGCCCAGATCGAAAACCGAGGTGAAATTATGCTGATCATGCGAGATGCGCGGCGGCTGCAACACCCCGGCCATGCTGGTGCACAGAAAATTCGCCTGCGGGTTGTCGATCAAAAGTTTGAGCGAGGACAACTTGTGCACTTTGGAGTGAACCGAAAGCATCGATTTGCCCGGTTTGGCCCCTTTCAGAAGCCGCCGCGTCGGACGGGCGCAGGCCTTTTGCGGTGACATGGTGATCCACCCTCATCCGAAATGAATTGATTTGAAAATCAATAAACCAAGAGGGAACATCATTGTGTTACCACACTGTCAAGTTACTGACGGCACGGCCGTCGGTTCAGGTTTTGACTTTGTGGCGTCAGCGCACCGCCGGGCTGATTAGCACCCCGGAACGATGCGGTAATCGCGACGGGCACCATTGCCCAATGTGCGGATCGCGTCCTGATAGGCGACGCTGTAATAGGCGCTATGCGCCGCTTCGACGCTTTCGAACTCGATCACAACGACACGGTTGTTGTTTTCACCTTCCAGAATCTCAGCCGGTTCCGAGCGGGTGACGAAGCGCCCGCCAGCGGCCTGGATCGCGGGGCCTGCAATCGCGGCATATGCGGCAAAGCACTCGGGATCAGAGATTTCGGTGTAGGTGACGACGGAATATGCCTTGGTCATAAGTGACCCTTTCTGCTTCATCAGGTTGATTGCGACGCAACCTATGGGCCGGATTCTGAGGCGTCAAGCAAGGGTGGTGCGCGGTTTTTTGGGGTCGTTGGGGTCCATTTTGGCGAGGTTTGACCGGCCCGAAACAAGGCGCGAAACACGCTGGCCTACAGAGAAAGACTTGTGGTGCACAGACCACCACGCGTTTCAGTTTGTGTACTCATCTGACTCCTCACCGTTTCAGATTTTCGTTCAAAAGGATCGCGCGCGCGGTTTCGCGGACACGATCTGGATCGTTGGGATGCAGCGCGATTTCGCAAAAGCTGGTTGCCCCGAAACACAGCGCAGCAATGCTGAAGGCCCGGTCAAACCGGTCGATATCGCTGTGGCCCAAACCGTCGCGGGCCATACTGTCGCAAAGCGTGGCGCAGACCCTTTGGTAAAGCGCTTGCAGCCCCTCGGAAATCGAGGGGCTAGAGCCTGAGGCGAACCAAAGCTCTTTCATCAGCTTGTTCATGACCTTGTCCGCGAAGATGTCCTGCACGAACAGATCGACCAGACGTTCTGTCGAGACGACCCCGGATTGCGGTTGCAGCTTGTCCAGATGGTCCTCGCTGCGGGCAAAGACACGATCAAACAGCAGCTGGATCAGACTGTCGCGATTGCCCGCGTAGTACCGAATAAGCGGTCGCGGCAATCCCGCCTGCGCGGCAACCTTGGACAAGGTCGTTTTCGCCAGCCCCTCTTTCAGCACGACGATTTCCAGAGCCTCAAGGATCTGTTCACGGCGCTAGGTATCGATTTTGGGTCTGGGCAAGCGGGTCCTCGTAAATTGTCACTGTGACAAGATATGAGTCTACGAAACTTGTCACTAAGACAATATTCAACAATCCCCCGAATATTGCCGCTTCCAGACATTCAATGTCGCCAAAACATACGTTTCAGCCCCGAAACCCGTGTTTCACTCGGCTGTCTTTGAGGAGGTGGAGCATGATCGACACGCGATTGACCCGTCTGTTCGGGCTGACAAGCCCCGTGGTGCTGGCCCCGATGCCGGGGATGGCAGATGGTCGGCTGGCCTCGGCGGTGGCGCGGGCCGGTGGGTTGGGGATGATCGGTGTCGGGGCACAGAATGGCGATTGGATCGCTGCCCAGTTCCGTGCGGCGGGAAATGAATCGGTTGGCTGCGGTTTCAGCGCCGCGCATCTCAAGCGAAATCCCGACCTGCTTGATCTGGCGCTAAAGCATCGCCCGCGTGCAATCTTTCTGACCGATGGCGATCCGCGTCCGTTCGCGCCCCGGATCGCACAGGCAAAGACAAGGTTGATCTGTCAGGTCCACGACCTGCAAAGCGCTGCGATGGCGGTTGAAGCCGGGGCGCATGTCGTTGTGGCACGTGGCGAGGCGGGCGGGCGGTCGACACTGTGCCTGTTGCCGGAAGTGGCCGACTATATGCACCATGCAGACCATGACATCGTCGTGCTGGCCGCAGGCGGCATTGCCGATGCCCGGGGGCTGGCAGCCTGCCTCATGCTGGGCGCGGATGGCGTTTTGATGGGCACGCGGCTTTGGGCCAGTGCGGAAAGTGACCTGCCAGATGCGCAAATACGCCGAATCTTGCAGGCCCAAGGGGATCACGACGACGCAGTCCCATATTCGGGTGAGAGTATCGGTCTGATCCGGGATATTGCGCCGGTACAGGACATTCTGAGCACCATCTCGAACCGGGCAAGCCGCCTGATGAAGCACGCGCAGCGCAAAGTGATTCACTGATCCCGAGTCGCAAAAGGCGACCATCCCATTCTGCCGCGCCCGACATTCGCCTCAGTAAATTTTGCGAAAATCTGACACGAAAGAGCCAATCTCACGAAAAGTTTGAGGGATCAGCAGAATTTATGTGATGGTTTCGCAAAAAGTAGTGGACAGGATGCGGTTTTCGCAGTTCACTACTGCTCAATCAAGGCGAGGCCGTATCACCACCACGGCTGCGCTGCAGAATTCGAAACCCTGTGTCAGGAACTTGAACGATGAAGCCAATCCATTCGTTGCTTGAGCCCTTCTACGAGGAATCAACCCTAAAGCACGGCTTGCCTGCGGCGGCCTATAAGGATGCGGAGTTCTGGCGGGCCGAGTGTGCCTCGGTCTTTACCCGCAACTGGGTTTGCGTCGGCTTTGCCCATGAATTGCAGGCGGTTGGGGACACGGTTCCCGTCACCGTGGCCGAACATCCCCTGCTGCTGGTGCGCAATACGGCGGGCGAGATCAAGGCGTTCCACAATATCTGCCGCCACCGCTGTCTGACGCTGGTGGACGCGCCCAAGAACCTGGGCAAGCTGATCCGCTGCCCCTATCACGCCTGGGCCTATGATCTGGATGGGCAACTGCGTGCTGCCCCCCATTTTGGCGGCGCGAACGACCATCAGGCCGACGGGTTCGACAAATCGCAGAACAGTCTGGTTCCGGTGCGCAGCCATGTCTGGAACGACTGGATCTTCGTCAATCTCGACGGCAACGCCCCCGATTTCGAGGAATATTCCGCCGCAATCCGAACCCGTCTGGACGGTATGGACTGGGACAAGCTCGACTGTATCGGGACGCTGGATTTCGGCGAAATTGCCTGCAACTGGAAGTTCATCATGGAGAACTTCATCGAGCCCTATCATGTGCAGTTCGTCCATGCCTCGACCACCGATCAGCCGCTTGAAGATCATTACACGATCATCGATGGCAATTGCCTGGGCAGCGCGGTCGATCTGGACGAAGAGGTCGGCACTTCCGGCAGTCTGGCTGTCAGTTCGCGGTATCTGACGCTGTATCCGAACTTCATTCTGGGCCGGTATTTCCCCGATCAGTTGGGGGTTTATCTGAACATCCCCACCGGCCCCGGCACGATGATGCAGAAGCGGGCGCTTTATACCACCGAAGGACAATCTCTGACGCCCGAGGAAGTTGAGGGGCTGAAAAAGCTGTGGTGGGACGTCCACAAGGAAGATCACGAAATGACGGAACGGCTGCAACTGGGGCGGTCTTCGATCGTCTCGGAAGCCGGGGGTGTGTTGTCCCCGGCCTGGGAAGACAGCGTACGCGCATTTCAGGAACTGGTGGCCCGTGATGTCGCCACCGCCGAACACCACTGAATTAGGGAGAAAACAGTGACCGACAACCTAAGCAGCGGCTTCCGTCTGGCGCATACGATGATGCGCGTGATGGACATGGAAAAATCGCTGGAATTCTATTGCGGTATTCTGGGCATGCAGGTGCTGCGCCGCACGGATTATCCCGAAGGCAAGTTCACCAATACCTTCATCGGCTATGGCCCCGAGGCCGAATCTCCGACGCTGGAACTGACCGCGAACTGGGATCAGGAAGAGCCTTACGACAAGGGCAATGGCTGGGGCCATATCTGCATCGAAACCCCTGACGTCTACAAAGCCTGCGAGGATCTGGCAGCCGCTGGCGTCAATATCACCCGCCCGCCCGGGCCGATGAAGAACGGCACCCGCGTGATCGCGTTTTGCGAGGACCCGGATGGCTACAAGGTCGAACTGAACGAAAGCATTTTGAAACATCTGGCCAAGGAAGGGTCCTGATCCATGGGCAACGCACCAAGACTTATGAAATGGGACCTTGTCCAAGACCGCTATAACCAGATCGGCGATAGCGACAGCGACACCTATATCAAACCGATGGTGACCAGCGCCTTCAGCGATACGATGTGCGGCGGCATCAATGTGCTCAAGAACATCAAGGTGCCGTGGGACCTGACCTGTGATGAGATCATCTATTGCCTGGAAGGCACCTTCCGGCTGGTCTGCGATGGCGAGGAATATATCTGCAACCGCGGCGATGTGCTGTTCATCCCAAAGGACAACCACATCTCGTATGAGGCGGATGATCGCTGCGTGATCTTCTACGCCGCCTATCCCCATAACTGGAAGCAACTGGCCGGGATCACCAAGGTACCCGGCATTGATCCGGACGATTTTGTAGGGGGTTGACGCACCGCTGCGACCTGAAGGCAGGCACCTGATGTGCTCTCCCCGCGAATAGGGTGTCTGCCTTCCCCCCAAACGGCGAATGAACGCCCAGAATCCAGACCGCCCGGACATGATCCAAACGACGGGTGGCACCCTGACAGGAGGACGCCAAATGCCCAAAGACAACACCAGCGCCAAGATCTATTACGAAAGCTTTCACGACGCGGTCGAACGCAACCGGCCGAAGATTCCCGAGGTGAAAAAGCGGCTGGAAGAGGCGGGCGTGAAATATGTCATGGGCGCCTGGATCGACCTGCACGGTATCCCCAAGACCAAGCCCGTACCGATGAGCGATTTTGAACAGCTCTGCCTGGGCAAAGGGCCACAATTTGCGGTGCATTCGATCTCATACGTGCCCGAACTCAGCCCCGCAGACAGCGATCAGGTCGTGGTGCCGGATTTGGACGCGGTCTATATCTGCCCGTGGGACACCTCGATGGCGATCATCTTCTCGGATCTCTATTGGGAGGACGCGCCCTATAATGTCTGCCCCCGACAGGCGCTGAAACGCGCAATGCATGAGGCCGCGCAGGAAGGCTATACCGGCTATGCCGGTGTCGAGCCTGAGTTCATCGTCATGAAATATGACGAGGCCGGTCAACCGGTGAAAGCCTTTGACGACGATCCCGCAGATGGCCTGCGCCCGCGTCGTCAGGCCTTTGGCTATGACGTGGAATACTCGGTCGACTCGATGCCGTTCCTCAAGGACATGATCGACATCATCGAAGGTCTGGGCTGGAACCTGCACGACGTGGTGGCCGAAGGGGCCTATTCCCAGTTCGAGCTGGATTTCCACTATACCAACATGCTGGAAATGTCCGATCGTCTGGCGTTTCTGCGCATCGTGCTGAAGGAAGTGGCCAAGAAGCACGGCATGTTCGTGACCTTCATGCCGAAACCCACCGTGGGCGACTGGCGCTCGGGCGCGCATATCAATATGTCGATGCAGCATGAAAGCCGCCCCGGCGAGAACATCTTTGAAACCACCGATGGCGACTGGAGCGACGAGAGCCGTTGGGCCGTGGGTGGTCTGATGCAGCACGCCGAGGCAATCACCGCGATCACCTGTCCGACCGTGAACTCGTATAACGGTCTGGTCCCGCGCGTCGGCGGGTTCGAGGGCGGCACCGTCACATGGGCGCCGACCAACATCACCTACGGGTTCAACAACCGCTCGGCCCAGTTCCGCCTGCCGCAAAGCCGCCACTGCATCGAAAACCGCGCCTGCGACATGACAATGAACGTCTATCTGGCCATGGCGATGCACCTGTCCTGCGCAGTGATGGGGATCAAGAACAAGATCGATCCGGGCAAGCCCACCGATTTCGACCTCTATTCCAAGACCGAGGGTGAACTGGCTGATCTGGGCATCCGCCGCCTGCCGCGAACCCTGTTCAACGCCATCGAGGCGCTGCGCAGCGATGACATGGCCGAGCATGTGATGGGGCCGGTGATGCGGAAATCCTATCTCGAATACAAGAACGACGAGTGGGAGCGGTATCACCAGTCGGTCACCGACTGGGAGGTGCAGGAATACCTGCGGCTCTACTGACAAATCATACGGCCCCGGCATGTGTCGGGGCCGTCTTTCAAGAACGGCGGGGCGGATGATGACGCAGGACTTTCAGATACTCGAACTGGGCGATTTTCAGTTGTTGTCAGGCGAGGTCCTGAAAGATGCCCGGCTGGCCTATCAGACCTATGGCACCCTGTCGCCCGCACGGGACAATGTGATTGTGCTGCCCACCTTCTACACCGGCACCAATTCCCGCAACGAAGGCTTCTTTGGCCCGGGTCGCGCGATTGATCCGGCCCGGCACTTCATCGTCAGCCCGAACCTGTTTGGCAATGGCCGATCCTCGTCCCCGTCGAACACGCCCGCGCCGCAGGACGGGCCGCGCTTTCCGCTGGTGCAGATGTGGGACAACATCGCCGCCCAGCATCGGCTGATCCATGACCATCTGGGGATTGATCAGATCGCATTGGTGGCAGGCTGGTCGATGGCCGGGTGCCAATCCTACCAATGGGCGGCGCAATACCCCGATATGGTGCAGGCGATCCTGCCGTTTTGCGCCTCGGCCAAAACCTCGCCGCATAATTTTGTGTTTCTCGAAGGGGTCAAGGCCGCGCTCTGCGCCGATCAAAGCTGGAATGGCGGCGATTACGACAGCCCTCCGGTCGCGGGGCTGAAGGCGTTTGGGCGGGTCTATGCGGGCTGGGCGTTCTCGCAAACCTTCTATCGCGAGGGGCTTTACAAGCAGCTTGGCTTTGACAGCATCGAGGATCTGCTGCTCGATTGGGAGGTTGACCATGTCGAAGGCTGGGACGCCAACAACCTGCTGGCCAAACTGGCCACATGGCAGGCGGGCGACATCTCGGCCGGGCCGCTTTACAACGGTGATTTCAAGGCCGCCCTGGGGGCGATCAAGGCCCGTGCGATCCTGATGCCCTGCACGCAGGACCTGTATTTCCCGCCCGAAGACAACGCGATCGAGGCGCAGCACATGCCAAATGCCGAGTTTCGGCCCTACGATTCACCCTGGGGCCATTGCGCTGCCAATCCCGGCAACGATCCGGGCTTTACGGCTGCGCTGGACGCGGGCATTCGCGCGTTGCTGGGCGAGTGATCCTTTGGGGTGCAGGCCCAAGGCTTGTAGAGCAGGGCGAACTGGCTAACATGCCTTGCGCTGGCCGGCAAACGCGTCAGAACTTTGAGTGATAGGAACCCGTTTTGAACATACCGCGAAAGCCAGACACAGCAAAACCAACCCGCCAGCGGGCGACGCATTCGGTCGAGGAACGTCTGAACAGCGAGATCGTCCGGATGCTGGAAGTGGATGGCCGCATGGCATTCTCGGAAATTGCCCAGAAGCTGGATGTCTCGGAAGGGACGGTGCGAAACCGCGTGAATGCGATGAAGGACGCGGGTCTGTTGCGGATTGTCGCCATCGCGGATCCGGTGGCGTCGGAATACAAGGCGGACGCGATGATCTGCCTGAAAGTCGCACCGGGAGTCACCCCTCAGGCGGTGGCAGAGCGGCTGGGTTCCGTCTCGGGCGTGGTTTACATCCTGTGGGTCACCGGTCGATATGATCTTATGGTCGAAATGGTATGCGAGGAACCCGACGATCTGGCCGCGTTCCTCGAAGATCATATCCACGCTGACAAGGATATCGTGGATTCCGAAGTCATGCTGGGCCTGAAGAACTTCAAAAACCAATTCCTGCTAAAGCGCGACTGGGAACAGGGCGACACGACATAAAGGCGGGTTTCCGAACCTCGGCAAACCCTTGTCAGGCGCGCACCATGTGCCCCCCGTCAATGTCCAGAACAGTTCCGGTCAGAAATCCGTTTACCATAGCCATGACCACGGCCATCGCGATCTCGTCAGCCTGCCCGACACGCCCGACAGGCAAGCTGTCACCGACCCGCGCGAACATGCCCTGACGTGCCTCTTCCGGCATCGCGGCATAGGCTTCGGTGGCAACCATTCCGGGGCTGATACAATTTACACGCGCGCGTCCGGCCAGTTCCAGGGCCAACCCTTTGGTCAGCGCTTCGACGGCGGCATTGACGGCCCCAAGCCCTGTCGCCCCGGCCGAGGGGCGGCGGCTGAGAACACCAGAGAAGAAGGTGATCGATCCTGCGTCGGTCAGATAGGGCAGCACCTCGCGTGCGGTGACATAGGGCCCGGTAAACTTGGCCTCGAACATGGCGCGCAGCTGGCCCAAGGGCAGTTCGGTGAACGCCCCATGCGCCGCGCTTGAGGCCGAGATGACCAGATGATCAACGGTGCCGAGGCTGGCGGCCCATGCCGTCACAGCAGCCTCATCGGTGGTATCGACCGGAGCGAGTCCAACATCGCCGATTTCAGCGGCAGCCGCTTGCAGTTTGCCGGGATCGCGGCTTGCAATCGTGACTTTGGCACCGCGGGATTTGGCCAGTTTTGCGGTCGCTTTGCCCATGCCGCTGCTGCCGCCCACGATGACGACATGCTGGCCGGACAGGTTTGTTTCCAATGCGTCAGACATAGCGTTCTCCTTATTCGATTGTCAGTACAAGCTTGCCGGTGGTATCGCCGCTTTCCAGCCGACGATGGGCTTTTGCCGCTTCAGTTATCGGCAGTGTGGTGATCTGTGGGCGCAAAACACCCTGACCCAGCAGGTCAAAAACCGTCGCAAGGTCGGCGCTGAAGGCCCGCGGTTGATCGTTGAAATATGTGTAGATATCGCTGACCCGCACGGCGATGGATTTCTGAAAGTGCTGCCCAAGGTCCCCGGCAAAACTCCCGGTTGGCGGACCGGCAAGAAAGCCGAACAGCACAACGGTTCCCAAGGGGGCCAGGGCCGCCATGTCTGATGTCAATGTGTCGCCCGAGATAGGGTTCAGGCTCAGATCAACGCCGCGACCGCCGGTCAGGTTCAGCACCCGTGCCGTGACATCCTCGGTTCGGTAGTCGATGACATGATCCGCGCCTTGCGCTTTGGCATAGCCCATCTTGTCGGTACTGGCCGAGGCGATCACGGTCATGCCAAGATGTTTGGCGATATGCTGGATCATGGTTCCGACACCGCCCGCAGCCGCATGCACCAGAACCGTTTTTCCCTTTGCCGCGCCGCCCAGATTGACCAGCATGTGATAGGCGGTCATGGCGTTTACGGGGATTGATGCGGCCCGCTCAAAACTGACACTATCGCTGATCCGGGTCACATAAGGTGCGCCGATGATAGAGTGCGTGCCGTAGCCACCGGCACCAATCGGACCCATCCAGGCGACCCTGTCCCCAATCGCAAAGCCATCGACCCCGTCGCCGATGCCTTCGATCACACCTGCGCCTTCGACACCGGGGATGTGGGGCAGGGCGGGCATCATGCCGTCGGGCATTTCGCCGCGTCGAATGATCGTGTCGATGAAATTGACCGCAGCCGCGTGATTGCGGATCAGAACTTCGCCCGCGCCGGGCTTTGCGGGGTGAATGGCCGACCTGCTCAGCACATCAGGCCCGCCGGTCTGTGAGAGTTTGATCGCGTAGGACATGGGTTTCTCCGTCTTGATGGACCGAAGATAGAGAGATCGCCTATTCGAGATAATAGTTGAGATCAGGAGATAAATTCCCAAAAATAGAATAATGATCTACAACGACATTGCCCTGTTTACCGCCGTCGCGCGGGATCTTAGCTTTTCCAAGGCGGCGGATCGGTTGAACATACCGCTCAGCCGTGTCAGCCGGCGGATTGCCGCGCTTGAGGATCATCTGGAAACCAAACTTTTCGAACGCACCACGCGACAAGTCCGGCTGACCGAGGAAGGACGGCATCTGTTGGATCGCTGTCAGGATCCCATCGAGGCGTTGCAGGACATTGCGGTGATAGGCGAGGACACAAACCGTCACGTGATCCGCATCACGGCCCCACCGCTGGCGGCACGCACCACCATTGGCCCGCGCCTGCTGGATTTCGCGGTCCTAAATCCGGACATTCAACTGGAGTTGACAACCACAAACGCAATGCTGGATTTCTTCCGGGACAATGTCGATCTTGCCTTCCGGGTCGGGCCGCTTGGCGATTCCGGTCTGGTGGCAAAGCGTCTTTGGTCGATTCCGTATTGTTTCTGCGCAGGCGATGGCTTCGTCAAACAGCATGAGTTGGAGGGCGCGATCACACGGGCAGAATTTCTGAAACTGCCAGCCCTTGTGGCGGGGCAACCTTGGGTTCTTGATTCAGGAGAGCGGATCCACCCCTCGCATATCGTGCACAGCCTCACCGATCTGAGCGTCCTTGAGGATGCCGCCCGACGCAATCTTGGTGTCGCGATGCTTCCAACGGATATGACCGGGGCCGGTCTGCGACCTCTGACCGTTGATGGCGCAACCCCTTTGACCCGCGAGATGTATGCGGTCTACCCCAGTCGCCGTTTGCTGCCTGCACGTATGCGGAAGCTGATCGATTTCATGGCGTCGCGCCGCGATCCTGATCGAAAGTAATCACAAAACAAGCGCCGCCATTGCCGGGATCGATGTCAAGCGTCCCGTCGACCGCTTCGGCCGTCGCCTTGACGATGTTCAGGCCCATGCCGGTGCCGCCACTGTCCCGGCGCGTGGTGAAAAAGGGTTCAAGCACCTTGCCGACATTGCCCTCACTTATCCCCGCCCCATCGTCCTTGATGCGCAGGCTGGTCTTGCGATTACTGTGCTGCGTGCTGAGGTAAACCGTTTGCGCCCCATGCTGTTGCGCGTTTTGCAAAAGATGGGTCAGCATAAGCGTCAGTGTGCGGGCCTCGACCGGTAACCGGGCGGTTGCGGCCTCGATCTTTAGGGCCAGTTTCGGGTATGCCCGACGCAACTCTGGTTCGATATCGGCCAGGCAACAGGACCCGGCCAGCGCGCTCTGATCGGCCAGGCTGAAGGCGCGCATGTTGGCAAGCAGATCCTCCATCCGCGTACTGCTTTTGTCGATCGCATCCAGAAGCCTGTGCCTTTGCGGCTGGGGCAGATCATCATCCCGCAACAACTCGGCCGCGCCTTTCAAAGCGGTCAGGGGGGATTTCAGTTCATGGGTGACATGCGCCGTGTAGGTTTTCAGCGCGTCCTGCTTGCGTTGCAGACGTTCGGTCAGCGACTGAAAGCTGCGGCTCAGATCTTCCAACTCGCGGGTTCCAAGCTGTTCGGGTGGCTCCCATGGCTGGCCACCATGGCCCGCAGACTGGCTGCGCTGAATCAACAGGCGAATGGGTTGGGTGATGAAGCGCCAGAAGACGTAGCCGATCAGGGCGGTGGACAAGGCAACAAATGTGGCCGCTTTGATCAGATTGGACCGTTCGCCATACAGAAAGCGGAAGATGTGGTTCGGTGTGCGGCTGATATAGACGGCCCCGATCAGCGTCTCTTCGATGAACACCGGCATCGCCACAAAGACCCGCACCCGTGCACCACGGCTGAACGTATAGAGCGCGGGGGGTTTGTCATCGCGCAACCGCGTTCGCGCGACCGAGGTGGTATCGCCCGCCAATGCTACTTGGACCTCCTCGACATGGCCCATCCCCTTGCCGATCTCGGCGGTACCGGCAAAGACACGCCCCTCGGCATCCAGGAAGCGATAGCCCGCCAGTGTCTGCGCTTGTGCGGCGTCAGACATGCGAGTCAGCAATTCGGCAATGTCGCGATAGACAGGCCCGGTTGATGCTGTCACCGGAACCGCATCCGGGCGGGGCGGCAGGATCGTTTCACGATTGACGGACAGGGATGGGAACACCGCGTCATCCACGGAAAACGAACTTAGATCGGGCGGCTGCGCACCGGCTGCGTCCGCGTAGAGTTCGGCAAAAGCCGCGGACATCACAGCGGCTTGGGACAGCAGGCTTTCCTCGGTCTGTTGCACCAGCTGGCTGTCGTAGAACCGAAACAGGATCAGACCGGCGAAGGGCAGGCACAGGACGATTGCAAGGACCAACAGGACAACTGTCCACAGCCGGGGGCGCCATCCTCGGCTTAGCCGGGCAGGCATGAACCCATCCTCAACCCGACACCATGGATGGTCACGATACCGTCGCCACACCCGGCTGAGGCCAGTTTGGCTCGAACATTTCGGATGTGGCTGTCGATGGTCCGGTCGGACACGTGGATGTTGTAGCCGTATAGCGCGTCGATCAGCTGCACCCGCGACAGGACATGATCGGGCCGGGCCATCAACGTGGCCAGCAATCTGAACTCGGACCCGGTCAGAGATACGTCCAATCCGTCGAACCGGCAAACATGGCGGTCAGGATCAAGATGCAGGCGGCCCCGCGTCAGGCCCTGGTCCGCTTGCGCCACCGATGCGGTGCTGCGTTTCAGAATGGCCCGGATCCGCGCCACAAGCTCGCGCGGGGAGAAGGGTTTGGTCAGATAGTCGTCGGCCCCGATCTCAAGCCCCACGATGCGGTCAATCTCATCATCCCGCGCGGTCAGAAACAGGATCGGCACGTCCGAGGATTTACGGATCTCGCGGCAGACTTCCAGCCCGTCTTTTTCGGGCAGGCCAATGTCCAGAACGATCAGGTCGGGGCGCTCTGCCTGACAACTGCCAAGGGCGGAAACGCCGTCGGTCGCAAACAGCGTTTCATAGCCAGCTTTTTCAATCGCGATCCCTGTTACCTCAAGGATATTGGGGTCGTCATCGACAACAAGAATGCGTGCGGGCATCAACGGCGGTCCTTCAATTCTGCTGCCTATAATAGGCTTGGATGCGCCATCTCCGAAAGCCCCATTCGCGCCAGTTGGTGATCCTGTCTCGGCGCAGATCATAATACATCGCACGACCGCAAATCTGTTGATCCGTTTCCATTTCGACTGCATGAATGGCCGGAAAGGCATCGACCCCCAGACCGCAGATGTAATAGGTATCGCGCGAGGCCAGATCGCCATGGCGCAGATTGTAATCGGCAACAATCCCTGAGAAGTTCACGAAACAGCAAACATAAAGCGTGGCCAGCGCGGACGCGAAACATCGGCGCAACAGCCAGACCCGGCTATGGCCTTTGTTGATTTGCAACAGGGTCAGAACCAACCCGACCATGACCAAACCCATCCAGATAAACGCCGCAATACGCAGGTGAGTCAGGGCATATGCTTCGACATATAGCTGCAACCGGAACGCGGCCGTTACGACCAGAAAAACATTCTGCACAAGCCACAGATAGACCAAAGCGCGCAAGGTCCGGTCCTCACGGATCATGCTGTGCGTTAGCAGTGTAAAGACGCCTGCAAGCAGGGCTGTGACCACCAGCGGATAAGCCCCGCGATGCGCGTATTCGGCATAGTTCATCCCATCGGGCAGGGCGACACCGCCGGTCAGGATGCCCAGGTCCATGACGGTTTGGACCAGAAACAAGGCGTTGAAAAGAAACAGAGAGTTGCGGACCGACGCTGGATTGACCAAAAAGGCGGATCGACCGGGCCCGGCCTGTCTGGCAACCGGTTTGCGTGTGGTCGACCCCAGCAGCTTTTCGCTGAGGTTGAGATAGGGCCAGATCAGACAGGCAATGACGGCCCAGAACAGCACCCGAAGCCAGAAATCCAACTCGAACATCCGACCCGGATCCAACCGGGACAGGAACTCCTCCAGCAGCGGGTTGGCGCTGGACAGAAGGGCCAGAAAGACCCCGCCCATGATCAGGGGCAACAGCATCGACGCCGCCTGATTGCGAGCGCCCGATCCGAGATCGACCGATTTGCTGGCCCGCGCGGTGTCGCGAAACAGCATAAGGCTTCCAACAATTGGCAGTTTCAGGGCCGAGCGCAGGACAAGGTGCTCGTTCGAGCGGCTTCCATAAACGACCCAAACGGCAAGGCACACGATCCCGCCCAGACTGAACATCAGCGACAAGAGTTGCAGATCAACGGCAACCGGCAAGTTGCACATAAGCGCAAAGGTCATGGACCCCAGCCACTGGATCGGGCTGGGCCGCTGTGGTCTGGCAACCATGATGGCCGCCGCAAAGAGCAACGAGAATACCGCGACCGAAATACCCGCCGGTTGGTTCCAGAACAGCCAATCCGCAAGCGTGATCAACGCCGCCAGCAACGGGATCGCGTGCTGCATCCGAAGGGATTTCAGCAACGGCCCGTCAGGTGTTGAAAGACGCCGTTGCTGGGACTGCGGAGTGCTGACCGTTTCCAGCCACCATGCGTCTCGTTTGATGCGATCGGGTACGCCCTGAATGATCAGTTCCTGTCTCATGCTCTGTCTCTTGCTTGCTGTTTTTGTTGCCCACAGCAATGCCGGGCGCGATTGCAGCTTTGCGAAGCCATGCGCGCAGAGATCGGGGGGCTTTTGTGCAGATTTTCCGCAGAATGACCGGCAGAACTTCCATAAGGATCAGTGATTTTCAGCACCGCTCGCGGTATGGTTGCAGGCCTACGAACATTGCGATCCGAACATATGTCAGGCGCTTTGGTCTAAACCCCTAAATAACGGAAGATTGTAGCTGGAAACCCCGTAAATCCCTGTAATTCGGATACTCTTTTGCAACAGAAACTAACAAGTTAAGAACCGCGCCAATCCTATTGTGTAGATTCGGCAAGTTTTTGCCGTTAATCTGTTGTTTAGGACGGGTGACAGGGGGAAACTAAGATGTGCAAAGGCACGGAACCATGACTCAGGTTGTCGACCATTCGGCCCGCCTGATCACAGTCCTTGAAAAGGCCGGGTTGGAAGAACACGCATCCCGATTTGCCGAAGAAGAAATCTCGGATGAACTTCTTGACGATCTGACAGATCCCGAGCTGCGCGATCTTGGCCTGACAGTCGGGCAGAGAAAGCGTTTTCGGCAGGCCCAGATCGAGCTGAAGCGGCTGGAAGTAGAGGACAATCCCGAACTGTCCCGCGTGGCCGAGCGTCGCCAGCTGACACTGGTGTTCTGCGATCTGGTTGGCTCGACCCAATTGGCGCAACGCTATGATCCGGAAGAGCTGATGCAGATCATGACTCTGTATCTGGACACCGCAATCGGAACGATGAAACGGCATGGCTGCCACCTGGCGTATCGTCAGGGCGACGGGATCATGATGTATTTCGGCTATCCCAAAGCGATGGAGGATGATGCCGAACGCGCAGTACGCGCGGTTCTTGAAACCATCGAGGCGGTGCAGAATCTGGATACCAAATACGGTGAAAACCTGGATCTGCGGGCGGGCATTGCAACCGGTCTTGTCGTCGTTGGTACCGTGTCGTCCAAAAGCTTGGGCACCGGGGATTTTCTGGTTGGGGAAACCGCAAACCTTGCGTCGCGCCTGCAAGGGCTGGCCAATCCGGGCGAGGCCATTGTGGCATCCGAGACCTGGCAGTTGACCAAAGGGGCGTTTGATTTTGAACCCCGCGGCAGTCATGAGCTGAAGGGCTTTCAACACGAACGCACCGTTTATCGGGTCGTCTCCGAAGTAGTCGCCCCCAGCCGGTTTGACGCGCGGTCCGGTCAATCTGCGGTGACTTTGGTTTCGCGCCAAAGCGATCTGTCGACCCTCACGGGTCTGTGGGAAAGTGCAAAGGACGGCTCGGGCAAGCTGGCGTTGGTTGGTGGTGCGGCGGGGATCGGCAAATCGCGGCTGATCAAGTCCCTGTCCGAGACGCTGGATACCGTTCCGCTGACCCTGCAATGCGTTCCGCATCTGGCCAGTTTGCCGCTGCATCCGCTGCAGGGGCACCTTCGCGGCATGTCCAATGACGGCACGGGTGAAGAGGCGGTGAAACAGGCAATTGCCGAGTTTGTTCAGGACGCCTCGCGCCTGACTGACGCCGATCTGCCGCTGCTGGTGGATCTTGCCGGTCTGTCGGCAGACGGTCCGGTCGAATCCGATCCGTTGAAAAAGGCCCGGATGTCTTTGGACCTGTTGATCCGATGTGCCGGCAGTGTTTGCGACAAGCAGGGTGCGATGTTGCTGGTGCTGGAAGATGTGCACTGGGCAGACGCAACGACACTGGATGCGCTGGACGCGCTGGTTGGCGCACTGGATCAAATGCCGATCCTGATCGTGATGTCGCATCGCCCGGAATATGAACCGCCCGAGCATTTCGAAGGCCGGGCCGAGATCATCGATTTGACACCTTTGGGCAAATCGGAAGCTTCAGAACTGGTGCGCCGCGTTGCAGAGCCGCGCAGCCTGCCGGTTATTCTGGTGCATCAGATCATCCAGAAGGCGGATGGCGTGCCGCTTTATATCGAGGAAATGACCAAGGCGGTTCTGGATCAGCTGCCTCATGACGTACCGATCGACGCTGCGGTTCTGGATACGCTGAGCATTCCGGCGACCTTGCAGGACTCGCTCATGTCGCGTCTTGACCGGATGGAAAAAGCCAAACCGATTGCGCAGCTTGGGTCGGTCATCGGGCGCAGCTTTACCGCTCCGATGATCCGCGCGGTTGCGCCGGATGGCACGGATGTGGACGGGGCGTTGATTCAGCTGATGGCCGCAGGGCTGGTTCTGGCCACCAGCGATGCCGGATCGCCGACCTATACGTTCAACCACGCGCTTGTTCAGGATACCGCCTATAACTCGCTGCTGCTGGATGATCGCGAAAAGCTGCACCTGCAAATCGCCGAGGCGCTTTTGGCCGGGCATGAGGCTTTCGGAACTCCGGCCCCGGACACGGTCGCGCACCATGCCGACCTGGGCGGGTTGAATGACGTGGCCGTCACCCACTGGATTACAGCTGGCGAGCAGGCGCTGTCGCGTTTGGCCAATCTGCCTGCCATTTCGGCATTCCGTGCGGCGCTTCGAAACATCGACACGCTGCCCGTCGCACCGGATCGCGATGGTCTGGAACTGCGCGTGCAGATGAATGTGCTTCCGGCCTATATGGCAATCTATGGCTGGTCATCAGATCAGGTTGGCCAGACCGCCGCCCGCGCGATGGAGCTTGCGCAGGCGCTTGGCGATGGCGAAACGCTGTTTGCGGCGACTTTCTGCCGATGGACCAATTTCTTCGTCGGCGGTCAGATGAACCGCGCCATGGAGATGGGGCAGGCCCTGGCCGGAATGGCCGGTGCAGTGCAGGATCCGGTCACACTGGTTCTGGCGTCGCGGGCCCTGAGCTTCACGCATTATTTCCGGGGCGAATTTGCCGAATGTCAGCATCACGTCGACTATGGGCTGGATCTGCTGACACCGGAAATGGATCTGGCGATGTTGCCCATCACTCAATCGTCTACGGCGGCCTCTTTCCAGGCCATCAAGGGCTGTCTGCTATGGCAACTTGGCAAGTTTGAAGAGGCCGAGGCCGCCCGTCTGGAATCCATCGAAATCAGCAGATCGCTGAAACACGCGCCCAACCTTGTTTACATCATGGGGGCCTGTTCGATGTTCCTGCCCTATGCCGGGGAATGGGAGCGGATGGACAAGACAATGAAAGAAGCGCGCAAGATCGCGGATGAGGAAGGCTTCCTGTATCTGCACGCGATGCAAGACATCTATATGGGTCTGGCGCAGGCCGGTATGGGCGACGTCGCAGGCGGGGCCGAGCGGGTGGAAACGTACATGGATCTCGTCTCGAATGCGGGTGGGAACTTTACTTTTCCGCAGAATCAGATTGTTCTTTCAGAATTACAGATTGATCAGGGCAATATTGATCCGGCTCTGGAGCGGCTTGAGCATGTGTGCCAGCCCGGTTGGGATCGGGGTGAGACGCTGAACAAGCCCGAATATCATCGGGTCCGGGCCAAGGCCTTTGCCGCCCGTGGTGAATGGGACGCTGCGATAGCTGAGGCCAAGACGGCACTGCAGCTTGCCCAGGAAACCGGTGCCGTTGTTTTGGAAGATCGCGCCCGGCGTTTGTTGGAAACGCTGAGCGATACGACGAATATTGAAAAAGCTGCCAAGATCAGTTGAGCAGTACCAACTGGAGGGATTTTTGATGACCGAGGCACTTGAATGGAGTCAAGAGCAGTGGAGCACCGTCAATCAGGTTGTTCATGATGAGGCGCTTCGATCTCGGGTCGCTGCCAGTTTTTTACCCCTATACGGGCCGTTGCCAGCCGATACGCAATCGGTTCCGCTGAACACGCTAGAGGTGGATTCCACGGGGGGCGGTGCGGTCGATCGCCTTGTGGTGAATGATTATGACACCTCTCGCCTGACAACCGTATCGGTAAACGTGTTTTTGAAGGGTGCCCAGATTGCCGATCCGGAACTTGCCGCAGCGCAGCTGATGTTCCGGCGTGCAGCCACTGTTGTTGCCCGAGTCGAAGACTTGATTGTGTTCAAGGGGCAACCTGCAGCAAACCAGGCTCCACCCTCAACCGGGACCGGGAAGCTGCCAAACATATTTACCGTCAGTGGCGGCGGCGAATATGACGGGCTTTTGCAGGCCGGGGCAAAAAACCCTACCAAAGGAACCAAAACGGGGACTAACGCCACAGGTACCGAAGTGTTCCAGGCGGTCGTGAAAGGGATCAACAAACTGGAAACCGAAGGCCATCTGGGTCCATTTGCCTGTGTAATGGGTAACGATCTGTTCGAGGCGGTGACAACTCCGCTGGCAAACTCGATGGTTCTGCCGCGCGACAGCATTCTGCCCTTCCTTGATGGACCTTTGCTGCGCTCGGGCGCCATTCCGGCAAAAGAAGCGGTTCTGGTCTCGCTGCAAGGGGCGCCGATTGAAATCGTTGTGCCTTCGGATATCGCGGTCAAATACCTGCAAACCTCGTCCGAGGGTGAGCATGTCTTCCGCGTGCAGCAGAAATTCCGTCTGAGGATCAAGGAAGAAAAGGCCGTTACCAAAATCCACTTCTGATCGGGGACGGGGTCGTGCGCGAGTTCACCGACAAAGGGATTACCCTGCGGTGGTCCGAGGCGGTCACCCAGACCGTCAGCGGGGTTCAGCGGGTTCTGGTCGAGGCCGGACCGGCTGTATCGTCGCACGACACGCTGCGATTGCTGTTTTCCGAAGCGGGCGGGCCGGAACGCGCGGTGCGGGGGTGGCCTGTTGGGTGTGATCCGAAGACCGGAATGCAGCAATTCGCCGCCACTTTGCCCCTTGCTTTGGCGGGCAAGCCGATGTCCTGGCGTCCCGTTCTAACAAGCCGGGGTCGCGAAGTTGATCCGGGCTATCAGCAGGTCAAGCCTTCGCAAAAACCGGCAGCAGATGCGGCCCCGGTATCGCCGGCTCTGGACCATATCGCGCGTTTTGTGGTTCCGTTTGACGCAAATTTTCGCACCACCGGAGAGACCCCGGATGGGCTTTGGCTGCATTTCGCCATCCGCGAAGGGGGCACGGTTTGCGGCCCGAAGCTGAATGGCACGATTGAGCCGGTGGGCGGCGACTGGATGCAGGTGCGACCGGACGGGGTGGGCAGTCTGAATGCCCGGGCGATGATCAAACCGGACGATGGTGGCGCGCCAATCATGTTCGAGGACTCAGGAATTTGCGACTTTGGTCAGACGGCCTTTGCCGCATTGTGCAAGGGGCAGTTGCCCGCCACGGCCCCGGTACACATTGCCTCACGTTATCTGACGTCGAACCCCAACTATAAGTGGCTGAACCGGGTGCAGGGGATCGGGATCGGGCAGGCGAGCCTGTCCGACGTCACCTTGCGCTTTGACGTCTATTCCGCGAAAGGAACATCCGATGCCTGAGAAGGTGGTCATACTGGGCGGCGGCGTGGCGGGGATGAGTGCCGCGCATGAGCTGATCGAGCGCGGGTTCGAAGTTGAGGTTTACGAACGACAACTGATCGCCGGCGGCAAGGCACGCAGCATCCCCGTGATGAAAAGCGAAGATGACCGGGGATCGAAAGCCAAGCATATCGAGGCGCTTCAGCAATGGGTCGATATGGACGGCGCGGACTTCCCGCCTGGTGTGAAACGTCCCTGGTTGCCGGGCGAACACGGGTTCCGCTTTTTCCCGAACTTCTATCGCCATATCACCGACACGATGGCCCGCACGCCCTATTACGACAAGGGCACCTGTTTCGATAACCTGATGCCAACGACGCAGGTTCTGGTCAGCCAGTTCGACAAGCCGGGCATTATCGTTCCCGAACGCTCTCCCCGGTCCTTGAAAGAGGTCGCGGATGCGCTCAAGACCTTCGCCTTCACGATCTCGCCCCGGGATGAGATCGGGTTCGAGGATGTCGAACATTTCATCAGTTGCATGTGGCGCATTGCAACCTCGTGCAAGGAACGGCGCGAGGATGAATATGAACGCACCGGCTGGTGGGATTTCATCGGGGCCGAAGAACGGTCGGAAGCCTATCAGAAGTTTCTGGCGATTGGCCTGACACGGTCTTTGGTGGCGGCCAAGGCCACAACGGCCAGCACCAAGACCGTGGGCGATATCGCAATTCAGTTGCAGTTGGGCATTGCCACACCGGAACCGCATTGCAACCGATTGCTGAACGGGCCGACAAATCTGGTCTGGATCCAGCCCTGGCTCAACTATCTTGAGAGCAAGGGTGTGAAATACCACTTCGACTCCAAAGTCACGGGCATCGAATGCCACGACGGACGGATCGTCAGCGCCACCGTCGAGCGGGCGGGGAAAGAGGAAACGGTCACCGGTGACTGGTTCATCAGCGCGCTGCCAATTGAACGGATCGCGCCGCTTGTAACCCGGTCGATGACCGCTCTGGATCCGGCGCTGGCCAAGTTGAAGCTGTTGGCTGAGAACGTCCAGTGGATGAACGGCATCCAGTATTACCTGACGAAAGAGGTCGAACTGACCCATGGCCACGTGATCTTCATCGACAGCCCATGGGCCCTGACTGCCGTGTCGCAGAAGCAGTTCTGGCCCGATATCAATTTCGAGAACTGGGCCGAGGGCAAGACCAAGGGCCTGCTGTCTATCGATATCTCCGAATGGGACAAGCCGGGCCTGAACGGCAAGACCGCACGCAACTGCACCCGCGAAGAGATTGCGGATGAGGTCTGGGCGCAGATGAAACGCAGCCTCAACGTGGACGGCCAAACCGTTCTGCGCGACGAGGATATGCACTATTGGTTCCTCGATCCCGATATTGTCGCCGACCCCGAGCACCCCTCGCGGATGAGCAATGTCGAACCGCTGCTGGTCAACCGCATCAACACGTGGCGCTTGCGGCCCAACGCGGCGACTCTGATCCCGAATTTCTTTCTGGCGTCGGATTATGTACGTACCTTCACCGACCTTGCCACCATGGAAGGCGCGAACGAAGCCGCGCGGCGCGCTGTCAATGGCATCCTAAGGCGCAGCAACTCCGACGCCGAGCTTTGCAAAATCTGGGATCTGCACGAACCGGATATTCTGCGCCCCCTGCGGGCCTATGATTACGCGCGGTATCAGGCCGGTCTGCCCTGGGATGATCGGTTTTCCGAGGCGGTTCAGGCATCGCTGCGCACCGCGCAGGACACCACGGGAACGACGGGCGGCGGTGAAGGGCCGTTGGCCGCTGTCGGCCCAATTGCCAGCGAGTATTCCAAGCCCGGCGGGTTTGTCGAAGAACCCGCGATTGCGGATGCGCTGCGGATGGTGTGCCCTCCGCCCGCTTTGTATGACATGATGGCGTCTTACGTGCCGGGTGTAGACATCCCGATCCCGGGTGCAGAGCAGGCCGAAGAGGTCGCGCTGGATGTTGTCGGAACCGGGGCCGAGCCCTCATCCGTGCCCGGCGTGGACCGGATCATGGGCACATCGCTGAATTCAAAGCCGAACCCCGGCGCGGCGGGCGGTTCGCGCCGCAAAGTCATCATCACGCAGAAGGGCTGAGCCTGTGAGCGCATCCACCGCGCATCTGGATCCGGCGGCAACGCAGGGATTTCTGGAACAACTGACCTCTTACGGGGATCAGGCGCGGCAGGCGTTGTTGGACCGGCTACCGACGCATGAGCCCAAAGATTATCTGTACGGTCCAATCCGCGACTATATCGAAACGTCCGGCAAGGGGCTGCGCCCGGCGCTTTTGCTGGCGACCTGCGAGGCGTTCGGCGGCAAAACCGAAGATGCCATCGTGTCAGCAGCGGTGATCGAACTGCTGCACAACGCGTTTCTGATCCATGACGACATTGAAGATGTCAGCGATTTCCGTCGCGGCCGGGAATGCATGCATAAACGCCTCGGCGTGCCGCTTGCGATCAATACGGGCGACGGCATGCAGGCGCTGGCTTTACGTCTGTTGCGCGACAATCTGGACCCGCTGGGCCCCGAGACATCGGCGCGCGTGCTGGATGAGTTCGATCACCTTCTGCTGCAATCCATCGAAGGGCAGGCGATCGAGCTTGGGTGGATTCGCGACAACCGGATGGACGTCACCCCGGCGGATTACCTGACCATGTGTCTGAAAAAGACCTGTTGGTACAGTTTTATCCACCCGCTGCGGATTGGAGCGTTGATCGCGCGACCGGATGATGTGGCCTCGGGCCGGTTGAATCTGGACGATTTCAACGCCTTTGGCTTCTTTCTGGGGGCCGCATTTCAGATACAGGATGACGTTCTGAACCTTGTCGGAAGTCAAGACAAATACGGCAAGGAAATCGGCGGCGATATATACGAGGGCAAACGGACCTTGATGCTGAGCCAGCTCAGCCTGAATGGCGAGCAGCGCGAAAAAGACCGCCTGTCCCGGTTTCTGTCCGACCCCAGACAAGACCGCTCGACCCATGATGTCGACTGGGTTTTGTCGCGGATGCACCATTACGGCTGTGTCGAGTACGCGCAGCGCGCGGCGGATGATCTGCTTCAGTCAGCGCGCACTGAGTTTGACAACGTGTTTGCCGGGGCTCAGGGCGGCCCACGGGCTTTTCTGGGTCAGTTCATGGATTATCTGGTCGCGCGTCAGGTCTGACGGGCGGCGATATCGAATTTTACCACGATGGCCGAGCGTTCCGAGCCAAAACAATGAACCCGCCCATGATACTGGCCGGGGTCCACCAGATCGTGCACCGTCAGAATAACGCTGACATCGGCCACTTCCCCCGCGCCCAGCTTTAGGGTGGCAGGCTCGACCCGCAGGCGGTCGGCGGGGATCACAGCACCTTCTTCGTTCGTCAGATCACCAGCCTCGAACCGCATCTCGACCGCACCGAACCCGGCCGGTGCGGCAACGGACAGCACAATTGTTCCCGTTCCGCCCGGTCTGCAGGTTTCCTGGCATTGAAATGGCCCGTCCAGCGGCAGTTTCTGACCGGTTTCAGCGTCCAAAACACTGCGCGCCAAATCCGATATCGGGTTTTGATCCAACATCGGCGCGGTCGGATCTACTGCACGAAGCATGCTGGCGTAGGGTTTTCGCTCGAAATAAGGCATGCCTCGAATGTGCACGGGACGTGGCGGTCAGTAAACAGAATTTTCGTCGGGGTTATCGGCTTTTTCAGGGAAATGCAGGGTTTTGATGTCCCTGCGGTTACGTCAATTCCTCGACCGTCACTTTGCCCGTCGGGCGTATGTCGATCTCGAAATGGCGGGCCTGAACAACATCTTGCACCGATGGCGGGTCAAAGCAGACCCAGTTTTCATGTCCCGGCCTGCGAACGCTTTCATAGCGAATGCCAACCAGACCCAAACCAGGGCCCGCGTGTCGCACATGTTCGCCAAAGCGTTGGGGAACGGGATAGCTTGTATCGTCGGGGTCATGAAACTCGGGGTGTTTGCCAAAGACATCGACAAAATCGCCGACCAGCCGTGCCTCGTATTCGCGATAGGCCTCGCGTTTGTGGGTCAGACCCGAGAGTGAAATTTCCTTGCGCAGCCCATTGGCGACTTCAAGCACAGAGGTCATGAGATCGCTGGCCGCATACCACGCGCCCAACAGGGATGAGGTGAAACGCATCCCAGTGACCGAGCCGTGCAGAAACGAAGACATGACAATGCTGGCATTGGGTCGGCCATAGACCCATTGCGCCCGATCCAGCCGGGACAAGCGCGTGGCCACCAGCCGGTCATTGGTCCAGCCTTCCAGTTCAAAGACGTCTGCCAGATCGTCGGCGCTGGCCACATCTTCGAATGCGGACACAGGCGGGAAGCGTGACGGGATGATACGGCAGGTTGAAGATGTGGCTCGGGCACGGGTGTACCCGGTCAGATCCCAGCTCACAAAAAGACCACGTCGTCTTCGGTTACCGGCTCGAAACTGCCCTCGGGCGCGCCCTGACCCATGTCACCACCGCGCCAGGCATCCAGATAGCGGCGCACGGTCATCATGCCGTCCTGCCCACCTGTCACGATCAGATGCAACGGGGACGACCCTGCAAAGACCGTGCCCTTATGCGGGCTGGTCAGCCATTTCACCGCCTGATCCTGATCCAGAAACAGGATCGACAGAGCCTTGTGGATACCCAGAATGGCCGAGATGCGCACCAATGTGTCAAAGGGCAACGAGATCGGCTTGCGATCAACCGCCTTCCTGATCCAGGCGTGATAGGTCGATCGACCGGGATGCCCCAGTGTTGCAATGCGCTGCGCCTCGCTCAGCCCCCAGCCTTGCGCGATATTGCGAAACGTGCGCAACCCCGGCCCGCTGAGCCGCGCGCGATCTGCGGCTTCAACCGGGACAAGCAACGGGGCGGCGTTGGCCTCTTGCGGCAGGGTTGCGATTTCCATGGCGTCCTCATTGTCCGAAAACAGATTTAATGTCTATATATAGACAAAGTGCCCGTGATTCAACTCTGCCCGGGCAATTCCGCGCGTTGACCGAACCGCGCAGTTTGCCTATCCCGGTCAGGCTGAAGGAACCCAAAACGGCGCGTTGGACAAAAATTGCGCAAAACCAACATACTGGACCATGTGATCCTGATTGTCGGAGCGGTCGTCATGACCGGGCCGATTGCCGTTTTGGGCTGGCAACTTGTGGCCGGTGTCGGCGTCGGCAATCTGTGGCCACTGTTCCGGAACCTTTGGGAAAACGGGGTCAGCAGCAACAGCATCAGTGCCGGGGCGATGATGTGGAACTCGCTGGTTCTGGCTGTTGGCGTGGCAGCCCTGAAATGCTCTGTGTCAATGCTGGCCGCCTATGCGCTGGTCTATTTTCGCCTGCGTTACAGTAACCTGATCTTTGCAGCGATCCTGCTGGCCATGTTCTTTCCCATCGAAAGCCGGATGCTGCCCACCTTCGCCGTGACCAGCGATCTGGGGCTTCTGAACTCTTACACCGGGATGATCCTGCCCGTTTCGGCCAGCGGGCTGGGCGTTTTGGTGCTGAACCAGTTCCTGCGGCAAATCCCGGTTGAGCTGATGGAGGCCGCCAGAATGGACGGTGCCGGACCGATGCGGTTTTTCTTCGATACGATCCTGCCCCTGTCCCTGCCAATGATGGCCGCGCTGTTTGCGATCCTGTTCGTGTTCGGCTGGAACCAATATGCCTGGCCGGTCATCATCACCACGACCAGCCTGACCCATAGCACGCTGGTCAGCGGGATGGTCTATGCCGGGATCGGGGATCCGGCGGGGATGGCGCTGGCGTTGATGGCCCTGTTGCCACCCGCCGTTATTTTGTTGCTGGTGCAACGCCAGTTGGTGCGGACACTGACGGCTGGGATACACTGACGTCAGCCGGCTCTAACGCAGAACTATATCCGCAGGCCGCGAGTTGGAGAGAATCCGTTTCGCGTTCGGAATATCATTCGCCAGTGCGCGGGCATGGGCCGCGTCAGGGGGCAGGCCGTGATCCAGCCAACGCGCGGTCAACCTGTCCTCTAGCGTGGGCAGATCAACATCCAGAAAGACGCTGAGCGCCCATATCTGGGCAAGGTTTGCCCAGCCAGCTTCTTCCAACAGCAGGTAATTGCCCTCGACCAGAACAAGCTTTTGCTCGGGCGCGACCAGTCCACGCGCGGCGATGGCCTTGTCAATCTCGCGGTCAAATTCGGGAACGGCGACCTCATCTTCGGTCAACAGGCGGTGCAGAATGGCCTGAAACCCGGCGATGTCGAAGGTTTCCGGCGCGCCTTTGCGCTCCAGCAAACCGCGCTTGATCAGGATGGCGTTGTCATAGTGAAACCCGTCCATCGAGACCAAGCCGGTGGCGATCCCCTGCCGCTGTAACATGTCCCGCGCCAACGCCGCGATGGTCGTTTTCCCGGCGCCCGGAGGGCCTGCAATCGCCACAAGGTTCCGCGTTTTCTGGTCAGGCAGCGCCCGAACCGCCTCGGCAATCTGCTGGGCGAGGTCAGGGGCTGTCGATCCTTCCGCCGTCACGCCGCCTTGCCTTCACCGGGGGGGTCCATCGCGCCGGTCATAAAGGCCACCGCGTCGGACATCGAGTGGTCCTTGGGGTCGATCACACACAAGCGTTTGCCCAGACGATGCACGTGAATACGGTCGGCGACCTCGAACACATGGGGCATGTTGTGGCTGATCAGGATTATCGGAATGCCGCGCGATTTCACGTCCTGGATCAGTTCCAGCACCCGGCGGCTTTCCTTGACGCCAAGCGCCGCTGTGGGCTCGTCAAGGATGATGACCTTCGACCCGAAGGCCGCCGCCCGCGCCACAGCGACGCCCTGACGCTGACCACCGGACAGTGTTTCAACCGCCTGATTGATGTTCTGGATGGTCATAAGGCCCAATTCGCTCAGCTTGTCGCGCGCGAATTTCTCCATCGCGGGACGGTCGAGCATTCGGAACCATGACCCTAACGGGCCGCTCCGGCGGATCTCGCGCCCCATGAACATGTTATCGGCAATCGACAGGGCAGGGGACATGGCCAGGGTCTGGTAAACGGTCTCGATCCCGGCTTCCCGCGCGTCGATGGGCGAATGGAACTGCACCTTCTGCCCATCCAGCCAGACGTCGCCTTCATCCGGCGTGACCGCGCCTGAAACCGTCTTGATCAGCGTAGATTTGCCTGCGCCATTGTCCCCGATCACCGCCAGAATTTCGCCCGGCATCAGGTCAAAGTCACAATGGTCCAGTGCGGTGACCTTGCCGTAGCGTTTGACAAGGTTGCGTCCTTTGAGAATGGGTTCCATCAGGCTGATACCTTTCTGATCCATTGGTCGACCGCGACCGCTGCAATGATGAGGATACCGATCAGCAGGAAGGTCCATTGCGCATCCGCCCCAAGCAGGCGCAGACCCAGTGTGAACACCCCGACAATAAGCGCTCCGAACAGCGAGCCCAGTATCGAGCCGCGCCCGCCGAACAAAGAAATCCCGCCAATCACAACCGCCGTAATGCTTTCGATATTGGCCAGTTGCCCCGAAGTCGGTGACACCGATCCGATGCGACCGATCAGGGCCCAGCCCGCAAAGGCGCAGATCAGACCGGACAGCATATAGACCGACATCAGTGTGCGGTGCACGTTTACACCCGACAGTTCGGCGGCTTCGGGATCATCGCCCACAGCATAGACATGCCGCCCCCAGGCCGTGTGCCGCAACGCGTAAGCCAGCACCAATATCAGCACCAACATGAAGATGACGCCAACCGTGAAAACGGCCCCGCCCACGTTAAATTTCGCGCCAAACACTTGCAGGATCGGGGCGTTTGTTTCGATGTCTTGCGAGCGGATCGTTTCGTTTTGCGAATACAGGAAGTTGGCGGCCAGAACGATCTGCCACATGCCCAGCGTTACAATGAACGGGGGCAATTTGACCCGGCTGACCAAATATCCGTTGATCGCGCCAATGGCCGTCCCGACAGCCAGCCCGCAGATGATCGCGACCGTTGGCGGCAGGCCGTAGCGAAAGGTGAATTGCCCCATCACCACTGACGACATCACCATGATCGCACCCACGCTCAGGTCGATGCCTGCGGTCAGGATCACAAGGCTCTGTGCTGCTGCGACGATACCGACGATCTGCACCTGTTGCAGGATCAGTGTCAGCGCAAAGGGCGAGAAAAACTTCGACCCCAGCAAAACGCCAAAGATGACAATGGCGGCAACAAGAACGATCAGCGGAACAAGCGAGGGGTTCACATGCAGGAAATGCTGAACCGTTCCCACAAATCCCCGGTGATGATCTTCAAACTCTGCGACCTGTTCCGGGCTGCCCTGCGCGGCGGCCTCGAAATCATCAGGTTGTCGTGACGTATCGGACATAAAAGGTTCCCCCAAGCGTCAAGAGCCCGTCTGCGGACCATTTTAGCAAGTTTTCGGGTAAAGGTGTGATTGGATGGCAGGAGGCCGCGGCGCCGCCTCCTGCGTCGTCAGATTAACCCCAGCAGAGGTTCATGCCTTCATCGACCGAGATCGACTCGACCCCATCGGCGGCCTTGTCGGTGACAAGCGCAACGCCTGTGTCAAAGAAGTCCTTGCCGGGCGTGTTTTCTGGCTTCACACCCTCATCGGCCCATTTCTTGACCGCTTCGACACCCAGCGAGGCCATCAGCAGCGGGTATTGCTGCGAGGTCGCGCCGATCACGCCATCGGCCACGTTCTGCACGCCGGGGCAGCCGCCATCTACCGACACGATCAGCACGTCATTTTCGCGTCCAATCGCCTTGAGCGCTTCGTACGCACCCGCAGCAGCCGGTTCGTTGATGGTGTGCACAACGTTGATCGTCGGGTCCTTGGCCAGTAGATTCTCCATCGCGCGGCGACCGCCTTCTTCGTTCCCGGCGGTGACGTCACTGCCGACAAGGCGGGGGTCATCCTCGTCTCCGATCACGTTGGGGTCCGCCAGATCGACGCCAAAGCCCTGCAGGAAGCCCTGATTGCGCAGAACGTCCACGGTGGGCTGGCTGACAGCCAGATCCAGCGTGGCAATCTTTGCGTCATTGGCCGCATCGCCCAGCGTCGCCTTGGCCCATTGGCCAATCAGCAGCCCGGCCAGGAAGTTGTCGGTGGCAAAGGTCGCATCCGCCGACTCAATCGGCTCCAGCGGGGTATCAAGCGCAATCACCAACACGCCCGCATCCCGCGCCTGCTGCACGGCAGGGACGATGGATGAGGTGTCAGAGGCGGTCAGCAGAATGCCTTTCGCGCCGTCCAGAATGCAGGTCTCAATCGCCTGAACCTGGGTTTCGTGGTCGCCATCGACCTTGCCCGCGAAGGCCTTCAGGGTCATGCCCAGCTCTTCCGCCTTGGCGGTCGCACCTTCCTTCATCTTGACGAAGAAGGGGTTGGTGTCGGTCTTGGTGATCAAACAAACAGTGGTGTCGGCAAACGCGCTGCCTGCTGTGACCGTCAGGGCCAAAGCTGTCGCGCCTGCGAAAGTCGCAAGTTTCATAAGTTCTCCTCCCAATTTCTCCCATGCCGGTGCCGGCATATGGGTGATCGGGCAGCAATGGCCCGACCCCACAGCAAAACCATCACAAGAATCTCAAAATGAGTCAATAAATAAATCACTCTTATTTATTATTGACAGAAAGACGCCGGTTTCTCATGGTTTGAACAGGGGAGGGTCAGACGTGTCTGTTGAAGTGCCACAGGAAAACACGCCGTCAGAACGGGTTTCCGAGGTCAAAGGGACCAACCAAAGCGGAATGCGCGCTCGGAATGAGCGTCTGGTCCTGTCTCTGGTCCGCAGACATGAGGCGCTGGCCAAGTCCGAAATCGCGCGGATGACGGGTCTGTCTGCGCAGACCGTGTCGGTCATCATGCGGCAGCTGGAAAAGGATGGTCTGCTGCTGCGGGGCGAGCCTGTGCGGGGCAAGGTCGGGCAACCCTCGATCCCGATGCGACTTAACCCGGATGGGGCGTTGTTTTTCGGTTTGAAAATAGGTCGTCGCAGCGCCGAATTGGTTCTGACCGACTTTCTTGGGCGCGTGCGAAAGCACGAAAGTCAGACGTACGACTACCCGCGACCGGACGCGACACTGAAATTTGCCAAACAGGCGCTGGATCGGATGATCTCTGACCTGTCGCCCGAGGCCCGACCCCGCGTCGCGGGCCTTGGGATCGCCATGCCTTTCTATTTGTGGGACTGGGCACAAACCCTTCAGGTGGCGCAGGAAAAGATGGACCCCTGGCGCACGGCACACATTCAGGCGGATTTGGCCGAAGCCTATGACTTTCCCGTCTTTTTGCAGAATGACGCAACAGCGGCCTGCGGTGCGGAACTGGTTTTTGGCCCCGCCGACGGGCCGCGCGATTTCCTGTATTTCTATGTTGGCTATTTCATCGGCGGCGGCGTTGTCCTGAATGGTTCGATCTATGCGGGTCGGGGAAATGCAGGGGCGCTTGGGCCCATGCCCGTTCCTATAGAAACAGGCGTTGTGAAGCCGTTGATCGACGTGGCCAGCCTCTACACCCTGGAACGTGCCGTCATCGCAACCGACGGCTTGATGTGGGAGGAAACCGATCAGTGGCATATCCCACAAGTCGAGTTGGACAATTGGCTGCAACAGGCCGGGTTCGGACTGGCCTGTGCGATTGTCTCATCCTGCAGCCTGATCGATTTTGAATGCGTCAAGATCGACGGCTGGCTGCCCGAGGACATCAAGGCACGGCTGATTGCCGAGGTCGAATCACAGATGTCACAGCTCAACCTGACTGGGCTTGAGAGACCTCTGATCGCGGCCGGGTCTGTTGGCCCAAGCGCCAGATCGCTGGGCGCGGCCAGCCTGCCATTGTCTGAACGGTATCTGGTCGAAGCGTAAACCCCTCGGGTTTTCTACATTTTATCGTCAGCATCATGAGTACCTGCGCGCGGGTTCGGACAGGGGCAAATGATTCCTCTTGAAGTTTTTGGAACGTTCCACTACACATCTCTGGAACGTTCCAATTTGGGAATCTACTATGAACTGGGTATTCGTCGGGGCCAGCACAATTGCCGCGCAACATATGCTGAACGCGGTGCGCAAGCAGCCGGGCAACGAGGTGACCTGGATTGTCAGCACCTCACCTGACCGGGTGCAAATCTGGGCGGATGACCACGGCATTGCAAACGCCACCACCGATCTGGCCACGGCGCTGGCGGGTTCGGATGTTCAGGCGGTCTACATTTCCTCGACCAATGAAAAGCATCACGCGCAGGCTTTGGCGGCGATCGCAGCGGGCAAGCATGTTCTGTGTGAAAAGCCCTTGGGCATGACGCAGGACGAAGCGGTTAAGATGGTTCGGGCCGCCGAAGCCGCAGGCGTCACCTTTGGCACGAACCATCACCTGCGCTGCTCGGGCACCCATCGCGCGATCCGGGACCTCATCGCAGCCGGGCGCGTCGGCAAGGTGCTGTCGCTGCGCATTCATCACGCGGTTCACCTGCCGGGCCACTTACAGGGCTGGCGGATCAATGACGCGGGCGCCGGTGGCGGCGTGATCCCCGACATCGTCGTGCATGACGCGGACGTCACCCGGTTCCTGCTACAGGAAGATCCCGCAAGCGTTGTGGCGCAGATGACAAGTTCCGGCATGGGGCAGGGGGTCGAGGATTCCTGCATGTCGGTCTGGACCATGCCCTCGGGCGCGATGGTGATGACCCATGAAAGCTTCACCCATCCCTATGCGGGCTCGGGTCTTGAGGTGCACGGCACCCAAGGGTCGATCTTTGCCAAGGGTATCATGACCCAGCAGCCGGTGGGTGACATCACCCTCGTCACTGAAACGGGTAGCGAAGCGATCCCCTATTCCAACCATGACCTTTACGTGCAGGGAGTCTCGGACTTCGTCGCCGCCGCTGCCGGGCAAGGACGCCCCGCAGCCGATGGTCCGGACGGGGTCAAATCCCTGTCCGTCGCGCTTAGCGTGCGCGAAGCGGCAGCAACCGGTCAGCGCGTTGACGTCAACTATGGTGGCTTCTGATGACCAAGCTTGTTTCTGCATCCGACGCCGTATCCCGCATCCCGGATGAGGCGATTGTCACCGTCTCATCCTCGTCAGCCTTGGGGTGCCCCGATCTGGTTCTGAAAGCCATGGGTGAGAGGTTCCGGGCCGAGGGGCATCCGCGCGATATCACTACGATGCACCCGATTGCGGCGGGGGATATGTATGGGGTCAAGGGCATGGAATATCTGGCGCAGGACGGGTTGCTGACCCGTGTGCTGGCCGGATCATACCCCTCGGGGCCGTCCAGCCTTGAGATGCCCGAGATCTGGAAGATGATCGTCGAAGATCGCGTGGCCGCCTACAACGTACCCTCGGGGATCATGTTCGACATGCACCGCGAGGCTGCGGCCCGGCGTCCGGGCGTTCTGACTCAGGTCGGGCTGGATACGTTCGTGGACCCGATCCGCGAGGGTTGCGCGATGAATGCACGCGGGGCCGCGGCACCCATCGTCGCGCGCGCCGAGTTTGGCGGCCAGACCTGGCTGCATTTCCCCAACATCATCCCTACTGTCTGCATCCTGCGCGCAACCACGGCGGATGAATTCGGCAACCTGACATATGAGCATGAAGGGGCCTATCTGGGCGGGCTGGAACAGGCCATCTGCGTGCGCAACCATGGCGGTCTGGTGATCGCTCAGGTTCAGCGGGTGACTGCCGAGGGCAGCCTGCGTCCGCATGATGTACGCGTACCAGGCCATCTGGTGGATCTGATCGTCGAGGACCCGGATCAGAAACAGACCACTGAAACGCCCTATGACCCCGCCATCTCGGGCCAGATCATGCGCCCATGGAACAGTTTCTCATTGGCCGAACACGGGGTTGAGAAGGTAATCGCGCGCCGGTCTGCGATGGAGTTGCGCGCGGGGATGAGCGCAAATCTGGGCTTTGGGATCAGCGCCATGGTGCCCCGCATTCTGCTGGAGGAAGGGCATCCCAAGGCCGTCACATGGGCCATCGAACAAGGGGCCGTCGGGGGTGTTCCGCTGACCGGTTTCGCCTTTGGTTGTGCCTCTAACGCGCATGCCTATGTGCCTTCGCCGCAGCAGTTCATCTACTTTCAGGGCGGCGGGTTCGATATGTCCTTCCTGTCCTTCCTTGAGGTTGACGTGGACGGCAACGTGAATGTCTCAAAACTGGGCAAGAAACCGTATCTGACCGCAGGGTGCGGTGGGTTTGTTGATATCACCGCAGGCGCGAAAAAGATCGTGTTTTCGGGCTGGTTCGAGGCTGGCGCCAAGATCGATCTGGGTTCGGACGGGATCAGCGTCGCGGCCCCCGGCAAGTTCACCAAGATGGTGGATCAGGTGGAACACGTCACCTTCTCGGGCCGCCGGGCGCGCGAGCTTGGGCAGGATGTGATCTACGTGACCGAGCGCTGTGTCATCCGCCTGACCGATCAGGGGCTGGTCGCGACCGAGATCATGCCGGGCATCAACGCGCAGCAGGACATTGTGGCAGCGTCAGAAGGCCGCGTGCAAGTTGCGGAAAACGCAACCTTAATGCCGAAGTCGCTGTTCGTCGAAGGCCCAATGGGGATCAGGGTTTGAGCGGGACTGGCTTTCATATCGACAGGCGCACCGCCATCCTGACGCTGGACAACCCGTCCAAGCTGAACGCGTTGACCATCGACATGCTGGATGCGCTTGAGGCGCATGTGCAGCAGGTCGAGCGGGACAGCGCGATCCGGTCTCTGGTTCTGACCGGGGCGGGGGAAAAAGCGTTTTGCTGCGGCGCGGATATTGGTGCCTGGGGGGGGCTTAGCCCGGCCGAATTCGCACGCCATTGGGTGCGGGACGGGCACCGGATTTTCGACCGCCTCGCACGGCTGGGCAAACCAACAATTGCCGCGATCAACGGCCATGCCTTTGGCGGCGGGCTGGAACTGGCCAGTTGCTGCGACCTGCGGCTGATGGCCCCTCGCGCAACTCTGGCCTTGCCCGAGGCACGGATCGGGATTGTTCCCGGTTGGTCGGGCACACAGCGCGTGGCGCGGCTGATCCCTGAAGGGGCGGTCAAGGAAATGGCCTTGTTCGGTCGCCGTATTGGCGCAGACCGCGCGGTTGCCCTGGGCTATGCCGCCGAAGTGGCCGACGATGTCCTGACCCGCGCGCTTGAGATCGCCACCGAGGCGCAGGCTCTGTCCCCGCGCGCCACCGAGATTGCCAAGAATATGATTCACGCGGCGGTCGGCGAAGATTCAGCAGCCGCGATCGAGGCGCTTGGCAGCGCTGCTGCGGCCGCCTCAGCCGATCGGGACGAAGGCGTCGCGGCATTCATGGAAAAACGTAACCCTCAGTTTTCAGGGCTTTGACGCATATGAAAGACCTTACGATCAACCCTGCGATCCCGTTCGCGCTGCCCGAAATGTTCGAAGGCCGCCATCTGATCAATGGCGCATGGCAAAGCAGCGCGTCAGCTGAGACGTTCGAGCGTCGCTCGCCCTCGCACGGGCATGTCGTCAGCCGGTCGGCACTTGGCGGCGCGGCAGAGGCCGAAACGGCCATCGCGGCAGCCCGAACCGCATTTGACAGCGGCGTCTGGAGCCGCGCGTCGGGCAAAGACCGCGCAACAGTACTGCTGAAAGTTGCGGATCTGATCGAGCAGAACGTCGACCGTATCGCCCTGATCGAAACACTGGAAAGCGGCAAGCCGATCAGCCAGTCCAAGGGTGAGGTTGGGGGCGCCGCCGATCTGTGGCGCTATGCAGCGTCGCTGGCCCGCAGCACCCATGGCGACAGTCACAACACACTGGGCGCTGACATGATGGGTGTGGTTCTGAAAGAGCCCATTGGCGTTGTCTCGATCATCACCCCGTGGAATTTCCCGTTCTGGATCCTCAGCCAGAAACTGCCCTTTGCGCTGGCCGCAGGCTGCACGGTGGTTGTGAAACCCTCTGAAATGACGCCCTCGACCACCATCATGCTGGGCGAGTTGTTGATCGAAGCTGGACTGCCCGCAGGGGTGTGCAACATGGTACTGGGCTATGGCGTGCCGGTTGGCAGCACGCTCTCTGCCCATGACGACGTGGATATGGTCAGCTTCACGGGCTCGACCGCCGTGGGCAAAACCATCAGCAAGACGGCATCGGATACGCTCAAGAAGGTTGCGCTGGAACTGGGCGGCAAGAACCCACAGGTGATCTTCCCTGACGCCAATCTGAATGCGGCCGCAGATGCGGTGGTGTTTGGCGTCTATTTCAACGTCGGCCAGTGCTGCAACTCCAGCAGCCGCATCATCGTGCACGAAGATATTGCCCAGGCGTTTTCGACCAAGATTGTCGAGCTGTCCCGCAAGGTGAAGTTCGGCGATCCGCTGGACCCCAGCACTCAGGTCGGGGCCATCGTTACAGCCGAGCACAACGCCAAGATCGACGCCTATGTGAAACAGGCGCAGGATGCAGGCGCGACCATTGCCCTTGGCGGGGACCGCCTGACCGTCGATGGGTTGGGCGATCAGTTCTACCAGCCAACCATTGTGACAGATGTTCAGCCCGACATGCCCATTGCACGGGATGAGGTATTCGGACCGGTTTTGTCGGTTCTGACCTTCAAAACACTGGACGAGGCCATCGCCCTGACCAATGATAGCGCTTACGGTCTGTCCGCCGGGGTCTGGAGTGACGACGTTCACACCTGCCTGGAATTCGCCCGACGCGCCGAAGCGGGAACGGTCTGGACCAACACCTGGATGGACGGGTTCCCCGAAGTGGCCTTTGGGGGCGTCAAACAATCCGGGCAGGGGCGGGAAATCGGACGCTACGGGTTCGAGGAATTTTTCGAGGTTAAATCGGTGGTCATGCGCATCGGCAACAGCCGTGCGCCCTGGGTGCCGCAAGACTGACCGGCGGGAAGCGAACCGCCGGAACCAAGATCGCATTAAGGGAGGAAACAAAATGCGTAATCTGTTGAAGACGAAATCTCTGATTGTGGCCGGGTTGCTGTGTACGACCAGCTTGGCGCAGGCGGAAGAGGTTGAGGTGCTGCACTGGTGGACCTCGGGTGGCGAGGCCGCAGCGTTGAACGTTCTGAAAGATGACCTGTCTGGCCAGGGTGTCGGCTGGACCGACATGCCGGTTGCCGGTGGCGGCGGTGAGCAGGCGATGACCGTTCTGCGCGCGCGTGTGACAGCAGGCAACGCGCCAACGGCGGTTCAGGGTCTGGGCTTCGACATTCAGGACTGGGCCGCGCAGGGGGCCTTGGCCGATCTGAACGAAGTGGCCGCGCAGGAAGGTTGGGACGATGTTGTACCGGACGCGCTGAAGGCCTTTGCCAAGCATGACGGCAAGTGGGTTTCGGCCCCTGTGAACGTGCATTCAACCAACTGGGTCTGGGCCAACAAGGCGGTTCTGGATGCAAACGGCATCGCTCAGCCCACCAATTGGGAAGAATTTGTCGCCGCTGTTGAGGCGCTGAAAGCCGCCGGAGTGACCCCGATTGCCCATGGTGGTCAGGCCTGGCAGGACGCCACGATTTTCGACGCCGTGGCCATGTCGACATTGGGTCCGGATGGCTACAAAGCCGCTTTCATCGATCTGGATGAAGAAGCCCTGGGTGGTGACGCCATGAAAGAGGCGTTCGACCGCATGGCCTTTATCCGCGAAAATGTGGATGAGAACTTCTCGGGCCGTGACTGGAACCTGGCGACTGCGATGGTCATCAACGGCGAGGCCGGTTTCCAGATGATGGGCGACTGGGCCAAGGGTGAGTTTCTGAACGCAGGAAAAGTGCCCGGTCAGGACTTCCTGTGCTTCCGCTTCCCCGGAACGGCAGATCAGGTCACCTTCAACGCGGACCAGTTCATGATGTTCGATCAGGGCGGTTCTGTTTCGGCAGAACAGGCGGCGCTGGCCAGCGCGATCCTGTCACCGTCGTTCCAGTCGGCGTTCAACGTGGTGAAGGGCTCGGTTCCCGCGCGGACCGATGTCAGCGACGCCGACTTTGATAACTGCGGCAAGCAGGGCATGAAGGACCTGGCGGCGGCTGCATCCTCGGGCAACCTGTTCGGATCGATGGCCCATGGTCACGCAGCCCCTGCCTCGGTCAAGAACGCGGTCTATGACGTCGTAACGGCGCATTTCAACGGTGAGTACGACAGCGAAACCGCTGTGGTCGAACTGGTCGACGCCGTTTCCATCGCCAAGTGATCACCTGATCCTCCCGACGGGGCGGCAAACGCGCCGCCCTGTCACCAGCGGGCACATCCCGCGCCTTAGACACCCCCGACTTGAAGGAGGGCGCGCCATGGCAACTTCAGCCGACGCGGATTTCAAGACACGCCTTCAGAACTGGATCCCGAAACTGGTCCTGTCACCGTCGCTGGCGATGATGCTGGTCTTTGTTTACGGGTTCATTCTGTTCTCGGTCTACCTGTCCTTTACCGACAGCCGCATCCTGCCGACCTTTGGATGGGTCGGATGGGAAAACTACGACAAGCTTTGGCGCCTGAGCCATTGGGAAACCTCGCTGATCAACATGGGGATCTTCGCGATCCTGTACATCGTGATTTGCACCTGTATCGGCCTGGGTCTGGCGATCTTCCTCGACCAGAAAATCCGCGGCGAAGGGCTATTGCGCCCGATCTACCTCTATCCCATGGCGCTGAGTTTCATCGTCACGGGCACCGCGTGGAAATGGTTTCTGGACCCCGGTATCGGGCTGGAAAACGTCATGCACACATGGGGTTGGACCAGTTTCGAATTCGACTGGATCAAAAACCGCGACTACGCGATCTATACGGTTGTTCTGGCCGCCGTCTGGCAGACCAGCGGCTTTGTGATGGCCATGTTTCTGGCCGGGCTGCGCGGCATCGACAACGAAATCCTGCGCGCGGCACAGATGGATGGGGCCTCGAACTGGAACCTCTACCGCCGGATCATCATCCCGCAACTGCGCCCGGCATTCCTGTCGGCCTTCGTGATCCTCAGCCACCTTGCGATCAAGACGTTTGACCTTGTGATTGCATTAACCGGCGGCGGACCGGGACGCGCAACCGAATTGCCCGCGACCTTCATGTATTCCTACACGTTCACCCGGAACCAGATGGGGATCGGTGCAGCTTCGGCCACGATCATGCTGATGACCATCGCAGCGATCATGATCCCCTACCTCTACGCCGAATTGCGGGAGAAACGCTGATGTCCCAAGCAACTCAGGATACCGCAATCCGCACCGGTCGGGTCACGCGCACGCTGATCTATGTGGTGCTGATCCTCTTCTCGCTGTTCTACCTTCTGCCGCTTTACGTGATGCTGGTGAATTCGGTGAAACCGTTGGAAGAGATCACCGGCGGCGGCATGATGAACCTGCCGCAGGTCTTCACGTTGGAGCCTTGGCTGAAAGCGTGGTCCTCAGCCCAGATCGGTGTCGATCCGACAGGGTTGAAGCCCTACTTCTGGAACTCGATCAAGATGGTGGTTCCGGCCGTGATCGTCTCGACCATTCTTGGCGCGCTGAACGGCTATGTGCTGACCAAATGGCGTTTTAAGTATGACACCATCCTGTTCGGTCTGATGCTGTTTGCCTGCTTCATTCCGTTCCAGATCGTTCTGATCCCGATGGCGCGGATGCTGGGCCTGATGGGTCTGGCGGGCACCACCTGGGGTCTGGCCCTAGTGCATGTGGTCTACGGGATCGGCTTCACCACGCTGTATTTCCGCAACTACTACGCGGTCTTCCCGACCGAGTTGATCCGGGCGGCGCAGATCGACGGGGCAGGGTTCTTCCAGATCTTCTGGCGCATCCTGTTGCCCAGTTCCGGGCCGATCGCGGTGGTGTCGATCATCTGGCAGTTTACCAACATCTGGAACGACTTTCTGTTTGGTGCGTCGTTTGCCGATGCCAACAGCCAGCCGATGACGGTGGCACTGAACAATCTGGTGCAGTCGTCAACTGGCGTGAAGGAATACAACGTTCATTTCGCAGGGGCCATTCTGGCGGCCCTGCCAACTCTGCTCGTCTATATCGTGGCCGGACGGTACTTCGTCCGCGGCCTGATGGCGGGTTCCGTGAAAGGATAAGGCCTGATGGGTTTTCTGGACATAGACAACGCGACCAAATCCTACGGATCGGTCGAGGTTCTGCACAAGGTCGATATCTCGGTGCAGGAGGGGGAATTTCTGGTGCTGGTGGGCCCCTCGGGCTGCGGCAAGTCGACCCTGCTGAACATGATCGCGGGGCTTGAGGACATCACCAGCGGCGAGATTCGTATCAAGGACACCGTAATGAACGGGGTGCATCCGTCGAACCGCAACATCGCCATGGTGTTCCAAAGCTACGCGCTTTATCCCAACATGACCGTGGGCCAGAACATCACCTTCGGGCTTGAGATGCACGGCGTCCCCAAGCCCGAACGCGACAAGGCGATGCACGACGTCGCCACGCTGCTGCAGATCGAGCAGTTGCTGGACCGCAAGCCCGGTCAATTGTCTGGCGGTCAGCGTCAGCGGGTCGCCATGGGCCGCGCATTGGTGCGGGAACCGGATGTGTTCCTGTTTGACGAACCTCTGTCCAACCTCGACGCCAAACTGCGTGTCGATATGCGGACCGAGATCAAGAAGCTGCATCAGAACCTTGGCACGACCATCGTTTACGTAACCCACGACCAGATCGAGGCGATGACCCTGTCCAGCCGCATCGCGGTGATGAACGGCGGCTATGTGCAGCAATTGGGAACCCCGCAGGAAATCTATGACACCCCGGCCAATATCTTTGTTGCAACCTTCATGGGCTCGCCCGCAATGAACGTGGTGCCTGCGAAAGTGACCGTGCTGAACGGTCGTCCTCATGCCGAGGTTGCCACCCATGACGGATCGATGGCGCAGTTGCCATTCAGTCAGGACAATCTGGCCGAATGGGACGGGCGTGAGATCCTGTTGGGCATCCGTCCCGAAACCATCACCGATATGGATGGGGCGGATCGCAAATCCTCGAACATTGCGCAGATGACCAACCGGATTGTCGTCACCGAACCCGCAGGCTCGGACACGTTTGTGTCGATGCAACTGGGGGGCCGGGATGTGATCGCGCGGATGCGCTCGGACGCTGAGGTCGCGCCGGGGCAGGATTTCGACTTTGCCGTCAATATGGAGAAGGCCGTGGCCTTTGACCCAGAAAGCGAGATGCGGATCACTCCGTGACAAACCCGGACGTCATAATCATCGGATCGGGGGTCGGAGGGGCGACGCTGGCCGCAACGCTGGCCCCCTCGGGCCGCCGCATTCTGATCCTTGAACGCGGCGACTATCTGCGCCCTTCGCCCGTGGATCGGGACCCCAAGGCGATCTTTGAGGATGGGCATTTCCGCCCCGACGAAACCTGGCTGGACGGCAAAGGGCAGCCTTTCAGTCCGGGCAACTATTACTGCGTCGGCGGCAACTCGAAATTCTACGGTGCCGCCCTAATCCGCTACCGAGCCGAGGATTTTGAACCGCGCCAGCATATGGGCGGTCGCTCTCCTGGCTGGCCTCTTCGCTACGGAGATCTGGAACCGGACTACACGGCGGCTGAACAGCTTTATGCAGTGCGCGGAACAGCCGATGAGGACCCGACTGAGCCAACGCATAGCGGCGCTTACCCGTATCCTCCTGTGGCCGATGAGCCTGACATCGCGGATCTGCGCGCGCGTTTGCGCGGGGCGGGGTTGTCGCCCGCATCGGTCCCTTTGGGGGTGGATATCGACCGCTGGCTTTCGGCCGGGCAAACCACGTGGGATGCGTTTCCGAACACCTGCGGTGGCAAAATGGACGCGGAAACCTGCGCTCTGGCGGATGCCCTGAAGCACGAGAATGTCGAACTATTGACGAACGCACCCGCCAAAAAACTGCTGAGCGACAAAGACGGGCACATCACAGGTGTTGAGGTCAAGGGGCACGGTACCCTGCACGCGCCGGTGATCGTGTTATCTGCAGGGGCTGTTCAGTCCGCCGCGCTGTTGTTGAAATCCGCCAATGACAATTGCCCCGCCGGATTGGCGAACCGATCCGATCAGGTTGGGCGCAACTTCATGAACCACAATTGCTCGGCGGTTCTGGCCTTGCATCCGCTGCGCCGCAACCGCGCGGTCTATCAAAAGACGTTGATGTTCAACGACTACTACAATGATGACGGGAAGGGCGGTGCGCCCTTGGGCAATATACAGATGCTGGGCAAGATCACCGGGCCGATTCTGGCATCCCAGCCCGGTATACCCGGTCCGATTGCGACAATGATCGCAAACCGCAGCTTTGATTTCTATGCGATGTCCGAGGACCTGCCCAATCCGGACAGCCGGGTAACAGTCGAAGGTGATCAGATCCGGCTGGACTGGAAACGCTCGAACTGGCAGGCGCATGAGGCACTGGTGGCCAAGCTGAAACAGCACCTGCGCCGAGCCGGGTTTCCGATTGTCCTGTCGCGGCCCTTCGACCGGCGCACGCCCTCGCATCAATGCGGAACGGCCCGGATGGGGCAGGACCCGGCCAGCAGCGTGGTGGACCCGTTCTGCCGCAGCCATGACCACCGGAACCTGTTCATCGTTGACGCCTCGGTCCTGCCGACCTCGGCTGCGGTCAATCCGGCCCTGACCATCGCGGCGCTGGCCTTGCGCGCCGGTCGCCACATCTTAGAGACGGAGTTTGCAGCATGACCGGAGTTGCTTTGGTCACAGGTGGCCAGCAAGGCATCGGCCTTGGAATCTCGCGCGCCTTGATCGCGGCTGGGTACAAGGTGGCGCTGGCGTCACGGTCTGCCCCGGACAAACCGGTGGTCCGGAACGCTTTGTCCGAATTGGGACCGGGCGCGATCTATGTGCAGCATGATGTGTCCCAGATCGATCACGTGCCCGCCTTGCTGGATCAGGTCGAGGCCCAGCTGGGACCGATCACCACCCTGATCAACAACGCAGGCGTCGGCGCGCCGGTGCGGGGAGATATGCTGGACCTGAAGCCCGAGAACTGGGATTTCGTGCAAAACATCAATCTGCGCGGTGCCTTCTTTCTGGCGCAAGAGGTCGCGCGGCGGATGTTGGCGCAGCCTCAGGACAGCTATCGCTCGATCACCTTTGTCACCTCGGTCAGCGCCACGATGGTGTCTATCGAGCGCGCCGAATACTGCGTATCCAAGGCCGCCGCCGCGATGATGGCGCAGCTGTTTGCGGTGCGCATGGCCCCGCATGGGATCGGCGTTTTCGAACTGCGCCCCGGCATCATCGCCACCGAAATGACGGCTGGTGTGCGTGACAAATACACCGACCGGATCGAAGGCGGGTTGGTCCCCGCCGCGCGGTGGGGTGAGCCGCAGGATATCGGCGCGGTCATCGTTCCCATCGTGGACGGCCAGATGCAATTCGCCACCGGGGCCGCGATCCCCGTGGATGGCGGGCTTTCGATCTCGCGCCTGTAAGGAACTCAGAGGACAAGATGTCTGAAGGATATGATTTCATCGTGATCGGCGGCGGCTCGGCAGGTTCGGTCATTGCGGCGCGCCTGTCCGAAGAACCCGAGGCCAAGGTATTGCTGCTTGAGGCCGGGTCTTCGGATCGCCATCCGTTTTTCCACCTGCCCGCAGGCTTTGCCAAGATGACCAAAGGCATTGGCAGCTGGGGCTGGTCGACGGTGCCGCAGAAGCATATGCAAAACAAGGTGTTCAACTACACCCAGGCCAAGGTGATCGGCGGCGGGTCGGCAATCAATGCCCAGATCTACACACGCGGTGCTGCGCAGGATTATGACGACTGGCGGCAGATGGGATGCGAGGGCTGGGGCTATGACGATGTCCTGCCCTATTTTAAGAAGTCCGAGGACAACGACAGCTACGACAATGAGTTCCACGGCAAAGGCGGCCCGCTGGGCGTGTCGATGCCCGCCGCGCCTTTGCCGATCTGCGATGCCTATATCAGGGCCGCCGAGCAGGTTGGCATCCCCGAAACGCGGGATGTGAATGGTGCGAAACAGGACGGGGCCGGGTATTACCAGCTGACCCAACGCAAGGCGCGACGGTCCTCGGCGGCGATGGCGTTTCTGGCACCCAATCGGAACCGTCCGAACCTGACTGTGCGTACGGACGCTCAGGTCCGTCGGATCACGGTCGAGAAAGGACGGGCAACCGGCGTTGAGATGATGAGCGGCGAAAAGATCTCTGCCGCGCGCGAGGTGATTTTGTCCTCCGGTGCCATCGGCTCACCCCGCCTGTTGCAACTGTCCGGGATCGGACCAGCAGGTCATCTGGAAAGCCTCGGGATCAAGCCGGTCTATGACCAGCCACAGGTTGGGGAGAATCTGCAGGACCACCTCGATCTCTATTCGATTTGCGAGGTCACTGGCCCGCATACCTATGACCGCTTCGCCAAGCTGCACCTGTCGGCTTGGGCCGGGTTGCAATATCTGTTCACCCGCAAGGGGCCGGTGGCGTCCAGCCTGTTTGAAACCGGCGGCTTCTGGTACGCCGACCCCGACGCCCGGTCGCCCGACATTCAGATGCATCTGGGGCTGGGCACCGGGATCGAGGCCGGGGTCGAAGCGATGCCCAATGGCGGCGTCACCCTGAACGCCTGTTTCCTGCGGCCCCGGTCTCGGGGGACGGTGCGATTGCAAAGTTCCGATCCCGCAGCAATGCCTTTGATCGATCCGAACTATCTGGCCGATCCCTATGACCGAGAGATGTCGATCCGGGGTCTGAAACTGGTGCAGAACATCCTCGCGCAGGATGCGTTGAAGCCATATGTTCTGGCGGAACGTCTGCCCGGTCCGACTGTAAAGACCGAGCAGGAGTATTTCGACTTCATCTGCGTGCATTCCAAAACCTCGCACCACTGCGCGGGCACCTGCCGCATGGGCAATGATGCCGAGGCTGTTCTGGACCCGCGCCTGCGCTTCAACGGGATCGAGGGTCTGCGCGTGGCCGACGCCTCGATCATGCCAACGGTCAATTCTTCGAACACCAACGCGCCCACGATCATGATCGGCGAGAAAGCCGCCGACATGATCAAGCAAGATCAAGGATTTACGCAATGATCCGTCATATCGTTCTGACGAAATTCCGCCCGGATGTGACCGAAGAGACGGTCGCCCAAATCTACAATGGACTGGCCAAGGTGGCCGAAGCTCTGCCCGGTGCCAAAGGCTTCACCGGGGGCCGCAGCCAAAGCCCGGAACAGATCGAACGCGGCTATATGCATGGGTTTGTGATCGATTTCGACGATTGGGACGCTTTGGCGACCTATCAGGCGAACGAGGATCACAAGGCGTGCGGGGCGCAACTGGTCGCAAACGCCGTGGGTGGAATCGACGGCATTCTAGTTCTGGATCTGGAGGTCTGAGACAATGACATTGATATTGCCAAACCGCGACGGCCAGTTGGAACCTTATGCTCTGACCGGAACGCCCTTGATCCCCCACGCGCCGCAGGTACCGTTGACGCGCACCGCATTCGCGGCCGCACATGTGGTCTCGGACCCGCTGGCCGAGCGAAACCCGTGGGATGGTCGACCGGCGGTAGACTGGGACGCGACCCTGAACTTCCGACAGGGTCTGTGGGATCAGGGCCTTGGGCTGGCCGAGGCGATGGACACCGCCCAACGCGGCATGGGCGTGGATTGGGAGACCGCGCTGGAACTGATCCAGCGCACGATGGTGGCCGCCAAAGCGCACCCCCTGTCGCCACGCGTTGCCTGCGGGGCCGGGACGGATCATGTGCCCATGGGCGCGCTAAATACGGCCGGGGAAATCCTGTCCGCTTATGAACATCAAGCCGAGGCGATCGAGGCCGCCGGTGGTCAACTGATCCTGATGGCCTCGCGCGCCTTTCCGGCCATCAATGCTGGGCCGGACACCTATCACGACGTCTATCGCGCGCTGATCGACGGGGCGGCGAAACCGGTGATCCTGCATTGGCTGGGCGATATGTTCGACCCGGCCCTGACCGGCTATTGGGGCAGCACGGATGTGGATCAGGCCAGCGAGTTTGTGCTGTCTTTGATCGCTGAGAACCCATCCAAGGTCGACGGCATCAAAATCTCACTGCTCGATCAGGCGCATGAAGAGACGTTTCGCAGGCGCCTGCCGGACGGCGTGCGCCTCTATACCGGGGATGATTTCAACTATGCCGATCTGATTGCTGGGGACGGAGACCACTATTCTCACGCCTTGCTGGGCATCTTTGCGGCGATCGCTCCGGCGGCCTCTCAGGCGCTTGAGGCGCTGGCGCAGAACGACATGGATCGCTACCACGCGCTATTTGCGCCAACCGTGCCGCTCAGTCGCGAGATCTTTCGCGCGCCGACGCGGTTCTACAAGGCCGGGATCGCCTATCTGGCCTGGCTGAACGGCGCGCAGTCCCATTTCATCATGCCCGGCGGGTTCCAATCCAGCCGCGACATCTGTCATTACGCCGAAGTGTTCCGGCTTGCGGATCAGGCGGGTTTGCTCTCGGACCCGGATCGGGCTACAGCGCGGATGACAACATTGCTGAGCATGCACGGGGTAGACCAATAGACTGAATGCGCAGACCGACGATCATAGATGTCGCCAACAAGGCGGGGGTGTCGAAATCCACGGTCAGTCTTGTGTTGCAGGGCAGCGCGCAGGTCAAAGAGGAAACCCGAACGCTGGTTCACGCAGCGATGAAAGAGATCGGTTATGTATATAACCGATCCGCAGCCAATCTGAGGTCAACCGGGAACGCCCTGATCGGGTTGGTGATCAACGACCTGACCAACCCGTTTTTCACCGAATTCGCCACCTCGCTGCAAATGGCATTGGGGTCGCGCGGCTATGCGGTGGTGGTCGCAAACACCAATGAAGACCCCGCGATTCAGGATCAGGTGGTCACGGCCATGTTGGAACACGGGGTCTCGGCCCTGATCCTGTCGCCTGCTTACGGGGATGTCTCGAAAACGCTTGAGGCGGTTGAGCGTGCCGGCATCCCGATGATGCAAGTTCTGCGTCAGGTGGAAGGCGATAACGGCAAATACCCATTCATCGCACCCGATTACCGCGCCGGTGGACGGGTTGCGACCCGTCATTTGCTGGAGACCGGCGCGCGCAAGATTGCCTTTGTTGGCGGGCTGGAAGGCAGGCAAGTCACGCAGGAACGGATCTCGGGCTATCTTGAGATCGTGCAGGAGAATGGGCTGCAACCGGTTGTCGTAACAGGAAAATCCACCCGCGCTTTTGGTCACGCGGCGGCGGCGGACCTGTTCAGGGATCACCCGGATTGCGACGCCGCCTTGTGTTTCAACGATCTGGTCGCGTTTGGCATGATCAACGCCTGCCACGAGGCGAGGGTCGCGATTGGTGCAACTTTTCAGATCATCGGCTTTGACGACATTCAGGAAGCCTCGGAATGCTGGCCCGCCTTGTCGACGGTGCAGTGCGGGGTTGGTGATTTTGGGAAACAGGTGGCGGACACAATCTTGCGTTGGCTTCAGGACGATGACGTACCAGCGGCGCTGACCCAAACCCCGGTGCGTTTGGTTTACCGTCAGACCACAAAGGATCTGAGCAAGTAACCAATTTCGCCAAAACTTGCGGGAATGGCGGATGTGTTTTACGCTTTATCGCCGTTATTTTCGCGAAATTGGCCATCTGAATGTCACAGCCATCCGATCAGATTCGAATTCGGGTCATCGTGACCCCCAGCTTCAATATGGCTGCGACCATGGGGTTCATCGATCCGTTTCGGGCTGCGAATTATCTGGAGGGCGCGGCCCATTACAGCTGGGAACTTGTGTCGGAAACCGGCGGTCCATGCGTGGCCAGCAACGGCATCAGCATCGAGACTCAAAGCCTGAAAACCGCCTCTGCCCAGCCGGTGGATTTTCTGATCGTCTCTTCAAGCTGGACCCCGGAGGAGCATGGCTCGGACCAAATTCAGGCCGCCCTGCGCCGCGCCGCCCGGCAGCAGGCGACACTCGGCGGGATTGATACAGGTGCATTCATCATGGCCGAGGCCGGGCTTTTGCGCCATCGCCGGGCGACCGTGCACTACGAACATATCGACGCCTTTCGCGAGCTTTATCCGGATGTCGATTGCACCGAGGCGCTGTTCGAATTCGATGGCGACCGCATCACCTGTTGCGGCGGATCCGCCTCGTTCGATTTCGCGTTGCAAATACTGCAGGGCATACATGGCAACGCGCTGGCAAACGCTGCCGCGCGATATGTGTTTCACCCCAGCCTGCGCGAACGCGGCACCCCGCAGAACCCGCAATTCATGGAACCATTGGGGGCCAAGATCCCCGATACCGTGCGCAACGCCATCCGGGCAATGGAAGACAACCTGGAAGAGCCGCTGACTATTGGCGAGATTTGCAAGGCGGCGCAAATTTCGCAGCGGCAGCTCAACCGCCTTTTTGCCCAGCATCTGAAGAAAACGCCGGTGCTGTATTATCGTGACATTCGGCTGGACCGGGCCCGTGGGCTGGTGACACAAACAACCCTTGCCATGTCCGAGATCGCGTTCGCCTGCGGTTTTTCCAGTCAGGTCCATTTCAGCCGCGCCTATAAGGACCGGTTTAGTCTGCCCCCGATGCGGGACAGAATCGAAGGCCGTATCCCCTTCGAATTCCGCGCCTGGCCAATGCATCGTAAACACGGCGCGTCCAGTTAAGGCCAAATGTTGGCGAACCATGTAAAGTACCGGTCGATTTTTCTCGGCTAAATCACTCTACCCAGCGGAATTGCACGCGCGCCTGCGTGCGCTTTGGATGAGGATCACCATGACTGAATTGCCATCGGCCAAAGAGTTTGCGGAAATCGGCAGAGGCTATGATCAAAGCCCGTCCCGCTCGCTGTCATTGCGCAAGGAAGCCTATGTCGAGCAGATTTGGCACAATGCCGATCTGGAAGCGATCATTGCGAAGACGTGGCAATGGGTGTGCCATGTCGAAAAGGTCAGGAAACCGGGCGCGTATACGACCGTCGAGGTCGCGGGCAAGCCCATCGCCGTCGTGCGCGACAAGGACGGCGTGCTGCGCGCGTTTTACAATGTCTGCAAACACCGCGCGCATGAGCTGCTTTCAGGCGATGGCAACACCACGCGCATCATGTGCCCATATCACGCCTGGGTCTACAAGCTGGACGGCAATCTGGTACGCGCACCGCATACCGAGCAATTGCAGGACTTCAACCCAAAGGACATCTGCCTGGATCAGGTTCAGGTCGAAGAGTTCTGCGGTTTTGTCTATGTGAATCTGGACCCGACAGCGCAGTCTCTGGCCGAAACAACCGGCGATCTGGCGACCGAGATCAAGCACTGGGCCCCGGATATCGAAGATCTGACCTTCGCGCACCGTCTGACCTATGACATCAAGTCGAACTGGAAGAACGTGGTCGATAATTTCCTTGAATGCTATCACTGCCCGACTGCGCATAAGGACTTTTGCGATTTGGTGGATATGGATACCTACAAGGTGACCACCCATGGCATTTATTCCAGTCATATGGCGGATGCGGGGAATACGGCCAACAGTGCCTATGATGTCTCGAATGCGACGGTTAGAACGCACGCGGTTTGGTGGCTGTGGCCCAACACCTGCATCATGCGCTATCCGGGGCGGTCGTCGATGATCATCATGAACGTCATCCCCGCCGGACCGAATCGCACGCTGGAAACCTATGACTTTTTCCTCGAAGAGACGACGCCGAACGAGGCGGAACTCGACACCATCCGCTATCTGGATGAGGTTCTGCAGGTCGAGGATATCAACCTTGTCGAAAGCGTTCAGCGTGGGATGAATACGCCCGCTTTCACGCAGGGCCGTATCGTGGATGACGCCAATGGCTCGGGGCAATCGGAACATGCCGTGCATCATTTCCACGGTCTGGTTCTGGATGCGTACAAAGCGGCGGCCCGATGACAGGTATTCCGTCTTCAACCCGACCAGGCGCTAAGCCGATGCGATACGAACCGCCCCCAACCCCCGCCTGACACAAGGGATCAGCGGCTTTTACGGGAGGGGCATCGTGCCAAATCAGCCAAACATCGTGATCATCATGGCAGACCAGCTGGCACCGCATTACTGTGGTGCCTACGGTCACAAGATTGCAAAAACTCCGCATATGGACGCACTTGCGGCACGGGGTATGCGGTTTGATGCGGCCTATTGCAACTCGCCGCTTTGCGCGCCTTCGCGCTTTGCGTTCATGTCGGGGCAGTTGATCAGCCGGATCGCCGCCTATGACAACGCATCCGAGTTCAAGGCGACAGTGCCGACCTTTGCGCATTACCTGAAATCGCTGGGCTATCGCACCTGTCTGTCGGGCAAGATGCACTTTGTCGGACCGGACCAGAAACATGGGTTCGAGGATCGCGTGACCACAGATATCTACCCCTCGGATTTCGCATGGACGCCCGATTGGGAAGCGCCGGATGAGCGGATCGACAAATGGTATCACAACATGCAGACGGTCAAGGAAAGCGGCTTCGCCGTCGCAACCTTTCAGACCGACTATGATGATGAGGTTGGCTTTGCCGCCCGCCGTTGGCTGATCGACCGGGGCCGGGATCGCGCGGCCGGCGATGATGCGCCCTTTGCCATGGTGGCCAGCTTCATCCATCCGCATGACCCTTACGTCGCCAAGCCCGAATTCTGGGACCTCTATTCCGACGATCAGATCGACATGCCTGACTTCGTGCTGTCGCCCGAGGAACAGGACCCGTTCTCGCGCCGGGTTATGGACGGGATCGAGGCCAGCTATGTCCCCCTGACCGAGGAAGAAATCCGCCGCGCCCGCCGCGCCTATCTGGCCAATGTCAGCTATTTTGACAGCAAGATCGGCGAGATGGTCAAAACGCTGGAGGACATGGGTGAGCTCGACAACACGATCATCATCGTGGCCGCGGATCACGGCGATATGCTGGGCGAACGCGGGCTGTGGTACAAGATGAACTTCTTTGAACCCTCGGCGCGAGTGCCGCTGATCATGGCAGGCCCCGGCGTGGCACAGGGGGTTGCGGCCAATGCCTGCTCGCTGGTCGATATGCTACCCACATTGGTCGAGATCGCCGGTGGAGATGACACCATGTTTGGCGAACCGGTCGATGGCCGCAGCCTGATGCCTTTGGCGCGGGGCGAGGCCGATCCGGTGGACGAGGCCATTGGCGAATACTGCGCCGAGATGACGCCCTCTCCGGTCTTCATGATCCGACGGGGGCCTTTGAAATACATTCATTGCGACCCCGATCCGCCGCAGCTGTATGATCTGGCGAAAGACCCGTTGGAAAAGACCAACCTTGCGGCCGACCCGGCCTATCAGGCGCAGGCTCAGGCCTTCGCCGCCGAGGTTGCCGCGCGATGGGATAGCGCGCAATTGCGGGCTGACGTGATCGCGACGCAAAAGTCCCGCCGCGCGCTGCATGCCGCGATGGAGGCCGGGGCCGGTGAGCACTGGGATTACAACCCGCCCTCGGATGCCAGCCAGCAATATGTACGCAATCACATGGATTGGACGGTGGCCGCCGACCGCTACCGCTTTCCTCCGCTAAAAAAGGGCAAGATGGATGAAACTTGACAGTAAGGTCGCACTTGTCACAGGCGGGCGCGGCGGCATCGGGCGCGCCATTGTCGCGCGGTTCCTGCGCGAAGGGGCCACGGTCTATGCCGCTGATCTGACGGCGCAGGGATCGCTGGACGCCCATGACGATGACGGCAGCCGGTTCGTGCCAATGAACGTGGCCGATGAAGATGCCGTAAAGGCCGCAATGGCGCAGGTTCAGGCCGAATGCGGAAAGCTGGACATTCTGGTCAACGCTGCCGGGATCGAGATCGAAAAGACCATCGAAGACACCACGCTGGAAGAGTGGAACCAATCCTTCGCGGTCAATTGCACCGGCACGTTCCTGACCTCAAAACACGCTCTGCCGTTGCTGCGGGCGGCGGCCAGATCCGGGACCAGCGCCTCGATCATCAATTTCGGCTCCTATGACGGGTTCATCGCCGATCCCGGCCTCGCCGCCTATTGCGCCACCAAGGGCGCGGTGCACGCCCTGACCCGCGCCATGGCCTGCGATCACGGCCCCGAAGGCATCCGCGTAAACGCGATCTGCCCCGGCTATATCGACACGCCGATGTTGCAGAGTTTCTTCACCGGTGACGGCTCGGGCGGCGGTGGCAAGACCATCGACCAGTTGCAACAGGCGGTGCGCGATGTGCACCCGATGCGCACCTATGGCACCCCCGAAGACATCGCCAATCTGGTGAACTGGCTGGCCAGTGATGAGGCACGCTATGCCTCGGGGCAGCTATGGGTTTTGGATGGCGGTCTGTCCGCGCAAGTGCAGCAGATGAGGTTGTAATCCATGGCAAAGCAGAAATCCGTCATCATCACCTGCGCCCCGACCGGTGGCATCCACACGCCCACCATGTCGGAACACCTGCCGATCACCCCGACCCAGATTGCAACGGCCAGTATCGAAGCGGCTGAGGCCGGAGCCTCGATCATCCACCTGCATGCGCGTGACCCCGACACCGGCAAGCCCGACCCGAACCCCGATCTGTTCATGGAGTTTCTGCCCCGCATCAAACAGGCCACCGACGCGGTGATGAACGTCTCGACCGGTGGCGGCCTGGGCATGACGCGCGAGGAACGTCTGCGTGCCGCCACCCGCGCCTCGCCCGAGATGGCCAGCATGAATATCGGTTCGATGAATTTCGGCATCTTCCCGATGAAAGACAAATACTCGAACTGGAAACACGCGTGGGAGCCCGAGTTTCTGGACATGACCCGCGATTTCATCTTCCGCAACACCTTCGCAGATATCGAATACTGCCTGAAAGAGCTGGGGCGGGGCCACGGCACCCGGTTCGAGTTCGAATGCTACGATCTGGGCCACCTCTACAACCTGGCCTGGATCCGGGATCAGGGCTGGATCGACGGGCCGATTTTTGTGCAGATGGTGTTTGGCATTCTGGGCGGCGTCGGTGCTGATCTGGACAACCTGATGCATATGCACACCATCGCCAACAAGCTGTTCGGGGATGATTATGAATGGTCGGTTCTGGCCGCCGGACGGCACCAAATACCCTTCACCACGCAAAGCGCTTTGCTGGGCGGCAATGTGCGCGTCGGGATGGAGGACAGCCTTTATATCGGCCCCGGCGAAAAGGCAGTGTCCAGCGCGCAGCAGGTCAACAAAATCCGCAGCATCATAGAAAATCTCGGCCTTTCGGTCGCAACCCCGGCTGAGGCGCGTTCGCGACTGGGCCTGAAGGGCGGCGATCAGGTGGCGTTCTGAGGAGAGGTTACAATGCAGACAAAAATGCTGATCAACGGCGAACTGGTCGAAGGGCAGGGCGCTGCGATCCCGGTTCTGAACCCGGCAACCGGCGAAGAGATTTGTGCCATCAACGCCGCCACGCCCGAGCAGGCCGATGCAGCCGCCGCAGCCGCGCATGAGGCGTTCGACACTTACGGTCAGACCAGCCCGGCGGAACGTTCGGAATTGCTGACCAATATCGCGACTGTGCTACAGGATCACGCCGAAGAACTGGCCGAGTTGGAAAGTCTTGACGCGGGCAAACCATGGCCCTCGGCCTTAGACGATGAAATGCCGTTGACCTTGGACACGTTCAAGTTCTTCGCCGGTGCCGCGCGCACCATGGCCGGGGTGACGGCGGGCGAATATGTGGCAGGCCATACCAGCATGATCCGCAAGGACCCGGTAGGTCCGGTCGCAGCAATCGCACCATGGAACTATCCGCTGATGATGGCCTCGTGGAAACTGGCCGCGCCTTTGGCGGCGGGGTGTCCTGTGACCCTGAAACCCTCGCAATTGACACCGCTTTCGACCCTGCGCGCGGCGCAGTTGATCGCCGATGTTGCGCCCAAAGGCGTGGTGAACGTACTGCACGGGTCAGGGCGCGAAATCGGCGACCGGATGATCAATGATCCACGGACCGAGGCGATCTCGATCACCGGCTCAACCGCAACCGGGTATGAGGCGATGAAAGCCGCGTCGCGCAAGATCCGCCATGTGCATCTGGAACTGGGCGGCAAAGCCCCAGTCATCGTGTTCGAGGATGCCGATATCGACGCGGTGGCCGAGACGGTGCGCTATGGTTCGTTCTTCAACGCCGGGCAGGATTGCGCACAGCCCTGCCGGTTGCTGGTCGCGGATGAGGTCTATGACAAGGTGGTCGCTGCCGTGGTCGATCAGGTCGGGCAGATCAAGGTCGGCGCGCAAAAGGCCGAAGGGACCGAGATGGGCCCGATCATCTCGGCCACACAACGCAACACCGTGGCCGGTTTCGTGGACCGCGCCCGCGACACGTGCGAAGTTGTAACGGGCGGCAACATGATCGACGGCCCGGGCTTTTTCTATGAACCGAGCGTTCTGGCCAACGTCCCGCATGATGCCGAGGTGTTCTGCACCGAAATCTTCGGCCCCGTCGTGACCATCTCGCGGTTCAGTACCGAAGAAGAGGCCCTGAGGGTCGCCAATACCGGCCCGTTTGGGCTGGCCTCGTCGGTCTGGACCAACAATACGGGCCGCGCGATGCGGATGAGCGCCAAGCTGCGCTATGGGTTCACTTGGGTAAACACCCACGGCGTGGCGACGCCCGAGATGCCTTGGGCCGCTATGAAATCCTCGGGCACAGGCTGCGATATGAGTGTCTTTGCGCTGGACGCCTATACCGCAGTCAGACATGTGATGATCGCCCATGGATAAGCAAACCGCACTTGTGACAGGCGGAAGCCGGGGCATCGGGCGCGCCATCGTCGATCAACTGGTCTCGGACGGGTTCAACGTCGTAACCTGCGGACGCGGCGCACGGCCCGAGGGCCTGCCCGAAGCGGTCATGTGGGTCACTGCGGACGTCTCCAAAACCGCCGATGCCTCGCGGCTGTTCGACGACGCCAAAGCGGCCTTTGGCCCGGTTGCCCTGTTGGTCAACAACGCAGGTGTGCAGGTCGAAAAGACCATAGCCGACAGTGACGATGCCGACTGGGATCTGGTGATGAGCGTCAATTGCAAGGGCGTGTTCAACATGTGTCGCGCGGCGCTGCCGGATATGAGCGAGCATGGCGGCAATATCATCAATATCGGCTCGATCTCGGGCATGATCGCGGACCCGTCGATGGCGCTTTACAACGCGTCCAAGGCATGGGTTCACGGGCTGACACGCTCGATCGCGGTGGATCACGGGCCCAAGGTGCGCTGCAATGCGATCCGGCCCGGCTGGATCATGACCGAGATGGCCGAGGATGGGTTCGCGTTGGCGCAAGACCCCGACAAAGCCATGGCCGACGCGCTGGCCCGTCATCCGGTGGGCCGGTTCGGCCAACCGCAGGATGTCGCCAATATGGTGTCATGGCTGGCCTCTGAGAAAGCCGCCTATGTCAGCGGTGAATGTTTCACGGTGGATGGCGGCATGACGGCTGCCTCACCCCTCAATCCGGGATTGTTCTGATGGAATTTCAACACACTGCCTGTCTGGGCGGCGGCGTCATCGGTGCCAGCTGGGCCGCGCTGTTTCTGGCCTCGGGGTGTTCGGTAGCGCTGTTTGATCCGGCCCCGACGGTCGAGACCTCCGTGCGCGAGTACATCGAGATGGCCTGGCCCACACTGACCGAACTGGGCCTGACCAAATACGGCAACCCGGATGCGATCCGATTTCACCCAAGCGCCGCCGCCGCAGTTGAGGGCGCGGACTTCGTGCAGGAGAACGTGCCCGAGCGTATCAACATCAAGCACGCAACCTTTGCCGAGATCGAACCGGTGCTGAACCCGAACGCCATCGTGGCCAGTTCAGCCTCGGGCCTGACGCTGGGCCAGATGCAGGGCGGCTGGGCCAATCCCGCCCGCTTTGTGCTGGGTCACCCGTTCAACCCCCCGCATCTGATCCCGCTGGTCGAGGTGATGGGAAATGACCGAACCGATGCCAGCGCCGTGGACGGGGCCGAGCGGTTCTACGAAGCTGTCGGCAAGGTCACAATCCGGGTGAACAAGGAACGACCGGGCCATGTGGCCAATCGCCTGCAGGCGGCGATCTGGCGCGAAGCGATCAGCCTTGTGATGGATGGGGTCGCCTCGGTCGAGGATGTGGACAAGGCCGTTTGGGCCGGGCCGGGGCTGCGATGGGCGGCGATGGGGCCAACCATGCTGTTCAACCTCGGCGCGGGAGAGGGCGGTCTGCGCGCGTTTTGCGATCATTTCTCGGACACGTTCAATGGCTGGTGGGACGATCTGGGCCAGATCCATCTGGACGAATCCGTCGCCCAACACCTGATCGCGGGCGTCGGCGAGGCCGCGAAGGGCCAAAGCCCGGCGGAGTTGTCCGCCAAGCGGGACGCATTGATCCTTGCGATGCAAAAAGCCACAACGGGATTGCGCGATACAAGCTAAGAAAAAGCGCCGCTCAACACGCGGCGCTTTCTTTACTCTCACATCCCTCCGGACACTCAAGCAGCCGGAGGGATCTGACAAACTGGCTTACTGAAGCAGCGCCGACAGGTTGCCGCGCGCATCGTCATTCAGCCATTCCGACCATGTGTCCTGATAGTTGGTCAGGAAGTAAACGGCGGCCTCGTCATAAGATGCGCCATTGTCATCCTGCCAGGCCAAAACCGTGCCCATCTGATCGTTCGAGAAAGACATCTTCTTGAGGAACTCAACCACGTCCGGCTCACGCTCCAGCAGGGACGGGGCCACGGCGGTCACAACCTTGGCGGTCGGATAGGCGGACAGCACCGGGTTTGCGCATTCCGGGTCACCGTTGCAAGTATGCGCATCCTGATCGAAGGGTGCGGTTTCGACCTGAACCATCGGATACTTGCCAAGAACCGAAGTGGGCGCCCAGTAGTAGCCAAACCAGGGCTCTTTCGCCGCATAGGCCGCCGCGATTGCGGTGGCCAGCGTTTCACCGGACCCGTGCTGGAACCGCTCAATCCCGTTCTCGGTCATGTTGAGCGCTTTGAGGTTGTTGTTGTTCACCACATCACAGGCCCAACCCGACGGGCAGTCATGGAACCGGCCACCGACCAGTTCAGGATTGGCCAGAATGCCTTCGACCGTAGTCAGTTCGGGGTGCTCTTCGGCCAGATAGGCCGGAATCCACCATGCCTCGACCCCGCCATCAGCCAGAACATTCGCCAGTTCGACAAGTTTGCCGTCGGCGCGCAGCTCTTCATAAACCGGTGACGAGTTGGTCCACAATTCGGTCAGGATGTCAGGCTCGCCGGTTTCCGCAATCGACGCCATCGCGGGCGTGGTCGAGGACGGAACAGCAGCAACCGTGCAGCCATATCCGTTCTCAAGCAGGAATTTGGCCACCGCAGTTACAACCGCGGACGAGGCCCAGTCCATTTCAGTGATCGAAACCTCACCGCAATCGGCCAGAGCCGTGGTTGCGCTGAACCCGGTCGCAAGAGCCGATGCAGCCAGTAGTGTCTTGAGTTTCATTGCTTTCTCCCTGTAGCAAGATTCGTTTTTATCATGCGCCATTATTATCGAGCGCTTCTGGCAATTGAACCGCTAGATTGCATCAATTGCCGTTCTGTCATTTTTCTCAGACAGTCGCCGAATTAACATAATCAGTCATATCGCTGTTCGCTGATCAAACCGCCGACCCGGTTGGTTTCCCTTTGGCGGGTCCTGCACGAGGGCGGAGGAATTCAAAATTGACATAAGTGCCCAAGCCAAAAATGCTGACCGACAGGAGGAATCACGATGGTGCACCGAAACCTGTCCGTGGGCTGGAAGCCACTGGAGTCTCAACCCGCAGCAGGAAGGCGGGTGCCCGCATGAACATCGTTTCTGATTTCCCCAATCCCGTCCGCGAAATTTATCACACTGAAATCGCTATGTCCGATGGATGCAGATTGGGTGCACGGATCTGGATGCCCGAAAACGCCGAGGCGCAACCGGTCCCTGCGATCTTTGAATTTCAACCTTATCGCAAGAACGACATCATGGCCGAAAGGGACGTGACACTGTACCCGTACCTCGCGGGTCACGGATACGCCGTGGTGCGGGTTGACCTGCGCGGCAGCGGGGATTCCGAGGGCGTGTTGACCGATGAATACACACCGCAGGAACTTCAGGACGGGTGCGAGGTGATTGCATGGATCGCTGCGCAGACCTGGTGCGACGGCAAGGTCGGCATCACCGGCAAGTCCTGGTCCGGGTTCAACGGGCTGCAAATCGCTGCGTTGCAACCCCCGGCGCTGAAGGCGGTGATGACGCTGTGTTCGACCGATGACCGCTATGCCGACGACATCCACTATTCCGGCGGCTGCGTGCTGGGTGAGCAACTGACCTGGTCCTCGACGATGTTCGGCAAGAACACCATGCCGCCGGACCCGGCAAATGTCGGTGATCGCTGGCGCGACATGTGGCTGGACCGGCTGCGCGGCTCGGGCCTTTGGCTGAAGACATGGATGCAGCATCAAACCCGCGATGACTATTGGAAACATGGCTCGGTATGCGAGGATTTCTCGCGCATCCGCATTCCGGTCTTTGCAGTCTCGGGCTGGGCCGACGGGTATTATCCGGCGGTCTTTCGGATGATGGAACATCTGCAAGGGCCGCGCAAAGGGCTGATCGGACCATGGGCACATGTGATGCCAAACGCTGGCGATCCGGGGCCGCAAATCGGGTTCCTGCAAGAGGTTCTGCGCTGGTGGGATCATTGGCTGAAAGGCCGCGACACCGGCATCATGGAGGAACCGATGCTGCGGCTATATATGCAGCATAGCGCGGATCCGGCAGCGGCAATGGAACGTCGTGAAGGCCATTGGGTGGCCGAGGAAACCTGGCCATCGCCTTCAATCGGTGCAAACCATTGGTATTTCGATGAAAATTTTGGACTTTCACCGATCCCGCGCAGCGCGGGCAGGGTGCCTGTCAATTCGCCGGTCATGGTTGGCGGCAATGCCGGTTTCTGGTGCGCCTTTGCCAGCGACGGCGATTTACCCGGCGATCAACGGCGCGACGACGCCGTGTCGGTCTGTTTCGACAGCAATCGCCTGACCGAACCATTTGAAATCGTCGGCCAACCGGTTCTTCGTCTGGCTTTCACTTCGGACAAACCCGTGGCCCAGATCGCAGCGCGTCTGAATGAGGTGTTGCCCGATGGAACATCCTCTCGTGTGACCTATGCCGTTTTGAACCTGACCCATCGCAATGGTCACGAAAGCCCTGAACCTCTGGTACCGGGGCAGGACTATGAGATCGAAATCCCTTTGCGCGCCATCGCGCATCGGTTCGGGGCAGGCAGCCGCATCAGGATCGCGCTTTCGACACAGTATTTCCCACTGATCTGGCCCGCGCCGGAAGCCGCGACACTGGAGCTGAAGCTTGAAAACTGCCGCCTGACGCTGCCGGACAGACAGCCAAACCCAATCGACGAAACGCTGCATGAGTATCCGCCGGCCGCGCAGGCCCCGGCGCTGGAAACCGAAATGCTGGAAGCGGCCGAAGGCGGGCGTTGGATGACCCATGATGTGGTCAATGGCGTCACAACCGTGGTTTCACAACACGCAACAGGCCGGTACCGGATCGTCGAAAACAACCTTGAACTGAGCGTGCAGGGCCGGGAATCCTTCAGCGCATCGGACCATGACCCCGAAGGCGCTGTGGGCCAAACGACGTGGGTCTATGAAATGTCGCGCGGCGACTGGTCCATTCGCACTGAAACCGGGGTCAGTATGACTGCCCGCCTGACGGACTGGCAGATCAAGGCAAGCCTGCGCGCCTTCGAAGGTGACAAGCTGGTGCACGAAGACCATTGGGACGAAACCGTGCCCAGACACCTGAACTGACGCAGATGCAGCACATCTGAGATTGATTTGCAAAGACGCCTCGCATCGCTGGTGAAACGTTGCTGCTCGGGCTAAGGTTTGCGCACAAATACAACAATAAAACTAGTCCAACACCGGGCCGCGTCTTCGCTGGCCTGACCCGGAACGCAGAGGGGTACAATGGCAACTTACGATTGGCTATTCAGCACGCTTGGCCTTACGGAATGGTGCAATGCCGGAAAGACCGGCGGCGAACAGCTTTCACTCACAGATCTCATGGCGCAGGTCAAAGGTAGCGAAGCCAAGACCCCCTGGTATGAAACGCCGTTCCCGTCTTTGGATGCGCTGCACGATGCCTGCCCGGCCATCGCCCAGACACGGGACATGACATCGGGGGTCGAGAATGGTTTTCTGGCAATCAAGGATGGTCTGAAATTCATTCTCGATCCGCTCACGCAACCGCTCAGCTGGATGCTGGACGGGTCGCTGTGGCTGTTTCTGGCAATCCCGTGGTTCATCCTGATCCCGCTGATCCTGATCGGCACGCATCTGGCGGTGCGCAAGGCGTCGGTCACCATACTGGTTGCCGTGACCTTCCTGTTCATGGCCTTCATCGACCATTACACATTCGCCGTCCAGACCTTGTCGATCATCTTTGTCTGCACCTTCCTGTGCGTCCTATTTGGCGTTCCGATCGGAATCCTTATGTCGAAATCGGACAAGACGCAGAAATCGGTCATCCCGATCCTGGATATGCTGCAAACCCTGCCCAGCTTTGTCTATCTGATCCCGCTGATCTTTCTGTTCAGCGTCACGGAATCCAAACTCTACGGTATTGCCATCATCCTTTATGCAATTGTGCCGATCATCCGCCTGACCGATCTGGGTATCCGTCTGGTCAACAAGGACGTGATCGAGGCGGCAGATGCATTTGGCATGACCGCGCGCCAGAAGCTGTTCAAGGTCGAAATCCCGCTGGCCCTGCCCAACATTATGGCCGGTCTGAACCAGACGATCATGATGAGCCTGGCAATGGTTGTTATCGCCTCGCTGGTCTCGGCCCCCGGTCTGGGTGTTCTGGTCCTGCGCGGCATTCGCAACCTCGAACTTGGGGTTGGTCTGGTATCGGGCTTCTGCATCGTTCTGCTGGCAATCCTGCTGGACCGTGTGTCCAAGGCCGCCCTGTCGCGCGTCGACGAATCCACGCATCATTAAGGAGGCATGATATGACCAAGACCCCGATTGTCTCCATCAAAGGACTGTACAAAATCTTCGGTGCAAACCCGAAATCGGTGATGCCTCAGGTTCTGCAAGGCATGGACAAGGCCGAACTGCTTGAGAAACACCAGCACGTGCTGGGCCTGCGTGACATCAATGTCGACATGCAGGAAGGTGAGATCACCGTGATCATGGGCCTGTCCGGGTCGGGGAAATCGACCCTGATCCGGCACCTGAACCGCCTGATCGAACCCACGGCAGGCAGTATCGATGTGCGCGGCGAAGATGTGCTGAGCTATGGCGAACAGCGCCTGCGCGATCTGCGGCGCAACGTGATGTCGATGGTGTTCCAGAAATTCGCGCTGTTGCCGCATCGCACGGTCGAGGAAAATGCCGCCATGGCCCGCGAAGTGCGCGGCGAAAGCCATGACGAACGTCTGGCAGAGGCCCGAAAGTGGCTGGCCCGCGTCGGTCTGGCCGGGTTCGAAAAGCGCTATCCGCACCAATTGTCGGGCGGTATGCAGCAGCGGGTGGGGATCGCCCGCGCCCTGGCCTCGGACAGCCCGATCATGTTGATGGACGAGGCGTTCTCGGCGCTCGATCCGCTGATCCGGACCGACATGCAGGACCTGTTGCTGGAGCTGCAAAAGGACCTGCACAAGACCATCGTGTTCATCACTCATGATCTGGACGAAGCGCTGAAACTGGCCGATCACCTGGTGATCCTGAAAGACGGCTACGTGGTCCAACAGGGTGAACCGCAGCATATCCTGCTGAACCCGAACGATCCGTATATCGAGGATTTCGTCAGCGACATTAACCGTGCCCGCGTTCTGCGCGTCCGGTCCGTCATGCACCCGATGAATGGCGAGACCGATTTCGCCGGGGTGGTCGATGTGGACGACAACCTTGAGCACCTGATCGGCCTGTCCGGCGGCGACACCTACAAGACCTACAAGGTACAATCCAACGGGCAGGATGTGGGCGTTTTGGACATGAAGGATCTGGTGCGGGCACTGGTGCCTTCCGCCGCATCCGAAAGCGCATCACGCCGCATTTAGGGGCAAAACCCCCGAAATCCGTGGCCGTTTTCCCGGCCACGGATGGTCACTCAGATGGCATGTTTGCCTTGTGGACAGGCGTCAGAGCAGACCACGCTCCTCTAGAACCTTGCGCGCGACGCGGAAGCATTCCAGTGACTGCGGCACGCCGCAATAGATGCCGATCACGTGAATGATCGCCTGAATCTCTTCTTTGGAGACCCCATTGTTCAGCGCGCCTTTGCAGTGAATTTCCCATTCATGCATCTTCCCAAGCGCGCCGATCATGGACAGGTTCATCATCGACCGTGTCTTGGCGTCAATCGTGTCATCGCCCCAGCCAAAGCCCCAGCACCAGGCGGTCATCGCCTCTTGAAAGGGACGCGTGAAATCATCGGCTGCGGCCAGGTTTTTTTCAACATACTCGGCCCCCAGCGTCGCCTTGCGCTGTTCCAGCCCTTTTTCGAACAGATCATTGTCCATTACGTGTCTCCTGTATCAATCTTCGGAAGGCTTTCATAAAAGCGGCCCTCGCGCACGCGTCTGGCGGTTCCGGCCTCTTCGTCGGGGTCCTTGGCGTCCAGAGCATCCAATCGCAAACCGTGATGGGCGTAGACTGGGGCGCCAGCGTCTGTCATGCCTTTCAACCGGGCTGCCAAAGCGTGTTTCTTGCGGACCTGATGGGGTTGGAAATCGTCGAACATGCGCGGGGTGATGGTCTGGCCAGACTGCAGATCGCCTGCGGCGCAGGCCGCGCGATACAGATCCTCTCCGGCGGATGTGCGGGTGATCACACCGTTGAACCCCTCATCCTCACCCACCGGTGCGCCACCGGGCCAGATATCAGCGGCTGCAATATCGGCAGCCTCGCCCAAGGCATCCGGGCAGAGCTTGCAGCGACTTTGGATGCGCCAGCCGGATTCGTCCGCCCACATATCCAGATAGGTCTTTTCAAACACCTGCCCGTCGCCGGTTTCGATCCGCGTGGCACCGGGGTTTCCGTACCCACGATAGCGAAACAGGGTCACGTCCCGTTCCGACAGGTCATATTCATCCAGAACCGCCTGCGATTTGCCAAGGTCCGACGCCCCACCACACACCATCACCAGCAGGGCGACCAGATTTTGGCGCAACCGCTCATCTTCCTCTGCCCGCGCCCGCACGGCCCCTGCGTCGCAGGGTTTGGCTATGATGGCAAAGGGCGCGTCCCGGTCCAGCGCCGCACTTAGACCGGCCAGAGTGTCACTGGGCCCATATCGCGACCCCGCCCGCGCCATGACCTGCTCTGGCGTTTCGCTGATGCACCAACCGGTGCGCATCGGGTCATCCGGCAAGGCGGCGCAATGCAGGATGAACTTGGCCTGCCCGGATCGCAGCAGGTGAACACCAAGCGCCGTCAAAACTCCGCCAGTTGCCGCGCGATAGCGAATGTCCGGGTCTGCGGCCCAGGCTTTCTGCATGCTGTGATAGCCGCCCCAGATCTGATCCGTATGCGCCGAAAGTTCGGCATTCGGGCGCGCAACCGCGCCGGGACAGGCGCGCAGAGTTTCAGCATCCGAGCCGGGCCCGATTTCCGCAGGGCGCAGCCGACCTTCGGCCGTATAGGCCATTTTCCAACGCGTGGGGGCCAAAGCCTCGCACAACCCGCACCCGATGCACAGACCGGCATTGACCACATCTTCCACGGAGTGCGGGTGTCGCATACCTTATGCCCTCAACCGGATCGCGACATTCTTCGTTTGCACGTAGTTCCACAGCGCCTCGCGGCCCTTTTCGCGCCCATATCCGGATTTTCCATAGCCACCAAACGGGGTTTCGACGCCGCCTGCAAACCATTCATTCACAAAGACCTGACCGGCGCGGATTTGTCGGGCCGCCTGCGTGGCGCGGTCAATATCGCGGGTAAAGACGCCCCCGACCAGACCATAAGGGGTACCGTTGGCAATCTCGATCGCCTCGGCGTCGGATTTGAATTTCAGGACCGACAGAACCGGGGCAAAGACCTCTTCATTGGCGATGGTCATATCGGGTGAAACATCGCACAGGATGGTCGGTTCCAGAAACGCGCCGGGCCGGTTCAGCTTGCGCCCGCCGGTTGCCGCCTTGGCCCCGTCCGACACGGCTTGCGATACCATGCCAAAGGCGCGGTCCCGTTGGGCCTGGCTGACCATAGCACCCATGTTGGCACCGAATTCGGCGCGCTCGATCCCTGCACCGACCGACAGCCCCTCGGCCATGTCCACCAGTTTTCCGACAAGCGTGTCATGCACATCCTCATGCACGATCACGCGGCTCATGGCGGAACACACCTGTCCGGCATTGAAGAAGATGCCCCAGCGGACATCATTGGTGAAGGCGTCGATATCGGCGTCGCTATGAACGATAGCCGCCGATTTTCCGCCCAGCTCCAACACACATGGTACAACGTTTTGCGCCGCTGCGGTGGCGATAGCGACGCCTGTGGGAACCGATCCGGTGAAGACGATCTGGTTGACATGCGGGTGAGCGGACAGGGCTGCCCCGGCCTCGTGCCCCAAGCCGCACAGGATATTCACCGCGCCTGCGGGCAGGCCAACCGCTTCGGCCGCGTGGGCGAACCAGGCGTTGGTCAGCGGGGTCAGTTCAGGTGTCTTGATCACGCAGGTGTTGCCCGTGGCCAGCGCGGCGGACAAAGACCGCGCCGTCATCTCGACAGGGTAATTCCACGGGATAATCTGCGCCGAAACGCCGTAAGGTTCGTAGGTGGTGAAGTCGAAGTAGTTCGCCCCCAGCGGGATCGAGCGCCCCTCGACCGTTTCGGCCTGATTGCCGTAATATTCAAAATACCGCGCTGCGCCCTCGACCTCGATCCGCGCTTCCCAAAGGGGTTTGCCCTGTTCCAGCGTCAGAACGGGCGCGATCTCATCGATATGATCCAGCAGATAGCGACCAATGGCCTGAACCATCCGCCCACGTTCGACCGGGCGCAGCGCGCTGAGCGCGCCTGACAGATGCACCCGGCGCGCGGCCTGAACGGCGCGGTCCACGTCGGCGGCATCGGCCAAAGCGTGTTCGGCCAGTTTCTCACCCGTGGCCGGATCGACAACATCAATGCGGCCCGCGCCGCCATCGACCCATTGCCCGTCGATATAGTTCTGCCAATAGGGTTTCACGTCATGCATATCTCGCGCCTCCGAGTATTCAGGGAACGCGCTTGGCATTCCTAGAACAACTTGTCTTTCGCTATTCCGAGTTTCAGTCGACCGCGTCGCGCATCCATTGCTGCAACTTGGCAATCGAATGCTCGCTCATCACGCCGCCCTCGGGGTCCAGCACCAGTGGGCCAGGCACGTAGCCTTTTGATTTCAAACCACGATAGACGGATTCGACCAGACGAATATCCTCGGCCACAGTAGTTTCCCGGTCCTGCACGGCAAGCCCGCGGATCACATCGCTTTCATGGCCGCCTTCGGTATACCAGCCACGCCAGACCGTGCAGCTATCGACGGTTTCAGCACGCCAGTGATAGGTGTTCAGCACATTGCCCGGATAGCACTGGAACGAGAACATCGGCCACAGAAACCACGATTGGTAATCACCCGCATGCGGCACCGTCATGTCGATGGGGTAAGTCATCTTTTCAAGGGCCTGACACTCGGTCGTGTGGCGCAGAACATAGCCGCCATCTGAATCCGGCTGAATGTCATAGGTTTCAGGTTTAACCACGCCTTCCGCGAAGGTCGGGTGGTTGGTCGGGCAGTGATAGCATTCCGAGTAATTCTCGACCGAAACCTTCCAGTTGCAGCTTTCGGGGATTTCCACCCATTCCAACGGCGCAAGGTCATTGATCTGTGGGACAAATTCGGCGATCTCTTCCCGCACGCCGGGATACCATTCGTCCATAGGCGCGGCGTCCCTGTCGAGATTGACGAAGATGAAGCCCAGAAAGATCTCGGTCCGAACCTCGGTCAGGCAAATCTTTTCGCGATCAAATCCGGGCACTTTCTTGATATTCGGCCCGGCGCGCAGGCCGCCGGTCAGCTCATAGGTCCATTGGTGGTAGGGGCACACAACAACGCGCGTGTTCCCGGTGCCGGTCACCATCTCATGGGCGCGATGCTGGCACACGTTATAGAAGGTGCGGATCACCTCATCCCGCCCGCGAATGGCAAACAGGTTCTGCCCGGCGATCTGAAACGCAAAATAGTCGCCGACATTCGGGATATCCGCCGAATGCCCCGCAAATTGCCAGGTCCGCGCCAGAAGGCCGTTCATCTCATTCTCGAAGACGGCGGAATCCGTATAGTAGCTGGCGTCCAGCGAATGGGTGAGCGGCTTATTCATTTGGGTTCCTCATCCTAGAAGCCAGGGTGCTGGGGGTGATCGCAAAAGGTCCGAACAATCCCAGTGTCAGCACAAAACACAACGGCCTTGCGTGCCTTGGGCGACAGCGAATCCGATACCAGCGACAAACCGTTCTCGTCGCGGGCCGATTCACGCATTTGTTCCATTCCGATCCGTTTCTCGATCATTTGTGTCATTTATCATTGACCGTGGTACATTTGTTTGAATATCAAATCCACAGAAATCTGCGACTCTCGAACAGGAATTTTGCGATGTCCAAAAAAGAACTGCCGCAGCGTGCAAAGGTCGTCATTGTTGGCGGCGGCGTCATGGGTTGCGGCCTGGCCTATCATCTGGGGCATGAAGGCTGGGGGGACGACACCGTCCTGCTGGAAAAGGCCGAACTGACCAGCGGGTCGACATGGCACGCAGCCGGGCAGATCACCCATTCCACCAGCTCTTACGGGCTGGGGCGGATGGTCGATTACAACATCGGCCTTTATTCCAAGACGCTTGAGGAAGAGACAGGGCAGGCGGTTACCTGGCACGGCTGCGGATCGTTCCGGCTGGCCTATACCGAGGATGAGATGGACTGGTTGCGCCACACCCTGTCCGTCGGCCGTTCGCTGGGCTTCAATATTGAACTGGTCGGGCCGGACTTCATCGCAGAAAAGCACCCGTTCTATAATCTGGATGGCGTTCTGGGCGCGCTTTACACCCCGGGTGACGGCCATGTGGACCCGTCAAACGTGACCATGGCGATGGCCACCGGCGCGCGTCAGAAGGGTGTGAAGATCTTTCGCCATTGCCGCGCCACCAACATCACGCAGAATGATGCGGGCGAATGGGTGGTTGAAACCGAAAAGGGCACGATAACCTGCGAGCATGTGGTCAATGCCGGTGGCACCTATGCGCGCCAGATGGGCGAATGGTCGGGCTTGCAACTGCCCATGACCTCGATGACGCACCATTATTTCGTCACTGAAAATGTGCCCGAGTTTCAGGATCTGGACACTGAACTGCCCGTGATCCGGGATGACAAGATGGTCTCGGGCTATATCCGGATGGAGCAGAAAAAGGGCCTTATCGGGATCTACGAGAAAGAGAACTCGAACTCGGTCTGGCATGACGAGTGCCCGTGGGAATACGAGAACTGGCTGTTCGAGGCCGATTATGACCGTGTCATGCCATGGCTGGAGAATTCTCTGGAACGCATGCCGATCTTTGCGGAACTGGGCATCACCCGTGAGGTCCATGGCGCCATCAGCCACCCGCCGGATGGCAACCCGATGGTTGGGCCTGCGCCGGGCGTCAAGAACTACTGGTGTTGCTGCGGCACCCAGATCGGAATCGGCTGGGGCCCCGGCCTGACACGCGAACTGGCCAAGTGGATGGTGCGGGGTGCCGCCGATATCTCGATGCGCGATTACGACCCCCGCCGCTTTGGCAGCTATGCCAAAAAGGACTGGCAGGTCATCAAAGCGCATGAGGATTACAAACTGCGCCACGAGATTCCCTTCCCGCATTTCAACCGACTGGAAGGTCGCCCGATCAAGCCGTCACCGCTCTATGAGATCCTCAAAGACAAAGGCGCGGTGTATGAAGAGGTTTACGGGTTCGAGCGCCCCCGCTGGTTTGCGCCGGACGGCGTCGAGCAGCGCGACCACTACAGCTTCCGCCGCAATGTGGTGCATGATGTGGTAGGCGCCGAGGTCAAAGCCGTGCGCCAAGGCGTCGGCATCATGGATGTCACCGCCTTTACCAAGGTCGAGGTTTCGGGCCCGGACGCTTACGCATTGTTGGACCGTCTGACCGCCAACAAGATGCCGCAGAAAACCGGCTCGATCACGCTGACCCATATGCTGAACCGCCGGGGCCGGGTCGAGTTGGAGACCACGCTGGTGCGCATGGCGGATGATCGGTTCTATCTGGTCTGCGCCGCCTTCTTCGAACAGCGTCTGCTGGACCACCTAAACCACAACCGCGCCGATGAGGATGTAACCATCACGGCGCTGTCCGCCGGATGGTCGGCCCTGTCGCTGAACGGCCCAAAATCGCGGGACGTTCTGGCGCAATGCACCGATGCGGATCTGTCGAATGCAGGGTTCCGCTGGCTGTCGGCGCAGGAAATCACCGTTGCAGGCCACAAGGTCTGGGCGTTCCGGATGTCCTATGCGGGCGAACTGGGTTGGGAACTGCACATGCCGGACGCGGCCTGCGTTGACGTCTATTCCGCGCTCTGGGCCGCAGGTGCGCCCTTTGGAATCGTCAACTACGGGTCCTTCGCGATGAACGCGATGCGGATGGAGAAAGCTTTCCCCGGTGCGGGCGAATTGACCAACGAGGTCACGCTGCCCGAGGCCAATGTGGGCCGCTTCATAAAGCTGGACAAAGACTATTTGGGCGTTGAGGCCACCCGTGTCAGTGCACAACAGGCCGAGACGGGCGAGATGCCCTGGATCTGCGCCTATCTCGAGATCGAACCGGACGGGGTTGAAGACGGCCATGGCGGCGAAGCCGTTGTTGTAAATGGCGAAATCGTCGGCGCAACAGCCTCGGTCGCTTATGGTCACACGGTCGGGAAAATTCTGGCCTTTGCCTATATCAAACCGCACGCGCATGTGCCCGGCACCGAGATCGAAGTCATCATAGCGGGCAAGCCGCGCAAAGGGCGTATTCTGGGTGAGCCGGCCTATGACCCAGCCAGCCTGCTGCCGCGCACCGACGCCCCACAGCTTGAACAAGTAGAGGAAGCCTGACGTGAAGATCACGCGCATCGCGCTGTGGGAAGTCCCCCTGACCAGCCATGAGACCTACTACATGGCAGACGGAAAAACCTGCGACACCACCACCTCGGTGGTGGTGCGGATCGACACCGATACCGGGCTGCAAGGATGGGGTGAGGTCTGCCCCATTCCCCACTACCTGCCTGCCTACGCCAAGGGCGTGGTGCCTGCGGTAATGGAACTGGCCCCGGTTCTGATCGGGGCCGACCCGGTTGGCCCTGAAACACTGATGGAAAAACTGAACTCGTATCTTCAGGGCCACGGTTATGCCAAATCCGCCCTTGATACAGCCCTTTGGGATTTGACGGCGCAGGCGGCGGGCTTGCCGCTGCATCGCCTGTTGGGTGGGCGGCAGGTCAAGGACATGCCCCTTTATCACTCGATCACCTGCGTCGCGCCGGACGAAATGGCCCGCATGGCGCGGGATGCCTATGACAAGGGCATGCGCCAGTTTCAGGTCAAGCTGGGCGCCGACAATGACTGGCAGATGGATGTCGAACGTCTGGCCAAGGTGCGCAAGGCCGTTGGGGCAGGGCCCCTGGTCTATGGCGATTGGAACTGCGGCAGCGATGCGCTGTCGGCGATCCGTGTGGGACGCGCCGCTGCGCATCTGGACGTGATGCTGGAACAACCCTGCACCACCTTGCAGGAATGCGCCCATGTCCAGCGCACCACCGGTCTGCCGATGAAGATCGACGAGAACGCCCATGACATCGCCTCGGTGATCGAGGCGCATCAGGCCGGTTGTATGCAGGCCGCAGCGTTGAAACTGTCCAAGATGGGTGGCCTGTCGGCGATGCGGCAAATCCGCGATCTGTGCCTGACCCTGGGCACCCGGATGTGCGTCGAGGATACATGGGGCAGTGACATCACCACGGCGGCGCTGCTGCATCTGGCGGCATCGACACCGGCGCGCGGCATCATGAACACCTGCGACCTGAGCCACTATGTCGGCCCGCGTCTGGCACCGGATGGCCCGGTGCGTGAAAACGGCCGTATCGCCCCGCCCGAAGGGCCGGGGCTTGGCGTCACACCTGATGCGGACGCGCTTGGCCAGCCGGTCACGATCATCGACTGACCTCGGTGGCAGCCCCAGTTCACCGGGCTGCCGCCTTGCCCCTGGCACCGGTCGATCCTACGCTGCGCCAGCGGCACAAGTGCCCTGGCAATTGCAGGCGAACTCACCATGTCCAAGCCCCTCGACAGTTGGATCGGACGAACCGAGACCCACAGGGACGTTCTGCGGCCCGAGCCTGCGCGCTTCATGCAGGCGACTCTGGGGCGGACCCCCAGCCTTCAGGTCGGCGACCCGCTGCCGCCGCTGTGGCACTGGCTTTATTTCCTTGAGGCGCAGCCGATGGATGGCCTGGGGCGCGATGGCCACCCAAAGAAAGGTGGTTTTCTACCCCCCGTGTCGCTGCCCCGACGCATGTGGGCCGGAGGGCGATTTGTCTTTCACAACCCGTTGCCTATGGGGGTGTGGGTCGAAAAACGCTCGACCATCAAAAGCGTCGTGGAAAAGACCGGTCGCAGCGGCCCGCTTTGCTTTGTAACCGTCCTGCACGAGCTGATGCTTGAGGATGGCACCCTCGCCCTGACCGAAGAACATGACATCGTCTATCGCGAAGACCCACATCCCGATGCGCCACAGCCGATCCCACCCGTGGCACCCACGGATGCGCAAATCTCTGAGCATGTGGCGCCGTCTCAGGTCATGCTGTTTCGCTACTCGGCGCTGACGTTCAATGGCCACCGCATTCACTATGACGTTGATTATGCTAGGTCGGTCGAAGGGTACGACGGGTTGGTTTTCCACGGCCCACTGACCGCCACGCTTCTTGTCGATCTGGCCTGCCGGACAATAGGCAAATCGCCAAAAACCTTCGCGTTTCGTGGGCTGTCGCCGATTGCGGGCATGGTCCCGTTTAATATCGAGGGCAACAGAACCGGCAAAGATATCCAGCTTTGGGCGCGGCGTCAGGACGGTGTCAAAGCGATGGACGCCAAGGCGACATTCTGATCCGTTGCCCAAACCCTGTCAGCGCTGATCCAGATGCTCCAGCAAGGACAGGCACTTATGCGCAACCGGGTTCTGTTGGCCGAACCGAGTCAGGCGCGCGAAGAACTTGGTTTTGTTTGAATGCCAGTCGACCGGCATCTCGATCAAGGCGCCCCGGGTCAGGTACGAATCCACAAAGCTGCGCCAGCCAAGGCCCAAACCTTGCCCTGCGGCAGCGGCTTCCAGCAGGTAGACATAGCTGTCAAACTCTTCGGCAATCGGCCACCCGGCATAGGCGGGATGCACATTCACCCAGTCGGGCCAGTCCATCCATCCGAAATTCTCTTTCTGCAACCTGAGCAGAGGAGGGGGCTTGGCCTTGCCCGCAAGGGCGGCAACAGCCTGTTCAACGATGGCGGGCGTGCCGACTGGCTTGATCTCTTCCTCGCACAAAACCACATGCGGCGCGTCCGGAGTGGCCGAAGCGTATTCAAAGACGATATCGGCCCCGGTATCAATGGCGGCGGTCAATAGGTTGTATTCCGCTGTCAGCAATCGCAGCTCGGACCCGCTTCCCAACGCCCTGCGCAACGCGCCATAGCGCGGCATCAACAGAAGATGCGATACCGAATGGGAACACACAACTGTCACCTCGCTTTGCGGACGCGCCAGGATGTTCACAGCGGATTGCATTTTATCCAGCGTCTGCGCGACAGAATGATAAAAATCCCTGCCCTTTCTGGTCAGTGAAACGCGCGCGCCTTGCCGCTCGAACAAGGTGGTTCCGAACCGGATTTCCAGATTTCGGATATGTCGGCTGATCGCGGGCTGCGATGTCCTCAGCTCTTCTGCGGCCCGCGCAAAACCCTGTAATCGTGCCACCGCCTCAAACGCAATCATCGCGTTGATCGACGGCAGGTTATATTTGCGCTGACTCATATCAGTTTTGATATTGAATGCTGCACGTCAAAGCAATGGCATTTCGGGCTGCGCGGCAGCAAGGTCCGAAAACCCACCACAGGTTCGGAACGGCACAAGGCTGGCGCATGGAAAGCTATGTAAAACCCCCAAAATGGCAGAACCCCAAGGTCAAGCTGTTCCCGCATCAGGTGGGGTTTACCGCCCCGCCACATGACTTTGACGCAGCACCTTCGGACTTTCTGCGCATGGCCCCGCGCAGCGTGGGCGTGCATGGCCGGATGCTGCACGTGCCGGATTACGCGCACCGTCTGGATCAGCGGCAAAAGAACTTTGGCCTTTTGGAAGAATTCGTTGAATGCATGGCCAATAACGGTGCGGATGTCTGCGGTCAGGTCGGCTCGAACTGGGTCCATGCCAGCGGTCTGGGTGTCGAGGGCATCCGGCAACATTGCGAGCAACTCAGCGACACATACCAGACCCCCTTTCACATGGCGGGTTATGCCATGGTCGAGGCGCTGCGCGAGTTGAACGTCGAAAAGGTCGCGCTGAATGCCTGCTACCACCCCGACAGCTGGTATACCGGCACGGTTGGCTTCCTGCGCGAAGCCGGGTTTGATGTGGTCTGGGCAGGCAATTTCTTCGATCAGGGTTGGTTTGAAAGTCAGGACGCGGTTGACGACTGCATCTGGTGCTTTGACGAAGACCTGTTGTGGAAGTCCTTCGACTACACAGCAGAGCAGGCCCCGAATGTGGACGCCTACCTGATCAACGGGATGAGCAACTATCGCCGCCCATCTGACGGGATCGCACAACGCCCGGTGCATTATGAGGTCGCGCTGGAAAGCCGTTTGGGCAAACCGATCATCGGCCATGACACGGCGCTGTACTGGCGGATTTTCAAGACACTCGGCATTGCCCCGGAAACGCAGCAGGGCCGATTGCTCTCATCACTGAAAGGCTGAACATGCACAAAATCGTCGCCCTTTGGGCCATCCCACGCTCAACCTCGACCGCGTTTGAATGGATGATGCGTCAGCGCGGCGATCTGGACTGTCTGCATGAACCTTTCGGCGAAGCCTGGTATCAGGGCGAGGATCCCATGTGGCCCCGGTTCAAGGAAGGTGAGAAAACAACGCCCGGCCTGACCCTTGAAAGCGTGTGGACGGACGTCAGGGCCCGCGCCGAGAAAGGCCCTGTCTTCATCAAGGATTTCCCGCATTATATCAACCACATGTGGGATGCTGAGTTCCTGTCTCATTTCACCCATGCTTTCCTGATCCGTGACCCGGCCAAAACGATCACGTCGATGTATAACAAATGGCCCGATTTCGACGAGTTAGAGGTCGGCTTTCCCGAGCAACGCGCGCTTTACGATCTTCTGACTGCCTTGAACGGAACGCCGCCGCCGGTGATCGACAGCGATGATGTGCTGGAGAACCCGTACGAAATGACCCAGGCCTTCTGCGAAGCCGTCGGGATCCCATTCATCGAAGAGGCGCTGAGCTGGGAGGCGGGAGGCGATCCTTCAGCGCATAGCTGGTGGGACGGAGGATCCTTCCACGCAAACCTCGCCAAATCGACCGGCCTTGTGCGGCAGGAACGCAAATATGTCGATCTTTCCAACACCCCGGATCGCGTCCGCCGCGTTCACCGCCGCATGAAGCCGCATTACGACCATCTGTTCCGCAACCGGATCCGGGTGTCGGAAACTGTCTGAGGGATGAAGCAACCGGTTAGGCTGAAGGTGGGTTTTCGACCTTGAAGAAGGTCGAGTACACACTTAACATAACCTTGCTTATAGGGTTTTTATGCACATCGGTTTTTACGCCCGCATGTTGGCCCCGTTTGCATCATAGATGGGTCCGCCCAGAACTTCGGCATCATAGAATTCACCCAGAATTTCCACCTGAAGCGCCGTGCCGGGAGCGGCATGCTCGGTCGCGACATATCCCATCGCCATGGATCGCCCGACCCGGTGGGCAAAGCCGCCGGATGAGACATATCCAACAGCGGCACCGTCTTTCAGGATCGCCTCGTCATTTGAAACGTCAATCCCGTCCACGTCGATCGTCATTGTCACCAGTTTCTGCTTCACGCCCTGTGCACGCGACGCCTCAGTCGCATCTTTACCGACGAAATCTTTCTTCCAGTTGATAAACGCGTCCATTCCGCTTTCGACCGCATTGAAATCGGGACGGAATTCCAGGGTCCAGACGCCCCAGCCCTTTTCCAACCGCATCGACATCAGCGCCCGCGCGCCGTACCAGCGATAACCCAGATCGGCCCCGGCCTCTTCTATGGCCTCAGCCAGACGCAGCAGATATTGCGGTTTGCAGTAGATTTCATAGCCCAACTCGCCGCTGAACGAGATGCGGTTCAGAATTACCGGAACCCCGGCCACAAAGGTCTGACGCAGGTCACGGAATTTGAACGCGTCGGCCGAGACATCCGCACGCGTCAGCCGCGCCAGCAAGTCGCGGGATTTTGGACCAGACAGCGCGATGCCATGCCAGTCGTCCGAGACATTGGCATAGGTCACACCCTCGGGCAGGTCCTTTTCGAACCAGCGGCGGTGCGCCTCTTGCATCGCACCCGAGCCGAACAGGACAAAGTGGTCTTCGGCCAGACAGGCGACAGTCAGATCTCCGTACAGTTTGCCCTTGGGTGTCAGCATCGGCGTCAGTGTCAGGCGACCCGGTTTGGGCACATATCCGGCCAGTACGTGATCCAGATATGCACGCGCGCCTTCACCCTTGAATTCATGCTTGGCAAAGTTGGCAATCTCAATCCCGCCCACGGCCTCTTGCACCGCCTTGACCTCGCGCGCGACATAGTCGTGGCTGCGATTGCGCTCGAATGTCGGGTCTTCGTGTGCGTCGTCGGGGCCATCTGCGAACCAAAGCGCGTTTTCCAGACCGAACCCCTGCCCCATCCGCGCGCCATTGGCGACCAACCGGTCATAAAGCGCCGTGGTCTTCTGCATCCGGCCCTTGGGCAAGGTTTCGTTGGGGAAGGTCATCACAAACCGCCGCTCATAATTCTCGGACGATTTGACCGTGCCCCAGTCGGGCGTCGCAAATTCGCCAAATCGCGCAACATCCATGGCCCAGACGTCGATCGAGGGTTCGCCGTCGATCATCCACTCGGCCATGGTCAGGCCCACACCCCCGCCCTGACAAAAGCCCGCCATGACGCCAACCGCGACCCAATAGTTCTTCATCCCCGGCACTGGTCCGATCATCGGGTTGCCATCGGGGCCAAAAGTGAACGGACCGTTGATCATGTCCTTGATCCCGGCCTGACCGATAGTGGGGATACGTTCGAATGACATCTCAAGCCGGTCAGCAATACGGTCGAGGTCGGGTTGCAGCAGTTCGTGACCAAAATCCCACGGTGTGCCATCCACTTTCCACGGGGTCGATTTCGGCTCGTAAGTACCCAGCAGCATCCCCTGCCGTTCCTGCCGGAAATAGATGTTGGCCTCATAATCGATCCCGGCAGGCAGGCGACCGGCCTCACCCATGCTTTCCATCCGCTCGGCGATCTGAGGGATTTTTTCAGTGATCAGATAGTGATGCTCCATCGGCTGCACCGGCAGATGGATGCCGGACATATGCCCCACCTCACGCGCCCAAAGGCCGCCGCAATTGACCACATGCTCGGCGTTGATCCGCCCTTTGGGCGTGGTCAGATCCCAAGACCCGTCGGGTCGCTGAGACATTGCCGTCACCCCGCAATGGGTGAAATATTGCGCCCCATGAACGCGGGCGGATTTGGCAAAAGCATAAGTGGCCCCAGACGGATCAAGATCACCATCCTGATCATCCCATAGCGCCGCATAATAGTGTTTCGGATCAATCAGCGGATGCCGTTCGGCCAGTTCTGACGGAGAGATGAATTCCTGATGCAGCCCCATATACCGCGCTTTCGAGCGTTCGCGTTTCAGATAATCATACCATTCCTTGGTCGAGGCCGCGTAGAACCCGCCAGTGATATGCAGGCCGACCGAATGGCCCGATGTTTCTTCAATCTCTTTATAAAGATCAATGGTATAGCTTTGCAGGCGACTGATATTCGGGTCAGAACTGATCGTGTGAATCTGCCCCGCCGCATGCCAGCTTGAGCCCGAGGTCAGTTCGTCACGTTCCAGAAGCACAACGTCTTTCCAGCCAAACTTGGCCAGGTGAAACAGGATCGAACAGCCAACAACGCCACCGCCAATTACAACAACCTTGGCGTGGGACGGCAGCGGTTTACCGGTGGCGGTTTCGTCTTTTTGAATCTCGGGCATGGGGGTGTTCCTTACATCATCCTGTTCGCGGCAAGGGGGCTATCAGTACCAGGCATCGGGAAGGGCTTCTTTGCGTTTGGCTACAAACGCCTCCAAGGCTTCGCGCGTGGCCTCTTCGACAGGCGGTGCTTCGTAACCCTTCAGCATCTGGGTCCAACGGTCATAAGCGCGCGTCCGCATGTCTTTCGCGCCTTCATCCTCCCAGCTTTCGACATTCTCGCTGTGGCTCAGCGCGGGTTCATAAAAGGCGTTCTGATAGTGGCGCATGGTGTGACCGCAGCCCAGGAAATGACCGCCGGGGCCGACCTCGGCATAGGCGTCGCGGGCCAGTGCCTCATCCGAGGTATCCAGCCCTTGGCTAAGAACCTTTTGATAAGACCCCAACCGGTCCGCATCCATGATCAGCTTTTCAAACCCGGTGCACAGGCCGCCTTCCAGCCAACCGGCTGAGTGCAGGACAAAATTCGCCCCGGCCAGCATGGTCGAATGCATCGAATCCGCGCTTTCATAGGCGGCCTGCGCGTCCTCGATCTTGGATGCCGTCAGCGAGCCACCACAGCGCAGCGGCAGACCCGCGCGGCGGGCCAGTTGGCCGATGGCATAGTTCGAGATCACCGGCTCGGGCATGCCAAAGGTCGGCGCCCCGGATTTCAGTGACATCGACGACAGGAAGTTGCCCAGAACAAAGGGCGCGCCGGGTCGGATAAGCTGAACATATGCACAGACCATCATCGCCTCTGCCATGGCCTGCGCGACCGAGGCGGCGGTCGAGACCGGACCCATCGCCCCCGACAGGATGAACGGCACGACGATCATGCCCTGCCCCCGGCTGCTGTAAACCCGCGCGGACTCGGTCACCACCTTGTCGACCAACAGCGGAGAATTGGTGTTCACATTCCCCATGATGACGCAGTTTTCGGCCATCACATCGGCACCGAACACAATCTCGGCCATATCGACACTGTCTTGCGCGCGGCTCATCTCGGTGATTGCGCCCAGATGGGGTTTATCACTCAGCGTCATATGGGCCAGCAGCATGTCCAGATGGCGCTTGCTGACTGGCACGTCGCAGGGCTCGCAGGTGACAAAGCCGCCGTGATGCAGGTTCGGGTGCATATAGGTCAGACGCACAAGGTCCTGAAACGCCTTGATGTCGCCATAACGCCGACCGCCGTGCAAATCGCGCACAAACGGCGCGCCGTAGATCGGCGCGAAGACCTGATTGCGCCCGCCAATCCGAACCGAGCGTTCGGGATTGCGGGCCAGTTGCGTAAACTCGCGCGGGGCCTTGGCGCACAGGCTGCGGATCCAGTCCGCCGGGGCGCGCACGGTATCGCCTTCGATCCGGGCCCCTTCCCTTTTCCACAATTCAAGCGCCTCGGGGTCGTCGCGAAAGGCGATGCCGACATCCTGAATGATCCAGTCGACTTGCTGTTCCAGCCGGGCAATCTGCTCTTCGTCCAGCAGGTCGTAATACGGTGCTTGCCGTTGGACAAACGGAGACGCTGTCTGCGTGTCCTGTCGTTGTCTGGATCCCCGTGCGCGCCGTGCCATTGCAAACCCTCATCGACTTGTTCGCGCATAGTCATACTGCGCAAACGCCCGTCTGTGACGGTTGAAAAGAATGATCTTTTGCATAAGCTGAATTTATGCAAAACCTCTGGTCCCAACTCGCATCCCCCCGTCATCTGGTTGTGTTCGAAGCTGCCGCCCGGACGGGGTCATTCACCAAAGCGGCGCAAGAGCTGAATGTGCAGCAACCGGCAGTCAGCGCGTCGATCAAGCAGCTGGAAACCGCGCTTGGCGTGATCCTGTTCCGGCGCAGCCATCGCAGGATCACCCTGACAAATGCGGGAACGCGATTGTTTGCCGATGTGACCCGCGCGTTCGAGATGCTTTCGCATTCCGCATCCTCGATCCGGCAGTTCGCCAGCAATGACCACGTGACACTCAGTGCCTCTTCGGCCTTCAACAACTATTGGCTGGTGCCGCGTATTGCCTCGTTCCAGCAAAAACACCCCGATATTGACCTGCGCCTGCAATCCAGCGACCGCGAGCCTGACCTGACCGTCGAAACCATCAGTCTTGCGGTGCGGCTAGGCGATGGCAACTGGCCGGATTGCGAGGCGCAGCTGATCTATGACGAGATTATATACCCCGTAGCCGCCCCCCGCGTCATGGCCGCCGCCGTGACCTTGCGTAGTGTGCCGGGCCTGTTGAACCAGCGCCTGATCCATCTTGAGGAACCCATCCGCGAGCGCCCCTCGTGGGATCAGTGGTTCAGCGCGTTCGGCATATCCGAAGTTACGCCCCGCAGCGGTCTGCGTCTCAACGATTACGCATTGGTTTTGCAGGCGGCGATGGCGGGCGAAGGGTTTGCCTTTGGCTGGCACCACATCGTCGAACATCTGGTGCAGCAAGGCGTGTTGGCCGCGCGGCCGGAATGGACATGGAGAACCGGCAAAGGCTTCTATCTGGTCTGGTCGAAATCCCGCCCCCTGACGCCCGAGGCCCAGAGTGTCCGCGACTGGATTCTGTCGGCCCGAACTGTTGACTGAGGCCGTTAGCCGGTATCCGCAAGGCAGTCATCCACAAACGGGTGTTCGACCGCCGGCCAATAGGGAAGTTTGCGCTTGTGCAGGGCGATGTCACGAAACGCGGGCTGGGTTCCGCCCGGACTGGCGACCTGAAGGATGTGATCCGAGATTTTGCTGAACGGGCCGTAGAAATGGAACAGAGATTTCACCGCCACTGCCGATTTCTCGGCCAGTCGGATACCCATCTGCTCAAACGCTTCGGGGTGGTACACCTGAACGCGCAGGTCGTTGACCAGAAGGTCGATCTGGCCGTCGAGCCGCAGCCAGACCACGGTGCCCATCGGCTCTAACCCGGTTCCCAGATGCTGACCCAGACCGGTTGCGATATTCATGACCGTCGCCCGCAGATCGATGGGATCGCCCGACACCGTGCCTGTCTTGCCGCCCAGCCGAACGGTCAATGTGCTGCCGATACCCGCATCCTGACAAATGCGAACAACGCCGGGGTCCCAGAACATCCCGCTGGCAAAATTCCTGAACCCACGGTCCAGCATGGCGGCCAACAGATAGGTGGCGTCGCCCGGTGCGCCGCCGCCCGAATTGTCACCCATATCCGCCAGAACACACAGCCCTGCGCGCGTTCCTACCTGATCCAGCGCGCTGTCAATCGGCAGATAGTCAGTGGTCACCCGGTGACGCAGATCGAAAAACCGACGGCCCAATGTCTCGGCCAGTTGGACCGCCAGTTGCGGCTGATTGTCGGTCACGACCAGCATCCGCGCACCAATATCCGCAACATCCGCCCATGGAAACCCGTGGCTGAGCGACACCGACAACACATCGGGCGCAGTCTGAGCAGCGGCCATTTCGGCCACGAAATCCTTCATCGCCCCCGCTTTCGTCAGATAGAGATTCACCATCCGCGTGTCATAAAACGCCATGCAAGGCGCGATCTCACCCACATGGGCGCGCCGGGCCAGGTCGAACAGCTCAGCCGCGCAGGCGGTTGCGTCGTCATGGGGGTATTCCCTGAAATGCACGATCAGATCGCTGGCCTGCAGCATCCTGTCGGTGAGATGAGAATGCAGGTCCAGAGACGCCCCAATCGTGGCATTCGGGCACAGTGCACGGGCGCGGGCCAAAAGGTCGCCTTCGCAATCCTCGATATGTTCGGCCACCATCGCACCATGCAGTTGCAACAGAATGATATCGGCGCCGCCGCACTCGGTCAGATCAGACAGGATCTCGCTGCTTAACGCATCATAACAGCTGCGGGTGGTCGGCCCGGCAGGTTCAGCAATGGCGGCCAGACTTTCGATGACCTGCCACCCCAAGGCCTCTGCATTTGCGCGCCACAGATGCAACGCCTCGGTCATCAGGTTGGGCGGCTCCTGCGTTGCGGTGCCGTGGCGCAGAAAATACTCCTCGAACCCCGATATCGCGGTTGGCATGGTGCAGAACGTATTCGTTTCGGTCGATAGCGTTGCAATGAAGAGTTTCATGGAATCCTATCCCCGACACGACAGAGGACGACCGCAAAAGCCATCCCCTTTCTTTCACGATACTAGCATAGATCAGCTGCTATTCTGTTTTCCACCAGCGTTCCATAAAGCTGCTGCCATCCAGATCGAGGTTCGAGCCGAATTTCTCCGGCGTGCCGACGCTGGGCCGCGTGGCAAAGACGTAAGAGGCAAACATCGGGATCGCAACGCCGCCCTGATTGGCCACGATGTCCTGCATCTCGCCATACATCTGGCGGCGTTTGTCAGTGTCCAACTCGGCCCGCGCCTCGACCAGCAGCTTGTCGAATTTTTCGTGCGACCAGAAGGATTCGTTCCAGGCAACGCCGGACTGGAACGCCAGCGAGAACATCAGATCTTCGACCGGGCGACCCGCCCAGTAGCTGGCGCACCAGGGTTTCTTGGTCCAGACCTCGGACCAGTAGCCATCATTGGGCTCGCGTTTGACGGTGACATTGATCCCACATTTCGCTGCCGAGTTCGAAATCAGCGTCGCGGCGTCCACCGCACCGGGGAAGGCGGCATCTGACGACGAAAGCTCGACATCCAGCGAGTCCAACCCGGCCTGTTTCAGATAGAACCTCGCCTTGTCGGGGTCGAACGTCTTCTGCTCAAGCTCGGCGTTGAAGTATTTCTGGCCCGATCCGATCGGGTGGTCGTTACCAACCGCGCCATAGCCCAGCAGGATTTTGTCGACCAATTCCTGCCGGTCGATGCCCCATTTGATCGCCTGACGGATATTGTTGTCATCAAACGGCGCGGTATTTGTCAGCATCGGGAACGAGTAATGCTGGGTGCCCGCCACCGAATGCAGCGTGACATTGGGATCGCGCGAGATGAATTTGGCGGTTTTCGGATCGACCTTGTCGGCAACGTCAACGGTGCCCGCCGACAGGGCCGCCATACGCGCGGTCGTATCCAGCAGCACCAGCAGCTTCCATTCATCCACATGGGCCACATCATCGTTCCAATGGTTGGCATGACGCACCAGATCGGCTGAGATGCCGGGCTGGAAATCGGTCAACTGATAGGCCCCGCAGCCAATGCCCGACTGCCAGTCGATACTGTCACCCTCGGCGGGCAGAATGGCAAAACGAAAGTCGCTGAGGATGGCCGGAAAGTCCGCATTGCCGCCTTCCAGTTCAAACACGATGGTTTGCGGCCCGTCGGCACGGACCGCTTTGACCCCTGCCAGCAGCGGCGCACCGGTCGAGGTCGAACCCTCGCCCCGGTGATAATTGATCGACGCGATCACATCGTCCGAGGTCACGCTGCGGCCATTGTGAAACTCGACCCCGTCGCGCAACTGGAACGTCCAGACCGAGGCATCCGGCGACGCTTCCCAGGATTGGGCAATCGAAGGCTGCACATTGCTGTCGGCGTCAACAGCCGTCAGGAAGCCGTTCATGCCCAGGCTCAACGGGATCAGGAAGCCTGCCGAAATCTGCCCCGGATCCAGTTGTTCGGTGGATGCGCCGTGGCCGATCCCTGCGACCATGCTGCCGCCTTTCTTGGGTGTCGCAGCGATTGCCCGGTCAGCCAGCAAGGTTGCAGCGCTGACGGTCATCCCGGTTGCCAGTACCCCACGCATGAACTGGCGGCGGTCCACCTGACGCATTTGCAGGCGGTATTCCAGTTGCCGCACAGACTGAAATTTATCCATTGCTTGACCTCCCCTGGGCATGGATGCGTTGGCCCAAGGATTGCGCGCCCAAATGGGCTTAACAATAACGCCAGATTATGCTTTCTTTAGCGAGTTTAAGCGAAAGACCAACCGCATATGCATGAACATCTGGCAACGAACCTGCGCTATCTTTGCGCCGACCACCCCTCGGTTGCTGCGGTATGCAGGGACATCGGAATCAACCACCAACAATTCGCCAAATACCTCAGCGGTCGCAGTCAGCCCTCGCCCAATAACCTGCGCCGGATCGGTCGGTTCTTTGGCGTTGACGAGCATATTTTGCTGGGCGACCCGGCCGAGTTGCGCCGCCACACCACCCGATTGGCCAAAACCGAAGCCGATCGACGACGGGACCCGCTGATCGACGTGTTTCCGGGCGATCTTCAAAGATTGCGACCTTTTCTGGGATCGTATCAGGTGTTCTTTCGCGCGCCCAACGATCCGACCAAAGTGATTGTCAACGTAGCCTTCTTGGATGAGCGCAACGGGACCGTCTACAGCCGGATTGTCGAAGCGCTGAGCGAAGGGAAATCTTCGACGCGCCGTTGGACGCGGTGTGATGGCAAAGCGGCCTTCCGCGCCGGTCAGGTGTTTGTCGTCGATGCCGAGCGCGGACCGGACGCACCGCTAAGCCTGTATATACTGAACAAACCACACAGGGACAAATCGCGGCTGTTGTTTGGCACAATGTCCTATCTGGCCTCGCTTTCGGGCCGGGCGCCGACCTCATCACCTGTTGTATGGAAGAAGGTTGAAAGTTACCGCTCGGTGCGCGAACTCTTTGCCAATAGCGGCAGCTTCGACCTGCACAGTCCAAGGGTCGAATCCAAGATCCGCCAGCATCTGAGTCAGGTATCGGGATAAGGGCAGACTTCTGCCAACCGATCACCCCAGATAGTCGCGCAGTTCTGGCGGCGGGTTTTCGAATAGCAGGCCTGTCGCTGCCGGAGGATGCGCCTGTCCGTTGGCCACAAGAACGGTTTGACTTGCGATCCGTCGCGCATCCTGCGGGTCGTGGCTGACCATCATCAGGGTCGTTCCGGTTTCCGCCAGCAAATCCGCGACAAGGTCCAGCATCTCTGCCTTCAACGCGGGTCCAAGGGCCGCGAAGGGTTCGTCCAGCAACAGTAGCTGTCGCCGCTGCACAAGAACCCGCGCCAAAGCCACCCGGCTTTGCTGGCCACCGGACAACTCGGCCGGTTTGCGTGCCTCGAACCCGGACAGGGCCACGCGCGCCAGTGCAGTCTGAACCTGCGACTGCTCAGCGTCAGTCAGGCGTCCGTTGGGGCGCAGGCCCAAGGCCACATTCTGCGCGACGGTCAGATGTGGGAACAGATTTCCGTCCTGAAACAGCATCGCCACGGGGCGCTTGCCCGGCGCGCGGTCGGAAATCCGCGCGCCTTGCCACAGGATCTGCCCCTGCCTGAGATCGCGAAACCCGGCAATCGCCTCCAGCAGCGTTGACTTGCCCGCACCGGACGGGCCGATGATTGCCACGCTGGCACCCGCCTCGACCTGAAAACCCGCATGCAGCGAGAAGCCGCCATTTTCGATGACGCAACCCTCAAGTTTCAGCATGCGCTCGCCCTCCACGATCCAAAAGCCAGAATGCGCCCATCGACAACACCAATAGCAACAGCGCCGCCCCGGCTGCGGCCTGCATCTGATACGCCCCCATCAGGCGGTAAATCTGCAGCGGCAGGGTCGCAACCTGCGGGTCGGCAAACAAGGCGATCACGCCCAGATCGCCCATCGACAACGCCGCCGCCAACCCTGCGGCAAAGCCGATTTGCGCGCGCATACGCGGCAGCAGGACGCGCGTGAAGAAGGGCCATCTGGTCATATCCAGCGACAGCGCCAGCCGCCCGTGCCGGGTGACCACATCACGCGCAGCAGGCACCAGAATGCGCAGCGCAAACGGCAGCGCCATCACCGCATTCACCAACGCGGTCACCGGCAAGGCCAGCGATGTGGGGCTGATCACCGGTCGGATCAGAATGAACAGGCCGGTGCCAATCACCAGAGGTGAGGCCGCAAGGCCCAGAATGCCGCTGATTTCGACAATGCCATGTCGCCCGGTTGCAACCGCCATCGCCATAGGCAACGCCAGCGTCAGCAAAACGGCGGTACTGACCGCTGCCACCAGAACCGAGGTCAGCGCCGCGCGGAAGACCAACGCGGGCATGTCGAATATCCCGCCGATCCCCGAGATCACGACCGCCGCCAGCGGCAACAGCAGAAACGCCGCCGCGGCGATGATCCAGAACGTGTCGAAGACGGGTGCCCCTCCATCCCAGCGGCGAATGGCCCGGTCCAGCCCGGTGCCAAAGCCGTCACCCCGCGAAAACCGAAGGGCAGCCAGAGCAGCGGCGGCAGTCAGGGCCAGTTGCAGCGCGGAAAGCAGCGCGGCGCGGCCCAGATCGAAATCGTAGGTGAAGGATTGATAGATCGCCAATTCGATGGTTGTTGCGCGCGGCCCCCCTCCCAACGTCAGGGCGACGGCAAAACTGGTCAGGCAAATCGCGAAGATCACCGCCAGCACGCCGGGCAGGATGCGTTTCAGCATCGGTAGTTCGATCAGACGGAACATCGCCATTCCGTCACAGCCCAGTTGCGCGGCCAGACGGAACCTCTCGGCGGGGATTTCCTGCCACGCCTGCAAGATCAGCCGTGTGGCAAGCGGCAAGTTGAAGAACACATGCGCCAGCACGACGCCGTGCAACCCGTAGATCCGTATGGGCGGCAGGCCGAAAAGGCCCAGAACGTCGGAAATCCAGCCCGCCCGACCAAAGACCTGCAACAGACCAAGGATTGCGACGATGACCGGCAGGATAAACGGTGCACCCAGCAGCGCGATCAGCGCGCGCCGCCCCGGAAATCGCCGCCGGGCCAGTGCACGGGCCACAGGGATCGCAAGGGCCGCGCTGAACAGAGCCGACAAGATGGCCTGCACCAGCGTAAAGCGCAACGCGGCCCAGTCCGCCGGGCCGAACCCGCCGGCTGCATCAGCCCGCAGGGCAACGGCGGCCAGCGTCCCAAGGATCAGCGCAGCGACAAGCGCCGCTGCGCCAACACCCGGCCAGGGGCTTACTGGCTGAGCGCGCCCAGCCATTCCGCAAGCGCCTGATCCCGCGCAACGGCGGCCTCATCCGGGGACAACAACAGCGACTTTTCGGGGGTGATCAGCGTATCGAACCCTTCGGGCAGGCCCGATGCCGGAGTCACTGCCGGATACATCCAGTTGGTCGTGGGAATGATCTGCTGGAATGCGTCCGAGACCATGAATTGCAGAAACTGATCTGCCAGTTCCGGCTGATCGGTTCCGGCCAGTTTCCCGGCCACTTCCACCTGCATATAGTGACCTTCGTCAAAAGCCGCCGCCGCCTTGCTGGCGTCTTCTTCGGCAATCAGATGATAGGCGGGTGATGTGGTATAGCTGAGGACCATGTCGGCCTCACCTTCCAGAAACAGCCCGTACGCCTCGGACCAACCCTTAGTCACGGTTACGATATTGTCGGCCAGACCGGCCCAAATCTGGGGCGCGTCATCGCCATAGGCCGCCTTGACCCACAACAGCAGACCCAGACCGGGGGTCGAGGAGCGCGGGTCCTGAATGATGATCTTGGTGTCGCTGTCGGCCAGGTCCCGGAAATTCGCAGGGGCCGCAGCATCCGCGTTGTGAACAAAGGCGAAATAGCCCCAGTCATAGGGGGCAAACACGTCATCCGACCACTCGATCGGCAGCGCATATTCAGCGGTCACTGCGCTTGGCGCAAACAGGCCGGTTTCCTTGGCGGCGGTGATCAGGTTGGTATCCAGACCCAACACCACATCCGCGTCCGAGCTTTCGCCCTCAAGCCGGATGCGCGACAGAAGCGCTGCGCCGTCTTCAACGCCAACAAGGTTCAGGTCACAATCACAGACGGCCTCGAACGCCTCTTTGACCTTGGGACCGGGGCCCCAATCCGAGACGAAGCTGTCATAGGTGTAAACGGTCAGCTGAGGTTTGTCGTCCGCCATGGCGGCTGTTGCACTCAGAATTCCCGCAGCAATCAGCAGATGTTTCATGTCATCCTCCATTGCGGCGAGAGGGCAAGGATGGATGAACCGTTACCTTTCCCTCCGCCGGTTCTAGCCGGTTCAGGTTCAACGGGTTCGCCCATGGCATCTCAGCGTTTTTGTCACGCACCCCGAGGTAAAAGCCTGACTAGGGGGGAACGGATCAAAAGACAACCAGATTCGCTGCCCGCAGGTGCCGCCTGAAAGGGCCGCGTCGGGCCGAAACCGGGCAGGAAATTTCCGATAATGCCCAAAACAAGGGCCAAAAAAACGGATTGTTTTGCGCCCGATCCGATTTTTGGGAAATTCGTCCTGTCTGAGCGCTGGTCATTCCACTGAAGACCCCATATGAGGAACGCCACGCGTTTAACAGGCAGAAAAACAGTCCCGTGTTCGACCTTCCCGCGCAGCGCGCGCATCTCTCCGAAAAATATGATCTTGCCCCCTCGCCCGAGCTTGCCGAAAGCATGAGCGATATCTACGACCGCATGTCCCGTGTGGTGTCGCCGATGGATTGGGCGATCTACGCGCCTTACGTCAAGGCGATCAACGATCTGAAGGCCAGGCGCAACGCGGTCATTCTGGGCCACAACTACATGACGCCCGAGATTTACCATGGCATTTCGGATTTCGGCGGCGACAGCCTGCAACTGGCCATCAAGGCGACCGAGGTCGAAGCGGATGTGATCGTGCAATGCGGTGTGCATTTCATGGCCGAGACGTCGAAGATTCTAAGCCCCGACAAAACCGTGCTGATGCCGGATATGGAAGCCGGATGCTCGTTGGCGGAATCCATCACCGCCGAAGGCGTCGAGGAAATGCGACGCCGCTATCCCGGTGCGCCGGTCGTGTCTTATGTGAACACAACGGCCGAGGTCAAAGCGGCCTCGGACATCTGCTGTACCTCATCGAACGCGGCGCAGATCGTTGCGGCGCAGGACAGCCATACCGTCATCATGACCCCGGATCAGTATCTGGCCCAAAACGTGGCGCGGGACGTGCCGCAGAAAAACGTGGTCTGGTGGGAAGGTTCATGCATCGTGCACGAACAATACAGCGCCAGCGATCTGCGCGACTTCCGCGAATGGAACCCAGGCACGCGTCTGATTGCCCACCCCGAATGCCCGCCGGATGTGGTGGCCGAGGCTGATTTCTCGGGCTCGACCAGCGGGATCATCAAATACGTCACGGATGAGAAGCCGGAAAAGGCGTTGCTGATCACCGAATGTTCGATGGCGTCGAATATCGCGGATTCTCTGCCCGAAGTCGATTTTGTCGGCCCCTGCAACATGTGCCCTTACATGAAGAAAATCACGCTGGAAAAGGTGCTGTTCGCGCTGGATACCATGACCGGTCAGGTCGAGGTGGATGCCGAAGTGGCGGACAAGGCCCGCCTGTCGGTGCAACGCATGATCGACCTGTCGCGCCAGTTGGGTATTTGATCGGCGATATGCAAACCGTTCAGACACCGCGTGTGGTGATCATCGGGGCCGGGCTGGCGGCGGTCTATACGGCGCTGAAACTGGCCCCCTGCCCCGTGGTGATGATCTCACCCGAACCGCTTGGATCCGGCGCAAGCTCGGCCTGGGCGCAGGGTGGCGTTGCGGCGGCGATGGCGCGGACGGACAGCCCGCAGGCCCATGCCGAGGACACGATGCGCGCCGGGGCCGGGTCGGTTCTGCGCGAGGTGGCCGAGTTTGTGACCAAGGCGGCACCTGAACATATCCTTGATCTGTCCGATTTGGGCACCGGGTTCGACCGCACCGCCGATGGCAGCTTTGTTCAATCGCGCGAGGCAGCGCATTCCGCCGCGCGGGTCGTTCGCGTCAAGGGCGATCAGGCCGGGGCCGAGATCATGCGCGCGCTGATTGTGGCCCTACGCGAAACCCCGTCGATTCAGGTCATCGAAGATGCGCTGGCGGTTGGGCTGGACAGCGACGGCGCGCAGGTCAGCGGTGTCTATCTGACCAGCGCCGATGCGCCAGGCGCGCCACACGTTCTGCTGCGCGGGTCTGCGCATGTGTTGGCAACGGGTGGTTCGGCGGGTCTTTACGCCCAGACCACAAACCCTGCGCGCATCCGGGGTCAGGGTATCGGCATGGCCGCGCGCGCCGGTGCACGGATTGCCGACGCTGAATTCGTCCAGTTTCACCCCACCGCCATCGACGTCGGCGAAGACCCCACCCCGCTGGCGACCGAAGCCCTGCGCGGCGAAGGGGCGGTTCTGATCGACGGCGATGGGCATCGGTTCATGCCCGACATTCACCCCGATGCCGATCTGGCCCCGCGCGACACTGTTGCCCGAGCCGTCTACACACAGGCACAGACGGGCAAGCGCCCGGCGCTGGACACCCGCGCGGCGATTGGCGCACAGATCGCGGACCATTTCCCGGCAGTGACCGAGGCCTGTTTGCGTCACGGTCTCGACCCGGTGCGCGATCCGATCCCGGTGACCGCCTCGGCGCATTACCATATGGGCGGCATCGAAACCGATCTGGCGGGCCGCAGTTCGCTGAACGGGCTTTGGGCTTGTGGCGAGGCGGCTTCGACCGGGTTGCACGGCGCGAACCGGCTGGCGTCGAACGGATTGCTTGAGGCGCTGGTCTTTGCCCGCGCCTGCGCACAGGACATTGCAACCGTTGTGTCCGGGCAGCCTGCGCCAAAGGTCGATGTTACGCTTATCCCCGACAGCGCGACCGAACAGACCCCGGATCTGGCTGCATTGCGCCATGCCATGACCCAGCATGTGGGCGTTGTCCGCGATCAGGCCGGTCTGCATCGCGCCCTGACCGAAATCGCGGCGCTTGAGGCCCGGCATCCGGGCTCTGACGTGTTTCTGAACATGACCGCCACCGCCACGCTGATCGCCGCCGCCGCGCTTTTGCGCGAGGAAAGCCGTGGCGCGCATTACCGCTCTGATTTCCCCGACCTTACCCCCGGCCCCGGCCAACGCTCGGCCCTAACGCTGAACGAGGCGCTGACCCTGCGGGACCGCATTGCAAAGGACGCAGCATGACCCATCCGGCCCTGCCCGACATGATCCTTGAACCTTTGGTGCGCTCGGCACTGATGGAGGATTTGGGTGCCTATGGCGACATCACCACCCAGACCGTAATCCCGTCAGATACGACCTATGCGGCCCGCTTGAACGCGCGCGAAGATGCCGTGGTCTCGGGGATGCAGGTCGCCGCGCTGGCGTTTCGTCTGGTCGATCCTTCGCTGGAAATCTCGACACATATCGCGGATGGCCAGCGTTGCGCCAAGGGCGATACCCTGATGGAGATCACGGGCAAGGCATCCTCGATCCTGTCGGCTGAGCGCGTGGCACTGAACTTTGCCGGGCGGCTGTGCGGCGTGGCAACGTCCACAGCGGCTTTGGTCGCCGAAACCAGGGGCACCCGCGCGCGTATCACTTGCACGCGAAAGACCACGCCCGGCCTGCGCATCGTCGAAAAACAGGCGGTTCTGCATGGCGGTGGGTTCAACCACCGGTTCTCACTATCGGATGCGATCCTGATCAAGGACAACCACATCGCGGCGGCAGGCGGCGTGCGCGCGGTGCTTGAGGCGACGCATGCCCGCGCCTCGCACATGATGAAGGTCGAGATCGAGGTGGATACGCTGGATCAATTGGCCCAAGTGCTTGAGGTTGGCGGTGCCGATGTTGTGCTGCTGGACAACATGTCGCCTGCAACCTTGGCCGAGGCAGTCGCGCTGGTGAACGGTCGGTTGGTCACTGAAGCCTCGGGCAATGTCACGCGCGAAACGGTGGCAGCCATTGCAGCGACCGGCGTGGATTTCATATCCTCCGGCGCGCTGACCCATTCCTATCGGACTATCGATCTGGGTCTGGACTTCTAAGCCCGATCCGCCGCGCTTAGCGCATGACAAACGGATCCGGGATCGGGTCATCGCTGGTGCGCAGCCAGACCGATTTGATCTTGGTGTAATCCAGCGCCGCTTGCAGACCCCCTTCGCGCCCGTGGCCCGACAGACCGTGGCCCCCAAACGGCGCAATCGGGCTGACGGCGCGGTAGGTGTTCACCCAGACAATCCCCGCGCGGATGGCACGGATCATACGATGCGCCCGCGTCAGGTTCTGTGTAAAAAGGCCCGAGGCCAAACCGAATTGGGTGTTGTTGGCGATGGCGATGGCCTCGGCTTCGGTCTCGAACGCAACAACCGACAGGACCGGACCGAAAAACTCGTTGGTCAGGCTGTCGGCGTCCGGCACGTCGGAACAATCCAGAATGGTCGGAGGAAAGAAAAACCCGTCGCGGTCAATCGGCTGCCCGCCGGTTATCAGCTTGGCCCCTTGCGCGACAGACCGCTGGATCAGGTCGACCGCATTGCCCCGCTGACGCAGCGTGCACAGCGGCCCGACCTCGGTCGCCATGTCGTCGGGGGCACCGATCACAACGGCCTCGGCCTTGTCCTTGAGACGGGCGAGGAATTCCTCCTTGATCGTGGCCTGCACCAACAGCCGCGACCCGGCCACACAGCTTTGGCCCGTTGCGGCGAATATCCCCGACACCTGTGCATTCACGGCACTTTCGATATCGGCATCCTCGAACACGATGAACGGGGATTTGCCGCCAAGTTCCAACGAGGTTGAAGCCAGATTCTCAGCCGAATTGCGCACAATATGGCGCGCGGTCTCCGGCCCGCCGGTAAAGGCGACATGCGCCACTTTCGGGTGGCTGGTCAGCGTTGCCCCTACCACCGGTCCACCGGTGATGACGTTCAGAACACCCTTGGGGAATCCGGCCTGATCGAAGATGCGGGCAAATTCCAGCATCGGCGCGGGCCCCTCTTCGGACGCTTTCAGCACCACGGTACAGCCCGCCGCCAAGGCGGGGCCGATCTTGACCGCCGACAGGAACAGTTGCGAGTTCCAGGGCACCACCGCCGCCACAACCCCGATGGGTTCACGGCGCAGCCAGACCTCCATATCCGGTTTATCGATGGGCAAATGCGCGCCTTCGATCTTATCGGCCAACCCGGCGTAATACCGATAATAATCAGCGACATAGGCGATCTGGGCCGAGGTTTCGCGGATGATCTTGCCGGTATCGCGGGTTTCCAGCTCGGCCAGACGCGGGGCGTTTTCGGCGATCAGATCCGCCAGCCGGGCCAGCAACTTGCCACGGGCAGTGGCCGTCATCCCGGCCCATTCTGGCGCAAAAAACGCACGATCCGCGGCCTCAACAGCTTGATTGACATCATCCGCATTGGCCTCGGGCATTTTTGCCCAAACCTTTCCGGTGGCCGGGTCCAGACTGTCGAACTGTGTCGCCCCATCCGAAAAAGCGCCATCGATATACTGTTGAAACTGCTGCATCTTATGGCACCCCTTTATTGAAACGCCGGCATGACGTCTTTGATAAACCGCTCAAGCGAGGCTTTCTTGCGCTCGAACGGCATGCTGGAGTCGATCCAGAAGGAATACTCATCATAGCCAAGCGCCTGATAGCGGCGCAGCCGGTCGATGACGGTGTCGACTGTGCCAATGACCAGATCACGCTCCATGTTTTCCGGGGTATAGAAGGGATGCGCGGCAATCTCATCTTCGCTCAGCGGGTCGATCAGGCCCTGCGAGATATCGCGCTTGTTCATGAACCAGGCCCCGAAATAGTTGTAGAACCGGTTCAGCTCGACCGCCGCCTGTTTCACGTCCGCGTCATTCGAGGCCACATAGGTGTGCATCAACAACATGATTTTGGGCCGTGCTACATCAGGAAACTTGGCGCAGGCGTCGTTGAACTTGACCATGAGGCTTTCAACCTCGTTATCGCCGTTCCAAAGCGGCGTCACCTGCACGTTGCACCCATGCGATACAGCAAATTCGTGGCTGTTGGGATCGCGCGCCGCGACCCAGATCGGCGGGCCGTCTTTCTGAACCGGCTGCGGGGCCGAGGTGGTCTTGGGAAACTGGTGAAACTCGCCCTCATGCGCATAGTCGCCCAGCCACAGCTTTTGCACCGCCGGGATCAGCTCGCGCATCCGCTGGCCGGCTTCCCAGGCGTCCATGCCGGGCATCAGACGTTCGTATTCAAAGCTGTAGGCCCCGCGTGCGATTCCCAAATCAAGACGGCCCTCGGTGATGATATCGGTCATCGCCGCCTCACCGGCCAGACGGATCGGGTGCCAGAACGGTGCAATCACGGTGCCGGTGCCCAGACGCACATTTTTGGTATGGCGCGCCACGTCGATCAGGTTCAGGAACGGGTTTGGGGCGATGGTGAAATTCATCCCGTGATGCTCGCCCGTCCAGACCGCGTGCATCCCGCCCTCATCGGCGATTTTGCACAGTTGGATGAACTCGTCATACAGCTGCTTCTGGTCCTGATCCTCCGAGATCCGCTCCATATGCGCAAAGAGTGAGAATTTCATGTCCGCTTAACTCCCCCGGTGAGAGGCTTGACCCGCCCGCTCACCTCATTGCCGTAATACACCCCGAAATTCCCGATCTGACTTTCCGCCGCGAACCGTTCAAGCATGGTGCAAAGGGCCGGGTCCGACACATCCATCAATGTGAGCGGGCTAATTTCTGTGAAAACCCCATTCACCGGTTCACCGCCGTCGGCCTGACACAGGAACGAGATATGCTGCTGCTGGCGCGCGTCGTCCTGAAAGACGGAATAGATAAAGCCGGGCTCCGCATTCACGCCGCTGTCGGCAATCAATCGGGCAAGAGCCGCGTTTGCGCCGCCCGCGACATCGTCGGTATTGGGAATGGTCAAATAGCCGTTGCCATCGTCCTGCAGCAGGATCTTCCCGTCGCGCTCGATCAGGGCCGACACCACCATGTCCGAGCGTTTGCTGAGCGCCCTCGCCTCGGCAGCCGGTGTGACATAGGCCCCGCGCGCGTATCCCAGGCCCGGCGCGATATCCTGATCAAAGGCTTTGACCTGACCAATCAGGATCAGATGATCGCCCGCTTCGACGGTTCTGTGCATGGCGCAATCGAACCACGCCGAGACACCCCCCAGAATGGGCGAGCCATGCGGGCCGGGTTCCCAGTCGACACTCGCAAACCGATCCTCGACCGGGCGGGCAAAGGTATTGGACAGCGCGATCTGTGCCTCGGACAGGATGTTGATCGCGAATTTCGATGTATTGGCGAAGGTTTCATAATTGCTGGAGATGTTGGCCAGACAGACAAGAACCAAAGGCGGATCAAGCGAGACCGAGGTGAAGGAATTCGCGGTAAAGCCCAACGGGTTGCCCGCATCGTCATGGGCCGTCACAACGGTCACGCCGGTCATGAAGGTGCCGAAGGCATTGCGCAGGGCGCGCGGGTTGTTCAGCGTGTTCGGGTCAAATTCAATCATGTCAGTTCACCCTGTTCAGATGGCATGTGCAACCAGTCCGTCAGCGCAGCGTTCACCGCGTCCGGTGCGGTCAGGTTTACCATATGTCTGTGGTTTTCGATGATAACCGCGCACCCGTATGGTGCAGCCTCTGCCATCGCTTGCGACATTGCGGGGGTCGAGTTGGGATCGTCCTGCCCGGTCAGCGCCAGCAACGGGCATTTGATCCCGCCGAACCCGTCAGCATACAGCGCATCACCCCGCGCAAACGCGCCATAGGCGGTCGCGTAGCCGTCAATATCCACCTCCGACAGCCATTGCGCCACGTGGCCCCGCGCGGCGCGGTCGGTCGGTGTGTCCCCGAACCAGCGGCGCAGGGGCGTGTCCAGATCGAAGGACCCGGTTCCGATCAGTTCGGCCCGTTCGATCACGGACTTGCTGGCTTTGGCGTCGCGGCAGAACACACCGTTCAGCAAGGCCACGCGGGCCACCCGGTCCGGGTGACACACGGCAAACCCGCCTGCAATCAGGGCCCCCATGGAATGCCCGGCCAAACTGACCCGTTCAACCCTCAGTGCATCCAGAACGGCCAGCAACCAGTCCAGAAACACCGGCAGTCCCGACCCCGAAGGGATGCGGTCACTGCCCCCATGCCCCGGCATATCCAGCGCGATCACGTGATGCGTTTCCGACAGTGCCTCAATCTGCGGCCCCCAGGCCGCCGATTGCATGCCGACCCCGTGAATCAGAACCACAGGAGGGGCCTTCCCGGCATGAGACAGGCCCGCCTCGCGACAGGCAACCTGCCCAAAGGGCTCAGACAGCTGCAGGGTTGTCGATGTCATGGCCCAGTTCCCTGAGGTCCTGATAGCGGTCGCCAATACGGTGATGCGGACGACCCCCGATGGATGCCCCCAGCGCGATCATGATCTCATCCGGAGCGGGCGCGTCTGCCACTTGCAACTGAATGGTCAGATAGTGGCTGCGCCTGCCGCCATCGTTCTTGTCCATCAGCGGGATCTGCATCGACGCATTTGCCGGGCCGCGGGTATTGGTGAAGGCCAGATAGGATTTGGCCCCGACCGCCTCGCGATAGAAATTGCCGAACCGCAGCGTGTGGATCAGGGCCGAGCCATGCTCGACCTCACCATTCACTCCGACAATGGCGGCCTTGCCGTACCCTTCGACCATGTCGCCCCCGCCTGCGGCTTGCAGCACCATATCGGTCAGCAGTTTGCCCAGACCCGGCGCGCAATCGTGGATCTCGGGCTTCAGGTCCTCAACGAAACCGCGCCCCGCCCACGGGTTCCGGATCACCGCAACGGCCGCGATCATCTTCAACGGCGTCTCGGCCACCTTTCCCCCTTCGATCAGCGTGTTTTCCACATGCAACAGGGTCTTTCGGATTTCGGCGGGCATGGTTCTGCTCCTTACGATTCGGTGCAGATCTATTTGGTATACCATCATACCATCTGTCAATCATACCTTGCGAGCGATCTTCCAAACCGATAGGTATCTGGCCATGACGGAACCCAAACTGACCAAGATTGATCATCCCCCTGCGACCCTGCGCGATATGGTGCAGGAACGGATGCGCGAGGCGATCATCGAAGGCACGTTCGAACCCGGAGAGCGGCTGGTCGAACGCCCGCTTTGCGATCAGTTGGGCGTCAGCCGAACCGTGATCCGCGAAACCATTCGCTATCTCGAAGCCGAAGGTCTGGTAGACATCCTGCCCGGACGCGGACCTATCGTTGCTGTCATGTCGTGGGAGGATGCGCGCCAGATCTACGATATTCGCCGCATGCTCGAAACTGCCGCCGCGGAATACTGCGCGCGCAATATCACGCCCGAACGCACAGACGCGCTGAGACAGGCGCTGGACCATCTCAGACGCGGGTTTGAGAACAAGGCACCGGGTGCCCTGTTCCGCGCCACGGCGGATTTCTATTCCGAGATTTTCGATGGCGCGGGTCACTACATCGCCTGGGATATCGTTCAGCGCCTGAATGGTCGGATCAGCAGGCTGCGCATGATGACCCTGTCTTCGGACGATCGGGATCAGCCCGGCCTGACCCATATGGAACAGATCTGCGACGCCATTACTTCGGGCGACCCGGTCGCCGCCCGCGCAGCGGTCGAGCGGCATCTGGACGACACCACCAAAATCGCCGAACGGCTGTTTGCATCAGATGAAAGAAACCAAGTTGAGTGAAAAACCCAAAGCCTATTGGATCGCCAACGTCACCGTCACCGACCCCGAGGCCTATAAGGGCTATCAGGATATCGCCCCTGCGGCCTTTCAGAAATTCGGCGCGCGGTTCCTGGCCCGGGGCGAGGCCGAAACGCTGGAAGGACACCCATGGCAACGCCGGGTGATCATCGAGTTCGACAGCATCGAGGACGCCCGCGCCTGCTATGCCTCTGACGAATACCGCGCGGCGCGGGAGAGGCGTCGGGATGCATGTCAGGCGGATATTGCGCTGATAGAAGGCGTCTGAGGCGTACGAGCTCCGCCATGCTGCAAGGCCGGACTGCGAAACAGCCCGGCCTTTTTCTGTTTCGGAAAGGGCGATGAACCTCAGATATCGAGCGTGTGTTCTTTCTCCCAACGCGAGAAATGGCTGACGAACGAGTTCCACTCCTGATGTTTCATCTTCAGAAACGCGGCTGAAAACTCGTCGCCCATTGCAGCTTTCAGCTCGGTATCCTTGTCGTAGTCGCGCAGCGCGTCCAGCATGTTCAGCGGCAGTTTGGGTGCGTCGGTCACCGTATGGCCCTCGGCATACATGTCGATGTCATAGCGGCGGCCCGGATCGGCCTTGGACCGAATGCCCGACAGGCCCGCCGCGATAATCACCGCTTGCAGCAGATAGGGGTTTGTCGCGCCATCGGCCAGACGCAGTTCGAACCGGCCCGGTCCTGGGACGCGGACCATGTGGGTGCGGTTGTTGCCGGTCCACGTGACAGTATTCGGAGCCCATGTAGCACCCGACATGGTGCGCGGGGCGTTGATGCGTTTGTACGAGTTCACCGTCGGGTTGGTGATCGCCGCCAGCGCGCTTGCGTGCTTCATGATGCCGCCGAGGAAATGTTTTCCCTGTTCGCTCAGACCGACCTCGCCCGTCGGACCGTCACCCTCACCGGCAAACACATTGGTCTTTGCATCCGCGCCCGGCGCATCCCAGACCGAGATGTGGGCATGGCAGCCATTGCCCGTCAGCCCCTCGACCGGTTTCGGCATGAAGGTGGCGCGGAAGCCGTGCTTTTCCGCTACCGATTTGGTCATGAACTTGAAGAAGGAATGCTTGTCGGCGGTGCGCAAGGCATCGTCAAATTCCCAGTTCATTTCGAACTGGCCATTGGCGTCCTCGTGGTCGTTCTGATACGGCCCCCAACCCAGTTCCAGCATGTAGTCGCAGATCTCGCGTACCACGTCATAACGGCGCATCACCGCCTGCTGGTCGTAGCAAGGCTTTTCGGCCGTATCGAACGGATCGCTGATCTGCTCGCCATCGGGCGTCAGCAGGAAGAACTCGGCCTCGATCCCGGTTTTGACATGCATGCCCATGTCGGCGGCCTCGTCGATCAGGCGGCGCAGCACGTTGCGCGGGGCCTGGGCGACGTCCTCGCCCTCCATCACGCAATTGCCAGCGACCCAGGCGACCTCGGGCTTCCAGGGCAGTTGGATCACCGAGGACGGATCGGGCACCGCCAGCATGTCGGGATGCGCCGGGGTCATATCCAGCCAGGTGGCAAACCCGGCAAAACCTGCGCCCTCTTCCTGCATATCCGCAATAGCCTGCGCGGGGACCAGCTTGGCCCGTTGCCCACCGAACAGATCGGTGAACGAAATCATGAAATATTTGACGCCTTTTTCCTTGGCGAAAGCTGCCAGATCTGTCGTCATGGTCGGCCTTCCTTTCCCTGTTGGTTCAAAAGAAGAAAGGCGCCGCCCGTTTGGGCCGCGCCTTCATTTCGCTTGCAGTTCAGAACCCGGCCTTGCCGGGATACCAGTCGGTGCCCGCCAATGGGACGCGCGCCATGGCGGCGGCCTCCATCGTCAGGGCGCACAGATCCTCGGGCTCCAGATTGTGCAGGTGATTATGGCCACATGCGCGCGCGATGGTCTGCGCCTCAAGGGTCATCACCTTCAGGTAGTTGCGCAACCGGCGGCCCGCTTCGACCGGGTCCAGCCGCGCGGCCAGATCCGGGTCCTGCGTGGTGATACCCGCAGGGTCCTGCCCTTCGTGCCAGTCATCATAAGCCCCGGTGGTGGTGCCCAGCTTTTGGTACTCGGATTCCCATTTCGGGTCATTGTCGCCCAAGGCGATCAAAGCCGCAGTCCCGATGGCCACCGCATCTGCGCCCAATGCCATAGCCTTGGCCACATCAGCGCCGGTGCGGATACCGCCCGAGATCACCAGTTGCACCTCGCGGTGCACACCCAGATCCTGCAGCGCCTGCACGGCAGGGCGGATACACGACAGCGTCGGCAGGCCCACATGCTCGATGAACACATCCTGCGTTGCGGCAGTGCCGCCCTGCATCCCGTCCATCACTACCACATCGGCCCCGGCCTTCACCGCCAGCGCAGTGTCGTAATAGGGCCGGGTCGCGCCAACCTTGACGTAGATCGGAACCTGCCAGCCGGTAATCTCGCGCAGTTCAAGGATCTTGATTTCCAGATCGTCCGGGCCGGTCCAGTCCGGGTGACGACAGGCCGAGCGCTGGTCGATGCCTTTCGGCAGGGTGCGCATCTCGGCCACGCGGTCGCTGATCTTCTGGCCCAGCAACATGCCGCCACCGCCGGGTTTTGCGCCCTGCCCCACAACGATTTCAATCGCATCCGCCTTGCGCAGATCGTTCGGGTTCATCCCATAGCGCGAGGGCAGGTACTGATAAACCAGCTTGGACGAATGGCCGCGTTCCTCGGGTGTCATGCCGCCGTCACCGGTGGTGGTCGACGTCCCCGCCGCGGATGCGCCGCGGCCCAGAGCCTCTTTCGCCGGGCCGGACAGCGCACCAAAGCTCATGCCCGCAATGGTGATCGGGATGTCCAGTTGAATCGGGTTCTTGGCAAAGCGCGTGCCCAGCGTCACCGAGGTATCGCAGCGTTCGCGGTAGCCTTCCAACGGGTAGCGCGAGACCGAGGCACCCAGAAACAGCAGGTCGTCGAAATGGGGCACCTTGCGTTTGGCACCGCCACCGCGAATGTCATAGATGCCGGTCGCCGCCGCCCGCCGGATTTCGGCATTGATCGGGTTGGTAAAGGTCGCCGACTGGATCGGCATGGTGCGGGGGATGGCGTGATCTGTGTCTTTCATACCCATATCCTCAGTAAGCAGCCGCGTTGTCGACGTCGAAATTGTAAAGCTGACGGGCCGAGCCGTACCGCTTGAACTCTTCCGGGTTGGCGTCCGCTCCGGCGCGGTCCAGCAGATCGGCCAACAATTCAAGGTGCTCGGGCCGCATCTCTTTCTCGATGCAGTCCGCCCCAAGGCTTTTGACCGAGCCGCGCACAAACAACCGCGCCTCGTACAGCGAGTCGCCAAGCGTATCGCCCGCATCGCCGCAGACAACCAGATTGCCATCCTGCGCCATGAAGGCCGACATATGACCGATATTGCCATGCACGACGATATCGATCCCTTTCATCGAGATCCCGCAGCGCGAGCTGGCATTGCCCTTGATCACCAGCAAACCACCATGCCCGGTTGCCCCGGCATATTGGCTGGCGTCGCCTTCGACGATCACGGTGCCCGACATCATGTTTTCGGCCACGCCCGGACCAACCGAGCCTTCGACCTTGATGGTCGCCTGCTGGTTCATCCCCGCACAGTAATAACCGGTGGACCCTTTGACCGTCACCTCGATGGGCGCGTCCAGCCCCACGGCAATGGCGTGGCTGCCCTTGGGGTTCCGGACCTCCCAGCTGGTCTGGTTGGTGTCAACGCTTTGGGCCTGAAGGGTCGAATTCAAACCGCGCAGGCCGTTTTCTGCAACATCGTAAGTCTGCATCTCAGTGGCTCCAGAAATAGACGGTTGCGGGTTCGGGTTCCCAGACCTTGGCGTCTTCGATGCCCGGCAGGTTGACCAAAGCGCGGTATTCGCTGCCGAAGGCCACATATTGATCGGTCTCGGCCATCACAGCCGGTTTGCAGGCGATGGGGTCGCGCACCACGCCGAACCCGTCCTTGGTACCGACAACAAAGGTAAAGAACCCATCGAGATCTTCCAGACTGCTTTCCAGCGCCTCACCCAAGGTGGCCCCGTTCTGCATCTTCCAGGTCAGATAGGCCGCGCCAACTTCGGTATCATTCATCGACTCCACCCGCACGCCCTCACGCTTGAGCTTGCGTCGCAACGCGTTGTGGTTCGAAAGCGAGCCGTTATGCACCAGGCACTGATCCGAGCCGGTGTTGAAAGGGTGCGCGCCTTCGGTGGTCACAGCGGATTCGGTGGCCATCCGCGTGTGTCCGATGCCGTGGCTGCCGCCCATGGTCGACAGGTTGAACCGGTCGGCCACATCTCGTGGCAGGCCAACTTCCTTGTAAATCTCAATCGCCGCGCCGTCCGACATCACGCGCAGACCGGGGCGCAGTTCGTGCACGGCCTGACGGGCCTGTTCGACCTTGGCACCGTCCATCTGCAGCACCGCATGCGTGTCGTTGGCCTGCAAGGAAACCTGCGCGCCAATCGCCTCGCCCAGATCGGCGGCCAGCGTTGCAAAGTCTTCATCCGGCGCATCCGATTGCACCGTCAGCTTTGCTGTCCCATCGGACTCGGCGCCATAGATTGCAATCCCAGCGCTGTCCGGTCCCCGGTCCGTCATCGTGACCAGCATATCCGTCAGCATCGAGCCCAGTTCAGGCTCCAAACTCTTGTCCTTGAGAAACAGACCGACAATTCCACACATCCGCTTTGGTCCTCTGAAATTTCGTCGAATCTGACGCTAACAGGCCGGGATGTGAAAAACAATACTGAGAAATAAATATTCCTGAGAGGAAAATCCGCAAAACAGGAATAGGCCCACGGTCCGGCGCAGCACTCAAGCAGCCCGGTTTCGACGACACCAATGATGAAAATGGTCAGCTTGTCTGCGGGTACGAGATGATCGACAGGTATTTTGCAGGCAGTTTCACCAGACCCTCTGGCCCGTGCGGGGCATCGGCATCGAAGAAAAGCGTGTCGCCCGGCTTCATCGAATAAATGCTGTCCCCGTGACGGTAATCCACTTCGCCTTCCAGCAGATACAGCATCTCGATCCCGTCATGCTGGAATGTCGGAAAGCGGTCGGATTCCTCGGTCAGCGTGATCAGGTAGGGTTCCACCACGACACCGCTGGCATTGGCCCCCAAATGACCCAGTAGGGTATAGTGGTGCCCGGCCCGCGTGCCGGCCCGCTCGGTCTCGACCCCTTCGCCCGATTTGGTGTGCACCGCGTTGCGGGTTTCTTCATAACGTCGGAAAAACGATGTGATCGGCGTGCTCAGCGCATCGGCCAGAGACTGGAGGGTTGTCAGGGAAGGCGAGGTCGCCCCGTTCTCGATTTTGGACAACATACTGATCGACAGGCCGGTCAACCCGGACAATTCGGCAATCGTTGTCCCTTGCTGCAGGCGCAACGCCTTGATTTCGCGCCCGATTGCCGTTTCCAGATTCTTTTCACCGCTGTCCCGAACCCTGTGCGGGTCCTGCGACAATGTCAGCTTGTCATCGGTCGTTTCGGCCTGCGCCACTGCTATTCCCTTGATCCCTGAGGGTGGTTCTGCCAACCATGGCACACGAGACCCTGATTTGTGTAGCCACTCTTGTCAGGAAAGTATTTTTCCCCATAGTATATCGAAATTCCCTGCAACGGAAGCTGACATGCACCAGTTATCGGCCCCTTTGAAGGATCTTGATTTCGACGGGCGAGACCGGATTTCGGTTGGCTTCCTGCTGCTGCCCGGCTTTCCGATGGCCTGTCTGACCTCGGTGATCGAACCGTTGCGCGCCGCCAATGAAATCGCGCGCAAACAGGTGTTTTCCTGGGTGCTGTGTTCCGAAGACGCAGGCCTCGTTACCGCCAGCGCGGGTATCCCGTTTCAGACCGAGTGCGCCCTGAAAGCATTGCGGGATGTCGATCTTCTGATTGTCCTGTCCGAACCCGATGGCCAGTTCAGCGCGCCCGCCGAGGTTACGGCGCAATTGCGCTATCTCGCACGTCATGGCACACGGTTGGGCGCGATCAGCGGCGGGGTGTTCCCACTGGCCCGCTCGGGCGTTTTGCAGGGGCAGACCTGCTCGGTCCATTGGCTGTACCGTACGGCGTTCGAGGCTGAATTTCCCCAGATTGCCGTAACCGATGACGTGATCGCGGTGAACCGGCGCTGTTGCACCGCATCCGGCGCGGCCTCGGCCTTTGATCTGTCCTTGCACATGGTCGAAGCCATGCTGGGTGAGGCCACGATGACCGAGGTCGCCTGCTGGTTCCAGCACCCCGCGATCCGCAGCCCCAATATCCCGCAAAAAACGCCAACCTTTCAAACCGACGAAACCGCCGATCATCTGCCGCAAGTCGTGGCCCGTGCGGTCCGGTTATTTGCCGACAATCTGGAATTTCCACTGACCACGCGCGATGTTGCACGCCAGGTCGGTGTGTCCTCGCGACATCTGGAACGCTGCTTCCGTCAGGCGCTGGATCAAAGCCCGGCAGAGTATTACCGGCATCTGCGCCTGCGTGCGGCACGGCAATTGGTGATCTACACGCAGGATTCCCTGACATCTATTGCCCATGCCATCGGCTACACCAACCCAACCGCCATGTCGCGCCACTATGCAGAACAATTCGGGGCGTCACCGCGCCAGGACCGGCAAGAGCGTAACCGGTTCCGCGTCACCCGCGATACCGTGTTGCACTGATCGTTTCAGCCCGCCGAGATAGCCTGCGCCGCCTCTACTAATGCGTGATGCAGGGACCCCGCCGATGACCGTGGCCCAAGCACGGCAAAGCTTTGACCCGCCTCAAGGCACCAAAGGTAGCAGCCGATGTGATGAATGGCGCAACGTGTCGCCGTCTGGGCCTTCATCGCGCGAATGTCCACGTTGCACAACCGTTCGAACAGATCGCAGGCCGTCGGGCCGGTAACGTCGAACCGGCACCATCCGTCGGTCTGCTCGACCACCGAAGCGGTCTGTTGCATGGCCGACTTGAGGTCTGCAGCCAGCGTTTCATGCGCCGCATAATCCGCATCGATCATCCAGCTGTCCGGGCCAAGCCAGAAGCCGGAAAATGGCGACCCAACAGCCGCGCCGCCGGGACCCGGCAGATCGAACCCCAAAACGTCTTTGGCCCGGCTGGCAAATTCCGCGCCCTGCCCCAGACGCATCGAAACAGAGGCCAGGGCGCGGTCTGTCACCTCGGTTATCGTCAGCCCTGCGATGGTCGAGACACGTGCCTCGGCAGATCCAAGGGCGGTGATGGCTTTTAGTTTATGCACGCAAACGCTCCCCTTCCGGATCGACAAAATGGGCGCTGACAATTTCGACCTCGGTCTCGGACCCTTCCAGCGGATTGACCAGACGCATGACCTCACCCATCCGCTCGGCCCCGTTCTTCAAAAGGCCCAACCCGATCGAGGACCCAAGGATCGGGGAATAGGCCGCCGAGGTGACATAACCCTGATCGTGGGCCGCATCGACAGGGCCGCCCTTGTTCATCAGGTGCCCCCCGGCTGTCACGGTCCGGCTGGCATCGACAGGTTTCAGCCCGACCAGCCGCAAGGCATCCGGTTCATTCAACCCGTCCCGCTCGCTGAGCGTATTGCCGATACAGTCCTTCTTCTTGCTGACCATCCGCCCCAGACCCAGGTTCAGGGCCGTTGTGGTCCCGTTAATCTCATTCCCGGTTGCATGGCCCTTTTCGATCCGCATGACGCCCAGTGCCTCGGTGCCATACGGGGTCGCATCGAACTCTTCCCCTGCCTCCATCAGCGCCCGGATCAGGGCGTCGCCATAGCGGGTGGGTACGGCGATCTCATAGGCCAGCTCACCACTGAACGAGATACGGAACAGCCGCGCGCGGCAGCCGCCGCAGACGGTGATTTCGCTACAGGCCATGAAGGGGAAGGCCTCGTTCGAAATGTCAAACTCGGCATCAACCACCTTTTGCAGCAACTTGCGCGCGTTCGGACCTGCCACCGCATATTGCGCCCAGGCTTCTGTGGTCGAGATCAGCTGAACATCCAGATCGGGCCACAGGCATTGCCGCGCGAATTCCATCTGGCGATAGACCAGCACCGCGTTGGCTGTGGTTGTGGTGACAACGAAATGATCCTCGGCAAACCGCGCGGCGGTGCCGTCATCATAGGCAATCCCGTCCTCGCGCAGCATCAACCCATAGCGCACCTTGCCGACGGGCAGTTTGGCAAATGCGTTCGAGTAAATCTTGTTCAGAAACTCTGCCGCATCCGCGCCCTGCACGTCGATCTTGCCCAGCGTGGTCACATCGCAGATGCCGACCGAGTTGCGGGTGGCCAGAACCTCGCGATCCACCGATTGCCGCCAGTGGGTCTCGCCCTTGCGCGGATACCATTGCGCGCGCAGCCAGTCGCCGACTTCGGTGAACACCGCGCCCTGCTCGGTGGCCCATGTGTGGCTGGGGGTTTTGCGGGTGGGGTGGAATTGCTTGCCGACTGCACGGCCTGCCAAAGTGCCCATCGCCACCGGTGTATAGGGCGGACGGAAGATGGTTGTACCGGTCTCGGGGATCGACTTGCCGGTCATCTCGGCCATCACCGCCAGACCACCCATATTCGAGGTCTTGCCCTGATCGGTCGCCATCCCGAGGGTCGTGTAGCGTTTCAGATGCTCGACCGAGACGTAATTCTCCTGATGCGCCAGTTTCACATCCTTGACGGTCACATCGTTCTGCTGGTCGATCCAGGCCCGACCTTTGCCCTGCTTCACATACCAGAAGGGTTGCAGATTGACCGCAGCATCCTCGGCTGTTGGAACATCACCCGGCGTGGCCTGAATGCCCATATCAGCCAGAGCTTCGACGGCACGCGCGGCGCCCGTTTCCATAGCTCCTTGGGTGGACAACACTCCCGCCGCCGCACCCGCGACCGACAGGCCAACCGGCAGAGACTCACCTGGCACAAACGCAGCCAGCGCTTCGTTCCACTGGGGTCGCCCGCGCTGATGACAGGTCAGATGCACATTTGGGTTCCAGCCGCCAGAGACAGCCAGCGCCCCGCAGATGATGTCGTGGGTAAAGCCCTGTTGCGTCTGGATCGTGACGGTCTCAAGACCCAGCCGCCCTTTGCTTCCAATGACCTGAGCCCCGGCGAACAGCTCCGCACCGTCGACCGCAGGCGCATCGGCCCGCGTGTCAATGACCGCGGCAACTTTGACGCCCTTTGCCATCAGATCCGCAGCCGTGCGATGCCCGTCGTCGTTGTTGGTGAACACTGCGACACGTTCATGCGGCGTCACCGCCCAGCGATTGGTGTAGGATCGCACAGCCCCCGACATCATGATCCCGGGCCGGTCATTATTCGGGAAGGCTATGGGGCGCTCGGTTGCGCCGGCGCACAGAACCGCCCGTTTCGAGTAGATCCGCCAGAAGATCTGTCGTGGCTCTGCCGAACCGGGTTGCGGTTTGTGGTCGGCCACCCGCTCGACCGCGCCGTAGATGCCATGATCGAACGCGCCGACAATCGTTGTGCGCGGCAGCAGGCGCACATTGTCCATCGACGTCAGTTCGGCCACGGCCTGAGCTGCCCAGTCCGACCCGGCCATGTCGTCGATGGCATAGGATTCCGAATTCAGCCGACCACCAAGGGCAAAATCCTCATCCGCCAGTATCACCCGCGCCCCAGCGCGCCCTGCGGTCAGGGCCGCCGACAAACCGGCAGGACCGGCCCCAATCACCAGCAAGTCGCAATGCAGGAAACCCTTGTCGTATGGGTCTGGATCATCCTGTCCCGAAACACTGCCCAATCCGGCAGCGCGGCGGATAATCGGCTCGTACAGCTTCTCCCAAAACGCCTTGGGCCACATGAAGGTCTTGTAGTAGAAGCCCGCCGTCAGGAAATTGCTGAACAGGTCATTGACCGCCAGAAAATCCCGCTGCAGTGACGGCCAGCGATTCTGCGAATTCGCGTCCAGCCCCTCATAGAGTTCCGCCACCGTGGCGCGCGTATTCGGCTCTTGCCGCCCGCCCGAGCGCAATTCGACCAGAGCGTTCGGTTCCTCCGACCCAGCCGTCAGCACCCCACGCGGACGGTGGTATTTGAAGGACCGGCCCATCAGGCGCACGCCATTGGCCAACAACGCCGAGGCCAGCGTATCGCCCGCAAGCCCTTGATAACGCTTGCCATCAAAAGTGAAGTTCAGGCTCTGCCCGTGGTCGACCAGACCGCCACTCAATCGATTGATCTGTCCGCTCATCTGCCGCGCCCCCGTTCCCGGGCCACGTCGCGGGCCAGTTTTACATCGGTAATTTCATGAGTCAGCGTGTTGCGCGTGACCACCAGCCAGGACCGGTCGCCCTGCTCGTGATACCAAAGCTCCTGATGCTCCCCCGCCGGGTTGTCGCGCAGATAGAGATAGTCGTGAAACGCCTCGGCCGCGTTATCGGCCTGCCAATCGGGGCGGTCGATCATGGAAGCGTCGCCGAGGTAAACGAATTCCTGCGCATCGCGAGGGCCAAGAAGCGGGTGTTCGATAATCATGAATGGCCTCCGTCAGTGCAGGTTGGGCTGCGCGCCCACCCCTTTTTCGTCGATCATGTGACCGGTGCGGAACCGGTCCAGACGATAGGCTGTTGCAACCTCATGCGGGCGGTCGGTGGACAGCAGATGCGCAAAACACCAGCCCGAGGCCGGGGTGGCCTTGAAGCCGCCATAGCACCAGCCGCCATTGAAATAGAGCCCCTCGATCCCCGTCCGGTCGATGAAGGGTGAGCCGTCCATCGACATGTCCATGACACCGCCCCAGGCCCGCAACAGGCGCACGCGACCCAAGGCCGGGATCAGGGAGACGCCGCTTTCGACCACATCCTCGATCACGGGCAGGTTACCGCGCTGCGCGTAGGTGTTGTACATGTCGATATCGCCGCCAAAGACCAACCCGCCCTTGTCGGACTGGCTGCAATAGAAATGCCCGGCACCATAGGTGATCACGCCGTCGATCAACGGCTTCAGCCCTTCCGAGACAAAAGCCTGCAACACGTGGCTTTCGATGGGCAGGCGCATCCCCGCCTTTTCCATCACCCGGCCGGATGATCCGGCAACGGCCACCCCGACCTTCTTGGCCCCGATATACCCGCGTGAGGTTTCGACCCCCTGCACCTTGCCGTTTTCAATGCGAAAACCCGTCACTTCGCAGTTCTGAATGATATCGACGCCGCGCATATCCGCGCCGCGCGCATAGCCCCAGGCCACCGCGTCATGGCGTACGGTGCCGCCGCGTCGGTGCAGCAAGCCGCCTTTGATCGGGAACCGCGCATTGTTGAAGTTCAGGAACGGGTACATCGCCCGCACGTCCTCGGTATCCAGCAGTTCGGCATCCGAGCCGTTTAGGATCATGGCATTGCCCCGCCGCCGCGCCGCATCACGCTGCGCATCGGTGTGCACAAGGTTCAGAATGCCACGCTGGCTGACCATGGCGTTGAAGTTGAAATCCTGTTCCAACCCCTCCCACAGTTTCAGCGAGAACTCATAGAACGGTTCATTCCCGTCCAGCAGATAGTTCGAACGGATGATGGTCGTGTTCCGCCCCACATTGCCGCCACCGATCCAGCCCTTTTCCAGCACGGCAATCCGGGCCTCGCCGAATTCCTTGGCCAGATAATAGGCGGTGGCCAGCCCGTGCCCGCCGCCGCCCACGACGATGATGTCATATTCGCTTTGCGGCGCGGGGTCGCGCCAGGCGGGCGTCCACCCTTTGTGGCCGGTCAAAGCCTCTTTGATGATCCGAAATCCGGAATAGCGCATGGGTCTCTCGTGTCAGTTTGACCCCACAATGCGCGATTCTGGATCGCTTGGCTTAGGTGTTTTGCGGTGTGCACTTGTCTCTTTGCGACCTGAACAGGGTCTGAGGTCCAAAAGGAGCGGGCTGTGAACCTTGGGGCACCAAAAAAAGAGGGCAGCCAAAAGGCTGCCCAGGTCGCTTAAGCGAGGGGGAGTTTTGCTAGTTCTGGTTCGGCACAACAAGCGTCGGAATGGTTGATCTGCGCAGAACGCGCTTTACGACTGTGCCCAGAAACGTATGCGACGTGCCATGTTCGTGCGACCCCATCACGATCAGATCGCATTTCAGCTCTCTGGCGCGTTTCAGGATCGATTCGGCAGGGTGCCCATCGATCAGTTCCACCGAAGACACGGCGGAATATTTCTCCTGATCTTCGGGGGTCAGCGATTTCAGGAAATCGTGCTGATTGTCCGTCAGCAGAGACTTCACGGCATCGTGCCGGTCCTTGATGGCCTGCTTGCGGGATTTGTCGTCCTGAATGAACATCCGCATGGTGACGATGGCATCCTGCGACAACGGTTCGGTGACATGCAGCACATGGGCTTTTGCCCCATGTGCGATTGCGATGCTCAATGCGTGCCGAAGCGCGTTGTCCGCGTTTTCGGACAGGTCCGTTGCGATCAGGATATTCTCGATTTTGGGTAGCATTGTCTTCTTCCTCCGTGTCGCGGATCAGTACCCAAAGAACCTTGGGAGCCATAGCGCGATTTCGGGCACGAAAGCGATAATGAAGATCGCCACCGTGTTGATGAAGGCAAACGGCAGGGCCGCCACCGAAATACGCTCGATCGAGATATTGGAAATACCCGATGCGATGAACAGGTTTTCACCCAATGGCGGCGTCTGGAAGCCGATGCCCAGAGTACAGACCATGACAACACCAAAGTGGATCGGATCGATCCCCATGCTGTAGGCCACCGGCAGCATCACCGGAACCAGGATCAGAATGGTCGCCAGCGTCTCCATGAACATGCCGACGAACAGCAGGAACAGGATCACCAGCGTCCAGATGATATAGATGTTGTCGGTGATCGACAGCATCCCGTCCGCGATGATGGCGGGGATCTGGTTTTCAACCAGCAGGCGGCCAAACACCGTCGCCGTGAACATGATCAGCAGCACGCGGCCGGTCAGCCAGGTCGTGGTCTCAAGCGAGGTGAACAGCTTCGGCCATGTCAGTTCGCGGTAGATGAACGCACCCACGATCAGAGTGTAGAAGATGGCCACAATCGCCGCCTCGGTCGGGGTGAAGAAGCCCGAATAGATGCCGCCCAGAATAACCACCGGTGCCATCAGCGCCCAGAACCCACGGTACATCTCGCACCAGATATGGCGGGCGGACCAGCCTTCGGTCGTGCCTTTGTAGCCGCGCTTTCTGGCCAGGATGTAGTTCATGACCAGCAGGCTTCCGGCAATCAGGAAGGCCGGGAAAAAGCCCGCGATGAACAGTTTCGGAATCGACACAGTCTGGAAGGTGCCATGCTCGGCCACCGCCTCGGGTGGGGGTGGCATACCCAGTGCCGCGATGCCGAAGATGATCAGTGGGATCGATGGCGGGATCACGATGCCCAGACCACCGGACGAGGCCGTGATGGCCGACGCATAGTCGCGGCTGTAGTTCCGCTGGATCATCGCGGGGATCATCAGCATGCCCACCGCCGCCGTTGTCGCGGGCCCCGAGCCCGAGATCGCGCCGAAGAACAGGCAGGCAAAGACCGCCGCTGCAGACATGCCGCCGGTAAACGGCCCGGCAAAGCTTTCGGCCACGTTGATCAGCCTGCGGGACAGGCCCGACGCCTCCATCAGCGCACCGGCCAGAATGAAGGCGGGCAGCGCCATCAGCGGGAAGGACCCCACCGAGGTAAAGGCGATCTGGACGAACTTGATCGGGTTTTCATCCAGCACGAGGAAGGTGATCAGCGTCGACACACCCAACGCCACCGTGATCGGCGCGCCGATGAACAACAGCAGAAGGAACCCGCCGAACAGGATATAGATGATTTCGGTGCCCATTACTTGCCCCCTTCTTCGCCGAGTTCTGCGCGGACCTCTTCCAGGTCAACCTTGTCCGGATCGCGCAGATCCTCGTCCAGAACGATTTTCTTGTAGTTCACCTGAATAATGCGAACGGTCATCAGGGCAAATGCAATGGGAAGAACGATGTAGACCCAGCTGAGGTGGAACCCGAGCGTCTGGGACGATTGGAACCGGTTCATCCGATTGAAGATGAAGTCCAGCGCCAGATAGACGAAATACAGGTTGAAGCAGATCCAGAACAGGTCGGCGAACGCTTCGATATACTTGATCGCACGCGGCGGCAGAAACTTGAACTGGAACGTCACCCGGTTGTGGGCGCCCATCTTGGCCGCATAGCTCGCGCCGAAAAACACGAACCAGACGAACATGTAGACAGACAGCTCCTCGACCCAGGAGAACGAGAAATTGAACACTGTTCGGACGACAACCTGAAGGAACAACAAGCAAACAAATGTCGCAAGCAGAAAGCGGCAAAGGTAGCTTTCTATATTGTTGAGGATCCCTAAAAAGGTTTTCATATGCCCCTCCCTAGAAGTGAGAGAGCGCCACTTGGGCGCTCTCTTGGTCTTTTTGTATTATTATTCCGAGACCGGCTCGCGGCCGATTGCGGCCAGCACGGCGTTCAGCTTTTCGACGCCGCCGATGCTGTCATAGAACTTCGGCCACACGGCGGTGGTTGCCAGTTCGATGAATTCTGCCTCGTCGTTTTCAGGAACGTGGATTTCCATGCCCTTTTCGACCAGCAGTTCTTTGATCTCGGCTTCCTTGTCGCGCAGGAACTGAGCCGAGGCTTTGGTGGCGTATTCACCGGCTTCCAGAACCATGGCCTGATCTTCAGCCGACAGACCCTGGAATACCTGCTCGGACACGATCAGAGGCTCGATCGAGAAGATATAGCGGATCTCGGTGACGTAGTCCTGAACTTCGTAGAACTTCATCGCGTTGATGGTGGTGTAGGGGTTGTCCTGACCGTCCACAACCTTGGTCTGCAGACCGGCAAAGGTTTCCGACCATGCCATCGGGGTCGGGCTGATGCCCCATGCCTTGTAGGTGTCGATCATGATCTCGTTCTTGGGAACGCGGATGACCAGACCTTCCAGATCGGCAACCGATTTCACCGGCTTTTTCGAGTTCGTCAGAACGCGGAAACCCGTATAGGTCCAGGCGATGATGCGCACACCCGCGTCATTGATGGTGTTCTCGGTCAGTTCCTGACCAATCGGGCCTTGGGTCAGCGTTTCCGCGTCTTCCAGGCTGAGAATCACGTAAGGCAGCGTGAACACACCAACAGTTGGCGAGAACGGCGTGACGTTGTTGATCGCCAGCAGCGACATGTCCAGCGTGCCGATTGCGGCATCGTTGACGGTGTCCTGCTCGGATCCCAGCTGACCGTTCAGGAACAGTGTAGCGGTGTGATTGCCGCCTGACAGCTCTTCCAGTTTTTCCTTGAAGGCAAGGCCGGTTGCTTCCTGGCTGGACCCGCCGCTGTCACCGACAGCGATCTTGAAGTTCTTGGCGCTTGCAGGCGCGGCCAATGCCAATGCGCCAAGCGATGCAACCGCCGCAAATGTTTTGATACTGTTGAGCAGAGTCATAAAACCTCCTCCTGTTCGTTGGTTTTTGGAAAGTGTTCCGACATGAACGAGTGCTCACTAGACTCACTTCGCACGAACACTAAGTTGTTTTGACTGTAACGCTAAGATAAAGTAATCGACGTAAAGGTGCAGAAAACTACACGTAACCCGTGCCACAGAAAAAAGCAATTACTAGCATATCAGATGTCGACATCAGGCTGCTTCAGGTCTTCCGTACTGTTGTTTGGTGTGGTGGGTTCACAGCGGCAGAGTTTGAACTGAACATCAGCCGGTCGACGATCAGCAAGCATATTGCCGATCTCGAAACACGGCTGGGCGCAAAACTGTGCCATCGGGGGGCCGCCGGGTTTTCCCTGACATCGGACGGCCAGTATGTCCTGGACTCCTCGAATGAGCTGTTTCTGGCCATCGACAAGTTCCAGAACGGGCTGGGCGATGTGCGCTCGGAACTGACCGGAAAACTGCGTATCGCCTTGTTTGATCATTCCACTTCAAACGAGGAATCCAACCTCGGCGGGGCGATCAGACATTTCATCGACAAAGCGCCGGGCGTGACGCTGGAAATATCCATGGAGCCGCCGAACATCATCGAAGAAGGCGTCATCAACGGGCGCTTTAATCTGGGGATCGTTCCCTTGCATCGGCAGTCGCCGATGCTGTCCTACTCGGAACTTTATGTCGAAAGAATGCGGTTGTTCTGCGGCCGAGAGCACGAGCTGTTTCATTCCGCGTCCGACATCGTCCCCCTGAACCAGCTGCGCAAGTACAATTATGCCGGTCTGAGCTTCAACTCGCCCAACATGGCCGTTCACCAAAAGTTGATGCTGAGGAAATCCGCATTTGTCCAAAACGAAGAATCCTTGATGCTTCTGGTTCTGTCCGGTCGATACCTGGGGTTCGTGCCGACACATAAAGCACGCGCTTTGGTGAAGGACGGTTTCCTTAAACAGATCAACTGCCCCGAGGCCGAGTTTTCGTCGACCATGGCAGCCATTGTCCGAAAAAGCGCATCAAAGGGACGTCGGTTGAATTTGTTTCTGGATATTCTGCGCAAAGCCCACGAAAGTTAGCCGCGAATACAGCCCTTCTGAGTGCAAAGGATAAACGCGTGGCCCCAAGATTCGACGCTTTCGCAGCCGGTCTGCGCTATGAGGATTTGCCTGAACAGGCGTTGTGGACTCTGCGCCGCTCCTTTCTTGATACTATGGGCGTCGCGGCCGTCGGGGCCACCACCGAGCTGTCGGGAATCGCGCGCCGCGTGGCCCCGCTGATTTTCGGGGCGGGCGGTGCGGGGCAGGCACAGATGCTGATGGACGGGCGCGCGGTCAGCCCCGTCGGCGCGGCAATGGCAGGTGCCTTCACGATTGACAGTATAGATGCCCATGACGGCACTACGCCCTGCAAGGGCCATGCGGGATCGGCCATCTTCCCGGCGCTGATCGCAATGGCGCAGGCCAGTGCGCCAAAGATGGACGGGCGTGACTTTGCCACGCTTCTGGCGACTGCGTACGAGCTGTCTTATCGCGCCGGTCTGGTACAGCACGCAACCTGCGCCGATTATCACACATCCGGGGCCTGGACGGCCGTTGGCGTCGCGGCAGCCGGTGCAAAGCTGCTGGGCGGACATGCGCAGCATATCCGTCACGCCGCAGGCATCGGCGAATACCACGGCCCGCGCAGCCAGATGATGCGCTGCATCGATCATCCGACCATGCTGCGCGACGGGGTCGGCTGGGGGGCACCATCAGGCGTCACCGCCGCCTATCTGGCCATGGAAGGCTTTACGGGCGCCCCTGCCCTGACCTGTGAAGGCGATGACGGCGCCGCCTTCTGGAACGATCTGGGATCCGGTTGGCGGTTGGTCGATCACACGCATTACAAGGCTTACCCGTGTTGTCGTTGGGCCCATCCCTCACTTGATTCGGTTCGGGACCTGATGCGCGAACATGCTCTGTCCCACCAGCAAATCGAACGTGTAGAAATCCGAACCTTTCACTACGCCACCCGTCTGGCAGGCCACGAACCGGCAAATCAGGACGAATTTGCATATGCAATTGCCTTTCCGGTGGCGGCAATGATTGTGCGCGGCCGCCTGGGGATTGAAGAGCTAAGCGCAGACACATTGCGCGACCCCGACATCCTGCGTGTCAGCCGCGCCATTCACCTGATAGACGACCCCGAGATGACGCGTATCAGCACCGACAAACGCTGGGCTCAGGTGACGCTTATTCTGCGCGATGGCCGCCAGATCGCCGATGCACCCCGCACCCCCCGCGGTGATGCAGACATGCCGCTAAGCGACGCGGAAATTCACGAGAAATTCCACCTGCTCGCCGACCCCGTCCTTGGATCGGACCGCGCCGATGAAATGGCAGAGCTGGCGATGCAATTCGACAGTCTGGACAGCGTCCGTTTTGCTCGGCTTCTTGAGCTCTGTTGCCTGCCTGTCTGAACCACAGTCTTTCACCGTCCCGCAACGCCATTGAACCAAACCAGGCGACGGCCTCTCTGAATATCGGTTATCGCACCATCGCTAGAGCAAGAGCCGCACTACCCGGTCTGGGTCAGCCTGACGCGTGACTCTGTCAAGGAACTGAACAACGCCAACCTGTCCTTGTTGTCCGGCATGCAGGCCGAGGTCTACCTGATCACAGAAAACCGCACGCCTTTGAGTTACCTGACAAAACCACTGACCGATCAATTCGCACGCGCGTTCAGGTAAGAGGTCGCAGACATAGCTTCAGGCTTTTGCTCTGGCGTTGCTCCTGTCCCATGGGGCCTCGGACAGGACGGTCGCGTCGATCAATCGCCCGAGAAGCGAGACATGCACCAACGTCCCGGCGGCGCGTGCGTGATCTTTCAGGAAGGCAATGGCCAAAGATTGATCAACGCTGTGCCCATAGGCCGCCGAGGTGATCGAGCCGACCCGTTCACCGTTCAGAAACACCGCTTCGCCGATCAGAGCATCGGTGGTTTCACCCTGAAGCGCCAGCAGGGCGATGCGGCTTTGCGGTTGGCGGGCCAGCATGGCCGCGCGGCCCACGAAATCCTTGGCGGTGGCCGCAAACCGTTCCTGACAGACATCCTTGTGACTGGCATCGTTGGCCAATTCGTGGCCCCCACGATAGAATTTCTCGATCCGCAGACTGTCCAGCGCGCGGGTTCCGAACGGGGCCAAGCCGTAGGCCTGCCCAGCCTTCCACAGCACATCCCACAACGCACCCAATTGATCGTTGGGGGCGTGAAGCTCATAGGCCAGCTCTCCGGTAAAGCTGAGCCGCAGGGCGTGAACGGGAATACCCGCGATGGTGATCTGTTTGGTCGACAGCCACGGCAGGGCCTTGTTGCTGACATCGTCCGGGGTGACGGTCTCCAGAACCTCACGTGCTTTGGGACCGGCGAGGCACAGGATACCGATTGCATCGGTCTCGTTCCGGATTGTCACGCCCTCCATCGGCACACCGCAATGCAGGGTCAGCCAATCCCAAACCCGCCGTTCCGAGGGCGCGCCGGTGACAAAATAGAAACTCTCTGGCCCCGTGCGGGCGATGGTGGCCTCGCCTTCGATTGTGCCCTTATGGTTCAGAAGCAGTGTCAGACAGGTCCGCCCCACGCGCGGCATCCTGTTGGCGCAGACCGCGTTCAGCCAAGTTTCGGCCCCCGGCCCTTCGATCCGGAATTTGGCAAAGGCCGAAAGATCCGCAAGGCCCACATGGTTGCGGACTGCATGGCATTCCGCAGCGGTTTGCTGAAAGCTGCTGGTGCGTCGCCAGCCCATTGGCTCGGGCGCGTAAAGGCGGGGGCGTTCCCAACCTCCTGCCTCTTCGAACGTGGCCCCAAGTGCGGCGCTGCGGTCATGGGCGCCGGATCGTTTCACGTCGCGGCAGGTTTGGCGCTGGTGCTGCGGATAGGGCATGGCTTGGCGCAGCGTGTAATCCTCGGTCGCGCGCTGGCGGGCATATTCGGCGTCTGCCCAGATGCCGAACCGGCGCGGATCAAAGGCACGGGTCGAAATACCCGCGCTGCCTTCGATCATCCATTCGGCCAGCGCGCGCCCTGCCCCCGGCCCCCAGGCAATGCCCACGGTAGCCCCACACGCCAGCCAGAAATTCCGCAACCCCGGCGCAGGGCCAAGCAACATCGCGCCGTCAGGCGTATAGGTGATACCGCCATTCACCACCCGCTTGATCCCGCGATTCATCAGGGCGGGCATACGTTCGAAACAGTTTTCCAGCCACGGGGTGATACCGTCCCAGTTGGGCTCAAACAGCTCGTTCTCACTGTCCCAGGGGCAGCCATCGGGCCAGACCGATTGCGGGTCCTGCTTGTCGTAGAGACCGATCAGGGCAGACCCCTGTTCGCGCCGTGTATAGCCGCAGAAATAGTCGTCACGCGTGACGGGGATCTCATGCGTCATCGATGTAAATTCGGGCACCTCGTCGGTCACGACGTAGTGGTGCAGCATGGTGGTGATCGGCAGGTCCAGCCCGACCATCGCCCCCACCTGCCGGGCGTGATACCCCGCAGCATTGACCACATGCTGGGCGATGATCGTGCCCTGCTCGGTCTCGACCTGCCATTCGCCCGAGGGCAGCTGCGTCAGGCCTGTTACCCGGCAATTGCGCCGCACCTGCGCCCCCAACTGCCGTGCACCCTTGGCCATGGCCTGACAGGTGCCCGAGGGATCAACATGGCCGTCATCCGGCGTATGGATCGCGCCCAGAACACCCGCCGCCTCGACGTCATATAGCGGGTTCAGCCGCGCCACTTCGGCCGCGTCGATGATATGAGCCTCTTGCCCGCGCGCCAGCACCGCGTCGCGGATGTGGTTGATCCAGTCCACATGCGCGGGGCTGGTCGCCACCCGCAACGAGCCGCAATTGTGCCAACTGACGCCGACTTCGGTTTCACGCTCGATCCGTTTGTACAATTCCACGCCATAGTCATGGATCGACCCCAGCGCCTGCCCGCCGACCATGCGGCTGACCAGACCGGCGGCGTGCCAGGTCGCGCCGCTGGTCAGTTCGGATTTCTCGATCAGGATACAATCGGTCCAGCCCATATGGGCCAGGTGATACAGCACACCCGCACCGATATTGCCGCCGCCGATCACAACTACGCGCGCGTGTTCCGTCATTGCCTATCTTTTCAGTGTGACCGGCGTGTTGGCCCAGACGACCTGGGCCTCGACCTTGCCGGGATTGCGATACCTGTGTGGAATGTCGGCGGAAAAGCTGAAACTGTCGCCGGTTTTCAGGTGAAACACCTGATCGTCCAGCGTCAGTTCGATCTCGCCTCGCAGAACCATCCCGGCCTCTTCGCCTTCGTGGGTATAAAGGTCATCGCCGGTACTGCCGCCGGGTTCGTAGGTGGAAATGCCCATCGCGAGTTGCCGGTCCAGACTGGCCGACAAAAGATGGTCTGCGAACCCCATGTAATCCGTGCCCGACAGGCCCGAGTAAGTCAGCTTTCGCCGCCGGTCAGCGCGCACGATATAGGGGCGTTCCTCGGCGGGGGTGGGCATGTCGGTTTCGAAAAACCAGCCCACCGGAACGCCAAGCGCCTCGGCAATTTCCTGCAGCGCAGTAACCGAAGGGCGGGCCAGACCGCGTTCAATCTTGGACAGGAAGGACACCGATCGCCCCGACACCTCGGCCAGATCGTTCAACGTCATCTTCTGCGCCTTGCGCAATGCGCGCAGGTCTTCGCCCAGTTTGCCAAGCGAGTCTCGAGAACTTGTTTGATGATTTTTCTTGACGTTCATGAAAATTTACCGTGCATAATTTTCCTAGGCCCGCAAGAATTTTCTGAATGGAGCAGCAGATGGACGGACAATTCCCGGACACGCCAGTTTTGCAAAAGGTCAAGGAGTTGCTTGGCCCCGAAGGCTTTGCCCAGACCTTTGCCCCGATCGAAGAGGCCAGCGGGCTGCCCAATGCCGCCTATTGGTCTGACGATTGGCTGGCGCTTGAGAAAGAGCACTGTTTTCGCCGGTCCTGGGTGTTTGCGGGTGCGGCGGCCGAATTGCCCGAACCCGGCGACATGAAACCGCTGGAAATCGGAGGTGCCCCGCTGATCATTCTGCGCGATCAGGATGGGGAAATTCGGACGCTGCACAATGTCTGCCGCCATCGCGGGCTGAAACTGGTGACGGAACCTTGTAAAAGGTCAACCCTGACCTGCCCCTATCACGCATGGGTTTACGGGCTGAACGGCAAGCTGCGGGCGCGGCCGCATTTCAGCGGACCTGACGTGACCGACCGGTTCAAGGATGGTGGCGGCGACAAGCTGGATCTGGTGCCGGTGCGGTCCGAGGTCTGGAACGGTTGCATCTTCGTCAACGTCTCGGGCGATGCTGAACCGCTGCAGGAGTGGCTGGCACCGATGCTTGAACGGACGCCGGGATATGATTTCACGTCGATCCGCTGGGCCGGCAAGATCGATTTTGAGGTCGAGGCCAACTGGAAGCTGGTCTATGAAAACTACATGGAGGGCTATCACGTCTTTTCGGTACATCCCAAGCTGCTGAAATTCGCGCCCATGAACGTGCGCTGGTCCGGCGAATGGGACCGGCATGTGTTCTATAACGACTATATCTTCCCGGAACTGGGCGAAGGCCGAGGCGACCGCCTGCCCCATTATCCCGGCCTGTCGGAACAGGATGCCAAACGGGGCCTCTGGTTCCTGTGCTTCCCGCATTTCGCTGCCGAAGTCTTCCCCGATCAATTCACCGTGCTGGTCAGCTATCCGATTGCCCCGAACAAAACCCGCGAAGAGCTGCATGTCTTTCTGATCGGCGATGCCGCCACCTCGGACGACCATGCCGAAGCGCGGGCCGAACTGATGCAGATGTGGGACGATCTGAACCGCGAAGATCTGGGTATGCTGGAACTGTTGCAACAGGGCCGCCTGTCGCCGGCTTATGACGGAGGACGCCTCAGCCCGCATTGGGAAGGACCAACCCATGATTTCGGCCGCCGGGTGGTCGAGCGGATTTTGACCTGAGCCGCCGTCGCTGCCGGGCAAAACGCAATTGTCGCCCTTATGGCGGCTTTGTCGGTGCAACAAGATCGGTCAGACCTTCGGTTGCCGTATAGCCTGACAGGCACGCCACCGCCGCGCGCATCCCGAACCTGAGGCTGCTTTGAATGGGCCAATCCTCGTGCAGACCGTGAATGACACCGGCGGCAAAGGCATCCCCCGCGCCGACCGGGCTGATGATCTGGCTCACAGGGATGGGGTCCGGTTCAATCGAATACTCTGCGTCATTGCCACACCAAACGACCTGCTCCGGAGAATGCAGAACAACGGCCTTTTTCACACCGCCCGCCTTCAAAGCGCGGGCAGCCTGCATCATTGCATCGGCGGAACCGGCCACAGCCACTCCGGTCGCGTGCTCGGCCTCTTGTTCATTGGCAAACAGAACATCAATCGCGGGCAGCGTGGCTTCGACCACATCCCTGAACCTGTCCGACTTGAACGACACGAGGTCAACGCAGGTTTGAATGCCCTTTGCCCGAGCCTTTGACAAAACCTGCGCCGCAACGGTTTCGCCCCCGGGCAAAATGACGTCCAACTGATCAAGCAAGGTCAGGTAGCCAAGATACAGCAGCTTGACGCCAGACTCTGACAGATGCTCGATATTGATCGAGGATGCATCCAGATGGCTGTTGGTTCCCGGATAGTGAAAGAAGGTCCGACTGTCGCCCGGAACGTTCATCACGTGGGTCTGGGACGTGGCCGCTTGCGCCGTCCGCTGCAACCCGTCCAATGGCAACCCTGCCTCTTTGCACAGGCGCAGGACTTCGTCTCCCAACGCTCCGGCGCCTATGAGACCGATTGGCCAAATCGGGTAAGACACCTTCATCGCCTTCAAGCCCAACGCGACATTTGCCGGACCGCCTCCAAGGCCCACATGCTGCGTTTCAATGCGCGCAAGGTCCGATTTCTCGGGCCAATGCGAAATTGTGTGAACCGTGTCCAGGATCCAGTTGCCCGCACAGGCAACGCCTTGTCTTTCAACCTTCTTTTGGACGTGTTTGGGCATGAAAACCACCTGATGGAACCGGGTTCTGACGGCAACATTACCCGATCTTTGCCCAGATCATGCCTTTCAAGTGGCTTCTATCGCCTGATGCCATTGTTGGGTGGCGGTTCTAACCATGGGTTCGGGTCTTGTCGGGATCATAGACCGGGCTGGACACCAGCAAGGCCGATTTCTTCAAACCGTCGCCCGTCACTTCGAGTTTGGTGCCAATCGCAAGGCCCGGCCTGACATGCGCCAACGCAAGTGATTTTCCCATACGATGCGAGAAACACGGGCTGTTGATTACACCCACATCCTCGCCGTTCAGAAACAGTGTTTCACCGCCCGCAACCATGTCCGGGTGGTCGATATCGAGGCAAACATTGCAGACCTTTTCGTTCCCCCTGGCCGCCAACACGGCCGCCTTGCCCCGAAAGTCGCCCTTGGTTGTGCTGATCGTAAACCCCAACCCAACTTCCCAAGGCGTGTTTTCTTCGGTCATGTCGTAGCCGTAAAACAGCAGACCGGCTTCGATCCGAACCTTGTCCAGCGCAGTGAAGGAACAGGGCATCACGCCTGCATCGACCAGTTTGTCCCAGATGTCCCCAATCACTGCGCCATCCGCAAAAACCTCGTACCCGCGTTCGCCGGAATATCCGGTGCGCGAGATCCGGCAGGGATGGCCAAACAGATTTGCGATGGCGTGTTCGAAATAGGCCAGCCCGGTCAGGTCAATATCCGTATGGGCGTTCAGAATCTCCAGCGCGGCCGGACCCTGCACCGACAGGTCATGCAGATCGTCGGCAAACTCGACCTCGACGTCGCGCCCTTTGGCCGACGCCGCAAGCAAGGCCATCGTGTCGCCCGAGCCATGCACGATCATCCATTCGTCCCGGCCATTGTTCGACACGATCGCGTCGTCTGCGATCCCGCCCTGATCGGTCAGCACGCACAGATAGGCTGCCTTGCCCGGTGCAAGTTTGGACAAATCGCGCGTAGTCAGATGGTCCAGCGCCGCTTGCGCATCGGGGCCGCGCACAAAGACCTTTTTCAACGGCGACATGTCGAACATGCCTGCCCGTTCCCGTACCGCGTCATGTTCATCATTGGGGTCGGTGTCATAGGTCCAGGCGGTGCCCATGCCGTTCCAATCCTCCAACCCAGACCCAAGCGCCCTGTGTCGGGATGCCAGGGCAGATGTTCGGCTGAGCTCTTCGGTCATTTTCGGTCCTTTCTAGTGCCATTCATCCGGCATTGCCGCCTTGCGCTCGGAAACGAACGCCTCAAGCGCGGCGCGAATACCGGGTTTCATTTCAGGGTGTTGGTAGTCGTCCAGCATCTGCCGCCAGCGGGCCGAGGCGCGCTGATCCGCCGTCAACGCGCCGTTCTCGACCCAGGTCTCGTATGGGCCCGCATCCGCGATCTGCGGCTCGTAATTGGCCGAGGTGTAGTGGCGCAGCGTGTGACTGGTCGACAGGAAGTTTTTGCCCGGCCCGGTCTCGAAATAGGCATCGCGGCCAAATGCCTCGTCATCGGTATCAAACCCCTGCAACAGTTTCAGCATCGCGCCGCAGTGGTCGAGATCCATGATGAATTTCTCATAGGACATTACCAGCCCACCTTCGAGCCAGCCCGCTGCGTGCCAGACCTGATGCGCCCCCGACAACAGCGTCGCCCACATCGCGCCAACACTGTCCTGCATCGCCTGCCCGTCCGGTGCGTTTGAGGCCGTGATCTGACCGCCGCCGGACCGCACGGGCACGCCAAGCCTGCGGCCCAGCTGGCCAAGCGCCATTGTGGTCATGTTGGCCTCGGGCGAGCCGAAGGTCAGCGCACCGCTGCGCAGGTTCATTGTCGAGTGAAACGAGCCGAACACCACCGGGCAACCGGGCCGGACAAGCTGCGCCAGCGCAATCCCCACCATCGCCTCGGCCAAGGTCTGCGCCGCCACAGCCGCGGGGGAAAGCGGCCCCATGGCTCCGGCGAAGATCGCTGGTGAAACACAGACGCACTGGTTCGCCTCGGCATAGACGCGCAACGCGCCGGACATGGTGTGGTCGTAGATCAGCGGCGAGTTCACGTTGATATTGGCCTGCATCACCGCATGGCGATCCACCACGTCGCGCCCAAAGACCAGCCGCGCCATTTCGATACTGTCCTGGGCGCGCTCTGGTGCGGTGACCGATCCCATGAACGGTTTGGTCGAAAGGGTCAGATGCGCCAGCATCATGTCCAGATGACGCTTGTTGACCGGCACATCCGTCGGCTCGACCACTGTCCCGCCGGAATGGTGCAAAGCCTGAGAGCGATAGGCAAGCTTCACGAAGTTCCGGAAATCCTGCAGCGTGGCATAACGCCGACCGCTCGCCAGATCGCTGACGAAAGGTGAGCCATAGCCGGGCATCAGCACCACATTGTCACCGCCCAATGTGACGGTGTGCTTTGGGTCGCGGCCATGCAGCAGGAATTCTTCGGGGGCGGTGGCACACAGCGCGCGTGCATGACCCGGCTTGAACCGCACCCGCTCACCTTCCACCCGGGCACCCGCCTCGGAGAAGTAGGTCAGCGCCGTCTGGTCGCCGCGAAACTCGACCCCGATCCTGTCCAGAATCCAGTCTGCCTGATCCTCGATCCGGGCAAGCGCGGCTTCGTTCAGCAATGCGTATGGCGGAATCTTGCGTCCCTGAAACGGCTGAACCTGGGGCGGCGCGCTATGGCGCGACAGACGCCCGCGACGCATCCTGCCGCGATCGCCTGACAAACCCGATGGGTTCAACCTGCCCAACGACATCCCTCCGACCAGTAAGAACAGAACAAGCTATGCATGGCGATCAGGCTTTGAAAATCGAGTTTTTCTTTCCCATGCGTTCAAGAATTTTGTACGAAAAACTATGCGCACCCTGTTCCGTCATCACGATCTTCTCAGGCAGTTTGTCGAAATAGCCCGCTACCCAAGTTTCTCTGACGCCGCCGAGGCGCTCAACATGACCAAGGGGGCCATCAGTTATCAGATCAAAACGCTGGAAGGTGATCTGGGCATGGCCTTGTTTCGGCGCACGCCGCGCGGGGTGGTTTTGACCGGCGAAGGGCTAAAGGTCCTGGCCGCCTGTCAGACGCATTACGAGGGGATCGAGGCCGGATTGCTTGCCCTGAAGGGCACAACATCGAAAACCCTGACTGTGGGCGTTTCGACCTATTTCGCGGCACGCTGGCTGTCGCCCCGGCTGATGTCCTTCATGCAAAGCCATCAGGACGTCCAGCTGCGAATTCAACCCATGGTGCAGTTCTCGGGGCAAGAGTTGCAGGATGTCGATCTGGCCATTCGCTGGGGCAACGGAAACTGGCAGGACGGCGTGGTCACGCCTTTCATGCCCATCCGATCGTTCCCAGTTGGCAATGCGGAAGCCGCGCAACTGGTCGCTCAACTGGGCATCGGGAACGCAATCTCGCGTTTGACACTGCTGCGGGATCGCGACGACAGCAACGCCTGGTCCGAGTGGTTGACCCTGGCGGGCCTGCCCCTGCAAACCCGGCGGGACGCGCTGATCGTGCCGGACCCGAACGTGCGGGCGCAGGCTGTGATCGACGGTCAGGGCATCGCCTTGATGGATGATCTTGTCAGCGACGAACTGGGCACTGGCAGATTGGCCCGGCTGTCAGATATTGTGCTGTCCGACTACGGCTATTTCCTGTTCAGACCGCATCACGTTGTTGAGACCGAAACGGCGCGGCTGTTTTCCGATTGGTTGCAGGGTCAGACCTGAGGGGGCGTTTGCACTGGCTGGGATGAGAAGGCCATTCTCTGGCACCAAACGTTCGGACTATTGCCGCCCTTTAGCCGGGAAAAATGGGCCACCGAAACCGGCGGCCCATATCTTTATGCCGCGTTATTCGGCGGCAACTTCGTCGTTTACGGTGCTTTTCACACCTGCGGCCTGGCGTTTGCCGTCCTTGTAGATCGCCTTCAGGACCGAGATGCCCATCAGAACCATCACAAGGCTGAACGGAAGTGCTCCGATCACCATGGCCGTCTGGATCGCCGACAAGCCGCCCGCGATGATCAGACCGCCGACAACCAGCGCCATGGCAACACCCCAGAACAGGATATGCGGGCGGGCTTTCGGGCCTTCGTCACCGGCTGCGTTGATCGTGTTGATGATCAGAACGCCCGAGTCCGCCGTAGTGACCAGATAGGTCAGCAGCAGGACCATGACGACCAGGGACATGACCCAGGCCATACCCTCGCTCAGCATCACGCCCAGCATGGCGAACAGCTGATCCGCCTGACCGGCATCCAGAATGGCGCGGTTGGCGTCGCCGTTCAGTTCCAGATCAATGGCGGTGCCGCCAACCATCGAGAACCAGACAAAGCACATCAGGCCAGGGATGAACATCGCGCCAATCACGTATTCGCGCACGGTACGGCCGCGCGAAACGCGGGCAAGGAACAGGCCCACAAACGGCGCGAATGCGATCCACCACGCCCAGTAGAAGATGTTCCAGCCACCCTGCCAGCTGGCCAGCTGATCGGCCACCGAGCCTTCGACGCCATCGCTGCTCCAGACGTTGAACAAGATCCATGGCAAGTTGGTGATATAGTCGAAAATCCCGACAACCAGCGCCTGCAGACCAAAGAAGGTCGAGCCGAAGATCAGGAAGAAGGCCAACAGGAAGAAGCTGAGGCCCATGTTCAGGTTCGACAGCCACTTGATGCCTTTTCCCACACCGGACAGCGCCGACAGGGTCGAGGCGCCCATGATCACGAACAGCGAGAAGATGATCGCCGCCTTGGACACGGTGCGCGTTCCTTCGGCATCAACGGTATAAAGCCATTCGCCAAAGCCGATCCGGTACAGGCCGGACACGAACTGATCGACGCCAAAGCCCAGCGTTTGCGCCATACCCAGAATGGTTGCGACAACCGCCACAACGTCAACCAGGTGGCCCAGCGGACCGGACAGCGCCTTGCCAAAGATCGGGGTCAGACCCGACCGGATGGTCAGCGGCAGGCCGCGACGGTACGAGAAATAGCCCAGCGACAGGCCGACAACCGCGTAAGAGGCCCAAGCCGCCACGCCCCAATGGGTAAATGACCAGATATAGGCGTCACGGACGTTGCCCAGCGTTTCGCCTTCGGTCAGGCCCATGATGGTCGAGGGGTTGGATTTGAAGTGATAGATGGGCTCGGCTGTTGCAAAGGTCAGCATCCCGATACCGATCCCGGCACCGAACATCATCGAAAACCATGAGAAGTTCGAGAACTCGGGCTTGTCATCGTCCAGGCCCAGTTTCAGCCGCCCGGATGTGGGCCAGACCGCCAGCGCCAGACAGGTCAGCACGTAGAACGCCATGGCGTAGACGTACCAGTAGTTGAACGTGGACAGAATGAACGAGTTTATCCCACCAAGAAAGGCGGCAGCATTATCAGGGAAGGCCACAGCCCAGATGATAATGATGCCCACGATCAATTTGGCCGAGACGGTTACGTCCTTTGTAAACCCTCGATAAAAGCCGCTATCTGCGACCTTAATGGGCAGATCCATTAGGGGTGGTTTCATGTTTCTCCTCCTGTAGACTTAGTTTTCTTAGTTGCTGGCTGATGGACCCGCCGCATGGAAGCGACAGGTCATCAGCCGCGCGCGTCATCCGAGCTGCACAAAAACGTGACCGTTTTCGATTTTGACGGGATAGGTTTTCAGGTCTTCGGTACAGGGCGCGGACAGCGCCTTGCCGGTGCAGATGTCGAACCGTCCGCCATGCAGCGGGCACTCGATCACGCAGTCGATGACCAGACCGTCCTCAAGGTGCTGTTCTTCGTGGGTGCAGTGCCCATCGGTGGCAAAGAAGCCTTTTTCGGTGTTGTAGATCGCATAGGTCTGACCGCCGTGATCCCAGCGGATCAGGTCTTCCTCGTCGATGTCATCGGTGCTGCACGCTTCAATCCAGTTGCTCATGTGCCTAGACCTCTTTCGTCATCAGTTCTTCTTCAAAGGGATACCGCGACAGGGTTATGGGTCCGCTTTCCGTGACCAACACCATGTCTTCGAGTTTCACGCCCTCGACCCCGCCAACCTCGCCGATATAGCTTTCGACGCAGATCACCATGCCGGGCTCAAGCTCGCCGTCATAAAATTCCGGGTGATCGGGGGAATGCAGGATCACCGGCCATTCATCGGCCATACCCAGACCGTGCATCATGCAAGGGTAAGGCTGATCGCCAAAGCCCGCAGGCGGCAGGTGGCGGTTCAGCGCGATGTCGGAATAGGCCGCACCGCTTTGCACCAGCTTGGTGTTCTCCATCACCTCGGTATGGGCCATGGTATACAGGCTTTTCTGATAGTCAGACGGCCGCCCCGGCCCGCAGCGGAAGGCGCGTGAAATATCGGCGCCGTAGCTGAACGGCCCGACCATGCCGCAATCGAACACCACCAGATCACCGGCGCGGATCATGCGAGATGAGGCCTCTTGCTGCCACGGATTGGTCCGCTCGCCCGAGGCCAGCAGGCGGTAATCCAGCCATTCACCGCCTCCTTCGATCAGGGCCGACCACATATGCGCCCACAGTTCCTGCTCCATCACGCCGTTGCGCAGGTTGTCACGCATCCGGGTCATGCCATCCTCGGCCACCGCGATGGTCAGGTTCATCGCCAGAATTTCCTCGGGCGATTTGATCTTGCGGGCATGGGCCAGAACCGGGGCGACATCCGACACGATATGGCCCTTGTTGACCAAGGCCTGCTCGGCATGGAATCCGGCGCGTTCAATGGCGATTTTCCGTTTGCCTGGGCCGCAATGTTTCTGGATCAGATCATCCATCTGATCGGCCCATTTGCGTGTCCATTCGTCATGGCGCGGGCCTGCGAACATATAAGACAGCGGCAACAGATCGTCGCGGATCTCGTCAATGGTTTCCAGCGTGCTGCCGGTGTTCCGGCCCGGTTCCGAGTCGAAATACACCACCGGCCCCTCGGCGGGCATGAACAGATACCCGGCCTGAATATGCATCTGAAACAGGGTGCAGTTGCGCACGCCGGTGGCGTAGCGGATCGACAGCGGCTCGACCAGAATGATCGCATCAAGGCCTTGCGCCCTGATCTGTTCGCGCAGCCGGTTCTGGCGATACCGGCGCATCCGGGGCACGTCGATCATCCCTTCGGTATCGACGGCCTGCATCGGGGGGGTGATCCAGGCGGCTTGTTCAAGCGTCAGCGGCTGGGGCTTGGCGGCGAAGGCCTGGCTATAGTCGGTGGCGTCGTTCATTGATGGGTCGGCGTCCATTTATCGAGGGCTTCGAGGAATTTCTCTTTCTCGCCCGCATGCATTGAGATGTTGGTTTGCGGATAGGGGAAGTTGCCCGCCGTGACTTCGCGGTGGTATTCACCCAAGGCGGCCACGCGTTCTTCGTGGATCTGCTTGTGCAGACGGCCCACCTGTCCAAAGGCATAGGCGTGTTTCGGCGGCTTGTCCTCTTCGCTGGCCTCGCCACAGATATCCGCCACAAAGGAAAAGATCGCGTCGCCCGCCATGCCGGAGCCCAGCGAGAAGGTGACGACCGAGGTTTTGTCGTTCACCGCTTCCAGCACTTCCTCGGCCAGACATTCGACCTCGACCGCGAAGACGCCGACATCTTCCATGCGCTTCAGTGTGTTCCAGACCTGTATCGCCTCATCCGCTTTGCGGCCAAAGGCGCGCAGGCCGCCGCAATGGTGGCTGAAGGTGGGGATCAGGCCGATATGGCTTTGCACCGGGATGCCGTCGCTGGCCATACGCTCCATCACGTCGAAGGACCGCAGGGTATAGTACATATCCGCCCCGCGCCGCATCGCCTCATAGGCGTGGGCGACGATCTCATCATCTGATCCGAACTGCGCCCAGCTTGAGCCCGCGCCGGTGAAATGCGCCGGGGCCAGTTCGCGCACATCTTCCATCTGATCGGTGCCGACCACGAACAGGTCAATCCCCGCCTCGACACAGGCGGTGATCTGGTCCCGGTCCGCCGGGTTTGCCATCGACAGCTTTTTGCCCGACCCCTTGAGTGCCTTGAGGTCCGCAACCGTATAGTTGCGGACCGCAGGGTTACGACTGAAATCGTAGATGCGCTTCATTTACATTGTCCTTTCCGCGACACGCTCGATCGGCCCGCCGCTGGTGATCATATGAGGGGCCTGCCGGATGGAACCCGCCTTGGTCGACAGGCCCAGCGAACGGCGCAGCGTGACCACGAAGACCTCCCAATTGGTGCGCAGGAAACCGGGATCGGGTTCGGGCAGTTGGTCCTGCACCGCCTCGGCCAGCTTGGGCAGGGCGTGGAACGGCACCTGCGGATAGAGGTGATGTTCGACGTGGTTGTTCATGTTCATATACAGGAAGTTCGCCAGCCAGTGCCCCCTGAACGACCGGGTGCTGTCCAGGATCGAGGGCGAGTTTTCCTGCAATTCCACATGCTGGATCAGGGTGAACAGCAGCATGACGGGCGCGCCCATGATGCGCGGGATCACGATGAACCAGACCGGCCACCAGATGCCAACGAAGGGCGCGATTGCGATCAGCGCATAGATCGCCAGCATGATCCGCGCGTTGCGGGTCATTTTTGCGAACTCGTTCTCGGGCGTCACCATTTTCATGGTGTCGGTGTAGTGACCGATGGCCAGATGCCAGAACACCTGCATGTGAAAGCGCAGCAGGCCAAAGCCGGTGATCTCGGTCAGCCAACCGCCAAAGCCCATCGGCGTGTCGAACGGCATCTGGCTGTCTTTGCCCACATGCCATGTATGCGTGTGGTGGTTGGTGTGGGTGTAACGCCGGTGCAGCGGCTCTTCCATATACAGCAGCGATGTGACCCACAGCACGGTCTCGTTCAGCCAGCGGGTGCGGAAGGCGGTGCCATGCGCCGCTTCGTGGCTGAAGGAATAGGCGGGCACGGTCAGCACGATGCCATGCACGAACATGGCGGGCCACATCCACAGCGTCCCGAGGCTCAGCCAGACCAGCGCGCCGGTCAGGCCAAGGGCCACCGCCCATTTGGCCAGATAGATCAGGCCCGGACGATCAGACCGGGCAGCGATGGATTTCAGGGTCTTCTTGTCCAGCTTGACGCCGGAAGAAGCCGCATTCGTTGGGACGTAGTCTGGCATGATCTCAGCTCGCGTAGTCGTCGTTTTCGTGGTCCAGAATGGCTTTCAGTTCGGCCAGATGGCGTTCCGCCTGACCGGGATAGTCTTCCAGCTCCTGCGCGGTTTTCTCGGCGATCTCGTCCGACAGGACGCGCAGCGGCACATTGCATTGCAGCGCGCGGATATAGGTCTCGGCGGCGCGCTCGAAGTAATAGAGGCGGTTGAACGTGTCCGCGACGCTGTCGCCCATGACCAGAACGCCATGGTTGCCCATGATCATGACCTTTTTCTTCGGGTCCTGCAGGGCGGCGGCACAGCGCGCGCCCTCTTCGTCAAAGGCCAGCCCACCGAAATTTTCGTCGACCACATAGCGGTTGAAGAAGGTCGCGGTGTTCTGGTCGATCGGCGGCAGGGTGCTGTCGGCCAGACAGGCCAAAACGGTGGAATAGATCGAATGCACATGCATCAGGCAGCGGTGATGCGGGCAGCCGCGATGAACCGAACCATGCAGCCCCCACGCGGTCGGGTCCGGCGCGCCGGGACGGTCCAGCGTTTCGGGATCATTCGCATCCAGCAACAACAGGTCCGACGCCCGGATGCGGCTGAAATGCATCTGATTGGGGTTCATCAGGAACTGGGTTCCGTCCTCATTGACCGCCAGGGAAAAATGGTTGGCGACCGCCTCATGCATGTTCAGCCGCGCCGTCCAGCGGAACGTTGCCGCCAGATCCGCCCGTTCCGCCCAGTGTGATAGGTTTTCGCTATGCGCGGTTTGCAGCATTGGCCCTCTCCTCCTGAATTCAAAAAGAGATGCCTCAGGATGGGCTTTGGTGACAAATGATGAATCTTTGGCTATTCTATTAGAAAAATTAATGGAGTGATCGCGAATGATCGACCCGGCCTCGGGCCTTCCCCCGCTGACATGGCTGCGCGCCTTTGAAGAAAGCGCCCGTCATCTGAACTTCACCCGCGCGGCCAATGAACTTGGGCTGACGCAATCAGCGGTCAGCCAGCATGTGCGAAACCTCGAAGCTTATCTGGGCCGGGACTTGTTTATCCGCAAAACCAGAGTGTTAGAGCTGACCGAGGATGGCGCGAACTATCTGCCCAGCATCCGCGAGGCCTTTGCCCTGATCGCCAGCGGGACCCGTGCCTTTACCGGCTCTCCCAGCGGCGAGATCGTGCGCGTGCAGTGCAACATGGCGTTTTCCGTCTTCTGGCTGACCCCGCGCCTGCACCGGCTTTATGCGCGCTATCCGTGGCTTGTTCTCGATATTGTGACCCCGATCTGGGACCCCGAGCGCCACGCATCACAGGCGGCGATGGAAATCCGGTTTGGACGGCCCGAGGAAATGCTCGAGTCCGCCGAACGCTTGTCCACCGACAATTTCTTTCCGGTCTGCACACCCGGTTATCAAGGCGGAAACATCGACCTGAATACGGCGGTTCTGTTCGATTGCGCCGGAACAACCGGAACATGGGATGCCTGGAGCAAGGCCAGCAACATCCCGTTCAGCAGATCCGGAAATGTCAATCTGGCCTCGACCTACGTGATTTCGATCACGGCGGCGCTCAACAATGCCGGGATGGCAATGGCCCATGACACGTTGGTGTCCGATCTGCTGGCAAAGGGGCAGTTGGTCCGGCCTTTCGAGGCGTCGGTCAAACAGGTCGAAGGGTATTACCTGTTCCCTCCGTCCCCGCATGCGATGACCCCAGCGCGCGAGACTTTCCTGAGCTGGCTGCGCGAGGAAACCGAAAAGCCATGACTGCACGCCTTTGGACTCTGAACTGGCAGAAGAGGACGGCTTGGCATAATAAGGGCTGACCCTGATATATGAATTGATCGGAGTTTGGTGTGACAGATACGGAAAAGGCGTATGAAGCGCTGGAGGCGATGGTGGTTATCGGCCAGCTGACCCCCGGCGGCCTGTATACCGAACGCGAATTGGGCGAGATGTTGAACCTTGGGCGCACTCCGGTCCGCGAGGCGCTGCAGAAGCTGGCACATGAAGGTATGCTCGAGGTTCAGTCGCGCCGCGGCATTCAGGTTCCGCAGATCAGCGCGGGCGATCAGCTCAAACTGCTGAAGGTCCGCCGCGCGGTCGAGGCAATCTGTGTCGAATCCGCCTGTGACAACGCCTCGGACCATCAGCGCAAGGAACTGGCCGCGCTGGCCGACGACCTGCCCCGCATGGCGCAAAATGTGGAAAACCGGACCGATTTCCTGAAAACCCTGCGCACGGCGCATGAAGCACTGACGGATGCAGCCGAAAACCCCTATCTGATCCGCGCGATGCGCCCGGTTCAGGGCCTGTCGCGACGGTTTTGGTTCTTCAACGCGACCTTTGACGATTATCAGAAGGCCGCCGGTCTGCACGCCGCGATATTGCGCGCCGTCAGCTCTGGCGACCGGGCGGCAGCCTGCGCCGCATCACATGCGCTGATCGATTACCTTGAAGAATTTGCCAGGGCGACCATCGACCTGCGCCCTGCCATGGGCTGATCGCGGTACGCCTTGGTCAGCCGCCGTCCGGAATGCTTTGGCGCCAAACGACGGCCCCAAGGCGCATTCCGGGACGGCACCGAAGGCGCGGTTACAGGCGCGCGCCTTCGTGGTTCAGAAGGGTGCGGATATCGGCGCCCTTGATGTCGCGGATGGCGATACCTTCGTTGATCGACAGATCGGTCGCCAGCGCGGCAGCGTGGCCATAGCCAAAGCACTGCGCGGTCACCCGGGCCGAGGCCAGCGCCTCATGCTCGGCCGACAGGCAGCGGCCCGCGACGATGATGTTTTCGCCCTGCACCGGCACCAGCGTGCCATAGGGGATTTCGTAGGTGTCATCGAACAGCCACTCGACCTTGGGCTTGGTGCCGGAATGCAGCTCGATCGGCCACGGTGAGGCGGCGATGGCGTCGGGCGATTTGCCCCGGCCCAGCACATCGTCATTGGTCAGGGTGGCGATGCCGGTCACGGTGCGGGTCTGGCGGATGCCGATCTCGACCCCGGTGTCGTTGACATAGCCCTCTTCGCAGCCCGGAATGTGCTGACGCAGGAAGTTCGCGTATTCGCGCACTTGCAGGCGGGCAACCAACTCGCCCTCGGAATGGTCAACCGGGTTGGTCACATCCAGATCGCGCCCGTCAAAGCCCAGAATGCGGGTGGCGTTGATCATCAATTCGCCCGGACGGGTGGTCGGGAAGATCCAGATCTTCTTGCGCGGCAGGCGCGAACCTTCGTTGTCGGCGGCGATAAGCTTGTCGATCACCTTTTGCGGGCTGATCGTATCCTCGCCCCAATAGTCACAGAACCGATCCACGTCGATGCCCCCCATACGGAAGATCATGGTCGGGTTCTGGATCGCGCCATTGTTGCCCTTGGTGGTGGCAAAACCGGCGCGGTGGATCACGTCACCATCCCCCGAGGCGTCGATGATCCGCTTGGCCCGCACCTGCGCCAGCCCGGATTTCGAGTTCACGATGACGCCGCCAAACGCGTCGCCCTCCATCAGCACGCCGACGACTTGCGAGTGATACAGGATCTGAACGCCCGCCTCGCGCAGGAAACCGTCGGCAACCTCGCGCCAGACCAGCGGGTCGTGGGTGACGGTGAAGGTCTTGCCATAGCGCTGCGGCCCGCTGACGCCATTGCGGCTTTCCAGCGCGGCGCGGAATTTCTCGGCCCAACCAAAGACCGCCTGCTCGGGCGCGGCCTTTTCGTTTTCGGTTGACAGGAACATGCCGCAGATCGTGCCGGACAGGCCCGCCACGGCCCCGCCGCCACAGAACCCATAGCGTTCGATCACCAGAACCGAGCGCCCCTTGCGCCCCAGCGTTTCAGCAGCCGCAACACCGGCGGCCCCACCGCCCACGACAACAACATCGACATCGGCGAACACGGGAAGGTTGCTGTTTGCGGTGTCCTTATACGTGCTCTGCCACTGCGATTCAAAGCTGGCCATCTGCGGTCTCCTCTACAACTGACTGCCATTCGGGCGGTGATCGATTTTTGGCGCATTAACTGATATATCTATTGATCGTCAATAGTCTTTGACATAGTTGAGTAGAGCGTAGCAACGCAATTCAACCTCAACCCCCGCATCCGAGGGCGCGCAAATGACTGAAATGACAGAAGATCGTTTTGGTAAGATCGAAAGAATCCAGGTCTATGTGGTCAAGACCGGAATCCCCAAATTCTCATGGTCGCCGACCATGCCCGCACTGCTGACGACCAATACAATCGCCAGAATCACCACCTCGGACGGGTATGAGGGTGCAGGCGGTGTGTTTTCCTGCACCGAACATGATTTCGACCGCGCCGTGGCCGAAGGGATGCGACCGCTGCTCAAAGGCTTGCTGGGCCGTGCGGCGCTGCGCCGCGAGGACATCTGGAAATGGATGCAACTGCGCCGCCTGTCGATCCCCAACACCTCGATCGCCGGGCTGGACATTGCCATGTGGGATCTGGCCGCGAAACGGGCGGACATGCCGCTGTATATGTTCCTCGGCGGCGCGCGCGACCGGGTCAAGGCCTATGCCTCGACCCAGGTTTTCGACGGGCCCGAGCCTTATGTGGATCTGATCGACGAACTGCGCGAACAGGGTTTTGGCGCGTTCAAATTCCACTATAAATGCGAGCCCAACGCCGATATCGACATGATGCGCGCGGTCCATGCCGCCCATGGCGACAAGGGGCTGGATTTCATGTTCGACGCCGACGCCTATTACAGCCACAAGGGCGCGCTGAAAGTGGCCCGGGCGATGCACGAAATGGGCTATGTCTGGCTCGAAGCGCCCTTCCCCGATCACGATCTGGACGGCTATCGCGAGCTGCGCCGCCGCACCGAACTGCCGATCCTGCCGGGCGGCAACACCATCGTCGACCTGCCGAACATCGCCCACGCCATGCGGCACGATTGTTGGGACGGGGTGCGCATCGACGCCACCACCGCAGGCGGCATCACGCCGTCGCGCAAGGTCATGGCGCTGGCCGAGGCCAACAATTTCAACGTCGAGTTCCAAAGCTGGGGCTGCGCCCTGTCGATGGCGGCGAACCTGCACCTGATGCTGGCCTATGACAATTGCGACTATTTCGAAATGCCGGTGCCCTATGCCGACTTTCAGGTCGACGCGCTTGGCCGGATCGAGGTTGACGCTGACGGCTACATCAACGCCTCGGGCGGTGCCGGGCTGGGTCTTGAAATCGACTGGGATGAGGTCGAAGAGATGTCGATCTGCAAGATCGAGGTCCATAGCTGAGCGTTAGCAACCGAGACGTTGGCTTGCTGCGAAACCCATTACGGCAAGCCGGTCTCAAAAACCATCCAGCGGCAAGCGGCCCGTCGCGCCCAGACGGCCATCCGTCGGGGCGAAGGATGCAAGCGTCATAGGGCGCTCCTATCGCGCACCGGCTGATAGGCGGGCTGAGTTCGTAAAGGCCGGGCATGATTCCGAAGGATCTGACTAAGCCGTGGGTTATACGACTAATTTGCTCAGGATTTGCAAATGGTGTTTTTAGGGCGCAATCCAAGGACGCTCAGCCCTGGCACCCGTCAATGGCCCAACGGCGCAGATTGACCTTCAACCCGCCGCCGAACGGATGCTGTTTGGCCACGTTGCCTGCTGCCGGACGTTTGACATAGGTCTGCGCCTGTTCGCACAGCGCGTCAGCGGTCCATTGGTGACAGTTCGAACAGTTCTGGTTCTTCCACAGTTCATCCGGCAGCCCCTCGATAGGTGGGAATTGCGGTGAGCCTGCGACCAGCTCTTCAATCGTTTTGCCGCGCACATGCGAGTTTCCGAAGGTCAGGACCGACTGCATCGTCACCGCAGCCGAGGCGTCGATGGTGCCGGTGGTCTGGGTATCGGGGGCCTTCACGTTGGGCTCGGCCTTGCGAGTCATCGTCTCGCCCTGCAACTGCAGCGCCGCCAGCCGTTCGATGGCCTGATCCGAAAACGCGCCGTCCGGGAAGCTGTGCAGGTAAACCTCGTAGGAATGAATCGAATCGTCCACCTGTGCCAGTTCGAACATCAGACGGTCGGTTTCATTGGCATCGGCCACTTCGGGCTCCGCCTCGGGGGTTGGGGGCGTCAGGGCGGTGCCGAAGGATTCGGCCAGAACAACCTGCAACAGATCGCTGGCCTTGTCGGCGTGGACGCTTTCGGGAAAGCTGCGCATGAACAGCATGATCTGCACCGGATCGCGCGAGTTCACGGCCTGCTGCCACTGTTCCTCTTCGCTTTGCAGAGATTGAACGATCTGGGTTTCAGTCTCCAGCGAAAACGCGAAATCCTGCGTCAGGGACGAGGTATCCCACGGCGTCTGCAAGCCGCGTGTCTGGTCCAGAACCTCGACCCGGACCTTCTTGAACAGCTGCTCAATCGCCATGCCGGGCGTTTCGATATGTTTGGCCAGGCTCAGGGTAAAGGGACTGTTGCCCGTCTCACCATCCAGCGCGACACCGCCGGGATCGGTCGCATAGGCCAGAAAGGTGCCGGTGGGCGCCTTCATCTCGGCCAGACCATTGTCGTCCATATCGGCCAGATCTTCGAACGGGTTATTCCGGCAAGCGTCCAGAATCACGATGTTTGTCTTGTTGTTGGCCGAGGCCATCTGATGCAGGACCGAGCGCGCCTCGACCGCCATCAGGTCCAGATCCGCCGGGTCGTCCAGCGACACGTCCACCGGCAGCAGATAGTTCGACCCGAAGGACTGCACGCCATGGCCTGCGTAATAAAACAGACCGACCGCATCCTCACCACCGCGCCGCAGATCGCGCCCGAACTGGGAAATGGCGCGCTTCATATCGATCTGATTGCTGTCGGACAGGTGCCGGACCTCGAACCCCAGCCCTTCCAGCTTTTCGGCCATCAGACGCGCGTCGTTGACCGGGTTGTCCAGCGCGGAGACCGAACCATAGGCGGAATTGCCGACCACCAGCGCAATGCGTGGCTCGGCCACGGCATGCGCCGCCCACATCATCGCGAAGATCGCAATCAGTATTCTGCACAGTCCAAGCACGTCTGGTTCCTTGATCCTAATCTTCGGCCCTTGCCCGTGATCCGCGGGCATCATTTGACCCGGAAATCCCTTACAAACCTTTTTGGGCTTTCTTATGGCCACGCCCTGCCATATCCCGAAAAAGGTATCAAGAATAGGAAGAGGTTCACACATGCCGCATTCAACCCTGATGCGACTCGTTTCTGCGATAGCCGGGGTGCTGATCGCACAATCCGCGTGGGCACAAAACGTGGATCCGTTCGAACACGGCTGGAAACTGGATGCCGCAGCCTCGGAACTGCAATTCCTGTCGGTGAAAAAGAACTCGGTCGCCGAGAATTCCGGGTTTGCCACATTGTCGGGCGTGATCGGCCCGGACGGGGCGGCGGATATCCGGGTGCAGATGGACAGTGTCGATACCAAGATCGACCTGCGCAACGTGCGGATGCGGTTTCTGTTTTTCGAGACCTTCAACTTCCCCGAGGCCGTGATCACCGCCCAATTGCCGCCCGAACAACTGGTCGATCTGCATCAGTCCCGCCACAAGATCATCGATCTGCCCTATCGGCTGACCCTGCATGGCGTGACCAAGGACAGCGTGGCGCAGGTGGCGATCACTCTGGTCGATAATGACCGGGTGGCAGTGGCGAACACGACGCCGATTGCCATCGCCCTGCCCGATTTCAATCTGGAAGAAGGCCGTGGCAAGCTGCAAGAGGCTGCTGGCGTCGATATCCTGCCCTTTGGTTTTGTCAGCTTCGGCTTTGTCTTCGACCGCGCCAAGGCGGGTACACCGCCGCAACTGGAACTTGTGTCGGCCACGCCGGGTGCGGCCGCGCTGGAAACCAAGGGCGATCTGGACCGCACCGCCTGTGAGGGCCGGATGGAAATCCTGTCGCGCACCGGCAATATCTATTTCAATTCGGGCAGTGCGCGGCTGAAAACTGACTCGATCCCGCTGTTGACCAATCTCTATGACATCGTGGATCGCTGCCCCGAGCTGAAGATCGAAATCGGCGGTCATACGGACAGTGACGGATCGGATGCGGACAACCTGGCCCTCAGCGAGCGTCGCGCCCGTGCGGTGAACACCTACCTTGTCGAAAAAGGCATCGCGCCCGAACGTCTGGTGACAGTGGGCTATGGCGAAACCCGTCCCGTGGTCTCGAATGACACGGCAGAGGGCAAACGCCGCAACCGCCGGATCGAGTTTGTTCCGGTGAACTGATCCCACCCTGCCGGGCGGGGCTTGGCGTCTAGTTCGCGGCCAGAATGACCGGGTCGAACCCGCCACTGCGCCATTGGCGCAGAGCCTCGACAAAGTTCGGCCCCGGTACACCGTCAATGGTGCTGTTGTAGTAACCAGCGGTCTGCAAGAATTTCTGCACCTCCATCAGCGTGTCGCGTGACCACTGGTCCGAGGCGAGCGAGAGCTGATCGAGGATCGCGCCGTTATCCTCGGCCGCACCGCGCAGCAGCATACGCGCGGCCTCCTGCGGATCGCGCGGGATGCCGCGCCCTTCGTCCAGCAGAATGGCGGCGGCCAGATAACCCTGATACTCGCCGTTCTGTGCCGCCTTCTGGAAATAACCAAGCGCTTGCGCAGGTACGCCCGCCGCCCCATCTTGCGCCAAAACGCCCAGATTGAAAGTGGCCTTGGCCGAACCTCCGTCAGCGGCCTGTTGCAACAGGGCAATGGCGCGCGCCTCGTCCTTGGGCACGATCTGGCCTTCGAACAGGGTGACGGCCAGATTGATCATCGCATCGAAACTGCCCCCGGCGGCGGCCTGTTCATACAGGTCCAGCGCGCGGGTCATGTCCTGCGGCACGCCGGTGCCGCTTTCATGCAGTTGCGCCAGCGAGACCATGGCCCGCAAGTCGCCCTCATCCGCGGCCTGCTTATACAGGGTCACGGCCCGGTCAACATCCCCGGCGGCAATCGTGGCCCGCGCCAGCAAGGCGACGTAATGCGACAACTCCGGCGATTGTGCGGCGGCGGCGCTGCATGCCTGAATCGCGGTCAGGGCGTTTTCCTGCAACCGGGTGAAGGGCACGCCGGGAATGCTGGCGGTGCGGTCCCTTGGGTGGGTCGCCAAACGCTCGCAAATCCCGCCCGGCGTGCTGTCTTCGGGGCGCGGCACCGACGCGATCAACCGTCGCGCCTGATCGACATGGACACCATCGGGGTATTGCTCAAGGTAGAATTCCAGCAAAGGCCGCATCCGGCTGCGTTGGGCCAGTTTCCACAGACGCTCGGCCTGTTCATCCTCTTCCTCAACCGACAGCGCGCGGGTCTGCGGACCCGCCTGCCCGGCGCGGTCAAGAAAGGCCACAACCTCATTCACATGCGCGCCTTGCGGATAGCGGTCGACATAAAGCTGCATCAGCGACGGTTCCTGCGAGTTCGCCGCCACCTGCCACAACAGCGTCTCTTCCGAGGCCGTTACGGGGCTGTTGTCAAAACGGAACTGCCGCGTCAGCGACGAGTTGTCCCACGGAATCTGCCGCCCGCCCGTCGAGGTCAGCACATCCTTGCGGACCGAGATCAGCAGGTCAGAGATATCCTGTCCCGGCGTATAGATATGGCTCAGCAGAGCCTCGGTGAAGAAACTGTTCCGACCGGTGCCGTCATAAGCCACGTTGTCGGGCTGGGTGGCGTAGGCGAACAGGAAATCCGCTGCGCTGCCGACGCGGGCCAGACCGTTATCGACGCTGATCCCGGCATCCTCGAACGGGTTGTCGCGGCAGGCATCCAGAAACACCAGGCGAATACCGTCGGACCTTTCCATCCGGGTAACGAATTCTTCCATCGCAACGGTCTGTTCAGGGATGTCCGCCGCGCTGGTCAGGTTGGCATCGACCGGAACCAGATAGTTGCGCCCCCCCACCTGAAACCCGTGCCCGGCATAGAAAAACAGCGAAACATCCGAATCCGCCGCTGTCGCGCCATAGGATTCCGCCAGCGACAGCATCTCATCCCGTGTCAGATCCATCCCCAGAAACACGTCAAACCCCAACCCTTCCAGCGCAAGGGTCAGGTCCGAGGCATCGTTGATCGGGTTGTCCAGCGGGCTGACAGACGCATAGTCCGAATTGCCGATCACAAGGGCGACGCGTTTATCGGCCAGCGCCATGCAGGCACTGATCAGCGTCACCAGAAAGGCCGCACAAAGACGGATCACGAACATAGGCTATGCCTCCGAAGGATTACAGACCGATGGCGCGGCTCAGGCCGATTTCGGCTTGTCCAACGGCCGCCACAATCGACTCTACCTGCTGGTTCTGGACGCTGACAAGTTCCGGATCGGTCGCTCGTATCAATGTGATCGCCTTGCGGATTTCGCGCTGCGCCTGACGGATCTGGCGGCGGGCTTCCTGCACTGCTTCACGACGGATCGCGGCGCGCTCTTCGGCGGTGGTTGCAAGTGCCAGACGGCGGTTGGCGTCATTGCCGGCTTCGCGGATACCGGCGCTGGCGCCGCGAATAATGTCGCCCACGGATTCCAGCCCCGGCGGCAGACCGCTGACAATCGCATCCAGATCCGAGGCGTATTCGTCCATCGCCTCGGCCAGACAGGCCAGATAGGCGCTGACATCGGCCCCTTGCGAGGCACAGGCCGACAGCGTGGCGTCAAAATCCTGCGAGGCGTTGTCGACAGTACCAAGCGCGGTTTCAGCCTCGGTGACGGTGGTTGTGACCGTGCCACCGCTGCCACCGCCGGTAATTGTCGTGTCCACCGTCGGCGTGATCTTGATCGTCGGCGTCGGCGGGATGGTGACAATGGTGGTTCCGCCCCCGATCACAGCCGTACCGGGCAAGGCCGCCACCGTATAGACCTGCCCCCCGGAACTGGTTAGCGACGAGGTGTTCAGCGTAAAGGTCGTGGTCCCGGGCGACGTGCTGGCGAAATTCGGCGATCCAAAGATCGGCGATGTGTTCAGACTGTCCGAAGCCGGGCCAAAGCGATAAACCGACGGGCCGCCTGCCACGGTACCGGTAGCCGTTGCGCTGCCGGTTTGCCCCTGCGCCACGACCAGCGGGTTGGGGATGGCAAAGACCACCGGCGACGTGGTGTAGTTCGCCGGGTTCGTGCTGCCGGTGCCCGGTGCCCAGACATTGGCAAAATCCCAACCCTGCGCCGAGGCGCGGTTGTAGAAGCTTTGGGTGTTTTGCAACTGCGCGGTGGTCAGGCCCGTGCCCCCGGCGCTGGAACTTTGACCGGAGGTCTGCGTGTTCCAGAACGAGGCGCTGACCGACCCTGTATTGCTGCCGACCAGACCGCCAAACGTCGGAGTGTTTATTCCTGAAAAACCAAGACTACCGGTTGAGTACGTGCGGTTAATCGTTCCGCCGACATTCCTGCCGACCAACCCGCCCAATGTCGCTGTAAAGGTCTGCACATCTGTCAGATTGACGCCAAATACATCCGAGGTTGAGTAAGAATCGGTAATCGAGCCCGAGTTCACCCCGACCAGTCCCCCCATAGCATGTCCGCCGGCGGTTGTGCCCAGAACCGCACCCGAGCTGTTGGACCGGATGATCGAGCCCGAGTTGTCTCCGACAAGACCGCCCGCAACAACAAAGTCTGATTCAATTGTAAAGACACTCACAGAGGCAGTAGAAAAGCTGTCGATGATGGTCCCGGTATTGAACCCGGCAATGCCACCTGCCTCAAAATCGGTGCTGGTATAGCTGCCGGACACCATGACGCCGGAAATCGTGCCGTTGTTTGATCCCGCCAGAATGCCGCCCTCGGCCGAGGTGACATCGGCATTGGTAACGCTCAGGTTGCGAACGGTGCCGTTCAGATCACCAAAAATGCCACCAAAGGCAAATGCATCGTCGATGAACAGGCTATCAATCGCAAATCGGTTGCCGTCGAGCGTGCCGTCGAAGTCCATCGGCTCAAACCCTCGCGTCCAGCCTGAGGTCACCGAAGCATCGATGTTGTTTGCCAGCTCAAAGTTCTGACTGGACCCACCCAGCCCTTGCAATCCGTAAATGTCGGTCAGCCGGTACGGGTTGCCAGCCGTCCCTGCCCCGCCAAGAACCCGCAGGAAGGTGCCGCCGGATTCGATGGTGAAATCGGCGGCAAAGAAGGATGGCAGGGTGCTGGAAATCTGCTGCCACGATCCGTTCAGCAAGGTGAATGCGCCCACATTCACGATACCGCCGGCCCCGGTGGTGATCGTGCCCACTGCATCGATGATCAAGCCACCATTGGTGTTGATCGCGCCGTTCAGGACGACGTTGTTGTCTGCAAGCAGCGTCAGGTCGAAACCGGACGTCCAGTCGATATCAGCGTTGATCGTGATGTTGCCGACATCCGGGCCCGTCCCGGACGTATCCAGCGTCACGTCTCCATTCGCAAGGTTTGCCTCAAGCGTTGCTACGTCGATGGTGCCGGGAACCGTGATGTTCGTCGGGTCCAGCAACAGGTGTCCGACCGTTCCCTTTGGTGCGCGCAGATCGGCAAGCCCGCGATAGACCAGATCCTGCTTACCCGACACTTCGGCAAAACCGCCATTGCCGCCCTGCGCCCCGCCACGGGCCGAGATGTTGCCGTGGAACTCGGTCAGAACGTCCGACCAGATGATGATCTCACCGCCATTGCCGCGGTTGCCGCCGTCCGAGATAATCCGGGTGTCGCCATCCACATAGGTCGAATGGGCCGTCTGCAATCCAGCGCCGCCCTGATAGTTTCCACCGACCCGAATGTTGCCGCCCTCGCCATTACCTGACCCGCTGGCCTTAAGCGTCGCACCACGCAGTGCAATCGCCTCACCCGTGATGGTGATCGATCCGCCATCCTGACCGCGCGCCACCGGGCGGGGCGAACTGGCCACAAGGGTCTTGGCCGAGGTATCGATGCGACCGCTGACCTCAACCGCGCCGCCGCTGCCGCCCAGCACCACCGCCCCGGACACACCGCCGACCGTGCGCGCCTCAATCACGCCGGACATGTTGATCACCTGCCGCGCCGCATTGCGCGCGCTTGCTGCCTTGAGGTGGACGATCCCGCCATCCGCCTCGATCCGGCCCGAGTTGGACACCAGCGCCTCCATCGAGGCATCGTCGCTGTTCGACGGCACCGCAACCTGCAGGAATCCGTCGCCCGACACGTCCAGAGTGACCTTTTCACCGGCCCCAAGACCCACCTTGCCCAAAGGCACACGGATCAGGCCCGAATTGGACACTTTGCCCCCAATCAGCGCCGCATAGCCGCCGGGTACGACCGAGATCGTTCCGGCATTCTCAACCGCAGCCGAGTTGCCATTGCCGTTGTAGCGGTAGCGCCCGTTCAGGAAATCGTCATCCGAGATATTCAGGGTCGAGGCCACAAAGCCCGCCGTGTTCACATGCCCGTTCGGCCCGATAAAAATGCCGTTTGGATTCACCAGATGCACCTGACCGTTGGCGTTCAGTTGTCCGTGGATCTGACTGGTGGTGTCGCCCGTGACCCGGTTCAGGATCACGCTGTTCTTGCCCGGTTGGTTGATATTGACGGTCGAACCCTTGCCAATCGAGAACCCGTTCCAGTTCACGATGGCTGCGCCACTGTTCTGGTTGATGTTCAGTTGAGTGCCGTTGGGCTGGGTGATGACCACATTCCCGGCAGCCACCGTCCCGCCATTGGGCAGCGATTGCGCCATTGCGGTGGTGCCCCAAAGCAGGGCCGAGGCCGAGGCCAGTGCAAAAAGCCCGTGTTTCATAGCTGTCGCGCCGTCAGAACCGGCGGCTTGCAACAATGCTGAAGCGGTTTCCGTCTTCCCCCAGATCATCACGTTCACCTCTCCCATATTCAACTCGTACCGATCCGGACCGATAGGCCGAATCCTCAATCGTAAACACGTCAAAGCCGACGCCGTAAGAATAAGCCGTTGTTGTGCTTTGCTCAAAAAATGTGGGCTGTTCCACCCCAAGTTCACCATATGCGCCAAATACGTATGGTTTGAAAATAAACGGAAAATCGGCAACCTGAACCTGTTGCGAACGGCCAACCTCACCGCGCAGCACCCAACCATCATCGCCGCGCAGCTCGCCCGCGTCAAATGTGGACAGTTCGTTGCTGCTGGCAATGCTGAATTGTTCCGAGGTCACCAGCGGGTCGCCAAAGCTGGTCTGGACCCGGCCATTGACGTTCACCGACCAGTTTGCGTTCAGCGGGCGCTGATACTGCGCCGACAGTACCAGCTTGGTAAATTCGGCACTGGCCCCCTGCCGCGACAAGGGCGTATCGCCCGGCCCGACCGAGGCGCTGGCCCCAAAGGCATCCAGCCCGCGCGACAGCACGGCCCCGGCGGTCAGGAAACCGCCATTGGTCTGGTTCCAGCTGGCATCTACAGTCGCCCGCAGCACGCTGAGATCATCGTCATAAATCGGCAGGTTCAGCGAGCCCACCAGCAAATCCTGTGAATCGCTGACCCGGTCGAAGATCAGTTGCGAAGATACATTCAGTTTCCGCGTCCGGATCCACGGGTAATACAGCCGCAGCGACAGACGCTGGAACGTGCTTTCATTGGGCAGAAAATCCGAGTCCGGCTGCGCCACGCTGGATGTGACCTCGGCATTGAAGGTCAGCCCGTCATAGCCGATCGGGAACACGGCCCCCGCCGCCGCGATGCGATATTCCGGATCGCTGGAAAAGAACCGGGTCGGAGAGCCGCCGAGGTTGAAATAGAAGGTCTCGCCCATTTCCAGCGCGCCATTGACCTCAAGCCCCAGGCTCAGGTTCACCGGGCCAAGCTGATCCGACAGCGTGTTGTCGAACCCGTAAGAGCCGGTGATCTGCTTGAACTGGCCATCCAGTGTCAGAACCGTGCCGCCCCGCGCGTCGCCCGCCGACAGGGTCGAGGCCAGACGGATGCCAAACGTATCTCCCGCCAGCAGCAGGGCGCGTTCGATCTGTTGCAGCTTGATGCCACGTTTGCCGATCAGCGGCTTGGTGATCTCGACCACCCGCGCGCGGGCCTGTTCGGGCACTTTCTCGGTGTCGATCCGTTCGATGAACCCGTCGATCACCACGATGCGCAGGGTGCCGCCATCGCGCAGGGTCTGCTGTGGCAGCACAACCCGGCTGAGGACAAAGCCCGCATTGGTATACGCGCCTTCCAACTGGTTGGTGGCGGCAAAAATCTCGGACACGGCAACGCGTTTGCCGGTCAGCCGTTCGACAAAACCGGCATTTGCGGCCTCCATCTGCGGCAAAGCCCCCTCAATCCGGACGCTGCCGACGGTGACAAATAGCCGGTCGGCCCCTTCGGGCGCCGGTGCGCCGGGATCGCGCGCAACCGTAACCGGCCCGGTCCCACGTTGATTCTGCGGCTGAAATGTCGAGGGCGCAAGGTTCGACGCGCTTTGTGCCAGTGCCGTCTCTGCCGCGCCGAAAACACATAGCGCAGCAAGGGCTGCCAGACACACAAACTGTCGGACCCACATCATATTAAAGGTAACCATTACGCATTTTCCGACCTGCCCCACGCTGTCGTCTGCAAATAGCAAATCCCAATCAGGGGACCAAAGCAAGGTTGAACTCAAACTTCTCTGGCCACCGTTGAAATTGCCCCACAACCTGAACACAGTTATCCGGCACCCGTCTGTGTCTGACTTCACAATGTGCCGATTTTATTATCGTTTTTTCGAATTCAGAGCAGCCCGGCCTCAACCCATTCTTCGATCTTGTTGCGGCTGACCTCAAAATGCATCGAATCCTCGCGCCCCCAGGCAGCCCCCCAGACCCAGCCTTCATCGCGGAAGAAATCGGCCAAAATGGTCAGACCCAGCTGGGTTTTTCCATCGCCCAGCGTGTCCAGAACCCCGTCGATGTTCAGATCGACCGCCAAACCGTAAGCATGCGCCGACGCGGATGAGGTCGCCCCGCGAATGCGCCGCACACACAGCGATCCGGCGGTGTTGATACGGTCATACAGGTCCGGGTCGGTGCGCTGAATATTCTCGAACACATTGCGCAGGGAATCGACCGCAGGCTTCAGCATCCGCACCCGCACGGGACCCACCTCTTCCAGCACCAGCAGCTCTTCCAGTCGCGGGTTGGTCATCGACTGGCACTCATCCGTCAGATCCTCGCGCGGCAGGCCGAACGTGTCGCGCAGGAAGGACGAATTAGCCAGCTCTAACCCTTTGTTTACATTGTTGCGGTTGGCGATCAGCACGACCTGCGCATAGGCGTCGATGATGTCGTTCGGGCTGGACCGGTCAAACCCGTAATCATCAGCGGCCGAATTGTCCTGCGGCACAACGGCCGAGTTGTTTTGCGAGCGCGACAGCTCCAGCGACAGGCGTTCGATCTGGTCGCGCATATCCTCGACCTGCTGGCTTAGCATTTCGATCTCGATCCGGGCGCCCGAATCGATGGCGGGGCCTTCGAAATTCTCCTCGAGCGGGACAATCAAAGGGAAAACATACCAGATGATCGGGGCCAGGATGATGGCCACACCCAGAATTATCGCTGGAACGATGCGCATGTCTTTGGATTTTCCTATTTCCGCCGTCTTCTCACCCGAACCTAGAAGCCACCCGTCGGGATGTCACGTCATTGCACCAAAATGAACGTCAGAAGTGTGACTTTCTTCATTGTCGGTTGTCGGGCGCAGGGGTACTCTTTGCGTGAAACAGGTAAGGAATAGGTATATGTCCACGTTTTTTTCGCTGAAATTCATCGGGGCCACGGCTTTTGCCGCCCTGTGCACCACGCAGATCGCGCTCGCGCAATCCAATGATCTGACAGCCGACGAAATCACCGACGCGTTCAACAAGCAAAAGACACGCGGGCTGGTGATCGTGCCCTCGACCGGCGACGACGCCGCAGCAACGGATGATGCCGATACCACCGTCGCTGCCGCGCCGACAGAATACCAGCCGGTTGCCGCCGAAGATCAGGTGAATATCCAGGTCCGGTTCGACTTTGCCTCGGCCGCGCTGCGCGATGATGAAAAGCCCAAGCTGGCCGCCCTGTGCGAGGCGATGAAGGGCGTTGACGTCAACGTCTTCCAGATCATCGGCCACACCGACAGCGCCGGTTCCGCCGAATACAACCAGAACCTGTCGCTGCTGCGCGCCAAAGAGGTCAAGCGTTTCCTCGTCGGCGATTGCGGCATTGCCGATGAACGCCTCGAAGTGCTAGGCGTGGGTGAGGCGGAACCGCTGAACAAGGACAATCCGCGCGCCGATGAAAACCGTCGCGTCGAATTCCAGGCCCTCGGCTGATCGCCACACCACCTGACTAACAAGACTGAGGGCAGTATGACTGAATCCCGCGCAGGCGACCTGTTTCAGCCGGGCGATCTGGTGAACAATACCTATCGGATCGAAGCCATCCTTGGGCGGGGCGGTACTTCTGACGTCTATCGGGCCCGCTCGGAAATTTCCGGGCGGCTTGCCGCGCTGAAGGTGCTGAAGGCCGAGTTTTCCAGCAATGACGACTATCTTGTCCTTCTGACGCGCGAGGAAGAGATCCGCGACATCCGCCACGATGCGGTTGTCCGCTATTCCGAAAACAACCGCACCGCCGATGGCCATGTCTATCTGGTGATGGATTATGTCGATGGGCCGGGTCTGGACCAGAAGCTTCGCGAAGCTCCGATGCCCGCCGGTGACGTTCTGACCGTGTGCAAACGCGTGTGCGAAGGGCTGGAGGCCGCCCATGCCCGCAATATCGTCCACCGCGACCTGAGCCCCGACAACATCATCCTGCGCGACGGCGACCCGGCGCAGGCGGTGATCATCGATTTCGGCATCGCCAAAGACACCAATCCCGGTGCTGAAACCATCGTCGGTGGCGAGTTCGCCGGGAAATACGCCTATGCCGCGCCCGAACAACTGTCGGGCAAGACCGACCAGCGCACCGACATCTATTCACTGGGCGCGCTGCTGCTGGCCAATTTCCGCGGCCAGAAGGCCGATGCGGGTCGCAACCTGCTGGAAGTGGTCGAAAACAAGAAAGAGCCTTTGGATACCGAAGGCGTGCCCGAGCCGTTGAAATCGATCCTCGACAAGATGACGGCTCCGAACCCGGATGATCGGTACCAAACAGCCGGAGAAGTGTTGCGCGCCCTGGCCACGGCCCGCAATGGCGCGCCCGCACCGGCAACGGATGATCTGGACGATGCCACGGTGATCAAACCGCGCGGCGAGGCGGTCGCGCCGACCCCCGCCCCAAAACCAGCCCCCGCCTCCACCCCAAAGGCCGAGGTTGCAACTCCGAAACCGGTACAGGTGGACGAACCGACAAAATCTCGCGGCTGGCTGGTCGCGGTGTTTGGCGTGCTTGCCGTCGCAGGCGTCGGCGCAGGCGGGTATTTCGGCGGGGTCTTCGACGGGCTGACCGGGCCGCAATATCCCGTTGCCGCGCCCTATACTCTGGTCGCCGACAAGCGCGACGGCCTGCCGCCGCGCGCCGTGGGCTTTGTGCCATCGGAAACCGTGCGCGACGCGATGACCGGCGAGATCACCGGCGAAGGGGGCGAGGTTGATCTGACGCTGGCCTCGGGCGACATCTCGGACAGCTGGGGCACCGCCGTCGTCGATGTGATCGACGCCGCCATGCCGCTGGACGAATGGCGGCTGGTGGTCGAGGGCAATCAGGCCCGCCTGACCGGACAAACCACCGATCAGGCACTGCATGCGCAGTTGGAACAACTTTACTCGGCCGGTCTGCCTGCCGGGTTGCAGGGGTCGGCCGAAATCGAACTGGAATCCCTGTTCCTGTCCCCCGAGGAGGTCCGCCCGATCCTGTCAGGCATGGCCGATTGTGGCGCCCTGACGCTGGTCGACGTGCCAACCGCCGGATATGGCCCGGAAACTCCTATCGAAGTCAGCGGCACCCTGGCCTCGCGCGACAGTCTAGTGGGTCTGGACACCGCCCTGACCGCGCTGGCCGGGCCGCGCCCCATCGATCTGGATCAGGTGGCGCTGCTGAACCCGAGCCTGTGTCTGATCGAGAACTTCCTGCCCTCGGCTCCGACCAGCGATATCTCGATCGCCTTCTTCAACGGCGAACAAAACAACGCCCCCAATCCGACCGGCGATTTCATCGTTGGCCAGAACCCGGTGATCGACGTGGACCTTCCGGATGATGTTCAGGACGGCTATCTGTCGGTGTCGGTGCTGGATGTTTCGGGCAATGTGTTCCACCTGCTGCCCAACGTCATCCGCCCGGACAATTCCATTGCCGCGCTGCGCGACGGGGATACCGGGCCGATGTCCGTACGGGTGGCCTATTCCATCCCCGAAAGCCAGGACAATGGCGGCATTGCCTTTCAGGTCGATGACAGCGCCTTGGGTAAAAGCAAGGTGATCGTGCTGCACACCGATAATCAGCTGTTCAACACGATGCGCCCAACCACCGAGTCCGCTGCCGGTTACGCCGAGGCGCTGCGCGAACAGGACCGCAATGTCGAGACGCAGATCCTGTCGCTGGACAGCCGCATCCTGACGACCTTGGAGCAGTAGGCCGCGTCATGCCCTGTTTCTGCAAATCCAATGCCGCGACGCTGCCCGGTCTGAACGCAACGGCCAACCTGTCGGTACAGGCGGTGCCGCCGCAGATGATGAAACTGCTATCGCTGCTGGGCCTGCAGGGCACAGCCAGCGGACAGGCGCGCGCGGACCTCAAGCTGAACGCCATGTTGCCCGCGATGACGCCGGACATATACCTCAAGGCGACGATGAACGCGAAGGCGCCCAACATCGCCCTGCCCGCGATCCTTCCGCCCGGTGGCGGTGGAGCGATTTCGCTGATGATGAAACTGGCGGCGACCGGTTTCCCCTTGGCGGACCCGCGCGCCTTGCTGGCCGAAATCCAGCAAGCAGTGCTGAGCCTTGCCGCAAATGTCATGCCACAGGCACAGGCCATGCCTAAGATCCCCGGCCCGCAAATGCAGAACATCACGCTGGCCGCCAAGATGACCTTGGCCCTGCGGGCACAAGGTATCTGCCCTATGGCGCTGGCCGGGCTTGATTATTCCTTTGAATCGGAAATGGAACTGGGCGAGGCCGGAAGCTCTCGGGGGACCTGCTCGGCGGCGCTGAACTTTGCCGCCTCGCTGCCCCGGATCACGCTGCCGCCCTTTGCGCTGCCGCTGCCCAAGCTCAATCTGGCCAAGGAACTGGCGCTGCTGGCCCCGGCGGCAACCGCGCCGGGCGATCTGGGCCTGCCTGCCTTCTCGGACCCGAACCTGATGAAGGCGCTGATGGGCCAGTTGGCCGCCCTGTCCACGGTGCCAATCCCCAACCTGCCGATCTCGCTGGACGAATTGCAGGCGCTGGCGGATCAATTGTCGGATCTGGCCACGATCCAAGAGGCATTCGGCCCCGACGCCCTGACGCCTGCCGGCGTGGCCCGGATCAATGCGATGCTCAGCTATGTGGCCCGGTTGAATATTCCCGTACCGCTGGATTCTCAGGCGCTGCAAATGCAACTGGACGCCCTGCCCAAGATCGACGACATCACCCAAGGCGCACAGGCCGCACAAGGCGGCGCGGTGAACATGGCCATGTCCATGAGCGTTCAGGCCCCGCCCATGCCTGTGCTTCCAACCCTGCAATCCCTTGCGAAAATGGCAAAATCCCTGCCCGGCCTGCCGCTGGGGCCATGCAACGCCTGCAATTTCGACATTGGCGCGATCAAAGACAGCATCGCGGGGATGCAACTGCCCTCTCCGCCGCCGATCCCGGCGCTTCCATCCGTGTTTTAGAGAATATCCACCACCACAACGGTGATATTGTCGGCCCCGCCACCATCCAGGGCCACCTGCACAAGCTGGTCCGAGACTGTCTCGATCGGCATTTCCGACAGGGCTTTTTGTAGCATCGCAAATGTCGCGTATTTGCTGAGCCCGTCCGAGCAGATCAGGAATCGGTCGCCCGGCTGTACCTCGCCCCGGACCTTGTCCAGCTCCAGCTCCTCACCGACGCCCACCGCGCGGGTGATGGCGTTGGATTGCGGGTGTTGCTCGGCCTCATCCCAGGTCATCTGCCCGCCCAGAACCAGCTCGGCCACGACGGAATGATCCGAACTGAGCATCTGGATCTCGCCCCCGCGCAGCAGGTAAATCCGGCTGTCACCGGCCCAAAGCCCGACGAAATGCCCATTGGCCAGCATCAGACAGGCCACCGTGGTTCCAATAGTGCCGCCACCGCGCGCCGCCGCTTCCTGCCGGATCACCGCATGGGCGCGGGTCAGCGCATCGCGCAAAGCGCCCAGCCGATCCGACGGGGCCAGCCCGGGTTGGATCGAGGCCACCATGTCGGCCACCAGACGGCTGGCATAGTCACCGGCCTCGTGCCCGCCCATGCCATCGGCCACCAGCCAAAGGCTTTCCTCGGGCAGGGCCAGCACTGAATCTTCGTTGACTTTGCGCTTGTGACCGACATGGCTGCGTGCACTGTACCGAACGCGGTGACTTGAATTCATATTGGTCTTGCCTCGGTCCACAATGCGGCGTGAAGGTTGAACAAGCCTTGCATGTTTGCCCCAGCCGGTAAACCTTCGCAGACCATCATCCGCGGGACGCCACCAATTTCCGTGCTCCAAATGCTGGGAGTGCGATATCTTTGCGACATCAACCCGGCGGCCAGATCGGGCAGCACGCTGTCTGCGGCCTCGCCCCGTGTCAGAACCATCGTGCTTTCATAACCGCGGATCGGGGCGGTTGGTTGCTGCACCGGCACTGTCAGTTCGGCCAGGCTGGCAGCCAGCTTGTCGCGGGTCATATCATCTTCAAGCGCGGCCAAAGCGATGTCTTCCAACTGCCGAAAGGTCTGATCCGTGCGGAAATGGGTCAGGATCGCCGACCCCTCGTTCGAGACCGGGGCCACCAGCGTCAGCGGAAACCGCCGCCCGACACGATCCACCGAGGGCATCAGCACACCCAGCATCTTCTGCGGCCCGCTCAAGCCCGGCGACAGGCAAAACCGCCAGATCGGCGCGGACATGTAGTGCGCGTCCCACGCATCGCCCATCACCTGCGAAACCGCCAGCATGCCGCGTTGAATCCACTCGTCCCATGGCTGCACAAAGGCGGGTGAGACCCCAAGCCGGAAGAAATCCCCGACCGAGGGCATCTTGCCAAATGCGCCGAACCCGTCCTCTGGCATCAGAACGACTTTGGACAGCTGAAGTTCTGCAACGCCGGCAGCGCAAACGGGTTGATCACCGAGCCCGATTGCAGCTGAAAGATCGCGATCCGGCCACCGACGTTAAAGATCACCTTCTTGCGGTCCGACACATTGGTGCGCCGCACCTCGGCTGCGTCCAGCAACCTAAACCACGCCCATGGGCCGTCCTTGGACAACACGCTTTCGATATTGCGCTTTTCCGGCTCGAAGCTGACGCGCGCCAGCCCGACCGACCCCGGCCATGTCACCGCCAGGGGCGAGGGCAGCCCGCCGCGATGGCGGAATTCCAGCGACTGGCCATCAATCTCAAGTTTGACGCCCTTGGCCTTGGGATCCAGCGCCTCGGGCATGATCTGGAACTGAATCTGCGGCTGCGGACCACCGGCAAAGAACGCCTCTTTGATCTCGGCGGCGTTCTGGAACTGGGTCAGAACGGCCTGACTGATCCCCAGATCGGCCTCGTTCACACCCGATTTCCACGACCATGGCCGCGTGCGCATATCCACATGCTTGGCCAGATTCTCGTTGAAGAAGTTGTCGATCAGACCTTGCGGGCCAAACAGCTTGCCAAAATCGCCCATCGCCACATCCGCACCGGACCGGCGATTGAACGGATAGCGATCCGTCACCACCTGCTCGCAGAACGGCAGAACCGAGGCCTGCCAGCGCGCGTTGATCGACGACCGTGTGCTGTCCGAGGTGATCCCCGAGGACCCGTCGATGATCTGCACCGCCCAGCGTTCCATCGGGCCGGGAATGCGCGCGGCCTCTTGCTGGAACTGCTGCAAGGCTTGACCGGTCTGACCGTCCGAGACGCCGCTGAACGACATCTTGTTCAACTCCTGATACACACCCGTCAACGACCCCATCAGCAGATCAAGCTGCGAGGGCTGGCCCTCTTGCTGATCCACCAGATCATGCAGCCAGCTAAAGCGATCCTCGACATATTGACCGGGGGCCGCCACAGGCTCGGTCACGCTCGCACCGCTGGTTTTGGCCAGCGCCTCCAGCAGAATCTGCGTCTGGACCGAGGTAGCCGATTGCAGCTCCAGGCTGGCGGCGTCCGACAGCCCCTCGCTCAGCGCATCCGTGTCACCCAGAACCGAGCGGGTCTCGGTCAGCTTGGTCTCGTCCGAGATCGAATTCAGCACATTCACAATCGGCGAGGTGGGGCCGGACAGAACATTGGTCACTTCGACCGCGTGGCTCAGGCTTTCCATGGGCACGATATCGATATCGCCCAGCATCGCGTCATAGCGCGCGATATAGTCGTTGTAATACAGGTCAAGCACGTCCCGGCTGAGCGCGGCCAGCGCCTGTTCGGTCTGTTCCGCCTCGCCGCGCGGACCCAGAACCCAGCTTTCCTTTTGCACTCGTTTGGCAACACCAACGGCCTCGCCCACGAAGACGTTGTTGAACCCGTTATAGGTAAAGATGCCTTCAATACCGTCATTCAGCGGCTTGCCAGAGGAGCGCACCAGAACCCGGCCCACGGCAGGGCCGCCAACCTCGGTAATCCGCCATTCGGGCAGCGCGGTGGCGGCGGGGCTGGAGATGATGCCGTTATAAACCCGCTGCGCCAGCGGCAATTCGGACAGGATGCCTTGAATCTGCTCGACCATCGGGCCGTTCAGCGCGACCTCGCGCATCGGCTGGCTCAGCAACGCGTCCAGATGATCATTCAGATCGGCCCGGAACTCTTCCCGCGCCGGACCGGGGAACGAGACCGTCCAGTCGATATTCATCCATTCCTTGACCAGATCCTGATTCATCGGTCCCTGCAGGCCCAACATCAGATAGACCTTGAGCGCCTCATACAGCACATCCGCGTTGTTGATATTAGCGCTCATCTGCTCTTCCAGACGCAGCAGCAGACGCGGCAGGAAGCGCTGGTTTAATGCCGCGCGATAGGTCTGCGCCGCCTGAGTGCCGATGACATCGCCCTGATACAGACCATAGGTCAGGCGCGTTTCGGGGTCCGGGTCGGACAGGGTCGGGTTGGCCGGCAGATCGCGCAGCGTGTTCAGCGCCTGCACCACTGGCACCAGATCGGTATCGCCTACCGGGCTAGGCGGCAGGGTCGCGGCGGCGGCCTGATAGGCGGACACGCCCTCCTGCGCCTCGGCAATCAAATCAGAATTGCCCATGAAGCTGCGCACCAGCAACGCTCCAACGGTCACGGCGGCCACAACCGTTGCCGCCATCGAGGCCCATTTGGTGATCTTGTAGCGCCGCTCGACCTTGTCATCGGCGCTGACCAGACCGGCCTCGCGGAAAATCACCTGATCGAACAGACGGGTCAGGAAATAGGACCGGCCCGAGCCCTGCCCGGACCCGATGGCCTGACGCCCGATTCCGAAGGTGCGCGCCATGCCCAGCATCAGCCGGTCAATCGGCGTGCCTTCCTGCGTGCCAGAGGTGAAGTAGACCCCGCGCAGCATATGGCGGTGCTGATAACGGCTGTCCTGGAACACTTCGGTCAGGAACTCATGCGCCACCTTGCGGACCGAGGCGACCTGCATTGGGAAGCCCGCAATCAGCGCGCGGCGCTGTGGGTCGGTTTCCGTCTGCATCCGCTCCAGCGATTGCGCGTTCAGGCGGCCCAGAAGCTGGGCAAACTCGTCATCGAATGCCGCGACCGGAGATTGCTCGGATTTCGACTTGTCCAGCGGCAAGGTAAAGCCCCAGACCTGCTCGCGGTCTTCCTTACCCAGATTGTCGTGGAACTCGGCAAAGCCTGCGATCAGGTCGGCCTTGGTGAACAGGATGTAGACCGGGAAACGCACACCCAGCTTTTCGCGCAACTCCTCAAGGCGGCGGCGCACGGCTTTGGCGTGTTCTTTCTGCGTGATCTCGTCCTGCAAAGACAGATCGGACAGGGAAATCGCAATCATCGCGCCGTTTATGGGCTGGCGTTTGCGGTACTTTTTCAGCAGATTCAGGAACCCGATCCAGGCGGCATTGTCGACCTCGGCATCGCTTTCCTGCGTGGTATAACGCCCGGCGGTGTCGATCAGCACCGCGTTTTCCGTGAACCACCAATCGCAATTACGCGTGCCACCGACCCCGCCAACGGCGGTCTTGCCCAGCTCATCGGCCAGCGGGAAGTTCAGGCCCGAGTTCACGATGGCCGTGGTCTTGCCCGCACCCGGCGGGCCGATCATCACGTACCACGGCAACTCGTTCAGATGCCGCCGCCCGTTCTTGGACTTGCGCAGCGCCGCCATCGCGGTTTTCAGCTTACCGCGCAGCTCGGCAATCTCGCTGTCGATCATGTCGCCGCCATCGGCGACGGATTCCGTGATCTCTTCGGTCAGCTTCTTTTCACGCCTGCGCCGGATAAAGAATATGGTCAGCCCGATGATCAGGAAGATCAGATAGATGACGCCACACCAGATCAGGCGCGTGCCCGTACCGTCAAGTGGGCGCCACTCGTCGGACCCGATCAGCGGGCCAAAATAGAACAGGCTGAATGACAGCACCGTGGCCGTGAAGAACAGCACGGTGTAGATCGACAAGAACACGTATCTCAGAATTCGGCGGAAATACATCAGTTCTCCTCCTGAACCAGCAGGACTTCGATCCGGCGGTTGGTCGCGCGGCCTTCACGGGTTGAGTTATCGGCGATGGGCTCGCTATCGGCCCGGCCTTCGGCGCTCAGGCGGTCCGGGTCGCCCATCTCACCCGCCATCTGGTTCATCACCGATTTCGCCCGCGCCAGCGACAGCGCAAGGTTCGACGGGAACCGGGACGAGCGGATCGGCACATTGTCCGAATGCCCCGCCACAATGACCGAGCCGGGTTCTTCATTCAGGGCCACAGCCACCCGACGCACCGGTTCGCGGAACTTGTCCTGCAAATGGTCCGAGCCCGAGCCGAACATGCCCGAGCCTTTGATGCGGATGATCAGCGTGTTGCCCTTTTCAAAAACCTCGACCAGCCCTTCGTCGATCTCGGGCTGCAGGAAGGCCACCACCTTCTCGACCTGCGGCTGCGCCTGCGGGGGTGGAGGCGGCGGAGGCGGTGCGCGGCGCTGCAACTCGGCCACCGGACCTGCATCGATCACCGACATCTGACCCACCAGGTTTTCGGTCTTGTTGGACAGCAGGAAGGACAGCCCGCCAAACTCAATCATCAGCAGCAAGGCGGTGACGCCTACGGCGATCCAGACCGGCTTCCACATGCTGAGCGCGCGATAGGGTTTGTCGACCCCTTCCCAATGCGGGGACAGGTCGCGTTCAATCGCACCGCGCTGGCCGCGGATGATCCGGGCCAGACCCTGCCGGATTTGCAGATGCTTGTCCGAGCCACCCTGTTCGACGCGCAAACGCCCCTCGAACCCCAGCGAGAGGCACATATAGACGAATTCCAGCAACTCGATATTGTTGGCCGGGTCCTGTTCCAGACGCGCCAGAAGGTCATAGAAGCGGTCGCCGCCCACGGTTTCGCGGTGGAACGTACCGACCAGAGACTGCGTGGCCCAACTGGATTGCCCGCCCCATGGCGTGTTGAGAACCACATCGTCCAGCGTCGCGCATAGCGCATAGCGCGCCACCTTGACGGTTTGCGCCGCAATACCCGCCTGCAAGGCGGCGTTTTCGAATGCGCGCACCTCGGCCACGACGCTTTGGCGCAGCTTGTCCGGGTCCATATGCTGGGCGCGATTGCGGATGCGGCTGATCAGCGAAAACAGCGGCGCGGCGCAGGCGTTCAGCCGGTTCATGCCAGTGGTCGCCACCTCTTCCCCGCCGCCCGGCGCGGGCCGCGATTGCTGCGGTTGTGCCGTGGGCACGCCATACCCTGCGCCAGCCGGCGCAGCAGGTTCCGGCGCAAGCGAGGGTTGCGGGATCTGCATCGGGTCCGGATATCCGGCTGGTTGCTGAGGCGCAGCAGGCTGTTGCGGCGCACCGCCCGCCTGACGCCGCCCGCCCGGATTGGGTCGGATCACCGTCTTGTCGGTATCGTCCGGTTCGGCAAAAGGATCTTTGTCGGACATCGTTTGACCTGTTTCCTCAAGGCTCCCACGTCACAAGTGTGACCCACTTGGGAAGCCCTATCAAATTGTTTCGGCGCAGCCAGTGATCGCGTTCACTCTTACTGGTTGCGGATCGCCCAAAGCTCCATCTGCAGCCCCGGATACTGACCCGAGACATGCACTGCGATCCCGCCCGAGGTTGTCATCTTGCCCCAATAGGGGCTGGCTGCATCCAGCTCGAAATAGACGACGCCGGAATGATAGGGGATCTGGCGCGGCGCAACGGGCAGCGGGCGCAGCGTGATCCCCGGCAGGGCCGAGTTCACAAGCTGGCGGATTTCCTCGACCGGGCCGGTTTTGGCCTGACCTGCGAAATGCCGCCGCACGTCTTCGGCGGGGATGTCGGCATTGACCGCCAGCACGAAGCCCGCATTGCCGATCAGCTTGCGGTCGGCAATGACACCAACACTGATACCGTATTTTCGTGGCTCCAGTGGGATCGAAATCGCCGTCTGCTCGAGAACCGAGCTGAGGTATTGGCGCAGGGTGCGGATCACCGGTGCGAAGGACTCGGTCAGGTTGTCATGCTGATAGGCCGGGAACTGCACGGCCTCTTTCTCGGTGCTCATGAAGGTGGCCAGTTCCCCGGCCAGCGAGGCACAGACGCGATAGGCGTGTTCGGGATGCACATTCTCGATATTGGCGAAATGGCGCACCAGCGGCAGGTTGCGGTTGATGGTCATCAGCAGCAGGAAGTCCGAAATCTCGGCGGCACCCTTCGCGGGTCCACCTTCGGACAATCGCCCGGCCAGCGCCTGCATCCGGTGCGACAGCATCCCTTCCAATTCGTTCATGAACCCGGCCAGCGCGGGTGCTGCGCGCACATCCAGAACGGAGGGGATAAAGCCGCGATCCAGAATGATTTCCTTATCGGGGCGCACCTCGATAATCTTGGCAATTGGAATGGCCAGCTTGTCGGCCAGATCATCCACCGCCAACGCAAATTGCAGGCGCAGCTTGCCGATGCCCAGCGTCACCGGCTTTTTCTGCTGGCTCATCACGTCAGTGATTTCCTGTTCCGCCGGGCGCAACCGGCTGACCGATTGTTCGGCCCCGCTCAGATCAACTTCAGACGCACCCTGCCGCCGCTGCGGCACCGTCAAGTAGACCACGCAATCCTTGATCGTTTCGGGCACTTCCAGCGCGGGCGGGTGGTCTTCGGCTTGTGGCACGCGAAACACCTGCCCGTCCGGGGTAAGCCCCGAGCAGGATTTCAGTGCAAACTGCCCAACCTTCAGAACCTCGTCATCGATCTCCAGCGCGCTGACACCCCAGGCATAGGGCGTGACGCGCCGCGCAAGGCCAGCCACCAGCGCCTCGGTATACCGATCCGCCTGCTGGAAGTGATGGGGTTGCAGAAACAACCCTTCGGTCCAAAGCACCTTGCTGTCCCAGGACAATGGCTGCCCTCCCTTGTTCTTGCCGCCCTGATCGGGGCGTTATTTCAGCTTTTCCAGCTGTTCTTTATATGCGCGCGCGAATTCCCGGCTAAAGAGATCATGAAAATCGTTCTCTGCCTGATCCGAGATTTCAGCATACATCTTTTCATATACTTCCCAGTACTGGGCCTTTTTACCCTTGAAAAGTGACCCAAGTTTGCCCGAGCCTTCGATTTTTCCCGCCAGCACCTCGGGGTCCAGCCGGGCCAGCACGCCTTTCAGCGCGGCTTCCATGCCGGTGACCATCGCAACCTCATGCGCCTTGATGTCGTTCAGTGCCTGTTCGGTGGCCTCTTCAGCGGCCAGATAGCCTTTGACGCGCGGTTTGACCAAGGCCTCGATGGCCTGTTCCGGGCTGATCGAGAATTTCAGCGGGTTGTTCCCGCCCGCGCTGATCATGGTTTGATCGATGCGGAATTCCGACTTGATCGAAGTGCGGGTCATCAGAATTTCCCGCAGCCCCGTGATCATCGCGCGCAACACGCGGCCCATGCGGCCCATCGTGGCAGGCAGATCGGCATCGTCGATGCGCAGGTCGTCCACCTCAAGCGCCTCTAACAGCGCCCGCGCGGCGGCCTGATCACCTCCGGCCACAGGCGCAGGTGTTTCAGGCTTTGGCGGTTCCGGCGCAGGCGCGGCGGGGGTGGGTGGTGCAATATCAGCCTGACCGCCGGGCGTCGGTTTCGCGGGTGGCGGAGGCGCGGGTTCCGGCGGAGGGGCCGCAGGTTGCGGCGGCTCGGGCGCGGCAAACGGGTCCGACGGTGCGCCGCCCGAGGGTGACAACAGATCGTCATCATCCCAGTCATCGGGGATCAGGTTTGCCCCGCCTCCGGATTGCGGTGCCGAAAACGCATCGCTGGCCGAGGGGTTATGCATCGGATCGCTTGCGCCCATATCCGCGTGTACGTCCTTGGGCTTGGCAAAGAACGGGTCATCATCGTCCAACGGCGGCAACAGCTCGTCCATCGGGTCGGGCGTTGCAATCTGCCCCGGCCCCTTGGCATCGCCGCCCAGCAGGTCATCCAGAAAATCCCCGCCCGGCCCTGCATCGTCCAGCAAGGCCAGCGGATCGGGGGCATTCTGGGACTGGCCCGGGGACACCCCGGCCTGTTGCATCGGCTGCGGGATCATCTCCTCGAACGTGGGCAGATCGGCCCCTATCTCGACCACCATCTCATACCCGCCTGCGGTCAGCACATCGCCGTTGTTCAGCGGCGTCGGCGTGCGGCCCAAGGGGATTTTCGAGTAGTTCAGGAACGTACCGTTGGTCGACAGATCGACGATCACCACATTGCCATTGTGATCCTCGATCACGAAATGGCTTTTGCTCAGCGTGCGTTCGGGGTCTGGCAGTACCAGATCATTGGCCGGGCCACGCCCGACGGTCAAAGAGCCCCCCTGCATCGACACCGGGCGTCCGTCGCCCGGCACAACGCCGGTGGATTGGAATTTCAACGTGACCGTCATGCGTTTGTCTTCATCCTCCGACCAGTACGGTAGGGCAGCACGGCGGTATGATAAGACCGCCACAGGCGCAATTATCTGTAACCCGCGCCGCAGGAAGCTTGCTGATCAGCACAGTTGCAGACCCTTTGACAATCGGATGCGGGAAAGCGGGCGTGGCCAGATCCGACATACGCGCCGCAGGCAGTTTGGACACCAGAACTGTAGGGCAGCAGGGTGGCATGATCGGCATCGGAACCGGCGCAGGAGGCGGCGGCGCTGGCGGCGGGGCCGGCAGCGTGCACAAATGCATGTCAGTGACGCGGGCTTGTGGAAATCCCATGTCTACTCCTTCGTCTCCAGACCGCCTTCCGTGCGGTCCAGCTTACCATTCCCACCCCGAGCAATATCGACGCCGCGATCAATCAGCAACTGCACATAGGCATCAAAGTCATCTTCGTGCATATCCATTGCAACAACATTCATCGCAAATGCCATAATCTCGGCCGCGCCGGGCGGCGCTGGCATGGTTGCCAGATCCCCGGTGCCCAGCGTTCCGTCCGAGTATAACACGCCCATCGCGCAATTGATGGTCTCGTCATCGGGTTCGGCCAGATCGATCGTCTCTTCGGCCTTTTCGCGGTTCTCGGGCGTCGGGCGGAACACCCATTCCTCGGATGCCGCCAGCGCAGGCGTATTGTTGTCCGGCGCTTCGCCGATATAGTCGCGCGCGGCCAGACAGGACCACCAGACCCGTTCCCGCGCAGGCAAGGCAACGCCCAGCAGGCGCAACATGTCGACCACCGCGCCTTTTTCCTCTAGCTCGGTCAACACCACGTCCAACGGCGCGCTGGCGGGCGCGTCCAGCTTGGTGGCCAGCCGCGCATGGGCGTCCGCCAGCATCCGCGCAGCAGGGACCTGAGGCACCTTGGCCATTCCGGCAAATCTATCGCTCATCACTCGGCCCCCTTAGTTGATCATCGTCAGGCCGCCCTTGAGGGTCAGCATGGCATCGCCATTTACCGTGGTCATCGGGCTTTTCGCATCAAGCTTGGCATTGGCCTGAACCTTGATCATCGTGCTTTTGATCGTGATGCTTGTCGGGTCCAGTTTGATCGATGAGCCACCAACCTTCAATTCGATCGACTTCATGGCGGTCATGGTGATCTTGCCCATTTTGGCATCGACCTTGATGTCCCCCATCTTAACCGTCGTGGATTTGTCGCCCTGACTGACCTCGGTCGTCAGGTTGCCTTGCTTGATCGTCTCGGCATGGTTGCCGGTCACGGTGCGGGTGGACTTCCCTTCGATGGTTTCGGTCTGGTCGGTCTTGATGCTGACCTTCTGGCTGCCGGTCTCGATGGTGAAGGTGTGATCGCCTTCCTTGATCGTCTCGTCCACGTTTTTCTTGACCACCTGGCTCAGACAGCCATCACCGCCATTGCCGCCCTCATCCAGCTTGTCATAGCCGACCGTGATGGTGGACTTGTTCTTGACAAGTTTCTCGTGATCCCTCTGCGCCTGAAAGCGCACGAGTTCCTCGCCCTTCTTGTCCTCGAACATCAGCTCATTGAACATCTCGGCGCTACCGCCTTTCGAAGACCGCGTCTTGATGCCCGACTGGGTTTGATTGGCGGGCAGAGCGTAAGGCGGCATCGTATCGGCGTTATACAGCATACCGGTGCAGATCGGCCGATCCGGGTCGCCTTCTTCAAACTGAATCACAACCTCCTGCCCGATCCGGGGAATGCTGACCATGCCCCAGTTCTTGCCGGACCACGGGGTCACAACGCGGACCCAGCAGGTAGTGTTTTCATCCTTCTTGCCTTCGCGGTCCCAATGGAACTGCACCTTGATGCGGCCATGCTTGTCGGTCCAGATTTCCTCACCGCTTTTGCCGGTGACAATCGCCGTGTGCAGACCCGAGATCTCGGGCCACGGCGTCGTCAGGGCCGAGCGATACTTGACCGATTTCGGCTGCGCGTCGAACTCGACCATGAACATCTCGCCGCTGTCGTCGGGGAATTCCAGCGCACCGGTGTCCAGATCCTTTTCGTTCTTTTCGAACCCGTAACCTTCGGTCGTCTGCAGGTAATAGGTTGCGCCCGTGATCAGGTAATCATCGTTCTGATCCTTGTCAGGATGCTCCTTCAGCGTAAACGTCCGTCCGACCTCCATCGCGCGAACCGAGGCGCGGGCCCGGCGGCGGTCGAACCGGGCATCTTCAGCCTCCATCCGCACCTGAGCGCGGGTCGTGCCCAGTTTGGTTTCCTTGTAGTAATGCCCCGGCGCGTCATACAGCTCATGGCTTTTATGGTTGTGCGTGGCCTTGGTCTTGGTATTTGCCCGCACTTCCAGCTTGGCGTTGGGTGTATTGAAATCGAAATCCCGCAGCGACACGACACCCGGCACGATCTGCTGGGAACTGGCCCACTCGGACACGCAATCCGACAGGCGCTGCTTGTAATCGTCACCCGGTCGGTATTCGACTGACGAGTCCCCCTCGATCGGCTTGTGGGCCGAGACATCGTCGCACAGCACCAGCGTCTCAAGCTTGTCTTCGGCCTTTGAATAGTCGAAGTAGTAATAGATACCCTCTTCCTGCATCAGGCGCGAGATAAAGTCGAAATCCGTCTCGCGATACTGCACGCAATATTCGCGTGGCTGATACGTCGCGCTGAGGCTTTTCTTGAAGTCCGAGAACCCATATTCGCCAAAGATCTGCTCGATGATCTGCACGGCAGTCTTTTCCTGAAAGATGCGGCTGTCAGTGGTCTGATCCAGCATCCAGAACCAGGGCCGCAGTTCGACCAGCAGCTGCACGAACCCGTCCCGCAGCGCAAGGCGCTCGACCCGCACGATGGTACCGGTAAACTTGCGCTCGGCCCCTTCTGCGGCGGCCATGTGGATGGTCATGATCTTGCCCAGCAGCTTGTCCAGCGCGATGGACTTATCAGGCGAAAGCACCTCGACCTGAATATCCGTCAACTCACCCAGCTGTTCGGTCACGATGGCGCGGCGGATGACCAACTCATCCTCGTCATACGTATATGACCCGGTGATCCGAAGCGGCCATTCCTTGCTTTGCAAACTCTCAGCCATTTACCGTTCCTTCCACATCTTGTTCGCCATGCCGTCACAGATCAGCCAGCAAGGCAGCCAGTTCCGGGTCCATTTCTTCGTCGTCATCTTCATCGTCGTCGTCATCGCCAAATCCGGACAGGAAATCGTCCAAATCGCTGGACTCACCATCGCCCAGATCCAGATCAAAATCGTCGGTCCCAAGATCCAGCGCATCATCGCCGCCCAGATCCAGATCATCCGAGTCGTCGCCACCCAGATCCAGATCGAAATCATCCGCATCCGGCGTTTCTTCTGCCTCGGGCTCGGGCGGCACATCGGGCGAGGGTTCCGGCACCGGCACACCGGTCCACGGCCCCAGGATTTCCTGCCCCGCCACCGAGTTGAACGAACCCAGCCGGATCTCATCGCGACCCTTGACCGACAGCACCGGCATATAGCCGCGCTGGACCGAATGTTCGTGTTTGTCCAGCGTGATATTGCGTTCCGTGCAGGGCAGCGCCACCTGATCGCCATAGCGGTCATTGACATAGTGATAGGGCATGCCCCCAAGGCTCATGACCGAGCCCAGTTTCATCGCCTTGCCATTCTGTTTGAAGGACCGCGCCAGCAGGATCGTCACCAGAACCGCCGGGTTGGCCCAGAGCATGCCGCGCAGGCCCTCGGTCTCGGTGAATTCCTCGAAATCGAACTCGTAGATCGGTTCCGACTTGGCGCCATAGGGTCGGCGCAGCAGGAACCGGGGTGAGGCCAGACCCACATGCCCCGCCTCGGGCATAGCGCGGAATGTATCCCAGGCTTTGACCACTAGCGGGTGCCGGTCCTCTTTCTTGATGTCCAGATACGCCGGGGTAATGGCGCTGAGGAAGGGTGCATCCACATGGGCCGCGACCCGACCGATCCGGCCCAGCAGCTCGGCATGGGGCGGCGTTTCCTCGAACGTATAAAGCCCGATCATCGCCGAATATCCGCCGCGCCCGTTTTCTTCGTCCAGCGGTTCTTCGGTCAGCAAGCGCACCAGACCGGTCTTGGCCAGATCTTCTTCGGCGGCCAGATCGGCAGCGATTTCCTCGGCGGAGACATCATACAGGATCACATCCAGCGTATCGTCATCCTCGACACTGCGGGCAATCAGATCGAGGCTGCGCCATTGCGCCTCGACCGACTGGAATTCCGGGTGATGCAGCACCATCCGCATCGCCGCACTCAGCGCTTCATCCACCGCCGTCTGCATGGCGCTCACGTCCGGGCTGGGCAGCTTGCGGATATGCGGGCCAACCACCCGTTTCAGCAGATCATCCACCGGCGAGGCTTGCGCCAATTCGCCCGAGGTATCGCCGATCAGCTTCTGAAAATCGCTGAGTTTCAGGTCGGCGCGCACCGTATTGCCGCCCGAAGTCTTGCGCGGCGGCACCACCGCCTGACCGAATTCCTCACCCCAGGCAATCAACTGCTTGGCAGCATGATCTGCCGTCGCGCCGGAACTTAACTGGCTTTTCAGGCCCGACAGCCCGTCGAACAACTCGACCTTTTCATAAAGCTCATCGGGGTGCAGGTCGTCCAGCTCGTTCAGCTTGACCTCGATCCCGGCCCCGTCCTTGCCAATCGGCAGCACCAGCGTTGTGGCAAAGCTTTCGATCACATCCTCGACCGTATCGGGGTCCAGCAGGATCGGCTTGCGCGCGGCCAAGGCGTCCCCGGTTTCGATCTGCCCCCGCGCCGAACGGCCCGAGAAATCGCCGAATATGGCAATCCGGAACCGCGTACGCCTGAGACGTTCCGGGTCCGGCCGATCCGCGCTCATCCGCCCAAAGGCAAGCTGCGGTTCGCCTGATTGCTCGGCTCCTTCCGTGTCGGGCGCGGCCTCATCCGACTCCCCGCTTTCCGCATCATCGCCGCTCAGCAGATCGTCGAGGTCCAGATCCAGATCATCAGCCGTTTCGGAGTCATCCCCAGCCGGCGTGTCATCATTGAACAAATCATCCAGATCGAGGTCCAAGTCGTCCGCATCACCCTCGGTCGTGTCTTTATCATCCTCGGACGGCGTATCGTCATCGAACAAATCGTCGAGGTCCAGATCCAGATCGTCCGCGTCATCCTCGGCCGTGTCGGCGTCATCATCGGACGATGCGTCATCACTCAGCAGGTCGTCCAGATCGAGATCCAGGTCGTCGGCATCATCCTCCACCGTATCGGCATCATCATCGGACGATGCGTCATCACTCAGCAGGTCGTCCAGATCGAGGTCCAGATCGTTCGCATCATCCTCCGCCGTGTCGACGTCATCACCCGACGGAGCATCGTCACTCAGCAAGTCGTCCAGATCGAGATCCAGGTCGTCGGCATCATCCTCCGCCGTATAGGCGTCATCATCGGGCGGAGCATCGTCACTCAGCAAGTCGTCCAGATCGAGGTCCAGGTCGTCGGCATTATCCTCCGCCGTATCGGCATCATCATCGGACTGTGCATCGCCGCTCAGCAAGTCATCCAGATCGAGATCCAGGTCGTCCGCATCATCCTCCGCCGTATCGGCGTCATCACCGGACGGTGCATGGTCACTCAGCAAGTCGTCCAGATCGAGGTCCAGATCACCCTCATCACTCTCAGTCTCTTCTTCGCTCTCGGTGTCGCTGGTCAGATCGCCCAACACATCGTCGAGCGTATCACCCTCGTCGGCATCCTCTTGTGGCACGGCGTCGGAGAGATCTCCCAATATGTCATCCAACTCATCCAGCTCATCTTCGGCGTCCGCCTCAGGCATTGCCGCAAGGACGTCGTCCGCAGATGTACCTTCCTCGTCCTCAGGAGCAGCGTCGGCCAGATCGCCCAACAGATCATCCAGATCGGTGTCGTCTTCGGCCACCTCCTCTGGCGCTGCATCCGCAAGTTCACCCAGAATGTCGTCCGAACCGTCCTCTACCTCGGCAGCTTCAACCTCCGGAACGGTCGCAAGGATATCGTCGGCTGACGTATCCTCTTCGTCTTCAGGCGCGGCGTCGGCCAGATCGCCCAGCAAATCATCCAGATCGGTGTCGTCTTCCGTTTCCTCAGGCGCGGCATCCGCCAGGTCGGACAGAATACCCGAGTTGTCTTCCTCGATCGTTTCCGGCGCATCAGGGATCGAGGACAGCGCGTCTTCAAGCTCGGCACCGGCGTCGGCCTCTTCCGGGGCCGCATCCGCCAGTTCTGACAGAATATCGTCGCTTTGGTCGTCTTCCTCTGCCGCCTCCAATTCAGGCAAGGATGAAAGGGCGTCGTCCACGGATTGATCTTCGGGAGTATCCTCGGGGGCTGCGTCGGCCAGACCGGCCAGAACATCGCCGGATGAGTCCTCATCCTCGGGCAGGTCAATCTCGGGCAGGGACGACAGGGCGTCATCCGTCGCCGTGTCAGCGGCCTGCTCAGCGGGTGCGGCATCGGCGAGGTCAGCAAGAACATCCGCCGAACCGTCCTCCTCCTCCGAAATCTCAACCTCGGGGATTGAGGACAGGGCATCCGCGACCGAGGTATCCTCGGGCGTGTCCGTCGGAGCGGCCTCGGCCAAATCGGCCAGAACATCTGCCGAACCGTCCGCCTCTTCCGAAATCTCAACCTCGGGGATCGAGGACAGGGCGTCCGCGACCGAGGTATCCTCAGGCGTGCCCGTCGGAGCGGCCTCAGCCAAATCGGCTAGAACGTCTGCCGAATCGTCCGCCTCTTCCGACGCCTCAACCTCGGGGATCGAGGACAAGGCATCTGCGACCGATGTATCCTCGGGGGAGTCCGCCGGGGCGGCCTCAGCCAAATTGGCCAGAACATCCGCCGAGCCGTCAGATTCTTCTGACACCTCAACCTCGGGGATCGAAGACAGGGCGTCCGCGACCGATGTATCCTCGGGCGCACCGTCCGGAGCCGCTGCTGCCAGTCCTGACAGGATGTCATCGGACTGATCCTGTTCCTCAGCAGTTTCCGTCTCGGGCAGCGAGGCCAGCGCATCCTCGACAGACGTATCTTCGGGCGCGTCTTCGGGGGCCGCGTCGCGCAGGGCATCCAGTGTGGCCTGACTGTCCTGCTCGGGCACCGGGCTGTTGGCCAGCGCGCCCAATAGCGCCGGGTCGGCCAGGATCTTTTCGATCAAGGCCTCAGCCCCGGTTTTGCCGTCCATATAGGCCATCAGCGTGGACAATTGGGTCCGCGCCTCAAGCAGCTTGCGCAGCGGCTCGATCTTTGAGGCGATCTGGGCCGGGGTGAAATCGGCCATCTTTTCAAAGGTCAGATCAACGGCCAGATTGCCCTCGCCGGTCAGCGTGTTGGGCACGGCAAATTCGACCCGCGGGGCCATGGCCTTCATGCGGTCGTCGAAATTATCGACATCGATCTCAAGGAACTTGCGGTCCGACACCGACGGCGTTTCCACGGTGGATTTGCCGGACAGGTCGCTCATCACGCCCATGACAAAGGGTAGCTGAACCTTTTTCTCGGCCCCGTAAAGCTCGACATCATATTCAATCTGAACGCGCGGCGCGCGGTTGCGCGCGATGAATTTCTGGGAACTGTCAGCCATTGTTCTGCCCTTTTAAGTCGGCCACTTCACGGCGCAGGGCCCGGACCTCTTCCAGCAGTTCCTTAACGCGCTCATCGACGATATCCGTCTCGCTGCGCACCAGTTCGCGCAGATGTGAGAATTCTTCGACCGACTCGTCCTCCACCGCCGATTGCATGGTGTTGACCAGCAGACCGATGAACAGGTTCAGTACCGAAAACGCTGTGATGACGATAAAGGGCACAAAGAAGATCCAGGCGGTCGGGTGCGTCTCCATCACCGGGCGCACGATGCCCATCGACCAGCTTTCCAGCGTCATGATCTGGAACAGGGAATAGAGCGAGCGGCCAAGTGTTCCGAACCATTCCGGGAAGTCGGGCCCATACATCAGCGTCGCCATGACCGCGAAGACGTAGAACACGATCGAGATCATGATGATCACCGCCCCCATGCCGGGCAGCGCGTCCAGCAATGCCTGAACCACGGCGCGCATCTGAGGGATGACCGACAACAGGCGCATCGCCCGGATAACGCGCAGCCCCCGCAGGGCGGACAGACCATCGCGGTTGGGCAACAGGCCCAGGGTCACGACCACCAGGTCGAAGATATTCCATGCGTTTTTGAAGAAACTCAGACGATAGGCGTAAAACTTGACCAGCAGCTCGGCCACGAAAACGCCCAGCACGATCTTGTCGATCACCACAAGAACGTCGCCGATGCTGGATTGGATTGACGCGGACGTGGACAGGCCCAGCGTGATCGCGTTGAAGATGATCACGCCCAGAATGGTGTTGGTCACGGCCTTGCGCTCGACAAATTCGCGCGCGGTGTCGCGGAGCGTTTCGCTCTTCTCGATACCGGTCTCCAACACGCCCTCCTGTCACATAGGCACCGGGCGCAGCATCCTGCACCCGGCGCGTGTTTTTGTCTTAGCCGACGACGTCGCTAATGCCTTCAACCAGAGTAATGACACCCTTGACCGAGGTCACCATCTCTTTGGCCTCTTTCAGGACGGTCATTTTGTCCAGCTTCTTCAACTTGTCGATGATGGCGGTGTCATCCACCTTCAGACCGTTGCCTTCCATCAGCGCTTCCATTTCGGCCAGGAACTTCTGACGTTCTTCCAGCTTGGCGGCCATGGCGCTGGCCTCACGCTTGACGGCCATACATTCGGCGCCCAGCTTGATGCCTTCCTTCAGCGTTTTCTGGGATTTCGCGGCCTTCATCAGCTTGTCAGCGGCCTTGCCCAGCGAATCCACCTTTTGACGGGTCTTGGTGGTGTGCTCTCGGTACAGCTTGCGCTTTTTGTCCGAATCCTTCTGGTAGGACTGATAGCCCTTGATCGCAAAATCCATGATGTCCTTTGCGATGGCCTTCGGATCGCGGCCCTTGGTCACCTCGTCGCCCATGGCAACAGCCTTGGCGGTGAACTTCTTGATCGCTTCCATCGGCTTTTTGACCGAAATCCCCGACGTGTCGGTGATCCCCTGCCGTTCCGCCGCCTGCATGATCGAAGTGCCGCGCAGCGTGATATATTTCTGGATCGCGCTGTACAGATCCTTGCGCAACGCTTCTTCGCCCTTCAATTGCTGCTGAACCTCTTTGCCCAGATCATACACCTGCTTGACGATGGTCTTGTAGGCCATGACATCAGCGCCCGAGGTCGCCACCAGCCGGGTGATTGCAGTGCCGATCTTGATCACACCTGCGGTCACTTTCAGCGTGGTCTTGACCCGCGCCTCTTTCAGCAGCTTGTCTTTGTTGGCCTCAACCTTGATCTGCTTTTCGATCGCAACATTGGCCGCCCCTTCCGCAGACCTCAGCGCGTTCAAGATCATCTGGTTGGTCGCCTGGATCATCTTCTCGGCTTCGGCCTGAGCTTTCGGACCCGGCGTTTTCATCAGCTCGCCGACTTTCTTGTCGAGCTTGACCGCCTCTTGCGTGATGACCTTCTCGTAGCGTTCCAGCTCTTTCATGCCGGTCGCTTCAAGACGCTTCAGCGTGGTCGACGGGACCGGACCCTTGGCGGTGACGTCGAATTTGACGTCAACGCGGTAGCTGGGGATTTCGATATATTCCAGTTTGGGTTTCGACCGGATCAGATCGACGACATAGAATTTGTGGGATGTAACTTCTTTCTTGGCCATTTCAGCGTTCCTCCGCTATCGGGATTTTCTAGTTCCAGTTGCCCTTGTATTCAGGTCCCGCTCAGTCAAACCCATAAGTGAAGTCGCCGTCTGTGACATCGATCACGACTTTGGCAACTTCTTCGCCCTCCATCATTCTTTTTAGGAATTCAGCCGAAATATCCGGCAGCATTGTATTGGTTACGATCGCATCGATCATACGACCACCGCTATCCAGCTCCTGACAGCGGTTGACGATCTCGTCCACCACGGCGTCGGTGTATTCGAACGGCACGCCATGCGCGGATTCGACCCGCTTCTTGATTCGGCCCAGCTGCAGCTTGGTGATCTCGCCCAGCATTTCGGGGCTGAGCGGATAATAGGGAATTGTCACCAAACGCCCCAACAGCGCCGGCGGGAACACCTTCAGCAACGGATCGCGCAGCGCCTTGGCCATGCCTTCTGGGTCGGGCATCAGGTCCGGGTCGGCGCACATATCCATGATCATCTCGGTGCCGACATTCGAGGTCAGCAGGATCAGCGTGTTCTTGAAGTCGATCACGCGGCCTTCGCCATCCTCCATGACGCCCTTGTCGAAGACCTGGAAAAAGATCTCGTGCACGTCCGGGTGGGCCTTTTCGACCTCATCCAGCAGCACGACCGAATAGGGTTTACGCCGTACCGCTTCGGTCAGCACGCCGCCCTCGCCATAGCCGACATAGCCCGGAGGGGCCCCTTTCAGGCTGCTGACGGTATGCGCCTCTTGGTATTCGGACATATTGATGGTGATGACGTTCTGTTCGCCGCCATAGAGAACCTCGGCCAGAGCCAGCGCGGTCTCGGTTTTGCCAACGCCGCTGGTGCCCGCCAACATGAACACCCCGATGGGTTTGTTCGGGTTATCGAGCCCCGCGCGGCTGGTCTGAACCCGCTTGGCGATCATCTTCATCGCGTGGTCCTGACCGATCACGCGCTGCGCCAGACGGGTTTCCAGATTTAGAATGGTCTCGATCTCGTCCTTGACCATGCGGCCAACCGGGATACCGGTCCAGTCACCGACCACACTGGCCACCGCCTGATGATCGACGATGGGCAGAATCAGCGGGCTGTCGCCCTGCACCTCTTCCAGTTCGGCATTCTTGGCTTTGAGTTCCGCCAGCAAAGCCTCACGGTCGATGGGCTGAGCGTCTGGCGCTTCCTCGGTCGCGGCTTCGCCTTCGGCGGTGCCGGTGCCTTCGACCTCTTGCCCGCCTGCGCGCAGCTTGGCCCGCAGGTCGAGGATTTCTTCGACCACCTTCTTTTCAGCCTCCCAACGACCGTTGAGTTCGGCCAGCCGCGCCTCTTCCGCCTCCTTCGCGGCATTCACGGCCTCGCGCCGGTCGGCGACGTCATAGCCTGCGGTCTCGTCCCGTTCGATGATCTCCAATTCGGTGGTTAAGGCCTCAATCCGCCGTTGGCTGTCATCGACCTCGGCCGGAACCGCGTGCTGAGACACCGCGACCCGCGCGCAAGCCGTATCCAGCAAGCTGACCGATTTATCCGGCAATTGACGCGCCGGGATATAGCGTGCAGACAGCGTCACTGCCGCTTCGATCCCCTCGTCCAGCACCTGCACCCGGTGGTGTTTTTCCAGCATCGAGGCGATGCCGCGCATCATCAGTACCGCCTTCGGAATATCGGGTTCCTCGACATGCACCACCTGAAAACGCCGAGTCAGGGCCGGGTCTTTCTCGATGTATTTTTTGTACTCGGCCCATGTGGTCGCGCCGATGGTGCGCAGTGTGCCGCGCGCCAAGGCGGGTTTCAGCAGGTTGGCCGCATCGCCGGTTCCGGCGGCACCGCCTGCTCCTACCAGCGTATGGGTTTCATCTACGAACATGACAATCGGCGTCGGGCTGGCCTGAACCTCATCAATCACTTGACGCAGGCGGTTTTCGAACTCGCCCTTCATGGACGCCCCGGCCTGCAGCAGGCCCACATCCAGCACCAACAGGCGCACATCTTTCAGCGCGGGCGGCACGTCGCCCCGCGCGATCCGCAGCGCGAAACCTTCGACCACAGCCGTTTTACCAACACCCGCCTCGCCGGTCAGGATCGGGTTGTTCTGGCGACGGCGCATCAGCACATCGACGATCTGGCGGATTTCCTCGTCACGACCCACGATGGGATCAATCTCCCCATTGCGGGCCTGTTCCGTCAGGTCGGTGCAGAACTGCTCCAGCGCCTCACCCTTGCCCATCGCGCCGGGGGCCATAGCGCCGCTGGCCTCGCCGGGTTCAGCACCGCCACCCACGTTCGAGCCATCTTGCGCGCTCAGAGTATCCTCGGGCGAGCCATCGGTGGCCTCACCAAAGCTGTCGGCCAGATCATCGGCCCCGATCTTGGCCAGTTCCGGCGACATGCTGGCCAGAATGTTGCGCAGCGCGGGCGTCTTGAGCATCCCCAAAATCAGATAGCCCGTGCGCACCTTGCTGTCGGAATACAGCAGCGAGCCCCAGACCCAGCCCCGCTCCATCGCGTCCATCAAATGATCGCTGAGGTCCGAGATCGAGGACGCCCCACGCGGCAGCATGTCCAGGCTGCGGGTCAATTCCGAGGCGATCTTGCCCGGGTCCAGATCATAATGCCGAATGATGCGGTGAATGTCGCTGTCCTGACCGTTCAGGATCTGATGCAGCCAATGCTGGATCTCGACATACGGATTGCCCCGCATCTTGCAGAACACGGTGGCCCCTTCGATGGCCTGATAGCCCAGCTTGTTCAGCTTGCCGAATAGCGACACACGGCTGATTTCCGTCATCTTCAATACCTCTCGCTGTGGGCCAGTTCTTCGGCCTCGAATTCTTGTGTTACGTAACCGGGATACAGGATCAGATCATCCGCATCCGGGCGGTTCTTGTCAGGGTCATCACGGGTGCGGATCCAGCTGGTATGGCCCAACTGCGTCGTTCCGCCCAAAGATGCGCGCGGCACCTCGTCACCGGCCAGCACCAGATTGACCTCCCAATCCAGCGTGTCGCCAGCATAGGTGCGCAGGATCGATTCCAGCCGTTCCTGCGACACGCCGCCGGGCAGAAGACGTTTGTAATCCTCAAGCGACAAAGGCCCGATGCGAATGCGGAACTTGGCCGAGCGCGACCAGACCCGGTTGCCAATGCTGGTCGATTGCCCCAGCCGCGCAGGCCCACCCAATTGCCATGTGTCATCCGGTTCCAGTTCCAGCCACGAGCCGATGAACTGCTGCACATGCGCCTCGACCCCGAAATAGTCGGAGATGATCGCGATCAGACCCTCGACCGTCTTGGTGCCCGATCCCAGATGCCCCGCAAAAAAGCGGCGCAGCATGTCGGGCATGGCATCGCGGTCGCTGAAATCCGCACCCTTGAACCCGGCCAAGGCCGCCACGCGCTGTTCGAACGGGTCATCACCCCGGTCAAAACTGGGTGCCGGTTCCGCCGCCGCCCACGCACGATAGAGCAAGCTCATCATCCGGTGGGTCAGCATATCGGCAAAGGCGACAAAGGTCGGGTCGCGGTGGTTGCGCTGCCGGTCGCGCGCAAATTCCGTCAGGTGCAGCGGCATCGGACCTTGCGGGCCGAAGAAGCCGAAGAACAGGTTGTTCAGCTTGCCCGGAGCCGCGTCCGTCGCCGGTTCAAACCGCGTCAGCGTGGTGGGCGGAAAGGCCAGCGAGACATCCTGCCCCAAACGCACGCGATCCTCGCGCGGGCGGCGCGATTCCCCCAGACGCGGCGCATCTGCATAATGCGCCTCGATCACCCGCAACGCCTGAAAGACGTGATGTCTTTCAGGGTCGGCCGCAAGCGCGGCAAGCAGGCTCAGATGATCCTGCCCAGTCCGGCTGCCGGTCGCCATCTGGCAATCTCTCCTCGTCGTTCGGTTTTCAGAACGGTTTCCGTGAAACTGTTGATCGTGGTGTATTTGCGGAAGAACCTCTCCAGCACCGCGCCCAGCACGTAGACGCTGGTGCCTTCGTAAAAGCTTTCGTCAAAGCCCAGCGTGATTTCCAGACCCCGCACGGCGGTGCTGAGCACCTCGTCGCTCATGCGGCGCACGATGGGGCGGCTGGTGACCGAGACCACGCCTTCCAGCTGCTTTTCCGTTACGCGGTTGCCCAGAGGGGCGTAAATACCCAGAAGTTCGCGCAACGCCCCTGCCCCGCCTTCCTTGCCGTCGCCCGCGATGGACAGGTAATTGAGGCTCAGGTGGCTGATCAGCTTCCACGCGGCATCGCCTTGCGCCAACGTTGCATGAGGGCGCGTTGGCGTGACCGGGGTGCGTACCGATTTTACCGGCCCGCCATCAGGCAGGTGGAACACATCGTCGCCGCCCGCCGCCAGCAGCATGGGCAGGTCACGGTTCGAACATAAGGCTTCAACGGCCAACTGATCCAGCGATCCGGGATAGGGGGCCTGCGCCCGATCCACCAGCGTCAGGTAGACCTCGGACCCCAGATACGAGGTTCGCACCCCGCGCAGACGCTCTTTTTCATTGCGCTGCCGCATCCGCCGTTTGACGGTGTAATAGGCCGAGTGATTGTCGCCCGCCGCCGTCAGATCGGTGTCGCTGTAGAAGGGGCGGAAAGGAATATCTCCTTCCTCTTCAGACTGGATGCCGGTCACACGCTCGATCGAGAAAATCTCGTAATCCAACCCCGCCGTCCGGTTCGGCACAACGTGGTGCTGGGTGTCCATCTGGGTGATATGAACCCGGTCGCAGCGGCGGTGAAACAGGTTCACGGCGGGCACCGCATTCAGCGAAAACGCCGCAGGTGTGACCGCCGGGGCCACGTCGCGCATGCCGTCTTTCAGAAGAATGTAGATATCGACATCCGTCCCCGCCGATTGCTGCAGCGCGGGTTTCAGCCCCGTCAGTTCCACAAACAGGAACCGCTCGGGCATGGCGAAATATTCCTGCAAAAGGCGGTAGCCGTCGAAAGACTGGCGCGGGGTCGGCAACAGCGCCTCGTCCGGTTCGAACCCTTTGGGCACCACATCCGCGTCGGTCAGGCGCGTCGTCCAGTCGGCGCGGCGGTCGGTGGAACGCCCGGTCAGACCAACGCATTGGGTGGCAAGCAATTCGTGCAGCGCCCAGGGTTTGCCGCTTTGCGTGTCGAGATGCAGCACAAGGCTGTCCATCTCAAGCTCAGCCATCGGTTCGCCATCGGTGCGGTTCAGCCGCAACCGGATGCCCGCGCGGGCGTCGGTGTCGCGGGCTACACCGGCGGCCACCAGCTCTCCGCGACCGTCGATATATTCCGCCTCGGAAATCTCGATGGGCCAGAGTGTCAGGTCCGATGCGGTCGAAAACTCACAGGCCGTCTGTTCCCCCTCGGCCAAACGCGCGCGCAGGGTGGACCCCCGGGCAATCGGATACCCCTCTTTCAGCGCGGCATTGCCCACATCCGGCTCCAGCTGCGCGATCATCATCGACGGCGTCGGGGCCAGATAATGCGGGTAAACAATCTCGAGCAGGTTCGAGGTGAAAGTCGGGAACTGCATCTCCAGCTCCAACTGCACCCGCGCGGCCAGAAAGGCGCTGCCTTCCAGCAAACGTTCCACATAGGGATCGACAACTTCGATCCCCTCCATCCCCAGCCGCGAGGCGATCTTGGGATAGGCACTGGCAAACTCGGCCCCCATTTCCCGCAGAAAGGCTAGTTCGGTTTCGTAATGTTTCAGCAGTCGCGTATCCATGGCGTCTAACTCCGCTCAATCGCGACTTCGCCGGTGGTCACATCGACCCGGCTGCGCAGATAGAGTTCCAGCGGCATCGGCTGCGCCCACATCACGGCGCGGATATCGAATTCGACATGCATCTCGCCCGAGCGGTTTTCCGACCGCAAATCAACCGCGACCGAACCTTTCACGATCCGGGGTTCGAACACCTCAATCGAATCCGCAATGGATTTCTGGATGCGCTGCGCCTGCCTCAGGGTCGAAAACGCGCCCGAGGTTTCACGAATGCCGTAATTCAGCACGGATTTCGACGCGTAGGGATAAACATCTTCATCGATCAGATCGGACTGATCGGTGGTATTAAGCAACATGGACAAATCGCGCTGGATGATCTCTCGCAGACGGCCAACATCGATGACACGTGCATCGCGCCCTTCTTTCTTCTGATCCGGAGCGTTATCGGTCAGCCGATCCAGAAGCGAAGGCTGCAATCGTTCGGCAAGTGTCTTTTCAGCCATCTCCTGCCGCTTCCTCGACCTCCACGGCGACGTCCAGTACCAGTTCGCGAATATCCAACAATGCGACGTCAGATTTATCTGTCGCCAACAATCGCTGTCCAAGGCCGACAAAAGTATCCGCACCGGCATCAGCCCAGCTTGTCGCCCGCGCCAGACGCGCCGCATCGTCGCCCTGTTCGGTGGTGCCGGCATAGCGCGTCGGGATCAGTGCCGCGACCTCGCCGCCGCTGGCGACGGTCAGCGTACAGGCTGTCCAGACCGCGTCGCGCAAATCACTGGGGGGATCGATGTCCAAGCGGACGATCTGTGCAAAGGGCAGCCAGAAGTAACGGCCATTCACGATCACTTCCAGCACCGGTCCCAGACGCATATCCGCATCGGCAATCCACTCGAACGCCTCACCGTTCACAGTGCCCGAGGTTGCCGGGGCGGCGTCGAAGGCGCGCCCGCGCATCTCGGCGGCCTGATCGAAATGACCGCCCGCCGTCAGCTTCTGTGCTTCGATCAGATGGGCCAGCCATTCCTGCGGCTCGCCAAAAATCATCGGGGTCTTTTCCCCCGCAAACACCTTTTCGCGATAGACCTCGCAGATGATCGCCTCGCGATAGGTTTTGGCCATCATCGTGGCCGCTTCATCCATCTCGGCGCTCAGCTTCAGCTGGGTGATCGCGCGTTTCCAGTCGCCCATGACACAGAGCAGCTGAAACAGAAAAATCCGCAGCTTGGCATCTGCGGGATTGGCGCGGATCTTGTCTTGCAGAGTGGCCAGCGTGGCCGCCAGATCGCCTGATTTAAGATGCTCTTCCGGCGTCATGTAACCCTCGCGCTGTCAGGATGGTAAAAATGCGTAAAGGCCCCGGCAGCCCACGCCGCCGGGACCCATGGTCTTGCAGGGCTTAGCTGACGTCGCCGGTTTCCAGGTTCCACAGGAACTCGGTCGGGGCGCCCAGTTTGCCGGTGTTGAAATCAGCTTCTTTGTACTGAATCTGGATACCACGATAAGCGATGGTCCAGTTTTCCGACGGGATCGAATCCTCGCCGCCATCGACCGAGTAGCTGTCGATGATTGCGTGGCGCAGGGTGAAGATCAGATAGGGCTCCATGCCTTTCTTGTCGTCATCGCCCGACCGGCACAGATGAACAGTCATCTCTTTGGTCGCTTTGCCCGATGCAACATACAGCATCAGCTTGGGGGATGCCTTGCTCAGCTCGGTTGTCATGGTGACTTTGCCGAAGTTGGCGTTGGCATAGCCACGCTGGGTGGTGCCCAGGTCGGCCATGTCCAAGGTGCGGGCAACTTCCCATGCCAGCGTCTTACAGGCGATCCAGTCCTTGTGACCTTTCTCACGTGCTTCACCGGGGATTCCGTCGATTTTTACGAATACGTTTTCCATTTTGCCTTCCTCTAAGGTTTATGGTTCCGGTCTACGGAAATGTCGGCCCGGCGGCAGTGAAACAATTCACATCCCGCCAGGTTTTTTTACTTTTATGCGCCTTTTTCTGACGGAAGTTTCGATACGAGACGTAGCGAAACCGACAGACCTTCAAGTTGATAGTGCGGACGCAGGAAGAACTTGGATGTGTAATATCCGGGGTTGCCTTCCACGTCCTCTACGACGACCTCGGCCGAGGCCAGCGGCTTGCGGGCTTTTTCCGCTTCGGCCGAGACATCTGCGTTGAAGTCCACATACTGGTTGATCCAGTCCTGCAGCCAGGTTTCCATGTCCTGACGGCTTTTGAACGAACCCACTTTGTCGCGCACCATGCATTTCAGGTAATGCGCGAATCGGCAGGTTGCGAACAGGTAAGGCAGGCGCGCGGCCAGGTTGGCGTTCGCGGTTGCGTCCGGATCGTCATATTCGGCCGGTTTGTGCAGCGACTGCGCGCCGATGAAGGTCGCCGAATCGCTGTTCTTGCGGTGGATCAGAGGCATCATGCCGTTTTTGGCCAGTTCCGCCTCGCGCCGGTCCGAGATCGCGATCTCGGTCGGGCACTTCATGTCCACGCCGCCATCGTCGGTCGGGAAAGTATGCGCGGGCAGGCCTTCGACCGTACCGCCACTTTCCACTCCGCGAATGCGCGAACACCAGCCGTATTCCTTGAACGAACGGTTGATGTTCACCGCCATGCCATAGGCTGCGTTCACCCAGCTATAGCTTTCGCTGTTGGCACCGGTGGTGTCTTCCTCGAACGCGAACTCTTCAACCGGTTCGGTTTTCGAACCATAGGGCAGACGACCCAGGAAGCGTGGCATCGCCAGACCGACATATTTGGCATCTTCACTGTCACGCAACGACCGCCATGCGGCATATTCCGGGGTCTGGAAGATCTTGGTCAGATCGCGCGGGTTGGCCAGTTCCGACCAGCTGTCCATCTGGAACAGGCTGGGCTTGGCGCCGGTGATCAGCGGCGCGTGGGCCGCAGCTGCGATCTTGGACATCTCGCCCAGCAGCTCGATATCCTGTGGGCTGTGGTCGAAATGGTAATCCGCGACCAAAGTGCCGTAAGGCTCGCCACCGAACTGGCCGAATTCCTCTTCGTAGAGCTTCTTGAAGATCGGCGACTGATCCCACGCGGTCCCTTTGAACTTGCGCAGGGTCTTGTGCATGTCCTTTTTCGAGATGTTCATCACGCGGATTTTCAGCATCTCGTCGGTTTCGGTGTTGTTCACCAGATAATGCAAACCACGCCACGCGCTTTCCATCTGCTGGAAATCGGCATGGTGCAGGATCAGGTTCACCTGCTCGGTCAGCTTCTTGTCAATCTCGGCGATGATCCCTTCGATCGAGCGCAGCGCGTCGTCCGAGATCAGGCCGGTATTGGCCAGCGCCTGTTCGGCCAGCGTCTTGACCGCGCTTTCAACAGCGGTTTTCGCCTGATCCGATTTGGGGCGGAACTCTTTGGTCAGCAGCGCCTCGAATTCCGAGGATCCAAATGCTGTCGCGCCTTCGGCGGCTTCTACCTTGGCTTCTTCTTCGGCCATCTTTTACTCCTCCTCGGCGGCGTCGCCGCCCGGTTTGGGCTGGGCTGCCAGTGTCTTCAGCAGGCTCGGGTCCTGCATGATCCTGGAAATCAGATCCTCGGCCCCGGTCTTACCATCCATATACGTCATCAGGTTGGACAACTGCGTGCGCGCATCCAGCAGCTCTTTCAGCGGTTCGACCTTGGCGGCGATGGCCGCCGGGCTGAAATCATCCATCGATTCAAATGTGATATCCACGGCCAGATTGCCCTCACCCGTCAGGGTGTTCGGCACGGTAAAGGCCGCGCGCGGGGCCATCGACTTCATCCGGTCGTCGAAATTGTCGACATCGATCTCCAGAAACTTGCGGTCGGCCACGGCGGGTTGTTCGACCTCGGACTTGCCCGCCAGATCGCTCATGACGCCCATGACAAAAGGCAGCTGTACCTTCTTCTCGGCCCCGTACAGTTCAACATCATATTCGATCTGAACCCTCGGAGCCCTGTTCCGGGCTATAAATTTCTGTGAACTGTCAGCCATCTGATGCTCCTCGATTCATCCATCAGTTTTTACTTGCAATCCGCTGTACCGGCGCAGCCGGACCGGATTAATAATCGTCGTCGTCCTGCTTGAGACCACCAATCTGGCGGACCTCATCCAGACCTTCCTTCGCCATGTCTTCGATAATCGTCAGAAAATCGGCATTAACAAGGCGCTTTGCACGTTCCAGCAGGACCGGCAGCGGGCTGGACGGCTCGCAGCGTGCATAATAGTCCATGATGCGATCCAGCATCATCGTGACATCATCGGGCGAGTTGATCGCACCGCCCCCCGACGGCCCCGGTGCAGCAGCCCGCGCCGCCGCCGGGGCAGCGCCCGCGTCGGTGTCGCCGGCATCATCCTCGTCCACCTCACCCACATCGGCATAGCGCGCCAGCGCCTGTTTGATGTGTTTCAGGACATCGGTCAGCGGTTCAAGATCGGGGCCTTCGCCGGGTGTCTTATCGGAAAAGACCGCATCGATTGCGGCCACATCGTCCAGCGCGCCCGCAACCGCATCGGCATTGGCCGCCAGAACTTCATCATTGGTATCCTTGAACGCCGCCGCGACGCTGGTGGCATCGGGAATGTCGTCCATGTCCGGCGGCATGTTGATCTTGCCTTCGGCCACCTCAAGATGGCGCAGGGTCATGTGGCCAAACATCCGGCTTTCGGTCAGGCCGGTGCGGCGCAGCGCCCGCACGATGCGATCGGTCGAGGCCAGCCCGCGCACCGCATTGATCCGCATCGTGGCATCGCCGTCATCTTCGTCCAGTTCAGGGTGGCAGCTGTCCCAGAAATCTTCCAGCAGCGATTTCACATACCCGACCGAGGTCGCAAAGGCGGGCAGACCCTTGGTGTGCAGCACCGCCTCGGCCAGATAGACTGCGGCGCGCAGGTCGTGGCTTTTGTCCATGACCGCCAGCGATTTGTCCTCGACATCGCCCCAGTCCTGTTCTTCCGCCGCGACAACCTCGTCGCCCATCTGACGTTCTTCGCCGGGCTGCGCGGCAATCTCCAGATCTGTGAACGCAGGATCGTATTCCAGATTCTCGCCACTCGGGGCATCATCCCCCCTGGGTTCCAGATAAGACGTTAGATCCATTTTTTCCCCGTTCGCATCTGACTTTTTCGTCGATTCTTGTTCTCTTGCACCGCTTAGCGCAGCGTGTGGTCCCGTGTGTATGAATTTGTTCACAGGAGTTAAAGACTGGCAAACACTTTGCTATTTATCTGCATTCTGTGTGGTTAATCCGCCGCATTGGCCCGGTTATGTCGAACTTAACATACATATTCGCCCTTGCGCTACGGGGCGTGTTCAAAACGCCGCCCGGTTCAAGCTTTCACGAACCGCGCAGTTTTATCTTCCCGGTCTGGCCCTGTTGCTGCAATGATCGGACAGGGTCCTGACGTCACCACAGGGCTCAAAATCAATGCCGTCGCACACAAGAACAGGGAACCAAACATGAGACCAGGGATTTTCGCCGCCTTCCTGCTGGCGCTGTCGCCCGTGATCGCGCACGCGGATGAGGGCAAACTGTCGATCGAGCTGAACAAGTTCGAACCCGGTGAAACCGGCGGTTGCCGCGCCTTTTTCCTGTTCCGCAACCAGACCGGCAACAGTTTCGAAGAGTTTGAGATGTCGCTGGCCATTCTGGACGGCAATGGCGTGATCGACCGGCTGCTGTCCATCGACGCGGCCCCCCTGCCCGTCCAGCGCACGGTTCTGAAACTGTTCGAGATCCCCGAGATCGACTGCGCCAATATCTCCGAGGTTCTGCTGCACGACCTGCCTGCCTGCACGCCGCAGAATGCCGAACCCATCGATTGCTTCCCGCTGCTGGCGCTGGACAGCAAGACCTCAGCCAGCCTGGCGCAATAAGCCATGTTGGGGTTTGAAAATCTGGGCACCGGCGGCCCGATCCTGATCGTTCTTGGCGCATTGTCATTGCTGTCGCTGACCGTGATCGCGTTCAAGGTCATCCAACTTGCCCCGGTCCGATCCGGCGCGGCGGCGCGCGATGCGGCCCTTGTGCAATGGTCGAGTGGAGACCGACAGGGGGCTCAGGCCGCTGTGGCATCCGGCAAATCCCCGGCAGACCGGGTTTGCGCCTACGCGATGCAGGCGCTGATCGACGGCTTCAAGGGCCCGGCCCTGACCGCCGAACTGACCCGGCGCGGCAATCTTGAATTCACGGCAATGAACACATGGATACGGGTGCTTGAGCTGATCGCCATGATCTCACCCCTGCTGGGCCTGCTGGGTACGGTGACTGGCATGATCCAGTCGTTTCAGGAACTGGAACTGGCGCAGGGTTCGGCCAATGCCTCGGTCCTGGCGGGCGGGATCTGGCAGGCGTTGCTGACCACCGCCGCCGGGCTGCTGGTGGCCATCCCTGCCGCCATCGGGGCATCCCTGCTGTCAGGCCGGGCCGAGGCCGGGGCGCAATCCATCGAAAACGCGGTGGGTCGCCTGATGGTGCTTGAAGAACGCGGCGCGCATTAAGGGGCCATCGATGTCGCGCGAGATCAGCCTGAGCAGACGCACACCATCACGGCCAGTGATCTCACTGGTGCCGATGATCGACGTGATGCTGATTCTGCTGGTCTTCTTCATGGTGACCTCGACCTATCTGAACCTCGACATGATCCCGGCGCTGGCGCAATCCGACCGCCCCGCGCCCGCCTCGGCGACAAGCGGCCCGGATGCCTCGGGCGTTCTGCTGATCCGCATCGGTGCGGATGGCGCACCGCATTTTCAGGGCAAGGCGTTGGAGCCTGAGGCGCTGACACTGCTGTTGCGCGACCGCCTGACCCAGAACGCGGCGACGCAGGTGATCATCCTGCCCACCGGCAGCGCCCGGCTGCAATCGCTGGTCTCGGTGATGGATGTGGTCACGCAGGTGGGTGTCGCCAATCTGCGTGTTGTCCGGCTGGAGGCGCGGCCATGAGGATCACGCGCCCCGCGCCCCGCAATCGCCCCGAGACAATCATTGCCCTGATCGACGTAGTGTTCTTTCTGCTGGTCTTCTTCATGCTGATCGGCCGGATGGATGCAACCGCCCCGTTCGACGTCTCACCCCCCGTCGCGCAAACCGGTGCGGATATGCCTGCGGGCGGTCTGACCCTGTCGGTCAGTATGGATGGAACCTTCGCGCTGGACGGAGCCGAAGTGACCAGCGCGGAGGCCCTGCAACAGGTTCAGGCGGCCTTGAACGAGAACCCCGGCCTGCTGATCCGCATCAACGCCCATCAGGACGCCGCCTTGCGCGAAGTTCTGCCGCTGATCGCGGAATTCGAAGCCTCAGGCGCACGCGATGTGGTTCTGGTCGTCACCCCGCCGGGGCCGATCCGATGAGGCGCGCGCCGCTGATATGGGGCGCGGCCCTGCTATGTTCAGTGGCGCTGCATGCCGTGGCTGGCGTGGTTCTGCTGCACTCGGTCGATCCCGACCCTGTCACCGAACAGCCCGTGCCCGAAACCCGGATGCAACTGTCAGCGCATCAGGTGACCCAAAGCGCCGCCGTTGAGGCGCAACCCGAGGCCACCACTGCCGAGAACGCAGACGCATCAGGCGCGCAACTGCAACAAGGCGCGATCCCGCAATCCTCGGCCACGGCCATCGCGGCCCCATCCGTTGAACTGCGTGCCGAGGATCAGACCGCGCGCGCCGAGGCCCTGACCCCGGTTCAGGATGCCCCCCTGCCGCTTGAGACCGCCGAGGTCGCAGCCGCGCCCCTGATTGCCGCCAGCCTGCCGCTGAACGCGGTTGAGGCAGGGATTGCACCGACCCAGGCGGTGGCCCTAGCGGCCCCCGAAGCGGAAAGCGCGACAGCGGTCGAGGCGCAGCCCGTGGCATTGACCCAGACGGTCCCCGAAACGGAAACAGCCAAGGCCACCGACGTGTTTTCGGCCACGGGCGATGGCCCGGTCGATCCGGTCAGCCTCGCCGCGTTCCAAAGTTTCACAAGGCCCGAGGATGTGGGCAAAAGCGCGCAGGATCTGCGCGACGGGATCGACGGGCTGCTGTCTCAGGTACCTTGCGCCCGGTTGCAGGTTCAGTTCCAACCCGAGACCAACACGCTGGAGCTGATAGGCCATATCCCCGAGGACGGCCTGCGCGCGCCGGTTCTAAACGCCTTGCAGGCCCGGATGGGTGAAAACATCCGGGTCGCCGACAATCTGCTGATCCTGCCGCGCCCCCAATGCGGCGCGCTATCCGGGATCGCATCAGTCGGCCTGCCGCAATCGACGGACCAGATCACCAACTCGCTTCTGGTGGGTGAGGACGTGCATGCGCGCGAATTCAAATACACCCAAGGCCAGCAACTGGTGCTGGACCTGACCGGGGCTGACTATGACGCCTATGTCTATGTCGACTATTTCGACGCTGCCGGTCAGGTGATTCACCTCAGCCCCAACAGTTCAGCCCCATTGACGCGAACGCCTGCCAAAGCGGCGCTGAAGATCGGAGCCGACAAACAGGGCGATCCCGGCCTGTTCATTACCATCGGCCCGCCTTACGGGCAGGAAATCGCGGTGGCCTTCGCCTCATCCGTGCCTTTGTATGAAGGGGAACGGCCCCTTGCCGAACCCGCCGGTCCGTATCTGGATTTCCTCAAGCAACGTGTGGCGGACGCCCGTGCCGAGAACGCGGATTTCAAAGGTGAATGGGTCTATTTCTTCATAACAACCGCAGCTCAGTAACTTAGGCCGTCTGCACAGGATCAGCCTGCAGGGCGGAGGCGCGTTTCATCATGATAACCGACGCCGGATCACCCCCGCGCAAACTGTCGGCCTTTTTGAAGGCGGCGATAGCCTCGGCAAAACGTTCGGCGCGGTAATGGGACAGGCCGGTCTCATACGCGTCGATCCAGTCGCGGGGCCCGGTGAAACTGTCTGCCATGGCGATCAGTTCAAACACCACCAGTTCCTTCGACCGGCCCATGATCTCGACCGTGTCCAATTCGCGCACGACGATGGACTCGCCCGCCTCGCGCCGGGTTTCGGGACCGATGATGATCGAGCTTCCGTAACCCTTGTTGGCCCCTTCCAGGCGGCTGGCCACATTCACAACGTCACCAATCGCGGTGTAATTCAACCGCTGCTCGGACCCGATATTGCCGACCAAGGCCTCGCCGCTGTTCAGCCCGATCCGCACCCGCAGCGCATTGTCGTTTTCGCGTTGAAGGCCCGATTTTTCCACCACATCGATCAGTTCAAGCGCGGCGCGGCAGGCATGTTCGGCGTGATCCGGGTTCGCCCGGGGCGCGCCCCAAAAGGCCATCACCGCGTCGCCGATGAACTTGTCGATAGTCCCGTCATGCCGTTCGATGGTGGAGGAGGCCGCGCTGAAAAACGGCTCCATCAGTTCCACGATCTTGGGGCCGTGCTTTTCGGTCAGACCCGTAAAGCCCGAGACGTCACAAAACAGAACCGAAATCTGTTTCGTCTCGCCCCCGGGTTGGGTCTTGATGCCTTCGGCCACCAGCATCCGCACCAGATCGGTCGGCACATATTTGCGGAAAGCCGACAGACCCACCGCCATGCTGGCCGTTGCGGCCGACAGGTTCTCCAACTCGGTCAGGCGCGAGGGGCGGCGCGAGACCTGTTCGACGTCGAAGCGTTCGATCCGGCTCAGGTCCTCGGCCACGCGGGACAGCGGGTTCGCCACCACGTGGCGCACGAACCAGATCGCCAGACCGATGGCCACAACCACGACCCCAAGCAGGATATAGACGAGATTGACCAGCGTCCGGTCGATCCCCGACAGGAAAGCCGATTCCGGGATCACCGTAGCAACCCGCCAGCCGTAAAACCCAAGCGGCGTCAGCGCCACCGCATAAGGCACATCATCATAGACGATCCGCTTGGTCACCGGGCCGGGCGTCTTGTTTTCCGCATCCGCCATCAGCCGTTCGCCCGAGATCTTGGCAACCTCATACAGCTCCCCCTCGCCCATCCGGGCTGGCGTGACCTCGTCGGCTTTGGGATCGGGAATGGCGATCACCTTGCCATCGGCGTTCAGGATAAAGGCCGCGCCGAACTCGCCCGGGCGTAAGGAACCCAGAAAGCGCGACAACCGGTCAGTGTCGATGGCCACCGCCAAAACACCCTGCCGCTGACGGCGCACGTCAATTGGACCGGCGAAGGCATAGACGGTCTTGTCGCTGTCCGGCAGGTCCCGGACCTCGATCCAGTCGGGCGTGTCGCGGGTTATGAAATTACGGTACCAGGCATGCGCGCGTGGGTCGTATCCGGTTTCGGTAAAGCTGCGTTCCTCGAACTGGATATCGCCGGGGATGAAGATGTAGCGATCCTTGCGCAGTTGCCGGTCGCGGATATTCTCGTCGATCTCGATCATCTCCAGCCCGCTGTCGCCCAGGCGATGGGCAGCAAAGAAATTGCCGTCAGGCCAGCCGAAGGTGATCCACGAGATATTGGGCTGCGCCTGTAGCTGCGACAGAAACACAAACTCGCGCTTGTCGGCCTGACGGGTCTGGATGACGTTCTGGATAAAGATGGTTCGCACCGCGGCCCAGGCCGCCTCGGCCGATCTGAGGGTCAGGCCCAGTTCGGTCTTTACGGTATTGGCGATCTGGCCATTGATCTCCGCCGCCAGCATCCGGCTGTTTTCCCGTGCCGTGGTCCACCACAGGGAATGCACGACAAAGGTCGATACACCGATCGACAGGGCAACAAGTATAGATACGGCGATCCCGACACTGACACGCATTTTGGCTCCACAACGGCCCTTGCCGGCAGGAACAAAACCTCTCTGCCGCAAGGTCGGGCCGAGCTTAGTGGGTGCACCACGCCGTTACCAGACGGTTGAGTCCGATATCCCAACTTGTTTACTTGACGTTGAACGAAACCGGGTTTCAGGCCAGTGATGCGCAGCCTGTTAGCGCCGCCGCATCGTCATCGATGATCCAGACCGAAGGCGAAAGCGATACATAGTCGTTTTTCTGTAACAAAGCCGCGCAGCAAATCTCGGCCCGTTTGCCCACAAGCGAGCTGCGCGCAACGCCCCCGGCCAGAAAGATTCCATCGGTGGGCAGGTAGGCCACCTTCAATTCACGCAGCAACACGCCGATCAGATGCGCATAGCTGTCAAGCGCCGTGTCGAAGGCTTCGTTTCCGGGTTCGCCGGTTTTGGCGATATAGGGCGTGGCGCTGTCAACGCGCTGCCCTGTGACCAAGGACAGGAACTTGCGGCGGCCACGGCCCGAGAACAGCGTCTCGACTGTGGGAAAGGCTGCGGACAGGCCCAGTTGCACGTCCTCCAGCGCAGCGCTGACCGAGCTATAGAGGCTTGCATGCCCGGCCTCGACCGGCGGACAGACCGTCCGGTCGCCCAGATCGACGGCGGGGCTGACGTTGAAACCGGTGCCGATCCCCACCACCAACGCCTGTGGTTGCTCAGAGCCCAGTGGATCATTTTCCACGACAGACAAAAGCTGCGCAGGTTTCAGGTGAAAGGCCGCGTGGCCCAAGGCGGTCAGATCATTGATCACACGCACCCGCGCGCCCGAAAAGCGCGACGACAAGGCCGCCCCATCAATCACCCAGTCCAGATTGGTCAATCGGCCCTTATTGCCACTGACCGGCCCGGCCATGGCAACCACGATCTGGTCGGGGTCGCGGGCACCGACCTCATCGAAATACGCCAAAATCACATCCTCGAACCTAGCGTAGTCCGCGTTTTTGTAGCCCTTGGCGTTTTCGATCAACGCGGAACCGGCCCCTGTCAGGGCCAGCCGCGTGTTTGTGCCGCCAATATCCGCAACCAGTCGCATGGGGTCAGTTCAGCCGCTCGCCGGTTTCTTTTGCGAAATACGACACTTTGCTCATGTCGATGGCAAAGTTCAGCATCTCTCCGGCTTTGGCGCTGGTTTCGGCGTGCAGCCGTGCAGTGACCTGCTTGCCGCCCAGTTCCGAGACCACATAGGTATCGGCCCCGGCGGGTTCGACCATATCGACCAGACATTCGGCCTCTTGCACCCCTGCCCCGGCGCGGAACCCGGCCTCGGCGATGTCTTCGGGGCGCAGGCCAAGGATCACGTCCTGCGGCAGCGACAACTCGCGCGCATCGTTCAGAACCAGCGTGTCCCCGGACGGGCGCGAAATGGCGATCTGCGTGCCGGGGCCGTTCTTGCTGGCCTGCGCCGGGATCAGGTTCATCGCGGGCGAGCCCATGAAATCGGCCACAAACAGGTTGGCCGGGTTGTTGTAGATCTCGGCCGGGCTGCCGATCTGCTGCACGACACCGCCCTTGAGAACGACGATCTTGGTCGCCAGCGTCATCGCCTCGATCTGGTCGTGGGTCACGTAGACGATGGAGGCATCCAAAGTCTGGTGCAGCTTCTTGATCTCGGTCCGCATCTCGACCCGCAGCTTGGCGTCGAGGTTCGACAGCGGCTCGTCAAACAGGAACAGCTTGGGATCACGCACCAGCGCCCGGCCCATCGCCACCCGCTGACGTTGACCGCCCGACAACTGGCTGGGGCGGCGGTTCAGCAGCGGCTCGATCTGCAGCAGCGAGGCCACGTCTTTCAGCCTGGCCTCCTGCGTGGCCTGATCGACCCCGCGCACCTTCATGCCAAAGGTTATGTTCTTGGCCACCGACATGGTCGGGTACAGCGCATAAGACTGGAAGACCATCGCAATATCGCGATCCTTGGGGCTGACATGGGTCATGTCATTGCCGCCGATGGACAGCGTGCCGCCGGTGATCTCCTCCAACCCCGCGATACAGTTCAGCAGGGTGGACTTGCCGCAGCCCGACGGCCCGACCAGCACCAGAAAGTCACCCGGATCGATCGAGATGTTGATGTCCTTCAGAATCTCGGTCGCGCCGTAATTCTTGTACAGTTTGTTGATGTCGAGAATAGGAGCCATGGGTCTTATCCCTTCACAGAGCCAGCGGTCAGGCCGCGGATGAAATACTTACCGGCAACGACATAGACGAGCAGCGTCGGCAGCCCCGCGATGATCGCGGCGGCCATGTCGACGTTGTATTCTTTGACGCCGGTGGTGGAGTTTACGATGTTGTTGAGCGCCACGGTCACGGGCTGTGTGCCCGCCTGGCTGAACGACACGCCGAACAGGAAGTCGTTCCAGATCTGCGTGAACTGCCAGATCACGGTCACAACGATGATGGGCAGTGACAGCGGCAGGAAGATCGACCAGAAAATCCGCAAGAACCCCGCCCCATCGACGCGCGCGGCCTTGGTCAGCTCGGCCGGGATGGTGACATAGTAGTTGCGGAAAAACAGCGTGGTGAAACCCAGCCCGTAGATCACGTGGACAAAGATCAGGCCCGGAATGGTTCCGGCGATCCCCATCATGCCCAGCAGCCGCGCCATCGGCAGCAGAACCACCTGAAACGGGATGAAGCAGCCAAACAGCATCAGCGAGAAGATGATATTCGCCCCCTTGAACCGCCATTGCGCCACGACATAACCGTTTAGCGCGCCCAGCAGGGTCGAGATGGCCACCGCTGGCACCGCGATCAGGATTGAGTTCCAGAAGTATGGCCGCAGGCCTTCGCATTGGATACCGGTACAGGCCCCGGACCAAGCGGTTTTCCAGGCGTCGAAACTGACCTCTCGCGGCAGCGAAATCAGGGACCCAGTGCGGATTTCCTCAAGGCTTTTCAGCGATGTGGTCAACATCACGAACAGCGGCATCAGGTAATACAGCGCAAACAGGCCCAGCAGGACGTAAAGCAGCCAACGCAGGGCAATCTTGCCAGCGGCGCTTTGGGTGCGGGTTTGGGTTTGGGGCATCGACAGATCAGTCATTTTTCGCCCTCAGCTCTGAATAAAGATAGGGAACCACGATGGCAAAGACGACCAACATCATGATCATCGCGGACGAGGCCGCCTGACCGATGTCACCGCGCGAAAACGCCATGGCGTACATATAGGTCGCGGGCAGATCGGTCGCGTACCCCGGACCACCGCCTGTCAGGGCAATGACAAGGTCAAAGCTTTTGATCGCAAGGTGAGCCAAAACGATGAAGGCGGACAGGAAGATCGGGGCCATCGACGGGATGATGATCGCCGTATAGATGCGCCATGTGGGGATACCATCGACCTGCGCGGCCTTGATGATCTCACCATCCACCGACCGCAGACCAGCCAGAAACAACGCCATGACAAAGCCCGAGCTCTGCCAGATCGCGGCCATCACAATGGTGTAGATGGCGTAATCGGGGTTCACCAACCAGTCGAACTCAAAGTTTGTGAAGCCCCAGCCCTGCACCATGGATTCAATGCCCAGACCTGGGTTCAGTATCCACTTCCACGCTGTGCCGGTGACGATCATCGACAGCGCCATCGGGTACAGGTAGATCGTGCGGATCGCCCCTTCGACGCGGATTTTCTGATCCAGCAGAATGGCCAGCAACAGGCCCAGCACCATCGCAATTACGATGAACAGCGCGCCAAAGATATACAGGTTGTTGATTGCCGTATCCCAACGCGGGGAGTCAAACAGGCGTTCATATTGGATGAAGCCGTTGATCTCGTATTTCGGCAGTAGTTTCGATCGGGTTAGTGACACCCAAGCCGTCCATCCGATAAAGCCGTAGACAAAGATCAATACGGCAATGAACGACGGTGCCAGCACCACCTTGGGCAGGTGGTTTTCCAGCCATTCGGACATTTTAGCCTCCGGGGAAAGATGCTCTGCCCCTCACTATAGGGGGCAGAGCGTGTTGGATCAGTAGCTGTTTGCCACTGCGGTCGCCAGTTGCTGAACTGCGTCAGCCGACGACATATCCGAGTTGAAATGCGCGGTCACAACATCCGTAATCGCACCGGACTGCGACCCGCGCAGCGCCATGCCGTGGGCATAAGACGGCAGCAGCGAACCTGCGTCCGAGGTCGAGCCCATGTCTTCGGCCGACAGGCTGGCGCAGATGTCAAAATCATCCAGCGCAACGTCGGTGCGTGCAGGGATCGAGCCTTTGTTCAGGTTGAACACTTTCTGGAAGTTCGGCGCAACGATCAGCTTGGCCAGCAGGTCCTGACCGGCTTTCTTGTCATCGCCGTCCACGTCGAACATGGCAAAGCTGTCAACGTTATACAGGTAGCCGTCACCGGGGGTCGAGGCACACAGGAAATCCTCGCCGGGCTTCTTGCCCGCCGCCAGGAACTCACCCTTGGCCCAGTCGCCCATGATCTGGAACGCCGCTTCGCCGTTCATGACCATCGCGGTGGCAAGGTTCCAGTCGCGGCCCGAGAAGTTCTCGTCCACGTAACCACGCAGGGTGCGCATCTGGTCAAAGACCTGAACCATCGTGTCCGAGGTCAGCGCGTCGGGGTCCAGATCAACCAGAGCTTTCTGGAAGAACTCAGGCCCGCCAATGCCCAGAACCACGGTTTCAAACACGGTCGCGTCCTGCCACGCCTGACCACCATGGGCCAGCGGGATCACACCAGCGGCCTGCAGCTTCTCGGCAGCGGCGTTGAACTCGTCCCATGTATTGGGCATTTCGATGCCATTGGCCGCCAGAACGTCGGCATTGGCCCAAATCCAGTCGACGCGGTGCACGTTCACAGGTGCCGCGCACCACGTGCCCTCACACTGCATGTGACCGGCGATCGAGGCGGGCAGCACATCGGCCCAGCCTTCGGCCTCGGCGACGCTGGAAATGTCGGCCAGAACGCCCTCTTCATACCATTCCTGAATGGCGGGGCCTTTCAGCTGAACGGCGGTAGGCGCGTTACCGGCCAGAACGCGGGCACGCAGCGCGGTCATCGCCGCATCACCGCCGCCACCGGCCACCGGCATGTCGGTCCATGTACCGCCGTTCGAGGCGAACTCTTCCTGCAGAACGGCCACCGATTTGGCTTCACCACCCGATGTCCACCAATGCAGAACTTCGGCCTGCGGCTCGGCCACAACAGACGACGCGACCGCAATGGCCAGTGTCGAAACGGTGGCAAATGCAAAACGATTCATTATGTGTCTCCTCCCTGAGAACTCAGTGACTGCGAAAAGCAGCGATGGCTGCATTACTGCGACCGGATCATCATCTGGCAACGCAGAATCCGCGACGAATGCGTGCCACTGCCCAAATTTTCACCGCTTTTGTTACAGCGTGTTACGTTGACATTGAATCTGTTTCCGTTCGTTACAATGCATGATGTCGGAGGCGCAGAAATCGGGAGGAGAAACCGCGTGAGCATTCCGCGACTTTTGGTGGTGGATGACGACCCCGAGATGCGGTCGATGATGACCCAGTTCATGCATCAGAACGGGTTCATCGCCCTGCCCGCCAGTTCCGAAAGCGAAATCCGCTCGCATCTGACGTCGGGCCGGATCGACCTGATTCTGCTGGACGTGATGCTGGGGGACGAAAACGGGGTCGAAATCTGCGCCCGCCTGCGCGCCGAACAGGATGTGCCTATCATTCTGGTCTCGGCCCTGTCTGCCGATCATCAACGCATGGCTGGGTATGAGGTCGGGGCCGACGACTATATCGCCAAGCCCTTCAACCCCCAATTGCTGCTGGCCCGTGTCCGCGCCGTGATGCAGCGCGCAAGGCGCACCCCCTCGCTGGCCTATCGCCGCCGGACCAAGAGCTTTCGGTTCAACGACTGGAGCTATGACGGCAAGCGCGATGAGGTGCATTCGCCCGAGGGCTATCTGGTATCCCTGTCGCAACGGGAAACCGCGCTGCTCAAGGTTCTGCTGGCCAACCCGCATATCCCCCTGACACGGGATGAGATCGCCGCCGCGCTGGATGTCACCGGCAGCGCCGACAAGCCCGAGGCGCAGGGCCGCGCCATCGACATGCTGGTCGGGCGGCTGCGGTCCAAGATCGAGGCCAACCCGAAAGACCCGCAGATGCTACGCACTGAACGCGGGGTCGGTTATGTCTTCGCCGCCGAGGTTTCGGTGGAAGAAGACGCATGACAGCGCGCGCCCCGCGCCTGCGCAGCCTGGGCTGGATCTGGACCGGGGCGGCCTTTGCCTCGGGCCTGCTGGCGGCGGGGCTGTGGTTCGCCTCGGCCCGCGCGTGGGAGGACTTCCTGACCCGCGCCTATGTCGCGGGCTTCGCGGTCTACGAGGACCTGCGCATTGGTCAGATCCCCCCGCCAGGGATCACCATCACCCCCCTGCCCGCCCAGGCCGCAGCGCTGGCCGATGCCGGGCTGTTCGAGCAATTGCCGGGCCTGTCGGACCGCAGTTTTGTTACCAACCTGTCGATCCTGACCGACAACACCGCCCCTCTGGCCGGGCGCGAGTTGACGCTGGCGGTGATGTCCGACCGGCTGGTTTATCCGGTGTCGGATATAATGTCCGGCATCGATCAAACGCCCCCCGAGAAACTGGCCAACCTGACCCGCCTGCTGGCCACCTATTGCAGCGAGCCGATCCTGATCGCGCAATTCGGGCGCAGCCCCTGGCAGCGGGTCGATGGCACCGGGGTCTGGGGCTGCAAGGCCGCCCCTGCCGATTTGCGCCTGCCCGCCATTCTGGCCGCGATTGTGGCGCTGGCGGTCATTCTGACCTCGGTCGGCAATGTCTCGGACAGCTTCACCCGTTTCGCCACCGCTCTGCACGACCGCAAACGCCGGGGCGGGCCAAACAGCTATGACGCGGACGGGCCTGCAGAATTGCGCGAGATCGTCTCGGCCGTGAACGCCCATCTGGATGACGAACGGATGCAGCTGGAAAAGCGCGCCACGGTTCTGTCCGGCGTCAGCCACGACCTTGGCACCCCCGCCACCCGCGTTCGCCTGCGCGCCGCGCTGATCGCCGATGACGAGCTGCGCGAAAAGCTCGAGGCCGATGTGGACCAGATGACCGGCATGATCGAAAGCGTGCTGACCTACACCCGCTCGGAACTCAGCATCGAAGAGCCGCAGCAGATTTCACTGACCGCTTTGGTCGAGTCCCTCGTGGCCGATTATCAGGATATGGACCTGCCGGTGACGCTCAGAAAAATCGCTCCGGTCAAGATCGAGGGCGCACCGTCGGTATTCATGTCGCGGCGCGGCCATGGATCCCTGCCGGAAACCCGGCGCATGCTGGTGATGGGGCGGCCTATTTCGCTGAAACGCGCCTTGACCAACCTGATCGACAACGCGCTGAAATACGGTCGCCGCGCCGAGGTGCAACTGGAAACCGACGCCACCACCGCGACGATCACGGTCGAGGACAAGGGCACCGATCTCTCGGTCTCGGATATCGAGGCGCTGATGGCCCCGTTCCGCCGCGGCTCGAACACCGGATCGTCAGACGGGTTCGGCCTGGGCCTGACCATCGCGGCAACCGTCGCCGAGCAACATGGCGGCGGCCTGAGTTTCGAAGCCGGAGATCAGGGCCTGCGCGCGCAGATACAGATTACCCGGCAATAGGTCTTTGAATGAACGCGCCCGCCGCGGCTTAGCGGAACCGGTAGTCCCAGCCGTCAAGGTAATAGCCGATCAGAGCATGGGATTGCAGGGATGTGTCGCAAACTTTTGAAACGACCATAGGCGGTCAACTACTGGACACACCTATCCTGCGATCTCGGCAAACATCCGAAAACCCGAGCCCGTATTGCTGGGGAATTGCTGCTTGCGGATCATGTTGGCGACCTCAATGCCGTCCAGAGTAGCTGATGCGGTTCTGAACGATTTGAACCCACACATATGCCGTACGCGACGCTTGATAAATCGATGATCCTGTTCGATCAGGTTATTCAGATACTTGGACCTGACCGTTTGGATTTTGGCTGGGCAGCCAAACCGATTGAGGATTTTGTTCACCTCTCGAATGCCCGCCGCGTTGGCTCCACTTTTGTCGATGACGATCTTGCTCGGGATTCCATTTGAAGCCAGCGCGTTGCCAAAGAACCGTGCTGCTGCTGGACGGTTCCTACGCTCAGACAGCATGAAATCAAGAGTATTCCCAGCTTTATCGACGGCCCGATAGAGGTACATCCATTTGCCGCGAACACGAATATAGGTTTCGTCCATGCGCCATGAATTCAGCATTGGACGCTTCTTTGATTGCGCACGAGCTGCGACGATCGGCGAGTATTTCACAACCCACCTATTCAGGGTGGCGTGGTCAACCCGAACACCGCGCTCAGCCATGATCTCTTCCAGATCACGATAGGACACCGTGTACCGAAGATAGAAGTAAACAGCGTACAAAACTGCATCCTTGGGGAAATGGCAGCCTTTCAAGGAGATCATGCTGAAACCTGTTGGAGAACTATGCTCTGAGAAAAGACGTCAGAACCTGTCTTCCCGTCAATCCAAACGACAAAAGTTTGCGACACAACCCTGGGATGCAAAGAAGGGTACGCAAATCCTTGCCCGGCCTCATGGAGCACAGCTATTGGATAGCTATAAAAATAGTCCTATTCCAAAAATACTTTCTGGTGTCCCGATGATACGGCTGCATGACTTGAGTATTGAGTTTGCTTTTGGGCAATCCCTCAAGTCAGACGGTGCCACAGATGCCGTCTTTATGAGTTTGCGCTTCAGTCAAAATCGTCCACAGGTTCTGTGCTGCGCAACAGATCAGCCTTCGGGTTTCACTCCAAAACACATCATGAAAATCGCATCACTTTTGCCAGCACTCGGATGTGTTGTTGAACTGCTCACAGCTCGCAGAACGGCTGTTCATCTTTTGGATGCTTACGTGGGGCATGATGCCGGTACCCGCATTCTGAATGGAGAAATCACGCGTGGGTCCGGTAAAACTCAAAGCGGGATCATATGGTTTTGCGACCTTGCCGGATTTACGTCAATGAGCGATGCACTATCCAGTAGCGATTTGATTGGAATGCTAAATCAGTTTTTCGACGCTATGGCCAAACCGGTTGAAAAATACCAGGGTACAACTTTAAAGTTTTTGGGAGACGGCATTCTAGCGTTTTTTGCTTTGCCGGCAGACGTCGATGATCCTTCGAAAGTGTGCTCGTCGGTGTTAAATGCCGCGCGCGAAGCTTGCGAAAACGTAGATCGACTAAACTCCGACCGCAGTAATGTAGGAGATCCGCCAATTTCATTTGGGATTGGTTTGCACATCGGTGAAGTGCTTTATGGGAATGTGGGCGCGGTAAATAGACTCGACTTTACCGTGATTGGGTCTGCCGTGAACTACACGGCGCGATTAGAAGCGATCACCCGCCGCACGAACCACCGCATTGTGGTGTCATCTGAGTTTGCGTCTCGTGTCAGCGAAACGTTGCCTTTGGTTGGCCTCTTTGAGTTGCCGGGCATTCGCGAACCGCAGCCTGTTCACGGCGTGTTGTCGTGTTAACCGCCATTCGATTGTTTCTTATGGAATTTGTTTCACGCCCGTTCGTTAGAAAAAGTACTTGATACCAATGTATGGACCATGCTGGTCGACGTCATAGGCAAATTCACCGGAACTCAGTGTGTCGCTATAGTCGACGCTAAAGTAACGATACCCGAACGTGAACGCGGTCTTCTCCCAAGGTTGATAGTCGAAGCCAACATTTACACCAATCTGGAGGTCATTTCCTCCGGCACCAAAACCGCCAAGTTCCAAGGACCCAATCCCAGTCCATTTCTGGTTTAGCCGCCACATCCCGCGTATGCCGACGACTGGTTCTATCCAACCCTGATCTCCGCCCAACGTAGGTGGGTTCCCCGGTCCTGGGGTAGTTAGGTCGAGTTCCTGACGAATGGAATTGTACCTCAGACCGCCTTGGAGATCGATTGCATATCGCTGGCTCCTGCTACCGTACAAGCCATCTGCAACACGGTAAGCCCCCAGCACACCAAACCACTTTTGACGAACGTCGACGTTAATCCCGGCACCCAGAGGACCAGGCAATGTGGTATCCTGTTCGATCCCCACATAATTCGCTTCTACGACGACCCCAAAATCCCCGTTCCATGCCTCGTACCGGCCGGCTGCCGCGAAATCGAGCACATCCAGGACGTCGCCAAGGTTCAGATCCAGATCCGCGGATTGTCCAGCCACGGTTGACGTTCCCGTGGTTCGTAGGGGTGTGAACAGATAGAATGACGCTCCATGACGCCAGCCTGTTTCGTCCTGACCCGGTGCAGGTAGAGACTGAGCGCAGGAAAGCCCGGGCATAGATAATACGCTTGCCAGAAATACGGTGGCGCCAATTGATCTGATATGGAGCATCGGAGTTTCCTTGCGTTTTGGCGGTGCTTAGTAGTTGAACCTGAGACCGATCCCAGCACCTTGGTCATAGGGTCTGTCAGCACCAATACCGACCAACACATCTGCGTAGAGAGCAATTCCAGGGCTGAGGTTCTTACCGATCTGGAATTCGGCTGTCGCGGGCCAGGCTTCATTTTCCCAATCGTATGGCGCTTTGATGTCTGCTTTGGCCCAATACCCGTCACCAAATGGCTGAAGCGCAATCAGGCGCATCGCAGTTTGGCTGACATCGGTCGAACCGTTATACGAAGCAAAGTGCTGGACCAGAGGGATCAGAGTCAGCCCAGTATTCGTGTTTGCAAAAGCGAACCCTCCAAATGGGGCGATCTGATCCGACCCGGTGCCGATGCCTTCGTCGGGGTCACCAAAATCGAGGATCCACTCCAAACCAAGTGCGGATTTTACGCTCCAGGTGTCAGTCAAGGGTTTCTGTGAGGGAAAGTAGATCAGCTTGAAGCTGGTCTTTTCGAACCCGTTGAACCTTTCGCCAGTCGCATTCGTTGAATTGTAGTGGAGCTCGTATTTTAGTTTTAGATCGGGGCGTAACATGTATGCACCGTCGACAAAGGCATCCTGACGGTCTGCACCCCCTCCCAAATCAAAATACTGATATCGAATGTCGGTATTGTTAACTGCAGCCAATGGATTTGACGCGTTTTCCTCAGCTTCTGATGCAGAGCCTGCCACGAGCAGTGCATAGATCAGAGAAACAAGACAATGGAAGATGCGTGACATCATACACCTGTGAGAAATTGGATGGTCTGGTTAGACAGCGGCAGGTTCTCTCCGCCGTCTACCTTCATCATTGCCAGCTGGAGAAGACTTCTCGGGTCAACTCGCTTTCGGGACGAAGGTTCTCAATACCTTCATACGGCACACCCTTGCCCAGCGGCAGATGCGGGTGCTTTGCAATGGTTTTCTGATGGCGCTTCACCATGTCTTGGAATGATGCACCAGACCATAATGAATACCCGACAAGCGGATGTTCTTCACGTGGGTCGCGATAGACATTGAAAACTGGGGCCGCAGCTCCGGGCTGACCGGGGGCCGGCAAATGCATCTTGAACTCTTGCTTCACGACTGAGCGCAACACCGGCCCTTCGTACACATAGACGTAGTCGCGACGCGAGTTGCCTTCGCCTTCAAGTAACAACGCCGTCTGGTCAATGCCGTCGATCACGCGATCGCGCGGGATACGGTCAGTTGCGCCTGCTATCCGCGCGAAGGTCGTGAACAGATCCGCGACATGCACGATGTCACCCGCCGCGCTTCCCGGTTCGATTGCGCCGGGCCAGCGGATGAATGCATCAGTTCGCACTCCGCCTTCAAGGTGCTGCGTCTTGCCGCCGCGATAGATCAACTGGTTCAGACCGGACGTTCCTTCGTAGTGATACATCAGGCCATTGTCAGCCATAATCATGACGATGGTGTTGTCCGCCTTGCCAGTTTCATCCAGCTTAGCCAGTACTTCACCGATCCAGCCGTCCAGAACCTGCAACTTGTCGGCATGAAAGCCGCCGTTGCGGGAAACGGCCTGATCCGGATAAGCAAAATTCAGCGGATAGAGTGGCCAGTATTGCATAAAGAATGGGTCGTCCTGCGAGGCGAGGCGGTCTAGCTGTTCCAGTGCCTGACGCTGATAGCGCAGGTTCATTTCTTCGTATTTGGCCTGTGTCCATTCTTCGCCCGGCGCCATGTCGACTTCGCGAGCAAGGCCACCTGCTTCCCCTTCAACGCCGGTTACAAGACCGTAGGGCTTGAATCGCTCATCCAGCTGGAATTGGTTGGACTGTCCGGACGGATGGAAGCCAAGCATATTGTTGGCAACCATCGCATCCCGTGTCATCAGACTGAGTTGAACCTGCTGATGCAAAGGGAATGCGGCCCAGTCAAAACCCTGATTGTGCGGGTAAGCCTGCTCAATATCGCCCTGATGCCATTTCCCGACATGAGCAGTGTTGTATCCTTCTTCCTTCAGGATCTCGGCAATCGTAACTTCTTCAGCTGCAAGACCTTCGCCAACCAGCGCAACTTTGACCTCTTCAACGCCGGCGCGCACCGGATGACGACCGGTCAACATCGCAGTTCGTGTCGGTGTGCAGGATGGCTCAGTATACATTCTCATCAAGGACATGCCTTCGTTGGCAAAGTCGTTGATGTTGGGCGTGTCGAAACCTGTGACGTAGTTCATCGTCCGGTTACCCATTTGACCGAAGCTGACATCGTCGATCAGGATATACAGGATATTGGGCGGCTGGCCGCCATTGGCGTCGCGAATCTCGGCAAGTTTCGCCTCAATCTCGGAGTCCTGCGCATCCCATTGCTCGCCAAACTGTGCGCGTAGGAACTCAAACTCGCCATCATGAATGATAGGCGCATCCTGGGCAAAACCCGCGCCAGCCATCAGCACCATGGCTGTGGCATGTTTCAATATTGATCTCATCGGTATCCCTTCCCCTATGGATTACATCTTTCCTGCGCGCCGCAACGATTGGGTGATTTCATCCCGAAGACCATCCAGAGTATCGCGGATATCGCTAGCGAACTGGTTTAAGTTGCTTCCCGGCTCGATGTTCATTGATAGATACTCGTCACAAAGAAGCTGATAGTCGCGGCAGATCTCATCGAATTCCGTATCCACGCGCCGTAAATCCGCAATTGCGGATTGGTGATCGGGAAACAGGGTATCAAAGGCGTAACCTTCCAATTGCGATGGCTCATTCGATGGATCAACAAACTTCGCTGAGTTTTCGTCGAATTCACTTCTCACAAAAGGTTTATCGGGGCATAATACGGTGTAATCTAATGCGTAACTTACTGAAAACATGGAAGTAACCAAAGACACATCTATTGCATTGAATGAGAGCGGGTCACCTGCTCCCAAAGATGTGCGGGCGGCACTGCAGCGGCTTGTCAGGTCTTCAACTTTCGCAGGTTCGCAGCGATTGCAGGACTTTTTGGTGTATGTGGTCGAAGAATCGCTCAACGGTCGAGCTGACGATATTCGTGCCAAGACTATCGCCTTGGATGTCTATGGTGGGACCCCTTCAGAGATGTCGCGCCGTGAAAACGTCGTTCGGGTCGACGCCGGTCGCTTGCGTCGCAAGCTTGCCGAATTCTATGCCGGAGATGGTCTCGAAGAGGGCATGATATTCGACCTGCCAAAGGGCGGCTACGCTCCTGAGATTCTGGTCAGGTCGCCCGAGACGCTTCAACCTCCTCCGTTTGGGCTGGAAATCAGAGCAAACACTTGGCGTCGCCCGTTCGTTGGAGTTGCCGGCCTCTTCGTTCTAGCCTGTTTTGTAGTTGTTGTTGTGTTGCTATCGAAAAAACTAGCCGATCCAGTCGTTTCGCCAGTCGATGGCCTGAGTCGTGACGAGCGCAGCGCCATTTTTGATGCATCCCCTATGCGTCTTCAGGCTGTGAATCTAGCCAATACTGGTCGTGATCTAATCTTCCCGGCCTTGGAACCTGCGCGTATTGACGCGGCCTTAACCATATTCAAGGGGGCAATTGAAAACGACGACAGCTATTTCGGCGGCCATGCAGGCGCTGCGCAGGTCGCTGCGACAATTGCTGTGCTGACATCCGATGCCGACCTAGCCAAGGAAATGTTGAACTACGCCGACGCTCGGGCCAACAGGGCCATCGAGTTGGCCCCGGAAACGGGTTGGAGCCAGTCCGCAATGGCTTGGGTCAAGTTTGCAATGGGAAACTGGCCTGAGGCCATAGAATTTGCACAAAGAGCACAGCGTTTGGCACCACACGACGTACATGTGTTGGAGTTCGTGTCGCTGGTCCTGCTCTTTTCCGGTTCATTTGAACAAGTCGTAGAAATTAGCGAGGACGCACTCTCAAAAATCGAGCTAGAGCGGGGTTACGTGTTTCAGAACGCGATGGGGTCAGCAAAGTTTCATATGAAGGACTATGAAGGCGCCGTGTCAGCCTTTGAACGAGCAACGGAAAAAGGAGGCCCTGTCGGACCTGTATCCGTTGCTTACCTAATTGCGTCACATCAGATGATGGGCAATCAGGCTGAAGCTCAGACTCTATCGGAACAACTCTCACGCGAGTGGCCTGACAGTCGCGTGGATGCGCTATTCGAGAAGCTTTTTGCAAATCCGAAACACGGGGAAGACCTTGGTAATGCAATGAGACAGGCCAGTTGGAAGCCACCAGGCTAGGAGCGTAAATTCGAACTTTGGCCGCTAGATTTGCTCTCAATGTCATCGAGACCGAATGCTCAGCAACTGCACAATGCCTGATTCATGCGAAACAGACGATGTGAAATCGGCTTTCTATGTACCTTCCAACGGTCAAGTAATACCTCTGGACGTCATGGTTGCTCTTAGCAAAGGTGCCCGTGCCTTGGGGGCTAGGTGTTCGAAGACACAAAGGTCAACCAGTTGGTTACGGGTCAGCCCGCGCGTGAGCGTGACCCATGCGCGAACCGCTTTTTCACAACAGGAGAATTCTGACGACTAGGGCTTCGAGCACACACCATATCGACTTGCATGAATCCGACACGCAATCAGACTGGCTCGAGAAACACGTCCTCCAGCATACTTTCTGAAACCGCTCCGGGTGCTCCGATTGCAACCAGACGGGTTTCGGGCTTGCGGTTACCCCACAGCTCCTCTCTTGCAATGTCGATGCGTTTGCCGACGACTTGCACTACTACCCGATGGTCCGGATCCTCTTCGGATAGCACAAATCCTTTCACCCGGTAGACCTCGCCAGGCAAACGCTTGATCGCGTCACGCAGTCCGGACAAGGGGACGGGTCGTTCGGATTGCAAGAAGGTCGTCGTGAACTGGGCAGAATGGTCATGGTTCGGACAACCACAGCCGGGACCATGTTCGTGATGATCTGGTACTTCGGTATCTAGCTGCTTGGCGGCAAAACGCCCCACCGACAAAAGGATGTCGAGCGGTACTTCAGCGTTAACGGCCTCCACAAGTCGGTAGCGACGGAATCTTGATCCAAGCCAGTCGTGAACCTTCTGAACAGTAGTACGGTCAACCAAATCAATCTTGTTGAGGATAACCATGTCAGAGAAGGCGATCTGGCGTAGTTTCAGCTCCATCTGCTCGGGCGCAGCAAATACTTGTTCAGCATCCACAAGGCACATGATGCTGTCCAAACGGATCATGTCCCGGAACCGTTGGTCAGTGAAAGTCATCGCAATCGACGAAGGGTCCGACACTCCACTTGCTTCAAGCACGATGTACTCCGGTTTTTCCGGGCGCGCGAGAACGGCCTCCACCGTTTCGATCAGGTCATCTCGGATCGAGCAGCAAACGCAGCCATTCGCCAGACTCATTACGTCATCTTCAACACCTACCACGAGGTCGGCGTCCACGTTTATTGATCCAAAATCATTCACAAGAACGGCCACGCGCAATCCATGGTTGCCGGTCAGGATGCGGTTTAGAAGTGTTGTCTTACCGGCTCCTAGAAAGCCGGTAAGAATGGTGACTGGGACAGCAGCGGTCGAGCCAAACTCAATCATGGCACTCACCTCTTAGTCCTCGTCTCGCGGACCGATTACATCGGACACCTTGATCGTGAAGTTTTGGGGCCATTCCCCACCAGGCGCACGAAAGACATCTGACGGGTAGTATTCGCGCGGATCGATCTCCATATCCCGGTACTTCTGATCTTGTTGATCTGCGCGGGTGAGCCTTGGGTTCGGCAAGGTAACTTCGTCTGGAAGCTCAATGCGCCCGGCCTCTGCTGCCGCAGCCAGTTCGCGGAATGGCGGAACAGTTCCAGATTTCCCGGGCAACGCCGCCTTCCGGTACCAGATCGCATCTTTGGTAACGTTGACGACAGCCACATCAAGCCCCCATTGGAATAGTCCGTCGTAGTGAGCGCGAATGCCCGCCAGCATTTCGGCGTCGATGTCTTCGTCCTGGGTATAGTGTGTCACCATTCCCAAACGCGGCCTTGTGTCAGCAAAGAGCTTACCCACGGCATAGTGGGAGGTGTGATGCGTATCGATAGTATAGTTAAAAAGGTCCTGTGGGATGCCGTATTTGTAGGTCATCAACTGACCAATATCCTGTCCCGACATTTCGGTTACAAAGACATCTACGCCTTCGCCGTATTTCCGTGAAAGCTCATCCGGGCGACCATCGCCGGTCCATACAAAGCTCAGACCGTTCCAATCGAGCCGATACCCGACTGCGCCGTCTTTGGCATGGCTACGAGGCCATGACCGAACTGTGACCCCATCCTGATCATATACGATGCCACCTTCTTGGCGGAAATCGAACTCGTTCACCTCGATCTCGTAACCGTCACCGATGGGGAACACGTCAAACGCTTCGAGGTGCCACTTGAGCATCTGCTGCATGCCCTTGACCATACCAGCAGTACCGAGTTCCGGTGTCCGACCGGAAGGACCATGGATGCGCAACGGCGTGTAGCCACCCGACCACGCACGGAAGGGGTAAATATAGGGAATGTCGGCATAGTGATCGACATGCAGGTGAGAGATGAAGATGTCGTTGATCAGCTGTCCTGGCACCTGCATGGCAATGATGTTGCGTACACAACCGGATCCGAAATCGAAGAAGAAACGTTTTCCATTTCCAAGTTCCACCATGATGCAGGTACCTGCCTGATCTTCGCGCGGCGGATAAGGTGTCGAACCACAAAACGAGATGCGCATCTCATCTGGGCCCAACTCTTCACTGAGTGGAAAATAGTTTGCGTTTGAACCGGTCATGTACTTCGTCGGGCGGAAATACTCTGGCAGAGAGATGCCGCCTGCGGGCCGACCACCATACGGATTCTTGAGAGATTCACCGAGTGGGCCGTCGCCTTGGTGCGCCTCGGCACTCCCCGCCGCAAACCCCGCTGCCCCCGTTGCAGCTGCGCCAGTGGCCAAGCCCTTCAGAACGTTCCGCCGCGACGGATCTTCAATCTGGTCTGTCTCTTGGCCCTGTTTGTTTTCCTGGTCTTTCCCACTATCGTCTTTGGTCATGGATTGGTCCTCAGTTAGAGTCGTTATGAAGATTGCGCTTCACCATCCGGCGAAGTTCTTTCACGAGTTCAGATCTGATGTGGGCCCATTCAGCGCGCTCGGCGTCCGTGATTGATGCGTCTTTCGAAAACGCAGATGCTTTCTTCAGGTCTTCGATGACCTCGCCGAGAAGCGCGTCCGTTTCGATGCGCCTCGACAGCACATCGGAAAGCTCTGGAATTTCTTCAATCAGGTCCACCGTCACTGGAAAAATCCCGACACCCACTATCTATTCTCAAATCAAGATGAGTGCGGTTGACCGCAAAGGCCAAGTGAGTCACCGTGAGTTAGGGGTGAGTTGACATTGAACAAATCCAACGAATTGCCAATAAATCAACATGTTGGACAGCCTTCTCCGGAGCTCATCCGGGAAGCTCTGAATCAAATTGTATCAAGTGAAGGGTTTCAAGCCTCGCCCCGCCTGAAGCAATTTCTAACCTATATAGTAGAGGAATCTTTATCGGGTCGAAGCGATCAGATCCGAGGTAAAGCTATCGCTGTGGAGGTCTATGAGCGTCGCATTGATGGCACTGGCAGTCAAAACCTCGTTCGCGTAGAAGCCAGGCGGCTGCGTCGACTGCTACACGCGTTTTACGAAGATCACTGGGACGGTGAAGGTGTTCGCATTTTTGTCGACCCCGGCGGATACAAGCCTCGGTTTTCATACGAACCTACAATCGAAAACCGCGCGTCAGGTACTTGTGACAGCGATGAGCCTGATGGGTGGCGGCGTTCGCTGAAGCTGCTGCCAGCCGGACTGGGTGTTCTTGCATTAGTCGCTGTGCTTGGAATCTGGATGAGCCAGGATAACAGGGAGGTTGTGCCAACAACTCGATCCATCGAACAAGTAGAACGTGTGGCGCTTGGCGAACAATCGTTGACAAGACTCCAGGCAGCCAATCTTGCGGATCAAGCCCGCGGCATGCTTTTCCCCGTTTTTGATGTCAAGCGTCAGCAAATAGCGCTGGGAATGTTCCAGCACGCGATGGAACTCGACCCGGCTCTGTCCGACGGCTATGCTGGATCAGCGCAGGTCCTTGCGATCCTGGCGGTGTTGTCACCGGATGAAGCACAAAGGGATGATCTCTTCAATCAAGCCTCAGAAATGTCTGGAAAAGCGCTTGAATTGTCCCCCGCTGATGCGTGGGCAAACGGCGCAAATGGTTGGGTGCTGGCTGTCAAAAACCAGCCAAACGAGGCATTGAAATACGTAAGAATGTCCGTCGAACTTGCGCCGAAGGATGGCCATATTCTGGACCTTGCAGGCATCACTGCCATCATGGCTAACGCCCCGGAACTTGCCGCCGAAGTTAGCAATCCGGAGAGACCCAGATCAGGATCTGGCCGCTTTGGCGCAAGAAACATCTGGGGCGTGTCGCAACTTATGCTCGGCAACTACGAAAATGTTGTCGAAGCCTTTCAGGACGCCCCAGCCGCAGGTGCGCCTGTCAGCGCTCCTTCCCTACTATTCCAAGCTGTTGCACAGGATCAGCTGGGAAACTCGGAAGAGGCACAACGTCTCGTTAACAAAATGCGCAAGACTTGGACCGAGTTTCCGTCTGAGTTTCTCGCCGACAGGATTTTTCAAAACGACGACGCAACTCGCAATGCAGTTTTCGAAACATTGAAAAAATACTGACAAATCCAGCCGCGCGCAACTCATCGAAAAAATGATGCTTTGCACGGATCCATCCGCTTAATGTGCAATTCCATACCTTTTTGCTCACAACATTTCCAGTTTCGGCTTTCATAAATTAAACACGATAAGTATCCCTTATCATGATATTTGAAATCTGACCCAAATTGACGCAGAATGGGTACATGAAGCCCCCTGCCCCTTACCTCCCCGCCACCGCCCCTGCCCTCTCGCAGGCGGATCAGGACGCGCTGACCGATCTCTATATCCGCGGCACCCCCGCAAATACGCTGCGCGCCTATGAGCGCGACCTGCTATATGTCACAGCGTGGAAATCTGCCCGGTTCACCGCTGCATTGGACTGGCCCGAGTCTGAGGCCACAGCCCTCGCCTTCATTCTCGATCACGCCCGCGATCTGAATGACGCACCAGAAACGGATGTGGCGCGCGAAACCGCAGAAGCGCTGATTGCTCAGGGGCTGCGCAAGTCTCTCGCCTGCCCTGCCCCTTCGACGCTGGACCGGCGCATCGCCTCCTGGCTTGCCTTTCATCGAATGAAGAACCTCGAAAGCCCGTTTAACGCTAGCCAGGTGAAACAGGCCCGGGCCAAGGCGCGCCGGGCCGCCGCCCGGCCCCCTGCCCCAAAGTCGCAGCACCCGATCACCCGTGACATTCTCGAACAGCTGCTGGCCACCTGTCGGGGGTCCCGGCGGGATTGCCGCGACCGCGCTATCCTGATGTTGGGCTGGGCCTCGGGTGGTCGGCGGCGGTCGGAAATCACCGCGCTCACGCGCGAGGATGTCTCGCTCACGGACTTCGGCAATTCCGGTGTGGTCTGGCTCTCCCTGTTGGAGACCAAGACCACGCAAAAGGGCGAGACCCCGCGCCTGATCCTGAAGGCCCGTGCGGCGCAAGCTTTGGTGCACTGGATCGAGGTGGGCGAGATTGCGGATGGCCCGCTGTTCCGCCCTGTCTCCAAGGCCGACCGGGTGTTGAAACGCCGCCTGTCCCCAGACGCCATCGCACAGATCATCAAACACCGGCTGACACAGGCCGGCCTTCCCCAGGACTTTGCCTCACCGCACGGGCTGCGGTCCGGGTTCTTGACCCAGGCCGCACTCGACGGCGCCCCGATCCAGGCCGCCATGCGCCTGTCGCTGCACCGCTCCCTCGCACAGGCACAGAAATACTACGATGACGTCGACATCACAGAAAATCCGGCGGCGGATTTATTGGGGTAGGAACAAAAAAGAAAACACCGGGTTATGGACCCGGCGCTTCGCCTTAGCAATTACATGTATCAATCTTACCCATGGGTAAGACTGCCATCCTCCTGCAAATCGTCAATCAGAGTGGCAATGGCCTGTTCCAACTTGGCTCTATCCACACGGGTAAAGTCGAGATCATAGCGCAACTCAATCCTACCACTGGATGCCGAACACTTGGCCACCCCTGCCCTACCCGACACCTGAAATGTGGTTTTCGCACGGCGCGTTTTACCGCTCCCGGATGCTATAGGTTTTTTCAGCGCGCTGGTCTTCGGTTCCACAAATTCTCGAAGAATGGATACTTCTCGCGGGCCATCGCGATCAGGTTCGCTCATCACCGCCGTGCTGACTTGCCGGATCAATCCCGGATTGGCATCGAGTTTGCGTTTCAGTTCGACCCCCAGATTACGGGGAATTTCATTGGGGTGAATGAGCACCTTGTCCAGCATCATCAGCAAACTGGCGAAAGATCTAATGTAGCTCCGCTTGGTATAGCTGGCGGACTTGAACAGAATCGCCACGGCTTTGTCCACGTCTGGGCAATCATTCGCCGGGTCGTCTGCGAAGGCCCGCGCCAGCGCACCCATTTCCGCAAAGGAGATATCCTTGCGGATCAGGTTCTCATCAACCATCCGACGGTAGCTGTCATTCAGATCGGTCGCATCGGAGATGCCCGCCGGGATTCTCGCATAAGTCTCGTCGCCGGTTTCCTCATGCAAAGCCCGATATGCGGACAGGCGGCGCATCCCCTGGATCAGGTCGAACCGACCGTCCGACCGGCGTTCGAGACGAATGGGATTCGACAGACCGATATCCCGGATCGAGTCTTTCAGTTCCTCCAGTTCGGGGTCGACACCGCTCTTGCGGTCGCGGGTCAGTTTTTCGGTTACGACATCCGCCAAGGCCACATGCTCGGTCACCAAACCTTCGGACCGCAAGCGAACCAGTTCATGCGCCAGACGGTCATTCTCGGCGCGGATGGAATCCTCGGTCGATTGCTGATTGCGCAGCGCATCGGCGTTTTCCGAGATCGCCGTCGCCATCGGCCCGCGTCTTTTTTCCAGCACCTTGTCCGGAACCTTGCCAACCGGGATGTCATCCATGGCCGGCATGTCGATGTCGAACATTCTGCGTTTACGGCTCATACGTCATCCTCCAGCTTATCCCAGGCCGACAGCATCACGCCCCGGAATTCTTCATACACATTGTCAAAGGTCGAGCGCGCACGGCGCCAAGTCTCGCGCGTCATCTCGCGGTAGTCCATCTCGTAGACCGAACTGAGGAAGCGGCCAGATTGTTCGACAGCGCGCGTCATCTCGACCGGGTGCTCCGCCACATGTTCGCCGAACACCTTCTTGAACGCGTCGAACATGGCCAGGTGCAGCGCATTGCCCGGCTCGTACCGGGTCAACAGAAAGCGCAGCTCGCAGAACGTTTTCGGTAACCCAATCTTACCCGTGGGTAAGGTCTTATCGAAACCATAGGCCAGATCTTCCAGCGCCTCGGCCAGCTGGCCGATGAAGGACGTGGTCGAGTCATATTCCCAATAGCCGGGGCCGGAGGGAACGTAGAGCATATCCGCGGCGAACACCGCGTTCATCGATTGGTAGCCGATCGCAGGCGGGCAATCGAATAAGATCAAGTCATAGGCATCGTCAGGAATCTGATCCAGATAGCGCGACACCGCGGCAAAGAACGACCACTCGGGGTTCAGATGCCGATACTGCGCCGAGGCAAATTCCACGAAGGCGGCGTTAGCGCAGGAGGGCACGACATCAATGGTCGACCACGAGCTCTGCTTGATGAAGTCCGAGATGCGCAGATCGCCGAGACCCATATCGGTGATTGATGGCGGCAACTCGCGGTGGGGCAGGGCGGTCCCGGATTCGGCAGCAGCGGGGCGGTTGTTCATCCTCTCGGTCTCGCGGATCAGATCGCGGGCCATGATACCCCAAACAGTGAAATCCTCAGCCACGTCAGTCAGACCCATGGAATGGCTCAGCGTTGCCTGCGGGTCGAAATCCACCACCAGCACACGGTAGCCATCCAGCGCGGCGGCGTGGGCCAAATGCAGGGCAACAGTGGACTTGCCGGCGCCGCCTTTGAAGTTGGCCACGGCTGCTCGGATGGCGCGTTTGCCGGCGGGGCGAGGCGGCATGAGGGACTTGCGGTTCACCTTGAGCCGGCGGCGCAGCTCATTCACCTCTTCCAGGCTGAACCAGCGCTGGCGGCCATCAGGCTCAACCTCGCCTCCGGGCAGCGAGGGGTCGGCGGCCAGCTTACCGCGAAAGGTGGATTGGTTGACGCGAAAGATCAGTTCGGACACTTCCCAGCTTGAAAAGCGGCGGAGGGTCTTTTCCATCTCGGGGCTGAAGGTCTGCTGGCGAATCCAGCCCTGCAGCTTGAGGGACTGGTTGCGCAATGCATTAAGGTCTTCGTGCGTGTACATGCCTCAGGTCTCGTTCTTTGGGACGCTATTTTCTACGTTTTCTCTTTTTACGCTTAAATTGCACATTTCGCAAAAGGAAATATGATGAGTGAACAATCGTACCCACGGGTAAGAAAACAAGGGGTTCCCAGCCACCGACTGATTCGGGGGTCGTCTGCCTCCAACGCCGCCCGGCTAACGTTGCCAGCGTCAGTATTTAGGGGGACGAAATCGGTAGAACCACCCCATTTAGGGGGACATAACAAGGAAATAGGGGGACTCTCAACCTGTCCCCCATCACCAATACTTCACCCATTTTCTTTTTGAAATTGGATTTGGATTTGGATCACACTCCCGCTCAAATCAGACTCCGCTTGACAGAATCGTCGGTTTGGACGCTAATCAGGCCAATACGACGAAAAGCGTTGGAAAACGACGCGATTTAGGCGGTGCCATCCGTCCGAGGCAGATAGAACGGTGAGAATAGGGATGCAGGTTGCAAAACCGGTCGGGCGAAATGCGCCCGCTATTAAATATGACATTCTCTCGGCGTTGACCGTGCACGCCCTATCCGGCGACAAGCACCGCCAGCGCAGCATTCTCCGCGTTATCGCTCTGATTACCACCCGCTATAACTGGCGCAGCAATGAGCTGTCGATTGGCCGGGAAGAGATCGCCCGGCTCTGGTCGGTGAACGAACGGACCGTAAAACGCGAAATGGCCAAGCTGAAAACAATGGGTTGGATCACCGTCAAACGTCCGGCAGCCCGTGGTCGCGTTGCAGTTTATGAGTTTGATCTGAAGCAGGTGATGGTGGACACCTCCGAGGTCTGGCCCACAATCGGCCCCGATTTCCAGGCGCGGATGACCGAAGAGCCGAAGGGTGACACCAATATCGTGCCATTCAAGGTGAAGCCACCTGCACCCGATTCGAGCGGCGCGGATGTCTGGACGCAGGTTCAGACCATTTTGCACGGGCGCGATCCCGAGCTTTGGTCCAGCTGGTTCCAGCATCTGACCGAGGCCGACAGGGCAGGGGGCGTGGTGACTCTGATGGCACCGTCTCGGTTTATGGCCGACTACATAGCACAGAAGTGGTCCGGGCGTCTGCTCTCTGCCTACGGCCGCGTTGACCCAGAGGTGCGTAGCCTGCGCTTCGAGGCAGCAGAATAGCACCGCCCAAGCGACACATTTGGCTTTAATATGTGTGTGAAGGGCCACCCTATCAAACATGGATATGGCAAAAATTTTTGGAGCGGCCAGTGCCAGCGACTTACTGGAAACACCTATCCTGCGATCTTGGCAAATAGCCGAATGCCTGCCGCGTTGGCTCCACTTTCGTAAATGACGATCTTGTCTGGAATTCCATTAGAAGACAGAGCTTTGGCAAAGAACCTGGCTGCCACTGGACGGTTCCTCTGCCCAGGCAACATGATATCAAGGGCCGTTCCAGCTTTGTCGACCGCCCAATAAAGGTACATCCATTTGCCGCGAACACGAACATAGATCCCGCCCATGCGCCAGGAACTCAGTGTTGGTCGCTTCTTCGATTGCGCGCGCCCCGCGATTATTGGTGAGTACTTAACAACCCACCTGTTGAGGGTAGTGTGGTCCACCTGCACGCCGCGTTCAGCCATGATCTCTTAGAAGTTACGATAGGACACCGTGTACCGCAGATAGAAGTACGCAGTGTGCAAAGTTGCATCCTTGGGAAATGACAGCCTTTCAACGAAATCATGCCGAAACCGTTTGAAAAGCTATTCGACGGGAACAAACGTCAGATCACGCATGTTCGTCAATTGTGTCTCATAGTTTGCGACACATCCCGATAGCCGTCGGTGATATTTTGGCCTCATGTTGTCGCATATGTAATGCTCAAAAACATTATATTATGCACATAATAAAAGCATGGAGTCTGTGACATGGAATCGTGCAGCGCGTTACCCAAGAGGCCATGAATGCATAAAAGCGGTATCATCGCGGGCTTCCTGCGCGTGGGAAGTCGAGCCGATTTGCCCGAAGTTCAGCCGACCGGCCCCACACCATGTTTGAACGAAGGCCGGCATTGGCTGGCCTTATGCATCCAAATACGTGACGGCAGGGCTGACCTGCATTTACGCTTTTCAGAGGATTTGCCCCGGTTCTTATCTATACAATGGGAATAACACCGGTTAAGGGGCGGTCTTTACCCTTGGATGATGCGCTGATTGCAATACCGCGCAGCCACATCACCTGGCCGATACAAAGAACCACCACCGTGAAACAAACCATTGCAGATGCGCTTGCGCGCAAGGGCTATGATACTCTGACCCAGGTCCAGCAGGCTGTGACCCGGCCCGAGCTGGAAGGGCGCGATATGCTGGTATCGGCTCAAACCGGATCGGGTAAAACCATCGGTTTTGGTCTGGCGATTGCGCATAAGGTACTTGGCGAAGGTGAAAAACTTGGGGCATCAGGTGCCCCGCTGGCTTTGGTTGTCGCACCGACAAGGGAACTGGCGTTGCAGGTCAAGCGTGAACTGGGCTGGCTCTACGCCGATGCGGGTGCCTATCTGGCCTCATGCGTGGGCGGTATGGATATCCGGGACGAGCGGCGCGCACTGGCGCGGGGTGCGCATATCGTTGTTGCCACTCCAGGGCGGTTGCGCGACCATATCATGCGGGGCTCGATTGACCTGACAGCCATCCGTGCAGTGGTGCTGGATGAAGCCGACGAAATGCTGGATCTGGGCTTCCGTGAGGATCTGGAATTCATTCTGGATGAAACACCCGAAAACCGTCAGACCCTGCTGTTTTCCGCCACTGTGCCGCGCGCGATTGCCAATCTTGCGACGCGGTATCAGCGCGATGCGGAACGCGTAAGCACCGTCAGCGAACAGACCCAGCATGCGGATATCGAGTATCGCGCCATGATGGTGGCCCCGCGCGACGGGGAAAACGCGATCATCAATGTGCTGCGTTACTATGAGGCACCAAATGCCATCGTTTTCTGCAACACCCGCGCGATGGTGTCCCGCCTGACCGCGCGTCTTTCGAACCGGGGGCTTTCCGTCGTCGCGCTCTCGGGCGAATTGACCCAGAGCGAGCGGTCGAATGCCTTGCAGGCCATGCGCGACGGGCGCGCGCGGGTTTGCGTTGCAACGGATGTGGCGGCTCGGGGCATCGACCTGCCGAACCTTGATCTGGTGGTCCATGCCGAATTGCCAAACAGCCACGAAACCCTGTTGCACCGTTCTGGCCGGACGGGCCGCGCCGGACGCAAGGGTGTCAGCGCGCTGGTCGTTGAACCTTCGTCGCGGAAAAAGGCGGAACGCATTCTGAAATTCGCAAAACTGACGGCGGATTGGGGAACGGCCCCGTCCGCCGACGAGGTGAACGAACGCGATCAGGCCCGGATGCTTGCCTCAGATGACTGGCTGGCAGAGATCACGGAAAGCGAACGTCCTTCGGTTCGGAAACTGGTTGAGGGGTTCACGCCCGAGCAGATCGCGGCGGCCTATCTGCGTCAGTACAAGCTGCGCCATTCCGCACCGGAAGAGCTGGCGGCGGTCGATCAACCCGCTCCGAAACCACGCGCGGCGTTTGGCCCAAGCGTTTGGTTTTCGCTGTCCGAGGGGCGCAATCAGAATGCCTCGCCGCGTCATATGTTGCCAATGATCTGCAAGGCCGGGGATCTGACCAAAGACGATATCGGGGCCATTCGGATTGCAGATGACGTGACCTATGTCGAAATCCGCGAGACCAGTGTCGCAGGTTTTCTGGCGGCCATTGGGCCCGATATGAAGATCGAAAAGACCAAAGACCTCGTGCGTCTGGATCAAGCCCCGGACTTATCAGCAACCGGTCGGGCCGGACCCAATCGCAAGCACAAGGGCAAACCGTTTGGGCCGAAAAAAGGCCCCGATCAGGTAAAACGGGATCAGGCCACAGCCCCGCATCGTCGCAAACCCGATCCCGAGGGTCGTGAGCCTTTCAAATCAAAGAAGCGACGCCCGGAACCTGAGCATTCTGACAGAAACGAACGCCGCGACGCTCGGACAGGCGACGGGGATGGTCTGTTCAAGGCGGCGGGGGCAAAACCAAAAAACCGCAAAGCCCGTGGCGCTGCACCCAAAGGCGGCGATACGCAATCGACCCGAGGCGCCTCAAAAGGCCCACCGCCGCCAAAGGGGAAGCCAAACAGCAAAAAGAACCTCGCACGTGCTGCCGCGGCCAAGGCCGGAAAAGGCGGCGATGCGGTTCCGAAACGGCGAAAGACCTAATTTGCTTCGGGTACTACGTGACTCACTCTGAGACGCGAATGTCCTAAGAACGCCGCAGGCGTGGCAGGGGAAGCAAGCGACACTCACGATATTTGATTGGCCCTAACTGCCGGGGCCAAGAGAACAGGTCAGGTTGCCACCATACCACCCGGCAAACACGCCGCGCGAACGTTGACCTTTGAGTTTTCTTTTCAAAAGCAATCCTGCTTGGGTGTTGGGATAGTTACGAAGATAAGCCTCCGCCCAAGCGAGGTTGTGGTACCTATCGCTTCGCGTAGTCCAGAAAAAGGTATCTTGGGGACCGCTTAAGCCAACTGGGTTATTCGGCGCTGCGGATGACTGAACAAGCCATACCAATGCTCCATGGATATCTGTCTGACGGCTCTTATGTCGAAAGCCTTTTCCACCGCCACGCCGCGATGCATCCATCGCAATCACGAGGTACCCGTACGTGATGAACGTGTAATGTAGTTGCCGTTTGGCCGGACGTTTGTTGCGAGCTTGGTCAAATGTACCGGCCAAAGGGGCGTTAGGGCGCATTTGCCGCGCCAGATATGCTAGATCTCTTTCACCTTTTTTGAACGCCTTTCGATTACCTGTTTCTGCACCCCACGCCAAAAGTCCAGCCGCACGGGCGGCATGGCCTTCTTTACCGTACATCTGCTCGAAACCGCCTACTGAGCCTGCCCTTGCCGCAAGTCGATCTCCCCAATCCGCAATTGCGACAACTCTCGGGTCATTTTTTCCCAGAATTGCGCTTAGTGAACTGTGCACCATCGACAAGTTGAGCAGAATGTTCGCTTGCCACCAGGCTGCGTCTATCTTCACGCCATCGTACAAACCTTGCTTTTCGAATGATCTGGCCTGAGCGGCTGCCGCAAGCTGATCGGCGATCTGGTTGGCGTCCGCCTTGGAACCGGTACGGAGTAGATGGGAATTTGCTGCGCCGAGTTCATTCATGAAAACAGCGGGAGGTCGGTCTTTGCCGGATGCCGTTTTGAAGGGTTGAGTGATTGGTGCGGTTGTGAATTTGGAAGGTTTACGTTCTGGGCACCAGGCATTTCTGTAGGAACTATTCGCGGAGAAGAATTCCAGTCTTTTTTGGGCGTTTGCGAAATCGGCCATCACGGGTTTTGCGCCAAAAAAACAAACACAACATATTAAAAATAAAGCGAAAAAAGACCGCATATCACCTATACTCCACTAGAATACTTTTCACTGATGCTAGTGAGGTGTTTTGGATTCAGTCAAGCACCACGCTTGAAATATGAAACTTCCGCAAAACTGTGACTGGCGCATTTCGGAGTTAGGGTTTGGGAACCTCAACTATGAACGAACGCTTCCATATTGTTGTGTCGTTCCAAAGAGGGCTGGTTTTGGGAACATTAGGGCCTTGAAAATTTCCGAAATCCTGGTTGCCGCTGCTGTTGTCGGGACTACCCCGCTTCCAATTGGAGAAATTCATGGGCTCATTATTTGCCCATCCCCAGCCACCATCAGGCTCTGCGCCTTCGGGGTCCTGCACCAAGCCAATTAATGGTCCCAGAGCGAGGTTTCCCTCAAACGCCCAGTGCCCCTCATCTTCCAGCGTCAGTTGATACACAAAGTCGTTTTCTTCTTCGTCAGTGATGGTAACGAGGTGTCCACCCAAGGCTTCGGAAACCTTTTCAAGACTCTCAAATTCTGCGCCCCACGTTCTGATTACGTAGTAAGTCGAATTCTCGTATTCGCCGACGGTTACCAAATCAAAAAATTCGAGCAACTCTTCGGGAGATGGATCTAAGGTCAGAAAATCCTCGAGGTATTCAGGGTCAAAACTTTTGGCTTCGTCGGATTTGTTTGACAGAAGGGCAAAGGCTGAGAAGCCAATAGATACTAAGACAACCGCGAACAAGAGGGGCAAGAAGTACTGCCCACGAACCCATGCCTGAAGTCTACGCGCGGCCTTCTCGTAGGTTGGCAAGGTGGCCTCACCTACCTTGTACACCTTTAGCGGTTGATCAAGGTTTTTGACAAAATGCTCGCCGATCTTTGTGAACCGATAGTCCAGGCTTCCTTTGACTTGCTCAATAACGTTTTCAGCCAAGCAGACGCCGCCAGGTTCCGAAATCGTCTCAAGCCTGGATGCTACATTCACTCCGTGACCCAACAAATCACCGTTGGGTTGCTGAACTACCTCACCAATATTGATACCGATCCGGTACCTCATGCGGTCGCTTGTTCTAAGCTGAGCGTTGTTGGCATTGTGTTGTTCTTGAATAGAAATAGCGGCTTCCACCGCGCCGGTGGGATTGTCAAAACACGCCAGAACACTATCGCCAGCCGTGTTCGCAATCCTGCCTCCGTAAGACTCGATAATCGGATCCATAATCGAGCGAAGCTCTGCAAGGCGATGGAGGGTGGCTTCTTCATCCTCAGAAACGAGTTTTGTGAATCCGGCGACATCTGCCGCCAATATTGTCAATAATCGCCTTGAATTCTTGTGCACGCTAAACTCGCAATAAATACATTCATTGGTTTCGAATTAGGTCGTTTCCGAAAAGTATGCTGGCAGATTTCCGATGCTGTATCAACAAAAGGTAACGGCGCGCGGTACCAGGTTTTAGTTTGGGTGAGAGGAGTTCACCTGTCGGAAAAATGAACCTGGCACACGGTAAACCCCCTCAGAGCTTTGACAGCGCTGTTCATGGAAAGGATGATACACCTCCGACAATTTTTTGCCGGGACAGATAGGGGGTTTGGGTCGTCACGCCGGAAATGTCAGTTTGGACCCGCCGCAGGTGAATTCGACGGATACAAGATTTTACCTTTGCTTAGATGTCCGTACAGCTGGTTTGGCCACTGTTTCCGGAAGCAAGAGATCGCATGAGGTCAATGTGCTTCCGGCGTTCCCTAGTCATCCGTAAGTTCCGCCTTCAGCAACCTGAGCTCTTTGATTTTCTTGAATACTTCTGCCGGGACCGGCTCGTCTGGCTTTGTCTGCAGCATATCCAGTTTCAAGTTCTGAAAATGTGCTTTCACCTTACGATAGCCCGAGGCTTTCTGCGCAAGCCCAAAGTTCTTCTCGATGGTTCCGAAAATCGTTGTACACAAGGCCAATGCCGCCGTCAGGATATTGTTGTCTATTTTGACGGCGGACAGGAACGTGGCCAATGCACCGGCAACTATGACCACCAGCAGAAGCACTGTAGAGAGCAGCCAATAGATCTTTTGCTGCTTTTTCGAAGCCCTTATTTCGCTGTCTATCGCTTCTAGTACCGACGTACGAACTGAAGTGTCTTCCATTTCCAACGATCCCCGTACAAGAGCCTTAAGCCAGACTGTTGATGGTGTGACAACCATGCTAGATACTCTGTCATTGTTGGTTTCAAGATCAATTTAAATTGCCGCGTTTCATCGACGCAACGGGCAAAACGCTGCTGGCTGCGGGCGGAGGATATGCCATCGCCGTGGTGCTGGGGCTTGTGTTTGCACTGGCGCAGCGCACGCCTTACCGCATCCTGCCCCTGTGCGTGCGGGAATTTGTCGAGTTCATCCGCTCGACCCCGCTGCTGTTGCAGGTGTTCTTTGTTTTCTATGTGGGCCCGCAATTCGGGATCAACCTGTCGCCCTGGACATCCGGTTTGATCGCCATCGGGTTGCACTATGCGGCCTACCTGTCCGAGGTCTATCGCGGCGGCATCGAAAGCGTGCCAAAAGGCCAGTGGGAGGCCGCGACGGCCATCAACATGCCGGTCCCGCAGACCTATCGCCGCATCATCATCCCGCAGGCGCTGCCACCAGCCGTATCGGGAATGGGCAATTATCTGGTGGGTATTTTCAAGGACACACCGATGCTATCCGTGATCGGCGTGGCCGAGTTGATGCATACCGCCAATGCAGTTGGGGCCCAAAGCTATCGCTACCTTGAACCCTATACCATGGTGGGGGTGATTTTCCTTTTGATCTCGCTGCCGACCGCGTTTCTGATCGCCCAGTTCGAAAAATGGGTACGCCGCAAAATGGGAATGAGATAAATGACCGAAGACATGAGCCAGTACCCCTTGCGTCTGGAAGGTGACGACATCCCCATGGTCCGGTTTCAGAACGTGCGCAAAAGCTATGGCGCTCTGACGGTGCTCGACAATCTGAACCTGGATATCGACGCGGGCGAGATGGTGACGATCATCGGCCCGTCGGGATCGGGAAAAACCACCGTTCTGCGGATGCTGATGACGCTGGAGACCATCAATGGCGGGGTCATCTATGTCGATGGGGAGCCCTTGACGCATATGGAAAAGGACGGCGTTCTGGTGCCCGCCAACCCGGCCCATATCCGGCGCATTCGCAGCAAGATCGGCATGTGTTTCCAGCACTTTAACCTGTTCCCGCACATGACCGCCCTGCAAAACTGCATGGAAGGGCCGGTTCAGGTTCTGGGCCTGCCAAGGAAAGAGGCCGAAGAACGCTCGATGGAGCTGCTGCAGATGGTCGGCATGGCCGAAAAACGCGATCAGCACCCCTCGCGCCTGTCGGGTGGACAACAGCAGCGCGTCGCCATCGCCCGCGCCCTTGCGATGCGCCCCAAGGTCATGTTGTTTGACGAGGTCACATCTGCGCTGGACCCCGAGGTGATCGGCGAGGTGACCAATGTCATCCGTAAACTGGTAGATGCCCATAACCTGACCATGCTGATGGTCACGCATCAGATGGGGTTCGCCAAGGACATCTCGGACAGGGTCTGTTTCTTCTTCAACGGCGCAATCGAAGAACAGGCGACCCCCGGGGAGTTGTTCGAAAACCCACAACGGGAACGCACGCAACAATTCCTGAACGCAGTTTTGGAATCGAACTGAGCGAACACCTGACCGCAGCCATCCTACTGAAACCCAGCCATACCAGAATTCACAAAGCTCTCGGTAGGGCCTTGCGGAATGACGCGTGGTTACTCCGCAGTGCAACTGCCAGCGCGGATAAAAACCTTTGCGTTGTCGCGCGGGTATGAGATGACCACACAAATCAGTGGTACGGCACTATTTGAACGAGGCAACTGGGACGATGGAGATTAGGCTTCTTGCCATTCCGGATGTGAAACTGATCACGCCCAGTCGGTTTGGCGATCATCGGGGCTTTTTTGAAGAGACCTATAACCTGGACAGGTTTACGGCCAGTGGAATCTACACGGTCTTCGTGCAGGACAACCACTCGCTGTCCAGCGCTGCCGGAACCGTGCGAGGCCTGCACTTCCAAGCCCCGCCAAAAGCGCAGGCCAAGCTTGTGCGATGCGGGCGCGGTCGACTGTTCGACGTGGCGGTAGACATCCGCAAGGGGTCACCCACATTTGGTCATTGGGTCGGCGAAGAGCTTAGCTTTGAGAATGGCCGAATGTTGCTGGTCCCCGCCGGATTTGCCCATGGTTTCATGACGTTGGAGCCGGAAACCGAGATTGTCTACAAGTGTTCGGACATCTATGCACCGGAAACGGAACGGTCCATTCGGTGGGACGATTCCGATATTGGTATCATCTGGCCGCAGGTCGGTGCCGCGCCGCAATTGTCAGAGAAAGATAAAGCAGCGCCAAATCTGCGGGACCTCGACTCTCCGTTCTCGATTGAGGGCGCGTCATGAAAATTCTGGTGACAGGCGGTGCGGGTTTCATTGGCTCTGCCGTGATCCGGCGCGCTATTTCCGAAGGTCACTCGGTCGTCAATGTGGATGCGCTGACATATGCGGCCTGTTTGGAAAATGTCGCGTCGGTTGCTGGGGCGCAGGGTTACTCTTTTGAGCACGCCGACATCCGGGACGCGGATGCGATGGCCGAAATTCTCAGCCGTCATCGACCAGACGCAGTCATGCATCTGGCTGCCGAAAGCCATGTCGATCGTTCAATCGACGGACCCGCGGCCTTTATCGACACCAACATCACCGGAACCTATGTTCTGCTTGAAGCGGCGCGCAATTATTGGGTGAATGCCGGCCGACCAGAAAGCTTCCGCTTTCACCATGTCTCGACAGATGAGGTTTTTGGGTCCTTGGGTGAGAAAGGTCTTTTCACTGAAGACAGCCCCTATCGGCCTAACTCGCCTTATTCGGCTTCGAAGGCAGGGTCTGATCACCTTGTTCGCGCCTGGCATGTAACCTACGGATTGCCAGTGGTTTTCACCAATTGTTCGAACAATTACGGTCCATTCCAGTTTCCCGAAAAGCTGATCCCGGTCGTGATTCTGAACGCGCTATCGGGCAAGCCTATTCCGATTTACGGGGCAGGGGACAATATCCGCGACTGGCTCCATGTCGAAGATCATGCCGAGGCGCTGTTGCTGGTGCTGAAAAAGGGTGAGCTGGGCCGCAGCTATAACATTGGCGGTGAGAATGAGATGACCAACCTTGAACTGGTCAAAATGCTCTGTGCCATTCTCGATCGGTTGAAGCCGGGTCAAACGCCTTATGCCGATCTGATAACCTATGTTCCTGATCGGCCCGGTCATGACCGTCGTTATGCCATAGACCCGACCCGCGTCCGGAACGAGCTGAACTGGCGTCCATCCTATACCCCGGAAACCGGGTTGGAGCAGACGGTTCGGTGGTATCAGGACAATGCTGCGTGGTTGAATGCGCTTAAGACGCGCAGCGGTGTGGGCAAGCGGCTTGGGGTTGTCAGATGAAAGCGCTGGTTTTCGGTCGCAATGGTCAGGTCGCCACAGAGTTGCGCAGGCGTGCCGGGACGCATGGAATTTCGGTTGAAGCGCTGGATCGATCTCGGGCTGACTTAACCGACCCACTGGCTTGTGCAGCCGTCATCGAACAAACTGATGCGGCGGTGATCATAAACGCTGCCGCTTACACAGCAGTCGACAAGGCCGAGGATGAGGCGGATCACGCACGGCTGATCAACGGAGACTCACCGGGAGAAATGGCTCGGGCAGCAGCGCAGCGCGATCTGCCTTTCCTGCATGTTTCAACCGATTATGTTTTTGACGGATCTTCCGATACTCCCCGGTCCACACAGGATCCGACTGGCCCTTTGGGTGTCTATGGCCTGACCAAGCTGGACGGCGAACGCCAGATCGCGCAAGCTGGCGGGTGGTACGCCATCCTGCGAACGAGCTGGGTATTTTCGGCCCATGGCAACAACTTTGTCAAAACCATTCTGCGGTTGGCCGAAACCCGCGATCAGCTGACAATCGTGGCGGATCAGATTGGCGGTCCGACGCCCGCCGCAGATATCGCTGATGCGCTTTTGACCATTGCCAAATCCGGGCAGCGCGCCGACGGAGGCCTGTTTCACTATAGCGGGGCCCCGGATGTCAGTTGGGCCGATTTCGCCCGCGAAATCGTCGCGCAAGCCGGACTGGCCACCAGCATCGTTGATATTCCGACATTGGAATACCCGACCCCGGCGCGCAGGCCTTTGAATTCAAGTCTGGACTGCGGGCGTATCGAAAAGATTTACGGACTTCGACGACCTGCCTGGAAAGCAGGCCTTTCGGATGTGTTATCCGAGATGAAGGTGGCAAACGGCCCCGCCGGAGAAGGATAGGACATGCAACGAAAAGGGATCATTCTGGCCGGAGGGTCGGGAACGCGGCTGTATCCGATCACCACAGCGGTCTCAAAGCAGTTACTGCCGATCTACGACAAGCCGATGATCTTTTATCCGCTGAGCGTTCTGATGCTGTCGCAGATCCGCGAGATTGCGATCATCACCACGCCACAGGATCAAGAACAATTCCAGCGACTGCTGGGCGATGGCAGTCAGTATGGTTTGTCACTCACTTGGATTACGCAACCGTCGCCCGAAGGCCTGGCGCAAGCCTATACTTTGGCCGAGGATTTTCTGGATGGTGCGCCGTCCGCGATGATCCTCGGCGACAATATTTTCTTTGGTCATGGTCTGCCCGAGTTGCTGCAAGAGGCGGATGCCCAGGAAAGCGGCGGGACAGTATTCGCCTATCGCGTTGCCGATCCCGAGCGATATGGGGTCGTCGATTTCAACGGTGACAAGGTGCGTGGTATCGTTGAAAAACCCATAGTTCCACCATCGAACTACGCTGTGACGGGGCTTTACTTTCTGGACGGCGATGCACCGGCCCGTGCCCGTCAGGTGCAACCGTCCGAACGCGGTGAGTTGGAAATTACGTCATTGCTGGAAATGTACCTGCATGACGGTCTGCTGAACGTTTCGACCATGGGTCGTGGTTTTGCCTGGTTGGACACCGGAACCCATGGCTCACTTTTGGATGCAGGTAATTTCGTGCGAACCCTGACAGACCGTCAGGGTATGCAGACCGGCAGCCTGGACGAAATCGCTTGGCTGAACGGCTGGGTAGATGACGCCGCACTGGAGGCACGCGCAAAGCTGTTCGCCAGATCCACCTATGGCGAATACCTGAAGTCCCTGTTGGGTTAGGCCGCAAGACGAGGTCGAGCACCCAAGACGGGTACTTGACCAATCATTTCGTGCGCTTAAGCGGTTTGTCCTTTGCCCGCATCAAGCCAACCGTTCTGCTCAAAGGAAGATTGGGTTTCATTGCGGATCGTCACAAGGGTCGGGTGATATTGGGTGCCTAACACCGCGTTCCGAATCCGGTGTTCCCCGTGTAGAGCTTTCAGGTTTTTTTGGCCTGCGTCGTTATATTTTAGACGTTGCTCGGACGTGTAGCTCTTTGTTTTTGAATGGAAAACAAAGCAGTCAATTGATACAGCGCACAGAAAACCGGCATCCTGCGCCCGCAGGACAAAATCACTTTCCTCGCCGTAGCCCATTGGAAAACGTTCTTCGTCGAACATCCCGATGGCGTCCAGCACCGGCCGACTGATCGCAAGGCAGAATCCATTCAGCTGCTCGACAACCGGATAGCCAAAACGCTCGGCGAATTCACCGCATAGTGTATGTATGGCACCGATCACTTCGCCGTTTGAGGGGACTTCGTTTGGCCGTGCATCTGGCCCCGGCAGGAAAGGAATGGACTGCCAGCCCCCCGCGTTCGATAATGGTCCGGCCAACCCGATCTTCCAATTTGAGTTTAAGCAGGCATCGAGACGATTTAGCCAATCACCGCTTACAATTGTGTCGCTGTTGAGCAGAACAATCATATCAGCAGTGGAATACCGCATTCCGGCATTTGCCGCCTTGCAGAACCCGCTGCCTTGCGGTCGACGGATCAAGTGGCAGTTGCCGGGATTGCTGGCAGCAAATCCCTCACACAGTTTCTGCGTTTCCGTCTCGGATCCATCATCTACAATGATAAGCCTGTCATCGTTCCTGAGTGTGACGAGAACAGATTGGATGCAGGCTTGCACATCGTCAAAACTGTTGTGGACGCAGACAATAACCTCGGCCGGGGTCGGAGTTTTGTTTCTTTTCATGCGCGATGCCTCGTACGCGCGAAATACGCGGATGACCGCATGTCACCGGGCAAGTGTTTGACGCGTAAATCGGGTGTTTCTGCAATGGCCAAAGGCAATGAAACCTGGTCGCGTTTCGAGCCGCGTGCCAGCATCCGCCACCAACTGTTGCACATCTGCCGAACTTTCGAAGACGAAGGGCGCAAAACCATAACCATAGTTTCATACAGATCAGTGTCGCGAAACGCTGGGTGGGATTGGTTCTGGCTCAGGTGAAGCGCCATCGTGCGCAGATCGTCTTTGGCAAGTTGCACGCATTTTGCGGCCTCGGCCATCAAACCTTGACGGTCAGGATGTCGGAAGGTCGCAAAATCGAAGGACTCGGGATCCAGCGAGTTCAAAATATCTTCTGGACCATGACACATCCTTATGTTGCCGTCGATCCAGATCACCCATTCGTAGTCGGAGAAAAATGCCGGAAGGTTCAGCTTTGTGAACCGGGCCTTGCGGCGGGTATCCGCATGGTGAAACGGCGCGTGTACCTGTTGCCATCCGCCGGTTGCATCATATGCCCGATCTGAAAACACAAAGAAGTCAGCAGTTTCTTTCCAAGCCGGATCGATCGGAACAAGCGAGTCAAATTGACCGAAAATTGCCGTTACAACAGCAATACGCTTTTTGTTGCTGTTCGTTAGGCTAAAGGGGTCCAACGCCCGGCGGTCATCGGGGCGCAGGGGCTGATCTCCGGTGTCACCCAAGGGAAATCCCATGCGCACAAGGTACTCAATACCCCACATCGACAGGGTTTTGCCATCTTCAGCTGCCAGTTCCTTGAACGGTGCCAGGGCAAACTTTACCCCGTCCGATTTGTAGTGCGACAGGGCGTCTTTGGCAGACGGCAGACCATTTACTTGCGCGTACCATTCCCGGTCTAGGTGACTGGATGCAGACGCGGCAAAAAACTCTGCTGCATTTGTATCATCCTGACCCAAGCCCGCTTCAGTTAGGTACCGGCCAAACTTCTCAAGCTCGAACTGACGCCGTTTCTTGCGCCTTGCAAGCAACACTTTGAGCGCCGTCCGAAAGTCTTCGTCGCGGACCAGCATCATCCGGCGGTTGATTGATTTGGCCAATCCCATGCAGCTACCCTTGTTTACCGCGCAGCAGGCTAACCGGTGTGATGCCACGTTCAAAGGCAGCGGCCTTTCGCGGCAGGACGACGGAAAGCTCGCGTAAATCCAAGACTTCTTTGGGCATGCGCGAACCGCTTTGCAGTATTGCTCTAGTCGCTCTGAGGATCACCAACACTACTGCTGTTTGTTCCCCGCGAGCGACCAAACTTCTAGGTGGGTGCGCACGTCAGTTCAAGGTCTGCCCGGCGGATCCATCAGGCATATCACGCGTGTGTGCATGCGTGTGTCACTAAATCGACACGCAATCGGTTTTGGTGGTCTTTGTGCAATCCGGTCATTACTTGGAAACACCAAACGTGATCAACAATTATCGGGTGAGGGTTACTCGGCCGGAGGGTACATATATGACACCAAGGGAATTCCTAAGAGAACGCGGTCGGGCGAACCCCAAATTCTTCCCCGCAATTCTGGCAGACGCACAGGCTGTCGCTGCCTCTTTGCACAGTGCCGAACTTTGCAGAAAGTGGTCAGCCGCCCATGTTGTTCTAAGAATGATTTGGGAGGCTGACGGGTATCTCGCGCTTGTTTTGATTCGGGCTGCCGCGCGACTGCGCGCACATGGGGTTCCGATCTTACCGACCGTCCTTCGACGCCTTTCCATCCTGATTGCTCAGGTGCACATTGGTGCCCCTGTCGTTATGGACCCTGGTATCGTTTTGCCGCATGGGCAGGTGGTCATTGACGGCATTACTCATATCGGAGCGCGCGCCACGATCAGACCCTTTGTAACGATTGGCTTGCGTGACGGCGATTATGTCGGCCCTACGATTGGAAAGGGTGTGAGCATTGGTACGGGCGCAAAGATCATCGGCCCCATTACCATCGGGAACGGCGCACGGATAAAGGCCAATGACGTTGTCGCCTCGGATATTCCTGCCGCGAAAACCTGAAGGCGGGCTGACAGATTTCGACCGAGCGCGGCAGGTGCCGTTGGTAGCTTGCTAGATTATTTTAACAGAGTTCGCCTTAGATACTGCGCTTCTTCCGCAACGTCCCAGGTGTCGCCAAAGCTGTTGATGATCCTCATTGTAATGTCGGACGCTTCCCGCTGATGCCAGACGGGTGTTTTCTTCAGAAACGGAAACCGCATTTCTCTTAGGTTGAAATCAGGCAATGCGTAAGAAACGCCCAAGCATCTCGCGGCCGCAAGAAGAAACGATCGAAGTGTTTCGGCGTCAGGGCAGCTTTGCAGGACTTCACGCTTTAACGTTTCAAATCTGGGATTACCCAAGACGATCACATTCTCGGAAATCTGTTGCAGACGTTCAAAGGGTAAATTTGCCAGAAGGTTGTCAAGCTGTTCAACCGGATAGGTGCTTGACATTGAAAGGCCTTGTTCAAGCGCCCATTTCGTCAGGCCCTTTTCGCCCCTTTTTACGGTCAGGTCTTTGTCATTGACCAATGGGTAGTTTTTCCAGAACTCAAAAAAACTTTGATTGCGCAGCACGTTCGGTGAAAAGGACACGGCGAAGGACTGAAGATGGTAGCCGGACGCAAAAGAACCATAATCCCAGGGCTCCGGCGTTAGCGATTTCGGGACAATTGTAGATCCTCCAAAATTGGAGGTCGCACCGATAAAATCTGTCGGGCTTTGTTCAACGGACGCGAACCAGTTCTGCGATCCCGGAGCCGGAAACCAGGTCGAGTCGTTCAGAAGCGTCAAGCGCGTCAAGCTGTCCAGCCGATCCCGCAGGTACAGGTTCGCCTCACGATACGCGCCGAAGTCATAACCGTGGTTTGGACGTTCAATTACAATCGCGCTTCGTTCGGAAACGGATGCCTTGTCTTTTTCCGACAATGGCATGTTCGAGACCGTGATAGGGGATACTCCGGCTTCGAGCATGTAGTCCAACGCAGCAAGTCTTGATGGCCACAATCCAAAAAAAGGAGCTATTACATAAATGCAGACATGATCCTTCAATGCGACCGCGCCGGGTGAGATTCGAACCTTTGACCGCTGGGTATGGTCGTAAATAAACGGCGAATACACGCTGGATGCGGATCGATAGATCAGGCGGCTGAGTTGCCGGGCGGGCCGAACAAGTTCCCTTCTTATTTTTGCACTCCGGCTAATTGGCATGGCGATTGGCACCCGTTTCGGGCCAGTTCTGCTTTGCGGCCGTCGAAACGGCTATTAGGTGCCAGCGGTCCACAACCGGAATGTTGCCGATACGCAAACTGCAAACGACAAGCCCGTCTTTTTCAGGGATAGCATGTGCCGCAGGCAGTCCAGAAGCCGCAAGATGCGACATACAATTCTGGTCGAACGCCGGACAGTTCTCGGCTTTTTTGATCTGCGGAACCCAATGGCGCTGCCAGAGCGAGTCTTTTTTATTGCGTTCAGTCAGCTTAGTCATTCTTACCTATCATCGATCCTATAGGGCCATTCGGCAATGCCGACGTAGCCTTAAGGCACTCGTCTCGTCGAACGCGCATTTGTTTCAGCGCAAGTATGGTTCCTCATATGTTTCAGTGCGTCGATGCTCTAAATAGTCTCGCTGGTTCATGATCTGAACTCAAAACTGATCACAAAACCGGTTTTGCCGTTTCACGTTCAGAGCCGACGAAATTGGCAGGAACGTCCGGGCGGCGGTACGGCGCCTTACGGATCGTTTCGTATTCCGCGTCGAAAGCAGGTCGCTTTGAAACCGGCGCATTGCTCGAAACACCACCATGTATCTGGTGGAATGTCCCTTCACCCAGCAACATATGAATCGTCACGCCCGGTTTCTCGCAAGCGCGTTTCCACAGATCAAGGTTCGCTAGACCACCGCCCGGTGAGCGGAAGCGCTCCTCGAACCCATCCAGTTCTATCCAAAGTTTCTTGTGCATAAAGACAGCGTTTGCTTCGGACGGAAGAACCTTCCAACCCTTGCCTGACGATTTTGCGAATACCGAAACATCGAACAGGCGATACCCGTCGTCTTCCCATCCCGAGTTTTCCAAAAGGGCATCCTCGGCAGGGGCGTCATATCCAGACAGAACCGCATCGGCCTGCACTTCGTGCCCCAGATGAAAACCGAAGGTTCCGACAATTGCATTTGGGTCTGTGTTCAGTTGATCCAAAGCGCGAGACAGCATACCGGGTGATGCCATGCGCGCGCCGTCAATGAACACGCCGATCTGATCCGCCTTGGCGGCGGCAAGCCCTATGTTCACGGCGTGACATGGGGAGACATTGCCAGCTGGCAGGGAAATGACCCTTGCATTGGGGGTTGTTTCAACCCAGCTGGCAAATCCGCTCGTGTCGGTGGAACCGTTGTCCACGATGATTATCTCGTAATCATCCGTCGAGATGTCCTTTTGCATTTTGGCGGACAGCGTACGCAGTGTGCGTGGAATTTCCCGCGCCATCTCATGTGCAATCACTACGACCGACAGGCGCGGGGTGGCGGGAACCTCAGATCCCGTCGCAGTATCTGCAACGGGACCATCCGCCAGACACGCCGCCAGATTTCGGACAGGTCGTCGGCCGGTTGCCGCGCCCAGACCCGCAATCGGTTCGGGTTTCATCACCTTGTCCAGTGCCTCGATCGAGGCGACATCATAAGTGTTTCCCAGAACCCCCGCCTCGATTTCCTTGTAGTGGCGCCTGAGTTTGGTGTTGTCGGGATCAAGGCCAGAGACAACGGCAAGACCCTTGCGGTAAGGCCCGACAAAGGTTTCAAATACCGATACGGACAAATCCGGCCGGTAGCGCCTGAGTATCGGGACGATCTTGTAGACGTCGCCGCACCAGGCGTTGAACCGGCGGTCGCGCTCCAGCATCTCGATCTTGTCCGGCAGCACGTCGTCGATCAGAATAACGCCGTCGCGACCCATCCATTTCTCGGTTTCGATGAAGTCGCGCACCACATATTCGGCCAGATGCATGCCGTCGATGAAGGCAAGATCGATGCCTTGCGGGAACAGTGCCTTGCATCTGTCCGTGTTGGCAAAGAAATCGTCGCTTGTTTCCCGATACAGCCGCGCCGGAGCTTTAATCTGATTTGACAGAGTAAACGCCGGATCGACACCTACACTGGGGCAGTTGGCAAGACTCAGGCTTGCCCCTGTATCCACGCCAATCTCGAAATAGCTTTCAGGCCGTACATGACGATGAACCTGTCGTAAGCAGTTCAGGTAACTCAGCTTCTTTTCTTCAACGCCGTTGCGGCGCGCAGCTTCGGATAGCAGACCCAAAGGGGCAAGATGGGGCCGCGCCCTTCGTTCATCCGGCACAAGACCAACGGTCAGGGTTGGTTCGTATTTTTCGGTAATGCCCGCGCGGATACGGCTGATATAGACGTCTGCCAACTGAGACAGAACTTTGTTGCTGGCTTTGCCGAACTCGGTTGAGATGGTTGGTACACGCTGCGTCATGCGCCGCGTTTTGCCGTACAGGATAGGGCTGCGCGCATTGACGATGGCCTGGCTTCCGGTGACTTCTGCGTGGCGGTTCTTGTATTCGGCGACAAGTGCGTTGCGGTCTTCCGGTGACTTTTGCGTCGTAACGCCGCTGTGATCCTGATGGAACGTGCCTTCGCCTGAAAGAATGATGTAGCAGTTGTCCTGCTCATGGATAAGGCGCGAAAAAATCTCGAGATTTGCGAACCCCGCGCCGGGCTCGCTGTATCGCTCATCAAAGCCGCCGTTTTCCTGAAACACTTTGCGTGTCGTAATCAGGCAATTGGTTTCGATGGCGTCGACAAAACTGCGCCGATAGTTCTCGCCCGGATAAACCGCATATTCAAACAGACGATAGCCATCCGCGGGCCAGCCAAGCGCTTTCAGATCTTCGGTCTCACGTTCAAATGCATCGGATGCCAGAGTGAGGTTCTGGGATTCAGCCCCCAGAATGTACTGAGGTACGTTGATAACCGGGTTTTGGAATCTCTCGTAGATTTCGCCGGAATTGCGGACGACACCCGGCGACAGCATATGGGCCCCGTCGATCATCAGCGCGATCATCTCATGACGGGCGGCTTCGATACCCTGGTTCAGTCCGAAAACGGGCGAGGGGTGGCCATCCACCCTGATGATCTGGCTGACAAATGGAAACCGGGCTTGAAGATCGGCAGGCAACGGTTCGTTCGAGCCGTTGTCGATGATGATGACCTCGATGTCACCGTCAGAAACGCCCTGATAGTCCGGTGAACACGAAATCAGGGTCCGTTCGATTTGTCTGGGGATATCGTAGTAGGCGATAACGATGGACAGGCCGGTAAAGGCACCTTTCGTGGCGTCATCTTTCGGCCGTTCGGATTTCAGGCTGTCGGTAACCCTGTCAAACGTCGCCTGATAGATGCGATCACGCTCTTTCAGCTTATCACGTTCTTCTTCAAGCGCGCTGATGTGCCGAAGCAACTGATCTATCCGACGCTGTGTTTTTGTATTCGGTGACATCGTCCGAACTTTCTCAATTCTGCTCGCGTCCCAGAGTGGTAATTGAGTAAATTTACCAACACAACCACACGAATCACGGGATCGCGCATTTATGACACAGGTACCATCGCCCTTGCACGGGGCCGTTCTGAACGATGAGCTGGTTGCGAAGGTTTCGAAGGCAGCCGGGGTTTTTCGCAAGGACGGTCAGATCGGCGACTTGGTGCGCCTGCGCGATTCAAGGGTGATGGCAGGTAAAAGCGTGCACACCGATCTGAACACCTCGTGGATGCGAGGCAGGCCCGTGGCGCCCGAAAACCTGTTCGATTTGGGCCCGCATGGAATACCGGAAGTCGATATTCATGAGCTGACAAGCGATGCTGTCATCAGCGCGATGCATCACTACGGCGCGATAATCGTCAGGAACTTTTTTGAACCGGCTCGGGCGTTGCGGTTCCAAAAAGACATTGATGAGGTCATGGACTCGGCCAAAGCATTTGCAGAAGCCACACAGGACGGTGGGCCTGACGATCGTAGCACGACCCAGAAATCTTACTTCATGCCTCTGACCAAGGAAGCCGGGTTAGACAGAGAAACGGCGCATGTATTCCTGAATGACAGTGGTTCGATCGAGACATTTCTGTCTCCGCTCGTTTCGCACAATCTGTTCGACAGTTTTGAACGCGTCGGGTTGCGGGAAATTTTACAGCGCTACTTTCAGGACGAGCCATGCGTTTCCTACCAGAAATGCGTGCTGCGCCGGGCCACGCCACTAAAGCATAAGGCTGAATGGCATCAGGATGGCGCCTTCATGAACAAGAACATTCAAAGCCTGAATGTCTGGGTCGCTTTGACTGATTGCGGCGAAGGCACCGAAAGTCCCGGGATGGATTTGATTCCGAAGCGACTGACCAAGGTTTTGAAGCCGGGTACGAATGGCGCGATTTTCAACTGGTCGATCTCAGGCGCAACGGTCGCCGAAACCTTTCCCGACATCAAACCGGTCAGACCATATTTTGGCGCAGGTGATGCGCTGTTTTTTGACCACTTCAACCTTCACGCAACATCGTCGGACCCGGGTTACACGCAGCCGCGATATGCCATCGAAACATGGTTCTTTTCCAAGTCGCACTGCGCGACGAACCAGACGCCGGTGTATTGGTAACCGGCATCTTCCGAAGCGTATTGGGGCGGCTTGTCAACGGGTGCGAAGCGGCCGCTAGGCCTTACCAACGCGCTTTTTGAGAGACTTTCTGATCTTGCGTAACCGATCCCGAAGAGATCGTCGATTTACCTTGATCGAAGATGCAACCACTTTCGTCAGCGGTTGTTCCAGTTGCTCGCGCAGTAGATTTACCTGCTCTGTCTTCAGGTCCAGCGCGGCGGTCAACGACGCGACGCGACGGTTCAACTCGCTGCATTCCCGGTCGTAATTGCCAACGATGAAGTTCAGCATCGGTGATGCTTCATCAAGCTCTTGCCGGACACGGGCAATTGTCGCCAGCGCTGTGGGTGCATTCGGGTCGTGTTTCAGCAACCGCAGTGCCTCGTAGACATCGCTGGTCCATCCGTGGGTCAGATCGTTGTGAATGACATCTTCGGGCGTGCGGGTGTGGTTGCGCAGGGAGGTGCTTAGAAATTCATCAATTTCCGGGACAACTGTCTGCAGATCGTTTGGATAGGAAAGTTGCGAATGTTCTGCCGCCATCGTCAGGGTTGTGACCGGGTCCGAGATACAGTCTTCATATGCAATAAAGGCGCGCTGCATCCCATCCGTGTCAGACACCGCATCCAACATATATCTCAGCCAAAGCAGACAAGCATTGGTTTCCGAAAGCGCGTTGCGCTTGACCAAAGACGCGATGACCTCCAGCGGGTTGCGAACCGTTATCACGGCGGTCATCGGAACCTGATTTTCCAACGCTGCGCGGTAATGAGGCACCAGCCTGCAAATCCTGGGTTCTTTCAGAACGACAGGTTGACCCGCAGGAAACTCATCGGCGAGCAGTGCCCTGATATCCTGCTCGAAATTCTGACGGTCTTCCGCGCTGACCGTTTTCAGCTTGCCAGGGCTCCAGTCCGCCCATGTCAGGTCAGCACCGTTCAGATAACGGTCGTTCAATCTGGCGACGGGTTGGCTTTCCCAATGTCCGCGTCTGTTCGATGCATTTCCTTTGATCAGCGTTTTCGGCAATGCATACCCCAAGAGGTTGAGCACCCTGGTCACAGAGGAACTGCCGCTGCGATGCATACCTAGAACCAGTACAATATGTGAAGGAAGCGGTGCGTCGGTCATTCTGAGTAAACTCGCTTGAGATTCTGAGCTTCGTTGGGGTGGATGCGTCGGCCCGACAGGGTTACCTTGATACCTGAATTGAGGAAATAGGGTGCCATGCTTGGTTATTTTGCCGTCCGGGACTGCTTCCGAATTTTGGTCGGTACTGATCTGAGCACATCGGCCTCGAAAATACCGGCTGACCTTAATCATCAAAGGTAAACCAAATCAAGCGGTGGATGATGTTGCGGCGCTGGCCGTATCACAACGTGATTTGATCCTGTTGCTTTGGTTGCTTTTGCCTCTGGGCCTACAGATAACGCAGACGTAGAACAGTTGTGAAACCGTCCTGCCATCGCCTTCAGCAAAAAGTGGGGTTCTTTTGAAAAGTTCATCAACGCGGTTGCCAAACCTTCTTTTAGTCGGTGTTCAAAAGTCAGGCTCGACCTGGATGCATGAAGTGCTGTCTTCGTCACGGCATATATTCGGGTCCGCCAAGAAAGAGGTGAATTTCTGGGGGCGGGCCGACTGCGCTTCGCGGCTTGATGAATACCGCGCGCATTTTCCCGTCCGCGAAAAGCCCGGTGCCGCATATTATCTTGAAAGCACGCCACATTATTTTCAGGCACCCAATGTCTTTGTGGATATTGCCAGTCAGATAAAAGGTGCAGTCCCGGATGTGCGTCCAGTGGTTATTCTACGCAATCCAATTGATCGCTACCGGTCGGCCTTCACGCATCACATTCACAAGGGTCGGCTGGACTACACACCCGAAATCGATCTGATGACAGATGACCACATTATGCTGTCAATTGGTTTGTACGGACGTATCCTAAGTCATTGGAAAACGGTGTTTCCTGACATAATAGTTTGCCGCTATGATGATCTGAAAGATAACCCGGCTGCCGCGATCAGGCATCTTTTTTCCAAGCTGAAGATCCCGTGTGACATCTCGCTCGACACGCTGTCGGATCCGATTCACACCAGTGCGCACAAAGTCAAAAAGTCCGGCTGGCCCGCGCCACCGCGTCTTACACCCGGGCTGCACAACAGGCTTGTGGATTTTTATCGCGAAGACATTCTGACCCTGCAAAGCCTTGTGCATTTTGACGTAACAAGTTGGCTAAAGACGGCCTAGAAATGGCGTCGTCCTTGAGAGATGTAGTACGCGTTTCTCAGAACCGTCAATAGTTTCAATCACACCTTCCTACCTGCCTTGCCGCCGAGTTGCTCGGCAAGCAGGTCAAAGACAAACCGGATGCGTCGTGCGGTGTGCAATTCGGAATGCGTGGCCAGCCAGATTGGAAAAGTGAAGGGGTCCCGATCAGGAAGTACGCGTTCAACTCCGGGCGTCATGGCGGCGACGTCGTCTGACATGACACTCACGCCCAGCCCCTGACGCACCAGTTCCCAGGACACAACACCGGTTTTTGACCCCATCTGAAAGTTCTTTTCGGTAACCGGAACCCCGGCCGGATTGAGGAAGCCGATCATTGTGCGCACTTCGCCGAACCCGACGAAGTCCAGCTTGGCAAGTTCTGCTTCGGTTTTGGGCCGACCCACCTGATCCAGGTAGGAAGGCGCTGCATAGAAATGCGCTGTCGCCTCGGCCACCAGTTTCGCGATCAGGTCCGGCTGCATTGGGCGTACATGTCGGATCGCAATGTCGGCCTCGCGTCGCTGTATGTCTCGCAGGTCATTTGCGGCGACCACATCGATCTGCAGCCGCGGCGCAAGTTTGCGTATCTGTTTGAGGATAGGCGGAAGCTGGTAGGCGGACATGACGTCCGACGCGGTAATCCTGACCTGACCTTCAATGGTTTTGGACTGGCTAGTTGCCGTTATCGAAATCCGGTTTGCGACATCGGCCATCTCTCGCACATGCACCAGCAATTCTTCACCGGCGCTGGTCAGGTTCAGCGTTTTGCCGACCCGTTCGAACAGGGTGACGCCAAGGGATTGCTCAAGCGCTGCAACCTGACGGCCCACGGTGGGTTGGGTTTGTTCAAGCACGCGCGCCGCCGCCGAGAAAGACCCCATTTCAGCCGTCGCCAGAAATGAGCGCACCTGGTTCCAATCGAAATTGATCGCCGTCCAGTTCATGCAATAATGCATAACACTTCTGCAATTCGAGGCAATTCCATATATCTGTGTTTAAGTTTAGCAGGCGCAAAACACCCTTTTACGAAAGAGACGCATTATGGCCGCACGAACCACAGATGCCGCATTCTGGAGCAGGATATCCCGCAAATACGCATCCGATCCAATTCGGAACATGGACGGGTATCTTAAGACGCTGGAACGCACGAAATCCTACCTGAAACCCGATGACACCGTGCTTGAGATCGGCTGCGGCACCGGGTCGACGGCGCTGTTGCTCGCCCCTCATGTCGCCCACATAACCGCCACGGATGTGGCACCGGGAATGATCGAGATCGCCGGGGAAAAGCTTGAACGCGAACGCTTGCAGAACGTCACATTCCAAGTGGCCGAGGTTCTTGATCATCCCTCGGACCATGCGACATATGACGCGGTCCTGGCGCACAACCTGCTTCACCTGCTGCCGGATCTGGACACGGCGCTGGAGCATATTTCGTCACTGATAAAACCCGGTGGTCTTTTCGTTTCCAAAACGGTCTGCGCGCCAAGTGGTGGCGGGTTCAAATACGCGATGATCCGACGCGTCGCGATCCCGTTGATGCAGGCCGTCGGAAAAGCGCCGTTTGTAGAGTTCTTGCCAGCGGCGACCCTTGAACAAAAGATGGCCGCCGCGGGGTTTGAGGTAATCGAGACCGCAGATCAATTCGGAACGTTGCCAAGCCGCTACATTGTCGCGCGAAAGCGCTGATTGCGTTGCGGCTTTCAACCACAAGGCAAAAGCGACTGGGTGGGCGACGGTGCTGTTCTGTTAGGGATGTGTTAAGCCCATCAAATCAAATCTGCATCTCTAGCCTTGCGCCCGGAAACTGTGACAGAACCGCGTCGATCATGTTTTCGGGAAGCGCGCACAATGCCGTCGATAATCCGTCGGCCATCGCCGCACTGGGCGCGGACACCGAAATGGCGCGGTGAACCAAACCTTCGCCCGTTGGGTTCAGGATATGCCCGTGCCCCCCGGACAGCGCCATTGTCGAAGGGGCCGAGGTTGCGACGGCGCGGTCCTGCAGACCGATTTGGCGGTGCACACTCCCTTCCGGGCCCGCCAGCCCAACTTGCCATGGGCGGCCATCGCCGCGTTGCCCCTCGGCGCGGATTTCGCCCATGTTGACCAGAACATCCCGTAGACCGAATGATTTCAGAAGGTTGGCCACGCGATCCGTAACCTCTCCTTGCGCCACGCCGTTTAATGTCAGCGCGGAAAGACCGGGGGAAGGCAAGTGTATCTCTGTCGCATTGACCGAGACCTTGTGCCAGCCAATCGCGCGCCAAGCAGCCTCGCGCGTGGATGCGTCTGCGTTGTTGGCCAAGGCCACCCACAGCGGTTGAACGGTGGGGTCAAATGCGCCGTCGGACGCAGTGTGCAGGGCCGTACACAAGCCGAGCAATTGCAGCATCTCGGGCGATGGGGCCGACAGGCGCCCGTCCTTGTTCAGACGGCTCAGTTCCGCCTCGGGGCGGTACAGGCTGAAGATATTTTCAAGCCGGGCGACTTCGGCGGTGACAGCGGCGAAGATGGGGGCGGCGTCGGCCTTGTCCAGCCCGTTCAGGCGCATACTGGCCTGCGCCCCCATTGCGATGCCGCGCCATTCGGCGAAACGATCGGTCGCAGCCTTTGCCGGAAACGCGGCGCAAGCGGCTGAGATGGTCAGAAAGCGGCGACGGGTCAGGGTAGTCATGCGGGTGTCTCCAGCGCGAGGTCCAGATCGACAGGCCCCAGAACTTCGGTGTCAGGAATGTCGGACAGCGGGAGCGCAGTGCCGCCATATTCTGCAATAAAGCCCTGGGCAGCGGCGGGATCGCCAAAGGGCACCACTTCGCGCGCGCCCATGCCGCCAGCGACGTTGGCCCCGACCACAAAGCTGGCACCCTCGGCGTCGATCCAGTTGGAAATTCCGGGTTGCCGCCAGCTGGGGGCGACGCTCATGTCGCTGACATAGACGGCGGTGATTCTGGCGTCCCGTTCCGGGCTTTTGAGATAGGCCACCATGTCGCGTACCTGGGCAAAGAACAGCGGTGTGGGGTAGCCTTCCAGATGGATCTGCCCCTTGGGGCCGCCATGTTCGGCGATGTTCATCTGGCAGAAAAAGCTCAGCGCGTCCGGGGTCAGATCGACCGGGTCGGAGGCCTCGGCCACCTCTTCCTTGCAGGCGGTCAGGGCGATCAGGGCGATCAGGGCAAGGCGTTTCATGGCTCAACCCTCCGGAAGGCAAGGCGGGCGAGGGCGAAGGCGATCACCGGCCAGATCAGCAAGGATGCGGGTGCGGCCCAGACGGGCAAGGCCTGCGCGGCCCCGGTCATGCCAGATGCCATGGCGACGCCCTCGGTCGCGGCGATGTTCCACAGTCGGAAAGCGTCGGCCGGGTTGGCTACCATCACCCAGGGAAAGACGGATTGGGTGAAGCTGCCGCCCTTGTCCATGACGACGGCCCCCAACAGGCCCAGATCATAGAGGACGACAAAGACCAGCCAAAGCCCGGCCGACAGACCCGCCGCCGCCGTGGCCCCCTTCGCCAGGGCGGACAGCAGGTATCCCAGCGCCAGAAAGACAGCGCCCAGAAGGATGGAAGTAAGGATCAGGCGCACCAGCGCCATCAGGCTTTCCGGCCCCGCACCGCCAAAGAAGGCTGCCACCGCGCCTGCGGTGCCGAAACCGATGGTCATGGCAAAGGCCAGCGCCGCCAGATGGGCGGAGAATTTGCCCAACAGGATTTCTCCGCGGCCCGCCGGGTAGGACAGCAGCAGCGACAGGCTGCCCCGGTCCACGTCTCCGGCGATGGCGTCGAAGGAAATCATCAGCGCCAGCAAGGGGGCCAGATACACCGACAGTGTGGTCATCGATGCGACCGAGACTGTCAGCATGTCGACGCCCAGCGTGCCGGTTGGGGCGCTGCCCGCGAAGGTCAAGGCCAGTGCAAACAGCACCATGATCAGCGTGGCGACCAGCAGCCAGCGGTTGCGGCGCAGGATCAGCATCTCGGTGCGGGTGATGGCGAGGAAGCGGGTCATTGCAAATCCTCCTGTGCGTAATGGCGATAGAGGTCTTCCAGCTTGGGCGGAGTCATCTCGACATCCGCCACCGCATCACCCAGACCGGCGATCCGGCGCAGGGCTTTCATCTTGTCGTCGGGGGTGCAGAGCAGTTCGACCGACGCGCCATTTATCCGGTTGCCGCCCAGTTCGGCGGCCAAGGCGTCTGGGTTCGCGCTGGCGCGCACCTTCAGGCGGATCGGCAGACCGGCCAGCGCCGACAGGTTGTTCAGTGTGTCGTCGGCCACCATCCGGCCCTTGCGCATGATCGCTATGCGGTCGGTTCGGGCCTCGACCTCGGTCAGTGCGTGGGACGCGATCAGGACGGCGGTGCCCTGTGCGGCCAACTCGTCGATAATGGCATAGAGGTCCTGTCGCGAAATCGGATCAAGGCCGGAGGTCGGCTCATCCAGCAGCGCCACTTTCGGCTGGCCCAGCAGAACCTGCGCCAGACCCAGACGTTGGCGCATTCCTTTGGAATAGGTGCCGATCCGGCGATCCAGTGCATCGCTGAGGCCAACCCGCTCCAACAGGCCGGGTACATCCGCCTTCGCGCCTGAAAGCTGCGCGAACAGTGTCAGTTGCTCGCGTCCCGTCAGCGCCGGGTGGAATGACACTGCCTCGGGCAGATAGGCCGTCTCGCGCCGCGCCTGAGCACTGCCAGGGGTGGCGTCCCCGATCCGAATTGCTCCGCCATGGATCGGCGTCAGGCCGAGGATGGATTTGATCAGGGTCGACTTGCCCGCGCCGTTATGGCCCAGCAGCGCAACGCGCTGACCGGCGGCAAGAGACAGGGTGATGTCGTCAAGAACGCGGGTCTTGCCACGGTCCTTGCAGACTTGGTCAATCGTCAGGGCCTTATCCGTCATGAGGCACCTTTTTCATAGCTGGGGGTTCAGGGGCTTGCATCAAAGGGTTGCTGTCCATCACACCGCCCGGCAGCAGCGCCGGGAAGGCTGATTGCGACCAGCGCACCAGCTGCACGGCGGGCGAGCCGAGCAGCAATTTGGCTGCGGGTTGGGTCCACAGCACATGGTCCATTGAATCGTTGGGGCGATACGGGGCATCGGCCACGCCGTTGCCATCCACATCATAGGCGGCGAAATCGGACCAATAGTTTCCACGCCCGTCTTCTGACCACTCGACCCATTTGGTCGAGACATATTTCACCTGCGTCCGGTTCCCGACAAAGGCATTGCCGACGATCCGGTTGCGTTCACTGCCGGCGGTAAAGTGGATGCCGATGCCGCAGCCCTGGAACCAGTTATCGGTGAAATCGTTCTTGTTCGAATTATACAGGAAGGTGCACTTCTCTTTCGCACCTTTCACAACATTGCCGGTGATGACGCTCTTGTTGGCATAGTTCAGCATCACGCCATGTTCGCGGTCGTCAATCGAGACGTTGTCGGTGACTTTGACGTTCGATGTGAACATCACCGCATAGCCCAGATCGTTGCCGATCGAGACATTGTTGCTGACCTCGGAATTGTCGGCATACATATAATGCACGGCAAAGCGCAGATCGCGGAACAGGTTGCCGGTGAACAAGTTCATCTTCGAAGAATTCACGAAAATCCCATCGCGGCCAAACTGAATGTCATTGTCGGCGACAACGGCACCCGGTGCGTTCCAGACATAGACCCCATTGCCGCGCGCGTTCATGTGGCGGTCCTGCCGCCCCTCGATCCGGTTGCGGCGCACGATGCTGTCCTTGGCCCCATGGATGTCGATGCCATAAAGATTGCCCAGCAGCACATTGTCCTCGACCACCGGCGCGTGGGCCGTTTTGGTCAGCTGGATGCCGCTGTCGATCCCGTCATGGTCCGAGCCAGAGCCGATCACCGTCAGCCCCCGCAGGGTCACGCCCGGTCCGGTCACGGTGATGACGCTGCCCTCATCCTGTCCGTCAATGGTGGCCAAGCCCTGCCCGTCGATTGTGACGGGCCGGTCCAGAACAAGCGTCTCGGTGTATACACCGGGGCTCAGGCGGAGGGTGTCCCCATCCGCCGCCTGCGCCAGTATTTCGTTGATGGCCCCCGCCCGGTTGGGCACATCCCAGTCCGCCGCCCAAAGGGGCGAGCCGAGCAGGAGCGGTATGAGCAGGGACCAACGCATGATTACGCGCTCCGCGGCTCAACGAACATCCGGCCGCGCATTTCCATGTGCAGCGCGTGGCAGAACCACTGGCAATAGAACCAGTGCACGCCCGGGCGGTCGGCAATGAACGTGACCGAGGCGGTGGCCTGCGGCGCAACCTCCATCGCGATGCCGAAGTTCGACAGGCAGAAGCCGTGGGTCACATCGTCCACATCATCCAGGTTGGTGACATAGACCGTCACTTCATCGCCCTGCTTGACGGTGAACTTCTCAAGGCTGAACACCGGCGCGGTCGAGGTCATGTAGACCCGCACCTTGTTGCCATCCCGGATCGGCTCCTCGGCGCCTTCATCCAGATCGACACCATCGGCGGCGGCCTGCTGGCGTGCCTCTTCCCACATCGGGTCGTTGCGATCCCAGACATTGACCGGGTTAACCTTGGACCGGTGCACAAGGATCGAATCGTGCGGCTCGGCGAAGGTCGGGCCGTCATGGACCACCTTCATCTTGTCGCCCGAGATGTCGATCAACTGCTCGTTTTCGGGCTTCAGCGGACCCACGTTCAGGAAGCGGTCTTTCGAGAACTTGTTCATCGAAATCAGCCACTTGCCGTCGGCTTCCGCAGTCTCACCCATCGAGGTCGAGTTGTGGCCCGGCTGATACTGCACGTCCACCTTGTCGAGGATCGGATCAACGTCGGCACCACCAAAGGCTTCAATCGCTTTGGCGATGTCCCATTTCACCACCTGGCTGTCCAGGAACAGGGTGGTATAGGCATTGCCCTTGCCGTCAAACGCGGTGTGAAGCGGGCCAAGACCCAGCTGCGGTTCGGCCACGATGGCCGAGCGCGGATCGGCGTTGTCGGCAAACAGCGCGTCGACTTTTTCCACATCGATCACGGATACCGTCGGCGACAGCTTACCATTGATCATGATGTGTTTTTTGTCGGGTGCTGCGTTCACACCGTGCGGCGAGTTGGGGATCGGGATATAGCGGGTCAGGTTGCCACCTGCCTCCTTGCGCCCGTCCACGACCTTGACACCGTTCAGCTCCTGATAGTTGCCCGCAGCAATCGCCTCTTCGATGCCTTTGAGGTTGAACACGACCACATGGTCCAGCTCATTCTCGGTCATCTCGGCCAGGTTCATACCCATTTCCGAGTTATACGAGGTCGAGAACGCATATTTGCCCTGATAGTCGCAGTCGGTGTTGTCGAGGTTGCCCGACACCATCACCTGCCATGCGACTTCCATCGTGTCACCGTCAATGGCGGTAAAGATGTTCACATATTGCGACGGATCGTCGAGGATCTGACCGTCATTCACCAGCGGTGCTTCGTGTTCGCCATTGGCGAAGACATAACCAGTGCGCGGGAATTTCTGCGGACGCAGGCCGTGGATGTCATGCGCGTTCGGGATCTCGATGATCTTGTCGCATTTCATCACGTCACAGCGCACACGGGCTACGCGGGTGTTGGCCTTGTCGTTCATGAACAGATAGCGGCCGTCATAGGTGCCATCGGTGAACGACATATGCGGGTGGTGCAGGTCGCCATTGTCATAGGTGACCTTGCCGTTTGCGGCCAGAAACTCCTTGGTTTCGGGCAGCAGACCTTCGGTCAGAACCTTCAGCGATTCATTGGTCTGACCCCAGCCGGTGGCCGAGCAGCGGTTGAACACCGGCACCCGCATCAGCTCGCGCATCGAGGGCACACCCAGAATGCGCAGCTCACCGGTCTGACCCGAGGACCAGAAGCCGTAATATTCGTCCAGCTCACCCGGCTCAAGATGCGCATTCGCGGCGGCACTCGCCTCGCGCGCGGTCATCAGGGTCGAGCCCAGCCCGGTCCCGGCAATCACGGCACCGGTTGCGGTTGCGCCCAGCATCCCGCGGCGTGTGATGTTCAGTTTCTTGTCATGTTCCGACATGATCGTCCCTCCTTTTAGGAAACGGTTTGCGGTTTGGCGTTCGGATGGTTCGCCGGTGGTTGTCCGAGTGGGGTCTTCATCTGGACCGACCCTGTCTTGGCCCGCCGTTTCAGCTGGCGGATAACGACGGGACATTTGTCCTCGGACTGATAGAGCACCTGACAATGCAGGCAGGTGACGCACTCGTTCGGATTGATCTCACCTGTGGGGTGGATCGCCTGAACGGGGCATTCATTGGCGCAGGTTTGACAGGGGCTGCCGCAATCGGGATAGCGGCGCAGCCAGTCGAACATGCGGATACGGGCGGGGATCGCCAGCGCCCCGCCCAGCGGGCAGAGGTAGCGGCAGTAGAACCGTTCGATGAACAGCCCGATCCCCAGCAGCAGCAGCGCAAAGACGACAAAGGGCCAGTCGCGCATGAATTTCAGGATGATCGCGGTCTTGAACGGCTCGATCTCGGCATATTTCTCGGCCAGCGGGATCGAGACAAAGCTGAGGCCGAAAAGACCAAGGAAGATCATGTATTTCGCAGGCCACAGGCGTTCGTTCAGGCCCCAGGGCAGGGTCCATTGCGGCACCTTCAGCGCACGTGCGCTCTTGTTGGTCAGTTCCTGCAACGCGCCGAACGGGCAGAGCCAGCCGCAATAAGCACCCCGGCCCCAGAACAACAGCGCGGCGGCGACGGCGAACCATTGGATAAAGACCAGCGGATCCAGCAGGAAGGCATCCCAGCTGAACCCGGTGCGCAGGCTGCCTGCCAGCGCCATCAGGTTGACCACGCTCAGCTGTGCATTGGCGTACCAGCCGATGAAGAACAGGGTCATAGTCAGGTATCCGATGCGGAACCAGTAGAAGACCCGTGCATTCATGGTCGCGTGGAACTGGAAGAAGAAGGTGGCCGTCAGCACCAGCAGCATGACGCCCAGAACCGCGATTTCGACCGTGCGGTCCTTCCAGATACGCTGCCACAGGGCGGCTTTGGCGGCAGCCTCGCCGGTGGCGTCATCGACCACGACAGGGGTGGCGACCGGCAGCAGATACTGTTCCGGCAGTTTGTAGCCCAGATCGAAGGTCAGAAAGGTCTTTTCAACCGCGCCTACGGCGCGCTGGACCAGCAGTTGCAGGCGGAAGGGTTCAGCCGGGTCAAATTCGGCATCCGCAGGGATTTTGAAGATGTCGAGTTCAGTAAAGCTGGGTGCATCTGGCGCGGCCACTTCACCCAACCGGCGCTGCTGGCGGTCGAAGAACCGCACCGAACTGTCGCCCTGGATCAGTTGAATCCGGTCGAAAATCCCGCCCCGAACATAGCCCGAGCCTTTGAAACTGTACGCTCCGCGCCCCAGCACCAGAATGGCCTGTTCGCCTTCGTCCAGCCAGTTCACAAGGTTCTGGTATTCGGCCTCACCCAGCAGCGATTTGCCGATGGACGGGACCGAGACCAACGCCATGTGCATGTCGATGAAAGTGTCATCCGGTTCGCCCGGTTCGGGGCGTTTGATGGCGCGCTGATCGCCCGTGGCCTCAAACGCCGCGTTGACTTGCCCGATATCCAGCGTCAGCCGCCGAACCGAGCCGTCGCCGGACAGCGTGGTCCAGTCGTAAACCGCATCCTGCGCCATATCGACTTCGCGCTTCGGCCCATCGGCCAGCACGGGGGACAATCCACCCAGACCCAACGCACGGGCCACTTTGATCCCGCCGCGCACAAGGCTGTCGTCGATCACCATGATCGTGACGGTCGCGCCCGAGATGATGTCGAGGTCATGCCCCTCACCCCCGGTCTCGGCCTCAACCTTGAGGTCCAGACCGGCATAGCCTTCGGTCAGCTCAACCATGCGCGAATTTGGGATGCCGATCAGAACGATGGGTTCCGAGTGTTTGACAAGTTTCACACCGGTCAGAACCGCGTCAGTGTCGATGGCGGCGACCACGTGGATGGGCTTGCCGGAATAGCCGGTTGTGCCCACGAAATCGGATGTCAGGAAAGCCCAGGCAACGGTCTCACCGCCCTTCAGAACCGGGGCAACGGGCACGTCATCGCGGACCGGGCCAAAGGCATCGGCACCGGGAACCAGATCGGCAGGCGTGACATCGGGCAGGAAACTGGCAAGGCTGTCGGCATGGGCGCTGATCGCCATCAGGCAGGACAGGGAAAAGGCCAGCAGGGCATGGATTGCGCGACTTACGACCACGGCGCACCTCCGGTAACTTGGGTGAACGCCATGGGCGCGCGCAGGGCGCGTTCAGTTGTGTCTTGGGGCGCCAACGGGGGGCCGCGGGTTTCGGGCCACAATCGTTTCACATCGTATACAAAGACCTGATCGGGGTTTTCGCAGCGCGCGGTTTGAACAATCCCGAACCGTGTCACGGCAGGCAGTTCGGGCACAGGAGCCCCCGAGGTGACGGCGCACAGGGCGCAGTCAGCGCATTTCGGGCAGGGCGCGGTCGGGTCATCGGTTTCTTCAAGATCCACCTCAACCCAAACCGCGCCGCCCTCCGAGCAGATTTCGATCCATGTGCTGTCCCCGGCGCTCGCCAGCGCCGGGCCAAGCATTTGCAAAAGCAACAGGAAAATGCCCACCACACCGCACGCCGCACGGGACACGCGATCAAGAAAGGTATGCGGGGGGCGGCAGATGAGCATTGAGAATCCAACTCGGCGTTCGTTCCCAAAACCTATGAGATTCTCTCAGGCCGACACTTGACTTAGGTCAGGTGTCTGAAAAATTCTGACCTACCCATCCGCCTCATCCATCAACCCGCGCACCCAGCGCCCGGCCAGCCAACTTGCCGGAATACCAAGCGGAATCGACCACAGGATCGCCGGTACCGGTTCGATTGCGCTGAAGCCCGCGCTGTGCAGGATCAGGCCCAACAGAAACAGGTTGATGGCCACGGTCAGCAACGTGGCCGGGTAAAGCAGAATGGCCAGTTTCCAGACCGGCCATCGCCCTTCAGTGGCTGGTGCCTTCCGAGAAGGTGATTTTGTTCCAGACATTGTATTTCCCAGACGGTTTGCGCATCGGCAGGCGGCGAACCTCTTCCAGCGTCTGCGCGTCATAAACGATCACCGCGCCGTCATCTTCCCAGATCGACACCAGCGCATGACTGCCATCTTTGGTGAACTCCACATGGGCCACGGTCTTGCCGGGGGCGGGGCGCAGAGTCCTTACGATCTCAAGGCTTTGCTTGTCGATCACATGCATCGCGTCCTTGTTGGGGCCAAAGAACACATCGGCCCAGACATAAGGCGAATTCTCATGGCTACGCATGAAGAAACCCGGCCCTTCGGTCTTGATCCGTTTAACAGTTTCCCAGCTTTCCATATCGATCACCGACACGGTGCCATCGGTCAGATGCGGTGTTGCCATCACGGTCGTATCACCATGTTTCCACGTGATGCCCGAGCCCAGATGCGGCATCCCCGGCAGGTCCAAATCTGCCACCTTGTGCCCGATAACCAGATCAATCACCTGCCCGCCCTTGCCGTCGCGGGATGCGCCCATCACGTATTCATAGCTCTGGTCGAAAAAGAAATCGTCCAGATAGTCGAGCGTGGTGATCTTGCGCACCGGGAAGGGGTCGGGGTTCTTGAACTGACCTTCGATGCGAAAGTCATGACCCAAACCGAATTGCGGCGGATTGGCCCCGTAAAAGACCTCCCAAATCTCGGGCACGTCCTTCAGGGCCAGCACAAAGCTTTCGCGCGGAGGTGCCTGATACACGGCCGAGACGCGGCTGGGCTGGCCCTTCTTGCTTTTGACCTCGATGACCTTGGCGACCGAGAGGTCTTCGGTCGACAGCAGGGTCAGGCTGTTTGGCAGGTAATTCGCCACCGCCACCCATTTGCCATCCCCCGACATGGCGATGTTGCGGCTGTTCAGGCCCGCACGCACGCGGCCCACCTGATGCAGCGCCCAGATGTCGTATTTCTGCACCCAGCCATCGCGGGACATGATGAACACAAAACGCCCATCGGGGCTGAATTTCGGCCCGCCATGCACGGCAAACGGGGTCTCGAACCGGTCCAAAACCTCGAACGTATCGCCGTCCAATACGCTGACGTGATGATCCCCGGTCTCGACCGCCAGAGTGATGTTCATCGGGTCGCTGTCCCAGACGGGCGCATCCACCGGCGCATAATCCTCGTCCAGAGACCGGCTGGCCATGATGTCGGCCTCGCCCCATTCCGGGTCGGTCTCCAGCGGAGATTTCAACCAGCCCGCCAGTTCCTCAATCTGCAAGGCGTCCAACTCATGCGAGAACCCCGGCATCTGCGTGGCCGCGCGCCCTTCGGCGATCACCGCCGCTACCCGTGGGCCCCGCATCCGCTTCAACGTTTCAGGGATCAGCGCAGGCCCAACCCCGCCCAGCCTGTTTTCCCCATGGCACGAGGCACAATGTTCCGCATAATCCGCAGGCGCATCAGCCCAGGCCGCGCCCACGCTCAGGATCGAACACAAAACCCCGATCTTCATCTTTTCAAAAATACTCCCGCCGGAGGCTCCTGCACGCACCACCCGCGCAGGGGCCGGGCGAGCAGAGAAAACGGTATCAAAAGAACTGATGTGCCGGATCATGACGTTTCCCCCGGAACGGTGTGACCTGCAGACGTTCACCTGCATCATCCACACCGATTTCTTGATTTGACAGATAGCAGGCCGGATCTTCGGCCCAGGGATCGCCGGTCAGTTGCAGGGCGCGGATACGGGTGTTGCCGCCGCAGACATCCTTCAACTGACACGCCCCACACCGCCCTTTCAGCGGGCGCGGGCGGGTGCGCAGCATCGCCAGCATCGGATCGTCGCTGGTCCAAAGTTCGGAAAATGGCTGGGTCTTCACATTGCCGACCGTGTAATCGGACCAGTAGGTATCGGGATGCACCCGCCCCAGATTGTCGATATTGGCCACACCCAACCCGCTGGAATTCCCACCCCAGGCGGCCAGATGTTCGCGCACATGGGCGGCCTTGGCGTCATCGAAATGCGCCCGAACCCAGTTCAGGAAATACCCAGCATCGGCGTCGTTATTGCCGGTCACGATGTCCAGCGGACGCCCGCCCGAGGCCGCCTCCCAAGCACGCTCCAGCAACAGGTCCAGCCCTTTGCGGGTGCGCAGATGTTCCGCATCCTCGCCCCGGTTCTTGTCACCGCGCCCGGCATAGACCAGATGGGACAGATAGAACTTGTCCACACCTTCGTCATCGCACAGCTGCAGCAGATCGGGAAGGTGATGCTGCGTGCCCTCGGTCAGACAGAACCGCAGCCCCACCTTGATGCCGCGTTTCTTGCATTCGCGCACGCCGCGCAGGGCGTCGGCAAAGGCACCTTCGACCCCGCGAAACCAGTCATTCGTGGCCCCGATCCCGTCCAGCGAAATACCGACATAGCTGAAGCCCACATCGGCGATCATATCTGCGGTTTCGTCGTAAATCCGTGTGCCGTTGGTTGACAGCGCCAGCATCGGTACCAACTCGCGCGCGCGTCTGGCGATGTCAAAGAAATCGAACCGGTCCAGCGGTTCTCCACCCGACAGGATCAGGGCCGGAACGCGAAACTGACCCAGATCCTCAAGCGTGACCATGGCTTGCTCATGGCTCAGCTCGCCCGGAAAGGCCACATCCGCCGAGACGGTGTAGCAATGGCGGCATTTCAGATTACAGCGCCGCGTCAGGTTCCAGATCACCACCGGTTTCACCGGTCCGGGGCGGCGTTTGCGCACCGGGGTCGGTTTGACCAGCTGGTGCATGTATTCGGTCAGGCGGAACATGTCTCAGCCTTTCTTTTTCAGGCGCAGTCCGGTTTTTTTCAGGATGCGCGTGGAATAGAGTATGTCTTTGGCCCGGCAGGCATCACCCAGAATCGCGGCGATCTGCGCGCGCTTTTCCTCGACCTCGTCCCGGTCGACGCCGTGGACCATGGCAAACAGGTTATAAGGCCAGCCCGGCAGGGCGCGCGGGCGTTCGTAGCAATGGGTGACAAAGGGCAACGCGCCGATATGAGCGCCCAGTTCAGCGATGCAGCCGTCGTCAACATCCCAAACAGTCATGCCGTTCGATGTCATCCCCAGCTTGTAGTGGTTCGGAGCGGCAGCGATACGGCGGATTACGCCGCGCGATTTCATGTCGGCAAGGCGGGCCAACAAGGCGTTCTCGTCGATGCCAAGATCTGCCGCGACCTGCGCATATGGCGCGGACACAAGAGGCAGACCGCCTTGCAGCGCCTCGATAATCTCTCTGTCTGATGCGTCAATCATGCCGCCACCCGGAAGCCGATGAAGAATTCCTGCAATTTGGGGAAGCGGAGCACTTCGATCCCCGTTTCCCGTTCAATCGCATCGGCGACGGCTCCGATCCCCTCGGGCGTTTCGGTGGCCAGCACGAACCACATGTTCAGCCGGTGCGTGCGTTCATAATTATGCGCCACCTCAGGATGCGCATTGACTTTGGTCAGGACGGTTTCGAAATCCTTGGGCGGGACGGCCATGGCGCACAGGCAGAACGCGCCACCCATGGCAGCCGCGTCGAAGAAGGGGCCAAAGCGGGTGATGATGCGGTCTTCTTTCATCCGCGACAGGCGGGCCAGAAGATCGCTTTCTGCAATCCCCAACTCGTCGGCGACGGCGGCATAGGGGTGCGAGGTCAACGGCAGGTCGTCCTGCATCCGGTTCAGGATCGCGCGGTCTGTTTCGTCCAGCGTCATGCGGCGGCCTCTTTCGGTTGGATCAATGCGCCGGTCTGTTTGAAGCAGCGGGTCGAGAACAGCACTTTGCGTTGCGCACCAAATAGTTCCGGCAGGGCGGCGGCCCCTGCCAAGACCTCCATTGCTTCTGGGCGCGAGCGCGCGTGGATCATGGAATAGAGGCGATAGGGCCAGACATCCTCGACCGGGTTACGCTCATAACACAGCGTGACACCGGGATGCGCTGCCAGCGCCGGGCCTGCGGTGCTGACCTGCTCGGCCGGCATATCCCAAACCACCATCGCATTGGCGGACCATCCCAGCGCCCGATGCCGCACGATGACCCCAAGGCGCGAGATAATTCCGGCGCCGTGCAGGGCCTCAATCCGGGCCATCACCTCGCCCATATCGCGGTTCAGGGTCCGGGCCAGCGCGGCGTAAGGTTCAGCGACCAGCGACAGGCCAGAGCTAAGCGCCTGCAACAAGGGGCGGTCCCCGTCGCGCATGGCCGCGCGATCCACTTTTCGCGGGCCGGGAACATTGCGGGTTTTGCCGGACATGCGGAACCCAAGATCGACGTTGAATGGCCGCACCAGACGCAGGTCCAGAACCCGCAATCCGGTTTGGTTGCTGATCCGGGCCAGCGTGTCGTTGACATGCGCTCGGTCCGGGCCGGTGGCCACGAACCACAGGTTCCAGTCATCCTCGCGCTGGTAATTGTGGTTCACGCCGGGTTCCGCGTCGATCAGGGCGGCGATGTCTTCCAGACGTTCCTCGGGCGCGGCCACGGCGGCCAGGGTGCTGGCCGAAACCGCGCCCGGCGCAATGGTTGCGCCAACCCGCGTGATGCGCCCGGTCTTGCGCATCCGCGCCAGACGGTCGAGCACTTCGGCCTCGTCGAGCCCCAGAGCGTCGGCCAGAACCTGAAACGGGCGTTCGGTGATGGGAAAATCGCGCTGGAAATCGTCCAGCAGGCGGCAATCAATCGGATCGGTGATATGTTGCATCGCTTACAGCCCCGTTCTGTGCGCGCGGGCGGTGAAGAAGATGCCGGATGGACTGTCGGCCTCGATTTCCCGCAGTTTTTCAAACGTTTGCGTGTCATAGACCATGACCTTGCCCGCATCGCGCACGCTAAGCCAGACTTCGTGCCCGCGCGGTGTGAACTCCATATGCAGCACCGCCGGGCCGGGTTTGAATTCGTGGACGATCTCTTTGGTCACGGAATCGATCACCTGAATTGTGTCGTTCAGCGGGTGGGCGAAGTTCACCCAAACCTGCCGCCCGTCAGGCCGCGCCATGGCAAAGACCGGCTGGCCGTGGGTTTTGGTGCGCCCGGTTTCGGTCAGGGTGTCGGCGTCGATCCACAGAACCTCGTGATGGCCGACCGCAGGCAAAGCGAACTCGCGCCCGGTCAGGGCCCAGCCTTCCAGATGGGGCATTTTGTAAACCGGCATTTCCTCTTGCCCGCGCCCATAATCGGGCAGCACGCGAATTGGCTCGGGGCTATCGGCCCACAGATCCAGCGCGGTCAGGCCGTCCTCGCCAAACAGGCCGGTGATATAGGTGCGGCCATTGGCGGTGATCAGCGCGTCATAGGGGTTCTTGCCCATCTCGGGGATTTTGGTGATCGCGGGGTTGCCCTTGGCAAAATCGGCAATCCAGGTTTCGCCCGTGTCCCACATGGTGAACACGAACCGGCGGCCCGGCGCATCGACCAGACCGATGGTTTTGCCGCCCGTGGGAATGTCGGCGACCATCTCAAGCGTCTCGGCATCGAACACGCGCACGCCGCCGGGTTCATAATTCGACACGGCGACCAGCTTACCATCGTCCGAGATCGCGCCGCCAATGGCATTTCCGGCCTGCACGACACGGTTTGCAATCTGGCGAGTGACGATATCGACTTTGGTCAATCCGCCGTCGCGCCCGAACACATAGGCAAACCGTTCATCGGGCGAATAAACCAGAGAGGCATGGGACAGATCGCCCAGCCCTTCGATCCGCGCCAGCGCCGCGCGGTCGGACTGATCCACCAACAGGACCGAGCCTTTGGCGCGTTCGATCACCAACCCTAGATCTCCGGTTGCGGTGGGTTCCGCCTGCGCGGTGGTCATCATGAGGGTGGCGGCGAGGGTCAGGATCAAATGTCTCATTATTCCTCCTGTTCCAGCAGATAGCGGGCGATCCATTCGGCCTCTTCTTCGCTGATCAGGGGCCGCCAGGGGGGCATCGCAGTGTCGGGGATGCCGTCGAGGATCACACCGGTCAGGACCTCAGGGTCGTAGTGGTCCAGCGTTTCCGAACGCAGATCCGGGCCAAGGCCGCCCTTTAGCGACAGCCCGTGGCAGGAACCGCAATCCTGATGGACAAGGCGTTTCAGAGCGTTCGGGTCGAGCGTGTCAGCAGCGAATGCTGTCGTGGCCACAAGCACGACAGATGTAAGTAGAACTGAAGGCAGCGACCGGCCGCGGGTGGGCGAGAAGCGCCCGCCCGGGGGGGCGGTCGGGCGCTGCCCGGCGGCGCCACCGGGCGCAACGTTTCTGCGTCCAAACTTAGCCATGGGCCTGCTCCAACAACTCCGCCACAGGCCGTTCCGCATAGAGCGAAACCACCTTGCCGATGATGAACAGCGTGGGGGCTTGCAGCCCGGCCTCGCGCACATCTGCGGCCAGCCGATCCAGCCGGGATACAAGACGGCGTTCATCGGGCAGGGTCGCTTTGCCAACGGCCAGAACAGGGGTTGATCCGGGCAGATTCTCGGTCATCAGCCCCATGGCGATCTGGCCGATATTGGCCACGCCCATATAGACAACCAGCGTTGTCTCGGGGTCGGCCAGACGTTTCCAATCCAGATCCAGCACCTTGTCGGCCTGCCGGTGCCCGGTGACATATTGCACCGAGGTCGCCAGCCCGCGATGGGTTAGCGGCACACCGGTGGAACACGACGCCCCCTGTGCTGCCGTGATGCCGGGCGCGTATTCCACCGCGATGCCATGGGCCATCAGATAGGCGGCCTCTTCCGAGCCGCGCCCGAAGATCATCGGGTCGCCGCCTTTCAGCCGTGCAACCGTGTGGCCCGCGCGGGCTTCGTGAACCAGGATTTCATTGATACGGTCCTGCGGCACCGTATGGCATTTGGGCGCTTTGCCGACCGGGATCAGCTGCGCACCAAAAGCGTGCAAATCGAGGATATCGGCCGAGACCAGACGGTCATAAACCACCACATCTGCCTCTTGCAGCATCCGCAGCGCACGCAGGGTCATCAGTTCGGGGTCGCCGGGGCCTGCGCCAATCAGAAAAACCTTACCGCTCATGTGCAAACTCGCTTGGTCTGAATGTCTTCGGAACCCAGGTTTTCCTGCGCGATCTGGTGACGTTGCTGGGTCAGCCGGGCGTGTCATGCGCCAAGACTGCCGCAACCAAAAAAGAACCTCCTTGACTAAAGTTAAGGAGCGCGGGATTTGCGCCCGCGCTCCTTTCTCTTGCCTGTAGTCCTGCCTTAGGGTTCGACGGTGATCATTCCGATCATGTTCTGCGTCTCCCAATGCGGGCCGCACAGATAGTCCCGCGGACCGGGGGTTAAGAAGGTCAGATCAACCGATTCCTCAGGGAACAAACGATCGCTTTCAGGCGCGCTGCCGTCTTTGAGCAACACGGAATGGCTGGTCCTTTTGTCCACATTCACCCAGCGCACCGTTGTGCCTGCCTTGACCGTCAACTCGACCGGGCAGAACGTGTATTTATACATCAGCACCACCTCGGCATCCTCGACAGCGGAAGAGGGCTGACCGAACAGCTCGACATAGCGGTCTTCGGCCTCGGCACACAGTTCGGCAGTGTCATCGGCCCAGGCGGGCGCAGCCAAAAGCAGCAGCGCGGGAAGAAGGTGTTGGGGTTTCATCGTCCAAATCTCCTCTTCTAAGCGGAAGGGGCCGGATTATCCGGCCCCTGTCCATTATTGTTTGACCACGTTGATGAAGGCGCTGTCGTCGTCCAGCGCAAGGCTGGTATCCAGCGTCACGTGGTGGAACCGTGCGGCGGCAAAGTCATCATGGATGGCAAAGCCGACGGTATAGGTCTGCCCGGCCTCAAGCGGCACATCACCGGCTGCGCCCGAGTTCAGCGGACGGGTGAAGACCACGGTCCACATACCTGCATCAAGGCTGGCCGAGGCGGCGATGTCACCGTCATTGACCACACGCTGTTCCAGCAGATAGCCATTGTTGGCGCTGCCGTCCGCATAAACCCGCATCAGGTCCAGATAGGTGCCGTCTGCCAGGTATTGCTCGATCTGCTCTGCCGCTTGCAGTTTGTCCCAACCACCCAGCGCCTTGCCGCGACGGCCTTTGATTTCGACCTCGGTCCGGCTTTCGCTGATGTATTTGGTCACCGTGTCCTGTGCGGCCAGACGCCCCGAGACATCCCCGTTGGCGGCAATCGCCTCGGCACCCGGATCAAAGGGCATATAGCTGTTGTCGGCGTGGCACGAGGCCCAGCAACCCACCTGATCGCCCAACTCGATCCCGGTGCCGGTGATCATCATGGCAACCTTGATCTGGTTGTCGGGGTCCATCTTGCCACCGTCGACAAACGGCGCCGGGTTGTGACCTGCATCCGGCCATTGCAGGCGGATGTAGAGGCTTTCATCATCATGCGCTGCCTGAACGGTTGCGTCGATCACACCGCGTTTGCCGGGGATCGGCGTTGGTTCAAGCTCGCCACCAGCCACGATCTTGTTGCCGATCGCATCCAGTTCGGCGGCGTGACAGGTGGTGCATTTGTCCCCACCTTTGGTCAGAGGCCGTGCGCCGCCGTGGGATCTGCCGTTCTGGACCCATTCGAACGAGGCCTGACCGGGATAGAACAGCTTCATATCCGCAGTTGGCACCGCAGCCCAATCGACATTCGTGCCGACATCGCTACCGCCACCGGCCGGTGCAGCCGCTACTTCGCCCGAAGCTTTGGCCCGTTCTTCCGCAACCGCCGCGTCAACCGCTGCCGCGATCTGAGCCTGCACAGCTTCCTGCTGAGCCACACGCGCGGCTTTTTCGGCCTCGGCTTCGGCGGCTTCCTTGGCTTCGATCCGCTCAAGGCTGGCCAGGTATTCGGCCGGGATTTCGCGAATGAACGCGGGGTTCGGGGCTTCCAGTTCTTCCAGATACTCTTCGTCGGCCCGGTCGCGGGCGTCCGAATGTGCGATCCCCTTGTGACAGTCGATACAGGTCTGGCCAACGGACATGGCGTTCAGGTGCTGCTGACGGGCGCGGGGTTTCTGGAACTCGGGCATCATCGATTCGAAATCGTGACAGTTGCGACACTCGCGCGAGTCGGTGGCCTTCATCCGTTCCCATTCGTTCATCGCCAGATGCACGCGCTTGGCTTCGAACTTTTCGCGTGTGTTGATGGTGCCGACCATCTTGCCATACAGCTCTTTCGAGGCCTTGATCTTGCGGATGATCTTGTGGGTCCAGTCCTTGGGCACGTGGCAGTCGGAACAGACCGCGCCGACGCCGGATCGGTTCACGTCGTGAATCGTGCCGGTGTATTCCTCATAGACGAAATCGCGCATCTCGTGGCACGAGACACAGAATTCCTTGGTGTTGGTCGCTTCCATGGCGGTGTTGAATCCGCCCCAGAAGATAATGCCAGCGGCAAAGGCCGCAGCGAGACCGGCCACGGGCATCCCCCACAGGAAATACCGGCGCCAGATCGGTGGTTTTTTATCAGGTTCGGAGGTCATATCCGGGCTCCGTTGGCTGTTCTAACTGGCCCGGCGTGTCAGGCCGGCGCGTTTAGCTGATGGGGAAAACGAAGAAAGGGCGGGCGAGGGGCCCGCCCTTTCCGATTTGGGCTGCGAACCCGTCAGGTGACGTGGTTCGAGCGGTTGTAGACGTTGAACTTCCCGGTCGGAGCAAACAGCCCCTTCACGCGGCCGATCTCTTCCAGCGTCTTGGCGTCGTAGATCACGATCTCACCGTTCGGTTCTTTCGAGGTCGAGCGGTTCCACTTGGAAACCCAAACCTCGGATCCGTCCTGGTTGAACTCGAAGTGGACGGCGACGTTGCCTTCCTCTTCGGTGATCTGGATCGTTTTCACGATCTCACCGGTTGCCTTGTCGATGACCTGCACCGATTGCTGGATCTCAGGCTCGGGGTGCTTGGTCTGGTCGGCCCAGATGTAATCTGATTCCGGGTGCGTCCGGATGAACAGACCGGGTCCGTCGGTTTCGACCTCATAACAGGTCTGCCATGCCTGATCTGGGTGGCCTTCGGGGTCGTTGCCCCAAACGGTGACCGTGCCTTCGCCCAGGTGGGTTGTTCCGGCAACAGGACCGCAGTTCGGGTCATCCCAGTTGGCGCCCGGGCCGGGGTGCGGCAGCGGCGCGGTGTCGATCAGAGCTTCCAGCTTGTGGGTCTCGGTATCGACCACAACCATCTTGTTCGACGCGTTTGCGGCGATCTGGAAGTAACGGCCGGTTGGATCGAAGAACCCGTCATGCAGGAACTTGGCGCTGTCGATCTTGTCGATCCGCAGGTTGTCCAGGTCGGTATAGTCCACCTGCCACAACTGACCGAGTTCCTTGACCGCCACGATCCATGTGGGCTCGTTCGGGGTGGTGTAGATTGCGGCCACGCGGGCCTCTTCCACATAATCCCCGTCCACGTTGTAGCCACGGGTCGAGACGACCTTTTTCGGCTCCATCGTGTGGGCGTCGACGATCGCGAAATGCGGCGGCCAATAGGCCCCACCGATCACGTATTTACCGTCACCCGACACGGCCACGTCGCGGGCGTCATAGCCAATGGTCACTTCGGCCACCAGCATGTTTTCCGGGTTCTGCCACAGGTCGATCTTGGTCATCTTGCCGTCGCGGCCCATGGTGTACCAGAAGCGGCCCGGGTTTTCCGGCTCTTCCAGTTTGTGGTGCTCGGACGCTTTCAGCACGTGCACCGCGTAACCGGTCGGAATATGCGCCAGCACTTCCTTGGTGTCGCCGTCGATCACGGCCACCTTGCCCACGTCACGTTCGATGACCACGAAGAAGTTTTCCCAGTTGCGGCCATGCAGCGGCTCGGTCGGGTAATCTTCGGGTTCGACATAGACCTTGCGGGTCGCCATCATCTGTTCAAGCGACATCTCGGGCGGCTTGGGCGGCTCCATCTGGATATAGGTCGCCATATCGCGGATCTCATCCTCGGACATCACGTCCGAGAAGTTGTTCATCCCGCCCTCGGTGCCCCATGCGATGATCTTTTCAAGCCGGTCCTGACCCAGTTTCAGGGTCCCGGATTCGGTCACGGTACCATCGGCATTCTTTGTTTCCACCAACGGTTCAAGGCTTTTACCGGTGGCACCCTTGCGCAACACGCCGTGGCAACCGGCGCAGCGTTCAAAGTAAAGTTGCTTGGAAGACTCGAAGGCTTCGTCGCTAAGTGTCGGGTCTTCAGCGAAGGTTGGCGCGGCGACGCTGCCCAGCAGCATCGCCAAACCGACCCCGAAGGCGCGGCCAGTTTTGTTGTAGCTGATTCCAAGTGACATGATCACTCTCCATTTGCTGGTGAGGCAGGTCCAAGGGTGGGACATCACGCGTTTGTCATCCTTGACGAAAGTCAACGCTGTCCCGGCATTTCGTAAACAAAAGCGGAAAAAGGGGCCCCTCAGGCACTTTGAAAAACCTGTGTCTGAGGGTCATATTTTCCGCAGCTTTTGATTTTGGTTAAGTCGCGGTCAGGTGCGCATTGCTAGGGCTTGGAAAACACCAAGGAGAGCAGCAATGCCCGCAATCATCACACGCGTATTTGGTGAAGGGTTCCGTGTATTTTTTCTGTCGGCCGGTCTTTATGGCCTGTTTGTCGGTCTGGTCTGGGGCCTGTGGCTGACAGTGCCCTATCTGGCGCCGGAATACGGCATGACGCCGCCCATGTGGCACGCGCATGAGATGATCTTTGGCTATGCAACGGCGGCGCTTGGCGGGTTTTTCCTGACCGCCGTCCCGAACTGGACCGGCGCGCCGGACGCGCGCGCGCGGTTCATAACGCTGGCCGCAGGTCTGTGGCTGGCCGGTCGGATGGCGATGTGGTTTTCGGGGGCTCTGCCTGCGGCACTGGTGGCTGTGGTCGATCTGGCCTTTGTACCGATTCTGGCCGCCAAGATCCTGACGCAGCTGATCAAACGTCCGAAACCGCAGAACATGGTCTTTCTGGTTTTGCTCAGCCTGATCTGGGTGGCCGATCTGATGACTCATCTGGAATGGATGGGGATCACCAACGACACGCTGCAAACTGGGCTTCGGGCCGGGCTTCTGACCCTGTGTGCGATGATCGCCATATTGGGCGGGCGTATCACGCCGGCCTTCACGCGCAACGCGATGAAGCGCGCAGGCGTGCCCGAGGTCAACTGGCCGGTCTCGGCCCCGGCATTCGACAAGGCGGGAATGGCCTTGGCCTTTCTGGTGCCGCTCTGTGCCTTGATCCTGGGGGTCGGGCCGGTGGCGGGCGGGTTGGCGCTGGTTTTGGGCGTTGTGCAGATTCTGCGCATGGCCCGCTGGCGCGCGGTCTGGGCGGCCCGGCAACCGATTCTGCTGGCGCTGCATCTGGGGCTGGCCATGCTGGCGCTGGGTCTGATCCTTTGGGGGCTGGCGGTTGTGGGTCTTGGGAACGAGGTCGCAGCCCTGCATGTTCTGGGCATCGGCTGCGTCGGTGGCATGACCCTTGCGGTCATGAGCCGCGCCGCGCTGGGGCATAGCGGGCGGGCGCTGGTTGCGCCTGCGCCGATGGTTGTGGCCTATGGGCTGATGGCGGTGGCTGCTTTGTCGCGCTGGGTCGGGGCCGAGCTGAACGCCGGGTATCTGGTGGCGATGCTTTTGTCCGACGGTCTCTGGGTCGCGGCTTTTGCGCTGTATCTTGTCGCCATGTGGCCCGCACTGACCGGCCCGAAGGCCGCCAAATCAGGCTGATCCGACTTCCTTTCCATAGTCTTGACTTTCGTTAAGGAGCCACCGCGCCCTTACCGCCATTGTGACCAGACTAGCTAATCTGCGCAAAGGAGAGCGCGATGCGAGAAGTCATGACAAAGAGCATGGCCCGCAATATTTTCTATGGCGGGTCCCTGTTCTTCATCCTCATCTTTCTGGCCCTGTCGGCCCATTCCCACCTGTATATCGTGCGATCCGAAAACGCGGCGAAGCTTGATGAAAGCGTGGTGCGGGGCAAGCACGTCTGGGAAAAACACGCCTGTATCAACTGTCACACGATCCTGGGTGAAGGCGCTTACTTTGCGCCCGAAGTTGCGAACGTGATGACCCGATGGGGCGTGCTGGACGACCCGGAATCAGCCTTTGAGGCGCTCAAGGGCTGGATGGAGGCGCAGCCGACCGGAATTCCCGGTCGTCGGCAGATGCCCAATTTCAACCTCAGCGACGAAGAGCTTCGTGACCTGACCAACTTCCTGATCTGGACGGACAATATCGACGCTCAGGGCTGGCCGCCCAACGAGGCGGGCTGAGAAAGGGAACGGAGCAATGAAATACGAAACCCAAAAAATCGCCTATGCCTACTTTGCAGTAGCCATGGCCCTGTTTGCGATACAGGTTCTGGGCGGCCTTCTGGCCGGTCTGATCTATGTGTCGCCCAACTTCCTGAGCGAGCTTCTGCCGTTCAACATCGTGCGGATGCTGCACACCAACTCTCTGATCGTCTGGTTGATCCTGGGCTTCTTCGGGGCGGCCTACTTTCTGATCCCGGAAGAAGCCGAACGCGAGATCCATTCGCCCAAGCTGGCCTATCTGCAGCTGATCATCCTTGTGGTCGGTACACTGGGCGTGGTTGTGACCTATGTGTTCAACCTGTTCGAAGGCAACTGGCTGCTGGGCAAAGAGGGGCGCGAGTTCCTTGAACAGCCCAAATGGGTCAAGGCCGGTATCGTCGTGGCGGCGCTGATCTTCCTTTACAACGTGTCGATGACCGTTCTGAAAGGCAAGAAAACCGCAATTACCAACATCCTTCTGTTGGGTCTTTGGGGTCTGGCGCTGCTGTTCCTGTTTGCCTTCTACAACCCCGGCAACCTGTCCCTGGACAAGCAATACTGGTGGTATGTCGTCCACCTGTGGGTCGAAGGCGTGTGGGAGCTGATCATGGCCTCGATCCTGGCCTACCTGATGCTGAAACTGACCGGTGTTGACCGTGAGGTGGTCGAAAAATGGCTGTACGTCATCGTCGCCGCCGCGCTGTTCTCGGGCATCCTTGGGACGGGCCACCACTACTACTGGATTGGTACGCCTGCGTACTGGCAGTGGATCGGGTCCATCTTCTCAAGCCTCGAAGTGATCCCGTTCTTCGCGATGATGGCCTTTGCCTTCGTCATGGTCTGGAAGGGGCGCCGGGACCACCCCAACAAGGCCGCGTTGCTGTGGTCGCTGGGCTGTGCCACGCTCGCCTTCTTTGGGGCCGGTGTCTGGGGCTTCCTGCACACGCTGCACGGGGTGAACTACTATACCCACGGCACGCAGATCACTGCCGCACACGGTCACCTGGCCTTCTATGGTGCCTATGTCTGCCTCAACCTGGCGATCTTCAGCTATGCCATGCCGATCCTCAAGAACCGTGATCCGTATAATCAGGTGCTGAACATGGGCTCGTTCTGGCTGATGACCAGCGGCATGGTCTTCATGACCTTTGTCCTGACCTTCGGCGGAACCGTGCAGACCCATATGCAGCGCGTGGTCGGAGATTACTTCATGGATGTCCAGGACCAGATCGCGATCTTCTACTGGATGCGCTTTGGCTCTGGTGTGGTGGTCGTCTTGGGTGCGCTGCTGTTCATCTACTCGATCTGGGTCCCCCGGAAAGAGATCATTGAACCCGGCGCAGCCGAAACCCCTGCGGAGTGATGGATATGGACGGCTCCATGAAACTGAACGAGGGGGCGGCAAACGCCCCCTTCTACCTCGCTCAAGGCGATGAATGCGATGTGTTCTGCGCTGCTTACAAGAATGATCTGCCGGTCTTGCTGAAAGGCCCGACAGGTTGCGGCAAGACCCGGTTTGTGGCCCATATGGCCGCCCGTCTCGGTCGCCCGCTTTACACTGTGGCCTGCCACGATGACCTTGCCGCCGCCGACCTGATCGGACGCTACCTTCTGAAAGGCGGAGAAACCGTCTGGGTCGATGGCCCCCTGACCCGCGCGGTGCGCGAAGGTGCGATCTGCTACCTTGATGAGGTGGTAGAGGCCCGCAAGGACGTGACCGTTGTGCTGCACCCGCTGACCGACGACCGGCGCATCCTGCCGATCGACCGCACCGGCGAAGAACTTGAGGCCGCGCCTGGCTTTATGCTGGTGGCCTCATACAACCCCGGATATCAGAATATCCTGAAAACCCTGAAACCCTCGACCCGGCAGCGGTTCATCTCGCTGGAGTTCGACTTCCCCTCGCCTCAGATGGAGGCCGAGGTCGTCGCCCAGGAAAGCGGCCTGCCGCTGGAACGCTGCAAGCCGCTGGTCCGACTGGCCGGCAAGTTGCGCGGGCTGAAGGGTCAGGACCTTGAGGAAGGCGTCTCCACCCGTTTGGTCGTTTATGCCGCGACGCTTATTGCGCAAGGCATGTCCACCGACCGCGCCATCCTTGCCGCCATGATTGAACCTCTGACTGATGACGAGGACATCAAACGCGGGCTCCTCGATCTTGTCACGGCTGTCTTTGGGTGAGGCCGGCCGATGGTCAAGATCGATTTTGAGCCATGGGAACCCGAAGAAACGATCGGGAAACTGTGGCACACCCTTGCCAGCCGCCTCGATGCACCCCAGGTGCATGTTGGAGCCGCGGTCGACCTCTCAGAGGTCGCGGGGCGGCTGGCCGTCCTCTTTCGGGGACTTGGGGGTAGCCCGGGCGTTGAATTGCGCCCGGTCTCACCCGAAATTTCACACCACCGTCTGAACTGGCGCCGCCGTCTGGCGACCGAGGCCGAGATGATGCCGCGCGCCTCATTCGACGGTGAGGTTCTGCGCCTGCCCGACAGCCTGTCGGTTTTCCCCGCGCGCGAGGCCAATGGCGCGCTCTATGTCTGGCTGGCCGCCGCGGCGGCCCATGCCGGAACCCGCATTGACGAGGAAGATCCGCTGCGCGCCGATCTGCGCGCATTGACCGCTGCACAACAGATGATTGACGCGACACTGGAGGACGCGCCGGGCCTGCGCCCGCTTTACGTTGAGCTTTGCAAAGGTCTGCTGCATCACCGCGACGTCCCCGACCTGCCGCCTGTTGAAGCCGCAGTCGAAGACCTGATCCGCAACATGCTGGGCGATCCCGCACCCCTGTCCGACAGGGCCAAGGAATTGCTGGCGCTGGACGCCGATCTGACCGCCCCGCGCGGTTACCAGTCGTTCCGCCCTGTCCCGTTATGGCCGGAACTGCGCGCTGTCGGCTTCTCTGAACACAATGAGGTCGAAAACCCCGAAACCGAAGGCCCGCCCGAGGAATCGGGCGAGAAAACCCACCGCGCCCGCCGCCGCAAATCCGATCAGGCGAGCCGCAGTGACAGTTTTATCCTGCACAAGTTCGAAGCCATCCTAAGCTGGGCCGAGTTCCTGAACATCAACCGGCGCATCGACGATGACGACCCCGACAACGCCAAAAAGGCCGCCGACGATCAGGAAGAGATCGGGCTGGGCCAGATCTCCAAAGCGCCGCCGACGCGGTTGAAACTGCATCTGGATTTGGCTCCGGAGGATGTGAATCGCGAGCGTCTGTCGGGCCGTATCCTGTACCCTGAATGGGATGTACGCACCGGCCAGTACCTGCCGGATCACGTCAACGTCCTGCTCTCGGACGCCGATATTCGCGAGGATGCCGCCGAGTTTGGCAAAGACCCAGCCACCGCCCGTCGCATTCGCGCCGTCAAACGCCAGTTCGAAGCGCTGCGCCCCGGTCGCGTGATGAAACGCGGCCATCTGGACGGCGATCAGCTGGACATCGAAGCCGCAGTGCGTGCGCAAGCGGACCGGCATGCCAGTGGCGAAGGCAACGAACGTGTCTGGATGCAATCCCGCCCCGAGGCACGCGATCTGGCAGTGTCCATCCTGCTGGATGTCAGCCGATCCACTGAAAGCGCCGTCACGGGCCGCGCCGTGATCGACATCGAGCGTGAAGCACTGGCCGCGCTTGCCTGGGGCCTGAATGCCTGCGGCGACGATTTCGCCATCCATGCCTTCAGCTCGCTGAAACGCCAGCGCGTCTATGTGCAGCGCTGCAAACGGTTTGACGAGCCGATGGGCACCAAGGTTGAACAACGCATCGCGTCGCTGCGCCCGGGCCACTACACCAGGCTGGGCGCGGCGATCCGCCATTGCTCTGCCGATCTGGCGGCGCAGTCGCGCAAACGCCGCTTGCTGCTGGTCATCACCGACGGCAAGCCCAACGATCTGGACCATTACGAAGGCCGCCACGGGATCGAAGACACCTGCATGGCCGTTCGCGAGGCGCGCCGGACCGGGCATTCGGTCTTTGGCGTCACCATCGACAAGACCGGCAAAAGCTGGTTCCCACGCATGTTCGGACAGGGTGGTTTCGCGGTCATCCCCGACCCGCACCGCCTGACCATGGCGTTGCCGCAGATCTACCGCCAACTGGTCGGCGCATGAGCGACGCCTCTCTGATCGACGAGCTTCCGGGCGAGTTGCTGATGTGGGTGCTGATTATCTCGGAACTGCTGGTGTTCGGCGCGGGCCTGATCGCCTTCATGGGCGTCCGCCTGACCGACCCGGCAGGATTTGCCGAGGCGCAATCGCATCTCTATCGCACTGGCGCGGCTTTCAATACCGTGGTCCTTGTGACCTCAGGCTATCTTGCCGCGCTAGCGTTGCGCTGGCGCCGCGCCGAACGCCGCCTCAAATCCCGGCTCGCCCTGACCGGGGCCGCGGCGCTGGGGATCGTGTTCCTGATTATCAAAGGCGTGGAATACACCGGCAAGGCCGCGCAGGGTATCACCTATGAAACCCACTCGTTCTTCCTGTTCTACTATCTGCTGACCGGCTTTCACGCCGCCCATGTGCTAGCCGGGGTTGGTATCCTGCTACTGGTCACCTGGCGCGACGATCCAAACAATATCGAAGCAGGCGCGCAGTTCTGGCACATGGTCGATCTGGTCTGGATCATGCTGTTCCCCGTAATCTACCTGCTGGGATAATCGCCATGCTCGCCCCTTCATCTTTTCCCAAATACTCCCGCCGGAGGCGTCCTGACCCGCTCACACGTGCCTGGCTTGGCCTGCTGGCGCTCAGCCTGACGTCAGCGCTGATAACGCTTCTGCATTCCCCCCAGATAGCGGCTGCCGGTGTGCTGGTTCTCGCCCTGATCAAAACGCGGCTGATCCTCGCGCAATACCTGGATCTGGCCCACAGCCCAAACTGGTTGCGGGGGTTCACCATGGTTCTCACCATCTTCTCGGTACTGATCTTCGGCCTCTACCTGATCTGAAAAAAGCCGCCCCCGAAAGGGACGGCAGTCTGCAAAGCAAAGGGAGGCTTTGTTTATTGGGCTGCCATCGGCATCCTCGCGATCTGACAGCGTTGCCACAGGGCCGACAACGCCCCCACAAGATGGTCGATATCTTCATCGGTATGAACCGGTGACGGCGTGATCCGCAGACGTTCGGTTCCTTTCGGGACCGTGGGATAGTTGATCGGTTGGATATAGATGCCAAACTCCTCCAGCAGCGTGTCCGAGATGAACTTGCACTTTACCGGATCGCCCACCATCACCGGGATGATATGGCTGGGGTTGGGAAGATGTGGAATGCCCTCGGCATCCAGCCGGGCGCGGACCTGGGCCACGCGGGCTTTTTGCAGGTCTCGCTCGGCATTCGACTGTTTCAAATGCCGGATCGAGGCCGCAGCCCCGGCAGCAATCGACGGGGGCAAAGCGGTTGTAAAGATGAACCCGCTGGCAAAACTGCGCACGAAATCGCACAGCGCGGCTGAGGCCGCAATGTATCCGCCGACCACACCAAAGGCTTTGCCCAGCGTCCCTTCGATCACGGTCAGGCGATCCATCAGGCCTTCGCGTTCAGCTATTCCGCCGCCGCGCGGACCGTACAAACCAACGGCGTGCACCTCGTCCAGATAGGTCATCGCGCCGTATTTGTCGGCCAGATCGCAAATCTCTTTGATCGGGGCGATGTCGCCATCCATCGAATACACCGACTCAAAGGCAATCATCTTTGGCGCATCCGGATCAGCGGCGGCCAGTTTCGCCTCGAGATCCTCCAGATCGTTATGTTTCCAAATCACCTTTTGCGCCCGTGAATGGCGGATGCCTTCGATCATCGAAGCGTGGTTCAACGCGTCCGAAAACACGATCAGACCGGGGATTTTCGCCGCCAGCGTCCCCAGCGCGGCCCAGTTTGACACATAGCCCGAGGTAAACAGCAGCGCGGCTTCCTTGCCGTGCAGATCGGCCAGTTCGGCCTCAAGCAGCACATGATCATGGGTGGTGCCGGATATGTTCCGCGTCCCGCCCGCGCCCGCGCCGCAGCGGTCCAGGGCATCGTGCATTGCCGAAATCACTGCCGGGTGCTGGCCCATTCCAAGATAATCGTTCGAACACCAGATCCGTACGTCCCGCTGGACCGGCCCATCGGTTTGGCGCGCATTCGGGAAAGACCCGCAGCGGCGTTGCAAATCGATGAAGACGCGATAGTTGCCTTCGTCCCGAAGGTCATCAAGGCTCTGGGTAAAGAATCGCTCGTAGTCCATGTTGCGGGCTCCCCGGATTACTGGCTTTGGATCAAGCGTAAGGCAGCGTCGCGTACCGCAACATGACAATTGTCAAGTGGCGCAGGCTTTAACAGAGCAGACCCGCGCCCAGTTTGATATAGCTTAAGGACAGGGTGATCTGGCCGTGCTTGAAGGGCGGCGGGAAAGACACGGAGTATATTCATGTCGCATGAGCCACAAAAGGCAATCGCGCGCCAGTCGCTGCTGCTGCGCAGTTTACCGGATCAGCATGTGGAAACACTGCTGAGCCACGCGATCTGGCGTCAGTATGATCGGGGTGAGACGATATTTTTGCAGGAAGAGACGGCGCAGGCCGTTCACGTGGTACTGGCCGGATGGGTCAAACTGTTCCGCATGACCCCCACCGGCGCCGAGGCGGTCGTGAGCGTCTTCAAACGCGGCGACAGTTTTGGCGAGGCCGTCGCCCTGCGCAACGTGCCGTACCCGGTCTCGGCCGAGGCTGTTTCGACCTGCGAGGTGATGCATATTCCCAGCCCGATCCTGATCTCATTGATGAAAGAGGATCCCGAAATCGGAATCTCGATTCTGGCGTCAACCTTTACGCATCTGCATTCACTGGTGGCCCAGCTTGAACAACTGAAGGCGCAGACCGGCGCGCAGCGCGTGGCCGAATTTCTGCTGAACCTGTGTGATTGCGATGCCAGCGAATGTGATGTGTCCTTGCCCTATGACAAAATGCTGATCGCGGGCCGTCTGGGAATGAAGCCCGAAAGCCTGAGCCGCGCCTTTTCGCGGCTCAAGACAGTGGGCGTAAAAATCAATCGCAACCACGCCGAGATCTCGGACATCGACGCTTTGCGAAAATATGTTGAAGACGAGCCTTACAGCGGGAAGTCCTGGTAAGCGGATTTCCCTCGCGGGATCGGGATTACCGAACTGAGTCACCCAATCTATTTGCCGTCATCTTTCAGTGCCGCGACCTCTGTGCGCAGTTTCTTCACCTCAGCCAGCAGCTCGATCACGTTCCTGTCGACGATGTCGGTTTCACTGCGGACCAGCTCGCGCAGGCGCGAGAATTCCTGGCCTGCTTCGTCTTCAACCGCCGACTGCATGGTGTTGACCAGCAGACCGATGAACAGGTTCAGAACCGAAAACGCGGTGATGACGATGAAGGGCACAAAGAAAATCCAGGCGATCGGGTGTTCTTCCATCACCGGTCGCACGATGCCCATGGACCAGCTTTCCAGCGTCATGATCTGGAACAGCGTGTAAAGAGACCGCCCCAACGTTCCGAACCATTCCGGGAAATCCGGTCCATACATCAGTGTTGCCATGACCGCGAAGACATAGAACACAATCGAGATCATGATGATCACCGCGCCCATACCCGGCAGCGCGTCCAAAAGGGCTTTCACCACGGCCCGCATCTGCGGAATGACTGACAGCAGACGCATCGCCCGGATGACGCGCAGCCCCCGCAGGGCGGACAGGCCCTCGCGTTCCGGCAGCAGTCCGACGCAGACCACAACCAGGTCAAAGATGTTCCAGGCGTTTCGGAAAAATTCCAGCCGATAGGCAAAGAGTTTCAGCACCAATTCGGCCACGAATATGAACAGGACGATCTTGTCCAGCAGCGCCAGCGCCGGGCCGACACTGTCCTTGACCCAGTCAGACGTGGACAACCCTAGCGTGATCGCGTTGAAAATGATCAGGCCGAGAATGACATTCGTGACCACCGGCAATTCGACAAATATACGGGCTTTGTCGCGCAGGCTCATTGTCGATGTAGCTTCCACCTTACCAGGACTCCTGAAACTTGTACCGGGATGCGTATATCCAAAGCTTTGGGTCGATTGTCGATCAGATGAAAGACGCCTGACGTGGTCGTGATTGGCGGTTACCGTCTTTGGATTTCAGCAAGGGTCAATTGTGACAACTCGCTCTCGGCGTGTTGATCTTGCGAGGGTTGCAACCGGTGTGCGATCCGCGCGATTGGGTCATTCATGATGATGTTTTTAACAAGTATACAGGCGTTGCGCCTTTGGGTGATCAGGCGACGGTCCTCGGTTTTGGGGGCTGCGGCCCTGGGTTTGATGGTGGCTTGGGTGGGCGGTACCGCGCTGGCGCAGACTGCATCCAACCTTGCCCCATCCACTTTTCAGCCGCAGAATCAGCGCAGCACGGGGCCGGTCACCGTTGCCCGCGATCCCGGAGCCCCGGCACCGGCGGGTGCGGATCAGTTGTTTGTCACAATTGGGCAGGTTGAGATCGAAGGGGCGTTGCCTCAGCTATCCGGCGCGAATGAGGCCTTCGTCGAAAACCTGCGCGGGAAGCGTGTTGCCGTATCCGAGATATTCGGTGCCACCCGACGTTTGGAAAACGCCTATACAACTGCAGGTTATGCGCTTAGCCGCGTGGTCCTGCCGCAGCAAACCCTGCTGGATGGTGGAACGTTGCGGATCGTGGTGATCGACGGTTTTGTCGAGCGTATCGATGCATCCCGCGTTCCAGAGCCCGCCCGCGCGCGGGTTCAGGCGGTGACAAACCCGCTGATCGGACAGCGCGGTATCCTGCTGAACGACATCGAACGCGCCTTGTTGCTGGCCGGGGATACCTTTGGCATCCGTTTGTCTTCAACCCTGTCACAAGGCGACAGCCGGGGCGGCACTGTTCTGACGCTGGACGGTGAGTTTCGCACCTTCACCGGGTCTTTCGGGTTCGACAATTCCCTGTCGGACACGCTGGGACCGGTCAATCTGAATGCAGGGGTCGAGGCCAACGGCCTGCTGGGTCTGGGTGAGACCTTCTATTTCCGCGCGGGCGGCGCGCCGGATCGGTTTTTCTCGACCGATTCGCAATATCGGATTCTGGCCGCCGGGGCGGTTATCCCAATCGGGATCAATGGTCTGACCTTCAACGCCGAGGTGACGACAAGCGACACCCTTCCGGACGCGGATCTTCTGCCCAGCAGCAGCAATTTTGACCGCCTGTCGCTGCGGCTTTTCTATCCGTGGATACGCTCGCGCCGGGTCAACCTGTCGTCGCAGCTTGTTCTGGACCGGGTAAGCGATTCGCAGGATCTGGTCATCGGCGCGGCGTCCCTGCCGATCTTTGAAGATGATCTGAGCATTCTGCGCGCCTCGCTGGACGGCACGTGGCAGTTCGAGAACGGGTCAGGGTCGCGGCGCTTGTGAATGATGATCTGGTTTCAAAGATCCGGGCGGTTCTACCGCATGACAAGATCCCATTCTTCGAACGGCTCGCAAAGTCCAAAGGTGCAGGACCGCTGAAGGTCGAGCATGAAGACCTGCTTGAACTGGCAAAAAATGCGCTGACCAAAGAGGATATGTCCGACGCCCTTTCAAAGATGGGCGACCTTAAGAAGAAAACCGCCCGGCAGGCTGAAATCCTCTATGATCTTGCGCGATTGAAGCAGACGTCTGATTTGAACCACCACGATCAGCAGAAACTGGACCAGATCACATCAGATTATCTCAAGGATCAGGAAGACCGGCGGAACAACAAGGACAGGGCCAAGGAATTTGCGGCCATGGCCAAACCGCTGAAAGATGAACTGGACGCGATGCTGCGCGACAAGGTCAGCCTCAAGCGCATTCTGGACAAGTTCAAAGGCCATTCCCGCGTCGATCCCGAAACCTTTGATCTGTCCCGGCTGCGGGATCTTCGGGATGAGCTGACGGTTCTGGAAAAGCGTTCGATCACCAAGGATGAATTCGCCAGGAACAAAGAGCGTTTCAACGACCTGCAACAAAGCATGGACTTCATCCGCAGCGAGATCACCGGTTTCCGGGACGACCTGGCGCAGGGTCTGACCACCTATGCCGAACGGTGCATCGGAACCCTTCAGGATGCCGCCGATTTTGTTCGGAACGATTTTGTCGGTCAGGTCGATGCGTTGAAAGGCGACGGGCAGAATGTGGTGGATCAGGCGGCCTTGCAGCGGTTTGCGAACAACATCTCCTCGCAACTGGTTCTGCAGGGTCTGAAGACCCATACGGACATCATTGCGGACCGGGATCAGGATCTTGCCGCCCGCAAACAGGCGCGCGAACAAGCCCTGCGGCAGGTGCGCCCGCTGCTGGCTCAGATCCGGGGCAATGCGGGCATTCAGCATTACCTCAACCACCCGTTCCCCAGCGTTCAGAACAAACTTCACATCGCCGTTGCCGAACTGACCCAACTGGAAGTCCGGCTGCTGCAACTGGCGTCCTGAATTTGATGAGACCGGCATAAAGACCGGAACAAGGAATAGACATGGCTTTTACAGACATTCAGATCAAATGGCTGGAAACCGCGCAGGGCAAGGCCGAAGACTTTGAAAAAAGCGCCGAGGCGACGGCCCAGAAAGCGGCGGCTTTGGCCGATATCCTGACGAAACTGGATGCGGACAAGCAGGGCATCAAAGAGGCGCAGGATTTCAAGGTCTCGATGGCGCGTCATGCGGGCGTGTTCAAACTGCCGGGCAAGGGCAAGATGGATTGGCTGAACGGCAAGATGATGTCCGAGGTGGACAGCTATGCCGACCTGCCAGACGCAACCGGTGTCACCCCCGAGGTGATGAAGGCGGCAAGTGAATCGCTGGCCAAGATTCTGGACCGCCAGCACGAGATGCAGGACAGCGGCCTGTTCAGCGACGAAGACATCGCCCGCGAATTGTGGGCCCCCCTGGTGCGCGAGGGCATCATCCCGTCGAACATCGTGCCCGACGCCTACAGCGAATTCAAAAAGATGTTCGACGGTGCCTCGGAAATATACGATGCCAAGCTGGATGAATATTCCGACACCGCCTCGAAATTCGAGGATGTTTTCAGGGTCATGGGCGTTGCCAAGGACACGATCACAATGGCCTCGACCATCGCCGCGTCCTCGATGACATTTGCCGAATTCGACATCACCAGCAGCAGCCGGGCGGATGGGCGCGAATTGGAGGCCAAGAACGCCGCTCTGGGTGCAAAGCAAAACGCGCTGATCGACGATACACGCACCAAGCTGGAACTGCCGGACGACGCAGGCACGTTAACCGTGTTGGCAAAGGCAAAGGAAAACCCCGAACTTGCCAGCGTCGTGACCGAGTTCAACGACATTGACGCCGCCCGCGCCGCCCTGTCCGCAGAGCAATTTTCCGATCCGCGCTGGGTTGCCGGGAAACAGTTGCTTCGCGTGGCCGCCACCAGCCTTGCAACGACCAGTCTGACCGTTACCGAAAAGGGCGTTCGCTTTGCCGAAAAGCCCGAGAAAGACGTGGGCAAAACCCTGCATTTCGCATCCGACGCCGCAAATGACGTGCTGAGCGGTGTCGTCACCGCCGCACTCAGCGCGGCGGCCACTGCGGACCGGTCGCAGAATGAAGACAGCGGCAATACCCATGATCACCGTCAGGGCTTCAGCGCCGGTCAGGGGGCCTTGGCGGCCCTGATCAACGGCAACAAGCTGGCGGACAAGATCCTTCTGGCCGCGCAGGCCAAGACGCCCGAGGCGCGCGAAAAGGCGGTCATGAGCATCCTGTCATCGCTGGGTGACACTCTGGCCGAAGCCGCCGCCGCCACGAACCAGGTGGGCGGCGAGGTAAATTCGGGACTGGCGGATTCCGATCTGACCAAGCACCGCGACGAAAGCATCGGCAGTCATGAAGTCGACAAGGAATTCGACGAACGCCCTTATCTGTCCGGGGTTGTTTCCGAAAGCATCCGCGCCTTTTTCATCATGACCGCAAACGTCGGCGGTGCCTGCAAGGAACTGGCCAAGCCGAACCCGGATTTCAAACTGCTTGCAGGTCATCTGACCGCCGGTCTGGCGCATATCGGGGCCTCGTCCGCGACTGTGAATGGCGAGATGGCGCTTTACCCGGAAAAGGCCTTGCTGTCGGACTCGGAAACCGAGGATTTGCAGGACAAGTCCATCGAGGAACTGTTGCAACAGCGGCTGGATGTGTCCGGTTCAGCCTTCCAGCTTTCTCCGGGCGAGGCGGGCTTTGCGCCCTTCAGCTATGCCAGCTATTTCGCCGACGTCAATTCGTCGATCAAATCGATGGTCGAGGCGCTGAATGAAAACCATGCCAAACCGGGGGCCAATGAAGCCATCGCCCGCAAGACCAAAGAGGCCACTGAAAAGCTTGAAGCCGAAAAGACCGGCAAGGAACTGGACGCGCTGAAAGCTAAACTGGCCGACAAGGGCAGCCGCGAAGAGTTTCTGGCCAGCATCGAAGAAGAGGCCGATGCCGAGTTTCAGCATCTGAAGGACGTAATTGCCGCCGCCAACCCGCCTGCGGATCCGCAGGATAAGGCGGCGGTTGAAAAATCGATGAAGGCGGTGGATGCGCTGATCGCTGATATCAAGGCGTCGGAGATGAAGATCAAGCTGATCGAGACCATTGCGGCCGGTGGCACCAAGGTTCTGACCCGCCTGTTCCCGGTCACCGGTCTGGCGGATTCGCTCCGCCAACTCAGCGTCGATGCTGTTGCCCTGTTGCGGAAAGGCGATGAGCTGAACACATGGCGCAAGAACGCGGCCCTGGCCTCGGCCAGCGGGTCGGTCTATGAGGCTGCGGTGAAGGAACGGTTGGAAAACTCCAGCGTTCAACTCAGCCAGAAATCCTTCAATGCGTTCTTCTCGGTTCTGGGGGTTGTGTCTCAGGGCACGCGTCTTGGGGATGTAACGGGCGCGGCAACGGGCATTGCGGCGGGAACCTCGATGGCCAAGGCGCTGACGGATTATGGCTATAAGATGTATGATCAGGCCAAAATCCTGCGGGGCTGGAAGCTGTATGTCGATGCCCGCAACAATCCCGGAAACCGCAAGGCGGCCAGAACCGCGATTGCGTGGAACTCGACCCTGGCCAAATGTGTTCTGGCCTATGGCATCGCCATTGTCGGGGATCCCGTGGCCGCTCAGGTCGGGCGGAACTGCGGCCTGACGCCGGAAATCCTGGCCTCGGACAAGGATGTGTGCCTGAAGGTGGTGAAGTATTTCGAGACGCTTTACAGCGAAGACCCCGTGGTCCTGCGCAGCGTCCCCAAAGTGTCGGACTGGCATCCCGGAACCCCGGATCTGACGCTGACCTCGTGGCTGAAATTCAAACGTGCCGCCGCAACCAAGGCCTATCCGCGCCTGTCTAAGGAGAGTTGCCTGACACCGGACATCGATACCCCGATGAAAGCGTTGCACGGCCTGTGCAAATCCGATCCCTTCAAGTTTGAAGAGATCATCGAGGCCCTGCCCGAACAGGAGAAGCCGCAATTTGCCAAGGACGTGCAAAAGCATCTGCAAGACCTGCATGGCGGGCTGTCGGCTTACCGGCCCAAAACATCGAAGCCGGAAAAGCCCGAGGACCAAAGGTGGGAGGAAGGTGCCCGGCATTACGCCATGGAGGATGTGGCGGATGCGCTAAAGGCGCAGGTGTCGCTGATCCTGCGCGAAGTGAATATTCACGCGGGTCAGCCGGAAACCGAGGCTGCCTGAATTCAAACATCACGCTGAATGAAAAAGACCCGGTGAGGCAGATCATCGGGTCTTTGCATTTCAGCGGTCAGGTCGGGTCCTGATCAGACCGGGGATCCTTGTAGCGATTAAGGTCAAAGAGTCCGGCCTGAATCGGAGCCTGCCGCAGAAACTCGGCACTCATCCTGTCGCTGAGTGCCCAGAATTCGGGGCTGGTTCTGCGGATGCCGAATTGGGTGACAAACGCGATATAATCCAACTGGGACCGGATGGCGGTCATGCCGTCGATGAATGCAGGTAGCTCATCTGATTGGACGCGGAAAAAGAAATTCGGATAGCTGCCGAAGAACCCCGGAATGATCGTCAGCACATCGGCGGCAGGGTCGCGCCGGGCGGCCTCGTGAAACAGGAAGGCCACGTTGTCGTGGGCCTTGTCATGCGCGAGGGTGAAATACGCGACCTCGTCATCCGGGCCTTCCAGCGCAAGCACGGACAGGTCGGGCAGGTAGCGGACCCAGTCGCCGCGCTGACTTGCCAGCGCACGCAGGGCGCCGTCTGTTCCCTGCGCGCAGGTGTCATTGGTGCATCGGTTGATCGGATCCTGCAGGGGCCATAACCCGTTGCCGCGGGCCAGTAAGGTCTCGAAGAACTCCTGCTTCGGGGTGTCGGTCTTATACGCGATACCCGTGGGGAAGCTGTCATCGACCCGGCGCTGGTGCCAATAGGTGTGCACCTTGGCCAACGCGCCCCGGTACCAGCTGTCGTGCATCTGCCGCCGGTCGTCTTTGGGCATGAAGGCCAGAAACGTATCTTCACCCTCCATCCGCAATTCATCCATATACAACCGAGTGGCGAGTTGGTGTTCGACCCGGCCGAACACGTCATAGCCTGCAACGAGGTCATAATAGATACGTTCAAAAATGGGATAATCGATCACCCAGGCCGTTTCCGGAATGTCACCATGCAGGCCCGTCATGGCCGAGGCATTGTCGAAGTGACGAAACACCGTGATCAACGCGTTGGGGCTGGTCCCGTCCCCGTCCCAGATGGCGTCGTACCCGAACCCGGTCTGATGCGCCGGGCTGTTGCGGTATCGGGCGTCTCGGAACTCAAGATATCTGATCTGGTTTTGGTGCGAGAAACCTTGCAGATCGCCAAGCGCACCATCGTCCACCTTTGACACCGGCAGATCGAGCGCGGCGGCACCGTCCTGCAAGTAGCTGGGGTCAGTAATCGACAGATCGGCGTCGGGGTCCAGAAAGCTGACCCAGAACCGGTCTTCGATCACATCCACTGCGGTTTCGCCGTGACAGACCGGGCCGCGAATGAAACTGCGGACGAAGAACAGCGCCTCGTCCAGCAGAAACTGATAGCGGCTGCGGGCGGGTATCCGGGCGAATGCGGTGAAGGGATCGCCGCCTTCGACATCTCCGAACGGGGGCAGGCTGTCCAGCGTCCAGTCGGGCGTCAGAAAAAGTTGGCTGTAGCGCTCCATCCGTGCGGGGTTCAGCGCGTAGACCAGATGTTCTTTATGCACGATGGTTTCGGTGATTTGCTGGAGGCGGTAAAAAAACCGGTCGCTGCCCGGATCGTCGAAGGGACGTCGGGTGGCGATTACGTCGATCTCTTGCCCCGAAGGCGTGGTGGATCGCACCATCTGAAAAAACAGCCTGTCCGGCCCGTCGCTGAAATGCAGCCGCGCCAGAAAGAGATGTTCATAGAGATACCTGCTCATCAACTGGTGGCGCAGATCGTCGGAGTTCAGAAACGCCTCCCACGCGGTAATCTGGTCCGCAATATCGTCAGGGATTTCGGTGGTTGCGGCTGGCAGGGCATCACCGCTGCGCGCCCAGGTGATCAGCGTTTCATATTCGGCGTCGTTCAGCGCTGCGGCGGCGTAAGGCATACCGGCAAGCGGGTTTGTGTCCCGGTATTGGGCGAACTCACCGGGCGTCGGACAGGCCAAAGCGCGATCCAGCGCGAGGCCCAGAACCTCGGGCACCGGCCCATCGGCAGGCAGCGGGTTCTGGCGACCGAGTTCGAGATACCGCTCTAACAGGCTTGGACCATCTGCTGGTTCTGACGGGTCATCCATGACCGGGTGAAACCCCAGCGCACGCCATTCGGGAACCGTCTGGGCATCGATGCCAAGGCGTGTGGGCTGCGCATTTTTCAGCCGTTCGGTGTGATAAACGGCCAGCTTGCTGCCACCGCGTGCCAACCCCTCGGGCGAGGTGAGTTTCAACTGGCAGGGGGCGTCATAGCAGCTATGGCAGACAACGCAGCGGTGATCGACGATGCGTTTCACCTCTTGCGGGTTCGGGGCAGTCTGGGCGTGCAAAGGCAGGCTGAGCAGCACAAACAGAAGGGCGCAAAGTGCCGTGATCCTGCATGTCTGGCGATATTCGGTCATCCCTTCCCCCTGCTTCGGTCCGAACGCTGTGCCCAAGCTTGGCCCGCCCTGAGCGGTTTGTCGATGCTTGGATGAGGTGTTGAATCCCCTGTGGCCCAACGGCCCACAAACACGGGGAAACGGATTGCATTTAGGTCAGTCGAAACCCCTGCGCGCGGATATAGTCGCCAAATTCTTCGCGTTCCGGCTTGCCGTACTGCCGGGTCTTGTCGTCGATCCACGTATAACCCGGTTTCGTACTTTGGTGATCCGGGTCCCTTTGGCTGGCGTAGGGCTGCGCAACCGCGCGTTCCTGCGCATAGGTTTCAATCGCCTCCCGCAGGTTGGTTTCGCGGTATTCATCCTCATGACATGTCACGCGCAAGGGCAGTCGCTTGGAAATGGGGGCAGGGGATGCCGGATAGCCCAGTGCCAGACCGGCCAGCGGGAACACATGCTGCGGCAGGTTCAGTAGGTCGCTGACCGCCCGGGCCTGATTGCGCACCGCGCTGATCGGGCAGCAGCCTAGCCCTGTGGCCTCGGCCGCTGTGACAAAGGCCCCAAGCGCGATGGCGGCGTCCGCGACCGCGTTGAAGAACGCATCCAGATGATCATTGGCAAAAGGGGTCTCTGACCAATCATGCAGTAGCCTCTGACGTCGATTGTTGCCGCAGAAGATCAGGATCATCGGGGCACTTGCAATCCAATCCTGACCGGGGATCAGTTCGGCCAGTTTCCGGCGCTGAGAGGGTGAGCGCAGCAGGATGATATCCCGCTGTTGCAGGTCGCTTTTGGTCGGCGCGGCCAAGGCAATGGCGCAGAGTGTTTCCAGCAGGTCAGCGGGAATGTCCTGATCGCGGAAACTGCGGCACGACCCTCGGGCCGCTATGGGGTACAACGGCGCTGCCGCATCGGGCACCGTTTCAGGCGCATCCGAGAACCGGGCGCGCAGGGCGGCTTGCAGATCGGAAGTTGGGAGATCGGCCACGGCGGTACCTCTTTTGAAACTATTTCTAACACAAAGCTTAAGATTTTTTCGCGTTCATTAAGGCAAACTGTCGGTTAAGCTTTGATCCAGCCATACAGCATCTGGACACGCTTGAGTATGAATTCAGCGGTACAGCTAAACATTCGGATCGAACGGGGCGCGGATCGCGTTGATGCGTTCAAGGTCCCGGCCCACGACAATCAGACCGTGCTGGACGTTGTCTCGTGGATTCAGCAGAACGCTGACCCCACGCTCAGCTATCGCTTTGCTTGCCGCGTGGGGATGTGCGGGTCCTGTGCCATGATGGTCAATGGGGTGCCGCGCTGGACGTGCCGAACCCATATCTCAAAGGTGCTGGATGGGGATGGCGTCACCATCGGCCCGCTGCGCAACCTTCCGGTCATCAAGGATCTGGTCGTGGACATGGATCCGTTCTTTGACAAATGGATCGCGGCCGAAGGCGTTCACCATGGCACATCGACGCGCAACGATCCGATTACTCCGGTCGACGAAACCTCCCCCGAACGGGCCACGGCCAATGCCGGGATCGAGTGTATCAACTGCGCGGTCTGCTATGCGGCCTGCGATACGGTGTCGGCGCATCCGGATTATCTGGGACCCGCCGCGCTGCAACGGGCCTGGACCCTTGTGAATGACAGCCGGGATGCCGGGCGTACCGAGATACTGCAGGCAGCCTCAGGGCAGGGCGGGTGCCACAATTGCCACTCGATAGGATCCTGCGCGGCCTACTGCCCGAACGATCTGGACCCGATGTCAGCAATCGCCGGTCTGAAACGCGAGACGCTGAGATCCTTGTTTCGAAAGGGACGCTGATGCTGGATTTTCGCCTTTACATGCTGCAACGGGTGACGGCGCTGGTGATGGCCCCGCTTGTGCTGGGGCATCTGGCGGTGATGATCTACGCCATTCAGGGCGGGCTGACCGCTGCCGAGATTTTGGGGCGAACGCAGGGTTCGCTGATCTGGTTCCTGTTCTACGGGCTTTTTGCTGTTGCGGTATCCATTCACGGGGCCATTGGTCTGCGGGTCATTGCCTTTGAATGGGGTGGCCTGACGGGTCGGGCACTGGACGTCTTTATGTGGGCGACCGGGCTGGCGCTATTTGCTTTGGGTGCACGCGCGGTATGGGCGGTCACGTTTGCGGTGGGGGCCGCGTCATGAGGGCGGCGCGCGGTATCCAGTCTCGGGCCCATCCGCTGTGGCTGGCCTATATTCTGCATCGTTTGTCCGGGATTGCCCTGGCGCTGTTTCTGCCGATCCATTTCTGGGTTCTGGCCATGGCGCTGACCGGTCCCGCGCGGTTGGACGCGGCCATGGCAATGACCGAGTCCGGCGCGGTGAAGCTAGCCGAATTCGGCCTCGTCTTCCTGCTGGCCGTGCATATGTTCGGCGGCCTGCGCCTGATGGCGCTGGAATGGCTGCCTTGGCGCCCATCGCAGAAAACACTCGCAGCCGGGGCGGCAGCGATGTCGTTCCTCGTGGCCGGGCTGTTTTTCATGCGGGCGATTTAGCGATGCGGCACTCCGAGATCGACCGGCACGATACCGACATTCTGATCCTCGGCAGCGGGGGCGCGGGGCTGTTTGCCGCGCTGCATGCCCAACAAACCGCGCCCGAGGGCACCAGGATCACCATCGCCGTCAAAGGCTTGATCGGGAAATGCGGCTGCACGCGGATGGTGCAGGGTGGCTACAATGTCGCCTTGGGTGGCGGCGATACGGTCGAGCGGCATTTTATGGACACCATCCATGGCGGTAAATGGCTGCCCAACCAAGACATGGCGTGGCGGCTTTGCGAACAGGCGGTGGTCCGCATTCGCGAGTTGGAAAACGAGGTCGGGTGTTTCTTTGACCGCAATCCCGACGGCTCGCTGCACCAGAAAGCCTTCGCCGGTCAGACTGCGGACCGAACGGTTCACAAGGGTGATCTGACCGGGATCGAGATCATCAACCGGCTGATGGAGAAGGTGCTGGCAAGCGGCGTCGAAAAACTGCAGGAACATCGCGCAATCGGGCTGGTCCCCAGCAAGGACGGCGGCGCCTTGTCGGGTGTTCTGATGATCGACATGCGTACGGGTCGCTTCCGTTTTGTCCGCGCCAAATGCGTGTTGATGGCCACCGGCGGCGGTCCGACCATGTACCGCTATCACACCCCATCCGGGGATAAGACAATGGACGGGCTGGCCATGGCGCTGCGCGCGGGCCTCCCGCTGCGCGATATGGAAATGGTGCAGTTTCACCCAACCGGCCTGCTGGCGGGGGATCATACGCGGATGACCGGCACAGTGCTAGAGGAAGGCTTGCGGGGCGCGGGCGGGCAATTGCTGAACCACGCGGGTCAGCGGTTCATGTTCGACTATGACCCTAAGGGTGAGCGGGCCACGCGGGATGTGGTCAGCCGCGGCATCTATGCCGAGATGCGCAAGAATAACGATCCGGGACAGGAGGGGGTGTTTATCTCGATGTCCCATCTGGGCCCCGAGACCGTGCGCCAGAAGTTCAAAGGCATGGTGAAACGCTGTGCTGACAGCGGCTTCGATCTGGCGGCTGGCAAGGTCGAGGTTGTGCCCACCGCGCATTATTTCATGGGCGGTGTGGTTGTCGATGTAGACACGCGCACGGCAATGGAAGGATTGTATGTTGCGGGTGAGGACGCCGGGGGCGCGCATGGGTCGAACCGATTGGGCGGCAATGGCGTGGCCAATTCAACGGTTTATGGCGGTATTGCAGGGGATGTGATGGGCGCGGATGTAAGGGCCATGTCCCTGCGTGAGCCCGATGAGGCAGCCCTGACCGCCGAGCTTGACCGCGCCACCCATCCTCTGTCACGCAAACCCGACCTTGTTCTACCGCTGCGCAAACGATTGCAGGACCTGATGTGGGAGGATGTGGGCGTGATGCGCACCAAACCGGGCCTGACACGTGGCCTGCAAGGGATTGCGCAGGTGTCCGACGCGCTGATGGATGTGGGGGTCGAGGGCAGCAATCTGGCCTTCAACCTGACCTGGCATGACTGGCTGAACCTGCGCTCGCTTTGTGATATATCCGAGGTCATCACCCGGGCCGGGCTGGCGCGCGAAAACTCTCGCGGGGCGCATTACCGCGAAGATTTCCCCGAGCCGGGCGCGATGGAAGACAGCGCATTCACGGTTGCCAAACAGGTCGATGGGGCTGTGGAAGTTTCGCAGGAGCCTGTTCAATTCACAATTGTGAAGCCCGGAGAAACGATCCTGCCAAAGGGCGAGCCCGAGACTTTGGTGGCGCAGTAGCAGAAGGTGAACACATGGATTTGCTAAACACCGTTTGGGAGTGGCTTTCGAAAAATCAATGGTTCGTCGCGATCCTTGCTTCGATCGTCGTTGCCTATCTCACCGCGCATTACCAATCGCGGCACGAGCATGTCAGAATACGCGAAGAGTTGAAGCTTGAAACCTCGACCGAGGCGGCGATCATCCATTTGCTGGATCGCCAGGGCTGGGAGTTGCGAAGCTTCTACACCATCAAGTCGCATATCCGGGGGTTCGAGGATGACGAGCTGCGCCGACTGCTTGTGCGGTCCGGTGCCATCGCATTCCAACAATCCCCGTCCGAGCGCGACGCCAACGACCCCCATAGGGAAAACCCGGATAAACTGGAACGCTGGGGGTTGCTTGAGAAGAACACACATCGATTGGTGAAGAAAACATGATCCCCATTTCTCTTATCCAATCCACGGCCGAAACGCTGATGGACAAGGCGGCGATTGAGATCCCGCAAGATTACCTCGCTGGGCTGAAAGCGGCGTCAAAGACCGAGGATGGCGATCTGTCGTCATTTGTCCTGAAAGCCATGCTGGAGAACTACGAAGCCGCGAAAGAGGACCGCCGGGCCATGTGCGGCGACACCGGCGTGCCGCGCTGGTTCGTCAAACTGGGCAATGAGGCGCAGGTCGAAGGCGGCATGGTTGCATTGGAAGCGGCTCTCAGGCGGGCAACGGCAAATGCCACAAATGGCGTGCCTTTGCGCCCCAATAGGGTGCATCCTTTGTGGCGCACGGATCACGACAACAATGTCGGTATCGGCGCGCCCGAGATTGAATACGGGTTCGAGCCTGAAGGCGCGTGGATCGATCTGATCACCGTGCATAAAGGCGGGCTGTTCGGCACAGATTACCGGATGCTGTTCCCCTCGGACGGGATTCAGGGGATCAAGCGCTTCTACCTCGACAGCCTGATGGCCTTCGGGAAACGCGGTCTGGCCTGTCAGCCTGCGATTATCGGGATCGGTCTGGGTGGGTCCAAGGATATCTGCATGACGCTGGGCAAACGCGCCTCGACCCTGCGTGTGGTGGGCAGCCGCAATTCCGACCCGCGCATTGCCGAGATGGAGGATGAGTTCAAGGAACTGGGCAATTCCATCGGTATGGGCGCCATGGGGTTTGTGGGCAAGAACATGGTGATCGATTGCAATATCGAGGTCGGCTATTGCCACACTGGCGGGATGCCCATGTCGGTCCACGCGTTCTGCCTGTCGTCGCGCCGGGCCGTCGCGCGCATCCACGCCGATGGCCGGGTCGAGCACCGCACCGACCCGGATTGGTTCACGCCGTATCAGCGCCGCGAAACGGTGGACTGGGACCCGGTGCAGGAGGCCGCGGAATGAGTGGTAATTTGGACTGGCATTCTGCCCCGCTGAGCGACGAAACCGTCATCGATGCGAAGTACCGCAACACTCAGAACGTCAGGCGCTATTTCAAAAGCCGCTTGGGTGAGGATTTTAAGATGAACCGAAAGTTCATGGCGTGGATGAAAGACAATTCCGGCAAAACCCTCAAAACAGCCTGCGGGGTTTGGCGTGACATGCAAAACGAGACAAGCAAATGAGTTTGCGCGAGATCGAGCTATCCACCACCCCATCGGAAGAAGACATCGCCGATCTGCGGCTTGGCGACATCGTGTATCTGACCGGGCTGATGTATACCGCCCGCGAAGGTGTCTATATGCGCGCGCTGGAGGATAAGGCGAATATCCCGATGGAATTGCCCTCGGACAGTGCTGCCAATTTTCATTGCTCACCTGCGGCGCGGATCAATGCGGATGGGTCCTTTGACATGGGCGCAGTAACGGCGACCGCGTCGTTTCGCTTTGCCAAATGGTTGCCGGAATGGATTGCCAAGACCGGGGCGCGGTTGATCGTTGGCAAGGGCGGGATGTCCTCGAAGGATTACAAAGAGTATTTCGTGCCGAATGGTGCCGTATACCTGTCCACCGTGGGCTACGGCACCGGAGCATTGCTGGGGCGCGGTGTCGAGAATGTCGAGGCGGTGCATTGGAACCAGGAACTGGGTCTGGCGCAGGCGATGTGGGTGATCCGGTGCAAGCGGATGGGACCATTCATCGTGGCCTCGGACATGAACGGAGACTGTTTGTTTGAACGCGAAAACGCCAAGATCGCCGAGACTATCGAACAGGTCTATGAGGGCACGAAACCAGCCGTCATGAAGCGCTACGGCGAAAGCGATGATCGCCGGGATGAAGTGATCTAAGGCCGCTTTACAGTGACCCGTACAAGTCCAGAACAGTTTGCGTTGCTGGTCGGGCGCGCATGGCTTCGTTATGTGCGGCCAGTTTGGGATAAGGGTCCAGCGACAGATCGGCTGCGGCCATCCAGTGTTGCAACAGGAAGAGATACGGGTCGCAAAAGCTGAACTGTGCGCCCATCGCCCAAGGGGTCAACTCCAATTGTTGTTCCAACAGCTTCGCTGAGGCCGCAAGATTGCGTGGCGCGACGCGACGCATATCCTGCCGCGAGGCGTCCTGATCGGCCCACCGGCTGCCGCGTTTGAGGTGGGCAAATCCGACATGTACGGTCGAACAGAGATAGGCGCAGAGAGATCGCGCCTGTGCCTGCGCAAAGTCGCCATCGGGCATCAGACCCGCCCTTGGATGGGTGGCCGCAATATATTCCAGAATGGCTGGGTTTTCGGTCAGAAGCCCCTCGGGCGTTTCCAGAACCGGGATGCGCCCTTTTGGGGTTTTCCGCAAGAAATCCGGGCTGCGATGCGCCCCGTCGGGAATTGAGATTTCGACCGCCGTGAACTCTGCCCCGGCCTCGACCAAAAGGATATGTGCGGCCAGCGCGGAGGAGCCTTTGGAATAGTAGAATACAAGCATCCCGGTCGGCCCTTTCTATTGGTCTTGCGTTTGGACTATAGAACCTCGCTTGCCATTACGCCCAGCCCCACCAGCAGCGTCAACAAGATCAAAAGGCGTCGGAAGCCTGTGTCGCTGAGGCGGCGAAACACCATGATGCCGATTTGCGCCGCGATCAGGCCGCAAGGGACAGTCACCAGCAGCGCTTTCACGGCCGTGCTGTCATAAGCGCCTTTCAGGAACAGCAGGAAAATTGTGGTGCTGAGAATGGTCACGTTGAACGGCTGCAAAACCGCGCGCGTCTCGGATTTGGTCCAGGGCCGCAGCGACAGCCACATGGCCGGGATCGCGCCCGAGACGGCGGCGGCCCCGCCCAGAATGCCTCCGGTCAGGCCGACCCCGGTATCCAGCCAGGGCGTTCGACGCTCGAACGCGGGAAGGGTCGCGCGAAAACCGAAATAGCCGCCATAGAGGATCAGAAACCCCGCAACGCCGATCCGCAACGTGCTGGCGTCGATCTGGTTCAGCAGTGCAAGCCCAATGGGCACCCCAAGCAGGCCGGGCACGAAAAAGCGCAGCAACCTGCGGGGCTGTGCCAGAATGTCGGCCCGAACGATCCACAGCCCCTGAAGCCCCGCCAGAACCGACATGAGGGCGACAATCGCCACGGCGGTCACCGGGGGCAGCACGACGAGGTAGAACCCAAGCGCAAACAACGCGGTTCCGGTGCCCGCAAGCCCGTTGATAAAGCCACCCGCCGCCGCGCCGAGGATCAGATAGAAAACCGTTTCAAATGTCATGCGCAGGCGTGTGTCCGGTGCTTTTGGATGCAGCTATCACGCCGGCCAGCGCATTGAAAAGCGCATCCATGGCCCGCATCTTGCTTTGGGTCTCGGGATAGATCAGACCCAGCGTCCGGCGGGGCGCATCGGGACCAAGCTTTAACCGGTTGAGCGGCAACGGATCCATCGGCGGAACGGCAAGGTCCGGCACGATCGAGACGCCCAGATTGGCCTGAACCATGCTGGCTATGGCCTCAAGCCCGTCCAGCTCCATCGCCTCATTGACCCGGATGCGTTTCGACAGGATCCAGTTGTCGATCAGCGCCCCGACCACGGCGCTGCGGTTGAAGCGGATAAAGGGTCGGATCTTCAACAGGGTGATCGGGTCTAGTTCGGGTTCCTCCAGCGAGGCGATCAGTTGCATCGGTTCTTCGACCAGCTTCCGGAAGATAACGCCCGGCGGCATGACGGCGGGCTTGGTCACCAAAGCCGCATCCAGATTTCCGCGGGCCAGGTCTGCCAGCAAAGCGCCGGTCAATCCGGGTTTCAGGTGTAATCCCATGCCGGGATGATGCGCTTTCAGCTGCGCCATGGCCTGCGGCGCCAACCCGGTCAGCGTTGTACGCAGAACGCCCAGCCGGATCACGCTTTGCAATTCGCCTTCCTGCATCACCGAAGGCACCAGATTGTCGTAATCCGCGATGATCTTGCGGGCTTTTTCGACGATCTGATGGGCAACAGGGGTCAGTTCCGGCGTTCTTGTGCTGCGATCAAACAGTGCCACGCCCAGATCCGCCTCAAGCGTCTGCATCTGCTGGCTGACAGCGGCATGGGTGACATGCACAACGTCCGCCGCCGCGCTGAAAGTTCTTGTGTCTGCAATCGCAACAAGGGTGCGCAGCATTCGGATCGTCACGGTCGGTCCCTGCAAGCTGAGATCAAGGCGTGTTGGCAGCGTACTCTGTTTGACCTGACTTCACGATGCCTAACTGCTATCGCAACCCTTATCCCGCAACAGTGACTTGTCGTTGCACACCCAGCCCGGCAATCCCGGCCTCTAAACGATCGCCGGGTTTCAGGTAGGTCGGTGGCGTCTGACCCATGCCCACACCCGGAGGCGTGCCGGTCGAGATGATATCACCGGGTTGCAGGGACATGAATTGCGACAGGTGTGCGATCACCGTGGCAACACCGAAATGCATCGTCCGGGTCGAGCCGTCCTGATAGCGATGGCCATTGACTTCAAGATACATCGGCAGGTTCTGAGGGTCCTGCACCTCATCCCGTGTCACCAGCCACGGGCCGATGGGGCCAAACGTGTCCGCCGACTTGCCTTTGACCCACTGGCCCGAGCGATGCAGTTGAAAGTCGCGCTCGGACAGGTCGTTCACCACGCAATAACCCGCCACGTGGTTCAAGGCATCGGCTTCGGAGATGTATTTGGTTTCTTTGCCGATCACGACGCCCAGTTCGACCTCCCAATCCGATTTCTCTGATCCGCGGGGGATTTCGATGGCGTCATTCGGCCCTGCAATGGCCGAGGTTGCCTTGAAGAAGATCACAGGCTCGACGGGCAGGTCCATGCCGGCTTCGGCGGCGTGGTCGGCGTAGTTGAGGCCGATACAGATGAACTTGCCAACCTGACCGACGCAAGGGCCAATGCGGGTGCCCGCGTCCACCGCTGGCAAACTGGTCGGATCGATTGCGCGCACCCGGTCCAGTTCTGCGTCGCCAAGCGTTGCCCCGGCAATGTCATCTACATGACCGCTGAGGTCGCGGATTGTGCCATTGGCATCCAGAAGGCCGGGTTTTTCAGCGCCTTTTGGCCCGTGACGTAAAAGCTTCATGCTGCGCTCCTTCTTGGCTCAGGTCGTCCGGAAGCTATTAGTGGCGCAGGTTTCGCTGTTTGTATAGCGGCTGGTTTTCACCGGAAGGCAGATCAATAAGCACCCGGCACCGACGGGAGAAATCAGTGCCGAGTGACGCGTCAGCGGGACGTTACAACGTGGCTTGGTCTGCCAACCCCGCCTCTTGTGCCAGCCGGGCTGCTACAGAGGCCACGGCCAGATCTTGCAGACCTACGCCGGTGCCGTCGAACAGGGTGATCTGGTCATCGCTGCTGCGACCCGGATGGGTTCCGTTAATCACGGCCCCGATGGGCGTGATCTGATCCTCGGTCAGGGTACCTGCTTCAACGGCGTGCTGCGCCTCGCCGATCGAGATGGATTGGGCGACCTCATCGGTGAAAACCGTGGCTTCGGTGACTAGGGCCGCGTCGACCTCTTGCTTGCCTTTGGTGTCTGTGCCCATGCAGGCCAGGTGCGTGCCGGGTTTGATCCAGTCTTTCATCAACAGCGGCTCGAAAGCCGAGGTGATGGTGATGATGACATCCGCCTGCGCGCCAAGATCCTGTTGCGAGACGGCCTCAAATTCCAACCCGAGCTCGGTCGCGACCGCGCCCAGACGCGGCAGCATTTCGGGGTGGGGGTTCCAGGCGACGACTTTTTCAAAGTCGCGCTGTTCTGCGGCGGCGCGCAGCTGGAAGGTCGATTGATGACCCGCGCCGACCATACCCAGAACCTTGGCATCTTTCCGGGCCAGATGGGCGATGGATACAGCCGAGGACGCAGCTGTGCGCACGGCGGTCAGGTAGTTGCCGCCGACCAGCGCCGACAGCCGCCCGGTATCGGGGTCGAACAGAAAGACGGTGGACTGGTGGTTGGTCAGCCCCTTGTCGATATTGCCGGGCCAGTAGCCACCGGATTTGACGCCCAGCACCTGACCAGCGCGGTCGAAACCGGATTTGAAGCCGTAAAGCGCGTCGGCATAGCCGATGGCCTCGCGAATGACCGGGAAGTTATAGGCGTCACTTCGCGCCATGGCGGCGAAGACGTTTTGCACGGCGTCGAAGGCTTCGGAGCGGCCGACCAGTTTCTGGCACAGCTCTTCTCCGACGATCAGCAGGGGTTTATCTGTCATGTCTTTCATGATCCTTCCCTCGCCTCAGTACGCCTTGCCGCGCGCGGACACGGGCCAGAGGGTTTCGACCTTGCCGCCCCGCACGCCCACATACCAGTCGTGGACATTGGCTGTCGGATCACAGTGGCCGGGCACCAGATGCAGCTTGTCATTAACCGTCAGAACCCCGTCCGGGTCCGACACGACCCCATGTTCGTCCGAGCATTTGATGTATTCCACGTCCGAGCGGCCAAAGATCACCGGCAGGCCGCTGTCGACGGATTGCGCCTTTAGCCCTGCATCTACGATGGCTTTGTCTGCCTTGGCGTGGCTCATGACGCTGGTCAGGATAAAGAAGGCGTTCTCCCACTCTCCCCGGTCGATGCGGTTGCCGTTTTGATCAAGGATGCGGCCATAATCGGCATCCATAAAGGCGTAAGAGCCGCATTGCAGTTCGTTATACACGCCCGAGGTGCTCTCGAAGTAGTATGACCCGGTGCCGCCACCGCCGACGATGTCACACTCCAGCCCTTCGGCCTTCAATCCATCCACGGCGTCTTTCACCTGCGCCACGGCGATGTCGATCTTGGCTTTGCGGTCCGCGTACAGGTCCATGTGCTGCATCGCGCCCTGATAGGCCTGAATGCCGGCGAACTTGAGACCCGGTGCCGCGTCGATGGCTTTGGCGATGGCGATGACCTCGGGCGTGGTGGTGACACCGCAACGGCCTGCGCCGCAGTCGATCTCGACCAGACATTCGATTTGGGTGCCATGACGCTGCGCGGCCTCGGACAGGTCGGCAACATTGTCGATATCGTCGACACAGCAGATCGTTCGCGCGCCCAGCTTGGGCATCCGCGCCAGACGGTCGATCTTGGCCGGGTCACGCACCTGATTGGACACAAGCACATCTTTGATACCGCCACGGGCAAAGACCTCAGCCTCCGAGACCTTCTGACAGCATATACCACAAGCCCCGCCCATCTCGACCTGCAGCCGCGCCACATCGACGGATTTGTGCATCTTGCCATGCACCCGGTGGCGCATGCCGTGGGCCTTTGCGTAATCGCCCATTTTCTTGATGTTGCGCTCCAGTGCGTCCAGATCCAGCACAAGGGCCGGGGTCTGGATCTCGGATGCGTCCATGCCGATGGCAGCGGGGATGTCGTAGCCGACTTCGAGTTGCTCGATGTTTATGGGTTTGTTCATGTTGTCCTCCTCAACCCTGTGCCCAGGGCAGTTTGTCCAGATCCACATTGCCGCCGGTGATGATCACGCCGACGCGTTTGCCCTTGAAGGCGTCGGGGTTCTTCAGAATGGTCGCCAAAGGCACCGCGCTGCTGGGTTCCATCACGATGCGCAGGTATTTCCAGGTGATCTTCATCGCGGCGATGATCTCGTCTTCGCTGGCGGTGTGGATGTCGCTCAGGAAGTTCGAGACAAAGTGCCAGGTGTTTTCCTTCAGCGACACTTTCAGCCCGTCGGCGATGGTGACCGGCGCGTCATCGGCGATGATGTGACCGGCCTTGAAACTGCGATAGGCGTCATCGGCCTGTTCCGGTTCCGCGGCATAGATCTTCACCTCGGGCGCGAGGTTCGACAGGGTCAGGCAGGTGCCCGAGATCATGCCGCCGCCGCCAATCGGCGCGACCACCGCGTCCAGACCGTCGGTCTGCTCCAGCAGTTCCGCCGAGCAGGTCGCCTGCCCCGCAATCACGCGCGGGTCGTTATAGGGGTGCACGAACTCGCCACCCGTCCGCGCCTGCACCTCGGCAAACACCGCCTCGCGCGAGGTGGTCGAAGGCTCGCATTCGGTGATGATCCCGCCATAGCGGCGCACCGCGTCTTTCTTGGCTTGTGGCGCGGTGCGCGGCATCACCACGTTGCAGGGGATGCCCCGGCGACCGGCGGCATAAGACAGGCTGAGCGCGTGATTGCCGGAAGAATGCGTACAAACACCGCGCTTGGCGACCTCGTCATTCAGACCGAATACCGCGTTGCAGGCCCCGCGCACCTTGAAGGCACCGGCCTCTTGAAAGTTCTCGCATTTGAAAAACAGCTGGGCGCCCGTCAGATCGTCCAGATAGGCCGAGCGCAGCACCGGGGTGCGGTTGATATGTGGCCTGATCCGCTCATGCGCTTCGCGCATATCGGCAAGGGTCAGGCAATCGGCTGTGGTCATTGAATCTAGCATCCTTGGGTCCTTACGCTGCGGATTGCATGGGATTGGCGTGGCCCAGACGGAAGTACTCCTGAGCCGCTGCAACACCGCTGCCCAACTCGATTGGATAATTCAGGTCGGCCATCGCCATTTCGATGGTCGCGAGGCCAGACAGAACCATCACATCCGTCAGACTGCCCAGATGGCCAATGCGGAAGGCCTTGCCGTTCATCTCGCCCAACCCGATGCCAAAGCTGACGCCATAGGCGTTGAAGGCGTGGTCGGTCAGGGCATTGCTGTCGAAGCCTTCGGGCACATAGATCGCGCTGACCGTATCCGAATAAAGATCGGGGGACTGCGCCACCAGATCCAGCCCCCATGCGGCGGTGGCTTTGCGCACGCCCTCGGCGAGACGGAAATGACGGGCATAGACGTTGTCCAAGCCTTCCTCGAACAGCATCTTCAGGCTTTCGCGCATGCCATAGATCAATTGCAGCGGCGGGGTGTAGGGAAAGCCGCCCGAGGCGTTGGCGTTCATCATGTCGCGGAAATCAAAGAAGGTGCGCGGCAGTTGGGCCGTTTCCATCGCTGCCAGCGCCTTGGGGCTGACGCACAGGATCGCCATGCCGGTCGCCAGCATGAACCCCTTCTGCGAGCCCGAAACCGCAATATCGACGCCCCAGTCATCAAAGGCAAAAGGCATTGAGGCCAGCGAACTGACGCAATCCACAAACAGCATCGCTGGGTGGTCACTGGCATCCATCGCCTTGCGCACCGCCGCAATATCCGAGCGCACGCCGGTGGCCGTCTCGTTATGCGTGACCAGAACCGCCTTGATCTCATGGCTCTTATCCGCAGCCAGAGTCTCGGCGAATTTATCCGCCGGTGCGCCACTGCCCCAGGGGCATTCGATGATCCGCACATCCAGACCGTGGCGCTGACACAGGTCGATCCAGCGATGGCTGAACATGCCATACCGCGCGACCAGGACGGTATCGCCGGGGCTGAGCGTGTTGGTGATCGACGCCTCCCACCCGCCGGTTCCGCTGGCGGGGAAGGTGATGATTTGACCTTCGGTTGTGCCAAACACCTTCTTGGTGTCTTCCAGCACCGGTGCGAAGGTCTGTACAAAATCCGGGGCGCGGTGGTCCTGAGTCTGCACCTGCATCGCCAGCCGCAACCTGTCGGGGATGTTCGTTGGACCGGGAATAAAGACCGGGTTCTGGTTGGACATTTTCGCTTCCTCCGCTTTGACGAAATTGTCTTATCGGGCGGGGGAAACTGCAATTTTCTCGAAAATGTTTTTTACTGGGTGAAAAAATGCCTTAACGCGTTGAAAATCAGTGCCTGCGTATTTTTTCAAAAAAGTAGCTAAAATTTCCGAAAATGAAAAAGTAACCGCAGTCATCATCTCCGACTGCGGTTTTCACCTTCGAAAAGGAAGAGATTCGGCTTGCGGTCCGTCAGACCCAAAGGTCCGAACACCCCCCGTTAATCGGGTGCATATTCCGGCAGTTTCGACAGCGCAGATTTCAGCGCGTCCCCCCACCCATCCGAGATGGTTCGGAAATAGGGATCGTCCCCTTCGAACCGGGTGCGCTGACCGGGTTCGAAACTGTCTTCGTCATAAAGAAACAGGTCGAGCGGTGCGCCGACGGACAGGTTGGCCTTGATGGTCGAATCAAAGCTGACAAGCAGCAGTTTCACCGTTTCGGCAAAGCTCATGTCGGGATCATAGGCACGCACCAGAATGGGGCGTCCGTATTTGGTTTCGCCAATCTGGAAGAACGGCGTTTCGTCGCCCGCCTCGATGAAATTGCCCTCGGGGTAGATCAGAAACAGGCGCGATGGTCCGCCCTTGATCTGGCCGCCCAGGATCAGCGTGGCGTGAAAGGCGCTGTCGGCCTGTTGGCCCGAGCGGGCGTGCTGTTCGATGACGTCGTTCAGCGTATCGGCAACCAGTTGCGCGACCTGAAACATCGTCGGTGCTTCGAGGATCGAAGGGGATCGGTCTGCGGGCACCTTGGTGCGTTCTTCCAGCAGGCTGATCGTCGCCTGCGTCGTGGCCAGATTGCCAGCGGTCAGAATGGTGATCGAACGGTCGCCCTCGACCGTCCAGTTGAACATCTTGTTGAAGGTCGAGACATTGTCAACGCCTGCATTGGTGCGGGTATCGGACATGAACACCAGCCCACGGTTCAGCCGCATCCCCACAGCATAGGTCATCTTGGTCTCCGTTACTGCTGTGCGACCTGCAATTGCACTGTCAATTGCTCGCCCGCTGCCCCAATTCTGCTTCCTCTTACCGGGGCAGCCTGCGCATAGTCCAGACCGGTTGCAACACGGACGTAGCGGCTGTCGGGGGATATTCCGTTCGATATGTCAAATCCGACCCATCCCAGCCCGTCCAGATGCGCTTCGGCCCAGGCGTGGGTGGCGTCCTGAACCTCGGTATCGCTCATCATCAGATAGCCCGAGACATAGCGGGCCGGAATGCCAAGTGCGCGGGCGCAGGTGATAAAAATGTGGCTATGGTCCTGACAGACGCCGCAGCCAGCCTCCAACGCGTCTTCGGCTGTCCAGTCGGGTTCCGAGCATCCGATCTTGTAGGTCACATGATCGCGGATCGCGGCAGACAGCGCGTGCAACCGGTCCAGCGGTTCGCCATCGGGCAGGGATTTGATCAGTGCGGCCACGCCCTTGCCGGGCTTGGTTTGATGCGTGTCGCGCTGAAACAGCCACAGCGGGATCGACCCTTCATGAGGCCCCAGAACGCCGTGGGTGTCCGAGATATCGACCACGCCTTCCGAGATCAGCGAGACGCTTTGCGTGTTAGGCTCGAAACTGATCAGTTCCACCGTGTTGCGGTGATAATCCTCAAAGCTCAGCTCTTTGCGGCCACCAAGGACTTGCGTGGTCCAGCTGTCGATTTTCTGGTTGCGGAACGACTTGGGCGTTTTCCTCAGCTGTTGCAGGCCAAAGGGCACCGGGGCGTCGAAATCGTATCGGGTTTCGTGTCGGATGTGCAGTTTCATGGCTTACTCATAGAAACGATAATCGATTTCGATCTGTCGGCTCAGCCCGGCGAGATCGTTCTGGAATTCCTGAATGTACTCATGCAGGCCAAACTCGAAGATATCTGCGATGGCGCGATCCAGATATTTGTCGTACAGCGCATTGGACGCCTCGCAGGATGGACCGGCGAAGCCATAGTCCTTCTTCAGATATGACAGGTTTTCCTGAATCTTGCGGCAACAGAAATGCAGGCTGCGCGGCATGCGCTGGTCCAGTATGAGGAATTGCGCAATGTCCGAAGGCGAGGTTTTTTGGCCATGCGTCATCCGATAGCCCCCGCCAGCCCCTACGGATCGCAGGATGCTTTCCCATTGGATATTGTCCAGCGACGATCCCACCGAGAATGCCGTTGGCAACAGCACATAATATTTGACGTCCAGAATGCGCCCGGTGTTATCGGCGCGTTCGATGAAGGTGCCGATGCGGGTGAAGTCGAACATGTCGTTGCGCAGCATGGTGCCAAGTATGGCGCCGCGCACAAGCGCCGATTGATGGCGGATCAGTTCCAGCAGGCCGGGCAAGTCGCGTTCGTTCACCTTGCGCCGAAGGGCCCCGTCCAGTTGCATCCATGTGGCGTTCACCGCGCTCCAGACATCATGGGTCAGCGCCGTGCGCACCAGTTTTGCATTCTCGCGTGCCTGTTTGACAACGGACCAGACCGATGACGGGTTATCCCCATCGCGCAGCACCCAGTCGACCGCATTGTCGCGGGTGACGTCGTCATATTTCTCCTGATAGGTGCCCAGAACGCCCGCTGTGCGCAGGACCGAACTCCATTCCTCGACCGAGTTCTGGGTGCGGGTCAGCGCCATGCGTTGACCGGTTTCCAGCAATCTGGCCGTGCTTTCCGCGCGTTCCAAGTAGCGGGACATCCAGAACAATCCACCTGCAGTTTTTCCCAGCATGGCTTAGTCCTCCAGCACCCAGGTGTCTTTGGTCCCGCCACCCTGGCTGGAATTCACCACCAGCGATCCCTTTTTCAGTGCAACCCGCGTCAACCCGCCGGGCGTGATCTTGATCCCGTCGGGCGAGACCAGCACGAAGGGGCGCAAGTCCACATGGCGGGGGGCCAGCCCCGAGCGGGCAAAGATCGGAACCGTGGACAGCGACAGCGTAGGTTGCGCGATATAGTTGGCCGGGCGCGCCTTTAGCTTTGCTTTGAAGGCTGCGATCTCTTTCTTGCTGGCGGTCGGGCCGATCAGCATCCCGTAGCCGCCCGAACCGTGAACCTCTTTCACCACCAGATCGGACAGGTTGTCGAGGACGTAGGACAGGGATTTCGGATCGGCGCAGCGCCAGGTCGGGACGTTTTGCAGGATCGGCTTTTCGCCGGTGTAGAACTCGACGATTTCGGGCATGTAGGAATATATCGCCTTGTCGTCCGAGATGCCCGTGCCCGGCGCATTGGCGATGGTGATGCCGCCTGCGCGGTAGACGTCCAGAATGCCCGGAACGCCAAGTGCGCTGTCGGGATTGAAATTCAGCGGGTCCAGAAAATCGTCATCGACCCGGCGATAGAGCACATCGATGGGCCGATATCCGCGCGTGGTGCGCATACAGACGCGCCCATCGACCACGCGCAGATCGTGGCCTTCGACCAGTTCCACCGCCATCTGATCGGCCAGGAACGCATGCTCGTAATAGGCCGAGTTATAGATGCCGGGCGTCAGAACAGCCACGCTCGGCTCACCTTCGGCACAATCGGGCGCGCAGGCGGCAAGCGACCGCCGCAGATTGCGCGGATAGTCCGAGACGTTGCGCACATTGTTGGCGCTGAACAGTTCCGGGAACATCTTCAGCATCGTCTCGCGGTTTTCCAGCATATAGCTGACGCCCGAGGGCGTGCGCGCATTGTCTTCCAGCACGTAAAACTCATCCGGCCCGGTGCGGACCAGATCGATGCCGACGATATGAGTGTAGATCTTGCCCGGAGGGGCGACACCGATCATCTGGGGCAGGAACGCCTCGTTCGCGGCAATCATCTCGGGCGGTAGGCGACCGGCGCGGACAATTTCCTGCCGGTGATAGATGTCGTAAAGAAAGGCGTTGATCGCGCGTACGCGTTGTTCGATCCCGCGTTCCAGCCGTTGCCATTCGCGGCCCGAGATGATGCGGGGGATGATGTCGAAGGGGATCAGTCTTTCTTCCGCTTCGGCCTTGCCGTAGACGTTGAAAGTGATGCCTGTCAGGCGAAAGACCTCTTCGGCTTCGCGCTGTTTTGCCCGTAATCTGGCGACATCTTCGTGATTAAGCCAGCGACCGATTTCTTCGTAAGGACCGCGCAGAGATCCGTCGCCATTGTACATTTCGTCAAAGAATTCTCCCATGCAGGAAGTTTGACGAACATATCCGAGTTTGCAAGGGGAACGGCCGAAATGGCCCCGAAACGGTTGTATTGCTGACTATTTATAGGGCTTTCAGCGCGCAGCCGCAGGAAAATGGGGTGGGGCACAGGCCCCACCCCGGATCGGTCAGGCACCGATGATGTTGTGGCCCGGCCCATAGGGGAAGCCGGTGATGTTCTCGGCCCCGTCTTCGCCCACGACCAGAATATCATGCTCGCGATAGCCACCCGCGCCGGGCTGGCCTTCGGGGATCCACAGCATCGGTTCGATCGAGACGACCATGCCGGGCTCCAGAACGGTGTCGATATCTTCGCGCAGTTCCAGACCGGCCTCGCGCCCGTAATAGTGGCTGAGGATCCCGAACGAGTGGCCATAGCCGAACGAGCGATACTGCAGCAGGCCCTCATCCGCGAAGAGCCGGTTGATCTCGGCGGTGATGCCCGAGCAGGTCGCGCCGGGTTTGATCAGGCTGAGGCCCAGTTCATGCGCGGCCACGTTGGCCTTCCACAGGCGCAGGCTGTCGGCGTCCGGCTCGCCCAGGAATAGGGTGCGTTCCAGCGCGGTGTAATAGCCCGAGATCATTGGGAAGGTGTTCAGCGACAGGATATCGCCCTTTTGCAGCGCCCGTTTGGTGACCGGGTTATGGGCACCATCCGTGTTCAGCCCGGACTGGAACCAGACCCATGTGTCGCGAATTTCGGAGTCGGGATAGGCCCGCGCGATTTCCTCTTCCATCGCGTCGCGGCCGGCCATGGCGATCTCGATCTCGGTCGCGCCTTCGCGGATGGCCGCGTGGATGGCGGCGCCGCCGACATCAGCGGTGCGCGCGCCGCCTTTGATCAGCTCGATCTCTTCCGCGGATTTCACCATGCGGGCGAACATTGTGTCGGGTGCGATATCGACCAGTTCGGGCGTGTCCAGCATCCGCAGCGCGGTGTCGCGCGCGGCCAGGGTCATGTGGTCGCCTTCGATCCCGATCCGTTTCGCGCCGCCGATCAGGCTGGCCACGGCGCGCCAGTAATTGTCACGCTTCCAGTCGGTGTAGATCACATTCTCGTCAACCGAGCGTCGCCAGGGCTGGCCCGCATCGATATTGGCCGAAACGGTGGTGCAGGCGTCCTGCGTGACAACGCAGCCATAGGGGCGGCCGAACGAGCAATACAGAAAGCCCGAGTAATAGGCGATGTTCTGCATCGAGGTCAGCAGCACCGCCGGGATATCGCGCTTGGCCATGATGGCGCGCAGGGCGCTCAGGCGGCGGCTGTATTCGGCTTTGCTAAAGGGCAGGGGGGCCTTGTCACCATTGTGGCAAGTGAAGAATTCGGGGCGTTGAGCTATATCGTTCATCCTTGGTCTCTCATCTTTGCCGGGTATGCAAAGCCCGGCCACTTGTCCCGGCGTTCAGGACAGGCGGTCTCGGGTTCCGAGAGCCGTTCGCCCCAGTGCGTCCGCGACGCCATCGCGGCTGGGGTGAACAGGTGAATCGTTAGATCAGCTTTGTCCCTGCGTCAAGCGGGCGAGAGACCCCGCAAACGCTCGGACCTGCGGCGCAGCAGTTCAACCGTGGTCAGCAGAGCAATCGACAACACCACAAGGATCGTGGCGACCGCCAGAATGGTCGGGCTGATCTGCTCGCGCAGGCCGGTGAACATCTGCCAGGGCAGCGTCTTTTGGCTGGCCGAGCCGACGAACAGCACCACCACAACCTCGTCAAACGAGGTGATGAAGGCAAACAGGCCGCCCGAGATCACGCCCGGCAGGATCAGCGGCATCTGGATCTTGAAGAAGGTCCGCACCGGGCCTGCACCCATATTGGCCGCCGCCCGCGTCAGCGACCGGTCAAAGCCCACCAGCGTCGCGGTCACGGTGATGATGACGAAGGGGATGCCCAGAACGGCGTGCGCTAGGATCACTTTTACGTAACCCACGAAGTTCTTGTTCATACCCAGCGTCCCTTCGAGGAAGTTCCCGATGTCGCTGTAGAAAAAGAACATGCCGGTGGCCGAGATGATCAGGGGCACGATCATCGGCGAAATCAGGATCCCCATGATCGCCCGCCGTCCCGGCACGTGGGACTGGCTGAGCCCGATGGCGGCCAGTGTTCCCAGCGAGACCGAGATGACCGTCGCAATCGGCGCGATGATCAGCGAGTTCTTGAAGCTGCGCTGCCATTCATTGTTGGTGAAGAAGTCGCGATAGTGTTTCAGCGAATAACCTTCCGGGTCCAGCCGCAGCATCTCGGGCGTGAAGGTAAAGAAGTCCTGTGCGTTGAACGACAGGGGCAGAACCACAAGGATCGGCGTGATCAGGAACACAAAGATCGCGCCGCAGATCACCCGGAACAGGTAGTGATAGAATACCTGTTTCGGCGTCAGATAGGGCAGCAGTTTTTGCCGATAACGCCCCTCGTACAGCCAGTAGGTAAACCAGGCAAAGAACCAGCCGCCCAGCAGGCCCAGAACGCCGCCCATCGGACCGGCGACCAGAAAGCCAACAATGCCGAAACCCAGGATGTTGACCCAGCGGGCCAGCTTCTCGTTCTTGAGCAGGTTGATATAGACCCAGGCCAGCCCGGCAATCAGCACAGCGCCGCCCAGAAGGCCCAGAAGGATCGATCCGTTGCCTGCGCCGACAAAGATACCGGCGAAGGCCCCTGCCAGCGCGACGCTGGGCAGGACCATGGACATGGGTTTGCGGGAAATCGGAGTCAGTGCGGCCATTTTGATTATCCCAGCTTCACGTTATCGATGCCGACGATCTTGTCGTAGACCCAGTAGAGTAACAGCACGACGCCCAGAAGGATCGTCCCCAGTGCCGCGGCCAGCCCCCAGTTCAGCGAGGACGAGATGTGATAGGCGATCCGGTTCGAGATAAAGACGCCCTTGGTGCCGCCCACGATCTCGGGCGTGATGTAGTAACCGATGGACAGAATGAACACGAGGATCGATCCCGCGCCGATACCCGGAATGGATTGCGGGAAGTAGATGCGCCAGAACGTGGTCCAGTTGGTGGCCCCCATCGATTTCGCCGCGCGGGTGTAAGAGGGCGGGATGGTTTGCATCACCGAATACATCGGCAGGATCATGAAGGGCAGCAGGATATGCGTCATCGCAATGATCGTACCGATCTGGTTGTTGATGATCACAAGCCGCGCGTCATCCGCCACCAGCCCAAGCCAGACAAGGGTTTCGTTGATCACCCCCTGTTGTTGCAGCATTACTTTCCACGCCGAAGTTCGCACCAGCAACGAGGTCCAGAAAGGCAACAGGACAAGGATCATCAGCAGGTTCGACACCCGCATCGGCAAGGTCGCCAACAGGTAACTGACCGGATAGGCCAGCAGAATACAGGCCCCCGTAATCACCAGTGACATGAACAGCGTGCGCCCGAACAGCTTGATCAGAATCTGTTTGTCTTCGGGCTGGGCCTGCGCGCCTTCGGGCGTGCGGCGCATGTCGACCGCGTTCAGGAAATAACCGTTGGTAACAGCAGGCGAGTGGGTTTTGATCACGGCCCAGGTCTTTGGGTCCCCCCAGCCATCGTGCACGTCGATCAGTTTTTCCTTGAACGGACCATCCGTTTCCGGATCCATTTTGTTGATTTGCCGCCCGGATCTGCGGAACATCGAAGACATGCCGGTTTCTTCGTAGTTCAGACGCGAGCCCAGACGGGTGTGCTGTTTGTTGTCGATGGCGACAAGCATATCGCGCACAAAGGCATCATAGACGGCCTCGTCGGGCAACTCGCCCGAGGTGTCGTCCCAATCCTTGAGGGCTTCGACGGTCAGAGGCAGCGTGTCCGCAACAATGCTGTTTTCGACCGAGCGGAACAGCATTGAGGCAATGGGAATGATGAACGAGAACATCACGAACAGCAGCAAAGGGGCAATCAGCAGCAAAGCCCGCATTTTCTGTCGCCGCAAAGAACGGGCCAGCGACTGTTTCAGCGGCGTCCCATCTGCCGCCAGCATTGGCCCTGCATTATCGCTTGCGTCCGTCATCGTTATTCCCTGTTTTGTCTTGGTCTGGGGGCGGCGCACCGCCCCCGACAATCCTATGTCGTCAGGTCCGGCTTATTGTGCCAGCCACGCCTGGAATTTGGCGTCGATGTCGTCGCGGTAGTCCGCCCAGAACTCGTAGTTATACAGGAACGTGTTCTTTGCGTTTTCCGGATCGGTCGGCATGTGCGGTGCCATGTCGATGCCCAGATCGGCATGCTGACCCACCAGCGGAGCCGACGAGGCACGGGCCGGACCGTACGAGATCCACTTGGCCTGATCCGCCAGACGCTGAGTGTCGGTGGCGAACATGATGTAGTCCAGCGCCTGCTTCTGACGCTCTTCGCTCAGACCAGCCGGGATGATCCATCCGTCCAGATCGAACACCTGCGCGTCCCACAGCATGGCGACGGGCTGGTTCTGCTCTTCGATCACGCTGAACAGACGACCGTTATAGGTCGAGCCCATGATGACCTCGCCATCCGCCAGCAGCTGCGGCGTGTCAGCACCGGCAGACCACCAGACAACGCTGTCCTTGATGGTGTCCAGCTTGGCCAGTGCCTGATCCTGACCTTCCGGGGTTGCCAGAACGTCATAGACATCGTCCTTCGCAACGCCATCGCAGATCAGGGCCCATTCCATGTTGTTGATCGGGCGCTTCTCCAGCGAGCGTTTGCCTGGATAGGCTTCCAGATCAAATACGGCGCAGACATCGGTAGGCGGTGTGTCACCAACCAGATCGGTGCGGTAGCCGAATGTGGTCGAATACACGATCTGCGGGATAAAGCAGTCGCTGACCAGCAGGTCGCCAAAGTCTTCGGACGCGGGCGTGCCATCGGGGGCAGGGGCCAGCATGGTGTCAGGGTCGATTTCCATCGCCAGACCTTCGTCGCACAGACGGATCGCATCGGCGGCAACAACATCGACCACATCCCATGTAATGTTGCCCGCTTCGTTCATCGCGCGCAGTTTGGCAACCGCTTCGGCCGAGCTGTCATCGTTCAGAATGGTGACGCCGGTCTTTTCCGAATAGGGCTCGTGATACGCCTTAAGCTGCGATTTGGAATATGCGCCGCCCCAGGAAACGATCGTCATTTCCTGCGCGGACACGCCGCCCGCGGCGATTGCAACGGCGGCAGTAGTCAGAAGGGTTTTGGTTGCTTTCATGTGTAACTCCCAGTTCATCCCGTTTATGTATGTGGTCAGCTGATGCACGGGTCTTCATCAGCCGGTCCCTCTCGTATAGATCCGCTTGTTTTGCGCGGCTTGGTCTATGCGTCGAGCGCACGACAATCCTGTGCCAGCCACCCGATCTCGATCTCCTGACCGGCCTGCAGGCGAATGGCGTCGGGGGCGTTCCGTGTTTTGACGATAAAATCGTCGTTTCCGGCAACCGACATGCGGAAGCGGAAGACATCGCCCATATAGATGAATTCCTTGACCGTCGCTTTCAGCGTATGCGCGTCGGCATGCAGACGGTCCTTGTTGAATTCGACCCGCTCGGGCCGGATCGAGACCTTGGTCCGTTCGCCCGGATTGTGCACGTTGATCGGCACCGCATCGATTTCCGAGCCGTCGTCCAGCTGGATCAGGCAGGTGTCGCCGTCGATTGACTTGACCACGCCTTCCAGCGTGTTGTTCTCGCCAATGAACTGCGCAACAAAGCTGTTTTCCGGCTCTTCATACAGTTGATCCGGCGGTGCAAGCTGTTGAATGCGGCCATCGTCAAACACCGCGACACGGTCTGACATGGTCAGCGCTTCGGTCTGGTCGTGGGTCACGTAGACGGTGGTAATTCCCAGCTCATGCGCAAGGCGGGTGATCTCGAACTGCATATGCTCGCGCAGCTGCTTGTCCAACGCACCCAGCGGTTCGTCCATCAGAACCAGTTCGGGCTCGAACACCAGCGCGCGCGCCAGAGCGATCCGCTGTTGCTGACCACCGGACAGTTGCGCCGGACGACGTCCGCCAAAGGCACCCATCTGAACCATGTCCAGCGCACGTTTGACCTTGGCCTCACGTTCGGATTTGCCCAGCTTGCGCACTTCCAGTGGGAACGAGAGGTTCTCGGCCACGGTCATGTGCGGGAACAGCGCGTAGTTCTGGAACACCATGCCAATTCCGCGCTTGTGCGGTGGAATGTTGTTGATGGGTTTGCCGTCCAGCAAAATCTCGCCATGGGTGGCAGTTTCGAACCCGGCCAACATCATAAGGCATGTGGTCTTGCCAGAGCCCGACGGCCCGAGCATGGTCAGAAATTCGCCTTTTGGCAGTGCCAGATTGAGGTCTTTAACGACGAGGATTTCGCCATCATAAGACTTTTGAACGCGTTGAAATTCGACAAACGCGGCGTCGTTCATTGCTTCGGTCACAAGACCCCCTGTTTCGTCAAATGATTATCCGGCTTTTTCGGATTTCATTGATCTGTCCGCATGAATTAAGACCAAGCCGAATACGTTTTGCAACAAGGAATGTCGTTTTTTGTTCCCGGGGTCTCGAATTGACAATTCAATTGACGGAATTCAGGCGCCGCATGTGCCACGCAAGGCTTTGATTGCTTGATAATACAGGCTTTCCAAGCCGCGCCCGTATTTCCGGCAGTGCTGACAAAGTTTTGAGGTTGGTACAGCTTAAGAAAACAGCATCCACCTGTGGATCAGACCCCAATTCAACGGCTGCCGAGACAACCGAATCATTGGAAATCCGCACAACCTTTGCTTCTTCTGATTCGCCGAATGTGCCAAAAACATCGGTCGAGATTCCGTTTTCAGCAAATGCGCGCCGCAGCGGGATGTTCACTTCCTCAATATAAGGCGACAGAAGCGCGAATTTCGAAACGCCGTGATTCGCGGCGCAGGCCACGGCGGCGCGCAACGGGTTTGTCACTTCGGCCGTGTTGCAGGTCTTCTTGACCATTTGGGCAACACGATCTGATCCAATCACCGAACTGGCCGAGGTGCAGCCATAACCGACAACTTTGTATGGCCGCGCCTTGGGCAATAAATCGGCAGCGGCGGGCAGGGCGTTTTCCATCTCGGCCAGCGTGCCGGTCGTCACTTGGATTCCGCTGGGAATGCGGGTGACGTAGAACGGATATTTCCGGTCCGAAAAATAGTCGCTGAACTCGGGTTCAAGCGTTTCGTCGGTTTGCAGCACGATCAGGCCCATCGGCGTGGCAGCCGGATCGTCAGCGTCCAGAGTATAGGGGATACGTGTCATAGCTGGGCCACCTCCGGCCCTTTTCGGGGGCTGATGAAACGCGGTGCATCTTCGGTGATCACGATGTTTTCCTCGTGCACCAGTATCTTGTCCGCCACGGCGATGCCGGGCTCTAGCGTCAGAACCATTCCGGGTTCCAGCACCGTATGATCCGTCGGGATGAGTGAGGGCCATTCGGTCAGCGACATGCCCAGCCCGTGACCCAACCGCCCGGCGTCGGTCCCTTCGCTATCTGCGGTCAGAATGGTGTTCATGGCATGGAACAGATCCGATGCCGTGGCACCGGGTCGGGCGATCTGAAACGCCGCGTCCGAGGCTTCGATCAGCCGCGCATGGGCCGCACGGACAGCGGGCGTTGCCGGTCCGACTGACCAGTTGCGGTCGAAATCCGAGAAATACCCGTCCCAAACCAGCCCGGTGTCCAGCATCAGCACATCGTCCTTGGCCAGCGGGGTGGGACTGGCTGGCGAGATCACATCGCTATATCCGCCTTGCTCTGCGCCCCCGGCAAGGTAGGGAACCCAATCCGCGCCTTCCTCCAGACAGAGCATCTGGAACTTGCGAAACACCTCATCCAGCGCCACGCCTTCCCGCGCGATTTCCGGGACTCGGGCAAAGGCGCGCCCGGCGATTCCGCAAGCGGTTTCGAGCTTGGTGATTTCCGCCGCAGATTTGACCATGCGCAACTGGCGCAGGATGCCGTGATCGCCTGACAGGCTGCGCGGAGTGATGGCCTGACGCACCCGCTCCAGATCGGCCAGCGGCATTCTGGCGTGGGTCTCATGCCCATCCGGCAGGCCTATGACACCGTCCGAAGGGGCCAGTTCGGCCAGCGCGTCCACCAGAAGCGAGACGCCATCATCCTGCAAATCCGGTGAGGACCACGTTCGGATATCGTCGATCCAGCTCTGTGCCATCAGGGCCGCGCCGATCGAAGGGATCACCGCAACCGGTTTGCCGCTGGCAGGTACAATCAGAAACCAGGGCCGGGTCGGGCTTTCCCAGAACCGGGTCAGGAAGCCGGTGAAATACCGCACATCCGTTTCCGTGGTCAAAAGCAGCGCCGACAGGCCCGCCTGATCCATCAGTCGTTGAGCACGCTCGGTTCGGGCCTGAAATTCGGTCGGGTCAAACCCCCTCATTCCGCGACCTCGGACAGGATGCAGAGAACGCGCGCGTTTTCGTCGATGCCCGTTGCGGCCCGAGCCTCGGCGCTCATCACGGCAGCAACCCCGGCCCCGCCCGAGGCCGTTGTTGCCAGCCCCGCATCCGCCATCGCATCCAGATGTCTCGTCACTTCGTCATCGCTGAGGGTCAGGAACTGATCCGCATCGCGGGCCAGCCCGTTCAGCGCAATCAGCGAGGGTTCCTTGCAGTCCAGCCGCCCCATGACGCTGTCCGGGCCATCGGCGAAAACGCATTCGCCTGCTGAAATGCTGGCCTGAAGGGCGGGCGCATCCTCGGGCTCGACCACGATGATCTTCGGCGCGTTTCCCCACACGGTACGCGCATACGCCGCGACCGCCCCGGCCAGCCCGCCGACGCCAGCTTGCAGCAGGATATGAGTCGGGGGCTCGGGGCATTGCTCCACTGCTTCGGCGGCCATCTGCAAATAGCCCTCCATCAACGTGTGAGGCAGGTCAAAATACCCCTCCCACGAACTGTCGGACAGCAGGATCCAGCCGTTGTCGCGGGCAGCCGTGCTTGCGCCGTCCATGCTGGCGGCATAGTCCGTGCCTTCACGCACAACCTGCGCATTCTGCGCGCGCAGGCGGTCGGCAAAGGTTTCGGGCACCTTGTCGGCAATGTAAACGACAGCCTTCGCGCCGAACATTCTGGCTCCGGCTGCGACACTCATCCCGTGATTGCCTGCACTGGCGGTCACGTAAGTACGCCCCTGCAATGTTGTCGCGTCCGGCTTGCCTTTTTCTTCGGCAGCATGCCGGGCTATCACATAAGCCGCACCAAGCGCCTTGAACGATCCCAGGTTCATCCGCCCGCGTTCATCCTTGACCCACAGACGCGCGACCGGCGCCAGACCTGAAACCTCGACCAATGGCGTTTCCCTGGCTGCCGGGCACTGCGCTAGCAGGTCGGCCACGCGCGCCGCATCTGTCGATGGATAAGGGGCGGATGGTGCCAGTTTCTGACCCCGCCGATGCGGGTTGTTGACAGTGTGCATGGGACCTCCGACGTTTCGTTTCGTTTCGTTTCGTTTCGTTTCGTTTCGTTGCGTTGCGTTGCGTTGACCTGAGCCATTTGGTGCGGTTGTGTCAACGCAAACTGTTTCATAACCCGAGGTGGCGATGACTCATTCCGACCCTGCGTTCACTCAAGACGAATATAACCGCCGCCTGGCCAAGACCCGCACCGCGATGGCGGCGAAAGGTCTGGATTGTCTGTTCGTTCAGGACCCGTCCAACATGGCCTGGCTGACAGGGTATGAGGGGTGGTCCTTCTATGTGCATCAGGGGGTGCTGGTCTTCCTCGATGCAGATCCGCTCTGGTGGGGGCGGCAGCAAGACAGCAACGGCGCACTGCGGACGGTGTGGATGGGGGATGATCGCATTCTGGGATATGCCGATCACTTTGTGCAATCCACAACCCGTCATCCGATGCAGGATCTGGCGCAGGTCATCGACCGGTTCGGTCATGGCAAAAGCCGTATCGGTGTCGAGATGGACAATTACTACTACTCGGCCAAGGCCCATCAGACGTTAGAGGCCGAACTGCCCAACGCGCGTTTTGTGGATTCCACCGCCTTGGTCAACTGGCAGCGGGCGGTTAAATCCGGCGAAGAAATCGCCCTGATGCGCAAGGCGGCGCGGATTTCCGAGCATATTGTCGATGGTGTGCTGGACAGGGTCGAACCGGGCCTGCGCAAGAACGAACTGGTCGCGCAGATCTATCACGACGCGATCACCGGAGTTGGTGAGGATTGGGGCGATTACGCTGCGATTGTGCCGCTGTTGCCGTCCGGATCGGATGCAGCTGCGCCGCATCTGACCTGGAACGGTGACGTGTTCAAATCTGGTGAATGCACGTTCTTTGAACTGTCAGGGTGTTACCGGCGCTACCACGCCCCATTCTGCCGCTCGGTCTTTCTGGGCGAGCCGCCGGAGCAGATGAAACGGGCCGAAGCGGCGCTGGTCGAAGGGTTGGAGGCCGGGCTGGACGCGGCGCGCGCCGGCAACCGGGCGCGGGATATTGCAGCCGCTCTGGCAGCCCCTCTGGAACGCGCCGGGATCGAACGCGGCGCGCGGTGCGGCTATCCGATTGGCCTGAGTTACCCGCCGGATTGGGGCGAGCGGACAATTTCTCTGAGGGATGAAGACGAGACCATCCTGGAACCCGGAATGACCTTCCACTTCATGCCGGGTCTGTGGATGCAGGATTGGGGTCTGGAGATCACCGAATCCATTCTGATCCGCGAGTCCGGCCCGGCAGAATGTTTTTGCAACCGCCCCCGGAAACTGTTCGTAAAGCCCTGACGTCTTTGCTCGCATCTTGCTGAGCCTCAGCATGAGACAGAAAGGACACCAGCTGACACCTCGGGACGAGCCAAAATCACCAGCCTTGCGGTATCCGAAATCGGCAAGGTGCTGTTTCAGAATGGCATCTCGGCCCGTCTCGATCCGACCGGGTGCGGCAACCCCAATTCCAACCTAGTTTGGCTGCGGATCAAGCCCCGAGGGTACTTCATCGGGAACCCAGTGGCGCAGGGTGTTCGTGGCCGGATCCGTCAACGCGTTCAGAAAGGCCACCAGATGCGCAACGTCGCGATCTGTTAGATCGGGGCGCGGCTCGAGCTGGTTCGCGGCGGCGATGCGCGCTTTCAGGTTGGGGGTTTCAAGAACCCAGCCATCGCGGGTATCGAAAGCGCCCCGGCGGTCGGGTTCGACTGCGGTGAAACTCAAGGCCGACCCACGCGCCGAAAGCCGTTGGACATGCTTCAGTTCAGGCAAGACATCGGGTTTTAGGCCATAGCGGTTCAGGCTGCCGACCGGGTCAAGGTGGTGACGGATGACGTCTTCAAGCGTGTCATACGCGCCGCTATGCCCCCACGGACCTGTAATCGCGACGTTTCGCAAAGACGGGGTGCGAAACGCAAACAGATCTTCGCTGCGTTTGCTGACCCGGTATCGGCCTTCATCCTCGGTTCGGGCAAAGAACCCGGTCTCGCGCCAGTATTCCAGATCCGCCCCGTGGCCCTTGCCGGGCCCAATCTGCGGCATGGCGATGGCGTGAAAACCATGATCGGTCAAAAGCGGCCCGCTATGGCAGCCGGAACAGCCCGCCTTGCCGAAAAACAGCTGCAGACCTGCCTGCGCATCGCGGGACAGATGCGACATATCCCCTGTCCGCAATACCAGATCAAACGGGCTGTTGTCGGATCGAAAAACTACGGTCTGAAAGGCTGCAAGTGCTTCGGCAATATGCGCGTAGGTAATGTCTGACGGCTGCCTGATCTCGTGAAAGGCGGCATCAAAAAGGGCCACATATGCGGGAATTTCGGAAACCGTCTTGGCAAGCAGCGCCCAGACTGTCGCTCTGTCCTCGGTTGCTGCGGCATCGGCGACTGGGTTCTCGCCATACTGACCGGCCATTTCCAGCGGAGATGTCACCGGGAAAAACGCCTGAGCCGCCAGAATGCTGCTCAGATCAGGCGGAAGGGCTGATCCGGCCGGGTTTCGAATGGTTGCGCCCATCGCCTCGACCCGCCCATCGTGAAACATGCTTGTGTAGGCCCGTGCCCCGATGTTCCAAAGCGTCTGAGCGTTGCGCGGAATGCGCCCGTTGACGGCATCATGCGTGACGCGATGCGCCCCGGCCCCGGTACCGCCTTCGCCAATGCCCAAGGCCAAACCATCCCCCGAACCCAGGCTGGGGTCATGGCAGGTGCCACAGGATATGTTCTGGTTTCCGGACAGGATCGGGTCGAAAAACAGGTTGCGGCCCAACTCGACCAACGTGTCCGAGGGTGCACCGTCATACAGGAAATCCGTGTCCTCCAGCGGATCGGGCAAGGGCAACCAATGCTCGGCCCAGGAAACCTGCGGCAGGGCGAAGGTCGAAAGCATGACGCCCAAAAAGGGCGTCACAATCAAAGATCTCAAACTGGTGCGCATTGTTTTCAACTCCTGAAATGGCTGGGGCAAGCACTGGGCGGGTGCAGACCCGGTCAAACGGCGGGTCAGGGCAGGTTGCGGATCAGCAAAACGACGTCGCCGGTGTAGTAGGGCTGGCAAGGGTGGTTCCGCACAGGCGCCTGCGCGACCGGTTCAAAGCCAAGCCTGCGATACAGCCGCAGCGCGCCGGTATTTTGGCCATAGACCTGAATGCTCAGCTTTTGGTACCCGGCCCGGAGCGCGGTGTTCTCGACCTCGGCCAGCAGCGCGCTTCCGATGCCCCGGTTTCGGGCCGAGGCGTAGACGGCCAGCGCGTTGATAAACCAGGTTCCGGTCGACAGCGCCTCAAGCTCGACGAAGGGTTTGATCGGATCCGGAAGGTCCGCGATGTTTCCTTCGTGCACCGTTTCAATCGGATAGGTCAGCGCCATGCCCAACACGTGGTTCTGGTCCTGGGCAAGAATGGCGTTGGTATAGGAAAAGCCGCCGCTGGTGCGTTGCGCCCGCGCCATGCCGACGTCCAGCACGGTTTGTCCGGGGGCCACTGACTTTGCCCACAGCCATGAGGGGATACCCTCGCCTGCAATGTCGATCAGCTTGGCAAGGTCCCTTGCGTCGTTTCTGAACGCAGGTCGAATTTCAGGGAGTGTTGTGTCTTTCATAACGTCCACGCGTGAGTTGGATGATTTTGCGCAAGGCACCATGCCCGGTCGGATACCGGGCATGGCGCAGTTAAGGGCGATCAGGAATTGGCGTCGGTCGCGAACTCGATCGGGCCAACGGGCACGCCCGAGTCCCATTCCAGAAAGTCACCGTCATCGACCTTGTAGGAGGCATGATCCTTCTCGGCGGTTTCAAACTTGAAAGTCGCGTTGATGGCCATGAATTCGTTGAAGCCCAGGGTGGTCTGAACCAGCCCGCCCTCAATCCCGACAAATTCGCCTGTCGATCCGGTGACCGGGCGCAGGTTTTCCTTGCCGATATCAGCGATTTCGGGGCCTTGCGTGATCACTGTGTCCCCGTCGTTGAATTCAAAAACCTGCCGGCTGATGACCCAGACACCCGAGGTCGCGTTGCCGCCTTCGCCGACAAAGTACCCATCACAGGTCCAGGTTCCCAGAACCAGTCCGGGAAAGGCCGGGCTGCCATCCTGATTGACGCCCTTGGTCTGATCGCTGAGCGTGCCGGCGGGGTAGATGTAACCCTGGCTTACGAATGCGTTGCCATGGGCTGGCATCCCGTTTTCGTGCACAGGGTCCGCCGCCATGAAGATCCGCGTGTGATCTTCGGCCACATCGAACGCCATCAGCGGCTCTTGCGCATTGGCCATTCCGGTGGACGCCAGAATTGCGAGCATTGAGAGAATTGATTTGGACATTGAATTTTCCTTTCAGTTTCAGTTTTCAATGGGTCATCACCCGCCCGCGGACCTGTCCGCAGGCGGCGATCTGGTCAGGGCCAAAAGCCCGAAGGGTTGGACGATCTCAGGCGGGTTCCGTTGCCTTGCAGATCGCAGAGACATGGCGGTGGTCCGTGCCGCAGCATCCGCCCATGACGGTCAGGTTCGGCAGCATCGCCGACAGTCCTGCATAAAGCGCCCCAAGCTCGGCCGGGTTGCCGTCATCCAGCGTCTCGGCAGCATCCAGTTCGGCGTGGCTTTGCCGTGACGCGTTGGCACGCAGCCCCATGATCCGTCGGGTCCAGTCGCCGGTCAAAACATGGGCGAAATGGTCGGGGTGGGCGCAATTGATCATGTAGTAGGCAGGGTAGGCGTCGGTATCGGCATCAACCGCCTCGATGGCCTGCTGCAAGGTCTCGCCCGAGGGCAACAGTCCGTCGGTTTCAAGCGTAAAGGCGATGGCCACCGGAATGCCCCGTGCCTTCGCGGCCCGTGCGATACCCAAAGCCTCGGCCGAGTAGGTCATCGTGATGGCCGAGACCATGTCAGCCCCGAACTCTTCGAACCAACCGACCTGCGCGTCATGGTAGGCTTGGGCCTGATCCGGTGTCAGAATGCGCGTCGGCGCGTATCCATCATCCTGCGGCCCAAGGACGCCATTGATGACAAAGGGGGATCGGCCTTCGATTTCCATCCGCTCGCGTAGCTTGCTGAGGTTGCAGATGGCTTCCCGGTGTACCGCGCGCAACGTGTCATGGCTGATGCCCAGTTCGGCGGCCCAACGGGCACTGGCGCGCCAGGTCGGAGTGTCCATGACAAATCCGCGTTTTTCCGCGACGGCCATCTCGGCGAACTGCATCATGTAGGCATCCAGGGCGGCGACGCCCTCTTCGGTCTCCAGCGCCTTGAAAGAGGCAAACAGCGGCAGGTCGATCCCCTTCTGGAAGATCAGAAAGGTCTCTAACCCACCATCGGTGATCATCGAATGTCCGGACAATTGCGGCAGAGCGTTTCGGTATTTCATCTTTCCTCCCTCCTGAGATTGGGGTGTCTTCGTTCAGTGATGAGGATGTGCTACCCCGGCGGCGCAATGCGGGCTTGAGGCAAACCTGAGAAAACCCTGAGAATGTCTGAGGCTTTGCGTGGATTTGCAGTGCAGCTAGTGTGAGGTCATGAAAGTCCGGATTTCAGATGCCGAGATCGATTTTGATCAGGTGACGGCCACCCATGGCGGTCAGACCCTTCGATTGACCCGGCAGTCGCTTGGAATATTGCGCGCGCTTTTTGAGGCTGGCGGAGCTGTCGTCAGCAAGGATGACCTTATTCTCAGGGTCTGGGGGGATCGCATTGTCACGGACGCCACCCTTTCGACCGCCATAAAAGAAGCGCGGCGCGCGGTCGGGGACAGCGGCACGGCGCAGCGGGTCATCAAGACGGTTCATGGTGTGGGCTTCCGAATGGCCCTTGATCCCGCCCCGGTGGCTGAGAGGGGCAGACCTGAACCGGCTGTCCCTTGTCTGGTTGTTTTGGCCTTCAAGAACACAAGCCGGGATACAGAGGCCCAGTTCATCTGCGACGGGATTACGGATGAAATCATTGCAAGCCTGTCCCGGTTCCGGGACTTCAAAGTGTTGTCCCGCACCACCGCAGACGCCATTCAGGCTGCGCAACTGGATCATGACGAGATCCGCCGCCGTTATGGGGCAGAGTTTGTCATCGAAGGCAGCGTTCGTCAGACCGAAGCCAGATTGCGTGTCAGCGTGCAACTGGTATCGACGGAAACCGGCGCGATTGTGGTCACCGATCAGTTTGATAGCGAGGCCACGGTTGCGTCGCTGTTTGATGTGCAGGACAAGATCGCCTTGACTTGCGCAGGCCGACTTGCTGGCCCGCATGGGCCGGTGGCCGACAGGATCGCCGCAGAGATCCGAACCGAAACATCCCATTCCAGTTGGACGATGTTTCGTCTGGTGTCCGAGTTTCGCCGGTTTTACCGCACCTACGACATAGAATTGCACGCCCGTTTGCGCGAGGAACTGCCGCAGGCATTGGATCGCCACCCGGATGCCTCGGACGGATGGGCGGCCTATTCTGTCATCTTGCTGGAAGAGTTTCGGTATCACGTCAACGAAAGGCCCGGTATAGATGCCCTGGCCTTGGCGACGGAGGCGGCAGAAAAGGCGACTGTCTCAGACCCGCGCAATGCGTTTGCCTGGGTTGCACTGGCTATGTGCCGGTTGTTCGCAATGGATGTCGCCGCTTTTGATCAGGCGGCGCAAAAGGCGCTAGCCTTGAATCCGGGGCATTCGGATGTGCTGTCGGAAATCGGCCATTGCTACGCATTTCTGGGTCGGGAAGATGAGGCCTTGCAGCTGTTGGACCGGGCCATGGACATCAGCCCGGAACATCCCGGTTGGTACCATTTCGCCAAGGTCTGGAGATACGCCAGACTGGGACTGAACGAGGCGGCGTTGGTCGAGCTTCAGAAAGTCCCGATGCCGGGGTTTTATTGGTACCATGCGCATCTTGTCTGGCTGTATGTCGCCCTCGACGATCTGGACGCGGCGCGGCAAGAGGTTTTGGCCCTGAAACAGGCTTTCCCGGATTTCGAGACCCGCGTCTTTCAGGAACTGGCGATGTGGGAGGCGAACTCGGACCTTGTCGAGCAGGCCTTGTCAAGCTGGCGCAGGGCAGGGTTGACCATTACCGGCGCGGCAGAAGGCCAATAACGCCGGACAACAGGATCGCGGCTGCAAGCGATGCGTATCCCGCAGCATGGACCAGCACGGCCCCGGCCACCCCTCCGATAGCGAACCCAAGCAGGTATCCGGCCATCGCCCCCGGTGCCCGGTCCCCGGCGGTTTCCAAATAGAGGGGAAAGAACAGAAACAGGGCGAACCCGTTCAAGAGTATTGTCAGGCCGAACAGGAACAGGGTTGGCGCCACGTAGCTCAGCGCCCCGATCAGCGCGGCGGCAAACATTGACAGGGATTGGGCCCTGCCGCGCCAGTTTGCTGGCACCTGCGAGGCAAGGATTGATCCCAACGCCCCTGTTACAAGGCTGGCAAGCAGCCAGAAGGGCAGGTTCTGCGCGTTCTCGAACCGGCCTCCGAAAAGCTCCAGATAGGTCCAATACGCACCCATCAGCACGAAAAAGGGAAGGTAACGGGCTGGCACATCCGCGATGATGTTGCGCCAGTTGACGTGCTGCCCGGTGGGTGATGTCTGCAGCGGGGCTGCGAGCAGGCCGAGAGAGATCACAGCCAGAACCCAGAAGGACGAAATACCCAAAACTGGCAATACCAGATAGACGATCAGTGAGACCACCAACCCGACCGTCATCGCCGTGCTGATAACGCGAAGCCCTGTGCCAAGACTGCCCAAACCGCGTGTCGCCAACCCGGCCAAAGACCCGATCGCCAGCCCGAGAATACAGCAGGCGACCGCCGTGAAGACAGCGTTCAACGGCGGGCTGAGGGCCAGATAGACAAGGCACACCGGCACGCCGATCTTTGCCAGACCGGCACGGCTTGCGTGTCTGGCAGTGGCGCAGGCCACTGCGGCGGACAACAGGACCAGACTGCCGATACCCCCGGCCTGGGCGTCAGACAGACGGGCATTTGACGCCAGATCGCCAATCCAGACCGGCATGGTGTTGATCAGGACCAGACCAAATCCGATTGTCAGGACGATTGAACGCGAATCCACTGCCTGCTCCTGTCGCAATCACGCCGTAGACACCCGAACATCACCCCTGTTTCAGCAAGAATGCAAGATCAAGACGTCCGCTGCGACTTGCCTGACCACCACAGCCCGGCTAATCTTTCCCTGTCTGAACGGTCACAAGAGGAGGGCAATTGCTGAGCATGCGCATCACACGCCGACTTCAGCATGGTCCCCGTTTTGCCCTGCAAATCCGTTTGCAGGGCTGACCAAATCCTTATCCGATTGACGGTCTGCCCAAAGCCGCGTGGCGGCGCATTTCTTGTGACACGAGACCGTTATGACTCTTCTCAATACAAAGTCGCTTGGCGTAACGCTGGGGACTCCTCTTTTTCAGAACCTTGATCTGACCATCTCAAAAGGTGACCGCATTGGCCTGATCGCAGCCAATGGCCGTGGTAAATCCACGCTTCTGAAATGCCTTGCTGGTTTGATCGAACAAACATCCGGCGAAATCACGCGCAGCAGGGGGCTGCGCGTCGGATATGTTCCGCAAGATGTCCCTGATGCTGCGCTGTCGGTTACGTTGTATGACTGGGTACTTCGCAACCTGCCGCCCGAGGTGGCAGAATATGAAAGCTGGAAAGTCGACGTGGCCCTTGCGGATTTGCAGGTGCCGTTCGAGGTTCAGCAGGTCCCTTTGACCGAACTTAGCGGAGGCTGGCAGCGAACGGCGTTGCTTGCCGCGGCTTGGGTCAATCAGCCGGATCTTCTGTTACTGGACGAACCCACCAACCATCTGGACCTGCGCCGGATCGCCTTGTTGCAGGATTGGCTTGCAGCCCTGCCGCACAGTGTCGCCATTTTGATGACCTCGCATGACCGGGCCTTTCTGGACGAAACAACGAACAGGACGCTGTTCATCCGACCGGACCATTCGCGCGTGTTCAACCTGCCGTTTTCTGCAGCGCGGGAGGCATTGGACGAGGCGGACACAGCCGATGCGCGCCAGTATTTCAACGACATGAACAAGGTGCGGCAATTGCGGCGCCAGGCGGCAAAACTCAAGAATGTCGGGATCAACTCGGGCTCGGACCTGTTGCTGACCAAGACAAAGCGCCTGACCGAACGTGCCGAACGGCTTGAGGAGATGGCAAGGCCAGCACATCAGGAAAAGGATGCAGGGCAAATCAGGTTGGCAAATAGCGGCACCCATGCAAGGGCACTGCTGTCACTGGATGATATGACCATCACCAAACCCGATGGCGCACCCTTGTACCGAACCGGTCAAAAATGGATCACCAAGGGCGACCGCGTGGTTTTGCTGGGCACAAACGGGGCCGGGAAAACCCGGCTGATCCAGGCGGTCCGGCGTGCGTTGACTGGTGAAGAGGGGCAGATCCGATGCGCATCCTCGATCATTCCGGCTTATTCAGGTCAGAGTTTTGAGCAATTGAACGATGCAACAACGCCGATGATCGCTGTCACGCACCGGTCCGACATTGGCGACCGGCGCGCGCGTCAGTTTCTGGCCGGGGCAGGGATCGAGATTGCGCGGCAGGACCGCCCGATCGATCAGCTTTCAGGTGGGCAAAAAGCGCGTCTGGCCATGCTGGTCCTGCGGCTAGATAATCCCAATTTCTATCTGCTGGACGAGCCCACGAACCACCTGGACATCGCCGGGCAAGAACTGTTGGAGGCAGAGTTGATCGCCCAGGATACCACCTGTCTACTGGTCAGCCATGACAGGCAGTTCATCCGCACTGTCGGAACCCGGTTCTGGTGGATCAAGGGCCGAAAGCTGAAGGAAGTCGATAGCGCCGAAGCGTTTCTGGACGCCGAGATGTCGGGCGACACGGGCTAGGAGATTGACGTGCAAAGGAAGCTCTGCCGCCGTTAAGCCGGGGTCGGGGTGGTGCCCTGGCCGTGTTGTTTTCTGAACTCGGTCGGTGTCATGCCTGTGCTGGCCCGAAACGCCCGGTTGAACGGGCCGATAGACGAAAACCCGACATCATACGCGATGCTTAGCACGGTGCTGTCCTCCATGTCCGGCGCGATCAGCAGTTTCCGAGCCTCGTAAATGCGAAAGGTGTTGACGTAGCTGGGAAAGTTCCGGTGGCCCATGCCCTGATTGATGGCCGCCCGGATACGGTGTTCGGGTGTATCAAGATGGGCGGCCATTCTCGTCACGGTCAGACCTTCCTCGCGCCACAGCCCGTCTGACATTGTCTTTTCGATCCGCCTGATCAGTGCGGCCTGCGCGGGGCTGAGCGTCACGTCCTCTGGTTGCCCGGCAGGTTGGACGATCCAGATATCCGATCGCAATCGCACCGACCACAGCAGGAATGCGCCTGCCGACAGAAAGATGAGCGTCGCTTGGGACATGTAGACCCAATGCGGCAGGGCACGGTCCAATTGCGTGATCTCAAGCGCTGTAATGATGATGCCGAGGCACAGAACCCAGGCCAGAAACCAGCGCCGGAACTGGCGGCGGGTGGCCACCAGATCATCCGCGTCGCCCTTTATGACAACGCCAAGGATATGCGCAAAAAGAACCAAAGCGCAGGCACCCCGTATGAAACCTGTAGAATGGCCCAAATGTGCCAGCCAGGCCGAGACCACAAGGATTGCGGCAATGACAATCTGCCATGGCCTGATCCCAACGCTGTCCTGAAACAGTTCAATGGCGGCCCAGTACACCAAAACGGGAATGGTCGAGGCCACCATAATAAGCGCGGACTGCGCGGCTGGGGCCAGCTCGATATTTGGGGACGACAGGACAAGGTAAGGGCCAAGGCTTAGGCATAGCAGAGCAACTGACACGCTTTTGCGCGTCCGCGCGCCGTTGATCAGAAACACCAGGGCGCAAAGCGCAAGCGCACCGAAGGCGCTTCCCCGAAGGAAAAGATCAAAGATCGCTGTGTCCGGCATCGTGGCCATAAGCAAATTCCGGTTTCCCGCGCGGGTCAACGGCACAGGCTTGCCGATTGTGAAAAATCCTGACCGATCCTGAAGAATCCGCGCCGTGTTTCGAAATCGGCGCGCCAGCGCTCACCACGCCCGCGCATGTTCCGCCCATATCCCATTTGATGACGGAGCGAACAATGACAGCCCTTTCAGAAATACCATCCATCTATGCCGATATCTTCGGCGCGGACCTGCTGCGATATGTTGTGGGCGCGGGCGGCACCTATCTGGTGATCTGCGTTTTCCTGTCCCGCCGTCTGCGCGATCAGAAAATCAGAGCCACGGAACCGCCAAAAGGCCAGATCAGGCGAGAAGTTCTGGCCAGCCTGCGCACTGTTTTGATCTTTGCCGCCGCCGGAACGTCAATCGCGTTGGGGGCCAAAGCCGGTTTGATGACAATCTACCCGGACGTCGCGGCCTATGGGTGGGGCCATTTCCTGCTCAGCACAGGCTTGTTGATCGTCCTGCACGATGCGTGGTTCTACTGGACCCATCGCGCCCTTCACTATCCGCCTCTGTTTCGGAGGTTTCACCGGTTGCACCACAGATCGCATCAGCCGACACCGTTTACGTCCTACAGCTTTGATGTGGGCGAGGCCGTGGTGAACGCCGCCTATCTGCCTTTGGTACTGATCCTGATCCCAGCACATCCCGTGGCGCTGTTCATCTTTGTGACTCATATGATGTTGCGAAATGCCGTGGGTCATTGCGGGGTCGAGGTCTTTCCCGCAACAGCCACAGGACGCCCCGTTTTCGGCTGGATGACCACGGTGACGCATCACGATCTGCACCACGCCCATGCGGGTTACAATCTTGGCCTCTACTTCTCGTGGTGGGATCGCCTGATGAAAACCGAGCATCCGCACTATCTGCAGGCGTTCGCGAAGACGGCCCCTCGGATCTCAGGGAACCGCCTCAAAGCAGGGGCGCTGGTCTTTGCCATTTTCGGTGTGTGTCTGGCAGACCGGGGAGATGCGTTCGAACTTTCCGGCAGCTACGCCTCGCCGGGGCTGGGTGTCATTGTCAGGTTTGAACCCTGCACGGCAGACGCCACCACCAAATGCGGTCGTCTGGTTTGGGTCTGGGATCTGGACAAGACCCCCCATGCGCGGCTTGGAGATGTGATCCTGACCGACCTTACATTGGACGGGGCCGTTTGGAGGGGTGCGTTGCTTGACCCCGAAACCGGGCGAAGGTTTCAGGGATCCATTCGCGCTGCATCCGGGCACAGTTTGAAACTGAAAGGCTGTGCGGGGATATTCTGTGCCAGCCAGACATGGCATTCGACAAGCTACTTGGGGCAAATCCTTACCCGTCACAGCGACTGATTGCGCTCGGCCTAGTCGCCCCGTCCGGGCTCATTCGGATTGCTGGAAAACAAAGCGATCTTGTTGCCCTGAGGGTCTCGAAGGTAGCCAACATAGAATTGCGGGCCGTAAGATTCGCGAAACCCCGGCTGCCCTTCGTCAGATCCCCCAGCTGCAAGGGCTGCCGCGTGAAGATCGCGAACCTGGCGCTGGCTTTGCGCCTCGAACGCGACCATGGTCCCGTTCCCGGCCGAGGCGGGGTCTCCGTCAAATGGTGACTTGACGTAGAACTCTGGCAAGGGGGGCTGGCCGGGTTTCACTGGCAGCGCATAGCTGAGGTCCCCGTGATACCTTTCCAACGAGTATCCAAGGGCAGGCAGAAACGCGGAATAAAACCGCTCGGCCCGTTCGATATCGTCGACTCCAATGGTGACATAGGCAATCATTCTGAAGGTTCCCTTGCAGGCATTTGGCCCCAGCTTACGGCATCTTCATCGCCACAGGTACATAGCTTGTACATAGCTTGGAACAATCACCGCGATTTGCACTTGGGTGTGCCGGACGGTTTTGTCAAAGCCAAAACCCGCTGTCGGATTTGCATGTCTTCGCGCGTCCTTGCAGCATGTAACCGAACTGCGGAGGCTGAAATGATCTATGTAATCTCGATTTACGGGCAGGCTGGCGTGTTCGAGGCATTGCCCAAGGATCGCCAGGATGAGGTGATGTCGGGCCACGGCGCGCTCCAATCGGCCCTGAAGGCGCGGGGAGAGTTTGTGACGATGAAACTGATGCCGCCCACCGCAGCCGTCACGGTAGAACCTGCAACGGCCGAGGGCGCTGCGCCGCTGATCACGGATGGGCCGTTTTCGGAAACCAAAGAGAGTTTTCTGGGCTTCTACGCCGCAGATTTCAGGGATCTTGATGAGGCGCTGGAGTATGCAAAGATGATCTCGTCGCCCGTTGCACGGCTAGAAGTGCGCCCTGTTGCCTGGGCCGGGGGTCTGATTTCGTCGGAATAGCCTATGTCGGATTGGCTGGAGGCCACATTTTCCCAACACCGCCCGCGCGCCCTTGCGGCGCTGACGCGGGTGTTTGGCGATATCGACCTGGCCGAAGAAGCCTTTGCCGATGCGTGTGTAAAGGCGCTGACGGTCTGGCCAAAGGACGGTGCGCCGCGCGATCCGCTGGCGTGGTTGCTGGCCACGGCCCGGAACGCGGGTCTGGACCACGTGCGCAAGTCCAGCCGCCGCAGCGCAATCCTGTCGCGCCATGCCGAAGAGTTTCAGCCGATGCCCGCCGAAACGCCTGACCCTGATGAGCTGCGCGACGATGTCTTGCGGCTTTTGTTCATCTGCTGCCACCCCGAACTGGATCGGCGCGATCAGATCGCCATCGCCCTGCGGATCGTGGCCGGGCTGAGCGTGGATGAGATTGCCAGCGGCTTTCTGGTCAAACCCAAGACCATGGAACAACGCATCACCCGCGCCAAGAAGAAGATCGCCAGCAACCGGGTTGCCTTTGAAACGCCCAGCCCGGCGGAACGCGGCGCGCGGCTGGGTGAGGTGTCGCTGATGATCTACCTGATGTTCAGCGAAGGCTGGTCCTCATCCGCAGGGCCGACGCAGATGAAGCTGACCTTGTGTGAAGAGGCCATCCGCCTTGCCCGCCTGTTGGCGGGTTTGTTTCCTGCGATGGGCGAACAGGCGGCGCTGCTGGCGCTTTTGTTGCTGCAACACGCCAGACGGCGCGCGCGGATGGACGGGCAGGGCAAGCTGGTTGCGCTGGACGATCAGGACCGCAGCCTGTGGGACAAGGCCAACATCGCAGAGGCGACGGCGCATTTGCAAAAAGCGCAGCGGATCGGCCATCGCGGGGTGTTTATCATTCAGGCTTCGATTGCGGCGGAACACGCCCGCGCGGCCTCGTCTGATCAGACGGATTGGGCCTTCATCGAAAGCCACTATGCCGCCCTTTACGCCCTGCAACCAACCCCGGTTGTGCGGCTGAACCAGATCGCTGCGCAAGCCAAGCTGTACGGGCCGCGCGATGCCCTGAAGGCTATGGAAGTGCTGGCTGCGGATTTGTCCTCGTATCGCTGGTTTCACGCCATGCGAGGGGGGCTTTTGCAGGACATCGGCGACCACAAGGCGGCGATTGCAGCGTTTGAGACGGCGCTGACCCTCGCCCCAACCGGCCCGGAACGCGTTGCAATCAAAGATAAAATTGCAATCAGTCAAAAAGAACTGGGCGAGATGTAGGGATACGGCCCCCTCATGCGTCCTTGGATCAGACCCGCATGTGGCGGGCGCAACCAAGGGAGAAAGCCATGAGTATTCTTGAGATGACCGCAATCGGCAATTCCGGCTGGATCGGCCATTCCGGCCCGAATCAGAGCAAGGCCAAGGCGTTTTATCAGGACGTTCTGGGCTGGGCGATCAACGACATGCCGATGCAGGACGGGTCCAGCTATTCGGCTGCGGTGGTCGGTGAAACCGCCATTGGCGGCTTTTCCCCGATGCCCGAGGACGATGGCAGCTGGACGATCTTTTTCACCGTTGCAGATGTCGACGCAAGTATTGCCAAGGCGCAGGCCAAGGGTGCCACGGTCATTCAGCCAGTGATGGACATGCCGGGCGTTGGGCGCATGGCCACGCTGACCGACCCGCAGGGCGCCCGGTTCGCGCTGATCACATATGAAAGCATGGCGTCTTAAGCGCAGCGTGGAAGGAGGGTTCAGATGGTACATATCCCCGAAATCACCCTCGCCGTGACGGCGGTGTTTGTGTTGATCAGCATTCCGATGGCCATCGCCGTCGGAGTGCGCCGCGCCCAGACCGGGATCCAATTGCTGCATGGCGAGGATGAAGGGCTGCTGCGCCTGATGCGGGCGCATGGGAACTTTGTCGAATATGTCCCGCTGGCCCTGTTGGCCCTTGCGGGGGCCGAGGTTGCGGGAACCCCGACCTGGCTGGTGGCGACCTGTGGTGGTGTTTTGCTGCTTGCGCGGTTGATCCACTATTTCAGCCTGCGCGCCTCGACCAACGGCAAGGGCCGCGCGATTGGTGCGGGGCTGACGACCTTGACCATGCTGGTGCTGGCGCTGGCGATCCTCTGGCACCTTGGCGCGGGCGTCTGATGCCTGTGGACGAAGCCCTGAACGCCCGCATGCGTGACGCTTTGGCCGCGCATGTGGGGATTTCCGAGAAACAGATGATGGGCGGGCAATGTTTCTTTTTGAACGGCAACATGCTGGGCGGCGTGCGACGGCACAAGGACGGCATTGGCCGGTTCATGTTTCGGGTCGGCAAGGCGAACAAGGCCACGGCGCTGACGGACCCAACGGCCCAAACGGTGATCCACGGAACCCGCAAATTGGGCGGTTTTATCCGTGTTGATGAGGGGGATTGTGACGACAATGCCCTGCAGCGCTGGTTGCAGATGTGCCTTGAACACGCCGCAGCCCTGCCCGCAAAAGACTGAACGGAGGAAATGATGGCCGGATTCAACTGTTTCTCGCCCGAGGCGCTTGGCTTTCTTGAGGGGTTGAAGGCGAACAATACGCGAGAATGGTTTGCCGCGAACAAGACGATCTATGAACGTCACCTGAAAGAGCCCGGCAAACAGTTTGCAGGCGACATGGCAGCGGCATTGCATGACCTGACCGGTCAGAGCCATTCCAGCAAGATCTTTCGCATCCATCGGGACGTGCGTTTTTCCAAAGATAAGACTCCGTACAACGCGCATCTGCACATTGCCTTCACGCCCGAGGGGCAGGCGAGTCAGTCGCCGATGTGGTTCTTTGGGCTGTCACCGGGCAAGCTGTCGCTGGGATGCGGCGTGTTCCAGTATGACAAGACGGCATTGGCCGCGTTTCGGACCGCGATGGCAGGGTCGCAGGGGGCCGAGTTGCTGAAACTGACTGCCGAGTTGCAGGGCGCTGGCATACGGGTCAGCGAACCCGATCTGAAACGCGTACCGTCCGGTTTTGACAAAGATCACCCCAATCAAGATGCGCTGCGCCGCAAGGGGTTTTCGGCATGGATTGACCGGGCCGATCACGAAAGTGTTATCAGGCCGGATCTGGTGAGGCGATCCATCGATGATTTCCGACGGCTTTTGCCTGTTTATCGATTGCTGTCCCCGGTCGAATGACGACGGCAGCGGGCAGAAACAAATGTCAGATCAGTAGGTTAAAGACAAGAAGGACAGAGCCTGAATTCAGCGGGTGGCCCGGCGCACGGATCCTTGGGCTGCGGCCTTAGCGCTTGGATCAACAGCCGATCGCCGTGGCGCAGCGATGCTGCGCCGCAACATTGCCTAAATTTTAGTCAAAAAAACCGCATTTGGTCGCAATCTTAACAAAATGTTAATAGAAGCCAGTCCTTCAAGATGGGACGAGCATGTAACGTTCGGCAGCACCCAATCCACTCTGATTGCGCTGCAAAACGATCCGTTTCGAAATTGCGTTTTCCTAAGGAAAGCGACCGCTTCTGCGGTAGCTTTTTTCGAAATTCAACCTGCAACTCCAGCACCTTAACAATGGAAACGGCGGTCAGGACTTTGATATCTGGCGCTTTGGCAAAGTGAATTGTGCCCCCCGGCGGGCCTGTTAAGTGGTGATGAGAATGAAGGTGAACGCGTTGCCTGTGCGCGGTGGTTTCCTGGCCAAAACCCTCTTCGTTTGGGCGCTTTTGTTGGGACTGATACTGACACCGGTCGAGACCCTTGCGCAGGACAGCGACAGCGATGGTGTCTCTGACGCTCTGGAAGGGTTCGGCACCTTGCCGGACGGTACGCCAATCTCCAACATCGTCGGCACCGGAACCCTTACGGACGGGGCGGCGTGGGACAGTGTGCTTGCCGCTTTGCCCTCCAGCCAGTTCTTTTCCGAAAGTTTCGAAGGCGCGGCAATCGACTCACCGCTGAACGGCTTCAGCAACTCCCGGTTCTCGATCACCGCGACACATTCCAGCGCCCTTCCCCGCGATCTGGATATCGACAACGCCGAGTATGGCACATCCCCAAGAACCGGATCGCGTCAGGCAACGGTCCAGATCGGCGGGTCGCCAAGCGAGACCGCAACCGTGTCGATCAATTTCAATCAACCCGTTGTAGGGTTCGGTCTGTATCTGGGCGATATTCATGATGGCGGTGCGATCTCGAACCTGCAGATTTCCTTCGATGGCACACCGGTTTGGGACAGCACGGATTGGGTGGGAAGCAATCTGGTCGGCACCGTAACGGATTCGATTACCGGCGCTTCGGTGACGCTGGGCAATCAGGTCTTTGGGTTTATCGGAAATTACGATCTGTCAAATCCTGTCAGCAACGTGACCATTACCTATAACGGAGCCGGTACCGGCGACAATTTCACGTTTGACGATATCTCGGTCATCTTTCCCGGCGCGGATTGGGACCAGAACGGATTCCTTGACCACGATGAGCCCAACCAGTTCATCGCCGTGACCAAGGCGGTGGATACATCCGCATTGTCCTCGCCGCCTCAGGCCGGTGAAATCGTCACCTATACATACACCACGCGCAACCTGCGTAACGTGACGATGTTCGACATCGATGTGATTGAGGACGGGTCCAGCTTTACGGGCAACGGCACACCTCCGGTCCCTGCCTTTGTCAGAGGTGGCGGGAATGTCGATGGTGATGGCGACGAGGCAGACCTCGTCGGTCGCACCGAGCCGACAGACCCGTTTACGCTGGCCCAGACAACGGTTCACCGGGCGACCTATGCCATTACCGAAGCAGACATTGTTGCCGGATTTGTGGACAACCAGGCCTCGGCCAATGCAATCGACGCCGAGGGGTCGCCCCAGTCGGATTTGTCGGATGAATCCGCCTTTGGCGAAGGGGCAGGGGCCGATGATCCGACCCGCTTCACACTGACGCCCGCCCCACAGCTTGGCGTTGCAAAATCGGCCTCTGTGGGGGCATTGCTGGCCGATCGCACCGCGAATGTGACCTATACGATCGTCGTGCAGAACACCGGGAACCTGACGCTGGATACGCTGAGCCTGGTGGATGACCTGACAGCATCGGATCAGCTCGGCTCGACCTTCAATGGGGTGACGTCAGCCCCGGTGGTCAGTGCTGTGACCATCGGCGCAGGATCCAGCCTGCCGACGAGCAATGGCGCGTCTTATGACGGCACAAATGACCTGCTTGTGGGCAGCGATGGCGTTCTGGCGCCGGGTGACAGCTATCAGGTCGAATTCACCGTCAATGTGGACCCGACTGCAGCAGGGGCGCCAGCCAGCCTGAACAACATGGCGACCGCTAGCGGGGATGATCTGGGCGGCACGACGGTATCCGATGCGTCCGACAACGGAACCAACCCAACGTCGAACCCCGGCGGGCCGGGCACCCCGACCCCGATCGTGTTGCCGATCCCGGTCATCGACGCAGTGGACGATGCGCCGACAGCGGTAAATGGGGTGAGCGGCGCGACGACCGCTTCGGTTCTGGACAATGACACGCTGAATGGGACTGTTCTGGACCCGGCGGATATCTCGCTGGGCACCACCGGCACGGCGAATGACGGTGTCACCGTGCTGGGTCTGGACGTGACCCCGACGGCGGGTTCCATCACGATGAACGCGGCAGGTGAGATTGAGGTGGCTCCGGGCACCACCGCAGGCACCTATGTCTTCACTTACGAAATCTGCGAGACGCTGAATTCCACCAACTGCGACACCGCGCAGGCGACGGTTATGGTCGATGCAGCGGCGATTGACGCGGTGGATGATGCGCCGACGGCAGTGAATGGGGCGAGTGGGGCGACAACCGCCTCGGTTCTGGACAATGATACGCTGAACGGCTCTGTTCTGGACCCGGCGGATATCACGTTGACCAACACCGGTACGGCCAGCGATGGTGTCACCGTTCTGGGTCTGGATGTGACCCCGACGGCGGGTTCCATCACCATGAACGCGGCAGGCGAGATCGAGGTCGCTGCGGGCACGACCGCAGGCACCTATGTGTTCACCTATGAGATCTGCGAGACGCTGAACTCCACCAACTGCGACACGGCGCAGGCGACGGTTGTGGTGGATGCGGCGGCGATTGACGCGGTGGATGATGCACTGACGGCTGTGAATGGGATCACCGGCGCAACAACGGCCTCGGTTATGGACAACGACACGCTGAACGGCATCGCCCTGAACCCGGCGGATGTCACGTTGACCAACACGGGCACGGCCAGCGATGGCGTCACCGTTCTGGGTCTGGACGTGGCCCCGGCGACGGGTTCCATCACCATGAACGCCGCGGGCGAGATCGAGGTGGCTCCGGGCACGACCGCAGGCACCTATGTCTTCACCTACGAGATTTGCGAGACACTGAACCCCACGAACTGCGATACGGCGCGGATGAGTGTGGAAGTATCGAATCCATCGCTGATCGACGAGATCGCCGAGGACCTGATTGCAATTCTGGAGGAAGATCGCGACACGACTGTCGAATTGCAAAGCCAGCAGACCCGGGATTTTGCCGCCGGAGCGCTGGATCGCCTCAGACAGCGCGGCGCGCGTCTATGTGCGACCGCCGTGAACGATCATCTGAACGACCGGCCGATCCTGTTTGATACCGACAAGGCAATCATCAGGCCGGAAAGCGATCCCATTCTGGATGAGATCGCCGAGATTCTGGGAAGCTGTGAGGGCAGCGCATTCGAGATTGCTGGCCACACCGACAGCGACGCATCGGATGCCTACAATCTGGCGCTCAGCCAACGGCGGGTTGATGCGGTTTTGCAGGCCCTGACGGCCCGTGGCGTGGACACAGTCGGGTATCGTGCACGCGGGTATGGCGAAAGCCGTCCGATCGACACAAACGCGACGGCCCAAGGCAAGGCACGCAATCGCCGGGTCGAATTCACTCCGATCGAAGCGCAGGAACAGTATGACACCTGCAAGAACACATCGGACCTGGACCGAACCTTCAATTTGCAGGCCAATGGCTCGGACGTGACGGTGGATGGTGGGCTGTTCCACCAGAACTACAATTGCGCCCGCGACGTGTGGGAAACCATCGAAGGCTCATTGAACTTCCTCGAGACAGACAGCGGCCTGTCGCAGACCCTGTTGAACCTGTCATACCGTCGTGAACGCTTTGTCAGCGACAACCGGGTGCGCGGCTACTTTGTCGGGATTTATGGAAGCACCGGTGATGTGACCAGCAGGGCGGAGGGCGAGATTCAGGGCTTTGGCGTCAATGCCGGTATCTTCGGTGCGAACCGGTTCAGCAATGGTCTGTATCTCGACTATTATCTGGGCGGTGCCGTCGGGCGTCATGATTTCGATCTGGATTTCGAAAGAAGCTTTGGCACCATCGCGGCGACCGGCGATTACAGGTATTTTCCGGTTTCGCGGGCGTGGCCTTGTCGGGTGAGATCGACCGCGAGACCTATCGTTTCGTCCCGCGCGCGGGTATCGACTATGCGTATTCGCCGTCGGTCGATGTGGATGTGGTCGCGAGGTTCCAGAGCATCACTGAATCGGGTCTGGTGGAACTGGCCTCGCTGACCAACACGCGGCTTTTTGCAGAACTGCGGATCGAGCGCGAGGTGAACGACGGCGCGTCGCTTCTGGCCTTCACGCCGGTTGTGGCGTGCTATGCCTCGTCGGGAAGTTTCGACAATGCCTGCAGCCTTGGGGCCGAACTTGAATACGAAAGCTTCAATGAAACAGCGCGTGGCTGGCAGCACGGCATCCGCATCAGCGGAGAGCGTGGGAACGGGTTTTCGACCCTGTCCGTTGCCGCTGACGTGTCACGACGATTGCAGCTGGGGCAGGTCACTGCCCGCGCCGGTGTGGATGCGGCCGGGTATTTGAGCCTGGGCGGCGAATATGAGCTGAAGTTCTGACGCTGCAGGCGATGCCCGCGTCCGGATCCATTGGCGGTTCGGACGCGTGTTGGCCCAAGAAAAAGGCCCGCCAGTGATCTGGCGGGCCTGTCGTTTTTCGTATCGGCGCGTCTTACTTGTTGTGGAAGATGAACCCGATGAAATTCAGCAGCAATTGTGCCGCCAGAATCTGCGTGCTTTCGCTGGGGTCATAAGCGGGCGCAACTTCGACCAGGTCGATGCCCACCACGTCACCGCGTTTGCTGAGGCCCTGCAGGATTTCCAGAACGTCGTAATACTGGAACCCGCCATGGCTGGGCGTGCCCGTGCCCGGCGCGATTGAGGGGCAGAAGGCGTCGATATCGATGGTGACGTAATACCGAACACCTTCGGGGATGCGGTCCAGCACACCTTCGGTGCCCAGCTTGCGCACCTGACGCACCGACAGAATGTCCGAGCCACGGGCGCGGGCGTCGTCATACCCCTCTTTCGCGGTCGAGGACACGTTGCGGATGCCCAGTTGGGTCATGCCCGAGACGTAGTCCTTTTCGATGGCGCGACGCATCGGGTTGCCGTGGCCGATGGTGACGCCGTGGCGTTCATCGACAAAGTCCAGATGTGCGTCGATCTGGATCACGTGGATCGGGCCGTTCTTTTCGCAATCCTCGGCATAAGCGTTGATGCAGGGGATGTTGACGGAATGGTCGCCGCCGATGGTGACCGGGATCGCGCCCGCGTCGAGGATTTTCTTGACGCCATATTCGATATTGGCGTGGCTTTCCTCGGTCTTGGTGTGGATGATGTCGGCGTCGCCCAGATCGACGATGCGCACGTCTTCGCCCAGATAGGTGGCGTCATCCTCGTGGTCATAAGCGCCTGCATGGCCAAAGCTGAACAGGGTCGATGCCTCACGCACCGAACGCGGGCCGAACCGCGCGCCCGAGCGGAACTGACAGCCGAAATCAAACGGCGCGCCCAGGATCGCCACATCGGCGTCGATCTCATCCCAGTTCTCGACATAGGGTTTCTTGCCAAAGGTCGAAATGCCGACAAAAGGCAGGTTCAGACGACCAGATTCATAACCATGACCCGACATGATTTCTCCGTTTCTTATGGTTTAACGATAGGCCAATTCCGGAAGGAACAGCGCGATTTGGGGAAAAGCTATCAGCAACCCTGTCACAATCAACAAAATGATCAGGAACGGGGGCACGCCGCGGACCACCTCGATGAAGGGGCGGCGGAACACGGCGATGGCCGTGAACAGGTTGCAGCCGAAGGGTGGCGTGGCCGCGCCGATGGCGACCTGCAGCGTGATCAGCACGCCGACCAGCACCGGATCCAGCCCGCTGGACTTGATCATCGGGGCAAAGATCGGGACCAGGATCAGGATCACCACGATCGAGTCCACGAACATGCAGCCGACAAAGAAAGCCACGTTGATCGCCAGCAGCACCATCAGCGGGCTGGCGCTTTCCAGACCCAGCGCGGCGATGATGGTTTGCGGCACCTGCGCAAAGCTCAGCGTCCAGCTGAACGCCGCACCCGCCGCGATCAGGATAAACACGACCGAGGTGATGGCCCCGGTGGAGAGCGCGATGTCGAACAGGTCTTTCACCTTGATCGAGCGGAAGATCACGACCTCAAGGATCACCGCATATAGCACGCAGATCGCCGCCGCCTCGGTGGGTGAGAACACGCCGCCATAGATGCCGCCGACGATGATGGCCGGGAAGCCCATCGGCCACAACGCCTTGCGCAGGGCGGTGAAACGCTTGCCCCAGCCTTCGCGCGGCAGCACGGGAATGTCGTGGCGATAGGCGTAGAACATGCAATAGGCCGAGAATAGCACCACGATCAGCAGCCCCGGCAGGATGCCCGCGATGAACAGTTGCGAGATCGAGGTGCCCGAGACCACGCCATAGATGATCATGCCGATGGATGGTGGGATCAGATAGGCAAGGTCGGCGGCGTTCACGATCAGACCGATCGAGAAACTGTCGCTATAGCCCGATTTCAGCATCCGGGGTCGCATCGCGCCACCAATGGCCACAACGGTCGCCTGGGTCGAGCCGCAGACCGCGCCGAACAGGGCGCAGGCCGAGGTGACGGAAATCGCCAGACCGCCCTTGATATGGCCCATGAAGCTCATGACAAGGTCGATCAGACGGTTGGCGGAATGGCCGCGCGTGATGATGTCGGCGGCCAGAATGAACATCGGTACCGCGATCAGCGCAGCGGGTTTGACCCCCCCGATCATCTGCTGGATCAGGATCTGCATGTTCATCGTGGGGAAATAGACCAAGAACCCCAGCACGGCGGCCGAGATCAGCGGCATTTTCATCGGAAAGCCCGCCAGCAGCAGGACGATCATGACGGCCAGCATCAACTCGGTCATTTGTCGGCCTCCTCGAATTTCTTGATGGCGGCTGCGGTTTCGGGGTCTTCGTAGCTGTCAATTTCGAGGTACGAGAGGTAGACGTCCTCATCGGCGAAATTCAGGTTCCGGATTGCGGTCAGCAGATACTGGAACGAGGCCAGCGCCAAACCGATCACCACCCAGACATAGGTCAGATACAGCGGCAGTTGCAGCGCCGGGGTGATCCGCCCGCGCGAGGCGACTTTCTGCACATATTCCAGCGCGTACCAGGCCAGGACGGCCATGACGACAGCGGTGGTGGCGGCGATGACGACCATCAGGCCCTTGCGCATCTTGATGGGTAGCGCGTCGTAGATCGCCGACATGCGAATGTGGATGCCTTTGCGGGTGGCGTAGCCCAGCCCCATGAAAGTGACGATCACGATCAGGAACTCGTTCAATTCTTCGGAAAAATAGATGGATTGGTTGAACACATAGCGGCCAAAGACATTGGCGATTGTGTTGACGGCCATCAGGATGATGCCCCAGCCCAGGATCCAGACTTCGATCCGGCCTATGACGGCATCGACCTTTCCCAAAATGCCGAAAGGAGTGGCAGTCCCGTTTTCCATGGTGTCCCCCCTTTTAGAAAGCCTCACGCGCAGAGCGCGTGAGGAAGTTTGGAGTGAGTGGTGGGGGAGTGGTTAATTTCCGGCCAGTTCGGCCTGCAGGGCGTCCAGCAATTCCTGACCGCGGGGGCCTACGGTCTCGACATAGGCTGCCGATGTGCCGGTGCTGCGTGCGCGGAAGGCGTCGCGCTCTTCTTCGCTCAGGACGACCAGACCGATATCGGGCTTGGCTTCCTTGATGATGTCCAGACGCTGCTGGTTGAAATCGGTGACAACACCGTCGATGAAGCCGGTCATGTCGGCCATGGTGTCACGCACCAGTTGCTGGCGGTCGGGGGTCAGGGTTTCGAACCAGTCGGACCCGGTAACAACGGTGGTGACCAGTTCCTGTTCGCCAGCCCAGATCAGGTGGCTGGTGACTTCGTAGAACTTCATCTCTTCGATGGTCGGGATCGGGTTGACCTGACCGTCGATGGCACCGAGTTGCAGCGCGCCGAACACTTCGCCAAACGGCAGCGGCGTCGGGCTGGCGCCCATGTTGTTGTAGGTTTCAACCAGAATCGGCGAGACCATCACGCGCATTTTGAAGTTGTCGAAATCCTCGGGGGTGCGGATTTCACGGTTGGTGGTCCAGACCTGCGGACCTTCGGAATACATGGTCAGAACTTCCAGCCCGCGCTTGCGGAAATCGTCATTCAGCGGACCATAGATGGTTTCCGAGCTGCTCAGCACTTCTGAAATCGCTGCCGGGTCGGAGGGCAGCAGATAGGGCAGCAGGAACACCTGGCTTTCCGGCACAACGGTACCCAGGTTGCCGATCGAGACGTTGGTGAACTGGATCACGCCATCAGCGGCCTGTTCCACGGTTTCGGTGGGCGTGCCCAGCGTGCCCATCGGAAAGACAGTGACGGTGACTTCGCCGTCGGTTGCGGCCTCGATGCGCGATTTGAACTCTTGCGCGTAGGCATCCATGATCGAGCCCGGAATTTCCTCGATGGCGAATTTCCAGTCCTCAGCCAAGGCGGTGAATGGGGCAAGGCCAAGCAGGGCGGCGGCTGCGGTCGTGCGCATTTGTCGTAGAGTGAAGGTCATGCGGGGGTCCTCCCTTTTATCCTTTTGGGGGTCTTGTTGGGAAGAAGCACAGCACAGATCATTACACGAAAAAATATCATATTGCTTATGTTCACATAAATGAAAGTTGTGTAAGAAAACGGCACAACCTGCCAGAGCTGACGCCGTTGAAACTGTTCAGAAATACACTGCTGGAAACCTTCGTGACCGTCGTGGAATGCGGCGGCTTCACGGATGCGCAATACGCTTTGGGCATCACCCAATCCGCGATCAGCATCCGAATCCGTGATCTGGAAGAGGCGTTGGGGTACCGGATCTGCGAACGTGGGCGTGGCGGGTTTCGCCTGACCGAGCGGGGTGAGATCGCCTATCGCAAGGCTGGTGAGATCCTGCGCAATATCCGGGATTTCGATGCCGAATTGCTGGAGCTTCGGGATGCCGTCACAGGCGATCTGCGGATCGGCATCGTAGATGCGGTAAATACTCTGACCGATCTGCACCTGACCCGGTCCCTGCAACAATTCCTGGACCGCCCGAATGAGGTCAGGCTGGAAATGGTGGTGGCCTCACCGACCGAACTGACGCAAAGGCTGATTTCGGGCGATGTGCACGTGGCCATTGCGCCGTTCCGAAGCCAGGTACCCGAATTGCGCTATACCAAACTGTGTGATGAGGAGCACCGGCTGTATTGCGGTCGGGGTCATCCGCTGTTCGACTGGCCGGACGAGGATATTGACCTGAGTGTCGCGTCATGTTTCGAGATTTGCCGGCGCTCGTATAGCGCGCTGATGCCGCCCGAACTTCAACCCAGCGATCCCAAGGCCGTTGTGGCAAACATGGAGGCGATGGCGACGCTGATCGAAACCGGAGCCTATCTGGGCCCTTTGCCGGTTCATTACGCCGAGAGCATGGGCCGTAAGAAGAACCTCAAGGCGCTGGCCCCTGACCGGTTGCACTGGACCTCGACCTTTTTTCTGGCGACGCGGGCGTCCAACCTGCAACGGCGCGCAGTTGAGCTGTTTGTCGATTGCGTCATTCAGGGGTGCAACGGGGGGTATCCTGGCGCTGATGAGTTCAGGTCAGGTTGGGAAGGGCACAGCTAAGTCTTGCGCATGTATGGGTAGCCTTCAGGCATCAGGCAAGCTGCCCAGCCGCGCAGCGCACGGCTGGACCGCTTGGCTATTGGGGGTTATCCCAGCCGCTCAAGAATGGCGCTGGTGTCCATGCCGCTGACGGCCCCGTAGATCCGGCCGCGCCCTTCCGGGTTCAGGCGGGTTGCGACATAGGCATCCGACACTGCGGCGGGTGAATGACGCAGCAGCACCGACGCAGTCATCAGCGTGGCAAGGCTTTCGGCAAACCACCGGGCCTCGGCTTCCGCCGGAAGGGCAGGCCAGCGGGCAAAATGCTGATCAAGTGCGGCGTCAAAGGCGGTATTGGCCCCACGCGCCTTGTCCAGATCCGCGCGCAGTGCCTCACCGCTTTCCGGTTCGCGCGTCAGGGCGCGCAACACGTCCAGACAGATCACATTGCCGGACCCTTCCCAAATCGAGTTGAGCGGCGTTTCACGGAACAGCAAGGGCAGGGGCGTGTCGTCGGTGTATCCGACCCCGCCCAGACACTCCATCGCTTCATAGACGATCGTTGGCGCAAGCTTGTTGCCCAGAAACTTGGAAAGCGCGACCGCGATACGGGCATAGGCCATGTCATCTGCCGAGCCGCTGTCAAAGGCGCGTGCGATGTGCAGGGCCAGCGCGGTTGTGCCTTCGAAATCCAGCGTCAGATCGGCCAGAACCGACCGCATCATCGGCTGGTCGATCAACCGGCGCTGAAAGGTCGAGCGTCCTTCGACCCACCATTTCGCCTCGGCCAGTGCGCCGCGCATCAGACCGGCGGGTGCCATGGCGGTGCCAAGACGGGTGTGCTGCACCATCTCGATGATGGTGGGCACGCCGCGCCCCTCATCACCCACGCGATAGGCCAGCGTGTCGTGATATTCGATCTCGGACGAGGCATTGGCCTTGTTGCCCAGCTTCTCTTTCAAGCGCATCACATGCAGCGAATTGCGCTCGCCCTCAAGCCAGCGGGGCACCAGAAAACAGGTCAGCCCGCCGGGGGCCTGCGCCAGCGTCAGGAAGCCGTCGGACATGGGCGCGGAACAGAACCATTTGTGGCCGCGCAGCCGATAGGCGTCACCATCGGGCGTGGCCACGGTGGTATTGGCCCGCACGTCCGAGCCGCCCTGTTTCTCGGTCATCGCCATGCCAAGGGTGGCAGCGCGTTTTTGCTGTACCGGTTTCATGTCCGTGTCATAGGCTCGCGCGGTCAGCTTGGGCCGCCAGATCCGCTCCAACTCGGGCGCGGCCATCAGCGAGGGCGTCGCAGCATAGGTCATCGTCACCGGGCAGCTTGTTCCCGGTTCAACCTGGCTGAGCATATACATGCCCGCCATGTAGTGAGTGTGCCCACCCCTGGCCCCGTCCCAGGCCGCTGCGGCAATGCCCGAGGTAAACGCCAGATCCATGATCTTGTGATAGCCGGGGTGAAACCGCACCTCGTCCAGCCTGCGGCCCGAGCGGTCAAAGCTGATCAGTTTGGGCTCGACCCGGTTGGCCTCACGCCCGGCTTCGCGCATCTCGGCGCTGCCCAGTCGGGCACCCATATCGGCCAGCGCGGCGGTATCGGCCTGACTCAGCCCGATGTGATCGCGCAGGATCGGGTCGGTGGCCCAAAGATCAAAACCATCGCGGGGGACGGGCTGGTTTTGCACCTCATGCGTGGGCAGGTGGCTCATTGATGCGGATGTGGTCATGGCGCTCACGTTAATTTCTGTCATTTCTGACAAACGGTGACACGGAGGCCCCTGCTTTGCATTTGTATCGTCACGTCATCCACGGACGGGCTGGCCGTCTGGACTGCCCGTCAACGGTTTTAGCTTTTGTGTTCTTCCTTCAGCCCTTCGATCTGCAGGTCAAAACCGGCCTGAATATGGGCAGTAAAGGTTTCAAGTGCTTCGGTCGCGTCACCCGAAGCAATGGCATCGACCAGCATCAGATGGTTTCCCAGGGACTTTGAAATATCGACGTTTTCAATGGCCGAAAACAGGTGAAACGCCATCGCCTTGCCCCAGATCATGTCGAACATGTCCAACAGGAACTTGTTGCCCGCCTCGACCATGAAGGCCCGGTGGATACGGCGGTTGGCGATGAAATAGTCGCGGGTGGACGGGTCTGTCAGATCCTCTTCGCGACGAATGAGATCTCGCAGCCGGTTCAGCACGTCCGGTTCGGCGTGAACGGCCAGAATCCGTGCTGCCTGCCCTTCGATTGCGGCCCGCGCCTGATATAATTGCCGGACCTCGTTCTGATCCATCTGGGCGAGACGAAAGCCGCCGCTGGCCGCAACCTCAAGCACGCCTTCGGTTTCCAGCCGCATCAAGGCCTCGCGAACGGGGGTGCGGCTGATGTTCAGCTCGGCGGCCAGTTTTTCCTGCACTAGCCGGTCCTCGGTCGTGATCTCGCGACTCATGATCGCGTCGACCAGTTGATCATAGACCTCATCCGCCAGCCGTCGGCGTTGTGTCTTTATTTGTTTCAGAGCCACTCGCAGCCTCTCTTTCTGTCTTTTGAATTCTGTATTCAAAAATCCAACAGGTGCCAAGGCGAATAGGGTTGCTATTACTCGTGTACTGTATACAGTATACAAACGCGATTGAACAGGGAGCTCTTCATGTGTGGAATAGCTGGCAGGATACTGGCCGCGCCCGGCAAGGTTGGTGCGGATCTGGTTGACCTGATGGATGCGCAGGAACACCGGGGCGCGGACAGCACCGGGTTTGCTGTTTATGGCGTGCCACGGGAAACCGGGTATGTCCTGCGCGGAATGGGGTTTGACAAATCCCGGCAGGATGCGGACCTGACCGCCTTTGAATCCGTTTTGCGTGAACATGGCAGCAGCTTTCTGTCCGACCCCCAGATCGTGACGGATGAAAACCGCCATTACTGTTTTCGGATCGAGATCTCGGACCCGTCGAATCTGCAGGCCTGGGTCGCAGATGCCGATGAACTGACCGACCGGATCGAGGTTCAGTCCTGTGGCCGCAGCCTTGAGATCATCAAGGATATTGGCGGGGCCGAAGCGGTGGCCGACAAGCATGGCGTGCGTGACATGATCGGCACCCATGGGTTGGGCCATGCGCGGCTGGCGACGGAAAGCTCGGTTCTGCCCAATGCCTCGCACCCGTTCTGGGCACGCCCATTCTCGGATGTGGCGATTGTCCATAACGGGCAGATCACCGACTATTTCACCTGGCGCGACAGGTTGACCCGCGCGGGCTATCGGTTCCTGACCGAGAATGACAGCGAGTTGATCGCGGTCTGGGTCAGCGACCAGATGAAAGCGGGCCTGACGATGGAGCAGGCGTTGAAAAAGTCGATCACCTCGATCGACGGGGTCTTTACCTACATGATCGCCACGCCGGACGGGATCGGCTTTGCCAAGGACCGCTTTGCGATGAAGCCGCTGGTCGTCGTCAACCGCAACGGCGACCTGGCCGCCGCGACCGAGGAACAGGCCGTGCGCCGGGTGATGACCGAGGAATGTGACGTGATCAACTATGACGGCCCCTCGCTGACCGGCATCTGGGGCGTCGGCAACCGGACCCTGGCGGCATGAGCGAGGTGGCAGCACAGATGGATGAGATCGTTATCGAGGTTGGCAAGCGCCATATCCGTGAGGTGAACCGGGACATCATGGCCGCCTGTGCCACAGGTCGTCCGATCCGGGTGGTTGATACGCTGTCCCGGCACAATCTGGGCGTGGGCCTGCCGGACAATGTGGACATCACCTTTGAAGGCTCGGTTGGGTATTACTGCGGCGGGCTGAATACCGGGGCCAATATCACCATCGAACGCAATTGCGGCTGGGCCGTGGGGGAAGGCATGGCCAAGGGTCACATCACTGTCGGTGGTTATGCGGGCATGTCCTGCGGGGCCGCGATGATCGGCGGCACGATCCACGTCAAGGGCGATGCCGGGCCGCGTGTTGGTGTTGCCATGAAGGGCGGCAATATCGTGGTTGAGGGCAAGATCGGCTATCAATCGGGCTTTATGGCCCATTCCGGGCGGATCATCGCATTGGGCGGCGCGGGCGAATCCTGCGCTGATGCTTTGTGGGAGGGCGAGGTCTGGGTCGCGGGTGAGGTCGATAGCGTCGGCGTCGATGTCAACGTGATCGAACCGACCGCCGAGGAAGTGGCCGAGGTCGACGCGATCCTCGATCCGCTGGGGCTGGTCGACCGTTCCCGGAACTGGCGCAAGATGGTTTCCGGTCAACGCCTTTGGTATTTTGAAAGCAGGGACGCAAGCGCATGGCTCATGATCTGAGTAAACCCTATGAGTATCCATTCGACGTCGCCCCCGAGGAGGAAATCCGGTTCCGCGACGCAGGCGCAATCGAGGGTCGCCCGGCGGGTGTGCCCTCCTCATACGACGAAGGCGGATCGACGCGCTGGACGCCCGAGGCGATCTCGGAGGTTCACGCTTTGGCGCAGTTGGGCCGGTATCAGGTGCGCGGCTACAACACGTTCAATAAGCGGATGCCGACCTTTGACGACCTGACATTTGTCCCCGCAACCATGACCCGCCTGCCGCTGGAAGGCTATCGTGAGAGTTGCGATACGACGACCGTTCTGGGCGGTGGGCGCGGGTTGGTCGAACGTCCGCTGGAGTTGAAAATCCCGATCTACATCGCCTCCATGTCTTTCGGCGCATTGTCGGCCTCGGCCAAGGCGTCGCTGGGCTATGGGGCGTCAAAAGTGGGCACCATGACCTGCACCGGCGAAGGCGGCATGTTGGAGGAAGAGCGCGAAGCCTCGCAGCGCCTGCTCTATCAGATGTCGCCCGCCCGGTATGGGGTGGATCTGGACCATCTGCGCCGCGCCGATGCGTTGGAGATCGTGGTGGGGCAGGGGGCCAAGCCGGGGACCGGCGGCCTGTTGCTGGGTATGAAGGTCAGCCCGCGTGTCAGCCAGATGCGGACGCTGCCCGAAGGGGTTGATCAACGCTCGACCATCCGGCATCCGGATTTCCTTGGGGCCGACGATCTTGCGGTGAAGATCGAGGAATTGCGGATCGCCACCAATTATCAGGTGCCGATCTTCATCAAGATGGGCGCAACCCGTCCCCGGTTCGACGTGGCAGTTGCCGCCAAAGCGGGCGCGGATGTGGTTGTGGTGGACGGGGCCGAGGGTGGCACCGGGGCCTCGCCCGAACTGCTGCTGAACCACACCGGCATTCCCACCATGAGCGCCATCCGCGCCGCGCGCGAGGCGTTGGACGACTGCGGCATGACCGGCAAAGTGTCCCTTGTGGCCGCCGGGGGTATCCGGTCGGGCGTGGACGCGGCCAAATGTCTGGCCTTGGGCGCGGATGCGGTGATGATCGGCAACGCGGCGATGGTGGCCCTTGGGTGCAACAGCCCGCGCTATCTTGAGGATTACACCGCTTTGGGCACCTCTCCGGGCGCTTGTCACCACTGCCACACGGGCCGCTGCCCGGTGGGTGTGGCAACGCAGGACCCGGACCTTGAGGCGCGCATGAACCCCCATGCCGGGGCCGAGCGCATCGCCCGCTATCTGACCGCGATGACGATGGAGATCACCGCACTGGCCAAGGCCTGCGGCAAATCCTCGGTCCATAATCTGGAGGTCGAAGACCTGCGCGCGCTCAGCTTTGAGGCGTCGGCCTTTACCGGCGTCAAGATGGCCGGGATCGACCGCGCGTTTGATTGGTGAGGATTGCACTTCTTGAACTGACCGGCCATCCGCTGCCGCTGTTGCAGGGTCTGCCGCGCACCGCGCAGCAGATCCGCGACTGGCTTGCGCCACATCTGCCCGAGGCACGGTTTACCGCAACCAACGTGGTGGACGGCGCGCCACTGCCCGCGCTTGAGGATTTCGATGGCGTCATCGTCGGAGGTTCGGAGTTTGGGGTCTATGACGACACCGATTGGATGCAGCCCTTGCGGGCGTTTCTGGTGGAGTGCAAAGCCGGGCAACAGCCGGTCTTTGGCATCTGTTTCGGCCATCAGATCATGGCTGATGTCTATGGCGGCAAAGCCGAGAAGGCGGCGGTTGGCAATATCGTCGGCGCACGGCGCTTTGAATATGGCGGCGATCATGTGGACGCCTATGTCTGGCATCAGGACCAAGTGACGAAGGTGCCGCCTTCCGCGCGGGTGACCGGGTCGGCCAGCCACTGCCAGGTTGGGGCGCTGGATTATGATTTCCCGGCGCGGTCGGTGCAGTTTCATCCCGAATACCAGGCCGTCCACCTGCGCGACCTGTTCCAGCGCGGGCGCGATGTGTTTCTGACCGGGGATGAGGCCGATGCCGGTCTGGCCGACCTGCAAACCAGCGACGTGCCCACGGATCTGGCGGTGTCTCAGGCCGTTGATCTGTTTCGCGGAACCTACAGGCCCGACCAACCCGGGGGTTAACGCCCGCTGGGGCTTTCCTTGGGGCTCAGCTTTCTGCGACCTGTGATCTTGAACCGGTCTGCGGTGCCGAAATCCTTTAATCCGACGCCTGCCACAAACTCTCCGAACACCGGGGCATGTTTGAACAGATGTCCCGAGCACCCACCGGCGAACAGCACGTTGTCATGCTCGGGGTGCCAGTCGACGATGAAATGGGTGTCGGGCGTCAGGATGATCTGGTTGAACTTGGAATCCACCACCCGTTGCCCGTCCAGCCCCGGCAGGCGGTGACGGATATAGCTGCGGGTGCGGCCCAGCGTTTCCCGGCGGATCAGCCGTTCGTCATTGTCCAGATCGATCTTGTCCGGGATCACCACCGCCGCCTTGACCCCCGAACCTTCGGAGGACGGCAGCCCGAACGAGCCCTGCCCGTGATCGATCCAGCAGGGCATCCGGCTCATGTCGAAATCCTCGGACCCGTCGGGGGTCGAGGTATACAGGACATTGACCCCAACCACGGTCGAGATCGGCTTGATCGTTTTGGGGAACATATCCGCCATCCAGGGGCCGGTGGCGATGACGATCAGATCAGCCTCAAGCGGTTTGCCATCCAGCATCGGACGCTCGGACCCGTCGGTGGTGACGCGGCCCCGTTGCACGGTGCCGCCCGCGCGGCGGAACAGGTCCAGCCCGGTCAGCACACAGCGATGGGCCATCAGCATCCCGGCCTCGGGCTCGAACAGGGCATAGTCGATATCGGGCACCCGGAATTGCGGAAACCGGGCCTCGATGTCCTGCCGGGCATACTTGTAATAAGGCACGCCAACCCGGTCGAAGGTCTCGGCGGTGGCGTCTTCCCAGTCGCAATGCCCGCCGGTCGCCAGAATCAGCGCGCCGCATTCATACATCAGGTTCTGCCCGCTTTCGGCCTGTAGCTCGAGCCACCGCAGGCGGCTTTCGCGCGCCCACCGCGTATAGAACTCGTCCCGCCCGGAAATGGCGCGGATCACCCGGTTGTAATCCGTTGAAGATGCACGGGAATGTCCCGGCTCCCATCGGTCGATCAGCGTCGCGGCCTCGCCGCGCCGTTGCAGGGTCAGCGCCGTCATGACCCCGGCAATACCACCCCCGACAACGATGACAGAGCTTTTGGACATGGCGCAGATTTTCCTTGTTTCCGGGCTGGCTTTGTGAATACTGTATACAGAATACAGCAATTATAAAGCCAAAAACAGGGAGCGCGCGCAAATGAGTTCGGGGTTTGAACTGCCCGAGGGCATACATACCGTCATTCTGGGTGTGGGTGATCTGAACGGCATCATGCGCGGCAAGCGCATTCCGGCCAGCCATTGGGATCACGTCTGTCAAAGCGGCAATGCGCTGTCGATTGCCCTGCTGGCCATCGACATGACCTGCGATGTCTGGGACACGCCTTATGTCAATTTCGACAATGGCTATCCGGACATGCATGTATTTCCGCTGACGCAGCCCGTGCCGGTACCGTGGGAACCCGGCGTGGCGGTCTGTTTTGGCCGCGCCGAGGGTATGGATCACAAGCCGGTGCCGATCGATCCCCGTCAGGCTCTGGTCCGTCAGGTCGACCGCGCGCGCGACATGGGGTTCGAGGTCAATGTGGGTACCGAGCTGGAGTTCTACCTGCTGGACCCTGAAACCGGCCAGCCGCGCGACAGTGGCATTCAGGTCTATGGTCTGGGGCGCGCGGCGCGGATGGAGCATATCGTGGGCCCGATCCGCCAGCAGATCAACGAATGCGGCATTCCCATCGAACAGTCGAACCCGGAATACGCAGCCGGTCAGATCGAGGTGAACATCCGCTATGGCGAAGCGCTGGCGGCGGCGGATCGCGTGGTTCTGTTCAAATCCCTGATCCGCCAGTTGGGCATTGCCCATGGCTATCTGGCGACCTTCATGCCCAAGCCGTTCTTTGACCAGTCCGGCAACGGGTTCCACACGCATTATTCACTGTGGAAGGATGGCGTGAACGTCTTTGCCGACAATGGAAAGATCAACGACACCGGAAAATCCTTCATCGCCGGTCTGCAACAGCGCATGTGCGAGATGTCGATTTGCGGCGGCGGGACGGTCAACGGCTATCGCCGTCGGCAGCCCTATACGTTCTGCCCGATCAACACCAGCTGGGGCTATGACAACCGCACCGTGGGCATTCGCGTGATCGAGGGGTCCGACAGTGCCGTGCGCGTCGAGAAGCGCGATGCGGGGGCGGATGCGAACCCCTATCTGCTGCTCGCCGCCGAGATTGCCGCGGGGCTGGACGGGATCGAACAGGGGCTGACGCCCACCGATCCCACACCCGGAAACGCCTATGAAGAGGGTATCGGCGATCCGATCCCGACCGATCTGCCAACGGCCATCGCGCTGGCGCAGGGATCGGACTGGCTGCGCGATGTGCTGGGCGAGATGCAATGGCAACTGGTGGTGCAACAGGCCGAGCGCGAGATGGATTTCTTCAACCAGCAGGTCACGCAGGTCGAACTGGACCGCTATCTGAGGACGCTCTGATGCATCTGGGCAAGGTCGCAGGAACCGTCACGGCAACCGCCAAGGACGCCAAGCTGGTGGGGTCGAAACTGCTGCTGACCGATCTGGTCGACGGCAAGGGCAAGCTGATCGATCCGGCGCGCGTGGCGGTCGACACCTGCGGCGCGGGGGTCGGCGACACGGTACTGCTTGTCACCGGATCGGCGGCGCGCATGGCTGCGGGACTGTCCACGACCCCTGTCGATCTGGCCATCGTCGCAGTGGTGGATCGCGTTTCGATCACCTGAGTCACAACACGCGGAACTTTTATCTTCGGAGGAACAGAAAATGGCGAAACCAGTGGCAGGGCAGATGGCCCTTGGCATGATCGAGACCCGGGGTCTGGTCGGTGCAATCGAAGCGGCAGATGCGATGGTCAAAGCGGCCAGCGTTGCAATTGTGGGCCAAACCAAGGCCGGTGGCGGGCTCGTCACAACGCTTGTGCGCGGCGAGGTCGGCGCAGTTAAAGCGGCCACCGACGCAGGTGCGACAGCGGCCAACAAGGTCGGCGAAGTGGTCTCGGTCCACGTCATCGCGCGCCCTCATGACGAGCTTGAGGGGATCATCGACAGCCTCGGTTCCGGATCGACGGCCTGATCCCGTCTGAGGAGGTCTCATGTCAGCCGGATTCGAGGATTTCACCCGCGCCGTGACACGCGGCGCCACGCGGGACGCGCCCGAGCCGCCCCGGCTCGACCGTATTTGCGTTCTGGGCGGCGGGCCGGACGCCCGCCTGCTGGCAGCGCTGTGTCTGGCTGAAGGGGCGGATGTCACCCTGTTTTCGGCCTATGGGGCCGAATTGGCGCTGCTGGCCCAATCCTCGGGCATCGGCATTCAGGGCGATGGGCCGGTGGGCACCTATCAGGTGGACCGCGACGGTCCATCGGTGCGCACCACCGCGGAACTTGATGCGGCGGTGCGCGACGCTCAGGCGATTTTCCTGACCGGTCCGATCCACAAACAACGGACCTATGCCATGGTGCTGGCCGATCACCTGAGCGACGGGCAGATACTGGTTCTGGCCCCGGGCCGGTCGCTGGGTGCGGTTGAAACCGCATGGCTGCTGCGGATCGGCGGATGCACCGCCGATGTCACGCTGGTCGAGGTTCAGGGCCTGCCTTACTGGTACCGGGCCGAGGGCTCGGGCCTGACACTCTCGCAAGCGGCACCGATGGCTGCGGCGACCTTGCCGCGTGGGTGGGATCAGGTTCTGGACGCGCTGTCGCGCTACCTGCCGAACCTGCACCCGGTTGAGTCCGTTCTCGCATCGGGGTTCAGCGACCTATCCGCCGCCGTTGAGATCCCGGCGCTGATCCTTGGCGGTGCGGCGATGGGCACCGGCGGTCCCGCTGTGCCGATGGGGGGTGTTCCGCTTGCGGAGAACCAGACCTTTGCCGCGTTGATCGGGGCCGACCAGATGGCGGTGATCCACGGGCTCGCCGACGAGAGGCGGCGCATTGCCGCCGTCTTTGGTGTACGCAACCTGCCGCAGACCGAAGACTGGGTCTCGACCTTTGCCGGGGCCGAGCGGGGCGCCGGTGCGCGTCCGATCCCGGATCAGCAGGCCGCGCGCGGTTTGATGCGCGACGGGGTGCTGGGCTCGCTGGTGCCGCTTGTGTCAGCCGGGGAACTGGCAGGTATTCCGACGCCGCTGACCAGCAGCCTGATCGCCATGTCCGACCGGATTTTGGGCGCGGACGTGGCCGCCGCCGGTCGTCGGCTGGAAACGATCGGGGTATCTGCAGGCGACGTCGATCAGGCCCGCCGTATCTTTGACACCATAGCCACCGGAGGCGTGTGATGGACGCTGACCTGAACTCCATCGCCGCTGCCCGCCGCGCTGCTGAAACCGCGTTCGAGGCCTACCGCGCCTTTCTGGACACCGACCCGGCGCAGGTGGATGCCATCGTCGACGCCATGGCCCGCGCCATCGAGCCCGAGGCTGAACGGCTGGGGCAACTGGCGGTCGAGGAAACCGGGTATGGCAATGTGCCCGACAAGCGGGTCAAGAACTTGTTCAACGCCTTGTCGGTTGCGGATTATCTGCGGGACGTGACCGCCCTTGGCCTGCTCTGGCGGGATGATGCCACCAAGGTCGCCGCCTTTGGTGAACCGATGGGCGTGGTGGCCGCGCTGATCCCGGTTACGAACCCGACCTCGACCATCATCTACAAGGTGCTGTCGGCGGTGAAGGCGGGCAATGCCATCGTCTGCGCCCCGCATCCGCGCGGCGTCAGTTGCGGGATCGAAACCGTGCGCATCATGGCCCGCGTGGCCGAGCAGATGGGTGCGCCCAAGGGGCTGATCCAGTGCCTTGATGCGGTGACCATTCAGGGCACAGCCGAGTTGATGAAACACCGCCGCACCTCGGTCGTGATGGCCACGGGCGGCCCTGCGATGGTCAAGGCCGCCTATTCCAGCGGCAAGCCGACGCTGGCAGTTGGGGCAGGCAATGTGCCCTGCTATGTGCACAAGTCCAAGGCGCGCGATCTGGCCGAAGTGGCCGAGATGATCGTGACCTCGAAAAGTTTCGATTACGGCACCGCCTGTGTCAGCGAACAGGCGGTGGTCGCCGACCCCGAAATCGCCCGCGATCTGCGGCATGAACTGAAACTCAAAGGGGCCTATTTCTGCACCCCGGCCGAGGCCGAGCGGCTGGCGAAAGTGATCTTCAAAGGCGCGCAGATGATGGACCCGGAACGGGTGGGGCAAAGCCCGCAGGCGCTGGCTGATGCCGCCGGATTTTCGATCCCGCCGCGTACCCGCTGTCTGGTGTCGGAAGAGGTCGAAGTGGGCTGGCAACGCCCGCTTTCGGCGGAAAAGCTGAACCCGGTGCTGGCGTTTTATGAGGCGAAATCCACCGATCACGGTATCGAGCTGGCGCAATCCATCGCCAAATTCGAAGGCTGGGGCCATTCCTCGGTCATCCACTCCGATGACCCCGAGGTGGTGGCCCGGTTCGCAACGGTCCCAACGGGCCGGGTACTGGTGAACACGCCGGGGATCATGGGGGGCATGGGCTATTCCACTGATTTGGAACCGTCCTTCATGCTGGGCACCGGCACGTGGTCAGGCTCGATCACCTCGGACAACGTGACGGCCCTGCATCTGATCAACATCAAGCGGGTCGCCTATGAAAGCAGACCCTGGCGCGACATTTACGAGGAGTATGGCGCATGAGCGAGATCACCATCCGGGCGCTGATGCAGATCGACAACCTGCAACCCAAATTCGCCGCTTATAACGGCGCGACGGTGCAGGGCTCGGTGCCCTTGTCCGGCGACACCGTGCTGATCGGAGAATTTGCACCGGGTAATGGGGTCTTCTCGCTGATCGACCGAGCGCTCAAGGCGTCTTCGGTCGAGGCGACGACGCAGATGGTGGAACGCGAGTTCGGGTTTTTCATCCTGCGTTCGCCGTCGAACGCCGAAGTTTCCGCCGCGCGCGATGCGATGCTGGCGGAACTGGGCGCGTCGATGTCGGACCGGCTGAAGCCCGCAATCAGTTCGACGCAGATCATCACCAGCGTCGAACCCTATCAGGCGCAATTGCTGAACAAATGGCGCAAGGGCGCGTTGATCGTGCCGGGGCAGACGCTGGGCATCGTGGAATGCGCGCCCGCCGCCTATATCTCGATTGCCGCGAACGAGGCCGAAAAAGCTGCCGAGATCGACATTGTCGAGGTGCGTGCGGTGGGGCGGTTTGGGCGTCTGTTCATCTCGGGCTCGGAAAACTCGGTCAAAACCGCTGTCGAGGCCGCCACCCGCGCCATTGAGGCCGTGGACGGGCAGGCTGGCTAATGGCCACCCCGCGCGTCATAGGTTCGGACGCGGTCGAAGACGCCCGCCGCCGCGGCAGGATCGTGTTCGAGGTACTGCCCGGTGACATCGTGACCGCATTGGCCCGCGAAACGGCGGAACGCGTAGGGATCACGCTGGTGGATGGGCCGCTGGAACGCCCGCAACCGCCACGCACCGATGGTGCGGTATCGATGCGCCGGGTGCTTTACCGCCGCTCGCCTAAATGGGTCGCCCCGTCGCGCGCGCCGCGCAAGGCGCGCAGGCTGGGCAAGCTTGCGTTGGTGGGGGCCGGGGGCGTTGGCGGCAATATCGCGCATCTGGCGGCGATGGCGGATCTCGCGGATGAGATTGCGCTGATCGACATTGCTCCGGGATTGGCGGCCTCGACCGCGCTGGACCTTAACCACACATCCGGCATCACCGGTGCCCGCGCCCGTTGTGTCGGAGGTGAAACGCTGGATCTGGTGGCCGGGGCCGAGGTGGTCGTCGTCACCGCAGGCCGCGCCCGCCGTCCGGGCATGAGCCGCGCCGATCTGATCGACGTGAACGCCCGCGTGATCCGTCAGGCGGCTGAGGCGATCCGGTCCGCCGCCCCCAATGCCATCGTGATCGTAGTGACCAACCCGCTGGACGAAATGACGGTCGAGATGCTGCGCGCCACGGGCTTCCCGCGCGAACGGGTTCTGGGCATGGCAGGCACGCTGGACAGCAGTCGGTTCCGCAATGCGCTGGCTGTGGCCGCCGGCGTGACACCCGCCGATGTCGAGGCGTTCACGCTTGGCAGTCATGGTGACGAGATGGCCCCGATCCCCAGCCGCGCCCGCATCAAGGGCCGTCCGCTGGACGTGTTCCTGTCACCCGAACAGATCGATGCCTGCGTGCAGGATGCGATCACCGGGGGCGGGCAGGTTGTGGCGCTCAAGAAATCGGGGTCCGCGACGATTGCCCCGGCCCATGCCTCGATCGAATTGATTGACCACATCCGGGGTGCGCGGACCGGGCCGGTTCCGGTCTCGGTCATGCTGCAAGGCGAATATGGCATTGATGGCGTGGTGCTGGGGGTGCCCGCCCATCTTGGCGCGGGCGGGTTGGTCGAGGTCGAGGAACTGCGCCTGACGCCCTCGGAACAGGCGGCGCTGCAAACGGCAGCGGATGCCATCCGGCTGAGGCTGGGCCTGTGACGGTGCGCATCTGGAAATCCGGCGGACGGTTTGAAGAGGTCGCCTCGTATTCCCGCGCCAAACGCATAGGCCCGTTTGTCTGGGTCGCGGGCACGACGGCAATCGAACCCACGGGCCGCATCCATGCGCCCGGCGATATGGGCGCGCAAACGCGCTATATCCTCTCTCGCACCGAAGACGCGCTAAAGCAGATGGGGGCCGAGCTGCGCCATGTGGGCCGGGTGCGGGCCTATCTGACCGATTTGTCAAAGGCAGGTGAGTTCGCCCGCGTGCATGGCGAGGTGTTCAAGGGTATCGACCCGGTTCTGACCGCCGTTCAGGCGGGTCTGACGCAACCCGGTCTGATGGTGGAGATCGACGTGGACGCGGTGATTCACGATGAAACCGGCCAGATCAGTTTCTGAACGGCCATCCGACGCGCCGCAAAAAAGGGCGCCCATTGGCGCCCTTTGCATTTTGATTACGACCCGTTTGATCAGTCGATCATAGGCAGCAGCTTGTCGAGCGACTGTTTGGC
>NZ_JBQFVZ010000005.1:0-314512 GCF_056540025.1 Ruegeria sp. AP12
GCCGATCACCAACGTCATTGATGTCGAGGTGTTCTATGGTGCTGATCTGAACAATGATGGCACGATTGGTCATTTCACGACGACCGTTGAAGATGACGGCGCGACAACGCTGGCCTCGTCGACGCGTGGGGTTTACCTGATCGACGGCAGCACGGAAGTGACATGGAGAGGGGACCAGATCGGCCCTGACAGCCTGCCCGGCTGGAGCGCGATTCAGGTTGAAAGCAACGGTCCGGGTTACCTGCTCCTGCTGCAGCATGAAGATGGCCGCTATGCGGAATGGACGCTTGACGATCAAGGCGTGCGTGTGAGCGGCCAGCCGATCACCAACGTCGTTGATGTCGAGGTGTTCTATGGCGTTGATCTGGATGGAAGCGGCTTTATTGGTCCCGCGCCAAAAGTTGCCCAACAAAAGATGGCCTTCCTTGCGCCGATTTCGGACAGTTTGTCAGATGAACCGGAATTCGATTTTGTTCCCTTGGATACGGACCACGCCACTGAGGGCGAAGAATTGCTGGCAAATGGCTTCGATCTTTCCGAGCGGTTGGGCTTGGACGGTACATCGGAGCCGGTGTCGATTGACATAGTTGATAGCGGTGGCGATCTGGGTATCGCGAACATTTTGGAAGATGACGTTTTCCTGCTCTGAAACGATTGGAGCGGTGCCGTCCTGTGGCGTCGCTCCAAAATCTGAAGCAATTGCAGATTTCCGGGTTCAATCACGCAGTTGCCGGCGTTCCAGACCAATTTTTGTCTTTCGACTGAGCCGCGTCAGGGCCAGGTGGAACTCTGAGCGCTAGGTTGAGTAGGGCTCGGAAGATTTCAAAAACCTCTTTCGCCGTTGCATCTCGGATGACGCATATTCGTCATACAGGCTTTGCTGCTCTACATTGACCAGGTTTGCGGGGATATCCAGCTGGGCCAGCGCCTTGGCGATACGCAATCTGATTTCCGGCACGTCATCGGCCAGAACACAGTATTTAGTGAGGTACCAGGTCAAAAATTTTTTCTGAAAAGCCGGATCAATCGGCGAAGGTTTTCCACAAGCTTTCAGCAAGCTGTCAAGTTCGGTTACATGTGTCGTGGCCAACGCGAAATCCGATTTCGCGAAGGTGATCACATTGGCCCCTTGCAGCAAAGCCTCGAATAGGACACCGGAGTTTCCTCCAACCACACAGGACGCCTTGTTAATCAGCCCATGGATCGAACCGTCCGTCAGATAAACGCTTTCGAACTTGCGCTGCAAGTCAATCAGCATTTTTTCTACGGCACGGGATTTGCATGAAGGGTGGCGTTTTATGACCAGAGTCTGGCCAACTTTCTCACAATAATCCGCCAACGCAAACGCAACCTGAGGCGGTTTGATGTGGTTGAGCTCGGCTACGGTATCTTCGACTGTTTGCAGCGGCATGAAGATGAATTGCCCCGGCGGGTGCGACTTGATCTTTGACTGCTTGTACTTTGATGCGTTCCCTTCAGCTTGCGATTTGGCCAGACCCGCTACAAAACGCTCTGCTTCCTTTGACGAAGTCCGCTCAATACGATCCAGGAAGTTTGACGGATGGGTCGCCAATTCCGAGAAGCCGGAATATCCGAGCCTGTCCAAAGTGTAATAAGGTGGAACGTAGCTTTCTTTGAAGCGCAGAACATTTCCCGCCCGGCCAATGGAATGGAAACTGATGACCAATTGACCTGGTTTGTAAAGGCGCGGGCTCTTGTCAGCGCCAAAGGGCAAACGCACGGGCCGCACACGAACAGAGAGATCGCTTAATGCCAACATGACCGAAGAATAGAACAAGCGGTGCCTGTCGCCATCAGACGGATTGGTAAGGTGGCCATCGGACAGTTCCAGAATGACTTCAGCGTCTGTCGGCGACATTATTTTTCCCTCAATTCACCCATGGGATACAACAAACGCCCAACTATCCGGTGCAGTTTATTGTCTTGATTGCGTGCAAACAGGACAGGGTCAGCGTCGAATTGTTCCAGCCGTTCAGGGTGACGCTTCGATTTGAGTACGGGCCGGACAATCGGCCGCCAAGCACGCAAAACTCCAAATGGACCCATAACGTTCCAATCAGGAAAGATCAGGTCAACGATGAGTTTGTCACGCTTTTTCCGCGTCCACTTCTCACGCGCGAACCTTGCAGGGTTTCGCTTGTAAATTGCCTTGGTCTGGGGCGTAAGGCGGTTTTTCCAGACCCGGCGCAAGACCGGAGACAGCAACCAAAGCCGCCAGCCAAATATACCATAGTTGACGAGAATCTTGGATCGACCTACAGCATTCTGCATTGGCTCTGCTTCGAGTTCTTGGACCGGCTTGAAGCGATCATAGGCTTTGGAGACGATCGCAATTTCGTCTTGATACAAAGCGGTTTCGGCCGGTTTGGCCTTGTCGCCGCCAAACAACGTGCCTGTCGATCGTCCAAGCCACAGCTGTGCGATGTTTGCATTCGTCTCCTGACAGGCAGATCTGATCCAGTCTTCGTTGTCAGGGGTCAGCAGCCAAGGTTTTGGCATTGGCAGGTCGCGCGACTTCCTCCAGTTGCTAAGGCCTGTCGTCGCCTCTTCGATGAAGTCCAGATATGCCTCTTTTGTTCGAAATGGTCTTGAGTTGTAGCTTCGGATTAACTCAACATGCGGCCCGGACAGTTGAACGGAATTGGTCTGAGATTTCGATGGCATGGGAAGCCTGGTCAACAGTTCCAAATCTGTCGATTGGGAAAAATCCGTAACAAGATCGTTGTCTATCAACTCGGACTTCTGGAAAAGACGAATGGTTATCTTCTCCCGCTCAATCGTGCTGGCCCAGGCGTTCAACACGTTTCGGTAGTCCAGGAAACGGGCAACCTCGGCGCTTTCCAACCAGTTGGAAATCGGGTCTTCAACTCTGCCGATTGCTCCGCCGGCCACAAACTCGCAATATTGCGCGTTGGCCCATTCGACCTGATCGCGCAGATAGACGATCATCTCAACATCATAGCCAGAGAAGTACTCTGGAATTTTATGCGCGTTCTTTTGTAAGAAATACGCTTCGCTGGAAAGGACAATGGTATGAATGCGCCCTTCCATAAGTTGAAGGCCGCGTTCAATATATTGCAGGAAAAAGCGATCGTCTGACACGATATAAGGCACAACGCCCGCGTGTCCCGCCTGTTTGTGCGGTCTCGACTCCTGCCAGAACAGACCGACTTCGGGATACCACACCCCATTACGCATCAATTCAGGTCGGTTCTGCTCTAACAGGTGTTGAATGTAGGTGCTGCCGGTTTTTGTTGAGCCGATATGAACAACAATCCGGGGCTTGTCGAAAGGTTTGCTGGCCGCTGGCTTGGCAATCGTCACGCGTTCGTTACGCGCGTAGGTATTCAAGGCGGTCTGCAGGTCCCGCTGGGGTGTGGCTGCCTGCGTTTCCTTTAATGTGACCTCGTACAACTTGTCCTGTGGTATCGGCTCTCTGTTGATCACATAGTCCAGTATGTCAGCACGTTCTGCCAAAATACTTGCGGCAATCAATGGATAAGCCGAAGCTCTCGCAAGCGATTTGTTATTATGTACAAACTCCGAGAGGACTTCGTCCGGTGAGATTTGGCAATGCTCAAGGATCTGCTTCACGCTTTTTATGAACGCGTCACGCTTACCCGGCCCTTCAGAAACGGCAAACCGATAGGCTTCACCATCGACCAATTGAGCGAGCAATTGTGACACGTTGTAGCGAAGATGTTCGCGTAGCGGGCTGCTGGCATCGCCCGCACCGGCATCGAGCAGGGTATCGAGCGTGAATTTGAAGTTCTGCAACATTAGCTCGAAGTCTCGAGCGGTACGAACGCGACGGGCCGTAGAGCCAACTCGAATTCGATACGCCGTAGAATCTATGTTGCGCAGGCTGATTTTTTCTGCGTTCACAAGGGCTTTCACAAGAAAAGCTCTCTCTTCCCACTGCGTAGTCCGGAAGTGGATATCGTTCTGCAGCAAGAATTCCCGGCGATACAGCCAGACCCAGAAATGCCTGTTATTCAGAATATTTGGCGTATCCGCGTAAGTCGTTCGATAGACGTCGTCCTCAAAGAAACGTTCGGCTCTGTCCTGCTTCTTTTCAACCAGTTCATCGCCGACAAAAATAGCCTCATAAGCCTTACGGCCGCGCACCATGTCAAAGTTCTCTGATATTGCGCGATTATAGAGTTCACTCAAGACCCTGGGGTTTTCCAGCCAGTCGTCACCGTCGAGAAACCAAACATAGTCTCCACGCGCCGCTTTGATAGCCTCGTTACGCGCAAAGCCCTGGCCAACGTTTTTGTCCAATAAAATTGGACGTATTCTTGCATCGTGAGTTGCCAGGCGATCAATTACGTCCTGGCTTGCATCCGGTGAACAGTCGTTTACCGGGATTATTTCTATGTCACGCAGAGTTTGCTTTTGAACTGAAGTAATGCACTTCTCGATATAGTTTTCTACGCCATATACAGGGATAACAATCGAAACTTTTGGTGTTTCTTCGGCATCCGACGCGGCACATGGCAGGCTAAAGGGCCTGTTTTCTTCGATAAAGTCCAGTACATCTTCGATCTGACTGGGTGCTGAGTATCCCGGCACATGATAGATGGTGTACCAGATATAGAAGTAGTGAAAAACTTCCTCTAGCGTCCGGCTCCGATGCCGGTGCGGAATCGGTTGACGATCATCAGTTAATCCCCAGCCGGAATAGAAAGGAGCGCCAAAACAAACTACTTTCTTTCCAGCAAAGAGCGCTTCGAGTCCCAGTTGACTGGACCCGACATATACAGTGTCGACCAACTCGAACAGAGTAAACGGATTGACTGGCTCTCGCAGTATCCGGATGCGACCTGTGCTTTGAAGGTGTGAATAGTAACCGACCCTCTTTTCTTTTTCCCAAGATGTGTCCGGATGAGATTTAACAATGATTTCAGCGCCAGGATTTTCCTGAATTGCGGAAAGAAGCATTCGCTCGAAACCGGCTTCGTCAATCTTTCCGTAGAGAGTTGAAGCGTCTGCAAAAGACTGATCGCAAACCAAGACACGGCGCGTAAATGACTGCCTAAGCGCCGGGGGTTCCATTGGCTGAGCATTGTACTTACTGATGCGCTGTTGAACGATGCGTTCAATCAATCGCCGCGACCTTGCAATTTCATCCTCAGTCGGCTCGTCGTCGCTATTCAGCTTTCGGATCAGACGGTTCGGATAATCCGCCATATAGTAGTGAGCAAGGTCGTCGTACACATAGCCCAGGCAAGCCATCTTCGGATCGCCGGACTTAAAAGCGTGCGACCAACTGTGAGTCGAAGCGAGGAATCCGAGCTCAAATAGTATAGCGCCATCCAGAGGGATCTGCTCATTGAATAGCCGCATTGTCGCACGGTGGCTGTGTTCCTCGTCTTCGAAGAGGTTACCGGTGATCAAGAAGTTCTGGCTTTTCTTCCAGTTTGGGTTGTCCAACGCCAATGAGTTCGGAAAGAGCAGGCGTAGATTTGCACCATTTCCCGACTTCAGGGAGCTTTCTACATAGCCGATGGTCAGCTTGGACTCGCGTAATCCGAGGACCTTTGAGCGTATATCAACCTCATCGTTGCAGTCTTTCTGCTGGGAGGTCAAAAATCCTCTGAACCGGAGGTATTTATCTGTATGGCTTTGTGACATGCTTTGCGACCTAATCAGCTTTTACCCACGCGACTCATATCGCCGAAAATAAGATCATCAACACGGGCGGTAAGATAGTCTTCGGCTGTCGGTCGTGCACGTGTTCGTTTGTTTTCAACGGCTTCACTGATAAGTTCTTCCCATTGATCTTCAACAATGTCCGGCGCAAAAAATTGGCGATACCGTTCGATTGCGTTCTGACCCATTGTGGAACGAAGGTCAGAATTTGACATTAAGCGTTCCAAGTCTTCCGGATAACTTCCGAGACCAAATGGTCCCGACGAAAGGAGTCCGGTTTTTTCGTTTTCTACAAGCAACGATGCACCGATTGATGTTCGCATTGCGACCACCGGCAACCCATGTGCCATGGCTTCGAGGGTCACCAATCCGAATACCTCGGACACCGATGGCAATGTAAAAAGGTGCGCGTTTTGGTAAAAACGGGCGACGTTATCCTGATGACCAACAAATTCCACGTTTTTGGAAATCCGCAAGCTCGACGTCAGCTTCTGAAGCGATTCTAACTCGGGACCACCCCCCACAATCTGAAGATGCCATTCCGGTTGTTTCGCTACGGCGGTGGCAAATGCTCTTAGGAGGACCGACAAGTTCTTTCTGGGAACCAATCGCGCGACGCACAGGAGGACCTTGCGACCAGTTGAGCCTGCAGGTTCAGCAAGTTGAGTCGCTTGGTTCACGGTATTGGGAATGAACTTGGTCTTGTCAGCGATAAACTTGGGCAAATCGTCTAGAAGTGATGGGTTGACCAAATGAATCCGGGTGGCCCCCGTAAACGCCAACTCGCGCTCCCATTTCGAGTTTGTTCCGCGGTCAAATACGTCCTTCGGTTCAGAGTGCTCCGACAAAACCAAGGGTAGGCCCAGCTTTCCGGCGCAACGGACGTACCGCAAATAACTACGATTCATATGCAGCCCAACCAGTACACTGGGGTTCCAGCGGGCAACTTCGAGAAGCATTTGTTGGTGGTTTCGTTCCGTATCTGCCTCGCTCAAGTGAACGAGGTTGATCGACGGATCCAACTCCCAGCGAGACGGTTGTTTGTCGTCATCGAAAGTGAGGACCATGACTGCGTGGCCGCGCCGCGCCATCGCGTTGGCCATCATTTGACCGACATTTTCAGTGCCTCCGCGCCCTTTCGTGATCCACGGGACGAAGAATGCGATCCGCATCTTCGCGATTGGCGGAGGAGTTCTCAGTGTTTTTCGAGATACAGGAACCTGTTCGGGTATCGTATTCCACTTCCAGTTGACTTGGGTCAGCTGCCCTTCGAATCGTTGCTTCGCATCGAAACCTTTCGGGAAACGCCCTGCATCCCGCAGCGTTTCAAGGTCTCCATTTGCCCTGTGCAATGCGCCCTTTGGTAACGGGCCGGGGCCACGCTGAGCGATTCCGAACAGATTGTAGCCGTGGTGAATGAACCGTCCTTCGGACAGATCGAACCCGGCGTCAGCAAGGACATACATCAAGGTGCCGAGGTTCCAGCCCGAGTTGACATGCCCCCCCACGACCTGATGTTTGAATGGCGGAACGGCTATAAAGAGGTGGCCATCAGGTTTCAGCACACGCCGGATTTCACCTAGCGCGCGGCCGGTGTCAGAGACATGTTCCAGAACATGAGCACACCAAACGCAATCGAGACTGGACGTGGCGATCGATTGCATGTCGCAAATATCCAGATCGGGCAGCAGTTCAATGCCCTCCGGAAAGCCCCCTTGGTCTTCGTCCAAATAAGCTTCCATGTCCATGCCGGATGCCAGAACATCCCAACCTGCACTGAAAAAGCTGCGGGCTGCCAGACCAGATCCAGTACCGATGTCCAATATGCGACCTTTCTGAGCGAAGCTGGCGATCACTTCATCGACCAGGTCTTTTTGGCCTTGGATTGACTTGGTTACGCTGATGTTCATTCGGTTCACTGGCTTGAAAGTCCTTGCGCGAGTTCGTTCGGCGTTTGCCCTAAGCCTAAGGCTCGCCGCTCTAACGACTAAAATTGTCTAACATTTTTGAAAGTGGGTGCAACATCGTATCAACCGAGCTGCTTTGGCGAAAGAGTCAATTTCGCGAACCAAGTGGGCATCCGCGACTGAATTCAATGCGCGCGACGTTGCTGTGTCGTGCCAAGAAGCTTACTGCTGCAGGGCACTATCCTGCGCGATCGTGGGTTACTTGCGTGTTTTGGGTTGCGTCAAGGTGCTAATAACTAAGAATAAAATTCTAGCTTCTTCGCGGGGCCTCAAAACAGAGGCCTGTTCGAAAAAGTTTAGAGAACGCTGGAGGCAAATATTCCGATGAATGCCGACGGCGGCAAAGGCTATGTGGCCAAGCGTTGGTAAGTATAAGCGGGCTGTCGCCTGACCCTGAGCCTCAGGCGACTATCCGTCAGCTAAGCTCATGTAGAAGCGTTTTCCCTGCAGGTATGCGCCTCCGGCGTCATCCTGTCGCCTGATCCCTCAAATACGCCAGAAGATTCACGATATCTTCGTCCTTTTTGAGGCCCGGAAACTGCATTTTGTTGCCCAGAACCACGCCCCTTGGGTCGCGCAGAAAGGTGGATAGGGTCTCGGATGTCCAGGTGATGCCGGACTCCTGCAAGGCCTCTGAGTATCGGAACCCGTCGACCTGTGCGGCCTGGGCGCCGATGATTCCGAACAGCGATGGGCCAACGCCGTTGCGCCCCTCTTTCACCTGATGGCAGGCGCTGCATTTACGAAATACCTTTTTACCGGCTTTGACGTCGCCGTCCAGCGCGACGGCAGCGACCTGAGGCGAGGATACGGGCGCAATGCTGGCCTGTTCGTCATCCAAATGAAAGACAAACCGCGCGGTGACGGGAACGGTGCGGGTGATGCCCGGCAGATCGGCCAGTTCCATCAGCTTGTCGATGCCCGCATTCACGCCCGCATCTTCGGTGCTGACGAATACCATGTCGCTTGTTGTCACCAGCACCGAGTTCTCCGTCAGGCGCGCGACAAAAAGCTCTGCGTCAAATTCGACATCTGTTCCGACCAGCGACAGGGCGGCTTGGCTGTCCAGCGTGATGGTTTGGCCGACCTCCAATGCGGTCAGGTTGTCCATATCGATCTTGGCGGTCAGGATTGCGGTGCCCGCTTTGCGAAAGACGTATTCGATCATCCGTTCGTTGCGGATATCGATGTTTGTCTCGACCGAGGACAGGTCGATCTCGACCTCGACCTGCCCATCCGGGCTGACCTGACCGCTAAGCGAGGTGAAGCTGTTGACCTCGCCCACCGTGTCTTTCTTGATGCTTCCATATGCAAGATGAGAGCTTTCGGGCACCAATGTCCAACTTGCCGCAAAGGCCGGGCCTGCAACAATTGCCGACGCAAACGTGACTGCCTGTATGAGATGTTTCATTTCATTCCTCCTCGGGTTATGCCAGTCCTGAGCACGCGGGCCCGGTCCGTGGAGGAGAAACACACACAGGTCGCATTTTATTCGATGGCTGGTGAAATGAGCTCGGAACAGGCGGTGCGGACCGCCGTGCAGACGCATTCCAAACGTGTCTGGCGCTTTGCGCTGGCGTTGTCGGGCGCGTCGGATGTGGCGGATGATCTGGTGCAGGCCACATGCCTGCGCGCGCTGGAACGCCACCATCAGGTGACATCGCAGGATCGGCTGGATTCCTGGCTGATGACAATCTGCCGCTCGATCTGGTTGAATGAGGTGCGCTCGCGTGCGGTGCGACGGGCGCAGGCGTTGTCGGTGACGCCCGAGGCCGAGCTTGTCGCAACCGGCCCGGATTCAGAAACGAATATTTTCGCCGCTGAAGTGTTTACACAAGTGATGCAACTGCCAGAGGCGCAGCGCGAGACGGTGATGCTTGTGTTCGTCGAGGGGTACAGCTACCGCGAGGCTGCTGCTTTGCTGGACGTTCCCATCGGCACGATCATGAGCCGGTTGTCCAGCGCCCGGCAGAAATTGAAGACCGTAATGCAACATGATGCGGCAGGCACCGCGCAACGGAGTGGCAAATGACGTTTTCCGACGAGACGCTGCAGGCGTATCTGGAAGGCACACTGGACGAGGCGCAGTCTCGGGCCATCGAAGCAGCGGTTGAGCAGGACGCCGCGCTGGAAGGCCGCCTGATGGCGCTTGACCCGTTTGCGCCCGTCGTGCAGCAGGTGTTCGAGGGCCTGCCCGCCGTTGCCCCGGAGATTGACCTGCCTGCGCCCTCTGCCCCTGAACGGTCGGGCGGTGTGGTGCGGTTGTTTGCCGTGGCCGCATCCGCCGCAATTGCTGCCTTTGCAGTAACCTTCTGGGCCACGCGCCCGGCCGAGTTGGGTTGGGCGCAGCAGGCGGCGATCTACCAGTCGTTATATGTGCCGGAAACCATCGCTGGGCTGGATGTCTCGCCTGCCACGCTGGATGCGCAGATCGCCGAGGCTGAAGAGACGTTGGGCCGGTCTTTGAACCGCGAAACGCTCGAATCCCTGCCGGGGCTCGAGTTGAAGCGGGCACAGATCCTCTCGTTCAAGGGCAAGCCGCTGGTTCAGATCGTGTTCGCGGATGAACAGGGCCAGCCGCTGGCCTTCTGCGTGATCCGGCAGGGTCCGGCTGCCCCCGCCAAGGACGTCAAGCAGGCGGTGCTGAGCGGTCTGGCCACCGCGACATGGGCGCAGGGCGGGTATGGCTATATGCTGCTGGGCAGCGATCCCCAGACGGATCTGAGCGGTGAATTGGGCGTGCTGACCCAGACATTTGCGGGTTAAAGCGCCTTGCGTTTAACTTGAAGCGGAATGCGCTGCCTCTCCCTTTGGTCGATCGCGCATTCCGATGAATGTGCCTCAGACAAAACGCAAAACGCTGTAGAAGAAACCCCTTGTGAACCGTCCAAAATGCCCAAAGAATGCGGGCATGAAGTCGAAACATGTCATACCTGCGCCTGAGGATGAGGCCGAAGACGCCACACCGCGCAGCATCTATGACGCCGACCCTCCGGATGACGATGATCTGTGGTTCCTGCCGCCTGAAGACGATGAACCACGCGACGATTTCCTGCCCCCCGGTCCTCGGGCAGATACGCGGGTTTTGTTTGATCCGCGCGATTGGCGCAGAGCGCAATCAGAACTGTCCGCCGAACTGGCGGATCTGGCTGTCACCTTCGGGGCGTTGGACGAGCGCTTGCGGGCCGGACCCGAGGGGTGGACCCATCGTCTTGCGCTGATGGATGTATCCGATCTTGGCTGGTGGACCGGGGATCGCATCAGCGTCGACCGGCTGGCCCTGTGGACGGGTCTGCGGATCGGCGCGACCAGTGATGATGTACAGGCGCTGTTCCGGGCAGGTTGGGCCGTGCGGCGTCTTACATCTGGCGCGGCGCCCTCGGCGCAAGGCTGGGAGACCGGTCTGGCCGCATTTCTCGACCGGATGGCGCAGGGGATCGAAGAGGTGCCCGAAGCCGTTGCCGATCTGGCCGAGGTTATGCGCAATGCCGAAGGGTTGCACCCGGTAACGCAGGCGGCAATCGCGTTTCACGCCTGGCGCGCGCTATCCGCAGGAATTGGTCAAGATACCGAGGCCGCAATCATTGCTGCGCGGCACGCCGCCTCGATGGGGCGGGGCGGGGCGCTGTTCATGCCGCTGGCGCTGTCCGGTCCCGGCGCCTTGCGCGGGGTTGGCGAGCCGGAAGCAAAACTTTCGGCGTGGATCACCGGGGCAGGGCAGGCGGCGCTGGCGGCTCTGTTGCATCTGGATCGCGTCAGCGCGTGGGAGGTGCGTGCCCGTGAAGCCACGCAGGACCTGTCCGGGCGCACGCCGCCGGTGTTGATCGATGTGCTGACCGCCTGGCCGATGGTGTCGGCCCCGCTGGCCGAGGAACTCACCAAAGCCTCGCGCGCGGCGGTTCAGCGCAATATCGACCGCTTCATGCGGCGCGGCCTGATCCGCGAGGTCACAGGGCAGGGACGTTACCGCGTCTGGACGGCAGCGCTGTAGTCCAGAAGCCATTCGCGAAAAACGCGCGCCGGAGGTCGCAGGTCGGTGCGGGACGGGTAGATCAGGTGATAGGCCTCTTGCCCGGCGACCTGAGCGTCGGGAAGGCAGGGCACCAGCCCCGAAACCTGCATGATCCGATCCGACGCGGGCGCGCGGGCCAGTGCAATCCCGGTACCACTGGCCGACAGCTCGGCAGCCATGATCGAATTGTCAGCAAAAAAGAACCGGGCTTGCCCGGCGGGTAAACGCGTGGTTTCGAACCAATGCGGCCAGCTTACGCGATGGGTCGAAACCTCGATCAAAGTGAACTGAAACAGATCCTGGGGGGTTTGAATCCGGGCGGCAATCTCTGGCGGCGCGACGGGGTACAAAACCTCGCGCAGCAGTTCATCGCCTTCATTGCCGAACAGGGCGGGGTTGCCGAAGACGATTTGCAGATCCGTGAATCGGTTGGCGAAGTCCGACGCAATATTCCCGGTGGCCAGCGACAGGTTGATCTGCGGTTGCGCGGCCTGAAACGCAGGCACGCCTTTGGCCAAAATCCCATGGGCGAACAGCAAAATGGATTGCACATAAAGCCGCTGCTCGCGGGTTTCTCCGAACAGGCCCGAGGTCGCGGTTTCCAGCATCAGAAGGGATTGCTGAACCGATGGCAGATAGGCCCGACCTGCTTCGGTCAGCGTAACCGCATGGGCGTGACGGTGGAACAAAGGCGTGCCCAGCCGGGTTTCCAGCGCTTTGACCTGCTGGCTGACGGCAGCGGCGGACATGTTCAACTGCGCGGCGGCCCGCGCAAAGCTTTCGGTTCGCGCCGCAGCTTCGAACACGCGCAACCAGTTGAGAGAGGGAATGCGGCGAGACATGGGCGCAGGCTAAGTCAAGCTTAGCCTGACAGGCAAGAGGTTCAGTTATGGAATGTTCAAAAGCCGGGATAGGCTGAACGCGCAAAGCGAACAGGTGACCGGATGTCTATGAATACCACTTTGACCCAAGAACAGGCCGACCAGTATTGGCAGGACGGCTTTCTGTTTCCTCTTTCCGTCTTTTCCAAAGACGAAGCCGCCGGGTATCGGGCGGAACTGGAGCAGATCGAGCGCGACTGGCTGGCCGCAGATCTGCCCTTGCCGCTGAACACCTATAAGCGGATCAACGCACATCTGGTCGTTCCACTTACCGCGCAGATTGCGCAGGACCCGCGCGTTCTGGATGTGGTCGAAGGCGTTCTTGGCCCCGATATTCTGATATGGTCGGCCGAGTTCTTCATCAAAGAGCCGAATACCAAGCACACGGTTGGTATGCATCAGGATCTGACCTATTGGGGCATGGGTGAGACGCCCGATCAGGTCACGGCCTGGATTGCGCTGTCACCGGCAACGGTTGAAAGCGGGTGCATGGATTTCGTGCGCGCCAGCCACAAGAACCCGATCCTGCCGCATACGGATACCTATTCGGACACCAACCTATTGTCTCGTGGTCAGGAGGTAGCCGTAGACGTTGCGGACAGTGACAAAACCCATGTCGAGCTTGCACCCGGCCAGATGTCGCTTCATCACGGGTTGACGATCCATGGGTCTGGGCCGAACCAGTCCGAAGATCGGCGGATCGGCCTGGCGATCCGTTATCTCAGCCCCGGCGCCCGGCAATTGGTGGCCGACAAAGACTATGCGCTGCTGGCACGAGGGTCTGATGCCCACAGCAATTTCATCCCGGTTCAGCCGCCGACCGAATTGTTCTCATCCGAGTCTCTGGCGATCTATGAACAAGTGCGCCGCGATCAGAGCAAGGCATTGACCGACGGGGCCAGCAACTCGGTTCCGCTATACGCTGCGAAGTGAGGGCGAGTTCATCGGGCGCTCAGCGCCCGACCCCCACATAAGTTTCAAAGCCGGATTTCAGCACTTTGCTTTCAGAATAGATGTTGCGCAGATCGACCATCCGGGGCGTGTTCATCGCCTCGGCCAGATCGTTCAGGTTCAGCGCGCGGAACTCGTTCCATTCGGTCAGCAGAACCACGACGTCGGCCCCTTTTGCGGCGGCATAGGGATCCTCGCACCAGTCAACACCGGGCAACAGGGCCTCACCTTCGGATTTGCCTTGCGGGTCGACCACGCGCACCTTGGCCCCGCCGCCGATCAGGGCCGGGACGATGGTCAGCGATGGTGCATCGCGCATGTCATCGGTGTTGGGCTTGAAGGTGACGCCCAGCATCGCAACGGTTTTGCCGTTGAAACTGTCATTGCAGGCCTCGCGGATTTTCTCGATCATCCGCTTCTTCACCTCATCATTCACGCGTATGACGGTTTCGGTGATCTGCATGGGATGAGCATGCTCCTGACCGATCCGCGCCAGTGCGGCGGTGTCTTTCGGGAAACACGAGCCGCCATAGCCCGGCCCTGCATGCAGGAACTTGTTGCCGATACGCCCGTCCAGGCCAATGCCGCGCGCGACCTCTTTCACATCGCCGCCCACCCGTTCGCACAGGCCCGCGATTTCGTTGATGAAGGTGATCTTGGTCGCCAGAAATGCGTTGGCGGCATATTTGATCATCTCGGCGCTTTCCAGATCGGTGGTCAGGATCGGAAAATCGCGCAGATAGAGCGGGCGGTAGATCTCGGCCATCACTTCGGCGGCGCGGTCGTTTTCAACACCAACCACCACTCGGTCGGGGCGCATAAAATCGTCAATCGCCGCACCTTCGCGCAGGAATTCCGGGTTCGAGGCGACATCGAAATCCGCATCCGGATTGGCGGCAGAGACAACCGAATGCACCTTGCGGTTGGTCCCCACGGGCACCGTCGATTTGGTGACGATGACGGTGTAGCCGGTGACGGCCTGAGCAATCTCTTCCGCGGCGGCCATCACATAGGTCAGGTCTGCGTGGCCATCGCCGCGACGCGTCGGCGTGCCCACGGCGATGAAAACTGCATCCGCGCCGTCCACGGCTACGGCCAGATCGGTGGTGAAACTCAGCCGTCCTGCGGCTACGTTTTTGGCCATCAGCACATCAAGGCCGGGCTCGTAAATCGGAACGTCTCCGGCCCGCAGCATCTCAATCTTTGCTTCGGCCTTGTCGACACAAATCACGTCATGGCCAAAATCCGAGAAACACACCCCCGACACCAGGCCCACATAGCCGGTGCCGATCATCGCAATACGCATTCTAAAAAATCCTTCTCACCAATTACCGCCTGCGGCGCGGATACCATCAAAGAAACTGCGCCCAGTTTCAATGCCTGACAGGGGCTTTGACCGGCATTCGACAGTTTCTTGCTGTTCTGACGGTGTGATTTGGTGCAGAGGATTCAATCTCTGGGCGCGCAGAGAACGGGTTGAGGCAAATCCACTCAACCCGTTCAGTCTGCGCCGGGTAACGAAAGGGCGTTACGTCAGAACCAGCGCCCGACAGCGATGGCAGTTGGTGACACGGTTGCGCTGTCCGAGGTTGCGGACAGCACCTTGTAGGCTGCTTGTGAACCGGATGGGGTGTCGAAGCCCACAAACCGCGCCAAAGCGCCGCCGCCGCCGCTGATCGCGGGTGTGTTCGCGAAGGTTGCAGGGAAGGCCCATGTCGCGGTGGCGCTGGCAAACAGCGCACCCTCGACATTTGTGCAATCGGTCGCGGGCAATGTGGCGGTGCAGATTTGGGTCCCGTCGGCAAAGCGCACATAGTCCCCGGTTGCGCTGCTGCCGCGTTCGATCACTGCGCCGGTCGGGGTGCCTGCCGCTTCTGACACTGTGCCCAGCAGGTTGCCCGGCCCATAGCCGTAATCCGCGCGCATCAGGCGACCCGAGGTTGTGTCATCGGGGCTGCTCTGGACCGCCGACCCAGCTGCGTGGCCGGTGGCGGGATCAAAGCTCAGCGCTTCGGTCCATGTCCCGCCATCCGGGGACACTTTGATCGAAAAGCCAGTGCTGCCGGAAAGCCCCATCTCTGCATGGCCCGTCCAATTGGACTGGAACAGCAGGGATGCGGTCTCGGACGCGCCGGATTTGTTGATCTTTAGCTGGTGACCGCCGCCATCATGGCTCAGCAACGTGGCCGGGCTGCGAACAGACAATCGGTTGGTGCTGTCATAACTGGTGGCGACACCCACGCCATCCAGATTTTGCGTCGCAATCGGAGGAGTAACCCACGCGTTGCCATCCCAAATCTTCAATTGCGCGCTGGCCAGATCCCAAGCGCGCCATCCCGGTTGAGGGGCGACAAAACGCCAGGCGTTGTCCAGCCAGGCGGCCAGCTCACCGCCATGCCCCGACCAATCCCCGCCGGGTGTCGCACCCAATGCGTGGATTTCCCCCTGTTCGGGTGCGGGTGGTGGCGTGATTGCATCGACAGATGCGACGGTCAACTGAACAACCAGATCCAGCTCGCGCAGCGCCTCGTTATGGGTGACGTGTTTCTGTGCCTGCGACGGTTGCAGGAAAGGCAGGTTCAATCGGGGTGAGTTCTGAGACACGGGGCGCGTCCTCCTGTAGCTGTCGGTCCGACGTTTCTGTTGCGCGCCACCCTGCCGCGAGGCGCGTGAATCCCGTCTGACCGGGCCGAACGCCCGATTTACCCGCCGCTAACAGGTGGTTTCCAATTTGGGGACAAACCTTGACTGAGCGCTGATCTGTTCAGGCATTCGCCAAGGGTGTTCCGGGTGGGTGATTCTGTGAACCCACCTTTCAGACGCAGTTAGCTGCGCGCGTAGATATCTTCGTACCGGATGATGTCATCCTCGCCCAGATAGCTGCCGGTCTGAACTTCGATTAAAACCATCGGAACCTTGCCGGGGTTTTCCATCCTGTGAACCGCGCCCAACGGAATGTAGACCGACTGGTTTTCCGACACCAGGCGGACCTCATCGTCGATGGTGACCTTGGCCGTGCCCTTGACGACAATCCAGTGTTCGGACCGGTGGTGATGGGATTGCAGGCTCAGCGCTGCGCCGGGATTGACGTGGATGCGTTTGACCTGAAACCGGTCATCGACCACAAGGCTTTCAAACCACCCCCACGGACGGTGATCGACGGGCAGAGATTCCGCCTGACTGGCGCCCTTGGCCTTCAAAGCGCTGACCGCCTGTTTGACGTCCTGAGCCCGGTCCATGCTGGCGACCAGAACCGCATCGGGCATGGCGACGGTGATGATGTTTTCAAGACCCATGGCCACCACCTCTTGCGCCGGGGATTCCGAGCGGATTAAGACGTTGTGGCAATCGATGGTCGTGACCTCTCCGGTCGTGGCCACGCCGTCTGCGTCGGGTTGGCTCAATTCGTGCACGGCGGTCCAGCTTCCCACATCGGACCAGCCAGCGGCATATGGGACAACGCTGAGGTTTTGGGCCTTTTCCATCACCGCATAGTCGATCGAAATGTCGTCAGCCTGCGCCCATTCTCCGGCATCCAGCCGCAGAAAGCCCAGATCGGTTTTTGCTTGCTCGACAGCTTGTTTGACGGGGGCGATCAATCCCGGTGCGTGTTCTTCGAACGCAGCAACGATGTCGCGCACGGCGAACAGGAAAATCCCTGAATTCCACAGATAGCTGCCATCGGCCAGCATGGCCTTGGCATTGTCCAAATCCGGCTTTTCTACAAACCGATCCAGCGGCACGGCCGCGCCGGATGTGTCAGGCGTCTGGCTCAGCTTCAAGTAGCCGTAGCCCGTTTCAGGCCGGTCCGGCGTGATGCCGAATGTCACCAGATCCCCGCGGTCAGAAATCGCGTTCACGCCTTGCGCCACGGCGGCATGAAAGGCGGATTTGTCTGGGACCACGTGATCAGACGGAGCGACAAGCATGATCGCCTCTGGATCGCTGTTGGCCAGATACAACGCAGCCGCCAGAACCGCAGGCGCAGTGTTGCGCCCTTCGGGCTCGATCAGAATCGGGCCGGGGTCGATGCCAACGGCCCCCAACTGCTCGGGCACAACAAAGCGGAAGGTTTCGTTGGTCAGAATCAAGGGCTTGGCATACGGCGCGCCGTCCGGCCCGCGCATCCGCTGGGCGCAATCCTGCAACAGGCTCGTCTCACCCACCAGCGGCACGAACTGCTTGGGGTAGCTTTTGCGCGACAGGGGCCACAGTCGGGTGCCTGACCCACCGCACAGAATGACGGGATAGACAGTATTCATGATGCGCACGCCTTTGAACTGCAAGTACCCGACGGTATCGCCTTAATTGCAGTCAAGGGAAAGGGCCTGTGATTATTGGGCCGCTTTCCCCGTGGCAACGATGTCATTCAGATACTGGCTCAGATCGCCGCGCAGATCGTCGCGGGCCAGCGCAAAGGCCACTGTGGCCTGCAAAAACCCGGCTTTCGAGCCGCAATCGAAGCGCTGCCCGTCGAACTTGTAGCCAAAGACCGGTACGCCGTTGCGGATGTCTTCCGCGATCGCATCGGTCAGTTGAATCTCGCCACCGCTGCCGGATTTCATCGAATTCAGGTTATAGAGGACCGACGGGCCAAGCACATAGCGCCCGATCACGGCCAGGTTCGAAGGCGCCTCATCCGGCTTGGGTTTTTCAACCATACCCCGCGTGCGCACAACGGTGCCCACATTGTCGCCCACATCCAGAACCCCATACGAGCTTGTTTGTTCATGCGGAACTTCCATCGCGGCGACCATGTTGCCGCCTGTTTCCTCATAGGCTTCGATCATCTGCTGCAAACACGGTTTGTCGGCGGCGATGACGTCGTCGGGCAGCATCACGGCAAAGGGCTCATCCCCGATCAGACGCCGCGCGCACCAGACCGCGTGGCCCAGCCCTAACGCCTTGTGCTGACGTATATAGGCAATCGCGCCGCTTTCCATGTTGGTGGCGTTCAGCGTTTCCAACAGATCGTGTTTGCCTTTGGCCTCTAACGCCTGTTCCAGCACCAGATTGTGGTCGAAATAATCCTCAAGCGCGGATTTCCCGCGCGAGGTTACAAAGATGAATTCCTTAATCCCGGCAGCGCGTGCTTCGTCGATGGCATATTGCACCAGGGGACGGTCAACGAGGGTCATGATTTCCTTTGGAACCGATTTCGTTGCTGGCAGAAATCGGGTGCCCAGCCCGGCTACGGGAAAAATCGCTTTGGTGACCTTACGTGTCATAGTGCCTCTCAATTCGTAATTCGGCCGGAAGGTCGCAGCGCGTCCGGCATTTCCTCATAGGCTGCGAAACCAGATCAATCAATGATGCCCGTCCTTATGGGCGTGAATAGGATAAATCGTGCCATTTGGAAGGGTCAGAGTCAAAATCCAATCGTTAACGTGAAGGATTTGTCATCCGGAGTTTATCCATTGTGCATTGCATATGCCCCGATCAGTTTTTCAGGCTGACCTTCATGTGCTGTTCCGGAAAACAAGTCGCGCTTTGGCCGGTCGCCTCTTGCCAGCGTCCAATTGATCGGCGGGTTTTGAACCCCGGTAGCCCGTCCGCCCCGCCGACGTCATGGCCTTGCGCTTCGAGCGCGCGTTGCATCGCCGCAATGTCCGAGCGGTAGAGGCCGCCAACCTTCCCCCAGCGGCCAGAGAAATCGCCGACGCCAAACTGGATCCGGTCTCCGACATGGCCGACAAACAGGGCATAGAGGTCGCTTTTGTTGTACTCTTTCAGCACGTAGAAATTCGGCGTTACCACAAAGGCAGGTCCGTTGCGCCCGGCGGGCATCATCAGATAGCCCTCACCCACCAGTTCATGGGCCGGGAAGGGCTTGCCCGAGACGCGCGTGATGCCCATTGCCGCCCAATCGCGAATGACCCGTCCCTGATCCGGCCCTTCCAGCGCGCAGGACACTGTGTTGGGCACCGTCACCTCGAACCCCCAGTCTCGACCAGTGACCCAGCCATGCCGGGCCAGATAATTCGCAATCGAGGCCAGCGTGTCATCGGCAGAACCCCAGATATCCGCCCGCCCGTCGCCATTTCCGTCGGCGGCATAGGTCAGAAAGCTGGATGGCATGAATTGCGGCTGCCCCAAAGCCCCGGCCCACGAGCTTTTCATGTCCCGGACATGCCCGGCCTCGGCAATCTGCAATGCGGCGATCAATTCACCGGTAAAATAGTCCGCCCGTGTACTCATGAACCCTTTGGTGGCCAGCACCTGAAAGGCGTCATGTCGGATCGGGACCTGTCCATATCCGCTTTCCCGGCCCCAAATGGCCAGAAGGATGCGCGCGGGCACGCCGGTCTGCGCCTCGACCCGCGCGAGGGTTGCGGCATGACGTGTCGCCATTTGCCGCCCGACAGACGTTGCCCCCTGAACCGAGCCCGCGTTGAAATACCGCCCGGGCGAGCCGAACTCGGCCTGCTTCTGCTTCTTTGGCGTCTTCGCCTTGCTGCCGGGCGGGACAAGATCGGGCAAGTCCCAGTTCAAAGTGACACCCGAAAAGGCGCGGTTCATGGTGTCACGAGAGACACCCTTGGCACGGGCCTGCGGCCAGATCGTTTGGTTCAGCCAGGACTGAAATTGCCGCTCAACCGCTGCGCGATCCTGCGCATTGGCGCTGCTGGCCGCAAAGACCAACAGAAGGATGGAAAGAAATGCGCGCATCGGATGTTTGCTGCCCTGTGCCTGTCTGGTTAAACCCAAAGTTCTTGCCATCAAAGATGCAGGAAATGGGCAAATAAATCCATTCCTGCTCTTCCGATAGACGAATCCTCTACGTTCTCGAAAAAACCTTGAGAATTGTCCTGCACTTGCCGATAGTTGACGCTAATCGGGGGCCACAGAGGACAGGCAGGTATGAGTACCATCAGAATGCCCCTCGGGTCGGTTTTGGCGCTGATCGCGGTGGCTATGCTGGTTGCCTCGGCCCAGATTGCGGGTGCCAGCGACAGTTTCATGGACCCTCAGGGCCCTATAGCGGCCGTTCAGAAAACACACCTGTTGCGGGCGACGGTGCTGATCCTTGTGGCGGTTGTGCCTGTTCTGGTGCTGGTCCCTCTGATTGCGCTGCGCTATCGCCGCCGAAAGGGTGGCACTGCGGCTTACAGCCCGAATTGGGACTTTTCCGGCCGGCTTGAGATGCTGATGTGGGGTATCCCGGTCGTGATCGTGGCGATCCTGTCCTTCTATCTGTGGAAGGCGACCCACAGGCTGGATCCCTATGCTGCACCTTTCGGGGACGAGCCCGCCGTGCAGGTTCAGGTTGTGGGTCTGGATTGGAAATGGCTGTTCATCTATCCCGAACTGGGCATCGCCAGCGTGGGTGAACTGGGCATTCCGGTAAAACAGCAGATCGCCATGACGCTGACGACGGATACGGTGATGCAATCCTTCATGATCCCGGCGCTTGCGGGTCAGATTTATGCGATGCCGGGCATGACAACTCAGCTGCATCTGGTCGCGGACCGGCCCGAGACGATGCAGGGCGAGAACACCCAATATAACGGGCGCGGCTTCACCAAGCAGAAATTCGAAACGCTTGCCATGCAGCCTGACGAATTCGAGACATGGGTCGAAAGTGTCCGGCAAAATGGCATCGTGTTGGATCAGGCGACCTATCAGACCCTCGCCATGCGCACAGACCGGGATGAAGTGCAGGCGGCACTTGGTACTCCGCAAATGCCTGAGAACGCGCTGTATTTCCGGCTGGACGACGGTGATCTGTTTCAGACGATCCTGCATCGCTATCACTCGGGGCAGGCTTTGCCATTGGATCAACAACCGGGAACAACCGCTTACGGGCAGGAGGTCGGGCAATGACATCAGAGTCCGGCTTTTTCGGTCGCCTCAGCTGGGATGCGCTTCCCATCACGGGTCTGATCCAGAACCCGAACGCAAATGAGATCGTCGCCAATGCCGCCGCAGCGGTGGTTATCGTTGGCGCGGTTGCGGTGGTTGCCCTGCTGTCATGGTTCCGCCTGTGGGGTCCGCTCTGGCGCGATTGGCTGACCAGCGCTGACCACAAGAAAATCGGCATCATGTATGTCGTCTTCGCCATAGTTATGCTGGCGCGGGGCGTGCTGGAAGGCGTTGTCATGCGCGCGCAACAGGCCGCAGGACCGGGCGAGGGGTTCCTTGAGGCCGAGCACTTCGCTGAACTGTTCAGCACCCATGGCACGATCATGATCTTCTTCGTGGCCGTGCCCTTTGTGTTTGGTATCGCCAACTATGTCGTCCCGCTGATGATCGGCGCGCGGGATGTGGCCTTCCCGGTGATGAATCAGATCAGCCTAGGCCTGACCGTTTCAGCAGGCATGATGCTGATGGTGTCGCTGGTTGTGGGCCATTTCTCGACCGGAGGTTGGACGGCCTATCCGCCCTATACAGGGGCCGCGTTTAATCCCGGCGTTGGGCCGGATTACTGGATCTGGGCCATTGTCGTCTCTGGGATAGGAACCACGCTGACCGGGATCAACTTTGCCGTCACGATCTACAAGCTGCGTGCACCGGGCATGACCTTCATGCGGCTGCCGATGTATTGCTGGACGATCATCTGCAGCTCGATCCTGATCGTCTTTGCCATGCCGCCCCTGGGCGTTGCGGCCCTGTTGCTGGCCGCTGACCGCTATCTGGATTTCCACTTTTTCACCAATGACCTTGGCGGCAACATGATGAACTACGCCAACCTGTTCTGGCTGTTCGGCCACCCCGAGGTCTATCTGCTGGTGCTGCCCGCCTATGGCATCTACTCCGAGATCTTCGCGACCTTCTCGGCCAAACGACTTTATGGCTACGCCTCGCTGGTCATCGCCACCATGTCGATTGCGGTACTGTCCTTTACGGTCTGGCTGCATCACTTCTTTACCATGGGCCAAAGCGCGCTGATCAATGCGGTGTTTGGCATTGCAACCATGCTGATCGCGATCCCGACCGGAGTGAAGGTTTATGACTGGATGGCAACCCTGTGGCGTGGGCGGATCCGGTTCTCGGTGCCGATGCTGTATGGTCTGGCCTTCCTGATGCTTTTTGTGATCGGCGGGCTCAGCGGCGTGATCCTGGCCAACCCGACTGTCGACTATCAGGTGCATAACACGCTGTTTCTGGTGGCTCATTTCCACAATGTGCTGCTGCCGGGCGTGCTGTTCGGTTTGCTGGCCGCCTATAATTACTGGTTCCCCAAGGCCTTCGGGTTCCGCCTGCACGAAGGCTGGGGCAGGGCGACGGTTGCGCTTTGGACCATTGGGTTCATGCTGACCTTCCTGCCGCTGTACTTTGTCGGCCTGATGGGCATGCCGCGCCGGTCCTACAGTTGGGAAGACCCCAGCTTTCACCCCTATATGATTGTCGCCGTTATCGGAGCGCTGGTCATAACGGCGGCTCTGTTTTCAGTTCTGGTCCAGCTTTGGATCAGCATCCGCGACCGGGATAAGACCCGCGTGCCTGTAGGGGACCCTTGGGATGGGCGCACTCTGGAATGGTCGATCCCGGCGCCGCCGCCGCCCTATAACTTTGCCATCATTCCGCAGGTGACGGACCGGGATAACTTTGCCATCGCCAAGGAACGCAGAGCAGCTTATCCCAAGCCTGAGGCCTATGAAGACATCGAAATGCCACGCAACACAGGCATCGGCTTCATCCTCTGCGTAGCTAGTGGCATCTGGATGTTCGCCTTGGTCTGGTGGATCTGGTGGCTGGCTGCGCTGATGACCGTTGCGATGATCCTGGCCTTCATCCTCTGGACTTTCGACACCAGCACCGAGATCACGATTCCAGCCGAAGAGGTGCGCAAAGAGCACGAGGCCTGGCTTGCTCTGGTCCATAGCGAAGCCGCCGTGGACCGTGACCATGAGACCGCGCCGGAAAACCGCGGCCTCGCCCGCCCGGATTTGGAGGCGGTCACATGAAGCGCGCGCCAACGCACAGCTATCCGGGGATCAACCTCGGCGACCGCCACGCCAGCGCCCACAAGGCATCCGAGGTCGTAACCTTCGGCTTCTGGGTCTTTTTGATGAGCGATCTGGTCTATTTCGGCCTGATGTTTGCTATCTACATCACCATGATCGATGCGCAGGCGGGCGGGCCGGGACCGCATGATTTGTTCGATCTGACCAGCATCTTCGCCCAGACGATGATCCTGTTGACCAGCAGCCTGACCGTTGGGTTGGCAATGCTGGCCCTGAAATACAACCTGCCCCGGCCAAGGATCATTCTGTGGTTCGGCGTGACGCTGTTTTTGGGCATCAGCTTCCTTGTTCTGGAAATCCGGGACTTTATGGCAATGGCCGAAAAGGGCGGCATCCCGCAGCGCAGTGGGTTTCTGTCGGCCTTCTACGGTCTGGTTCCATTGCATGGCCTTCACGTGGCCGCCGGCTGCGTGTGGCTGGTGGTGCTGGGCATCCAGTTGCGGGTGATGGGCATGACCGATCTGGTGATCTCGCGCGTGGTGCGGCTGGCGCTGTTCTGGCACTTTCTCGACCTGATCTGGATCGGCATCATCACAATCGTCTATTTCGGAGGGCTGACCTATGGATAAACGCTCTGAAATGCACCGGCGCGAGCGGCGGCGCTATGTGATTGGCTATGGCGGGTCACTGCTGCTGACGTTTGCCATGTTCGGCGTGGCCTATCGCTGGGGGATTGAAACGACCGGAGTGTATCTGACCATCGGTCTGCTGGGGCTGGCCCAGCTTATTTTCCAACTTGTTTACTTCCTGCATATCGACCGCCGTCGCAGCAGCCGAGAGGATCTGGATCTGATCCTGTTCTCAACCCTTGTTCTGCTGATCATCATTCTGGGCACAGTCTGGATTTTGGGCAATCTGGCGATCCGTATGCATGTGCACCCGATGTAAGAAGGTCTGAGTTATGAAGTCGCTGAAGCTTGTCGCAATTCTTGTCATGCTTGCCGCGATTGGTGCGGGGCTGTTCCTGTTCTGGCGACATGAAGAGAGGTATCCGTCCACGCAAGACGCCTATGTCGGCGCGAATATCATCTACATCGCGCCGCAGGTGACCGGGCAGGTGGCCAAGGTACATGTTGACGAAAACCAAGCGGTCAAAAGCGGCGATCTGCTGTTCACCATAGATGACACGCAGTTCAAGGCGTCGGTGGATCAGTCCAAGGCCAATCTGGACAGCGCCGAGCAGCAGGCCAAATCATACGCAACTCAGATTGCGGCCGCCGAGGCATCGGTCGCAAGCGCGCAATCCGCTTATGACACAGCGCAAAAGGCGCTGGAACGCGCCAAGGTTCTGTTCTCGACAGGGGATGTGGCGCAGTCTTCGCTGGATCAGACAACCTCGGATTTCGCGCAGGCTTCGGCACAGTTGACCAGCAGCCAGTCCAGCCTTTTGGCCTTGCAAAGCGGGCTGGCGGCGAAGCAGGACGATATACTGTCAGCACGCGCCCAGCTGGAAATCGACAAGGCCAATCTGGCCTGGACCAAAGTCTTTGCTTCCGCCGATGGCTGGATTGCCAACCTGACCCTGCGGCCCGGATCGTCGGTGTCTGCCAATGCGCCGCAGTTTTCCATCGTCGAATCCGCCGACTGGTGGGTCGATGCGAATTTCAAGGAAACCGCGCTGCCGCGCATTCGTCCCGGTCAGCCGGTGACGGTTCAGATCGACATGCTGCCGGGAGTGACTTTGACGGGCAAAGTCGCCTCGATCGGGCGCGGGTCGGGGGATACATTCTCGCTGCTGCCCTCCGAGAATTCCAGCGGCAACTGGGTCAAGGTCACCCGCCGCTTCCCCGTTCGGATTGAGCTTGATCCGACCGATGCGCCCCTGCGTGTTGGTGGCAGCAGCAAGGTGGTCGTGGACACGACAGCAGCAACGCAATGACCGGCATGACAAGCAGCCACGTCAATCCGGTGATCGTGGTTGCTGTGGTCTGCAGTGCCATTCTGGAAGTTCTGGACAGCACAATCGTCAACGTGGCCCTGCCGCATATTCAGGCCGCATTCGGAGCCACAACCGATCAGGCCACGTGGATCCTGACCAGTTATATCGTCTCGGCGGTAGTGGTAATGCCGTTGACCGGCTTTGTCGCGCGCCGGGTCGGGCGACGCCGCTTGATCCTGACCGCCGTGACCGGCTTTGCCTGCATGTCGATCATGTGCGGCCTGTCCTGGAGCCTTGAGACCATCGTGTTCTTCCGACTGGCGCAAGGCATGTTCGGGGCCTTCCTGATCCCCCTTTCGCAATCCATTCTGTTCGACGCCTTCCCGCGCGAAAAACGGGGCGAGGCGATGGCCGTATTTGGCCTCGGTGTAGTCGTGGCCCCGGTTCTGGGCCCTACGGTGGGCGCGATCCTGACCGAGTATTTCTCGTGGCGGATGGTCTTTTTCGTGAACCTGCCGATTGCGGCCATGGCGCTGCTGTTGCTGGCCGGAGAGCTGCCGAAGGACGAGACCGAAGAGGTGAAGATCGATTGGCAGGGCCTTGCGCTTCTGGCCCTTGGCATCGGGTGCCTGCAATTCATCCTGGATCAGGGTGAGACCAAGGACTGGCTGTCCTCGCGCATTATTCAGGTTGCGCTTGTTGCGTCGGTTCTGGGCGCGCTGGGGTTGATCGTACATTGCCTGACAGCAAAAACTCCGGTTGTTGATCTGCGCCTTTTCGCGGACCGCAACTTTGCCCTGTGTAATCTGGTGATCGTGGGGTTTGCGGTGTCGCTCTATGGCGGCATCGCCATTTTACCGACCTTTGTTCAGACGCTGCTGGACTATCCGGTCATCGAATCCGGCCACCTGTTCATCCCGCGTGGTCTTGCGGCCGGAGTGTCCATGGTCGCAACCGGTGCCCTGCTGGTGAAACGGTTAGACCCCCGTGTGCTGGCCGGGGTCGGAATGACGCTGACCGCAATCAGCAATTTCATGATGGGGATGCTGAACTTGAATGCAGGATTCTGGGAACTGGCCATTCCCGGCATCATCAGCGGTCTGGGTATGGGGCTTGTCTTTGTCCCGATGTCCATTCTGGCCTTCGAGAGCATCAGCAAAGCGCGGCAGGACGAGGCCTCGGGCCTGTTCAACGTCACCCGTCAGTTGGGCTCATCGGTTGGTATTTCACTGGTCGGGACTTGGGTCGTGCGGGGATTGCAGACCAATACCGCGGTGCTGAGCCAGAACGTCACGCCCTATAACCCGGCGGCACAGGCTTATCTGGCGCCCTTGGGGCTGACACCGGACAGTGCCCAAGGCGCGGCCATTCTGGGGCAAGAGATCGCGCGACAGGCCGAGATGATCTCGTACCTGACCGTGTTCAACAATCTGGGGCTGCTGGCGCTGGCGACCTTGCCGTTGTTGTTTTTCTGCCGGGCCCCGAAGCCGGGCACAACGGCTCAGGTACATGCCCATTAGCGGGTTAGCACCAACCCCAGCCACAAGGCCCCCCAGCACAGAATAAGGCTGACCATGATATTACCTGCTGCCAGTGCAAGCGTGCGCTCGCGGCGCAATTCCAGCGTTTGATAGGCAAAGCTAGAAAACGTGGTGAATCCGCCGCAAAAGCCGAAAACCAAGCGTTTCTGCTCTTCCCCCATCTCGACCGGACCGCCCAGATAGCCGATCCACAGGCCCAGCAGCAGACTGCCCAGTACGTTCACGATCAGCGTGGACAGGGGCAGGGCATGGGTGACCCGCAATGCCAGCCAATGGCGCAGAACCGCACCAAGCCCGCCGCCCAAGCCGAACATCGCATGCAGGTACAGGTCAGTCATTGCCGCCCACCTATTGCATGAAACCGCCGCCCCAATGCCTCACCCACAAGAGCCGCCGTCAGACCAAACGCGATCTCAAGCGCCGCAGCAGCGGGGGCCGTCCAAAGCGCGGTTTGGGCCAGCCGGTCAAGTTCTGCCACGAATGAGGAAAACGTCGACAGCCCGCCGCAGAACCCGACGGCCCCCAGGTGCAGAACATGCGCGTGGACCCGGTGCCGGATGGCATACAGCCAGCCCAGCACAAAACACGCGAAGATGTTGATACCAAAGGTTGCAGTCAGGACAGGCACGCCGGGAATGTCCAGCGTAAACAGTCCGCGCAGCAGCGACCCAAGCGCCCCGCCCACAAATACGGACAAGAACATCAGGAAACGCCCATGTTTCGCAGTCTTGCCGTTTGGTCCTGCCACCCGTCCCGCCTATTGCTGTCGCTTGACTGGCATACTGTGCGCGAACCGCGGGATCAATCAAACCTGTAACGTGGTTTCACATTCCCGACCGGTTTGTTTCCGCGACACCTAAGGGCTTGCAATCAAAAGCCAAGATGTTTCACTTTGGCGTCAATGCCTTCGGTCTAAATCACATGGGTTCAGACCGCCCCCACCAACAACCCACCCAAGGAGATCAGGAATGGTTGTACGCAGGCTCTATTATTTTCTGAGTTTCGTCTGTCTGCCCTTGGTGGCGGTTTTGGGCTTTTTCTGGTCCCCGGCGCATTGGCTTCTGGTCATTTTGATCCCGTACGCTGTGATCGGGATGTACGACATGCTGACCACCAAGCATAACGTGCTGAACAACTATCCGGTGCTGGGGCATTTTCGGTACATGCTGGAATTCGTCAGCCCCGAAATCCGGCAATATTTCGTGGAAACCAACGAAAGCGGGCGGCCCTACAACCGGATCATTCGCAGCCTTGTCTATTCCCGCGCCAAAGGTCAGGTCGATACGCAGGCGTTTGGTACCCAATATGACATCCTGACTGTGGGCTACCATCGGGCCAACCACTCGCTTGTGCCCAAGGATGTACACGAAAGCGAAGAAAGGGTGATGCTGGGCGGGCCGCAATGCGAAAAACCCTATGACGCGTCGCGCCTGAATGTGTCGGCCATGAGCTTTGGCGCGCTCAGCGCCAATGCGATCCGGGCCCTGAACGGCGGGGCGAAGGATGGCGGGTTTGCGCACAACACGGGCGAAGGCGGGCTGTCACCGCATCATCTGGCCGAAGGTGGCGATATCATCTGGCAGATCGGCACCGGCTATTTCGGCTGTCGCACGCCCGAAGGTGGGTTTGACAAGGACAAGTTCGCGGAGAAAGCCAAGAAAGACGTCGTCAAAGCGATTGAAATCAAGCTCTCGCAAGGGGCAAAGCCATCACATGGCGGGGTGCTTCCGGCCGCGAAGGTTGACAAGGAAATCGCCGAGATCCGCGGCGTGCCCGAACATCAGGATGTGATTTCACCCCCCGTTCATTCCGCTTTCGACGGCCCCACCGGGTTGATCGAATTCGTGCAGCATCTGCGCGAGATGTCGGGCGGTAAGCCGATCGGCTTCAAACTGTGCATCGGCAACCCGTCCGAGTTTATGGCGATCTGCAAGGCCATGCTGGAAACCGGTATTCTGCCCGATTTCATCACCATTGATGGCTCGGAAGGCGGTACCGGGGCTGCCCCGGTTGAATTCACCAACCGTCTGGGAATGCCGCTGAACGAGGCGTTGATCTTCGTGAACAACTGCCTGCGCGGTGCCGGGCTGCGCGACAAGATCCGGATCATGTGCTCGGGCAAAGTGGCTACCGGCTACGACATGGTCGAAAAATTCGCCCTTGGCGCGGATATGTGTAATGCCGCGCGCGCGATGATGTTTGCGGTGGGCTGCATACAGGCGCTGCACTGCAACACCAACCGCTGCCCCTCGGGCGTGGCCACACAGGACCCGATCCGGGGCCGTGCGGTGAATGTTCCGCAAAAACGCCAGCGGGTGCATCGCTATCATGACGCCACATTGGAAAGCTTCCGCGAGTTGCTGGGCGCGATGGGAAAACAGACCGTGTCCGAACTGACACTCGCTGATATCCGCCGCCGTACAGCCGACGAACGGGAGTATTCTTACGCCGAACTATACACGCTGGTCGATGAAGGCGCGTTTCTGTCCGACACAATTCCGGCCGAATATGCAGCGGATTGGCAGCGCGCGTCAGCCGCGCATTTCTGACGGCGTCAGTTAACGGTCGAACGGGGGTTATTGGCAGCGTGCGTATTGATCCGGCGCACGCTCCATTCCACCGCGTCCCGCATCGTTCGTCCCAATGCGACGTCGAAGGCATTGACCAGATCGGGCGTCTGATCGCTGGCGGCCACTACGTTTTCCTGAAACGAGCTTGAGGCAATGATCTTGTCTTCATATTCATCGATGATCTTGATGTTCATACGGACTTCGATGCGGACGGTTTTGCCGTTTTCGGTCTCGGACACCACGATGCCCTGAAATTCGCGCAGGTCCGGCGCGATGACGTAATCGGCGCGAAGACCCACGGTTGATCGACCAACGGCCGCGACCTTGCCCGAATTCTCATAGCTTTCGACCAGCAGCGCCTGCACGATCAGCGGGGCCCGATCCACCCATCGCGCGCGCGGCAGGTACTGAACCTGCAAAGGGGTCGGTTGCACCGCGATCTGGTCGGTGTTCACAGCCGCTGTTGCGGTGGGTTCTTCAACCACGATCTGCTTCTGGATACGCGGCAGCGAGGATGCGAACGTGCTTTTGGGCGTCAAAAGATACAAATCGTTCGGTTTTGAGGCCTGCTGCAACGTGCCCAAACCGGCGCAACCGCCCAGTATCACAGCCACCAGGGATAGAATAAGGGGCCTTATCATTGACGGAACTCCGATGCTTGGGTGCCCAGCAAAAAGCGTGCCGGGTCGCGTTCGACCTTGTCGACCAGGCGATCAAGGCTGATGACCAGACGCTGGGATTCTTCAATAAACCGAATGAACTGCGGTAATCCGACCCGCAGGAAATCAGACACCTGACGGCGATTGTCCTGCACCACCCCGTCGATGGTGCCCAGCAGCTCTTTCGCGGAATTCGACGCGCTGAGCACGTCGTCAGAGATCTTGTCGATCTTGTCGGTAATGCCTGCGACGGTCTCGGTCACCTGATTGGCGGCCCGGCGAATATCCTGCGCCACCGGGGCGACGTCGGTTTCGATCACCTGATTGGCCGAGTCAAAAGCCCGCTCTGCCGAGGCCAGCGCCCTCTTAGCCGAGTCCATGGTCGAGGTGATCGATCCAAGCGTCGTGTTGGCGTTCAGAACGGTCTCGGTGATCACGCTGAGGGATGCGCCAGCCTCCTGTGACAACCGGGTGAGGTTCTCGGCCAGATCCGAGCCGCGTTCGATGAACGGGCGGATATCCTGTTCGATCACGCGGTTGGTCGTCGTCAGGGTCACCTTGGCCTCATCCAGCGCCTCTTTTGCGGTGTCGGAAGCGGTTTTGATCGACTTCAATGTGTCCGTACCGGTTTCAAGGGTGGATTCAGCGGAACTGATCAACGGGTCCAGCTTTTTGGTGAAGACCCCGATATCCTGCGCCGCATTGCCGATATTGGCCGAGACGGATTCGAAATCCGAAAGCGTCTTGTCCAGCCGACCGGTTGCCGAGGCGAGGTTGTCCAGAATGTCGGACACGGCCTTCCGGTTCTTCTCATCCACGACCGAGTTCAGTTCCTGCAGCAGGGTCACAGCCTCGTCCAGCACTTTGGGCGCGCCTTCAAACAGGGACTGAATGGTGCTGCGTTTGCTTTTGATCACGCTGTCCTGCGGCAAACGCGCTGCCGAGGTGGAGCCGCCGGTTAGCTCGACATAGCCCACTCCGGTCACCCCCAGCGATTGCAGCTGCGCAATGGTTTCTTCGGTAACCGGAATATCGGCGTCCACCTCGATGCGCACACGAACCTTCGACGGATCGTCCTCATCCAGGTTCAACGAGATCACCTGCCCGACCGGCAGGCCATTATAGCTGACGCCGCCCGCCGCCGACAGGCCCGAGACATTGTCGAACAGCACATCGTAATAGGCGTATTGGCGGGTCACTTCGAATTTGGCGAGCCACAGGAAGAAGCCGAACGCCCCCAGAATGCCCGCAAGGGTGAACGCGCCGATCAGAATGTAATTCGCCCGGGTTTCCATCGCCTCTACCTGTCCTGCCCTTTGTCCTGCGCCGCGCGGGCGCGGGGGCCTGTGAAGTATTCCTGCACCCAAGGATGATCGACCTTGGTCATCTCTTCAATCGGACCTTCGACCAGCACGCGCTTTTCTGCAAGCACGGCGACCCGGTCGCAGATGGCATAAAGGCTGTCCAGATCGTGCGTGACCATAAAGACGGTCAGTCCCAGCGCCTGCTGCAACTCGCGGATCAGCGCGTCATAGGCTGCCGCACCGATGGGGTCCAACCCGGCGGTGGGTTCGTCCAGAAACACGATCTCGGGGTCCAGCGACAGCGCCCGCGCCAGTGCGGCCCGTTTGCGCATACCGCCCGACAGTTCCGACGGGAACTTGCCGCAACTCAGCTGTGGCAGCCCGACCAGGCTGATTTTCAATGCGCCCAGCGACTCCATCAACCGTTCGCTGATACCGGTATGTTCGCGCAGCGGGGCCATGACGTTTTGCAGCACAGTCAGCGAAGAAAACAGCGCGCCATCCTGAAAGGCGACACCCCAGTGGCGTTCAATGCGGCGGCGATCTTCTTCGGGGCCGTTCAGAACATCGACGCCCAGAACCTCGATACTGCCCGCCGCAGGTGTGTTGAGCCCAACAATCGTGCGCAACAGTACCGATTTACCGGTGCCCGAGCCGCCGACGATACCCAGAACCTCACCCCGCCAGACATCCAGATTCAGGTCGTCATGTACCACTTGCGGCCCGAACTGATTGCGCAGCCCACGCACACGGATCACCGCCTCGCGCTGTACGTCCACCGGGGTTGTCTGATGCTGCACGGTGCCGTCCATGTCAGATCCCCAGCTCTGAGAAGAAGATCGAAAACAGCGCGTCGATGGCGATCACCATGAAAATCGACTGCACCACCGAGGCGGTGGTGCGTTGCCCAACGCTTTGCGCCGACCCTTTGACCTGCATGGCCTGCCAGCAGGCGATGACCCCGATGACCAGCGCAAAGAACGGGGCCTTGATCAGGCCAACGGCCAGTTGCCAGACATCGGTGCTTTCGTTCAGGCGCGTGATGAACATGCCGGGGCTGATGCCCAGATCGATCCAACTCATCAACGCGCCGCCGAACAGCCCGGCCATATCGGCAACAAAGCCGAGAATTGGCAACATGATCAGCAGGGCCAGAACACGTGGCACCACCAGAACCTCGATCGGGTCCAGACCCAGCGTGCGCATGGCGTCAATCTCTTCCTGCACCTTCATCGACCCGATTGAGGCGGTAAAGGCCGAGCCTGACCGGCCCGCGACGATGATCGCGGTCAGCAAAATCCCCAACTCGCGCAGAACCGAGATTGAGATCAGTTCGACCACAAAAATCTCGGCCCCGAACTGTTTCAGCTGCGTGGCGCCCTGAAAGGCCAGAACAACGCCGATCAGAAACCCCATCAGCGCCACGATGGGCAGGGCCTTGAACCCGGTTTCTTCCATGTGCGTGAACAGGGCCGCCCGTCGCAGCCGCCATGGCATCGCAATTGTGCGGGCCAGCCGGTGCAGGGTCAGACCCAGAAACCCGAGGATCGACAGCGTATCCTTCCAGGCCCCGAAGGTGCTGCGGCCAACGCTCTCGACCCAATCGGCGAAAGTCCTTGGTTTGGCCAGCCGCCCCGGCTTGTCTGGGATGTTGTGCGATACGGTATCGATCAAAGCGGCATGTGCCGGTTTCAACCCCAGAAACTGAAGCTGCGCGCCATTGGCCGTGAACCGCCGCGACAGGTCCGCCACCAGCCACGCGCCACCGGTATCCAACGCCTCGATTTCCGACAGGTCCACGGTCACGTCGCCGCCAACTGGCTGAACCGCGGCGAAGTCGCGTTCGACCGTTTCCAAGGACTGCGTCAACAGCGCGCCCGAAATGCGCACATGTGTGCCGGTGCTTTCGCGCTCAGAGGTGATCTTGGGCGGCGTCATGAGGACATGTGACGGAAAACGCCCACGGGCTGCAACGGCTTTGTGCGCTTTCGCGGGGATTTGGGGGATCAGAATGGCCTGGGTGTGACACTGCTTGGCGTCAGATGGCAGATTCCCGGTCGCATTGTGACCCAATTCACTTGTTTCAACCGAAGGTAATGCTACCTTATTACATGTGGTTGAGTTTTAGTTGTTTGGTTGTGTGTCATGTCTGACCATCACGCGAATGTTGATGTCGAAATCGGGTCCGAGCGCGGGTTCGGATTTGTCTTCACAGCGGTTTTTCTGATCATTGCCCTGTGGCCTGTATTTGGCGGCGGGTCCCCGCGTTGGATACTGCTTGCGATTGCTGGGATCATCCTTGCGCTGACCTTTCTTGCCCCGCAGGTTTTGGCCAAACCGAACCGGCTTTGGTTCAAGTTTGGCATGCTATTGGGGGCCATTGTCGCGCCCGTCGTGATGTTTCTGGTCTTCATCACCACCTTTGTGCCGTTTGGCCTTGTGGCGCGTTTGTTGGGCAAAGATCTATTGTCCGAAAGGCTAGACAGCAGTGCAGAAAGCTATTGGGTTGTCCGCAAGGACCAGCCTGGCAGCATGAAACAACAGTTTTAAAGAAGGGAGTACCAGACGTGACATTCGTTTCCGAGCTCTGGTCGTTTTTGAGGGTCAGAAAGAAGTTTTGGCTGCTGCCCATCTTTGTCATGTTGGGTGTATTCGGAGGGCTGATCGTCCTTAGCCAAGGTTCGGCCATTGCGCCGTTCGTTTACACGCTGTTCTGATCTTATGACGTATATTTTGGGCATTTCCGCGCTGTATCACGACAGCGCCGCAGCACTGTTGCGCGACGGCCAGATCGTGGCCGCCGCGCAAGAGGAACGGTTTACCCGCAAAAAACACGACCCCGGATTTCCGGAAAAGGCGATCCAATACGTGCTGGCCGAATCAGGCATCACATTGGCGGACGTGGACAATGTTGTGTTCTACGATAAACCGTTTCTGAAATTCGAACGTTTGATCGAAACTTACATCGCAGTCGCGCCGCGCGGGTTCAATTCGTTCCGAATGGCCATGCCGGTCTGGTTGCGTGAGAAGCTATTTCTGAAGGATTTGCTGAACAAACAGTTTCGCAAAATCGATCCCGGTTTTACCGTCGATAAGATCCTGTTCTCGGAACATCATGTCAGCCACGCCGCCAGCGCGTTTTACCCCTCACCCTTTGAAGAGGCGATTGTGCTGACGGTGGATGGTGTCGGTGAATGGGCCACGACAACGGTTGGCATCGGGCGCGGCAATGAGCTGACGATGGTCAAGGAACTGCATTTCCCGCATTCGCTGGGTCTGCTTTATTCCGCCTTCACCTATTACACCGGGTTCAAGGTCAATTCCGGCGAATACAAGGTCATGGGTTTGGCCCCGTACGGTATGCCGAAATACAAGGATCTGATCCTCGAACATCTGGTTGATCTGAAAGAGGACGGCTCATTCCGGCTGAACCAGAAGTACTTTAATTATACGGCCGGTCTGACCATGACCAGCAAGGCGCTTGAGGATTTGTTTGGCCAGCCGGTGCGCAAGCCCGAAACCGATCAATTGACGCAGTTTCATATGGATATCGCTGCATCCGTTCAGGCCGTGACCGAAGAGATCATGTTGCGTATCACCCGCGATCTGGCGCGCGAACACGGCATCCGAAATCTGTGCATGGCGGGCGGTGTCGCCCTGAACTGCGTGGCAAACGGCAAGATTCTGCGGGACGGCGCGTTTGATAGCGTCTGGGTTCAGCCTGCCGCCGGGGACGCAGGCGGGGCACTAGGGGCCGCCTGCGCTGCGTGGCATCAGGAATTGGGGAACCCACGACAGGTCACCTCGGGCGATCAGATGCAGGGGGCCTATCTGGGCCCACGTTTCGAAGATGATGAGATTGCCAAGGAACTGACCCGCGCGGGGGCCAAATTCACCACCTACGAAAACGGTGAACTGGTCGACCAGACTGCGCAGGCGCTGGCGGACGGAAAAGCGGTCGGATGGTTTCAGGGTCGGATGGAGTTCGGGCCACGCGCCTTGGGCGCACGCTCGATCCTGGGGGATCCACGATCCGAGTCGATGCAGAAAACCCTGAACCTGAAGGTCAAATACCGCGAAAGCTTCCGCCCCTTCGCGCCGTCTGTCCTGCGCGAGGACGTCGCGGATTGGTTCGAGCTGGACGGCGACAGCCCCTATATGCTGATCGTGGCCGATGTTCAGGAAAAAATCCGCCGCCAGATGACGGATGAGGAAAACGATCTGTTTGGCATCGACAAGCTGAACGTCAAACGATCCGAGATCCCGGCGGTGACCCATGTGGATTACTCTGCCCGCATTCAGACCGTGCATCAGGACACGAACCCGGCCTATCACGCGCTGATTTCCAAGTTCAAAGACCTGACCGGATGCTCTTTGGTCGTGAACACCTCGTTCAACGTGCGGGGCGAGCCGATTGTCTGCACTCCGACCGATGCGTTCCGCTGCTTCATGGGTACGGATATCGAGGTTCTGTCGATCGGCAACTGCCTGTTGCGCAAAGAAGATCAGGACTCGGCGCTGAGGGAAAATTACGAGACCAAGTACGAGCTCGACTAAGTTCTTGCGAGGTCAGTCGTTCCGCGACACAGTCCGCACCAGAAACTCGGGTGCGGAATCGAGGTGCGCGACATGGGTCAGGCTGGGAAAGTTCTGTTCATCATAATCGACCAGCTTCGGGCAGATTGCCTGTTCGGAGCGTTGGCGGATCATGTAAACCTGCCAAATCTGCGATCCTTCATGGCCGAGGCGGTGACGTTCAAACGGCACTATTCGGTGACCAACCCCTGTGGCCCGTCACGCGCATCGCTGTTGACCGGGCAATACGCGATGAACCACCGCTCGGTCCGTAACGGTACGCCGCTGCGCCACGATATTCCCAATATCGCGACCGAAATGCGCAAGGCTGGCTATCTGCCGATGCTGTTCGGCTATACCGACACCCCGGCAGACCCGCGTGCCTACGACCCGAATGATCCGATCCTGCGGACCTATGAACAGTCGATGGAAGGCTTCCTTGAAGTTGTCGAGATGCGGTTGGAGGAATCCTATCCCTGGCGCGCGCATCTGATGAAAAAGGGCTATGCGTTCGACAGTTATATGGACGTCTACAAGCCGGTTTCGCCGTCGGGTGGGCCGCCCAAACTAAACGACCCGGCGATGTATCGGGCCGAGGACAGTGACACGGCCTTTCTGACCGACGCGTTTCTTGAAGGTATCGCGTCGCATCACGATCAGAACTGGTTTGCCCATCTGACCTATATCCGCCCGCATCCTCCGCTGGTGGCCCCAGCGCCGTACAACACCATGTATGACCCGGACAGCGTGCCTTTGCCTGACCGGCTGGCCACGCCCGAGGCCGAAAAATCCCTGCACCCGTTCTTTGGCCCCAAGCTGGACGTCTACACCGAGAAAGAGTTTGTTCAAGGCTTTGACGCGGTCGAACCAACGGATGAGAACATCCGGACCCTGCGCTCGATCTATTTTGGGTTGGCGACCGAGGTGGATCACCACATTGGCCGCGTGGTCCAGTACCTCAAGGACAGCGGGCAATACGACGACACGCTGATCGTACTGACGGCGGATCACGGCGAGATGCTGGGCGACCGGCACAGCTGGGGCAAGATGGCGGTCTATGACGCGGCCTATCACACGCCGTTGATGATCCGCATGCCGGGCAATCAGGCGCGGGCGGGGGCTGAGGTGACGGTTCCTACCGAATCCATCGACATCACGCCGACCATTCTGCAATGGGTCGGGCAACCCGCCCCGAATGAGATGGATGGCCGGTCTCTGATCCCCTTATTGCGGGGCGACGTGCCCGACGATTGGCGCAGCTATTCCTTCAGCGAGCTTGATTTTTCCGAGCCAGAGAACCCGACCCTTTGGCAACAACGGTTGGGAACGGGAAACAGCGACTCATGTCTGGGCATCCTGCGCGATGATCGCTTCACGTTGATCGAGTTTGCCGCCGACCTGCCGCCGATCCTGTTCGACCATCACGACAAGGGAGAGTTCGAGAACGTCGCCGGTGACCCGGCCTATGCAGATGATCTTGCCCGGTTGTGCCGGCAGATGCTGCGGCATCGGATGCGGAACATGGATCACACACTCTCGCTGCATTCCATCACGCACGAAGGGGCAAAGTCCCGCAATAGGTACTAGGGTTAGGCTCTCGGAAAAATCCTAGACAAATTCATATCTTACGATATCGTCGCCTTGACTTGATGCATTTGATTTCTTTTCCGCCAGGCAGAGTGACGGTTTGATTGGTTGATTGTCCTGCGTGAACGCCTGCGGCTTCTCATATGAACGGCATCCCTTCGTACGGGATGACCTGGTTACAGGAGATGGGCGATGATCGACTGGTTTGTGAATGTCTTGCGCAGCTATCCAGAACTGGCGGTGTTCCTGTCCATCGGCATCGGGTTTCTGGTCGGTCCGTGGAAACTGTTCGGGTTCAGTCTGGGCACCGTGACCGCAACTTTGCTGGCTGCTGTCGTGATCGGGCAGGCGCATATCGAGGTCGACTCGGCGGTCAAATCAACGTTTTTCATCATGTTTATCTTTGCCGTCGGATACGGCGTCGGGCCGCAGTTCATCCGAGGGCTCAAGGCCGATGGCGCGCGCGAGGTTCTGTTTGCGCTTAGCGTGCTGGCCCTGTGCCTGATCGTCCCGGTTGTGGCGGCCAAGATCGCAGGGCTGGAACTGGGTTTTGCCGCCGGTCTCTATGCCGGTTCCCAGACAATCTCGGCTGCGATTGGGGTGGCGACGGATCAGATCAATCAACTGGGTCTGTCGTCTGAACAGGCGCAAACCTATGCCAACCAGATCCCCATTGCCTATGCGGTCACCTATATCTACGGCACCATCGGCTCGGCCATCATTCTGGCCAAGATCGGGCCGCGTCTGATCGGCGTTGATCTGGTCGCCGCCTGCAAGGAGTACGAGGCCAAGCTGGGTGGTGGTGCGGCAGTGGACACAGGCGAGGGGATCGTTTCAGGCTATCGCGCCATCGAATCCCGCGCCTTCGTGATCCCCGAGGGCAGCGATCTTCTGGGGCAACCCGTCAAAGACCTTATGCCCGGCGTCCGCATCTATGCCGAGCGGATCAAACGTGGCGACCAGATCGTCGAGGTCGAAGATGATACGATCCTGCAGGCCGGAGACACGGTCATGTTCTCGGGCCGGCGGGCTGACCTTGTGGGATTGCTCGAAGCCAAGCTGAAAGAGGCCGACGCGCCGGAACTGCTGAGCATCCCTTCCGAAAAGCTGGATGTTCTGATCACCAACAAAGAGGTGCACGGAAAAACGCTTGAGGAGTTGGGCAAGCTGTCCATGGCGCGCGGCGTCTATGTCTCGAAACTGATGCGCAACATGGTTGAATTGCCTCTATTGCCGGGCACCGTGCTGCGTCGCGGTGACATTCTGACCGTGCTGGGCAGCAAACGTCATGTCGAGGCTGTTATAGCCGAAATCGGGTATGCAGACCGGCCCGTAGATACAACTGATCTGGCCTTTGTCGGCTGGGGCATTTTCCTTGGTGGGTTGGTCGGGACGCTGGCCATCACGATGGGCGGGTTTCCGATCAGCCTGTCGACCACGGGCGGCGCATTGCTGTCAGGTCTCTTGCTGGGTTGGTTGCGTACGGTGCATCCCACATTTGGGCGCATTCCCGGCCCGTCATTGTGGTTGATGAATACACTCGGCCTGAATGTCTTTATTGCCGTGATCGGAATCACCGCCGGGCCGGGCTTTATCGCCGGGCTGCAACAGGCGGGTATTGCCTTGCTGCTGTGGGGGATCGTGGCGACGTCCTTGCCGATGATCTTCTCGGTCTATGTCGGGCATTACGTCTTCAAGTTTCACCCGGCCATCCTGTTCGGGGCCTGCGCCGGGGCGCGTACCACCACGGCGGCGCTGGGGATGATACAGGAAGCGGCCCAAAGCCGAATTCCCGCGCTGGGATACGGGATGCCCTATGCCATCGGAAACACGCTGCTGACCATCTTTGGTATGGTCGTCGTTTTGATCCTCAGCTGATTTGGAAAGGTTGGATTCATGGACAGACTGAAACTGCATGACTACGAAGCGCTCAGCCCCTTTCAGATCAAGGATGAGCTGATCAAACTCGCCTCGGACGAGGCGCACAAGTCGAACTCGGCCTTTCTGAACGCAGGCCGTGGCAACCCCAACTGGATCGCGACCCGCCCGCGCGAGGCGTTTTTTGCACTGGGTCAGTTCGCTGTGACCGAAGCCAAACGCGTCATGAACCACCCGGCGGGTCTGGGCGGGATGCCCGCGCAGAACGGATGCCATGAGCGTCTGTTGAAATGGGCCGAAGCGCACGCCGAAACGCCGGGCGTCGATACGCTGCTGGAGGTGGTCAAACACGCGATCTTCGCCTTCGACTTTGACGCGGATGCGTTTGTGCATGAACTGACGGATTCGATCATCGGCGACAACTACCCGGTGCCGGATCGCATCCTGAAACACAACGCGATCATCGCGCATGAATACCTGATGTGGGCCATGTGTTCCGGCCATCAACCGGATGCGAAATTCGATCTGTTTGCGGTCGAAGGCGGCACGGCGGCCATGTGCTACATCTTCAAAACGCTCAAGGCGAACCGGTTGCTAAACCCCGGCGACACCATCGCCCTATGCACACCGATCTTCACGCCATATCTGGAGATGCCCGAGCTTGAGGATTACAGCCTCGAATCCGTGCATGTCGAAACCGATGAAGAGGACGGTTTTCAACTGACCGATGCAGCGGTGGAAAAGCTGAAGGACCCGAAGGTCAAAGCCTTCTTTCTGGTCAATCCGGGCAATCCGTCATCGGTTGCATTGAACAAGGCCTCGCTGCAAAAACTGGCGGATCTGATCGAAAATGACCGACCCGATCTGATCATGCTGACCGACGACGTTTACGGCACCTTCGTGCACGATTTCACCTCGGTCATGGGATTCGTGCCGCGCAATACGATCGGGGTCTATTCCTACTCGAAATATTTCGGCTGTACCGGCTGGCGTCTAGGCGTGATCGCGGTCGCGCAGGACAATATCTTTGACCTGAAACTGTCTGACCATCCTGATGAGATCAAAGAGACGTTGGACAAACGCTATGGCACGCTCAGCCTGACGCCGCGCGACATTCGGTTCATCGACCGCCTGGTCGCAGACAGCCGTGATGTGGCGCTGAACCACACGGCTGGGCTGTCCCTGCCGCAGCAGGTGATGATGACCCTGTTTTCGCTGGTCGAACTGGTGGATACCAAAAAGGACTATCAGGCCGCCTGCATGGAACTGGTCCATCGCCGCTTCAAAATGCTGACCGAGGCTTTGGGCATCGATGTCGATGCAGGCGAGAACTATGACGCCTATTACGGGATCATCGACTTCGAATTCTGGCTGCGGAAATATGTCGGCGAAGAGGTCGTGGACTGGATCAAGCAGAACGTCCACCCGCTGGATATCGCGTTCAAACTGGCCGAGGATCACGGCATCGTCCTGCTGAACGGTAGCGGGTTCGACGCCCCGGGCTGGTCGGCGCGCGTGTCCTTTGCCAACCTTCCGGACGAGGCCTATTCGCAGATTGGCCGCGCCGTCCGGGCCGTCGCGCGTGGATATGTCGAAGCCTACAGGGCCGCCAATAACAAACCCCTGCACGGGTAATCAGCCCTCTACACCTGCGGGCTGTCTGGTGCTACGGATAACCTGCGGGGGAGGGTGATTTTGGACATTTCGGAACAACGCATCAAGGCGATGACAACCGCCGGGCTGAACCTGATTGGTCAGGCCCTGTCGATCTATGACAGCCAGTTGCGGCTGGTTCTCAGCAACCGCCGGTTTCAAGAGATGTTCGACCTTCCCGACGAGCTGGTGCAACCGGGCGCTTTGTTCCGTGACACGATCTATTGTCTGGCCAGCCGAGGGGAATACGGCGACGAGGACAGCGTCGAGGAAATGGTCAAGGTGCGGGTCAATCAGGCTCTGGCCTTCGAACCGCACTATATGGAGCGCGTGCGTCCAAATGGTCAGGTGATCTCAATCGAAGGTGCGCCATTGCCGCAAGGTGGTTGGGTGGCCGTTTACACGGACATTACCGGAGCAAAACGCGCTGAAAACCTGCTGCGCGCCCGGTCCGAGGAACTGTCCGGCCAATTGTTGACCCATGCCGAGGAATTGTCAGCCACCAACCGCCAGTTGGCGGCCACGATCACAGCGCTGGAAGAGGCCAAGCGCGAGCTGACCGAAATCGAAGCCCGCACGCGGATGACCACCGAAATGATGCCGGCCCATATTGCTCATCTGAACACCGAAGGACGATACGATTACTCGAACCGGCGTCTCAGTTCGGTCATGCCCGGGCGGCCATCGGATATTCTGGGTCTGCATATCTCGCAGGCATTGGGGACCAGCGCCTTTGCCCGCGTCGAAAGCCATCTGCAAAGGGCGTATGACGGCAATACGTCTGTTTTTGAATTCACCGAAGATCAGGATTCCCGCCGTATCCGAGTCTCATTCACGCCGGACGGGGCAGGGGGTGTTTACGTCATGTCGGTGGATATAACCGAAGAAACGCAGGCCCGCGTTGCCCTGCAACAGACCCGCCGCCGCGAGATGGCCGCGCAGATGACCAACGGGCTGGCGCATGACTTTTCCAACCTGCTGACGATCATCCTTGGGATGCAGTCCCAGCTGACCAAGATGGACCTGCCCGAGGACGCCCGCGCTCTGGTCGCCGCAACCCAGAAAACGGCGCGGCGGGGTGGTCAGTTGCTGAACCGGATCGCCGATATGACGGGCAATCGCACGCCGCAGCCCAAAGCCACCGATATGCGCCGTCTGCTCGAGGATTTGCGGATTGTCGCCACCCCGTCTTTGCCGCGCGGTGTTGGCCTGTCGGTTGTCAATACCTTGCCGGATCAGGCCCTTATGCTGGATCCGGGTATGTTGCAGGACGCGTTGCTGAACCTTGTGCTGAACGCGCGGGATGCTTGCGGCACGTCTGGTCAGGTCACGATCAGCGCCCACACGGTCGGCAATATCTGGGTCGAGATCACAGTGTCAGACACAGGTCCCGGCTTTTCGTCAGAAGCGCTGGACAAAGCGCTGAACCCGTTCTTCACCACCAAAGGCAGCGATGGCTCGGGCCTTGGTCTGCCGATGGTTTACGACACGGTTAAGCTGGCAGGCGGTGATCTGAACCTGCGCAATACGCCCTCTGGCGCATCGGTCGTGCTGCGGCTGCCCTACCGGCCTGCCCCCCCTGAACAGGATGGTCTGGTGCTTTTGGTCGAAGACAGCGATGACCTGCGCGGACAGTTCCGGGATATGCTGATCGATCTTGGCCATTCGGTGATCGAGGCGACCTCGGCCGATGAGGCGCTTGCGTTGACTGCAAATGTGGAAGGGATTGTCATGGTGCTGTCCGACATTCGGCTTGAAGGGCCCGCTACGGGTTTGGACATGTTGGCGCAGCTTCCAACGGAATTGCCCTGTATCCTTATGACTTCTTTGCCTTATTCCGACCCGCTGCATCGGCAGGCCCTTGCCAAAGCGCCCGTGCTGAGTAAACCCTTCTCGCAGGCGCAATTGTCCGCGCTGATCCGAACCGAGGCCGCTTGATGACCCAGCCGTTGGTGACCATTCTGGATGATGAGCCCGAAATCCGTCGCATCCTGACAGATGCGCTGGAAGAGGCCGGATTCCGCACCCAAAGTTTTTCCCGCGCGCGCGAGTTCGAGGCTGCGTTGAAACGCGTCACACCGGATGTCTGTCTGGTGGACTTGTCTCTGCCGGATACGGACGGGTTGGCACTGGTCCACAGGCTGGCGCTTGAACAAGGGGCGGCGGTGATCATCATTTCGGGCCGGGCTCAGGTACAGGACCGGGTCACGGGGCTGGAACTTGGGGCAGATGACTACATCACCAAGCCATTCGACCCGACCGAAGTTGTGGCGCGCATCCGCGCCCGGCTGCGGTCTCCGCGCGGGCAGGCGCCGAATTCCGACGTCGCGACGTTCAACGGATGGACGGCGTATTTCGATCGTTATGTTCTTGAGGATGGCTCAGGCGTCGAGACACCGTTCAGCCATGCCGAGGGCGAGGTTCTGCGCCTGTTTCTGGAAAGCCCCAAACGTTTGATCAGCCGCGCCCAGATGCAGGAGTCACTGGGCGGTGGGGCCGGTGACAGTTTTGACCGCGCGATGGATGTTCGTATCTCTCGGCTGCGGACCAAGCTGGGAGAGGACCCCAAGAACCCGCGATTGATCAAAACTATCTACGGCGCGGGATATATTTTTGTGGGTGACGTAACCTGGAAATAACTTCCATTTCCCCGAAGGGGAATGGCGCAATCGACCATCGTTCTTAACGAAACCCGGGTTACTCTCGCAGCGCCTGATCTTTGATCTTCACAACGGGCTGCAGAATGTAGTCCAGAACAGATTTCTTGCCGGACAGGATGTCCACTTCGGCGATCATGCCGGGGATGATCTCGACCGCAATACCCTGCGCGTCCAGCATGGTGCTGCTGGTTCTGATCTCAACAACAAATACCTCTTCGTCGTTGCGCTCGGACCGGGTGATTGTATCTGCGCCTATGCGAAGAATTTCCCCATCCAGGCCGCCATAACGCGCAAAATCATAGGCCGTGATCTTCACTTTTACCGGCTGGCCTGCGTGCAGAAAGGCAATGTCCTCGGGTCGAACATAGGCTTCGACCAGTAACGAGTCATCCAGCGGAACAATCTCGATCAGATCCTCGCCGCTTCTGGCCAGACCGCCAATCGTGGTGCGATGGATACGGTTTACGATCCCCCGAACGGGTGAGCGTACCTGCGCCCGCGATGCCCGGTCGCGCAGGGCGGGAAGGGCAGGCTCCAGCGCCGCAAGCTCGGCTGTGGCCAGCGCCAGATCGGTCAGGGCCGCGGTTCGAAACCGGCTGCGCGTGGCTTTGATACGGTCGTCGATTTCGTCCAGCCCTGTTCTCAACCGGCTTGTCGCCGCCTCGGCCCGAACCTTGCGACCCTGCCATTCCGCCTCGCTGCGGCGCAAGGTCAGCAGGGTGGTGGCAGGCTCCATCCGTTGTTCGACCAAAGGGGCCATGATTGCCCGCTCTTCGGCCAACACTTTCAGCGTTGCGTCGGCGGTTACCTGATCGACCAGCCCTTCTTCGTATTCCTGATGTTTCTGTTGTCTTTGACGTTCGAGGATCGCGACTTCCGCGCTTAGTTCGGCTTGGCGACCCTGATACAAGGCGGTTTCCGACTTCACGACATTTGGTGCACCAGTGATCAGCTTTGCGTCAAAACGAAGATCTGTTCCTTCGATTTCAGCCTGCAAACGTTGCACGCGCGCCATGAGACCATAGGCACGCTGCTGTTCCTGACTCAGCTGGCTTTCGATCTGCGTGGTGTCGAGTTCCATAAGCAACGTGCCTGTTTCGACAACCTCACCTTCGCGCACGTGAAGCGCCTGCAGCACTCCGGGCTCGGTCGCTTCGATCATTTGCAGGTCGCCTGAAGGCACAATGCGCCCGTCCACCCGCGTGACGTCGTCGAGCTCTGTCAGATAGGCCCATGTCCCCGCCGCAAGCAGGCAGGCCAGGATCACGATCAGCAACAAAGATCCGCGCAACGGCGAGCGCCCGCGCATTTCACGCGCGAGTTGGGCCAGGTCAGGATGCTGCGACATTCAGATGCCTCCCCACCCGACGCGCGTGCTGCGCCAGCAGGCTTTTGGGTCCGTCCGCGCCGATCTTGCCACCCTCAATCACAATCACCCTGTCGACCAGTTCCAGCAAACTGGTCCGATGGGTGACAATGATCATAGTCGTGTCCTTGGTTGCCTCTTTCAGACGCTGGATCACCTGCGCCTCGGTCTTTACATCCATCGCGCTGGTTGGTTCGTCCAGCAGCAATACGGGCGGTTTGCCGATCAACGCGCGCGCCAGAGCTATGGCCTGTTTTTGCCCGCCCGACAAACCCTCGCCCCGTTCTGCCAGTTGTTGATCATATCCTCCGGGGTGGCGCGCGACGAAATCCTCTACCCCGGCAACACGCCCGGCCTCGATCAGGTCCGCGTCGCTGGGCCGGATCGCTCCGCTGACAATGTTGTCCCGAATGGAGCCTGAGAACAGCCACACATCCTGCAAAACCGAACCGACATTGCGGCGCAGGTCGCCGGGATCAATCTGGCGGATGTCCAGACCATCCAGCATGACCGAGCCCACTCGGGGCGTGTAGAGCCCCAAAATCAGCCGCGCGATTGTGCTTTTGCCCGAGCCGATTTGCCCCAGAATGGCGACCTTTTCACCTTGGTTCACGGTGAAAGATACGCCGTTCAGGATGTCTTCACTCTGATCGGGATAGGCAAAGTGAACATTGCTGAAGGAAATGGCACCCTTGACGCCGGTTCGGGATATCCAACTACGGCCTTCGGGCCGCTCGCTTTCGGCCTGCATCAATGCGTTCAGGTGGCGATAGGCGCTGCGCGCTTGATTCACCCGAGTCAGCGTCTGGGCCAGTTGACCCAAAGGAGCCAGCGCGCGGCCCGTCAGCATGACGGATGCAACCAAGGCGCCCATGCTGGCCTGACCTTCGGTGATCAGGAAAACACCGTAAAACACGATCAGAACCTGAGCCGCCTGCTGCGTGAACCCCGTCAGGTTCAAAGCGAACTGAGTGACCGCCCGACTTTTGGCACCATGCGACGATTGCCGTTCAATCGCATGTTCCCATCGATTGCGCATCTGTCGTCCGGCGGCCGTGGTTTTGATGGTTTCCAAACCCGTTACAGCTTCGACCAATACAGATTGCTTTGATTGTCCGTCCTTAAGGCTTTTTTCGGCCATGCGTGACAGGATCGGTTGCACGGCCAGCCCGGTCAGCAACACAACAGGGACGGCAAGCGCGGGGATCAGCGCCAGATCGCCACCCACCATATAAATGACAAAGACGAACAGGCCGATGAACGGCAGGTCGACCACAGCGACCAACGTGGCCGAGGTGAAAAACTCGCGCAACGTTTCAAACTCGCGCACCGTGCTGGTCATTGCACCGGTCGAACCGGTGCGCGACCTCATCTGGATGTTGAGAAGGTGATCAAAAACGCGCCGCCCCATGAACAGGTCGGCATTCTGGCCTGCCCGATCAATGAAACCCGCCCGCAGCAGCTTGAGAATGAAGTCAAACAGCAAGGCCAAGCCCACGCCGATGGTTAATGCGATCAGGGACTCGGTTGCTTCGTTGGGAAGAACGCGGTCATAGACCACCATGATAAATATAGAAGTCGAAAGGCCCAGCAGATTGGCCAGCGCTGCGGCAAGGGCTACCTGAATGTAAGACCACCGGTTGGCCGCCAGAGCGGACCAGAACCAGTGGCCGGCACGGCCGGGGGTGTTTGTGCTCAACTCCGCCTTGTGATCGCGCCGGAACAGGATCGCGTGTCCGGTATAGGCTTTTGCAAGAGCCTGTTCGGCCACTTCGCACAGGCCTGTACCGATTTCGGGATCGAAGATAAGCAAGGCCCCACCGGGCGCGCGCCCGTGGTAGGTGACGGCCTTGCCCCCATCCAGTAACAGCATCGCGGGGACAAGGGTGTCGTCAAAGGCTTTGAGGTTCTGGGCACCGTATCCCGCTTGCAGCCCGGCCCGTTGGGCAACGCTGAGAATGTCTCGCACGCTCAAATCGCCATTCTGTCCGGATTGCGCCGAATGAAGTGCGGCCAGAGTGATGGGCCGCTCTAACGTTTCGGCGATGTTCAGCATGCAGGCTTCAATTGCCGATACCTGCTCTTGGGTCGATGGCCTGTCGCTGTGATCCATCATGGTGTGCCCCAAGTGTTGAAGGACAGCCCCAGCAGGTCGAGTATGTCGCCTGTCAGGCTAAGCGCGGCATAGTTGGTCAGGAAAAAGCTCTGTTCGGCCAGGATCAGACGTTCCTGAGCGTTCACGTAATCCCTTTGCGCATCCAGGATTTCGATCAGGCTGCGACGGCCTATGGTGAATTGCGCCCGCGTTGCCTGAACGCTTTCGGCATTTGCCTCGACCGCGATTCTGGCCGCGCGCAATCGTTCGGCCCCAGCTTTCTGGTCCGAGCGGATGAACCCGAGCTCGCGCGTGATTTCCCGGATCAGCGCTTCGCGCGCGAATTCTGCGTCTTTGACCCGAGCTTGCGCGGCTGTGATGGCGGCGCGCCTTTGGCCGGTGCTGTCGAGTTCATAGTTGAAGGACAGATCCACACCGAAATTTGCGTCGCGATCCGTGTCCTGATTGGCAAAAGCAGCGACCCGAATGTCAGGCTGCCGACGCGCCTGCGCGGCGGTCCATTCTGCCTTGGCAGCCAACAGGCTTGCGTCTGCCCGGCGGACCTGCGGGCTGTTCATCAAGATCTGCGCATCGGTCCGGTTCAGATCGGGTGCCGGAATGGGCTGCGGCAACGGCCCGGCCGGGGTCCCAAACACCTCGCGGAACCGGGCTTCGGCCCGGTCAACTTGGGCGATCGCATCGGCTAGGCGGGTGCGGGCATCTGCCATGCGCGAACGGGCCGTCAACACATCCGCGTTAGACCCGGCACCACTGGCCGCGCGTTCAGAAATCTGGCGGACAAGATCTTCGTGCGCGGTGACATTCTGCGAATTGACGTCGCGAATTTCGCGCCGGTCCAGCACCACCACATAGGCTTCGATGGCGGCAAGCGCGGTAGCTGCTGCCGTCTGCAACTGATCGCCATGGCTTTCGTAAACCCGAGCCTTGGCGGCGGTTAGTTCACCCCTTGCTGCGCCACCGTCATACACCAGTTGCGATACGCGCAGATAAGGCGATACATCCGCAATGTCCGAGTCGATCCGCTCGGACCGCGCGTTCACGCCCAATGAGACCTGAGGCAGAAACGCCCCCCTTGCCGCATCCTGATTGGCGGCTGCAACTTCCATTCGCGTTTCGCTTTGCGCCAGCGTCGGGCTTGTTTCGACGGCGTTTCGAATCCTTTGGCCGAAGGCGCTTTGCGTCAGCGGGGCAGAGGGTTTGGTCGCCCCGGCACCAGCGGTGCCCCCGGAGAACGAAAATTCAACGCCCGACAAATCGGGGGGCTGCGTGCAGCCGGACACGTGGAGTGCGATGAGAATGCAGCCAGCGATTTGAACAATAAATTTAAACATGTGCTTGGACACCTTCCGGTTGATTAAGGCCAAAAGCGTGTTCTTTGGCTTGCGCACCGACAACAGCGTCCAAAAATCCGGAAATCTCGGATGAGGCGCGCCCACTCCCGCGATCTACCATCTGACGCTGTGCTTGCGTCAGCCAGGCAACGTGAGACAGCGACACCTGATGAGCATGGATCAGCCGCAAGGCACCACTATTGGTCAGAAGCGATTTGTGGCTTTGGGGCAGAGAGTGCACGGCCTGCAAGCTGACGCCCAGCAAACCATCCGGGCACTCGACACTGGTAAGCTGATCCAGGGGTCTAAATAGATGCATACCCTGAATGACCCGGCACAAAGTCAGTGTGTTCTGCTTGGCGGCGGCGCGTTGGCAAAGAAAACGCTGCACCTTTGCCAACTCGGGTGTCAGCTTGCCGTCCGTGTCAAAAAAACACTCGTCGCGCGGGTCGTCAGTGACAAGCCCAAGGGTTTCGTCGACCATCAGGCAACCCGCCGGTTGGGGTTCGGACTGCGCGTCTGTCTGGTCTACTTGAAACGGCGGGCAGCGGAGTGCTGACGGCAAATATTGCGCCAACCAGGTTCCTTCGTCCGACACAAATGGCGTTGACCCCTCGGCGTGCAAAGACAGTAAGGCAACTGTTTCGACTTCACCCGAGACGACGCGAAACGCGATTGGAAAAGCGGCCGCGGCCTGAAGGATTTCCGGCTCAACCACCGGGCATTCAGGAAGATGCCGGGCAAATTCAAAGGATGTGAATCGCCGCCAATACTGATGCCCGAAGTTGAGACGCGTGACCGGAGTTAAGCCGTTCTGCACCATAACTGCCCCCTCGTTCTGTTTGGTTTCCAGCCTTTTGCCGAGATTTGTGCCCTGCGGGGACGACCTATGCGGTCGCCCCTGTGGGGTCTGTGTGCAGGATGTTGTCAGCAGTCAGCCCGCTCAGATCGTCCAGCCCGTCAAAAATCGCAACAGTTTCAACCGAGGCTGTATCCGGTGCCGAATAGTCCACTTTGACCAAGGCGCTGTCGGTACCGTCGGTTGCCAGCACATAAAGCTCATCCCCCGCCAGCGCGCCCGAAAAGCTCTCAACTGCGGCTTCGATGGAACCAGCAGTGAGATCTGTCAGAACTGTTGTCAGGCCGACAAACCCGGTATCCGCGCCCAAAGCATCGCCTGTCGCAAGGGTTTCGAAATTTGTGCCGTTGCCGCGCAACGTCAGCACATCCAAACCATTGAACATCAAAGCGTCCGAGACATCGGCCTCTGAGCCAAGCGAGAACCCGGTGATCGTATCAACCCCGTTTTCTGCCGGATCAGCCTCGAACACGACGACATCGCGACCCGCATCGCTGAGGTCGATCATGTCATCGCCGTCGCCTCCGCGCACAATTGTGTCGATGCCTGCGGCGGTCAGGGTATCGGCACCGTTTGTTCCCAGTTGAAAAAACGTCGGTCCTCCATCCGGGGTGGTGATCGTCAGTTCAATGGGTTGGGTCGGGTCTTGCACCGTCATCGTGAAGGTGACCAGCGGTTGCGACAGGTCCGTGAACGTGGTTGCCGCGCCGCCAAATCGAATGACGTCGCCGGTTCCCGGGCTGGCCAGGAACAGGTCGAACTCACCATTCTCGGTATCCGATCCGGTGTCGTATGTGACAACGGACGAGTCAAACTCAAGATCTGCAGTCATCGCCAGACCGCTTGAGATATCGCGATCACTGTCGGCGTAAATCGCAAAGGTCACTACTGATCCGGACTGCCCGATTTCCGAGATGACATACGCCGCGGGAACATGCGCCGTTGTCTCGCCGGTTGCGGGCACAGGATCAGGCCCGCCGGAGACAGTTGCCTGAGCGGTGAAACTCAGGTCATCACCGGCCTCGGTGCCCGAAAACTCGGCGGCCGGAACCGTCAGAGACCAGGTCCCGTCGGCAGCGACCGTTGCGGTTCCGACAGAGCTGTTTCCGAGCAAGACGTCAACCGATTGACCCGCGCTTAGCCCAACAGACGTGCCGCTGACAACAAGGCCGGATGTTTGCGCGTCGGCCAGCGAAACAGAGCCGTTGGTGCCAAGTGAATTCAGGTTCAAAAGCGGTCGGAAATCCGTGGTGATGGAGGTTGTGGCCGGGGCTGAGGCATTCCCGGCATCGTCCGACACCGTTGCCGCAATTGGGAAAGTCCCCGCATCCGACAGGGCTGCCAGGTCCGAGGCCGGGACGGTTGTGGTCCAGGTGCCCCCGGTCACGGTTGCAGTGTATGTCTCGGTGCCCAGCGTGACCGAAACGGTCTGGCCGTTCTCAGCCGTTGTGGTGCCCGAGATGGTTAGGTCACTGTCGCGCTCGATCACGTCCAGCGTTGCGCCAACCGGCAGGGCATCCATCGTGATGGACGGTGCCGAGAAATCGGTGGCAAAGGTTGTGGTTGCTTGGTTGCCGTTTCCAGCCGCGTCCTCGACCGACGCAGTGACGTCATAGGTCACAGCGTCTTGCAGCCCACTCAGATCGGAGGCAGGGGCAGTGAAGGTCCAGCTCCCCCCGGACACGGTTGCGGTGCCGCTTATGTCCACGGTGCCGTCGGGGCGGGCGATCTCTACGGTTATGACAGTTCCACTAGGTGCGTCGGATGTTCCCGATACGCTCAGATCGGTTCCCTGTTCGGAGGCGTTCATAACGGCCCCGTCAGAGAGGGTGGATATCGCAATCGTGGGCGCAGTAAAATCCGTGTCGAAACTGCTGCTGGCCTGAACCGCCGGATTGCCCGCAACATCGGACACGTCAGCTATGACGGAAATTGTCGCAGCGTCCGACAGGATTGCCAGATCGGCTGCGGGAACTGTGACGCTCCACCCTCCGCCAGAGGCGGTTCCGGTATATGTCACATCGTTCAGAGTGACCGAAACGACTTGCCCATCCTCAGCCGATGTGGACCCTAAGATGGTCAGGTCTGTGGCTTGTTCCGCAGCGCTCATGACTGCCCCGTCCGAGAAATTGTCGATGCTCAGCGTCGGCGCGGTGACATCCTTCGACAGGTTTACATCCGCTTGCGGGGCGGCCAGTCCGTCTGCGTCCGAAACATCAGCCGTGATCGTGAAGTCGCCCCCGTCCGCCAGTGCGGTCAAATCTGCGGTTGGGACAGTGACGCTCCAGGTGTCGCCAGAGACTGTGCCGGTATAGGTTTGCCCGTCCAATGTGACCGTAACCGTCTGACCGTCGCCGACATTCCCGGTTGTGCCGGAAATAGTCAGATCCGACCCGACCTCAACTGCGTTCAGAACGGACCCGACGGCAAGAGGTGAGATATTGATTGATGGACCTGTCAGATCGACCGGTACCGAGACCGTGACGGGGACAGAAGGGTTGCCCGCTGTATCGTCAACCGTCACGCTGATGTCGGCGGGAACGCCTGTGGTCAGGCTGGACAGGTCAGCGTTAGGGACCGTCACGCTCCAGTTGCCGCCGGTCGCTGTGCCGGTGTAGGTCTGCCCATCCAGCGTGACGGTAACGGTCTGGCCATCTTCGGCTGTGGTGGCGCCCGTCAGGGTCAGATCACCAGTTGTGTCGACCAGATCAATCGATCCCCCGGCGACCGGATCCAGTGTCAAGGTTGGCGCGCTGAAATCAGTATCAAAGCTGCTGCTGGCCTGAGGCGCGGGGTTCCCGGCCTGATCCGAGACATCTGCTGTGACCGAAATCGTCGCGCCATCTGGAAGCGACGCGAGGTCCACCGCAGGAACCGTGACACTCCAGGTGCCGCCAGAGACTGTGCCGGTGTAGGTTTGCCCATTCAGGGAAACCGTAACGGTTTGTCCGTTTTCTGCATCGGTTGTACCAGTGATTGTCAAATCCGTTGCCTGCTCGGCGCTGTTCAGGACAGCGCCGTCCGAGAAGCCTGTCACCGACACGGTGGGCGGCACGGTATCGATGTCGAATGTGACGGTCTCAGTCGACAATTCCTCACCCGTGCCATCCAGGTTGCGGATTGTGATTTCTGAGACCCCCTGCGGCAGGCCGCTGACCTCAGATGGGGTCAGGGAAATGCTCCAACTGCCATCGGCGTTGGGCGTCGCTGTAGTCACCAGTGATCCGATGGTCACCTCGACCGTGCTGGTCCCATCGGGCGCGGTGACGTCGGTGCTGGCGCTATTGAGCGCCGTACCCTGCAAATCGGCAAGATTCAGACTTGGGTAGCTGGGTGCAGGCGGCGGCGCAGGAGTTGGGGCGGTTGGCGCAGGTTCGGTGTCGTCGCCACCGCCGCCGCCTCCACCGCCCGCTGCTGCGGCGGCTCCGGCAAGGCCAAGACCACCCAAGGCCGCCCCTGCGCCACTGATGCCGCCTGCGGCAGCACCGCCAGCCTCGGCAATGCTGAACTGAGCGATTTCGGCAACCGTTGCCTCGGCAATCATAATCGCGCCGCTGTCCAAAATCTGAACGTTTTCAGCGGCGACAATCAAGCTGCGGCCATCCGCCATTTTCAGCAGGACGTCGCCGTTTTTCAACAGCTTGGCCGACTGCACGCCGGGGATGGTTTCGGCAAACTGAAAGGCGTACAGCTCTTCAATCGTGGCCTGAGACAGGGCGGGCAGCGCCATCAGCGTGGAACCCAGACCGCCCGCCAGACCGCGCCCGGCCCAGCGTTTCATCTTGCCGTCGATCCACTGACGAATGTGCTGTTTGCGATCTGCGCCCGGATGAGATTGGGACTCAGGTGCTTTGGTCATCTTACCCTCACATGTGTTTTCCGCGGTTTCGGAAGGGGGACAGTGCGCCCCGTTTAGGCTTTTGCTCATCTGTCTTTCCCTTTGGTTTCTGCGGCGATCGAACCCGAAAAAATTGAACTAAACTGAAGCCGAACTCCTCGTTTTCACCACATTCCTGCTTTGGTTTCGGTCCGGGCATCAGTTGATCCTGTTCGCAACGCCAGAGGTGGCGGTGGGGTGATGGCAATGATGGTGCAATTCGAAACTTTGGTCGCAACGGGGAGCACGGCGCTCGATTCAGGTATCGGCGATACGGCTTTAAAAACGTTTAACGGGGACACGTATCTCTACACCGTGACGGGCCCGGCAGGGGGGATCGCGGTCTGGCGTCTGGTGGATGGGTCCATCCCTCAGCTGGTCGACACCGAGTATTACAGCGGCACAATCACGTTTCAGGTGGGACGCTCGGGAACGCCTGTTTCCTTGGCAGGAACCGACCAATTGGCGTTAGATATAGATACCGCCACGGGGCTTGTGGGCTACGATTTGAACCCGGATGGCACCATCGGTGATCTGCAGGAAACAGGAACCCTGAGCGGCGGAGGGGATCTGTCCGCTTTGGTGCATTTATCCGTTGGCGCGACCGACCTTTTGGCGATGGCGCATGAGGATACCGGCCAGATCGGGACCTATGTCACCAATGGCGACGGCACGCTGAGCCTTGCCGGTCTCATCACAGGGGCTGCCGATTCGATGCAGGCGATTCAGGTTGGGGCAAACCAGATCGTGATTGCCACAGACGCCGCCAGCAACAGCATCACGACATACACGGTCGCAGGGACCGGAACGCTGAGCGCTGTCGACAACAGCGCGGCCACGGCAACGTTGGGCATCGCGACGCCAACGGCGGTCGAGGGTGTTGAAGCGTTCGGCGAATCCTGGGTGATTGTTGCCGGGTCGGGCAGCAACTCACTAAGCGTCATGAAGCTGCACAGCGATGGCAGTCTGATCCCGACTGACCATGTGCTGGATTCGCTGGATACCCGGTTCGCCTCGGTACAGGATCTGTCGGTGATCGAGGTGGACGGCCGGGTGTTTGTGGTCGCCGGTGGCGGCGATGACGGTATCACATTGTTCACCATGACCCCGAACGGGCAGTTGGTGCATCTGGACAGCTATGCAGACACTTTGGACAGCGGGCTGCAGAATGTCGAAAGCCTGAGCGTTGCGCATGTCGGGGACGAGTTGCAGATTCTTGCAACCAGCCAGATCGACGCGGGTGTGAACCTTTTTACGGTGTCCGTCGCTGATCTGGGTGTGGTGAGCGAAGGCTTTGGTACCGTAACCGGCACTGCGCTGGATGATATGCTGAGCGGTGGCGTACTGAACACTGACCTGTCGGGCGGTGCGGGCGATGACATTCTGATCGCCGGGGCAGGGGCGACCACCATGACGGGCGGGGCAGGGGCCGACATCTTTGTCATGCAATCGGGCAGCGGCCCGACAACGATCACCGACTTTCAGGCAGGCGTGGATCGGTTGGACCTGTTTGATTATCTGTTGCTGCGATCCCCCGCGCAGCTGACCGTCACCTCAACCGCCGACGGGGCCGAGATCACCTATCGCGACGAGGTTGTTCAACTCACATCAGCCTCGGGCGGTCCTTTGACGAGCAATGAAATCTTTGGTGCCGGTTTTGGCGGGCCGGACCATATCCCCGTCGATTTCAGCGATCTTGGAGTGACCGATCCGCCGAGTTCTGATGGCATTCAGGGCAGCGTTTCGATTGATTCCGAGGGGGCCAATCCGGGGCTGGGAGATGCCGAAATTCATTTCACTCCCGACGGCAACAGCACGATCAGCACCACAGCGGATGAGGATGGCAGGTTCGACTTGGGCCTGCCTACAGGGACCTACACTGGCGAGTTGGACATCACCAAAGGGTATTCGACCGCCAGCGCCGAAATCACAGCGCTGGATGCGCTTCAGGTGTTGCGGATTGCGGTCGGGCTTGAACCGACATTCGGGCCCGCCGCGCCGGAAAACCTGATCGCTGCTGATATTACACAGGACGGTGCGATCAACGCGCTGGACGCGCTGGCGATTCTGCAAGTGGCTGTTGGGCAACCGTCAGCACATGACGCGAAATGGGTCTTCCTGGATGCCGACGCGGATCTTTCCGGCATTACCGCGTCCAATGTCGACTATGAAACAGGTGTGGATGTGGTCGCCATTGATGGGGTGATCGAGGCGGACATGACGTCAATTCTGTTGGGTAATCTTGAGGCGTTCTAAAAGACTTATAACTATGATTATGTTAATTTCATTTGCTTGGATCTGACAAAATCAACGTCGTTGCCGTAACAAAATCAGACAGATTGCAGCCAGGACACCCTAAACACGTGAAGATGTGGCCTCGGTCGGTATGTTGTCCTTTTGCCGAATGGTCGGGTCAGCGATCAAATCAAACCCGTTGCGATCTTGCGAGGAAATCGCGCGGGCGGCTTGTATGCCGGTCAGGCTGGCCCAATCGGCTCCGGGACGGTTCACATGGTAGATTGAAGAAAACTTCTTAACTTCCTGAAACACGGCGGTTCGGTAGTTCGTCTGTTGTTCACGCCAACTGGCAGCCGCATTGGTACGCGGGAAATGAATCACTTTTGAGCCCAGCATGTCGCTGGATTTCACAAGGCCTGCGCCTTCGAGTTCCGAGATCGCTTTTTTGACCTGATCTTCCTCGCTGAGCTGCAGGATGGGCGCGTTCGCGGCACAGAAATACTCAACGCAGTAAACGCCCTGCCCTTCGGGAACCATCCCGCCACCAAAGGCCCCAAAATTGGTTATGCGCCCGCAATCCAGATTGGGATCGTTCACTTCGAGCCACGCGTGCGGAAAACTGTGAGGTGCCTTCAGGAACAGGTAGACCAGTAGCACTGACCGATCCGCCTCGGGCTTGGGCTGTGGGGTCTGGACGTCACTGTCGGCATGCTTTTTCAGCATGCCCCACAGGTTTTCGATCGTCATGCTGGACACAACGTTGCGAACGGTCGCTTCGTGCTCGACCTCATCTTGGATCCAACGGACAAGCACCTGCTCGCCATTGATCGGTTTCAGATCGGTGACTGTGGCTCCGAACTGTATCTGGCCGCCTTTGTCGTCATAGGTGGCTGCAAGCTTTTCAAAAAGTTGACCAGTGCCGAAATACGGGTGTCGCCAGGCAAGCTGTTTTGAAACGCCCCCACGTCGCGCCATCGTAAAAGCCTGTTTGACAGAGGCCAAACGCCCGGATTTGGTGCCGTTCCCGGTCGGATCCGCCTCGGGTGGCGGCATGTCAGCCCATCGGGCACCGCGGAACTTTTCCCAATACCCTTGGGCCAGCAATTTTGCGAATTTGCTGCCAACGCGGGAATACCAAAAGTCCTGATATGTCTGGGGTTGTTTGACCATTCCCTTGATCCAACCCTTCAGCATCGCAGCCCCGCCCGTCGCCAGCCATGTTACAGGCATGCCGCGCGTTGCGCCCCGATACCCGCCAGACATTTCAACGATCCTGCCCTGATACAGGCTGCCAACGCGGTGCGGGTAATCCCTGTAGTCATCGCCAAGCATTTTGCTCCAAAGATCATCAATCTCGGGAAAGCGGGCGTATAGCTCTTTGCGCCCCAAATCGAGAATGAAGTCCCCCCAGCGGGGGGACCGCATCAGGCCGCCAACCTCGGTGCCTTGTTCGAGAATGATCGATGATTGCCCGGCTGCCTGAAGTTCCAACGCCGCGCTCAGGCCCGACGGGCCCGCGCCAATGATAATCGTATCGGGGATGCTTGTGCTGTCGCTGAGTGATTTGGACATTCTTAACTATTGCAATGGTTAAAATTCATTTTCGGAATGTATAGCAAGTTTTTCCGGGCCGTGTTAGCAATTAATCGTGTTAGGCGTTCTTGTGTCGCGTCTATCAACCGACGGTTATCAGAACGATTTTGTATTTTAGTAAAAGTTAAACGGGTAAAAAGCTGGTGTTATCGGGGTCACAATCCAACGGGGGATTTGTTCTTTCACTCGACTTTGAGTTGATGTGGGGCGTCTATCCTTCGCAAACAGTGGAAAGCTACGGCGCCAACGTCCTTGGCGTTCGAAACGTTGTCCCGCAACTGTTGGACTTGCTTTCCAGCTTCGGGATCAAGGCCACTTGGGCAACCGTCGGGTTCCTGTTTTTTGACGACCGGGATGAGCTTTTGGCCGCCCTGCCCGAGCGCAAGCCGAAATTTCGCGACAAGAGAAACACAACATATTCCTTTCTCGAACAGCTGGGCGAAAACGAAAAAAAGGACCCCTATCATTTTGGCCTGTCGCTGGTCCGGCAGGTCGTTGGTTGCCCGGGTCAGGAAATTGGCACGCACACATTTTCGCATTACTTCTGTCTGGAAGAGCCGCTGGATCAGGCTGCGTTCAAGGCCGATCTAGATGCGTCGATTGCAGCCTCGGCCCGGGTGCAGAGCCGCCCAAGAAGCATCGTGTTTCCCAGAAACCAGGTTTGTGACAAGGCGCTGGACGTCTGTCGTGACCGAGGCATCGATGTGTTCCGCGGTCCGGGCCCGTTTGGCTTTGATACACCAAGCGCGCGACGCGACGAAGGTTTGATGCGCCGCGCATCAAGGTTGGCCAACAGCTATGTCCCCAGACCGCACACAACCTCGGTCGATGCAAAGCGCGAGGCTGGTTTGTGCAACGTTCCGGCCAGCCGGTTTTTAAGACCCTATTCAAACAGATTTCCCAGTGCCGCGCGGCTGCAAACCAGCGCAATCCGGCGCGAAATGCGCAGCGCGGCCAAGGGTAGGCAATTGTTCCATCTTTGGTTTCACCCTCACAATTTTGGCGTGAACACCGAAGACAACATCTTAATGCTCAGTCGCATTCTGAGCGAATATGAAGTACTGAAATCCGAGTATGACTGGCCATCTTTGACGATGGCGGACGCGGCCAGTCTTGCCCTGAGAACAGAACCGGTTGCGGGTTGATGGGGCGACAGGAATGCCGGATTTGACACGGAAAATAAGTCAATCATCTGCGATATCCCAGCAGTCCGGGGTTGCGGTTTCGGATCTGATGGATCCGTCCAACGGTCAGAGCCAGTGCCGCAGCGGAAGACTGCCCAAAGTGATGGTGATTGCCAGCCTGACATCTTCACTGGTGAATTTCCGCTTTGATCTGTTGAAGGAAATGGCCAAGCGTGCGGACGTTCTGGCCTGCGCGCCTGATGATGACCCCGAAACCCAGGCCCGCCTGTCCGAGATTGGGGTCGAGTTTCTGCGCGTTCCGATGGATCGAACGGGCACAAGCCCCGCAAAGGATGTGCAGACACTGCTTGGATTGGTGCGGGCGATGCGCTCGTATTCTCCGGACACTGTGTTTGCCTATACAATGAAGCCGATCATCTACGGTGGTTTGGCCGCGCGCATGGCGGGCGTGAAACAGTTTCTGCCGATGTGTACGGGGTTGGGCTATGTGTTTGTGGATCTGGAACACAAGCTGCACAAGCGGGTTCTGAAAGCCGGTGCCGTGCGTCTGTACCGACATGCGCTGAAACGCGTGCCAGAGGTTCTTGTTTACAACCAGGATGATGCGGCCGAGTTCAGATCCAAACGCTTGGTTGGGCCTGAGACCAAAGTGACCATTGTTCACGGATCCGGCGTCAACCTTTCAAACTTTCCCAGCTCACCTCCGCCGAAAGGACCTCCTGTATTTCTGATGGTCGCAAGGTTGCTTCGCGACAAGGGCGTTTTCGACTATGTCGAGGCTGCCAGACAGCTGCGCGCCATCCATCCGGAAATCCGGTGTCAATTGCTGGGTCCCCTTGATGCGAACCCCGCCTCGGTTCAGCCGCAGGATCTTGAGATGTGGCGGTCGGAAGGCATCGTGGAATACCTTGGTGAAACAAACGATGTGAGCCCGTATCTGGCTGCTTGCTCGGTGTTTGTGCTGCCCTCCTACCGCGAAGGATTGTCCCGGACGGTGCTGGAAGCCATGGCCACCGGGCGAGCCATCGTAACCTCTGACGCGCCGGGATGCCCCGATCCGGTTGTCGAAGGCGTCACGGGATTTGTCACTCCGGTACGTTCCCCGGATGATCTGGCGCAGGCGATGCTTCGGTTTGTCGAAGATGAAAGCCTTGTCCCCGAGATGGGCGCGGCGTCACGGGCCCGCGTCGAAGACAAATACGACGTGGTTGGTATTGTTAAAATTCTGCTGGGCAAGCTTGGGTTGTCCGAGATTGCCCTGCGCTAGGGCTGCGGCGTGTTGCAGATCCGGTGATCACCCGGCGATTGCATGCACGAAGGCAATTCAGGACGGCCGTATCGGATTGTTGTTTCGATTTTTGATGGTGCGGGTGGAGGGACTTGAACCCCCACGCCTTGCGGCGCCAGAACCTAAATCTGGTGCGTCTACCAATTTCGCCACACCCGCAACCGGGCACCTGCGTGCCGGACTGAGGCGCTGCATAACAAAGCTTGTGGCCGAGTGCGAGGGGTAAATTTGATCCGAAGGCAAGTTTGTCATGATCGGACCAAACCCCTCTGATTGGCAGGGGTTTTGGCCGCGAAAGACACTGCTTGGCGTTCGATCCCAGCGACGGCTGAGTAAGTTTCTCTGGCAGAAATTCCACGATTTGGAACGTATCTTGATGTCGATGAGCCGACGGATTCCGGGTGCCACAATTGTTCTGATCGGCGACACAATGGTTCGTCAGTGTTCGCCTTGGGAAAACGCGTTTACGTTGTGTCAGTCAACACTGAGGGTGCAAAACGGAACGTCTTTTCACCCTAAGTCGCGGACAGCCTCCAGCCCAGAGCGGTGTTGTCTGCCAGGGCTTTGGGCGAAGAAAATTCGACGTGGCCGGAAATAATATAAATAAAACAATATTTTAAGATGATTGAAACTCCAATCGCATCTTTTCCACCTCACCTTGCGTCAGGTTTGAAAGCAGCGTTCTACTCGGCCGAAAAAATCTTCGGAACCCCGTAATACACTCAAAGGTTGAGGCATTCCTGCGCACGCCGCATCACATTTGCGCCACATTTCAAGCACCAAAAAATCTTATTCGCGTCAAATTAACACCGCCTTGGCCGGGCTTGTTGAGCGCAGGAGTTAATGAGTCTTTTTCGCCGCCTTGGCACCGTACGAGTTTTCCGCTCAACTCCAGTACAAGGTTCTTTGCCGTGACCAATCTGAACAACTCCGCTGCCGCCGAGCAAGATGCGATCTTTTTTGCTCGTGAAAGTTTTTTGGGTGAACTCAAGACCCTGAACCGCGATCATCCCGATACAGGCTTTGGCATTTCCCTGCGCACCCATTCGGGCGAGCATTACCTGCTGGCCAACGCGCGTATGCCCCTGCCCGCTGCCAAGTCCGACGGGTTCCCGACGGGCCGGCGCGTGGCCTGCCTTGAAAATGGCGACCGCTTTAGCTCCATCGAAGTTCTGGCCGATTCCGTGGCTTATGAAACAATTTCCCCTCGCGCCGAGGCCGAGATTCTGGGGAACGCGCTGGACCTGATCGCCCGTATCGACACCCTGACCAGCCTTCCTGCGGGCCGCATGTCGCATGAGCCGCAGATTGCTGCCACCGGAACCGGAGGCTGACCCATGGCGCGCAATGACCACCTTTTGTCTGTCGGAAACGAAGCCCTTGCGCCGATGACCTCGGCAATGTCGTCTTTGACGGCACAGATCGACCAATTGACAGAGGTGGCCGATGCGCGGTCTTCGGCCCGGCTGGCCACGCTCAAGACGCGGATGGAGAATTTCACCGCCAGCATCACCATGGTTGGGCAGGTCAAGGCGGGTAAGTCCTCGATCGTGAATATTCTGGCAGGCCGCCCTGCCCTGTTGCCCTCGGATGTGAACCCGTGGACCTCGGTGGTGACGACGCTGAATATCAACACGCGCCCCCCCGGTGATACGAAATCCAAGTTCACGTTCTTCGAGCAGGAAGAATGGGACAATCTGATGGTCGGCGGGGGTCGGTTGGGTGAACTGGCGAACCGGGCCGGTGCTGATGACGAGATGGACGATATCCGCCGTCAGATCGCCGAGATGAAGGCCAAGTCCGAAGACCGTCTGGGCAAGCATTTCGACCTGATTCTGGGTCAAAGCCACCAATACGACTATTTTGACGAAAAACTGATCCAGCGCTATGTCTGTCTGGGTGACGAGGACGACCCGGATATCGACCCGAAAACGGGTCGTTTTGCCGATGTGACGAAATCGGCCGAGCTGTTCATGGATATCCCGCAATATCCGATCTCGCTGAAGCTGTGCGACACGCCCGGTGTGAACGATACCTTCATGGTGCGCGAACAGATCACGCTGCGCAGCCTGCGCGGGTCCGAGGTCTGTGTTGTGGTTCTGGCCGCCAGCCAGGCGCTGACCACCATGGACATGGCGCTGATGCGGATCATCGCGCAATTCGAAAACCGCCAGATCATTCTGTTTGTCAACCGGATCGACGAGCTGGCGGACCCAGTCAATCAGGTTCCTGAAATTCGGGATCGCATTCAGGACACCCTGAAACAGAACAATATCGACGCCAATACCAGCGTTGTGTTCGGCAGCGCCCTGTGGGCCGAAGCTGCTTTGACCGGCAACCCGGACATTCTGACCGAAGAATCCCGGCAGACGCTGAACACGTTCTATCTAGCTGCCGGGTTTGGCGATCAGGCCCCCTCGCTGGACAAGATCTGGGCGCTGTCTGGCTTGCCGGACCTGCTGCTGGCGATGAATGAACGCATCGCCGAAGGCGCAGGTGCGCGTTTGCTGGACCGGGTACGCCACCGCGCGCGCAACATCGCCAGCCAGATCCGCGCAACGGCCGTTGCCAAGACCCTGTCGGGTGGCGAAGGCGTTGTTCGCGATTTGGATGGGGCCTCGCCCGAGGACGCCATTGCCACTGTGGCCTCGGAATATGAAAAGAAAGTCGCCGACCTGACCGCCTCGCTGCGCGACAAGGTGCTGGAACGTCTGAACGCGGCCGAGGCCAATTTTGTCAAACGCGCCACCGACTCGTTGATCGCGCATCTTGAGGAGAATGGCGAACAAGGTACCTGGCAATACGATCCGGCGGGTCTGCGAACGCTGCAAAAGGCGGCCTATTTCAGCTTTGCCCGGTCCATGAAGAAAGAGGCCGGGGCGCTTTATTCCGCGGCCACAGCGGATGTCGAGGCGCTGTATCACAAGCTGCTGGGCAACCATCTGGGTGAGTTCAGTATCGAAGCGCCCATCGTACCCCGCGTGCCACCCCCATTGGGCATCGGGCGCACCATCGCGCTGGATCTGCAAAGCACCTGGTGGCGCAGGTGGTGGCAACGCCGAAAAGGGTTCGAGGCCTATGCCGCCGACTATACCCGTTTGATCGCGTCCGAGGCGAACTCGATCACCAAGGACATCGAGGAAAACCAGATCGCAGCGGTTCTGGAAAACGTCCGCGCCGGGCTGGCCGATTTCATGCGCGAGCAGAAAGAGACTCTGCTGAATATTTCGGCCTCGGCTGAAAAAGGCGGGCAGACTCCGGCTCTGATGGCGAATCTGCAATTGCAGAAATCGCGGGACGAGATTCTGGGCGACATCCTGAAAGACCTTAGCAACGAAGCGGCATAAGTAGAAAAATGGCAAAAGATACACATAACCGTTTCGTTTCCCCCAAGGCATGGGAGCGTATCGAGCATTGGTCGCGCCGGAAGCCTGTATTTGCCCTCATGGGTGAATTCAGTGCCGGGAAATCCACCCTGATGAACTTTTTGCTGCGCACGCACACTTTGCCGACGCAGGTGACGGCAACGCAGTTGCCTCCGGTCTGGTTTAGCTGGGGCAATCGTCCGGCCTATGTCAAACGGCATGACGGCAGCACCGAACAAATCGAGCTGGATCAGCTGGAAACCGTCGGCGTCAACGATGCGCAGTTCATTCGCATCTTTCTTGAGGCGGATATTCTGGAGGCGGTCGATCTGATCGATACGCCGGGTATTTCAGACCCCAAAATCTCGACCGATGTATGGCAACGTGCCGTTGGTCAGGCCAATGGGGTTTTGTGGTGCACCCATGCCACGCAAGCCTGGCGCGAGACCGAGCGGGCGACCTGGGTGTCCTTGCCCGAACGGTTGCAGCACAATTCGCTGCTGCTGGTGACACGGGCAGACGCGCTGAGCGCCAAGGACCGGCAAAAGGTTCTGCGCCGCGTGAACCGCGAGGCCGGGCATCTGTTCAACCGCTCGATCCTGTTTTCCGCACGTGACGCGATTGAAGCGCGCGACAAGACGGGGGATGCCGAGATGTGGTCGCGCAGCGGCGGCGGCAAGATGATCGACAGCTTTCTGGAGATCACCGAGCAGATCATGGACAACCGCGCCGATCAACTGGCGCGCTATCAGATCGACAAAAGCCTGTCCGACGCGCCCAAGGTGCAGCCGCTGCGCCCGTCGAAGACCGCCGAAACGGCAGCGCCCGATGGTTCGGCCCCGCTCAAACTTGTGAACCCGTTGACGGATGCGGGCGAAGATGCCTCGGTCGTGACCAGCTTTCCGGTTCGTCCGGCGCGCGTGGAACGTCGCCCCGAAGATGCGGATCGCACACGTATCGACGCAGCCGAGGCCGAGCGTTTGCGCGCCGAAATGGTGCCCGAGTCGACGCCCGAGATTGACGAAAGCAATGAGGACGAGCTGCGCGCCTATTTCCGGGACACGGCCAATGATCCGCTGGACATCGAAGCTGTTCCCGATCCCGAGGCCGATTTGGAAGACTATGATCTTCTGGATGACGCGGAACTGGATGATGAAGTTGAAAACATCCTGGCAGACGACGCATCGGATGAGTCCGAGGATCTGCTGTCATCACTGACGAATACGTTGAACGAAACACCCGAAGCGATTGCAGACCCTGCGCAAGATCAGGCGCAACCTGAAGAGCGCAGCATCGAGGTCTCGGTATCCTCGATCACGGCACTGATGGCCGAACAACAGGACGAGGGCGCAGAGGAATACGAGCCCGAGCCCGAAACCAGCGGTCTGGTCGAGATCAAGGCATCAGCCGATTTGGTCAATGGTCCAGAAGCCCATGTGGTCGATCTGAATGATCTGACCGAAGTGGCGGTTGGCGCGCCCTTAAGCGCCGCGGCCATGTGGGAGGAAGTGACCAAAAACGAGGATCTGCCAACGGACGCAGAAGCCTTGATCAAGGTCTTTCAGTCCTTTCTGTCCGAGTTCGATCAGATCGCGGTCGAGCATAATGCTAAGCAAGCCAGGGAAACGCTGCGCTCGATCCCTAAAACCAGCGATAACAGCGGGGCGGAATGGCATGTCTTGTAATCGAAATCGGATTGGGCTAACCGCCTATTAGTGAGGTAAAACAGTTAGTTAAATGTCAATTCAGGCTGCCTTGAACACCACGATTGAAACGATACCCGACTGCATTGCAGCCGGGTATATCGACATGGAAACGGGGATGCTGCTGGGCACCAGCACGGCCGATCCAGACGGCGCGGTTGATCTGGATTCACTGGCAATCGCCGTGGCGAACCTGTTTCAGGGGCGCGGGGTGGCGGGTTTTGAGGCGCTTTTGCGTCAGGCTGGAACAGAAGACGAGGACAATCCGGGATTTGGGGAAATCGCGGTGTTCTCGAAAGACCGGTTGAACATCTTTCTGCGGACCCGGGAATATCCCGATCATGTGGTCTGCTACATCTGTCGCAACAGCGCGAATGTCGGGCTGGCGTTGACGAAATCGCATCTAAGCCTGGGGCCGGTTGCGGCCGCAGTGTGAACGGGACCAGAGGGGGTCACGGCATGATGGACACGGACATACTCGACATGCTCGAAGATATCGGGCGGTCGTCTGTTGCCCGATTGTCCCCGGCGGTGGTGATCGCGGGGGACACGGCTGCTGCGCGCCGGGCCGAGGTCTTGCGGGTGATCCGTGGCACGATTCTGCCACGCCGTCTGGAGTTCACGGCCGTCAATGGCGATTGTCTGGCGATCGAGGTGAACAGCTCGCGCGTGACCGATGTATTCCGCGTTGTCTCGGGCCCCGTGCCCCACTTCGATACAGCGGCGCGTGACGAATTGATTGAAAACATGGCGCGGCTGGTGACGGATATTGCATCTGCCCCTGCTCCGCTGGAGTTGCTGTCTCTGCAACCGGACAGGGCGCTGGAGGCTGACGATGTCGGCGTTACCCTGCGGGAAATCGAAAACGCCTGTGCCAAGATCGATCTTCCGGCGGAACCGATTGTTTCGGTGGTACCCGATGACTCAGAACCTGTTGCCGAACTGCCCGAGCAGCAATCAACCGGCACACTCGCCCAGACGTTTTTTGCAGGCGCAGAACGCTTTGCGCTTGGGTCCGTTCTGGCCTCGGCGCAGGACGGCGATATCTCTCACATGGCCGAAGAGTGCGCCCCAGGCGGGCCGTTGTCTCCGGATCAGGCGCTGCTGGCGCAGTTTGCGGCCGATTTGGCTGGATGGGACAAGGACACTCAGCCCGCGCTGGATCATCCCCAACTGATCGTCATGCGCCCGTCCGGCGGCAAGGGTGCTGGTTTGGCCGTTGTGAATGACGGCCAGCAGATCGCAATCGCTGTGCATGAAGCCCGAAAACTCGGGGCGGTTGTCAATCTTTGGACTGCGTTGCAGGAGGCGGACGGATGATCGCCTCCAAAACATTCAAATTTTCTAATAATTCAAGTCGTGTAGTTTTATCAGGGTAACGAGTATGAGTGAATCCAATCGTCGCGAGTTAATCCGCATAGCCGAGGACATGAATGAGACGAGCCATGACGAGACCCGTCAGTTCATCTCGCGCATTGTCGGCGATCTGTCCAATCTGAAACCGTCGATTGCCTTTGTCGGGCAGATCAAGGCGGGCAAATCCCGTTTGATCAACGGGTTCACCGGGCAGGCCGAATATCTGCCCTCGGATGTGAACCCGTGGACCACGGTGATCACGGATATGCACTTTGGCCACCCCTCGGGCCGGACCGAAGGGGCCGAGTTTCATTTCTTCGACAACCACCAGTGGCAATCGCTGATCGCCGAGGGTGAAGAATTGCGCAACATGTTCCCCGATGACGAGGACAGCTATAAGCGCGAGATGATCGAAGAGCAGGTCGAGGCGATGAAAACCCGCGCGCAGCGGCGTCTTGGCGACAGCTACGAACAGCTTTTGGGCCAGCATCACGATCTGGAAGAGCTGACCTCGGACGATCTGGCGCGCTATGTCTGCGCCGGAGATGACCCGACCGAGGATGGCCCGTTGGATCCCGGCAGCGACCGGGGTCTTTACAGCGACATCACCCGCAAGGCCGAGGTTTATTTTGATATCGGTCACTTTCCTTTCCCACTCACGGTGACGGACACGCCGGGGGTCAACGACCCGCTGTTGATCCGCGAAGAAATCTCGCGCCAGTACCTCAAGGAATCCGATTTCTTTGTGGTGGTTCTGTCGGCGCATCAGGCCCTGTCGCGTGCCGATCTGAAACTGTTCCGCCTGATGCAGGCGTTGGAGCTTGGGCAGATCGTGGTCTTTATCAACCGCGTGGATGAACTGGGCGGGGGTGCCGGGGATGCTACTAAGGTCCGTGCCGACGTTCTGGACGGGTTGGAACAGGCGCTTGGAAACTCGAATATCGACGTGCTGATGGGCAGCGCACAATGGGCGCACTACGCGCTGACGGGCGATGAAACCGGCGTCAACCACGATGACGTTCTGGCCTGGCTGCGCGCACATCCCGAGCAGATGCGGCAGTATCTGGACGGGGTGGAAGAGATCAAGCAAGGCCCCGGCCCGATCAGCCGCGAGGCTGTCTTGCGCTTTGCGGCCATGATCGCATCGGGCCTGCCGGACCTGCGCCGTCACGTGACGCAAGCGTTGATCGACGGGCCGCGGGATGAGCAATTGCGCATGGCGTGGCAGCACCTGAACAGCTTTGCGCAGGGCGAGTTCGAACGCTCGCAGGCGCATCTGCGCGCGCTTGAGGACGAAACCGGCAATGCGACGGCCAGCGCGGATGAAAACGACAAAACTCTTGGCGAACTGCGCGGTCTCATCGCAGAAAAAACACAGGACATTACCCGCGACATGGACGACATCCTGTCCAACTTGCGTGGCGTGATGGATGATACCGTGGCCGAGGCGGTCTCGGTCGTTGTGCGTGGTCCCGAGGGTAAATCGCCCTTGCTGGCCAAAGGCGATACCGAGCTGAACTTTACGCCCCTGCGCGACCGGATGCGGGAACTGGTTCAGGGGGCCTCGCAAGTGGTGCGTCAACGGATGCTCAGTGAGCTTTATGCCATCGACATGCGGTGCAACGCGGCGCTGCGCGCTTTGCCCGGTTGGCAGGAGCCGGTCGACAATCGCATGAACACCAGTGCCGTGCGTTGGTTCCGCCCGGACACAACCGCGCTGACCCGTGGCATCACGGTTGAGTTGCGTGTAAACTGGTTGTCGCGCCTGATCTCGCGCAACAGCGTCGTGTCACGGGCCGAGCGGATGATTGTGCAAGAGTTCGAACTGATCGGCGACGATCTGATCGACACCACGCGGGACGATTTGCTGGAACGGCTGAATACCGTGCTGGATCACTACCTGGCCCTGTTGGCCGGGCATCTTGAACACAGAAGCGGCGCAGGTGAAACCAATGCCGTTGCCGAGGCGCAAACAGCCTTTGACCGGGCGCGGCGCATCAGGGATGAGCTGGAGACCATCTTTGGACCCGGCCATTCGGAAGAAAGACAGGCAGAGGCTGCGGAATGATCGACTTTCCCGGAACCGAACAGGAAGTGCGCCAGCTTGAGCGCTTTCTGACCGCGACAGAAAACATGGAGCCCGACGCCGCGTTGGAAGATATGCGCGCGCGCGCCCTGGCCCATGCTGAACGTCTGTCAAACGCGGTCAATATCGGTTTCGCGGGGGAGTTCGGGGCGGGTAAATCCAGCCTCGCCAATATGCTGGCCGGTGCGGATATTCTGCCCACGGGGCCGCAGCACCTGAAGCTGCCGCTGGTGATCGTCGCCTATGCCGACGCGCCCGAGACAACCGTTGGATGGTGGGACAGGCAGCCCAAAACCTACTCCGGCATCGCGCTGGAAAAGGCAGCGGCGGATGAGCCTGATTTCATCTCGGTTGGGCTGAACACCCCTGCCCTTCGGGAAATCTCACTGTTTGATCTGCCCGGATCGGGCGCTTTGGATGATACGTACAAGCAAACGCTCGAATTGCTGAAATTCGTGGACTGCGCGATCTGGTGCACCAACGGAACCAACGCCTGGCGCGAGACCGAGCGTCATTTGTGGGCACAGGTTCCCGCCGAGCTGCGCGACAATAGCCTGCTTGCCGTGACCCATGCCGACCTGCCGCCCGTGCGCGATGCGCTGGACCGGGTTTTGGCGCGGTTGAACAAGGACAAGGACGGCCTGTTCCGCGCGGTTGTTCCGATTGGCACCCCGGTCGCGGTCCGCGCCATGGCGCAGGAGCCCGAGCCAGACTTTGACCTGTGGGAAACCTGTGGTGGTCAGAATCTGGCCGAACAGGTTCTTGAGGCTGCCTCGGACCGACGCAAACACGACCTGAACGCTGCACGCGAAGATCTGAAACGGGACTTTCTGCCTTATCTCGAAGCCCTGCAAGGCCCCGATGCCGAGCCTGAACAGTCTGACGCGCCATCGATGCAAGCGACGCTGGGCTCTGCCCTGCCGCCCTTGAACAATCCGATTCTGGAAGATTGGCTGGCGGCAATTGCCAGCATCTATGAGGACCTGCGCGATTCCTCATCAATCGAACCTGCGGCCTTTCTGCAAAGCTGTCAGGAAATCGTCGAAGATTTCGCCGAACGGTTGGAGCAAGGCGGTGAAATCGACCCCGAGGCTGACTGGATTCCGGCCGAGTTCGAAAAGGCCACGGACCTGCTGCTGTTGCTGCAATTCGAAAGTGGCGATGCGCCGTTGAAGGATGCGATCAGCATTCTGGTACAGCTGGGCGATAACCTCGCCTGGGCTGGCAGCACGGTTGCTGCGGCGCAGCCAAAAACCGGAACCTGAGCCGTTCTCGCATAGATTGAGCTGCATTGCGGCGATTCGAAAACAGCGAAAACCGATTCTTAATTGTTTCGAAATCGTAGACCAAGCGTCTCAAATCGGGGCGTCAGTTTTCATGTTTCTTAGCCATAGAGACAACATATTGTGTTGGGAGATAGTGAGGCGTCTAAATATAGACATCACACAAAAACGATCCATAGTGAAGCCATCAGGCGGCCCCAATAAAGTCAAATTTGAAACGTCTAACCGTTCTCAAGTGTCCTGCGGTTGTTTTTGGTTGTGAGTTCGTGGGCGATTTGCCCGGTTATTGTACCGCAAAACGAGTAGAACGGGCGGAATGAAATGAGCCACAACCAGGCGGTCGGTGCATCGCACGACGAACCTCAGATCGAAGGACTTCAACCCGGCGCAAAGCTTTTGCGCGGGCAGTATGAAATCCTGAAATATCTCAGCAATGGTGGATTTGGAATCACCTATCTGGCGCGCGACAGCCTGGAGCGTGACGTGGTGATCAAAGAGTGTTTTCCCGGTGCCCTGTGCCGCCGTAACGGTGATCTGGTGGCGCCGAACGATCCGGCATACAAAGACGACCTGCGCGCCATCATCGACCTGTTCATTCAGGAAGCCCGCAACCACGCGCGGCTTGTGCATCCCAATATCGTCGATGTGCATCAGGTGTTCGAAGACAACGACACCGCCTATATCGCGATGGACCTGATCCGGGGGTGTGACCTGCTGGATTACGTCGAGAACCCCGAAAACGAAAGCGGCCCGGACTTTATCGTTCAGGTGACCGAAAAGATGCTGTCGGCGGTGTCGTTCATTCACCAAAGCGGGATGCTGCACCGGGATATTTCGCCGGACAACATACTGATTGACGAAAATGGCGACCCGGTTCTGATCGACTTTGGCGCTGCACGGGAACAGGCGGCCAACAAGTCCGCGGCGCTGCTGACCTTGCGGGTGATCAAGGACGGATACTCTCCGCACGAGTTCTACGTGCGCGGGGCCGAGCAAGGCCCAAGCAGCGACCTCTATGTTCTGGCCGCGACCTTGTATCACGCGATCAGCGGAGAGCGCCCGATTGATGGCCAATCCCGCCTGAACGCCTTCAACAATGGGCAGGATGATCCCTACGCGCCGCTGGCCGGTCGGTTTGACGGCTACCCCGAAGGGTTCCTTGAGGCCATCGACAAGGCGATGGAGGTTCACGCTACCGACCGCCTGCAAAGCGCTCTGGACTGGTTGCGGATGTTCCGTGGCCCCGGCGTGATGTTCGATACGTTTGCCTACCGCCCGGTTTCGGTCATCGTCGGGATGGATCGCACGGATAAAGAGGCGGAAAAAGCCCGGATCAAGGCCGAGACCGAAAATGCCGAAGCGGTCGTGACGGCGCTGCTGGCTGGAAACGCCGATATTGCGCTGGGGAACGAAGACAAAAAAGACGATGAACGGGCCAAGTTCGCCGCAAAAGAAGACACTCCGGTCGCGGTGGACACCGTGGTTCAGAGCGGGTCTGGCGGCAGCGGCAAGCTGTTGGCCGGTGTGGCTGTGGTTGCATTGGCAGTTGCCGCGGGTGGCTTCTTTGTCTTGTCGGGTGGCGACAAAGCGGATGACACGCAAACTGCGTCGGTGGTTGCCACAGATGCACAGCCAGCAGTGGTTGAGTCTGAACCCGCCGAGGAAACGGTTGTAGAAACACCCGAAGCCGCCTCCGAAACGGTGGCCACACCTGCACCAGAAGAAATTTCAGAGCCGCCTGTCGAGCAGGCAAGTTCCGACGCTGCGGAAGCGGCTGCCACAGAAGCAGCCGCCGCAGAACCGGACGCGGCGGTCAATGATCCGGCCCCCGCCGAGACCGCTGTTGCGGAACCGGCTGGTCCGGTGGATCTGGCCGAGAACCAGATCGCATTCTCGCATTGGGATGTGGATATTCCTTTCTCGATCTCGCGCCGCCGCGCGTCGACCGGGCATACGTTTTCGATAACCGGCGTTGATCAGAATCAGGACATGTCGGTCATCGGTGATTGGGTTCAGCGCGGTTCGACGATCTTTACGCTCAATGGCAGCCCGGTTCGGGGTGATGCGTCCTTTGCAACGCATGTTCTCGACAACCTCAATGTTGACCCGGACGGCTATATCCGTGTTGCGGCCCGGTATCGCCCCTTGGGTGAAACACGGGCGCAGAACGGTTTGTTGGCCCTGCCCGCCATCCGCTCGGTCGGATTGGAAAACGGCTATATGTTCACAATCCGCAGCACGGGTGACGAGAGTTGGCAGACCGTTGTGTCAGACGTTCCAGCCGAGACTGCGGGCGACCTGCAGAAAGGCGATGTTCTGCTGAGCGAGGCGCAGGGTGGTGTCGCACTCAACGGCGCAGAGAGCCTGGACGAGTTGCTGGCCGCGCTTGTTGCCGAAGAAAAATCCCAGGCCCGTTTCACAGTGACACGAAACGGAAGTGAGACGGCCGCTGTGATGCCGCTATCGCAGGAGTGATCTGACCGGTTCGAATGTGATCTGCCAGTGTGTATTTGCTGAGGATGGCCGCCTTTCAGGCCATCCTGACGGGGACCGGCCCGCCGCAGAATGTAAGAGTTTTCCTGGTTTTTCAATATGATGAAAGCCGCTGTGCTGTCTTGCACAGAGGTATGTTGCAGCCCCCGGCACACATGTTGCGTGCCAAAAGATTGAAGGTGTCGACGCCATGTTCAAATACAAAAGCCCTCTTAGCCGGCTTCTCGAAGGCGCCGGCAAAGCCAAAGAAGACGAAGCCTCGGAAACCACGTCGGCAGCGGCCAGCGAAGATCCCATCGAGGAAAAGCAGGAACAGCCGATCGCAGATTTCAACGCCCTGCGTGCGGCGCTGGCTGGCGGGAATATGTCATCCGATTCCTATGAGGAAACGGATGAATTGATGCCGGAAGAAAAGATGCCGGACTTTGCTGAGGAAGATACCGCAGAGGTTGAGGAACCGGTTGAGCAGTCGATCTTCGTGGAAGACGAGGCCGAAACGGCTGACATGGGTGCAGAGGAAGAAACGCCCGCACCGGTCGCGGATGAGCAGATCGTGACCCTGCGCCTGACCACCGAAGACGCGGTTGAGCCAATCGAAGAAGCACCCTCTGAGCCGGAAGCGATTGCTGAGGAACCGGTGCAGACCCCCGTTGAGGAACCGGTCGCGGAAGAACCAGTGGCAGAGGTCGTTGAAACCCCCGCCCCGGTGGCTGAAGCCGCGCCTGAAGTGGCGCAGGAAGTTGAGGCGGCGCCACAGCCTGCCCCGGCACAGGATCGCCGTTCGCGCGTCAAGACCACGTTCCTTGGGTTCGAGCGTGCCGACACGCATGTTCAGGACCTGATGGAAACCGCTGAGCCGGTCGCTAAAGCCGAGGCCGCGCAAGAGACCTTCCCTGTCGGGTGGCTGGTTGTCACCTCTGGGCCCGGACGTGGGGCCAGCATCACCCTGACAGAAGGTCTGATGCAGATTGGCCGCAACGACGATCAGGCGATTCAGCTGGACTTTGGCGATACGGGGATTTCCCGCTCGAACCACGCGGTGATTGCCTATGATCCGGAAGATCGCAAATGCTATCTGGGCCATGGCGGCAAGGCCAACCTTGTGCGCCTGAACGGCAAACCGGTGCTAAGCACTGTGGCGCTGTCCAGCGGCGACCTGATCCGCATCAGCGAAACCTCGATCCGGTTTGCAGCCTTCTGCGACGATGGCTTTGACTGGCGGGATTCGTAATAGATGCTGGCGACTCCGGCATATGATATTGCGCTGATCCTGAACCAGGGTCAGCGAGACACGCAGGAAGATGCCGTGGCTGCACGGATGTTCGATGCGGTCGACGCGGGTTACATCGTGATCGCTGACGGCATGGGCGGTCATGAAGCGGGCGAGGTCGCCTCGGAGCTGGTAATCGCATCCTGGCGCGAGTCTCTGGATGCGGAGCTGAGCGGTGAAACCCTGGCCGAACCCGCAGCGGTTGATGCATTGCCCCTGGCTGCGATGCTGGCCAACACGGCGATTGCGAACCACAACGAAGAAAAAGGCGGCGGCTTCAATATGGGGTCAACGCTGCTGGGGGCGCTTTTCCTCGACCAGCGAATGTACTGGATTTCAATCGGTGACAGCCCGCTTTATCTGTTTCGGGAAGGTGTTCTGACACAGGTCAACGAAGACCATTCGATGGCCCCCGTGATCGATGCGCAAGTGGCCGAAGGGAAGCTGACCGAAGCGCAGGCGCTGTCCCATCCGGATCGCAATCAGCTGACGTCGGTTGTCATGGGTGGTGCGATCCCCAAGGTTGACTGCCCTGAAACGCCGCTGACGCTGAGCTCGGGCGATGTTGTGATCCTTGGCAGCGACGGGTTGCAGACCCTCTCGGACAGCGAAATCGAAGCTGTTCTGCGCGAACACAAAACCGCTTTGGCACAGGAAATCGCGGACGCCTTGCTGCGGGCCGTTCTGGCCAAGGCCAATCCAGATCAGGACAACCTGACAATCGCAATCGCGAAACCGACACGACCCTAACAGGCAAAGCAACAGGACCCATGAGAAAGCACCTAATCATATCAAGCCTTGCCCTTGCCGCCGCCACCGGCGCGGCCTCGGCGCAAGAGGCATGTTCGACCTACGAGATTCAGCGCGGCGACAGCCTGCGGGAACTGACGATCCAGGTCTATTCGACCGAGGATTTCCGCATCATTTACGATGCAAACCGCGATGTCATCGGGTCCAACCCCAACATCATCCGTGTCGGTGACGTTCTGACCCTGCCCTGCCTCGAAGAAGTCGGCCGTGCGGTTGCTCCGCCAGAAACCGAGGCGGAACGTCTGGCCGCCGAAATGGCATCGGAATTGGTGAAAGCCGCAGAAGAGCGTGCCGCAAAGGCGATTGCCGATGCCGAAGCCCGCGTTGCAGCGGCCGAGGCCGAAGCCAAGAAAGCCAGCGAAGACGCCGTTTCGGCGGCCAAAGCGTCGGCGGTGGAAGAGATTGAAGCGGCCCGCGCCGAAGGTGCTGCGTTGATCCGAGAGGCCCGGTCGGACGACCTCCCCGAGATCCGCGACAGGCAGATTCTGCTGATCACAGGCGGCAACTACGCGCCGTTCACCGACGAGGAATTGCCGAACCGTGGACTTTACACCCGTCTGGTCGAAACTGCGATGCTGCGCGCCGCGCCCGAGCAGGCGTATAAAATTCAGTTCGTCAACGACTGGTCCTCGCATCTGGACCTGCTGATGCCAACGCTGGCCTTTGACGGAACCTTCCCATGGTCGCGCCCCAATTGCGAAGAGGCGGCAGCCCTGTCTGAAAGCGACCGTGAACGCTGTGAGACCTACAATTTCTCGAACCCGTTCTACGAAGTTGTGGATACGTTCTTTGCCCTTGAAGGATCGGGCTACGAACAAACGCTGACCTATTCCGATTTCGCGGGCACGACCATCTGCCGCCCCGAAGGCTGGTCGCTGTCGCACATGGATGCGGTCAGCCTGTACGAGCCGGTCATCAGCCTGATGCGTCCCGTTTCGCCAGATGACTGTTTTCACGCGGTCATCGAAGGGCGCGCGGATATCGTCGCAATCGAAGCCCATCTGGCAGTCGAGGCAATCTCGCGGCTGGGCTACGAGCATCGCATCATCGAAAACCCCAACCTTGCGGCGATCAAGTCGCTTAACGTCATGACCCACAAAGATAATCCTGATGGGGAAGCGATCCTTGAGACGCTGAATCAGGGTCTGACAATCATGCAGCAATCCGGCGAATGGCGCGACATCGTGTCGTCTGCACTGCGGCATCAAATGGAAAATGGCTAAGGCCCCAAATGGCCTGACAAACGAATAGTCTGGAGGAAGTGGACATGTTTGAATTTAATCTGAAGAAAGTTGTAATGTCGGCCGGCGCCGTTACCGCGCTCAGCGCCGGTGCTGCCGCAGCACAAGAGGCCTGCACCAACTACACCGTTGCAGACGGCGACACGATGGCGACCATCGCGATTGCCGCCTATGGCACCTCGAACTATCAGCCGATCTTCAACGCGAACCGTAACATCATCAACAACCCCAACGCGCTTGAGCCTGGCCTGGTCCTTGCTCTGCCCTGTGAAGATGGCAGCCTGCCAAACGGCCAATCGGCGCAGGAAATCATCGCAGCGGAAGAACAGCGCGCGGCCAGCGTCAAGCGTTCGAACGTCTACGCCCCGCCGATTAAGATGGTTGCCGGTAACGGCTGGGAGCCGTTCACAACCGAGGCGCTGAGCGGCGGCGGCATCATGACCCGTCTGGCAACCACCAGCCTGCAGCGGGCTGGCAACAGCCGCGATTATTCGGTCAGCTTCGTAGACGACTGGAGCTCGCACCTGGAGACCCTGTTGCCGCTTGGGGCATTTGATATCTCGATCGCCTGGACCGTTCCGGATTGCACAAACCGCACATACGAATGGTCGGCTGAAACAACGGCGCGCTGCACCCAGTTTGTTGCGTCTGTTCCGGTCTACGACGTCGTCGGAGGCTTCTTCACTCTGCCCGAAAGCCAGTATGCAAGCGCGACGGATTTCAGTGATCTTGAAGGGTCCACCATTTGCCGGATGGCGGGTTGGAGCATGGTTGTTCTGGAAGAAGTTGGCTTGAACCGTGAGAACACAACCGTCGTTCAGCCCAGCTCTGCGCGTGAATGTCTGGATGCAGTTCTGACCGGCACCGCGGATGTGGCGGCGTTCGAAGTTGATCTGTTTGCATCTACCATGAACGACATGGGCCTGACCTCGGCTGACATCATTGAAAACCCATATGTTTCGACCCTGTCGTCGATGAGCTTCCTGGCGCACCGCACCAACCCGTTCGCGCGCGAATACATTGCGATGATGAACAAGGGTCTGAACGAAATGCGCGAGTCCGGCGAATGGTACGCGATCATTTCGGACTCGCTGCGCGAGCAGAACGAAAAACTGAACGCAGCTTCGAACTGATCCCTCGGTTCAGCTGAACTCACTGGGCCGGTCCTGTGACCGGCCCTTTTTTGTTTTGGAATCCCGGTCGTGCCCGCCGAATTCCAGGCCATTCCGATCGTGCAAGTGGATGGTCACAGCCAATGCCCAGCGATCTTGCGTGCCGTCCTGCGCAGGCAAGTGTACAAAAGCCATGAATGAGTGTTTTTGGTGCCGGAAAGGCAAATGGCCAGCACCCCAAATGCTGGCCATTCAACGAGTGAGTGATTTAGCCTTGCGGCCTCACCGGTTGTAAAACTTTGTTGTCTTCAAATTACACAGATAAACCCTGCACGAGAATTAGGGGAATCCCGTAGAAACGGTAAAATTCTAGTCAAGTGCTTGTTTATGTGCGCATTTAAGTCGGTTCTTTGGCCGATCTGCACTGTGTTTCGCGGTTATCTAAGCCTATTGGCCGGTTTGGTACATGCCGGCGGGGTGGCGGGATGTTTCGACGGTTGATCACAACCGCACGGGGGCAAAATAATTCGCCTCAACGGCGCGATGAGCGTTCACAGAATTACCTTAACCATGTAACTGTAGGTCTGCGTAGTTGTTTGATATTTTATAGGTAAACATGGCTCGTCGCGCCTTGAAACTTCTTCTTTGTTCCGCTGGTCGTCGCGTTGGATTGCTTAACTGCTTTCGTGCGGCCGCCGAACGCCTTGAATGTGATCTCGAAATTCTTGCATGTGATTTGAACCCGGATGAAAGCGCCGCCTGCGCTTTGGCTGATCAGGCGTTTGCAGTGCCAAGAACCGACGATCCCGGTTACATCCCTGCTGTTTTACAGATCGTGCGCGATCATGGTGTGGATTTGGTGGTCCCCACGATCGATCCCGAACTGTTGCCCCTGTCCGTGGCGCTGGACGAATTCGCCGCCGCAGGCGCGCATGTCCATGTCTCGCCCCCGAATGTGATCGAGGTTGTTCGGGACAAGCATCAAACCTCTGCCGTTCTGGCAGCGGCCGGAGTGCCCGTTCCGCGCACATTGGATCACGCGGGAGTTCTTGAAAATCCAGACGGTGTGTCCTGGCCAGCATTCGCGAAACCAAGCGGTGGCAGCGCCAGCCGCGGGCTTCAGGTTTTCAATTCGATAGACGAAGTTCCCGCCGTTTTCCCCGAACCCATGATCTTTCAGGACAATCTGAGCGGACCGGAATACACGATTAACATGTTTGTCGATCAGGAAGGCCGCCTGCAAACGGTGATACCGCACAAACGGATCCAGATCAGGGCGGGCGAGGTCGAAAAGGGCCGCACGGAACGCCGCGCTGACCTGCACAAAATTGCCGAGGGGATTGTGCACGCGCTGCCCGACCTGCGAGGGGTGGCGTGCTTTCAGATCATTGACGACCCGAAACTGGGGCCATGCGTCATCGAAATAAACGCGCGTTTTGGGGGTGGATACCCGCTGGCAGACCATGCAGGCGCGCCGTTTGCGCAATGGCTGCTGGAAGAGGTGGGCGGATTGCCATCGTCCCCCCATAACGATTGGCGCGACGGGGTGCGCATGATGCGGTATGACAGCGCCGTGTATATCGATTGATGCTGGTTTTTGATCTGGACGATACCCTGTATCTTGAACGCGATTTTGCGTTCAGCGGGTTTGCGCATCTCGAACGTTGGGTCGCAGAACATTACGGCGTTTCAGGATTTGGACCTGCCTGTCAGAATATCTTTACAACCGGAGACAGGCGGAAAATCTTCAATACCGCCTGCGCTTTGCTCGGGCTGCCGGATAGTCCGGACTTCATTGATCGACTGGTGCAGGAATACCGGCTGCACGTTCCAAAAATTCAGCTTAGCCCGGACGTGGAACGGTTTCTGAATGCCGCAAGCCATCCGATGGGGTTGATCACCGATGGGCCGGCGCGGATGCAGCGCAACAAGATCGCCGCGCTGGGGTTGGAAACGCATATCGCGCATATTCGCCCCACCGGTGCTTGGCCCGAGGGGTTTGGAAAACCGCATCCCCGCGCATTTGAAGAAATGGAAAGCCTGGCCCCCGGCGGGTCAAAAATGGTCTATGTCGCGGATAATCCGGCCAAAGACTTCGTGACGCCGAACGCGATGGGATGGCAAACGGTGCAGGTTTTGCGGGCCGGAGCCGTTCACGATCCCAACCCACCGGACCAGGCCCATGCCGCGCAGGTAAGGATCATTGACTTCGATCAGTTGCCGGACGTTATCGAGTTTTCCTGAAACATCGAGTGGCTTGGAACAATTTGATCGATCACCTGATCCCAGTCACTCAGCACCCGAGAGGGTTTCAGCCAGTACCGGTTTTCCACCGCAGATTGCCGCATTTTCGCAAGGCTTTCATTGTCCGTCAGCAGCCCTGCCACAGCGTTCGCCAACGCCGGAGTGTCCTCCGGAGCAACGAGGATACCGTTCTCTCCGTCCCGGACAATCTCTCGCGGGCCGTAGGCGCAATCGAAGGCCACAACCGGCAAGCCGGAAACGGTTGCCTCGGCAACCACATTGGGAAACCCTTCGAACCGCGACGGGAACACCAGCACATCTGCGTCCTGCATCCACGCGCCGGGTCGCGCGCTTGATCCGGGCAATTGAACACGGTCGGTCAGACCCAGCCGTTGAACCTGACGCTCAAGCTCATCGCGTTTTGGGCCATCACCAAAAATCGTCAATTTGGCGTCAGGCACCCGGCTGATGATTTCGGGCATGGCATCCAGCAACAGGTCAAACCCCTTTTGCCATTCCAACCGGCCCACGGCGACCAAATTTGTGGCCCCCTCCCCCAACGTGACATCCAAAAAAGGTGCGCAAGGATTGGGAATGACATGCGTGTGATTCGCCAGAGCGTCAGGTAAATCCTGACGGGCGCGCTCGGTTTGCATCACGATGGCCGTGGCCGAGCGGGCCAGCGTATTGAACCCTTTCAACCAGATCGGATGGGCGTGCTGCGCTTGCGGATTGTTACGCTCTGACACCAAAATGGGGACGTTCAAACCCGTGTTTGCCAACAGGGTCAGCACGTTGATCTTGGTCAGGAACGACATAATCAGATCGGGTTGCACCTGCCGTACAGTCTGCCGGATATGAAGCAATCGCCGAAATTGCACCAGCTTTGAGAATCCGTCGCCGGGGTGAATAACATGCAGGTTCGTCGCCTCGGGGTAGTCGAAATACGAACTGTTGTCGGGGGTTGCCATCCCGACGATATGCACCTCATCCCCAAGGCTCAACCGATGCTCGGCGATCATCGCGATGTTCTTTTCCGCCCCACCTGCACCAAAACCGCCTTGAACCATTAACAACTTCATGGGGGTTACTCGGCCGCGTTGTGCAGACGGCCACTTATTCCGCTATCTGGCAAATCTGCGTGTTGCGATTGGGTGTCCGGGATGGTGTGTAACGGATGGGGCGCGTTCACCTCTTTCTCGATCAACGGACGGTTCAGGTCTTTGGATTGAAGGAAGATCCGGCCGATATATTCGCCCAGGATCCCAAGGAACATGGCGTTCAGGGTCATCGACAACAGCAACAGGATCGTTGTCGTCGCAAAGCCGCCGGGCCAATCCTGCCCGAAAAACAGCTTCCCGATGATGTAGCCCATCATCAGCAAAAAGGTCATCAGGCCCACGGTCAGGCTGATCATCGAGGCCAGTCGCAACGGCAGCAGCGAATGGTTGATCAACCCGTCAATGGCCAGCGACAGCATTGCCTTGAACGGAAACTTTGACTCGCCTGCGGTCCGGGCATCGCGATCATATTCAAACCCGACCTGCTGAAATCCCATGCCGCTGATCAATCCGCGCACATAGGGCGAGCGGTCGTCTACAAGGCGCAGTTCGTCCAGAATGCGGCGATCCGTCAGGCGGAACTCACCCGCGTTTCTGGGTAGATCGTCATTGCTGATCATGTCGATCAACGCATAGAAACCCCGCCGGGCCGCGGCCACAATCGGACCGTCGGGCAGGCTGCGGCGAATGCCATAGACGACGTGATTGCCCTGCCGCCACAAGTCCAACATCATCGGGATCAATTCGGGCGGGTCCTGCATGTCGCAATCCAGCTGAATCGAACATGCGCCGTTGGCAGACCGATACGCAGTCAGAACCGACGATTGATACCCCATGTTTCGGGCAAAGCGGATTACACGGACCCGGTGATCCTCGGCTGCGATCTCGGACAGAATGTCAAAGGTGCGGTCCGTCGAATGGTTGTCGGTGAAGATGATCTCGGGCTCGTAATCGGGCAGATTGTCGAAGACGTTGACAACCCGGTCATAGGCCGTTTTGACGTTGTCTTCCTCATTCAAGGCCGGAATTAGAATGGATACCAGTGTCATGCGCGCGCTCCCGCCGTCGCTGATGATGCTTTAAACTGCTTTGCCCATTGAAAAGTGCGTGTCAGGCCGTCCAACAGTGAAATCGCGGGTTGCCAACCATATCGCGCCTTCATCTGGCTTGCGTCGGGCAACAGGACATTTGGCTCATCAACCGGTGCATCGCATTTTAGCATGCTTTCACCGGCTCCGGCCAAAGTTCTTAGATGCTGAACCACCTCTGACATCTCGGGCGCATGGCCCGTGCACAGGTTGATGACCGGGCCCGCCTTTTCAGGGGCGTCTGCGATTTCCATCAGGCCCTGAACGACGTCATCCACATGGATTAGATCCCGCCTGTCATGGGGCCGCCGAAGGTGAACGGGTCTGTTGCAGAGCAGGTTTTCAATAACCTGAGGGATCAGAAAGTCTTCGGATTGTCCCGGCCCGTAGGTCAAAGCCAGACGTGTGGTTACGGCGACAAAGGGCAATCTGGGTGCCGCCATCTCAAGGTATTTTGTGCCCGCTAAAAGAGATGTTCCGTACGCGTTTATGGGATGTTCCCGCTCTGTTTCTACAAAAGGCAGGGGAACATCACCGTATTCTGCGATGGTACCGGTTCGGACAAAGGCCCGAGGCGGCGACGCACAGGTCGCGGCCGCCTTGATCAGACGGGTCAAACTCTTGAGGTTTTCGTCGATGCTCTGATCCAGGTCCGAAAGGTCTGGCGCGTTCGAAAACCGTGTTCGTGCCGCTGTGTGAAACACCGTGTCCGGAGCAAAATCCTGAAAGCAATCGCGCAGCGCGTTCTCGTCAGAATAGGCGCAGCGATATGTCGCAACGTCTGACACAGCGGTCCCGAGACGACCGAGCGATGATCCCGGTCGTGTCAGGATCGCAACCTCATCCCCCCGGTCCAGACAGGCCCGAGTGAGGTGCGATCCGATGAACCCTGATGCGCCTGTTATGAGGACACGTGCCATCGCCGGATCCTCAGGGAAGAATAACCGGCATTGGCAGCGGGACGATGAATTTTCCGCCCTGGGCTTCGAACTCGGCCATTTGTTCGCGGATCTCGTCAAAGAAGTTCCAGGCCAGTACCAGCAGGTAATCGGGCTTGCGTTCAAAAACCGCTTCGGGCGGCAGAACCGGGATCAGCTTGCCGGGCGAATACAGCCCCTGCTTCAGCGGGTTGCGGTCGACAAGGAAATCAAGCGTCTCAACCCCGATGTCGAAATAGTTCAGCAACGTGTTGCCTTTGGCCGGTGCGCCGTAGCCTGCGACTGTCTTGCCGTCGGCTTTCAGATCAGCCAGAATTTTCAGCAGGCTGTCACGCAACTCGTGCACACGATCGGCGAACTCTTCATAACTGGCGCGGTCGGTCATGCCTGCCGCCGCTTCGTCGGCCAGCATTTCGGCTACGATGGGCGCAGGCGTTTTGTTCAAAGTCGCGCGCTGCATGAACACTCGCATAGAACCGCCGTGGACCGGCAGTTTGGTCACGTCGACAACGTCCAGACCCACCGCTTCTCCCAGCTTGACGATGGACAACAAGCTCAGTTCCGAGACGTGCTCGTGATACACGTTGTCAAATTCATTGGTTTCCAGAATGGCCTTGCCCCAAGGCACCTCGATGATGAACACACCATCGTCGGTCAAAAGATCAAGGACACCGGCGGTGAAACCGTGCAGGTCGTCGATATGGTTAAAGGTATTTGTTGTCGTGATGACGCTTGCAGGGCCTTCCTGTTCGCGCACAGTCTTGGCTGTTTCCGGGTTAAAGAAATCAACATGGACCCGCACGCCACGCTCATTCGCGATTTTGGCAAGGTTCGCCGCCGGATCGATCCCCAGACACTTGCCGCCCAGCCCGTTTGCATGGGACAGCATAAGCCCGTCGTTACAGCCGATATCCACGATCAAACCGCCTTGCGCGCGATCAACCGCCACCTGGGCGAGCCCCGCGAAATGGGTATGCATCGTAGCCGCGCCAGACGGCACGTAGAGGTAATCGGTGAAGAAATCAGCCGGAACCTGGTCGGCGACCTGTATCAGGCCACAGTCCAGACAGGCCTGCGTGTTCAGCGGAAATGCGGGTTGCGGTTCCGACAAGTCCTGCGTTTTGGCGAACATATTGGCCGGAGGGTGATTGCCCATCGGCAATACCAGCATCAGATTTTCTGATTTACAGGCCCGGCACGTTGTGCGGGATGTTGGACGTACACTCTGCATATTCATCACACTACCTTCATTTCAATTCAATATGCGCAAAAAGCGCGACAGCTATCTGTTTTAGGTTGCGTACCGTTTGCGGTTATGTGTCCGGCAACCGGTATCTCAGGAAGTTCTGCGTCACAGAATTGCTTAGCAGATGGTTCAAACACAGCGTTGCCTTGGGGGCGTATTACCAATCTGTGCCTGTGTCTTTTTCCTTTCCTCCTTTTCGGCGAATGCGACCCGATGATTTCGGATCAAAACACCTTTTGCTTGAACACCTTCTGATACAGCCAGGTTTCGACCGTTATGTGCGCCAGATGCGCGACCAGTACGCCCAGCGGAATTGTCACCAGGATAAAAATCGAAACCGACAGCGGAAAGTTCGAACCGAACCACCCCATCTTTTCGAAGACCATGCGCATTGGCAGGTACACGTAGGGGTGTGTCAGGAACATGCTGTAGCTGATCGTGCCCAGATAGAAGATCCATTTGCTGGAAAAAACGCGGCCACTGATGCTGCCCGGTGATATGGCCAGCATGAAATACAAGACCGAGAACACGATGGTCAGTGTCACATTCGGATCGACGAAATCTGACGGGATATAGAGAACCTTGCCAAGTTGCAGGAAATAGACCGCGCCACCAAATGCCAGTATCTCGCCAACCGGAACCAGTTTGCCGGTTGGAAGCATGCCCCGATCTGCAAGCAGCCGGATCATCACGCCGCCAAGGAAGAACAGCGTCGCCGGGAAATAGAGTGTGAAGGCCACCGCAGCCAGTACAGACAGCGCCAGACCGATCTTCGATGGGCGATGGATGGCAAATGCCATGACCAGCCCGGTCAGAAGGTAGAACCACATCTCATAGACAATGCTCCAGGCGTTGGGGGTCAGTTGCCCGGTATTGGTGAAATTGGTCAAGAACGTTAAGGCCAGAAAGATCTTCCACGGGTCCTTCAGTTCCGGCGCCGTGTTGGTGACCGCGTTCAACACGATGAACAACATCGTCATGGCAAAGAACAGCGGATAGATCCGAATCAGACGTCGCGCAGCGAACCCGCCCGGCGAATATTTGATCGAGCTGGGAAGGATAACGAAGCCGCTGATGATAAAGAAGAAAAACACTACATTGGTTCCGAAGTTCCAATAGTGTTCGAGACCCGCGAAAACAGAAGGATCATCTGCATAAGCGTTCAGTGCGGTCCCCCCGGCCAGATGGGCAATGAACACCATCAGCGAGGTTACGCCCCGAAAGGCATGCACCGTCATATTGAACGACGCGGCATGCCCTTTCGGTGCCGCCTGCGCCTTTGCTGAACCCTCAGCAGGCGCGGCGATCTCCGGAGAAACCTGGGTCTCTCTGACGTCGGTCATGCAGGGACCTTCCTTGCGCCATGCGTTTCGGCGAATTTGTTAAAGGTTTCATGCATATAGGCAATCTGCGCGTCGTCCAGACCGTGGTGGCACGCCAGAAGGATACCGCCACGCATCACCGCATCGGCGGCGGGATAGCCGTCGGGGCTGGTTTGGCACGTGACATTCTTCATGGCCGGTTGTCGCAGGATGTTGCCGGTAAAGACGGGGCGGGTCTGGATGTCCGACTTCTCAAGATAAATCTGCAATTCGCGGCGCGTGAACGGCGCGCCTTCGCGCAGGGTCAATGGGAAGGCCAACCAACCGGTCCGCGAACCCGGCAGTTGTTCGGGCAGGATGAACCAGTCTTCATACTGGGCAAAGAACGCCCGATGCGCGGCAAATGCCTTTTCGCGAACCTGAATATTGTTGTCCAGTTTGCCCAGTTGAACCAAGCCAAAGGCGGCGCTGATCTCGGACGGTTCCAGATTGTAGCCGAGATCTTCAAACAGGAATTTCGCATCATACTCGATACCGTCCAGCATCACGTTGAAGCGGTTCTCGATGGCCTCGGATTCCACAAACAAGGACGACGAACGCCCCCATGAGCGCAGCAACAGCGCTTTGCGGCCCAGATCGTCATCATTGACGCACAGCATGCCGCCATTGCCCGCACCGTTGATGACATGGCTGCCATAGAAGCTGGTGGTTGAGACGTCGGAATAGACACCCGTGCTGGTTCCATCAATTGTCGCGCCCAGCGTATCGGCGCTGTCTTCGATCACTTTCAGACCATGGGCATCGGCCAGTTCGCGGATACGGCGCCAATCGGGCAGGTTGCCAATCAACGATGGGATCATCATGGCCGAGGTTTTCGGCGTGATCATCCGTTCGATGGCATCCACATCGATATTGTAAGTCCCTGGGGCCGCATCGACAAATGCGGGGATCAGGCCCTGTCGGACCAATGGGGCCACGGTTGTCGCAAATGTCAGCGCAGGCGTAATGACCTCACTGCCTTTCGGCAGGTCAAGGATTTCCACGGCGAGGTAGTTGGCCGATGATCCGGAATTGACCATCACACCATGGCGCTTGGCAAACAGGGCCGAGACCTGCTGCTGCATCTCGCGCACTTTGGGGCCCATTTGCGTGGATGTTTTCAGCACCTCGACCACGGCATCGATCTCTTCCTGGCCATGCACTGTTTGCCCGTAATTCACTCTCATTAAAGTCGTCTCCTTAGAAAACTGCTACTGGGCCGCAAGCGGCGGTTGCGCGTACCGCTGCGACGACATCAAATTGCTGTAGTGATCGATCTGCGCATCGGTCAGACGCGCCATATCCTCGCCCGAAAGCTGAGCCTTGTACCATTCAACCGTCATTCGAATGGCTTCGGACAGGTCCAGTTGTGGCCGCCAGCCCAACTGTGACTGGGCCTTGGTGCTATCCAGCCGAAGCAGCCCGGCTTCGTGCAAATCATCCGGCGGGGTGCCAAAGGTAAACTTGGGCGCGCCGTCCCCCCAGGTCTCGGTCATTATCTGCGACAGGCTACGGACATTCACTGTGCCGGATACATCCGGCCCGAAGTTCCACGCGCCCGCAAAATCCTGACCGGACCCCAGCAGCCGTGCCGCCAGGGCCAGATAGCCTGACAACGGCTCAAGCACATGTTGCCAGGGTCTGATGCTGTTGGGGTTGCGAATATGAACCGGCTTGTTCTCTGCCGCGGCGCGGATGATGTCGGGGATCAAACGATCCTCGCTCCAGTCCCCGCCGCCAAACACGTTGCCCGCCCGCACGGTGGCCAGACGCGGGCCGTCTGGGTCGGCAAAGAAGGAATGTGCGTAGGACTGCGCCAACAGCTCAGTACAGCCCTTGGAGGCGCTATACGGGTCTTTGCCGCCCATGGGATCGTTTTCGCGATACCCCCAGACCCATTCCTTGTTGTCATAGCATTTGTCACTGGTGACAACGACAACCGCCTGCAAGGATTTCATCCGCAGCGCGGCGTCCAGAACATGCGCCGTGCCCGAGACGTTGGTGGCAAATGTCTCAGCCGGGCTTCGGTAAGACCGGCGAACCAAAGGTTGCGCGGCCATGTGAATGACCAGATCGGCATCCACATCCGCAAGCGCCTTGTCAACCGCTGCCGCATCGCGAATGTCGGCAAACCGACTGTCGGTGAAACCGTCGACCTTGCACAGGTCAAAGAACCCCGGCCCCGGCTCAGGCGGCAGGGAAAGTCCGACGACGTCTGCCCCCAGCTTTCTGAGCCAGGCACAAATCCACCCGCCCTTGAAACCGGAATGCCCGGTTACAAGAACCCGCCGCCCGGCAAAAGCGGCGTCAAACTGAGGATCGACTTGGTCCGTCATGTTCCGATCTCAAATCGCCAGTGCAGGATAGCTTTCGTCGCCCTCGTCGCTGAAATTCATCCAGGGCGGCAGTTCATCGTCGCACAAGGCGTTCAGCGTGTTTCGGTCGCGAATGGTGTCCATCGGATGCCAGAACCCGTCATGGCGGAAGGCCATCAACTCTCCGTCGCGGGCCATCTGGGTCAGCGGCGTCATTTCCAGCGGTTCATTGTCGTCGACCATGTAGTCCAGAACGCCGGGTTCGAAGACAAAGTAGCCGCCATTGATCCAGGTATCGCGCTTGCGCACCTTTTCGGTGAACGCCTCGACCCGGTCGCCTTTGATTTCGATGTTGCCAAAACGCGCCGGAGGTTGAACGGCCGTCACAGTCGCCAGTTTCCCGTGGCTTTTGTGGAAATCGATCAGCGCATTGATGTCGATATTGCCCAGCCCGTCGGAATAGGTGCACATGAACGGCTCATTCGGGTCCAGCCACTCTTTCAGTCGGCGAATTCGACCGCTTGTCATTGTGTGCGCACCCGTGTCGACAACCGACACGTTCCAGCCGCCGGGGGCCGAGGGCACAAGCTTGAGCTCTCCGGTATCCAGAGCGACCGAGATGTTGTTTGCGATAAGATGGTAATTTGCGAAAAACTGTTTCAGCAGCAACGCTTTGTAGCCCGCTGCAACCACAAAATCCTTGTGGCCGAAATGACTGTAAATATCCATGACCCGCGCGATGATAGGACGACCGCCCACCTCGACCATGGGTTTCGGGATCGAAACCGTCTCTTCGGCCAGACGTGAGCCCAGTCCACCAGCCAGAAGCACCGTTTTCATCGTTTTTCCTTCCTTGTTAAAATCAACTTAAAAAATCGAGAACCACCCAGAAGGATGCCCGACGCGTCGGTTACATCGTCACTTCGTGGGAAACGAATCGAGCCTTTCGCGCTCATTGACCCGCCTCCTTCGGCTTCAAGTATACCACACCTTGGCCGTAGCGATTCTCAAGACCCGCGATTTCGGCCTTTTGGTACCCATTCGTCAACGCGTACTGCAACAATGATGCTTCCAGCGTTGAATCGTATCCTAAAACGAAAGCGGCAGGCGGGGTTTCGTTAAACAAATCTTCAATCTGGTCGTCACCAACAATCTGGTAGTGCTGCGCCAACTCGGTTGGCGTAAATTGCGCGATGCGATACGCAAATGGACCGGTCGCGAATTCAGGATAGACAGGCAGATCCGCTTCCAGCGGGTATAGCGGCACCAATGTTGCCACAGGCCCTTCGGGTTGACCGCTTTGCGCGATGGCTTGTTGCAGGGCGGCTCCGCCTTCAACGAATTTCTGGGGTGTAAATTTGCTTGGGTTTGTGGCCGCGAGCATCCCCAACCCAAGACGCGGCAATCCCAGCACCAGCATCACAAGGATGCCCGCCCTGATCATTGGAACGACTTGCTGACGGCTGGCGGCGGGCAAAAGGCGGTAAATCAGCGCCAACAGGATCGGAATGCACACGATCGGCTGGACATAATATTGCGGAAAGCCCGGCGTCGGTACAAATGCAAACACCGCCGTAAGGCACATGATGGCCAGAACAACAATGGCCTGTCCAATCCCGGAATTTGCCAGCGCCCCCGAGGAAACCCTCAGGCTTGCCACCATCAATACCAAAGTTAGCAGCACCAAAGTCAGGACAAGGGATGACCCCGAAAGCCATGCGGAATAGGCAAGTTGAAGCTTGCTTGACAACCCAAGCGCCAATTCCGGCTCGGACGCGGCGTTGGCCTCCCAATACGCGATATGGGGGCCTGTGTGAAACTGCAGGACATGCGCGATGAACAGTTGAGGATCGGACAGCAGGTACCAAAACAACGGCACAGCCCCCAGCAATCCGCCAACCAACAACGGCAGAACAACGCGTTTCAGACGTTCGCTGAACGTGAAACCTGCGGGCAGGAAGAACGCGGCGATTGCGATCGGCGGAATGAACATCACCGCACTGACCTTCATGCCTGCGGCAATCGACAACAGGACACCAGCCAACACCAAGCGCCAGGGTCTGAGTTCGGTTTCCAGCGTCTCGCAGACAAAAAGCCCAATACCCAAAACCGCAAAGGGCAACGGCAGAAGGTTGTTGGTTGCGGCCATCCCGGCCTCGGTCAGGAACGATTCACTAGTGAGCAGAGCAACCAGCGAAAACGTCGCCAGAAATCCTGATCTGGTCAAACGGTAGGTCAGCCATCCCGTGGCGACCAACAGCAACATCCACGCGGCAAACACCCCGAACCGAGCCGAACCCAAAAGGCCAAACCCTTCGAACAGGGTGTTGAACCCAAGAAAATACCAGGCTGAGTACGGCACATGGTTGTAGAAAAAATCGGAATACAGGCTTTGATCCTGCATCAGGCTGCTTGGGGGGACAAACATCAGCTCGTCCCGGCGCAGCCCGTAGCTCATCAAACGACCAAACACTGAGACCAGCAGAAACACCAAGCCCGAGATCGTCACCAGATTCAGCAGCAGACGCCAAACGTTCAGCCGTGAAGGGGCAACCCTTGCACCTGAGGTCTCGTATTGAAGATCGCTCATGACGGGTCTTCTCCGAAAGCTCGGACCTGCAGCGCCCATGAGATCAAGAGGTAGGACATCACCACAATCGGACCCAACGCGATTGCCTGAGCCAGATAGGCGTCAAGTCCCGCTTGCATCAGCCAGTGCAGCAGCACTGCGTTCACAAAGTATATCAGAACATAAGAAGAGGCATAATAGGGAAGACGTCCATATCCCTGCACACCAAAGACATAGCGTTTGTGAATGCGGAAATTCCACAAGACACACAGGGTGAACTGCAGCAATAGCGCAAGCTGGGCCGGGACGTTCAGAACAACCAGCGCGGCGAACACAAGGTACCCGAACGCTGTGTTTACCACACCGCTTCCCAAGAACCGTATGAGCCTGGATCGCATTTCCGGCGGTGACTCCACTGGACTCAGATAGGATCCTGCAGTTTTGCTACGATCACTAAACAACGTATTCAAACCATTTAACCAATATTCGTCAAAACTATGACGAGAACAAAAAACCGGGCAGCCAATCAGCTGCCCGTAGTAGCAAATTCCCCAGTTTGAGGCAGAGGAGCCTTCCCTTTCATACCAGCGACAGCAGGTGCAACAGATACACGGGCCGGCTTGTTTTTCAGGTCCGAGACGTCAATCGGGCGCAGCCCGTTCACGCCATAACCTGGCACAAGCTCTTTCAGAAGCCGTTTGGCGGTCAGCTCGTCACATTCGATTGCCGCCGCTTCCAGCTTGCGGATCATGGCCCGCAGTCTCGCAGCCGGAACACCTTCCGGGCGCGCCGAACCGACACCCGGAATACCGCTGTCATGGCGCTGTTCGGACGCGTCAAACAGTTCTTCGAACAGTTTTTCACCCGGACGGGCACCGATGAACTTGATGTCGATGTCCTCATACGGCTTCAGGCCTGCCAAACGGATCATCCGCTCGGCCAGATCAACGATTTTTACCGGGCGACCCATATCCAGAACAAAGATCTCGCCATGGCTTGTGTCTTGTTTCAGGCCACTGGCAGCCGCGACCAGAGTCAACTGCACGGCTTCGCGGATGGTCATGAAGTATCTCTCCATGCGCTTGTCCGTGACCGTCAGCGGTCCACCGTTCGAGATTTGCCGCTGGAACAGCGGGATGAGCGAGCCGGACGACCCCAGAACGTTGCCAAATCGGACCGAGAAGAACCGGGATTGTTCTTCCGTCTCATTGGTAATTCTGTCCTGCGCCTGAACATAGAATTCAGCCACCCGTTTCGTCGCGCCCATGACATTGGTCGTGTTGACCGCTTTGTCAGTCGAGACCTGAACCATGGCAATCGCGCCAACATTGCGGGCTGCGTCGGCCACATTGCGCGTGCCGATCACGTTCGTCAGAACACCTTCGCAGGGGTTCAACTCGACCATCGGCACATGTTTCAATGCGGCGGCGTTAAACACCAGTTCCGGGCGGTGCCGTTCGAAGATTGCGTTCACACGGGTTTTGTCGCGAATGCTGGCGACATACATCCGGCGCGGAACGTCGGCGAAATTCTGCGACAGATCCATGTCGATCGAGTAGGCGTTGAATTCGCAGTTATCGATCATGACCAGCTCTGCCGGATCAAACGAAGCGATCTGACGGCTGAGTTCGCTGCCAATCGATCCGCCCGCGCCCGTCACCAGAACGCGGCGACCCTTGAACATCTCGCGCAGCATCGACCGTTCGACTTCTTTTTGCGGACGATCCAGGATTTCTTCGGGGTCAACATCCTGACCCTTTCCGGTGTCGTGATCTTCCAGACCGGGAACGCGCGAAACGGAAATCCCGTTGGCTTCGCACCAACGTGTGATCCGACGAATGCCGTCGCTTTCGAAATGCGTCACGGGCTCGGTCAGAAACAGGCGCCGGGGCAGATTGTTCCAGGTTTCGAGTTTCTCGATGACTTTCTCAGAGTCCAGCAAGGTGCCAATGATCTGCACATCGTGGAAATACAGGCCCTGTGTGTTGCGGGCGTCATCGATAATGCCAACCGGCTGGAATTTGGAGTCGGTGTTGCGCAGGGACCGAACAAACAAGTCGCACGCAGCGCCCGTTCCGACCAAAAGAACCGGCACTTTCGTCTGCGCCTGGCAATGGGCCATCAGGCTGGCGTTTTGCCGTGTCAGCTCGCGGCTGCGCGCGACAACCCGCAATGCGCTGAAGCACAGGATCATGACACCAAACTGAATGACGTAAACCGCAAACGGAACGCTTGCCGTGACGGTCAGGATCGACCCGATCGCCGCAAGACAGCACGCTGCCAGCCCCGCGCCACGCATGATCAACACAATATCCCGAAGCGAGGTCGAGCGCGCATGACGACGGTAGACACCGGCCAAGGGGAAAACCACCAAGCCAATAATACATGACAGAATGGCCAACGGTCCGGTTGCCGGAACCAGATTTTCAGCGATGGACCCGCCACCGGCCAGGTTCAGCGCGACAATCACCGCAAATGCGGACGCGACAAGGTCACCGATGACAAGCCGGTGATTTGCTCTTAGCTCGTTGAAGATTTGAGACTGCCAAGACTGGAACCCCGACAGCAATCCCCCACTTTCCTTAAATTTATTTCCCTGAGACCCAGCCCCGGAAGAAACATAATCGAAGTCACTCATACGAACGCTCCCGCGCTGCTACACACCTCTTACTGCTGGTTTGACGGATATTGGTATCGGCGCAATTTTCGCACCGCAGACATAGAACTCAAAAAAAACAACCGACTAAACGCCAGCTGGTCGATTTTATGAATCGTACTGTCTTACCCCCTCCACCTGTGCGCCCTAAAAACCTCGCCCAGGCTTGATTAACCATCTCACTCGCAGCTGCCGACAATCGGCTTACAAACAACCATCTCTGGTTCTAACTATGCCCTGACGTTACCACAGGGCAAGGCGGAACAAAAAGTAATTTTTTCACACAAGGACCCGTGAGGGGGTCTGACCCCGAAAATTTGATGTAAAACACTGGTAAAGAACATTTTTATGTCTGATTTTTGGTCATTCAAAGAGCGTTTTTTGAATATGATTTGCTCAAAAAAGCCGAGAACAGTTTTGATGCTTGGCCGGGTCCGTTTCCTTTCCGGAAACAGGGGTGCCATGTGTCACTTTATTAGGCCACTGGGCGACTCGGCAGCCAAAGGTTTACGGGACTCTCTCGCTGCGGCGGCCGTGATTTTATTATATCGTTTCAATATCTTAATTGTCTCTCGCGAAAGATGTAATGTCCTCGGGCGAACTCAGTGTCTTTCACGCTTCGCTGGTCAGACTGAAAATTTCCACGCCTTGAATTCACGAGAACCTTGCAAGGCCTTCCACTTTGCGGACAAGGTAACACGCAGTTCGAGTCACTTTGTTGGACGAAACCGCTGTGAAGGTCGACGTTTAAATTAAATTGATCCGTGTGCTAGTTATTTAGGCGTTCCGCCGTAGTGAAACAGTGAGCTTGGTCGTGAATAGAGTTTTCGAAGTCTTCGTTTGCATTCTGGCTGCTTTGCTGGCTGCACCGTTCTTCGTCATTGCCTGCCTGATCGTTATGATGAATCTGGGCTTTCCCTTGTTTTTCAAGCAAACACGCGCCGGTAAGTCGGGCGGGGTTTTTAGCATCTACAAACTCAGGACAATGACAGACGACCGCGACTCGGCAGGTAATCTGCTGCCCGACAGCGAGCGGCAAACCCGTGCGACGGCCATGTTGCGGCGCTTGCGGCTGGATGAGGCGCCGCAGCTGCTGATGATCCTGCGCGGCGATATGGCCCTTGTGGGCCCGCGCCCGTTGCTGCCGGAAACGATCCAAGCCTTTGGCGAAGCCGGGCAGATGCGGTGCACCCAAAGACCGGGGCTGACCGGATGGGCGCAGGTAAGCGGCAATACAACACTGTCCAATCAGGAAAAACTGCAGCTTGATTTGTGGTATGTCGCCCACCGATCTTTTGGTTTGGACCTTCAGATCATGGCCGAAACAATCCGTGTGGCGATCCGGGGCGAACATCGCCGCCCTGATCGAATTCAGGCCGCCGAATCCTGGGTCAACGCCAGTACGTCCTTTGAATTGAAGGAGACGACCGCATGAAAACTGTTTTTGTTGGTGCGGTCGAAGGATCCCACGTCGCCTTGTCAGCAATTTGCGCAACCGGCTTTGTTCCGGAAATGGTGGTGACACTGCCGCGCGAACTGGCGCATCGGCATTCCGATTTCGCGGACCTGACCCCGGTGGCCGAGCGCTATGACATTCCGGTTCACTACACCGCCAAAAGCGATTCTGCCGGAACCCTGAATGCGATCCGCGCGGTGAACCCCGATTTGATTCTGGTGATCGGATGGTCGCAGCTCTGTGGGCCGGAATTTCGCGCTCTGGCCAAGATTGGGTGCGTGGGCTTTCACCCCTCCGCGCTGCCGCGTTTGCGGGGACGGGGTGTCATTCCTTGGACCGTCTTGCTGGGGGAACGCGATGTTGGTGCCTCGCTGTTCTGGTTGGGTGAAGGGGCTGATGATGGCCCGATTGCAGCCCAGGCCCGGTATGCCGTGGACCCGGACACGGTCACCGCGCGCGAGCTCTATGACCGCGCCCTGCAAGCCCTGACAGAGTTGCTGCCAAAGCTGTTGGCTCAAATAGAGGAAGGGGATGTTCCGGCAGCCCCTCAGCCCGAAACAGGGATCAGTATCTGCGCCCGTCGTCGTCCGGAAGATGGCCGGATCGACTGGACCCAACCCGCCGCAGAGATCCATCGTTTGATTCGGGCCGTTGGTCCCCCCTACCCGGGGGCGTTCACGCATGGCTCGGACGATACTGAACTGGTCATTACCGAGGCCCGCTTTTCACCCCTTAAAGGGTATTATATCGGCCTGCCCGGGCAGGTTCAGGCTGTCGATGGGCATGTGTTCACCGTCTATTGCGGCGATGGTCAGTGTCTGGACATAACCGGCTGGTCGGGTGCCGAGACACCCCCTGCCCTTCATTCAAAACTTGGATTTAAAGTATGAGTTTCCCCGGATTTTCAACCGCAGACCAAGGGCCCGTTCTGGTCGTTGCCCCCCACCCCGATGACGAGGTGCTGGGCGCGGGCGGCACCATTGCCCGGCTAGCTGATGAAGGCCGCGCCGTTCATGTTGCCATCGTAACCAAGGGCCAACCCCCCCGTTTTAGCGAAGAACAAATCGCTGGCGTGAGGGCCGAGGCGCGCGCCGCCCATAATGTGCTGGGCGTGACCGAGACCCACTGGATGGACTTCCCTGCAGCAGAACTGGCCGAACATCCGCATGGTGCATTGAATGCGGGGCTGGGAGAGCTCATTCGCAATCTCGACCCTTCACTTGTTTTGGCGCCACATCCGGGTGACATTCATCTGGATCACCAACTGACGTTCCTGTCGACCCTGGTTGCAAGTCGCCCGTATCAATCCGCGTATCCGGCGACCATTGCAGCATATGAGACGCTGTCCGAAACCAACTGGAACGCGCCCTACCTGACACCGGCCTTTGTTCCCAACGTTTTTGTGGACATTTCAGACACGCTGGAGCGCAAGCTTGATGCATTCCAGTGCTTTGCCAGTCAGGTCAAACAGCCACCGCATGAGCGTTCCGTGGCCAGTTTGAGAGCATTGGCGACCTTGCGCGGCGCGACCGTACATCGCCACGCCGCCGAGGGGTTTGTTCTGGTTCGGTCCGTGACCTAAGCGTTCACGCTTTGCCGTAACGCCGCATTGCCGATCTTCACCACGGTTTCCGCCAATTGGTGGGTTCGATCCGGCGACCAGGTCGGGTCCACCAGAAACGCCAGACTGGTCTGTCCCAGTTCCTGCGCCACCGGTAGCGGTTTGTCAGGCGTCAAGTTGTATCTTTCGAAAACGCCTTCCCGGTAAATCTCTGAACAGCTTCCGCTGAATATGGGGAACCCGGCCTCTGACACTTCCGCGATTATTCTGTCGCGGCTCCAGCCGGCGCTCAGGGCCTGAGGTTCGACAAACGCATAAAACCGATAGTAGGCATGCGTCAGATCCTCCGGGGGCATCGGCACACGAAACGCCGGACAGGCCGTCAAAGCGTTTGCCAGAATCGTTGCGTTTTCCGTCCTGTGCTGGCGCCAGCCGTCCAACCTTTTCAGCTGCACCCGGCCTATGGCCGCCGACATTCCGGTCATCCGCAAATTTGTCCCCGGTTCGGCACTGTGCAGCCAACGGAAGCCGGGAGGATGGTCCTTGCGATGGACCTGATCATAGCTTTTGCCGTGGTCCTTATGGCTCCAGGCGCGGGACCACAGATCATCGTCATCCGTGACCAGCAAACCGCCTTCACCCCCGGTCGAAATGATCTTGTCCTGACAGAAGGAAAAAGACCCAAACGTGCCGAATGTTCCGACGTGACGGTCCTCGATCATCGCGCCATGCGCCTGCGCGCAATCCTCGATCACCCACAGGTTGTGAGCTTTCGCAAGCTCCATGATTGCGGGCATATCCGCGGGCCAACCCGCAAGGTGGACCAATATGATGCCGCGTGTCTTTTCCGTCAGCACCGCTGCAATCGTCTCGGGTGAGAGGTTCTGAGTGTCGCGGTCCACATCCGCAAAAACCGGTGTGGCCCCGGCCATCAGCACGGTGCTGACCGAGGCGATAAAGCTGCGGGGCGTCACAATGACTTCGTCGCCCGGCTGCACGTCAAGCACCTGCAAGGCTGCGTCCAACGTCACGGTGCCATTTGCCATGGCAATCGCATGGGATGAACCGGTGTAGGCGCGATACTCTTGCTCGAAGGCGTTTACATCCGGTCCCGTCCACGCATTGACGCGCCCGGACCGCAGAACCCGTTCAACCGCAGAGATCTGTTCTTCATCAAAAACTGGCCAAATCTGACTCATTACTCTTCCTATGAAACTGAAAGACCCGGGACGACCGAAGGCTTTCCCAACTTCAAACGCTATACGTTACACAACGGCTAATAGAATTGCCTGCGTGCAGCATAAACGCCAAGTCTTAAATCATCCAAGTGGGAATAGCAGGACAATGTTCGCAAATCGGGCGGCACCGTTTCAACAATCCGAAGAAGGCGCGGCGCTGTCTCCGAAGACTTAACAATCGCGTGAACCGTCAAATCGATACTGATCCAAGTTCAGCTGATTTTCGCCTGCTCGGGTCATATTCCCATCGCTCTGTTTTTGAACAAGAAATCGACGCGATCCAAAAGCTTGATGCGGGCTGCGATCTGTTCGTGCGCTGCCTTTTTTCGCGATGTTCGCCTAACTGTGAACTCGGCCCCATACTTGGTTCGCTTGACATGAAAGACAGCCTAAACCAGCATCAAATTAACGTCAGATCTTAGTGTGAACATTTGTTGATGAGTGACTTTTCTAACCTCTCGCCCGGTTCGGGTTGTGATCCGTCAGTGGGCCCGCATTCACATACAAGAAAACCCAAAATCGTGTTCGTCGGCAGCCTGACGACGTCGCTGACCAACTTCCGCTATGACATTCTCAAGGAACTGTCCCAACGCGCAGATGTTATTGCCTGCGGCCCGGAACGGCACCCCAAGACCGAAGCTACCTTGGCCGATTTGGGAATTGAGTTCCGACAATTTCCTTTGTCGCGAGCCGGGTTGAACCCGTTTCAGGATCTGTCGTCGCTTCGGTCCCTGATCCGGATCTGCCGGGACGAACGGCCGGACATGGTGGTCTCGTACACCATGAAACCGATGATCTTTAGCGGGCTTGCCGCGCGGCTGACCGGTGTGCCGCAAAACTATGCGATGTGTACCGGGCTTGGATATGTGTTCTCGGAAGACGATCAATCGTTCTTCCGAAATCTGTTGCGCAAACTGTCCGTCGCCCTGTACCGCATTTCACTGAAAGACGTGGATGAGGTTTTTGTCTACAACTCTGTCGACGCGGCAGAGTTTCGATCCCGACGCCTGATCGCGGCTGACGTGCCCATGCTTCAGATTCCCGGCTCGGGCGTCAATCTGGAACATTACCAGCATTCTGAACCACCCAGCGGCCCGCCCGTCTTTCTAATGGTTGCGCGCCTGCTGCGGTACAAAGGCGTGTTCGAATATGTCGAGGCCGCCCGGATGCTGCGGCAGAAATACCCGGACGCGCGGTGCCAGCTTTTGGGCCCGCTAGACGACAACCCCAATTCGGTCAGTGCCGAGCAATTGTCCCAATGGCAAAAGGACGGAGATATTGAATATCTGGGGGAAACGGATGACGTACGCCCCTATCTGCGGGATTGCTCGGTCTTTGTGCTGCCGACGGCGTATCGCGAAGGTATTCCGCGTTCGATCCTCGAGGCGATGTCAACCGGGCGTGCGGTCATAACTACCGATGCGCCGGGTTGTGAAGATGCGGTGTCTGACGGGCAAACGGGCTTTATTGTTCCGATGCGGAACTCTCAGAAACTTGCTGACGCGATGCAGCGCTTTGTCGAAGACCAGGGCCTGATTGCGACTATGGGTCGTGAGGCGCGTCATCGGGCGGAAAATGAGTTCGATGTCGCGCGGGTCAACACGATATTGCTGCGGAAAATGGGACTGATGAGCGAACACGAAAGCTTGCCGCCATCAGGACTGTCGATCCAAATGGCGGCAAACGAGGCGTAGAGCCTGTTAAGCAACCGAAGGGTCAGGGGAACCGGAGCGAACCGCTGGCTCGTCGGTTTTCACAAACTCCTGCAGGCTGGTCCATTGCCGCGATATTCCCGGCATATATCCATTCAGTTCATCAGCGTCCTTGGCAAAAAACTCTGCCATTTTCCGGGACAGATCGGCCGGCAATGGGGGGTATTCCACCTTTCGCGCCAAGGCATTGCGCACGGCCTGCACCGGCCAGGTATTTCGGACAGGATCCAGCAACGGCCTTACCGGGCCAAGCACCCGGCGCAACCCGCGCGGAACCAAGGGAATTTCCTTATCCTTCACGCGCGTTTGTAGCGGAGGGTTCAGCGTACCCGCAAATCCGATATGGCCGCTGACCTTTGCCAGCTGCTCTTGCGCAGCGGTCCGGACGTCTTCGTAAGCCAGCAGCAAAACGTGATCTGCCGGAAACAGTTCGTAAAAGCGCCGCAGGTGGAAGGCATATAGCCCGTCATTCAAAAACCGTTGATCGGCGGCGCGGTCCGGGTCCAGATGAGCGTAGATGTCGTCATTCACCTCACCCCGACGAAACAGCATGCAATAGTCCGAATAGGCACGTTGCACAGGATCGCGCATCTGAACGATCAGCCGCACACCCGGACAATCGCGTTTGATCCGCTCGGCCGCCTTGGGTGCCGTCATATAAGAGTTCGATTTCTCACCAACCAGCTGAGCGCCGCCCGTGGCCCCAAAATAACTGCCATACCAATCCGGCCCGCGTTCGTATTCACGAGAGAAATAATGCAGTTCCGGATCCGGCATGAAAATTTCCTCCGTCTCCATCAGCGACATCTGCAACCAGGTCGTCGCGCATTTTGCGGCACCGATGATCAGAAAATCCATTTGTCTTTCAAGCGGCATTAATCAGGCCCCTTCGCTTAACAATGCTTTCATAAATTGAACTGACCCGAGCGACATGCACATCGCGGCTCATGCTTTGGTGCACGTTATCTCGTGCCGCTGCCGTCACTGACTTTTTCAGGTCCGGCGACTCCAGAAGCTGTCGTACGGGGTCAACAAATGCGGACGGGTCATAGGGATCCACCAAAAACCCGCTGCGACCGTTTTCGATTGCCTCGGGATTGCCGCCATGGTTGGTCGCCACAACAGGTGTTCCCAGATGCATGGCTTCGATCAATGTCCGGCCAAAGGGTTCGTCCAGTGCCGTGACCAACAGCGCGTCGACACCTGCCATGGCCTCAGCAATGGGCGACCTGTGACCCATCAGGTGGATTTGTTCGGTAATGCCCAAAGTGCGCGCCAAATCCCGGCATGTGTCTGCCAAACCTATATCGGCTGTCTCTTCCTGACCAAACACCACCCCGTGCACGGGGCGGTCCGGAATGGCGGCAGAAATCTCTGCCACTGCGCGGACGAAGTGATCTGGCCGTTTTCTTGTGTTGAGCAGGCCAAAATACCCCAGCAAGACCGCATTCTCGGGCAGGCCCAATTCCGTGCACAAGGCTGCGTGACAGGTCGAATGTTCGGGCGGATCGCTGGAAAAATCGAACGGGCTGCGCACAACTTCGAACCGGTCATCTATTGGCCGGATCGGTTTAATGGGACGGGCAAATTCGGAAACCGAGAGGATCTTGTTGGCAAAGATCGGCGCAATCTTGTTGATGCCCGAGGCATCAGGGCCCTGTCGGTGATACCAAACAAACCGGGTCCCCGCCAAACGCGCCGGAAGCGCCCAGTTGGCATGCATGCGCCCGTCATTTGTGGTGACGATGTCAATGTTAAGCTGTTTCAGAATTCGAACAAAGCGGGGCACCGAGCGGGTTAGATATTTCGGCAGCGAGGCGTCACTGTCCGAGCGGCTGTAAGACGGTGCAATAATGCCGGGCTCGGTGATCAACTGATAATCCAGCCCAAGGGACGAGATATATTCCCCCAGATCACCGGCTTCGCGATGCAAGGCAATGATGGGCTCAAACCGCGCGCGATCAAGGGCCGCCACAAGGCTCAGCGATGAGATATGACTGCCCCCGATCTGATCCCCGCCGACATAGGGGAAAAACACCCGGATGGGATTTGGCATAACAATATTCCTGACTATTCAGTGTTTGGTGATAAAATAACGGTCCGGCTAACGACCAATGTGTCGCCGGGAAGCAATGCGCCAACAGCATCAAATGCGTCGGACAACAGCTTGGATTCTCTGGTTACACTGTATTCAATAACGGTTTCGCCCACCGGCTCGGCATCAGTTGCAAGACCCGCCGCGACCACCTCATTATGTAGGGTCTGTGCCGTCGCAAGCCGCGTGCGCAACGTGAGCAATTCTTGTTCAACCTGATTGAGGCGGGTCAGGGCCTGTGATCTGGCCGTATCTACCAGAGCCAATTCGTCCCGTTGCGCGCGGTTGAGCTGTTGCTTGGCGTTCAGCAGCGCAATCTCCAGATTGAGCCGCTCGGATATCAGGTTGCTGAGCGAGATATTCAGCGCCGTGACCCGCGCATTGACCGCCAGCCCCCGTTCCTTCAGTTCATTCACGCTTTCCAGATCTTTCCGCGTAAACTCGATCTGTTCTTCGCGCAGCTTCAGCTGTTCTTCCAGGCTTTTGATCTGCTGCTCCTGAACCTCCTGCAATTCGCGAAGGCTGACTCCCTGCCCGCTGCGGGCCGTCTGGGTGGCCGCAAGGATTTGACCTTCCAGCCCGCCGATCTCGGCGGTTGCATCCTGATCCTCGGAAGACAGGGCATCGAGATCGGTCGTAAGACGCTCGTGCTCGTTTTCCAAAGCTGCGATTTGCGTGGTCAGCAAACGGATTTCGCCGCCCAGGCTGAGTGTTTGGAAGTCATTCCCGGACCCCAGCTGCAATGGCGGTCGCAAGGGGCCGCCAGCCAGGGCCAAAGCCTGCTGTGCCGTCAAACCGGGCCGGAACGGATAGGCACCGGGGGCCGTGACATCGCCCAGAACATAGACGGGCAGATGGTCGATCACCTCAATCGCGACATGTGGCGGTTCAGCAAGTCCCACCTGCCGCCGCAAACGCGTTTCGATCAGTTTGGACAAGGACTCCAGCGTGTTCCCACTGGCTTGAATCTGTCCCGCCAGCGGCACCATCAGGGTTCCGTCCGGGCCGATTTTGTATTCGCCCGAGACCCCGTCCCATTGAACAAATGACGACACGACAGGATCCCAGCGCATCGCGCGCAGCAACAGGCGGTCATGTTCAAGAAGCTCATAGCTTTCAGCATGCGCAACTGCCGGGACGTAGCCCATCGACATCAGGGCGCAGCACAAAATAAGTCTTATGAATTTCAATGCGTGATCCTCCCGGTACGCGGTGTTGCAGTATTGTTTTGGTGATTGGCCAGACCGGTTCTGAACTCGGCCATGCACGATGCGCTTAGCGATAGTGCAAGGATCAGAGGAACATTCCAGAACCGGGGATAAAAGGCCGGAAACATGTTCAGCATGACGCTGTAGACCATCAGGATGGTCAGTGTGATCGCGGGTACCTTGCGGGACCCGTTGGATGCAAATGCCAGCCATGCAAGATAGATACCTGTCAGGATAAAGCCGACAAGCCCGAGGAGCGAGATCAACCCACCCTCGGTCAACGCAAGAAGATACATGCTGTGAACCGGTGCGCCATGGTCGCTGACGGTACGGTATTGTTCGGCACCCAGCCCTAGGAACAGAGTATCCTGCGCGACATGCAATGCCTCTTGGATCAAGAAATACCGGCCATCGAATGTGCCGGCTTCGCTGATGTCGCCATCAACCAACGCGCCAAGGACCCGGTCCTGAAACACTTCGGGCAGGAAATACTGGCCAAATTCAAGCATCGAGAACAGGGCGATCAGGAACCCGACCAGGGTGATCACAATGCTGCGCCTCGTTCCGCATAGGAAAACGATGATGATGGTGCCAAGCGTGCTGATCAGCAGGCCACTGTTCGATCCGGTCAGAATGACCCCGTAATAGAGCGCCGGCAGACATATGACCAACCAGATGGCCTTGATTTCTTTCAGATAGTACAAGCCCAACGTAAGGATGATCGCGATCGCGGCCAGTGTGGCACATTCGTTTTCACGCTCGATCAGAGATCGCATCCTGCCGTTGTAAGACAGCAGGCGCGGCCCCGCGTCTTCGACGAAGTGAACGATATAGGCGCCGAATACCATCACAAAGGTGATGGACACGATCAGCACCCGCAGCAATGCGATCACCTGCGGGTAGCTTCGTGCCCCCAGCAACAAGGGTAGCAGCATCAGCGAAAAGAAATACTGCGATACCACGGTGACCAGTTCGACCGGATTGCCGTTTACCAGCGAGCTTATAGTCAGCCCCCCGGCGAAAAGGAAAAAGGACAGATACCACATGCCACTGGCGCGGCCAAAGTAGTTGAGAGGCAGACGTTGCTGAGACACCAGAACAATAACGGCGATCACCGCGCAGGCGTCAGAGGCTGTGAAATAGACCGCTTGCAAGCGCAGGTAATTGATGGGTGCCAAAGCAACCACAAGGAACAGAAAGAACCCTTCCAGCCCTGTCAAACCGGCGCGTCTGAAACCGAAGACATCCGGCACCTGAAAACCGCTGTGTTGAGCCGGTTTGACGGGTTGGTGCAAAGCGTCAGCTTTCACGAGGCACCCCCTTGTTGACGGCTGCACTGACAGCCCGTTTCAACACGATACTACACAAAACCAACCAAATGGCGTTACAAATCAAGTGCGACGCAGCAGCCCCGGCTACCCCGAAAGTTGTGACCATCGGGTATATCAGGACAAAAAACAGCCCGGTAATTAGGGCACCGATCCTGACCATCGCGCGGTCCTGTTCCAGGCTCAGCAGCGCGGGGTTGACGATGCAGCCAAACAGATAGAACCCAACGGCCACAGCCTGAATTGCAACAACAGGAACTGCAGGGCCGAATTCCGGCCCGAAGAACGCCAGTATGATCTTATCCAGCTGCCAGATGACCGGTGTCAGCACCAGCACCAGCACCACCGCAAATCCGGCGCTTATGTTGCGCAGGATTTTCCCCAGCTTCGCGACTTGTCCGCGTGCCGAAAGCCGCGTGAATTCCGGGTAGATCGTTTGGCTGAGCGGGCGACCCAGTCGCAGTGCCGCATCTCCGCAGCGCCGCGCGATATGGTAGTAGCCAACCGCAGTTGCCGGAACCATTGCGGCAAGAATAATGACGTCCAACCGTTGCGAGGTTTGGCGTAAAATGACCGAGAGGTTGCTGTTCCACATGAACCGCAGGAATCCCGGATTCTCGGCCAGCGTTTCCCGGATACCGCCAAACTGCAACCGATGTCCGCGTTTTCGCATCTGGGTCAGGCCCACCAGATAGGCCAATGTGCCGTCCAGCAGACTTATGAGAACGAAAATCGCGGCAAACCCCACAAGACCCAAGTCCAATACCCAGGCCATGATTGCCAGAAACGCCCGAAACGCCGCTGTTGCACTGTCCAGTTTGGCCAGAATGTCAAAGCGGTCATAGATGCGAAGCAGTGAAATACCTGTCGCCCGCAGCGACAGGACACAGGCTGCCGCCCCGACCGGCAACAGCCAGAAATAGGTGTCTTCCAGTCCAAGCAATGGTGCCAAAATGGGCGCGAGAAGAAATGCCACGGTGGCCGCTAGCACTCCGCCAGCCAAGTCCACGAGCACGGACAGGCCGATCAACCGTCCGAAGCGATCCACCTCATCGTTTTCCAGCGCCGTACTGGCATGTCGAATGACGGCCTGCCACGGCTCCAGATGCAGCAATCTGGCCATAATTCGGCTGTAGGCCTCCAGAACAGCAATCAGCCCCAGCCCCGCCGCACCCAATGCGCGCGCGCCAAAGGCAAGATAGACCATTCCAAGCAGAGCAACCGCAACCTGTGCCGAGAAAATCCACTTGAGATTGCGCAGAAGGCGCTTTTTCAACGGCTCATCGCGAAGCCCGGATGACAGGCGCGCAGTCAAGACAGGTCTCCGGCCATGATGGCAAGCCATGTTTCAACATGGCTCAACCCCGTTTGCGGATCCAAAGCCCACGGATCATCAATGCGGTTGGGATCCAGCCCATCGCGGGTTTCTTCCCAAGCATCGGGCAAACCGTCCAGATCGCTGTCGGCGACCGGATTGGCAGACGCAATATCGGGCCAGCCGCCAACTTGCTCGACCTTGTCGATGATCTGACCGGTGCAGTTTTGAACATCCCCGATGATAGCCCCATCCAGCTTATCCGGTTCGCGGTGCCCTTCGATCCGATCCCCTGAACGGCTCAGCACCGTTTCAAGCGCTTCGGCGGCCGGGAGGGGATCTGTCGTCAAAGGCCAGCTTCCGGGAGGAACCTGTTGCTGCATGGCGACCACGTCCAAAACCTCGAACCGGCGCGCGCGGCAGCCGTCGGGCGTGCCTGCAATGTTGCCCTCGGCCCAAAGGGCAACGGCATAGTCATCCTCCCACTCGAACACCTGAACGGCTTCGGGCGTTTTGCGGATGGTATCGGGGCCGGTCAGGGCGACATTCCCGATATAGGCGACAGCAGCGTCGCCCAGCAGGTCGTAGAACTCGCCAAACTGGCTGATTGGATTGTAGAAAACGTTGTTGATGACCTCGACCGGGCCAATATCAGTTGCCTTGATGTCCGGCTGCCGGTCACGGTGATGCGCAAACAGATTTCGGATCAACGAGATCCGGCCGCACGCATTCGTGGGACCTTCGTCCGAGCAGATCAGCGCCCCTTTGGAGTGACGCCCCTTGGGATGGTTCGAACGATCCAGGCTAAGCGCAACAATACTGTCCGCCAGTGTTATGTCCTGCGCGGTCGCGTTCGATACGTGAATGTTGACCGTCTCGTCCGAGGCGAACGCCAGGGACAGGTTGCCAAGATAGACGCGCTGACCGTTTTCTACCGTTACCGCATCCACAACCGATGACTGTTCATCCGTGACCCCGGGACGCGCTTTCAGAAAGCGCACCACGACATCGTTCACGTTCTTCAATATCAGCGTGCCGACTTTCCCTTCGACAATCCGCAGCTGTATGCCATCCCCGGGGGCAGTCTGTCCGGCGATATAGGTGTTTGGTCCAACCCAAATTGCGTTCGTCAGGTCGATAGTCCCGCTAACCGCAAAGACACATATGCGTGGGGGGCCGTTGCCTTCGGCACAATCCCGAAGCGACCCCGGACCACTGTCGTTCAGGTTGGTCACAGTCAGAACACTGCCGCCCTTCCAGCCGACAGCACCAGCGCCATAGCCTACGGCACCCGGAAAGGCAGACTCTGCCGCGACATCTTGCGCCAAAAACAAAGCAACGCTCAGGGCAATGACGGTCGACGCGCGCGCAATCAGCTTAGTAGTAGCCTGACTTATTGTAGGAATAATAGTCGGCGCCACCGCCATAACCATATCTCCTGTGCTTGCGGGTGTTCACGTCGTTGATAATTGTTCCCGTGACGTCAATTCCGTTACGCTCCAGCTTGTCCACGGTGTCGCGCAGGACGGCCTCGCTGGTATTGCCCCAACGCACAACGATCAGGGTTTTGTCGACAAGGTCGCCCAACCGGCACGCATCATGCACGATCAGAGTTGGCGGAGTGTCCACGATTACCAGATCGAAATGCTTGCGCAGCTTGGTGTTCAGGCGCTTGAGCGTGCTTTTTGCATTGGCCGGCGACTGATCGTCCAGCATGTGCAGCGACAGAAGGTGGAACGCAGTCTCGCCGTTGACGACAACCGGCTGAGGCACAACTTTATCCGCCAAAACATCCGCGGCGCTGGCGGGTTTGGCATCCGATCCAACAAGCTTGGTCGCGCCTCTTTTGTGGTTGTCCAGATCAAGGACCAGAACTTTCATCTGCTCTTTTGCAGCGGCCGCAGCGATGGAAACGGCGACGGTGGATTTGCCTTCGCCGGGAAGGCCGGATGTGATCATGACGATCTTGCCATCCGTGACCAGATTGAACCAAAGCGTCAGGAACCCGCGCAGCGCCTGAAAGAAGGACGGGGTCGCGTCGCCCTCAAGGAACCAGGATGACGTATTCTCGCGACTGAAAAATGTGCGTTCCTTGATGCTTGGCAGGAACCCAAAATTCGCAAGGCCGGAAATTCGGGCGGTCTGGCGTTCGCTCCAAAGACGGTAGTTCAGGCCTTCCAGTAACAGCGCTGCGATAAAGGCCAAGGCCAGACCGGCAACACCGCTGACCGCAACCGCAACACGCGGGTTTGGCCAATACGGCTCAACAGGAATGCGCGCGAATGAGACCTGACGCGCGCCTTGACCGGCAAACTCCAACTGTGTCTCAAGCTCATTCAGCTTTTCGATTGAGTTCTGATACCTGAGGCGCAGCAGTTCAATCGACCGTTCCATCCGCATCAAGGCCAGTTCCGAGCGTGTGCGCTCATGCAGGGCGACCTGAATCTCGGCCAGTTCCTTCGCCACACGGTCGGATTCGTCTTTCAGCGCCTCGTCGTCCTTGACGGCATCATAGATCGAAGACAGACGGTCGTTCTCGGCACGCAACCTGTCAGGCAGGGTCAAATCATCCAGTTTGTTTTGCCGAATGAACGCCGCCAGTTGCAGTTCGGATTGCGAGAGTTCTTCGCCCAATTCACTGACCCGCGTCCGCAGGAAGGTGATGGAATCCGAAATCAGCTCGGTCCGCTTCAGCTTTGAGCGCAGGATATAGGTCTCGGCAACGGTGTTCGAGAATTTGGCGGCCAGAAGCGGGTCGTTGGATGTTGCGATAATCTCGATGGCCAGGCTTTCGCCCCGGCGAACCACCTTGTAGGACCCCAGCGTTTTGTCGATGACCTTTTCTCTGCGATCTGCTGTTGAGCCGGGCGTTCCAGGGTCTGCATATGGCACAAAGGTCGGATCATTGAACAATGACATTGCTTCGGCCACATCCGCCGCAAACTCGCGGGACCGCAGAATATCCATCTCGGTTTCGATAACCGCGCGGGTCAGTTCAAAGGTTTCCAGTTCAACCTCGGTCGCGCTGACCCGGGTCTCGAGCATCGTCATGACAACGGTTGAAACTGTGCGGTAGCGTGGCTCGAGCAGGCGAACCGCCAGGAATGTAATCCCGACGACCACCGCAACAATGGCCAGCATCATTGGCATATGTCTTCGCACAATGTGCGAAACGCCATCTAATCCGACGCGACCTTCACTTTGCGACACAACTGTATGTTCAATTCTCTCTTGAACCGTCATATTCAAACCCTTTTACCGCAATAGCGGTACACTCACTCTTAAAACTTCCGGGGCTCGAACGTGCATTTGCCGAAAAACCGAGCCCGCCAGCCTGAGTTCACACAAACCTAGGCAGACTTCGACAAACCACTATTGCTCGACGCCTTAACATACATCGCCTTAAGATAGGCAACCTCGTGCAACTGTATATACCTCTCGGCAGAAAATTCCGACTTAATTCTTTCACGGGCCAGTTGGCCCAACTCCGCGCGCTTGTCCGGTCCCGCATCCAGAAGTTGCGCCACGGCCCCGGCCTGAGCGTCCGGATCAGCCGGTGGAACGACAAGCCCGGAGTTGCCGACAAGAAAGCCGCTGTCACCCACATCCGTTACGACGCAGGGAACCTGGCATGCCATTGCCTCGGCCACCGCCAGTGGGAAGGCTTCGCCCCAGGCTGAGGACAGCAGAAAAATATCGAGACCCGGCACCAGTTTTTCCACATCGGGTCGGCCTTCGAAGGCGCTGACCCTATCGCTGATGCCCAAAGCGTTGGCCTCGGCCACCGCAGGGCTTGTCGTGGTGCCCTGCCCAAAGATCACCGCATGCACATCGTAGCCGGATTCAAGCAGCTTTGCCGTTGCCCTGACCATCGAAACATGATCCTTCATCGGATGGCTGCGGGCAAAATTGCCGACAAAAAACCTGCCGTCATTCACGCCGCACAGATCCTCAAGCCGCTTGCGCGCCGCATCGTCCGGGCGAAACATATTGGTGTCGATCGCATTGGGGATAAGCGCCGAATTCGCGCCCGAGAACCCAATAGCCTCGTGCTGTTTGCGCGATACGTCCGAACAATAGGTAATCTGCCCGGCGAAGCCTGACAGTTTGGCCAGCGCGCGTATCAGAATGCGGTTTGAGCGTTTCTCGTTCTGAATGTCCTGCAAGGAATGGTGCACCGCCCAGACAAGCCCGGGTTTCGAAGTGATGCGCCCGGCAATTGCGGCCCAGGCCGCCATGCATCCGTGATACATCCATCCATGCACGACGTCCGGAGCGAGTTCCCTGACCGCACGGCGCAGGTTCACCAGCGAGCCCGGCGTCACCTGCCCTTCCCGCAAATTCAGCGAAGTGACATTGACCCCCAAAGAGCGGATCGGCTCTGCAATAACACCGTCACCCATCAACGAGACCACCGAATGATCGCGGGCGTCAGATCCCAACGCCGCTAAATATCTTTGCAACATAATTTGGGCACCCCCAACATTGGTGCCCGTAATCACATGAACAACTTTCATTAAAAATACCTGCTACAAATCAAACAACGGAACAATGATGTAGTTCACAATTCTAAAGAATGAGCCTGCGAAGTCTTGGATTGCCACTGGTTTGTGACGGAAAGTGCGGTTTCCAGATTATTGTTGAAGGAATAGCTTCAATCATTTCGAATCTACTTTGATCGTCAGCATCACCTATTTGAACTCACATCGGCTATAAATTGACAATTAATTACAAATACTTAAAGCGTTATGTGCGCTTCCATAAGCAGCACCGTCACCAACGGCTCAGTTCATAAACCCCCTTTGTTGCAATCCTGCTGCGATGGCCTCGGCCGCCAGCGACGCCCCGGCCGGGCTGAAATGCGCGTCTGACGCGTACAAATCCTTGGGCCTGGGATGCGCTTCAAACTGATCTGTCAGGTCGATCACCGCCAGCCCAACCTCGTCGGCGGCGCTTTGAACCAAGTCTCTGAGCGGGTCGTGCAGGAAGTCCTGCGAAATCAAACCACTAAAACGGTCGACCGGGGGCACGAAGACGATAACAAGCTCGCCCCCCCATTGCGCCACTATGTCCTCAGCGAGGCTGAGAATATCCTTGTACTCGGGTTGTGGCGCGACCGCCTGCGGGTAGTGAAGCCCCAACAGCTTGGCCGTTTTTTGCAAGGCGAGGAAGTTTCGAACAACACGTCTGGATTGGAAATAGTGGCTCAGGGACAAGTCCATGCTGCCCCACTGTTGATCAATCTGATCTGTCAGCGTTGCAATCTGTTGATCCGATTTGGCGACAGGCCCGAAATCCACCCCGTCTTCCAGAGCTTGTGCAAGCCACGGCATTGTCAGTTCGCGGTTCAGGTTTCGCCAGTCATTGCCTGCAAAGAACACCATTATCGTCAAATCCGGCTCAAAGGCCGGGCCATAGCGCCCCAAGACCGCCAGTTCGAACAAGGGCCCGGCGCTGCGGTGCCCCAGATTCAACAAGTTGGGGGAATAGGCGCGCAACTGGTCCGCAAGGTGTTCACCGTCTTGCAGGCAGAACCCCTCAACAAACGAGTCCCCCAGCACCAAAACCTCAATGTCGCCATCATAGACAGAGTCGGGATTCCGGAACCCTAACCTGTCGGGCTCATACGTGACCGGCTGGCCATCCAGCGAACACAGAAACATCTGGTTCTTGGGCTGCGGTGCCAAAACCGCCTTGCTCAACTGTTTCAGTTCGACTGCGTTATTGACGCTTTTCAACGTCGCAGCGGGCGGCAGGTTTTGCAGATACGGTGCCAGATCAACATCGTCCTTCACAATGCCGACCGACCCCAATTCGCCTTGTAGAGATTTGACGCTGATATAGCCTTCGAACAGAAATAGCGTCGCCAACAAGGTGGACATGCAAATCCCGACCATCAGCCGTGTGTCGCGTCGTGTGAACACTGCAGCAAGCACCAAAAACAGGCCCAATGCAGCCGGAATCAGAACATAGCGCAGCAACCGCGCGGTGCCGGCGGCGTATTCGGCGAAGTTGACCAGAGCGTAAGCCGCCGTGGCAAAAAAGTACAAAGCCGGGATCAAGCACAGAATCCGGCCTAACCGTTCGCCACGCCCAACGCTGTCCAAATGATTGCTCCCGTTCATGTAGAAACTCTGCCCTTGGCCCAGCGACCGAGGCGCATGGGCGTTAAGTCTCTGATAATCTGCACGCATTCCTGAAATGCAAGACAAGTCGTTCAAGCTTTTTCAACGGCTGCGTGAGTGTTGCCAAACTGAACCTTGAGTTGTGCTTTTTCCTTAAACCTTAATTAATTTGGAAACGAAAAACAAAGGGCAGGCCGATAAAGGCCCGCCCTTTTTGGTTTTGCTCGATCAGTGACCGGGCCGAAGCACGGTTATCCGGTCGGCTTTGGTTTAGCCTATGATCGCGTTGAGTGTTGCGCTGGGGCGCATCACCGCAGCGGTTTTTGTCGGATCGGTATGGTAGTAACCGCCCAGGTCAGCCGCTGCACCTTGCGCGCTGGCCAATTCGCTAAGGATTTGCTCTTCCTTCGCTGCCAGGTCTGCCGCGACGGGTGCGAACTCTGCCGCCAGTTCCGCATCGTCCGACTGCGCGGACAGTGCTTCGGCCCAGTAGCGCGCGAACCAATAGTGGCTGTCGCGGTTGTCGGGCTGGCCGACCTTGCGGCTGGGCGAGCGGTTGTTGTCCAGAATGCCCTGCGTCGCGGCCTCGGCTGCGGCACCCAGTACACCCGCCTTGGCGTTGCCCTTGTTGTCGGCCAGGAAGTTCAGGGATTCACCCAGCGCGCAGAACTCACCCATCGAATCCCAGCGCAGGTGGTTTTCCTCAACCAGCTGCTGCACGTGTTTCGGGGCCGAACCCCCCGCGCCGGTTTCGAACAGACCGCCGCCATTCATCAGCTTGACGATGGACAGCATCTTGGCCGAGGTGCCCAGTTCCAGGATCGGGAACAGGTCGGTCAGGTAGTCGCGCAGCACGTTGCCGGTGATGGCAATCGAGTCATTGCCTGCCGTGATGGTTTCCAACGACTGGCGGGTCGCCTCGCGCGGGGCCATGATCTGGAACTTGTCCGCTACGCCTGCAGCTTCCAGCACTGGTGTCACGTATTTGATCAGCTCGGCGTCATGGGCGCGGTTGGCGTCCAGCCAGAAAATCGCCTCGGACCCCGTCAGGCGCTGACGATCCATCGCCAGTTGGATCCAGTTCTCGATGGGGGCCTTCTTGACGGTGCAGGACCGCCAGATGTCGCCCTGTTCGACCTCATGCGAATGCAGCGTCTCGCCATTGGCCAGAACGATGCGGATGGTGCCATCAGCAGGGGCCTGGAATGTGGTCGGGTGCGAGCCATATTCCTCGGCCTTCTGTGCCATCAGGCCGACGTTTGCGACCGCACCGGCAGTGGCCGGGTTCAGCGCGCCGTTGGTTTTGAAGAACTTGATGGATTCATCGTAAACCGACGCATAGCAGCGGTCGGGGATCACGCAATTGGTGTCGCCCTTGGCACCGGTCTCGTCCCAGCCCTTGCCGCCTGCGCGGATCACGGCGGGCATCGAGGCGTCGATGATCACGTCCGACGGAACGTGCAGGTTTGTGATGCCTTTGTCGCTGTCGACCATATACATGGACGGGCGGTCGCCCTTGATCGCGTCAATGGCGGCCATGATGTCGGCATTGCCTTGAACACGCTCCAACAGGTCGCCCAGACCCGAGTTGGGGTTCACGCCCAGTGCGTCCAGCTCGGCACCGAATTTTTCGAACACCGGGGCCAGCCACGCCTTGACCGCATAACCAAAGATGATCGGGTCGCTGACCTTCATCATCGTGGCCTTCATATGTAGCGAGAACATGGTGCCGTCTGTCTTGGTGTCCTCGATCGCGTCTGCCAGGAACGCAGACAGCGCCTTGACCGACATGAACGACGCGTCGGCCACGGTGCCCTCAGCCAGCGGCCAGCCGTCTTTCAGAACGGTCACGCTGTCGTCTTTTCCCACGAACTCGATCTTGGCATCACCGGCTTGTGCCGCAGTAATGGTCGCCGATTTCTCGTTTGCGTAGAAATCGTTACCCGGCATCGACGACACTTTGGTTTTGCTGTCCGACGACCACTCACCCATCGAATGCGGGTTCTTCTGGGCATAGTTCTTCACCGCCCGCGCCGCGCGGCGGTCACTGTTGCCTTCACGCAGAACCGGGTTCACAGCCGAGCCTTTAATCGCGTCATACCGCGCGCGGATCGCCTTTTCCTCATCGGTCGAGGGTTCTTCGGGGTAGTTCGGAATGTCATAGCCCTGCGACTGCAGTTCCTCGATGGCCGCCACAAGCTGGGGCACCGAGGCCGAGATGTTCGGCAGCTTGATCACATTGGCATCCGGTGTCTTCACCAACTCACCCAGAGCGGCCAAATCATCGGTGATGCGCTGCGCGTCTGTCAGGTTTTCCGGGAAGGTTGCCAGAATACGGCCTGCCAGCGAAATATCCTTGGTGCCAACACTGACACCCGCCGCCGAGGCGAACTTGCGAATGATGGGCAGAAACGACGCGCTGGCCAGTTCAGGCGCTTCGTCTACAATGGTATACAATATGTCGAAGTTCGATTTATCTGCCATATTCTTTTACCTTTTTTAAGCCTTTCGGGGCGTGCGATCCAAGAGTTGGGGCCACATCAGCGTGGCGCGGTAGGGGCAGACCAATACTATCGCCCCTGGGTGACTCTGTTTTGACAGAGCCTCCCATAAATGAGGTTTGGATTGGAATCAATCACCCATGGGCGCGCGTTTTGCCACGGGTGGTAGGATCAGGTCACGAAGGATGTAAGATGCAAGCGACGCGCCCGCCGCTTACCGAAACCGCTGACCTGTCTCAGGATCAAACACCATCGCACGTTCGGGCTGGACCGAGATGCCGATGCGCTCGCCCGTTGTGCTGCGCTGGTCGTCGCGTTCCTCGACGATCAGTTTGTCGCCATTGGGTGTCAGCAGATAGGAGTACGACACCCCACCCAGTGCTTCGGTCAGATCAACCGTGCAGGTTTCGGCAGAGCGGTCGATCTGGATGTGTTCCGGGCGCATGCCCAAGGTGACCTTGGACAGACCAGCAGGAACCGAGGCGGAAACCGGCAAGGGCTGGCTAAGTGCGGGGTGCGTGACATGGCCGTCGGCATAGTCGCATTCCAGGAAGTTCATTGCGGGTGAGCCGATGAAACCGGCAACAAAGCGGTTATCAGGATCGCGGTACAGATCCATGGGGGCACCCACCTGCTCGATCCGGCCATCGCGCAGAACGACGATCTTGTCCGCCATTGTCATCGCCTCGACCTGATCGTGGGTTACGTAGATCATCGTCGCGCCGATTTCCTGATGCAGACGGGCGATTTCGACCCGCATTTCGACCCGCAATTCGGCGTCGAGGTTCGACAGCGGTTCGTCAAACAGAAACACCTCGGGGCCGCGCACGATCGCACGACCGATGGCAACGCGCTGACGCTGCCCGCCGGACAGGGCCTTGGGCTTGCGTTTCAGGTATTGATCCAGTTTCAGGATGTTCGAGGCTTCCTGAACCTTCTTGTCGATCTCACCCTTGGCCACGCCGTTCATGCGCAGACCAAACCCCATATTCTCGGCGACAGTCATATGCGGATAGAGCGCGTAGGTCTGAAACACCATTGCCACGCCGCGCTTGGCCGGGTCCATATGGGTCACCTCGCGCGCGCCGATATGGATTTGGCCTTCGGATGTTTCCTCAAGCCCAGCGATCATCCGTAACAGCGTGGACTTGCCACAGCCCGAGGGGCCGACGAACACGCAGAATTCGCCATCTTCGATCTGCAGATCAATGCCGTGAATGACCTGAGTTTGGCCATACCGCTTGATCGCCTGGTTCAGAGTTACACCTGTCATGTCCCTTGCATCCTATCGCTATAGGCATTCCGGCGGGTTTCGGGGAACCGCCACGCCTGCGCCTCGGCCCCGATCTGTTCGGCAACGCGCCGAACCCGGGGAACCCAGGCTTCCAATTGCTCAAAATTCATTCGATCTGTTGAACCGGTCACGGAAATCGCACCCAGCATCCGCCCGCCCGAGGTCAGAATCGGGCAAGCGATACAGATAATGCCGGGCTCGTGTTCTTCGTCATCCACGGCGAAACCGCGCTGGCGGATCAGGTCTAGATCAGCCCGCAGCGCCTGCTCGGACGCAAGCGTTTTGTCCGTGAAACGGTGATAGCTTTGCTGCGACACCGCCTTGTTCAGCGCCTCGTCGTCCAGAAAGGCCATCATCGCCTTGCCAACACCTGTGCAATAGGCCGGTCCAACCTTGCCAGCCTGCGAATACATCTCGACCGGCTGCGCGGCATTGCGCTTGTCGACATACAGGACCTGACTGGAATCAAGCTGGGCCAGATGCACCGTCTCGCCCGTTTCCTGGCTGAGCGCATCCAAAAACGGCCGCGCAATCGGGGCCAGAGAGCTTTGGGTCCAGGCCGCATGTGCCAACCGCACCAGCCGCAAACCGGGTGTATACGTCTGACGTTCGGGCTCATAAGACAGCATGCCCTGATTGGTCAGGGTTTGCAGAAACCGATACAGTGTCGCCTTGGGAAAGGTGCTACGGTCCAGCAATTCCGCAAACCGCACGGGGCGCCCGAACGACGCCACCTGATCCAGCACATCACATGCTTTGCCTATTGTTCCGTCACCAGCCACGGGTGCCTGTTCTCCTCCGTTTGACCGCCGCCATCCTCATCAGGGTCTTGACAAGACTAGCCGAGTCGATGTGTAGTTTTCAATATATAAAACTAGGTTTCAATATTTGGAACTACAAAATGGAAGCTTAAGGGAGGAAACCATGCATTCCATGTTCAAGCGCACTGCGGCTGCTTTGGCGGCCAGTGTGGCACTTGCCGCGCCTGTTGCGGCCGAGTTGACCGGTGAACTGCGAATCTTCCTCGATACATCGAACCCGGCGCCGCGCGCGACGATGGAAGCGATGATCGAGCGGTTCGGAGAGCAGCACCCGGGGCTGGAGATCGAGACCACCGTGATCGACCGCGAAGCCTACAAGACCCAGATCCGCAACTTCCTGACGGCGGATACGCCTGATGTGGCCACCTGGTACGCGGCCAACCGGATGAAGCCTTATGTCGAGGCAGGTCTGTTCGAAGATGTGTCCGACCTGTGGGCCGAACCTGAGATTGCCGACAATCTGGCCTCGACCAAGGGCGCGATGACCATCGACGGCAAGCAGTGGGGCGTGCCCTATACCTACTACCAGTGGGGCGTTTACTATCGCAAAGACATCTTTGACGAACTGGGCCTGAGCGAGCCGACCACCTGGGAAGAAGAACTGGCCAACTGCCAGAAGATCGTCGATTCCGGTCGTGCCTGCTATACCATCGGCACCAAGTTCCTGTGGACCGCCGGTGGCTGGTTCGACTACCTGAACATGCGCACCAACGGCTTCGACTTCCACAACCAGCTCGCCAATGGCGAAATCAGCTGGGAGGACGACCGGGTCAAACAGACCTTCGCCAACTGGAAGCAGCTGATCGACATGGGCGCGTTCATCGACAACCACCAGACCTATAGCTGGCAAGAGGCCCTGCCCTTCATGGTCAATGGCGAAGCCGCTGCTTATCTGATGGGTAACTTCGCCGTGGCTCCGCTGCGCGAGGCAGGTCTGACGGACGATCAACTGGACTTCTACCAGTTTGTTGCCATCAACCCCGATGTCGAACTGGCCGAAGATGCGCCAACCGACACGTTCCACATCCCGGCCAATGCGTCGAACAAGGAAGCCGCGCGTGAATTCCTGCGCTTTGTGGTTTCGGCGGATGAACAGACCGAGATCAACAACGGTGCGAACCTTGGTCAGCTTCCCGTGAACGCCCAGTCCTCGGTGGATGACGACAAGTTCCTGCAGCAGGGCTTTACCATGCTGTCGTCGAACAGTCCGGGCGGCGTTGCCCAGTTCTGGGATCGTGACGCGCCTGCCGAAATGGCAAAGGTGTCGATGGAAGGCTTCCAGGAATTCATGGTCAAGCCGGAAAATGCTGATCGTATCCTGGCCAAGCTGGAGCGCGCACGTCAGCGCATCTACGACAACTAAACGGACAGGGCCGGGCTGAAGCCCGGCCTACGCCAAACTGCAAATGTAGGGCGGGCTTCAGCCCGCCACCCCTCAGCCGGAATGCCGCCATGACCATTGCCGCAGACGCCCCAGAACAGGAAAGCTGGTTCCACCGCAACCAACAGCGTATCGCGCCGTGGCTGTTTCTGGCCCCGGGTCTGCTGTTCTTTATGGTCTATGTGATCATCCCGGTTTTCCAGTCCTTCAACCTGTCGCTTTATGAATGGGACGGGCTGGGCGCGGCGGAATATGTGGGCTTCCGCAACTACGAGGACCTCTACTGGGAATGGGTTGATCGGGATGCGTTCTATATCTCGCTGAAAAACAACCTGATCTGGCTGCTCCTTTACTTGCTGGCAATCCCGGCGGGCCTGTTCATTGCGCTGTTCCTGAACCAAACAGTCTGGGGCATCCGCCTGTATAAGTCCCTGTTCTTCTTCCCGTTTGTCATTTCACAGGTCGTCGTCGGCCTCGTTTTCACATGGTTCTATGATCCGACCTTTGGTCTGCTGAACGAGTTTCTTGGCTTCTTTGGCATGGGCCCGCTCAACGTGCTGGGCGATGAGAGGTTCGTCACCTACGGCATCATCTTCGCGGGCCTTTGGCCGCAGACCGCGTACTGCATGATCCTCTACCTGACCGGGCTGAACGCCGTGGACCCCGAACAGATCGAGGCCGGACGGCTGGACGGCGCAAAGGGCGCGCGGATGCTGTGGCACATCATCCTGCCGCAACTGCGCCCGGCCACCTTTATCGCCTTCGTCGTCACTATCATCGGAGCACTGCGGTCGTTCGACCTGATTTCGATCATGACCCAAGGGGGGCCGTTCGGGTCGTCCCGCGTGTTGGCCTATTATATGTTCGAGGTCGCCCTGTCCGAATACGGCTTCCGCATGGGATACGGCGCTGCCATCGCGGTGATCCTGTTCCTGATCATGCTCTGCTTCATCGCCTACTTCCTGTGGTCGATGTATCGCGAAGAAAGGGGGCACTGAGATGTTTCCCAAACCCATAGAAAAACAACCGCGCGCGGCGCAGATCACCTATCAGGCCATGTTGCCAGTCGCCCTTCTGCTGTGGCTTGGCCCTCTGCTGGCGGTCGCCTTGTTCTCGGTCAAACCCGCTGCGGATTTTACCAATGCGAACTATTGGGGCATGCCGTCGAGCTTTGAAGGCGCGTTCAACTACGGCCAGGTCTTCTTCAACTCGGACATGCCGCGCTATCTGATGAACTCTTTCCTGATCACCATCCCAACGGTGATCGGATGTGTCGCGCTTAGCTGCATGACCGGGTTCGCGCTGGGGATATACAAGTTCAAATCGAACCTCTGGATCTTCTTCATGTTTGTCGCGGGCAATTTCGTGCCGTTCCAGATTCTGATGGTTCCCGTACGCGACCTGACGCTGGAATTAGGTCTCTACAACACCAAAACCGGGCTGGTCTTGTTCCACATCGCCTTCCAGACCGGATTCTGTACCCTGTTCATGCGCAATTTCATCCGCGCCCTGCCTTTTGAACTGATCGAGGCTGCGCGGGTCGAGGGTATCAGCGAATGGCGCATCTTCTGGTACGTGGTTCTGCCACTGATGAAGCCCGCGATCGCGGCGCTCAGCGTGCTAATTTTCACCTTTATCTGGAACGACTATTTTTGGGCCGTGGTCCTGACCCAGGGTGCCGAAAGCCAGCCTGTCACCGCAGGTATCACCAGTTTCAACGCGCAATTCCGCGCCGCCTATCAATTGATGAGTGCCGGTTCCATCGTCGCGGCTCTGCCGCCGGTGGCCATGTTCTTCCTGATGCAGAAACACTTCATCGCGGGCCTGACCCTCGGTGCCGTAAAATAACGTCAAACCAAAGGTTTGCAAAATGACCAAAATCGCCTTTGTCGGAGCGGGCTCAACGATCTTCATGCAGAACATCGTGGGCGACGCGCTGCTGACCCCTGCGCTGGCCGACAGCCACTTTGCGCTGATGGATATCAATCCCGAACGTCTGGCAGAAAGCGAAGCGGTGGCCCGCGCGATGATCGGCTCGGTCGGTACGGGCGCAACCGTTTCAACGCATATTGACCGCCGCGCCGCGCTGGACGGGGCCGACTTTGTCATAACCGCCTTCCAGATCGGCGGGTATGAGCCCTGCACGGTCACCGATTTCGAGATTCCCAAACAATACGGCCTGCGCCAGACCATTGCCGACACGCTGGGAGTCGGTGGCATCATGCGCGGGCTCCGCACGGTTCCAGTTCTGTGGGACGTGGCGCGAGATATGATGCAGCTTTGCCCCAACGCGACGCTGCTGCAATACGTCAATCCGATGGCGATCAACACATGGGCGCTGGCGGAACAATTCCCGGCGCTTAAACAGGTGGGCCTGTGCCACTCGGTCCAGAACACGGTCGAGGAACTGGCCCATGATCTGGACCTGCCCAAGGACGAATTCCGCTACAAGGTTGCGGGCGTCAATCACGTCGCTTTTTTCCTGAAACTGGAACATCAAGGCCGCGACCTTTACCCCGCGCTGCGGCAAGGCTATGCCAGCGGTCGCCTGCCCAAACCGCCATTGCTGATGCCGCGTTGTCCCAACAAGGTGCGTTATGAGGTTATGGACCATCTTGGCTATTTCTGCACCGAAAGCTCGGAACATCTGGCCGAATACGTTCCGTGGTTCATCAAGGACGGGCGCTCGGATCTGATCGAGCAATTCTCGATCCCGCTGGACGAATACCCCACCCGCTGCATTGAACAGGTCGCCAACTGGAAAGAGCAGGCCAAGACGCTGACCGATGGCCGTGACATCACTGTCACCCGCAGCCATGAATTCGCCGCCGATCTCATGAACGCTATCGTCACCGACACGCCCTATGTGGCTTATGGCAACCTGCCCAACACTGGCCAAATCCCGCAACTGCCCCTTGGCGCTGCGGTCGAGACCCCCTGTCTGGTGGACAGCAACGGCGTTCAGCCCTCGGTCGTTACCGACATCCCGCCGCAACTGATCGCGCTGATGCGCAGCCAGATCAACGTGCAGGAACTGACGGTTCGCGCGCTGGTCGATCAGAACCCGGAATATATATACCACGCCGCCGTGATGGACCCGCACACCGCCGCAGAGCTGGACCTGCGTCAGATCCGCAGCCTTGTCACGGACCTTTTGACGGCACATGCGGACTGGCTGCCCGATTGGTGCCGCCCGGCCAAGGCAGCGTGATCTTCATCTTTTTTCAAATACTCACTTCCAACCCGAGCCACGAAGAAGCAAACCAGAATGACAAAACGCCGCTCACAACATTGGTACGGTAAACTCGACAAGGATGGGTTCATCCACCGCTCATGGATGAAAAACCAGGGTTTTCCCGATCACGCCTTTGACGGGCGGCCCATCATTGGCATCTGCAACACCTGGTCGGAACTAACGCCGTGCAATTCGGGTCTGCGCGATCTGGCCGAAGGCGTGAAACGCGGTGTGTGGGAGGCCGGAGGCTTCCCTGTCGAGTTCCCCGTCATGTCTCTGGGCGAGACTCAGATGAAACCCACGGCTATGCTGTTCCGCAATCTGCTGGCCATGGATGTAGAAGAGTCGATCCGCGCCTATGGCATCGACGGCGTTGTCCTGCTGGGCGGCTGTGACAAGACCACACCGGGGCAGTTGATGGGCGCTGCGTCAGTTGATCTGCCCTCAATCGTGGTCAGTTCCGGCCCGATGCTGAACGGCAAGTATCGCGGTCAGGATATCGGCTCGGGCACCGATGTCTGGAAATTCTCTGAGGCCGTGCGCGCCGGAGAGATGACGCTGCAAGATTTCATGAACGCCGAATCCGGCATGTCGCGCAGCGCCGGGGTTTGCATGACCATGGGCACGGCTTCGACTATGGCGTCGCTGGTCGAGGCGATGGGCATGTCCCTGCCCACCAATGCCGCCCTGCCCGCAGTTGACGCCCGCCGCATGGCGCTGGCGCATCTGACCGGCAAGCGGATTGTCGAGATGGTGGATGAAGACCTCAAACCATCCGACATTCTGAGCAAAGAGGCGTTTGAAAACGCCATCCTCGCCAACGCAGCCGTTGGAGGTTCCACCAACGCGGTGGTTCACCTGCTCGCGTTGGCGGGTCGTGTCGGCGTCGATCTGACGTTGAAAGACTTTGAGATCGGGTCCGAAATCCCCCTGCTGGTGAACTGTATGCCCTCGGGCAAATACCTGATGGAGGATTTCTGTTACGCAGGCGGCGTGCCGGTCGTGTTGAGCGAACTCAAACCCTTCCTGCGTCCGGCCAAGACGGTGCTGAACAAAGACATCTCGGCCCATTACGAAGGGGCCGAGTGTTTCAACACAGACGTCATTCGACCGTTCAACGATCCGGTGAAACCCGCCGCTGGCCTACGCGTTCTGCGTGGCAACCTCGCGCCGAACGGAGCAATCGTAAAGCCTTCCGCGGCGACAGATGAGTTACTGGAAACTGAAGCCGAAGCTTACGTTTTCGAAAACATCGAAGACCTGAAAGCCAATATCGACCGCGACGATCTGCCGGTAACGCCCGAGACCATTCTCGTGCTCAAAGGCTGCGGCCCCAAGGGCTATCCCGGTATGCCCGAAGTCGGCAACATGCCGATCCCGGCCAAGCTGGTGAAAGAGGGCGTGCGCGACATGATCCGCATTTCGGACGCGCGCATGTCGGGCACCGCCTATGGCACTGTGATCCTGCATGTCAGCCCCGAGGCGCAGGCGGGTGGCACTCTGGCGCTGGTCAAAACCGGCGACCGTATCCGCGTTTCGACCAGTAAGGGCGAACTGGAACTTCTGGTCGATGAAAAGGAACTGGACGCTCGCCGCGCGGCATGGCAACCGGACGACCCGCACTACACCCGCGGCTATGCAAAACTCTATATCGACCACGTGCTGCAAGCCGATCAGGGCGCAGACCTTGATTTCCTTGTCGGCAAGGATACCCGCCTTGTGACCAGAGAGAGCCATTGATGACCCAATCCGCCACATTCCACGACCTGAACGGGGCGTCTGTCTACATCACCGGCGGCGGCTCGGGCGTCGGTGCAGCCCTGACCGACGGGTTCCTGGCGCAAGGGGCGAACGTTGCCTTCATCGGCCGCTCGGACGCCAGCGCTTTTGTCGAAGAAATGCGTGATAAACACGGTCGCGCCCCGCTGTTCATGCAGGGCGACATGACCGACACCGAATTGTTGCACGCCACCATGCAAAAAGCCGCCGAGGCGCAGGGACCCCTGAATGTGCTGATCAACAACGCGGCCAATGACAAACGCCACGCGCTGGAAGAAACCACAACCGATTTCTGGGACTGGATGATCGAGGTCAACCTCAAGGCCTATTACTTCGCCTGTCAGGAAGCCGCGCGGCAAATGCAGGATAAGGGCGGTGCCATCGTCAATTTCAGCTCGATCAGTTACATGATGGGCAATGCGGGCTATCCGATCTACACGACCTCGAATGCCGGGATCACCGGCATGACGCGGTCCTTGGCGCGCGAGTTGGGGCCGCAGAACATCCGCGTCAACGCCTTGGCCCCGGGCTGGGTGCTGACACAGAAACAACTGGATATGTGGGCCACGCCCGAAGATCTGGCCGCCCATATGGATCGCCAATGCCTGAAAGAACACTTGACGCCCGAGGACATGATCGCACCGACCCTGTTTCTGGCGTCTCAGGCCAGCCGCGCCATGACCGGGCAGTGCATGGCCGTTGACGGCGGCGTAGTGGTATCGGGGTGACGCGATGAAGACCGAATGGATTGCTGTCGATTGGGGAACCTCTCACTTACGGGCCTGGGCCATGCAGGGCGACACGGTGCTGGATCAGGCGCAGAGTGATCTGGGCATGGCCCGAGTTGCGCCGGGCGCGTTTCAATCTGCGCTGCTGGCGCTGGTGCAAGATTGGCTGGGCGATGCGCCCGTCGATGTCGTCGCCTGTGGCATGGTTGGCGCGCGGCAAGGCTGGGCCGAAGCGCCTTATGCCGCTGTGCCCTCGGCCCCCGTACCAAATGCGCCGGTTCGTGTTCCCGGCACCGATCCGCGTATCCGGGCCTTTATCGTGCCGGGTCTGAAACAAGCGACGCCGCCAGATGTGATGCGGGGCGAAGAAACCCAGATCGCCGGATTTCTGGCCGGGCACCAGAACTGGGACGGTGTGCTGTGCCTGCCCGGCACCCATACCAAATGGGTGCAGGTCAGCGCGGGCGAAGTGATCAGCTTCCGCACCTTCATGACGGGCGAGATGTTTGACCTGCTGTGCGGGCAATCGGTTCTGAAACATTCGGTCGGCGAAGGTTGGGATGAAACGGCCTTTGCCGAGGCTGTGGCAGACACCTTGTCAAAACCGGAAAATCTGGCGGGCCGTTTGTTTGGTCTGCGCGCAGCGGACCTGTTGCAAGGGCAGGACAAGTCCATCGCCCGGGCGCGTCTGTCCGGCCTGTTGATCGGGGCCGAACTGGCTGCGACCCGGCCTTATTGGCTGGGCCAGCAACTGGCTATTATCGGCGCGGACGAGGTTTCGAAGATCTATGCGCAAGCCCTGCAGCAACAGGGCGCATTCGTCGAGACGGCGGATGCCACGCTCTCCACTCTGGCCGGTCTGGCACTGGCCCGCACGCTGACGAAGGAAACCGCATGAGCCGCCCGATCATCGCCATTCTGCGCGGGTTGAAGCCATCGGAGGCTGAAACCGTCGGACGTGTCATCATCGATGCGGGCATCGACCGGATCGAGGTGCCGCTGAACTCACCCGACCCGCTGGACAGCATCGCCCGATTGGCCGCTGCCTTCGGAGAGCAGGCGTTAATAGGTGCGGGGACGGTGTTGACCGTTCAACAGGTAGAGGATGTCGCACAGGCCGGTGGGAAACTGATTGTGTCACCGAACTTCGACGCCGAGGTGATTGCGCGCACGATTGCGCTAAACCTGCAAAGCTGGCCGGGTGTATACACGCCGACCGAAGCTTTTGCCGCCTTGAAAGCCGGGGCCACCGGTCTAAAGTTGTTTCCGGGCGTCACCGCCGGACCATCCGGTCTGGCCGCGCTGCGCCCGGTTCTGCCGCAAGGGACACTGGTTTTTGCCGTCGGCGGTGCAGGGCCCGAGAATTTCGATCAGTGGCTCGCCGCAGGCGCAGACGGGTTCGGCATTGGGTCGGCCCTGTTTAAGCCGGGTATGGACATCGCCGAAATCTCGGAACGGGCCATCCGGATTGTTGCCGCCTATGACGAGGCCGTGGGATGAGCGCCGTTTTCGACAACCGCCCCTGCGAATTGGGCGAAGGCCCGTTGTGGCATCCCGAACGGCAACAGCTATTCTGGTTTGATATCCTGAACAAGCGTCTGATGACCCAGGAAGCAGGCGAACAGAAATGTTGGGACTTTTCCGAACATGTCTCAGCCGCGGGTTGGGTGGATCACGATACGTTGCTGATCGCGTCCGAAACCGGGCTGTGGCGGTTTTCCCTGACCACGGGGCGCAAGGATCTGGTGGTGGCGCTGGAGGCCGACAACCCGATCACCCGGTCGAATGACGGGCGCGCGGACCCGTGGGGTGGGTTCTGGATCGGCACCATGGGCAAGCGGGCCGAGCCGGGTGCCGGTTCGATTTACCGCTTTTGGCAGGGCGAGTTGCGCCGCCTTGTTCCCGATGTGACCATCTCGAACGCGATCTGTTTCGCGCCGGATCGTTCATGCGCCTACTATGCCGACACAAAGACGCGGCAGGTCATGCGCTGGCCTTTGAACGCCGAAACCGGATGGCCCGAAGGCGAGGCGTCGGTGTTTCTGGACCTGTGGACCGACAGGCTGAACCCGGATGGCGCTGTGGTCGATGCGGCGGGCAATATCTGGATCGCGCAATGGGGCGACCACCGGGTTGCCGCCTATGACCGCTCGGGCAAATACCTGCATTCGGTGCGTTTCGATGCGGCCCATACCTCATGCCCGGCCTTTGGCGGCGCTGAACTGACAACGCTTTTTTGCACCACAGCCCGCGAAGGCCTGAGCGCCGAGGCGATCCAAACCCAACCTTCCAACGGAATGACCTTTACCGCGCTGAATGCCGGTCAGGGTCAGGCAGAACACAGAGTCCTCTTATGAAGCCAGAACTTGGCGTTTGTTATTACCCCGAACACTGGCCCGAGGCTGTTTGGGCCGAAGACGTTGCGCGCATGATTGAGGCGGGCTTGCGCTGGGTGCGGATCGGTGAATTCGCCTGGAGCCGGATGGAGCCATCGCCGGGCGACCTGCAATTCGACTGGCTGGATCGCGCTATCGATACGCTGGGCGCGGCGGGCCTGAAGGTTGTTCTTGGTACGCCAACAGCCACGCCCCCGCGCTGGATGCTGGACAAACACCCGGATATGTTGGCCGTCGATGCTCAGGGTCAGGTTCGCAAGTTCGGCTCGCGGCGGCATTACTGTTTCAGCCATCGTGGATACATTGAGGACTGCGCGCGGATCACCCGGATCATGGGTGAGCGCTATGGCCGAAATCCGCATGTTGCGGCCTGGCAGATCGACAATGAATATGGCTGTCATGACACCACGCTCAGCTACAGCCCCCCCGCCCTGAACGCGTTTCGGCGCTGGTTGGCGGATCGCTATGGCTCGGTCCAGGCGCTGAACGAAGCGTGGGGGAATGTGTTCTGGTCGATGGAATACAGCAGTTTCGACCAGATCGACCTGCCCAACCTGACCGTAACGGAACCCAATCCGGCTCATGTTCTGGCCTTTCGCCGCTTTAGCTCGGATCAGGTGGTGGCGTTCAACAAGGCGCAGGTGGAGGTGCTGCGGGATCTGACCGATGCGCCCCTGCTGCACAACTATATGGGCCGCGTGCTGGAGTTCGACCATTTCGATGTGGGCGCCGATCTGGATATCGCCACCTGGGACAGCTATCCGCTTGGGTTCCTGTCGGATCGGCTGGAGGACGGTGCGGAGCACAAAACCAAATACCTGCAACAGGGCGACCCGGATATGCAGGCCTTCCATCATGACCTGTATCGCGCTGTCGGGCGGGGCCGCTGGTGGGTGATGGAACAGCAACCCGGCCCGGTGAACTGGGCCCCGTACAACCCGGCCCCCCTTCCCGGCATGGTCCGTCTGTGGTCGCTTGAGGCGGTGGCGCATGGCGCCGAAGTGGTCAGTTACTTCCGCTGGCGGCAAGCACCCTTTGCGCAGGAACAAATGCATGCCGGATTACTGACGCCAGGCAATCGCCCTGCCCCGGCATTGGCCGAGGCGCGCCAGACAGCCGATGATCTGGCCACCTTGGGCGAGATTCAGCAGGAACAGGCCCGCGTGGCGATCCTGTTCGACTATGCCTCGGACTGGGCGTGGATAACGCAACCTCAGGGTGCCGGGTTTGATTACTTCCGATTGGTGTTCTCGGCCTATCGCGCGCTGCGGCGGGCCGGGTTGTCGGTGGATTTCGTCCCGGCGAACGCCATTCCCGACGGCTACGCGATGATCCTTGCGCCGGGGTTGGCGACGGTGGATGAGGGCCTGGAACAGCGTCTGTCAGACGCCAGCGATCTGGCCATTCTCGGCCCGCGAGCCGGGGCCATCACCAGCGATTTCCAAATCCCCACGACGGGCCGCCCCGGTTTGAACGGTTTGGACTGCGACGTCGATCTGGTCGAGACGCTGCCACCGAGTATCCAGCGCCCTGTGGCAGGCGGCGGATCGGCACAGCACTGGATTGACCGGGTATCCGGTGCCGCCCCCGACCTGCTGAGCTTTGAGGATGGAACCCCGGCCCTGAAAGGGGACGGTGGATTGTGGTATCTGGCCGGGTTCCCGGATGAGGCGCTGTGGGATCGCGTCATTGCGATGGCTGCGGAAACGACAGGGCTGACCCTGCATCCCCTGCCCGACGGGTTGCGAAAGCGTGAAACGGCCCAGCAGGTTTTCCTGATCAACTACAACGCCGAAGCCGTTGAATGGAACGGTCACCGCATTGCAGGTTGCGATGTCCTGATCCTGAAACGCGAACGGTCCGAACGGTTCTAGTTTCCGTCCGGGCCGAGGCTGTTTTTCAGAGCCTGCGACTAGTCGCTTTGCAGACTGTTGGGGTCAAAGGCCCCGCCAAAGCCGCCATTGTTTGATGGCTGCTCTTCGGTCTCTGACTCATCGTCTTCGGCCTCTCCGCCACCCAGCGCATTGGGGGCAAACACGTTTCCGAACCCGCTGTTGTTCGACGGTTTCGGCGCGGTTTGCGTTGTGCCTTGTTCGGCCTCTTCCGCCTCACGCTGTTTGCGGCGCTCCTCGCGCTGCTTGCGCAGTTCCTGAATGCGCTGTTCGGCTTCCAGCTGCTTTTGCTCGCGCACGTCGGCAATGCACTGGCCGGGGTTGTAGGCCGTAGCCGTGCCCACGACCGTGATCGTCGCAACCGCAAAGACCACCAGCAGAACTGCGGCCATGTTGCCCGCGAAGAAGCTGGGCAGTTTGATCTTGCCTGCCAGTTCTTCAACAGTGGCGTTCTTGCGCGCTGCGGCCACCAGTTCCTGACGCTTCAGCTTGGCCTCGTTCAGCAGGGCAAAGAACACCGTCAGAACCACGATGATAAAGGCCAGCGCCGAGATCGAAGGCGTGATGCCATAACGCACCTTCTGCGCCAGTTCGATGGTCAGCGTCGGGTATTCGCCAAAGGTGAAGGTGGTGGTGTTGTAGTTCTCGAACGAGGCGAGAAACGCCAGCACCGCCGCCGACGCAATCGCCGGGCGCATGAAGGGCAGCAGGATCTTGCGGAACGCCTGCGCGTGGGTTGCACCCAGGTCCAGCGCCGCCTCGGTCAGGGCCACGTCATAGCGTTGCAGACGCGCCACCAGAACCAGCATGCAATAGCTGGCGATAAAGGTGGACTGGCCGATCACCGTCAGGAAAATCCCGTTCGACAGCACGCTGTCCGCACCCAGGCCCAGCATCCGGTTGATCCGGTCCCAGAACACCAGCGTCGAGATACCCAGAACAACACCCGGGATCAGGATCGGTGCGATGATGATCGTGTAGTAGGTGGCGCGCAGCTTGGGCCAGATCTGCGTCAGCAGCAGCGCCCCGGCCAAACCCATCGCCACCGACAGAACAACCGTCCCGGCCCCGATGATCAGCGAGTTCTTGATGCCGTTCAGGATGCGTTGATCCTGAAACAGCTCTCCGAACCACTGGAAGGTCAGGCATTCCCACGGGCTCATCCTGGGGAAGCTGGGCGAGTTGAAGGCGGTAATCGACATGATCACCAGCGGTCCCAGCAGGTACAGGAAGAAGATCGTCAGATAGACCCAGATACTTATGCGGAGGAAGGAATTATTCATTTCCCGATATCCCCCATGTTCACCTTGAACAGGCGCATCACGGCCAGCACGAACAGGATACAGGTCACCAGCAGCACGATGGCGTAGGCGGCCCCTTGTGGCCAGTCATTGTTGTCGTTGAATTGCTGATAGATCAGCTGCGTGAACCACAGGCTGGACGGCCCGCCCAGAATTTGCGGCGCGGCCAGCGCACCGGCGGACAGCATGAAGACCATCGTACAGCCCGAACTGATGCCCGGCTTGGCATAGGGGATCACGACCCGCCAGTGAATGCGCCACCATGGGGCACCCAGATCGCGCGCGGCCTCGATCTGATTGCCGTCGAGACTTTCGATCACGTTATACATCGGGAAGATCATCAGCAGGATATAGGCGTAGCCCAAACCGGCATAGAGCGCGATGTCGTTGCGGATGAAATCGAACGGCGTATCCCAGATACCCAGACCCATGAACAGGGTGTTCAGAACCCCGGTCTCACCAAAGATGATCCGCAGGGCAAAGGCGCGCAGGATCTCGTTGATCCAATAGGGGATGATCAGCATGATCGCGAAAATGCGGATGTGATTGCCCTTGGACTGACCCAGGTAATAGGCAATCGGGTAGCACAGGATCAGGTTGAAGATCGTCACACAGACCGCCGCCAGCAACGTTCGGAAGAACACGCGCAGATCGACCGCGTTGTAAGCCTGACTGCCGCCTTCGGGGCCGTAGATCAGGTATTTGTAGTTCTCCAGCGTATAGACGTCCTTGGGGCCACCAATTTCAGGCGGCGGCAGGTTGGGACGGAACGAAAAGTCCAGCATCGACAATTGCGGCAGGATGATCAGGCCAATGGTCCAGAACAGGACCAGACCAAGGATCATCAACCCCATGCCGGTGCCATTGCGGTTGAAGAAGTCTTTCAGAAATCGGGGCATCTGTTGAACCCCTTACTCTGCCGCCAGTTCACCCGCAGGAACCAGAACCGCATTGCGGGCCTCGTATTCCAGCGTGATGGTCTGGCCGGTGTGATCTTCGAAGGATTGCCCCAGGTTTGGCAGAGATACCTTGATCTCTTTCCCGCCATCCCCTTCGGTGAAGATGTTGAAAACGTTGCCCTCGAATTCCTCATGATTGACGCGGGCGGTGACAAAGTGATCTCCGGTCGCGCCATCCGGGGCAATGGCAAATGCCTCGGGGCGGATGAACATCATCGCGTCGTCGCCCTCTTTCATCTTGCCCTGATTGGCGGACGAAATTCGCGCCACCAGATCGCCCGAGCGGTTGGTCGCGATCAGCGCCTCGTTGCCCATCACCTGCTTGATCTTGCCACGGAACACGTTGTTTTCGCCCACGAATGAGGCCGCAAAGGCCGTGTTGGGATCGTTGTAAATCGTTTTGCCATCGGCAATCTGGTCGATCACTCCGGCGCGCATGACGGCGATATTGTCCGACATGGTCAGCGCTTCTCCCTGATCGTGGGTAATGTAGATGAAGGTGATGCCGACGCGCTGTTGAATCTCACGCAGCTCGGTGCGCATGTGCTGGCGCAGTTTCAGGTCCAGCGCCGAAAGCGGTTCGTCCAGCAGCAACACGTCGGGTTCGGCGCACAGCGCGCGGGCAATGGCGACGCGCTGACGCTGACCGCCCGAAAGCTCGCTGGGCAGTTTGTCGCCCTGCCCCGGCAGCGCGATCATGTCCAGCAACTCGTCCGCGCGTTTGCGGCGTTGCGCGGCGCTGGCCCCCTTGATCTCCAACGAGAAGGTGATGTTCTCCCACACTTTCATCAGCGGGAACAACGCGAGGTTCTGGAAGATCAGTGCTGTCGGGCGTTTGTTGGGTCCGATCCCGCGCATATCATTGCCACCGATCAGCACCTTGCCTTCGCTGGGGTCAAGAAACCCCGAAACCGCGCGCAGGATCGTTGTCTTGCCACAGCCCGAGGGGCCAAGAAACGAAAAGAAATCGCCTCCGTTGATGTTCACATTGGCATCGCGCACGGCGACGAAATCGCCGAAACGGATCCACAGGTTTTCCAGATCTACTCCGACCCCTGCACTCATTTTAGATATCTCCGTCTGGGGCACATGATTTTCGCACCCTGATAGGCCTGTCGCGCCACAAGGGCGCGCAGGGATCAGCCCCCCGCATCTGCAAGGGGCCGGGGTTCGAAATGCTTAGGCGCTTTTGAACTTGTTGACGAACTCGGTGCGGGTTTCCGCGTACCAGGGCGCTTCGGCAGGCCATGGGTTGAGGTTGGCCAGCGAGTCGCCCGGATAGGCCTCGGCAAAGTTCTTCTTGTAGGTGTCGCCCGAATACTGGTCGGCACCAAGAACGGGCGAGTTGTACCCGTGGCTATCAATCGCAACACCGGCCGGCTTCGCCTGATAGGCAAAATCGATGAAGGCATAGACCTGATCGATATTGGCAGCACCCGTTGGCATCGAGATACCGTCGACCCAAGCCATCGCACCTTCGACCGGTGCCTGATAGTGCACAGGCTCACCGGCCGATTTCAGGGCCAGCGGCGGGCCGTCCCAGGTCTGGCCGACCACAACGCCTTCGTTCAGCAGGCCGTTTTTCTGCGTATCCGCGTCGTTCCAGATCAGCTTGATCCGATCCTTGCGCGCTACGCACCAATCGGTGATCTGACCCCAGACCTTGCGCATGGTGTCTTCGTCACCATAAGCGGCCCAGACCGAACCCGGCTCCATCTCGCCCGAGCGTTCCATGTAGAGACCCGCGCCCAGCATCATCGAATGTGCACGGCCCATGGTCTTGCCCGCGTTCTCTTCCGACCAGACGTCGCCATAGGACGGCGCGTCGCCTTCCGGCAGCCACAGGTCGGTGCGATAGGCGATGCCTTCGGTGCCCCAGATATGCGGCAGCCAGTGTGCGCCGCTGTCACCAAAGTTCCAGGCGTCGGTCCCGATCTTGGCCATTGCCGGGTTCACCAGATCAACCGGAACCTTGTTCATGTCGAACGGTTGCAGCAGTTCCAGCGGCTCCCACTGAAGCGAGCGGTTGTTGGTGGGCGACACGATGTCAAAGCCCTGGCCCTTGGTGGCCTTCATCTTGTTGATGATTTCTTCGTTCGACCCGATACCGGTGTAGTTCACCTTGATCCCGGTCAGGGTCTCGAACTCTTCAATGAAACTGGGCGGAAGATAGTCCGACCACATCAGGATATTGATCTCACCCGACGACGCCAGCGCGCTTTTGCTGTAAAGCGGTGCGGCCAATGCAGCCGCGCCTGCGCCTTTTAGCACCGTGCGTCTGGAAAGGGATTTCCGTTCTACCATTTTGATGTCTCCCATAGTTGGACGTTTGTTTTTGTTATGTGATTGCAGGCCAGAATGTTGCGGCAGAGCTTTTTGTCCAAAAGTGACAGTTGCCAGTTTCCATGAGTCCAGTTTGCAGCCACGTCCGGTGTTTTCCGTGAGGGTGTCACGACTCGTGCCAGACAGCGATACCATAGGGCGGGATTCTCGAACTACCAATAACGTACTGGCGTGAATCGTCGAATTTAAGATCCTTTTCATCGGGGCCGAAGTTGAAGGCAAAGCACAGATCACCCCGGCGGGTGATCCGCAGATCAGGCCCGCAGTCAGTTTTCCGTAGTCCGGCCCAGTCCAGAACGTCTGCCAAAACAGCCTGTAACAGGTCGCCGCGCGGGATCATGGCCAGATAAGTCGCCCGGTCCGACCGCACAATCGCCGGGCTTCCGTCCCGGTAAGCGCTTGAAAAACAGCCAAGTACCTGATCGCCGGTCTCGATGACCTCGCGCCAGCCCGTGAAGGGATACGTTGTTCCATCGGGCATCCGGACGGATTCCTGTGCCAGATCGGGAAGCGATTCCACCCGCAGAACCCGGACACCCGCCAGATCGGACAGAACGCCGGGGGCCAGATTTGGCGGCGTGTGCATGTCCTCGGTCTTGCTGCCAGCGCGCGCGCCGATCAGCAGTTTGGCCTTGCTGGCCTGAAGCTTTTCCGCCAGTGCAACAGAAACGATCATGGCCTGAGGGATTACGATCAGGCGATACCCGGACAGGTCGTCATCTGGCCCTATAAAATCCAGATCAACGCCCTGCGCGCGCAATCCGGCATACCATTCCCGCAGGATATGGGCGTTTGGAAAGGCGTCATCATGGGGCAGAATATCGGCGGCCCAGACCGAGGTATAATCCAGCAGGATCGCCGCCTGCGCCCTTTCCCGCTGTACCGGAGGCAACGTATCGCGCTCGACCGCCACCTGCGCCAGTTCAATTGCCGCCTGATCCGCGCTGCCATCGGAACGAAGCAGCGCGGTGTGATATTGCTCTTGCGCGAAGCGGGCCTGCCGCCAGCGAAAGAACATCACGGCCTGCGCGCCATGGGCATAGGCGGCCCAGGTCCAAAGCCGGATCATGCCATCCGCAGGCGAGGGGTTCTTCTCGGCCCAGTCCACCGGGCCGGGCTGCTGTTCCAGCACCCACACCCGCCCCCGCCCTTGCGAGCGATAGAGGTCGCAGTGAAATCCCTGATAATCCGGCGCGCCGCTACGAAGGTAGCGGTGCTTTTCCTTGTCTGACAGGGTCGATCCCAACAGGTTGCCTAGCGGGTAACTGTCAAACCCGACTATATCCAGATCCTTGGCAACGGCGTGGTGATCGAACTCGAAACTACCTGCCATGAAGTTGTGGGTGATGTCCCGGCCCGGCGCATATTCCCGCAGAATATCCGCCTGCGCCTTGTTGAAAATCCGGACCCGATCCGAAGAATAGCGCGCGAAATCCAGCGCATGGGTCGGGTTCGGCGTCGCAACCAGCCCGTTGGGCAATTCGATCTGGTCAAAGCTGGAATAGAGCATCCCCCAGAACACCGTACCCCATCTTTCGTTCAATGCCTCAATCGAGCCGTAACGGTCCCGCAACCAGCGGCGGAACCCGTCGCGGGCGGCGTCCGAATAGCTCAGCACCGTGTCGTGGTCATTGTATTCATTGTCGATTTGCCAGGCATGAACATGCGGGTTCTGGCCGTACCGCCGCGCGTATTCGGTCGCGATACGCCGGGCTTCTTCCAAATAAACATCGCTGGAGAAACAATAATGCCTGCGCGACCCGAACCCACGCACGCGGCCGTCAGGGCCGACGGGCAGGATCTCGGGGTGCTCATCTATCAGCCATTTTGGCGGCGAGGCTGTCGGTGTCGACATCATCACACGCAGGCCCGCATCGCCCAGAATGCCGATCACCTCATCCAGCCAGCCCCATTCGAACTGATCGCGTTTTGGCTCGATCAGCCCCCAGGTGAATTCGGCAATGCGCACCCAATCCAGCCCCATTTCGACCATCCGTGCCGCATCGTCACGCCATTGGGACGGGTCCCATTGTTCGGGGTAGTAGCAAACCCCAAGTTCCAACCGGCTCATCTGGTGTCCTTCGCGGTGCGGCGTTCGATCCATTTCAGGAAGCTGGCGCAGCCCAAAGTGATCACGACATACAGGATCGCCGCCGTATTGAAGGGCGCAAAGGGCAGGAAGCTGGCGGCCTGAAACTCTCGCATCCGCTGGGTCATGTCACGCACCGACAGGATCGACAGCAGCGAGGTGTCCTTGATCATCGCGATGAATTCGTTGCCCAAAGGCGGCGTCACGATCCGCAGCGCCTGCGGTAGCACGATCAGCCGCGCTGTTTGCCAACGGGACAGGCCCAGAGTGCTGCCTGCCTCCAACTGTCCCTTGGGGATGGCTTCGATCCCGGACCGGAAAATCTCGGCCATGTAAGCGGAATATCCGACCGAAATGGCGATAATCCCCCGCGTCATGTTGGTCATGTCGATACCGCCGCCGGTCGCATCTTTCACGGCCCCGGCCAGAGGCAGACCGATATAGAGGATGATCACCAGCATCGGAATGCCCCGGATCGTGTCCACAAAGAACTCAGCCCCAACCGCAAGCGGATGCAGTTTGTGTTGCGCGCCACCAATAGTCAGGGTCAGTAGCAGGAAACCGAACACCGCAAAGGCCAGCGCCGGATTGCGGAACTTGTCCGGTAGAAAGCTGGTCTGCCACAACACCGGATAGCCTTGTGTATGCGCCTCGACCGGCACAAACGCACCCGAGACGCTGTCGACGGTTTCGATCTGCTCCAACGCGCTGGCCGCATCGGTTGCGCTGCGGATGCGGTATTGTTGATCTCCTCCGCCGTCGAATTCGCCAAACCGGATGATATCGGCCTGCGCTTGCGGCGTGCCGCGCACGATGGCGATCCGCGCCTCGGTGCTGCCGACGAGGATATAGCTCACCTTTGGCTGCATGAAGAAAAACGTCGAAATGGCCAGCAACGACAGGCTGATCGCCCCGTAGATCATCGTCGTACGCGCCCTGGCCTTGAACGATTGCAGCCCCACCCAGATCAGCCCAAGGATGGCCGCAAATATGTAGGCAAAGATCGCCGCGCGGAATGTGATGGCGACGCCGGTGGCAAACTGCCAATGGGCCATGAACATCAGATAGAACAATGCGGCCCCGGTCAGGATTTCAAACCCCAACTGCACATACCCGCGCATCGGATTGGGCAAACGGCCCGAGACCGAACACAGCGCAATGATCACTGCGTAAGCTGCCAGCAAAACCTGTAAACCCGTCTGCACCTGCGCGACCACCTCGGGGAACAGCACCCAGGTTTGGTTGGACCGGTCAATCAGGGTCGACGTGTTTTCGCTGAGGGCATGAAAGAACACGGATTCGGCGAAAGGCATCAGCATTTGCGGTGCGACAAGGGCCAGTATCGACAAGCCAACCGCCACCGGAAACGCTGCCAGCGCGGCGAGGCGCAACCAAAGGGGGGCTTGCGATTGGAACCGGGTGTGCCGGGCGCAGAGGTATCCAAGGATTGCGGCCGTCAGGACCAGCAGAAAGCCCACAAAGATCGGCCCTGCATTGTTGCCGATCCCCAGAATGGCCACCAGGGACCGCAGGTATTTCGACGACGTGGCGAACAGGTAAATGATAAACGGCGCGGCGGCGAGCAACACAAGGTTGCTCGGGCGGATCGAGCTGAGGCGCGACATGGGGTTCTCCGCTAAGTCAAAGCCCCGGCGATTGGGTCCGCCGGGGCTGTTCGTGTCTTATGGGATTAGTTGGTGCCCCAGTATTTCGCTTTCAGTTCGTCCAAAGTGCCGTCTTCCTGAATGGCGGCCAGCCCGGTGTTGATCGCATCCACGGTCGGGTCGCCTTCCTGAAACACGATGCCCAGCGGGTCGGATTGCAGGCCGGTGATGCCCACGGTCAGCTCTCCGGCGAACTCCTGCTCGTAAGCCGAAGCCGAGGTGCCGTCGATGATCACGCCCTGCACATCGGCGTTTTGCAGCGCCAGAATGGCGGCCGAGAAGTTGTCATACAGGCTGACATTCTCGCGCCCGACCAGTTCTTCGGCCAGTTGTGCGTTGGTGGTGCCGGTCTGCGCGGCCAGTTTCTGACCCCCGGCCTTGAAGTCATCCAGCGTCATGTCGCCATTGTCCACCTGCAGCAGGATGGCCTGGCTGACGATGATGTAGGGTTCGGAAAAATCCATGGTCTCTTCGCGTTCATCGGTGATCGACACGCCCGAGATCACCAGATCGAACTCACCCTGCTGAAGCGCGGCAAAGATGCCGTCCCAGGCGGTGTTGACGAAGTTGGGCACGCAATTGACCTTGGCGCAGATCGCATTCATCACATCCACGTCGAAGCCCACGATCTCACCCGTTGTTTCATCCACGGTTTCCATCGGCGGATAAGTGGCATCTGTCCCGATCTTCAGCACGCGGCCTTCAAGATCAGCGGCAAAAGCTGCGGGCGCGGTCATCGCGGCAAGGGCCGCTGCGGCAAATAGATGTTTGAACATGTTCGGTTTCTCCTTTGTTGGATCAGTTGGATTGCGCCAGTTCTGGCGCGGGGGTGTCAGGTTGCCGCTCGATTAAGGTGGCCCTGATCTTTTTCTGGGTCTCGGACGGGTCGGCCCCGTCCAGGGATTTCAGCATGAACTCGCCCAGCAGACGGCTGGTTTCGCTGATCGGCAGGTAGTAGGTGCTGGGCGGCGGCACGAAATACTGGCTGAGTTGCAGATCGTCGGTCGATATTACCACCACATCCCGCCCGACCTGCACGCCGGATTTGGCAGCCGATGACAAAACGCCCAGCGTCATCGCCTCATTGGCGCAGATGATTGCTGTGGGTGGGTTTGAAAGCCGCGCAAATGTCTGGAATGCCATTTCGCCCGACAATGCCGTAGTCGGCCCGTTGAATACAAGGTCTTCGGCAAATCCGATCTTCGCAGCGGTCAGAGCCTGCACATACCCCTCTTCACGTTGCGACGCATAGATCAACTCGGACGGTGGATTGACCAGCGCGATCCTGCGGTGCCCCAAACGGATCAGTCGCCGGGTCGCATCAAATGCTGCCGCCTGACTGTCGAAATCCACATAGGGGTGGGGTTGGGTGGCATCGCTCATCCCATATGTCACGAATGGAAAGTTCTGTGCTTGCAAATACGCAATGCGCGGATCGTTCCTGAGCGTACCCGAAAAGATCACCCCATCGGCCAGACCCTCTTGCACGATATTGCGCAAAGTCGTCATGGCGCCGTTCAGGTCCGAGACGCTGAATACGCTCAGTTGATAGCGTGAGCCCTGCAGGGCGCCCGATATTCCGGACAGAATACGTGTGAATTCAACACCTTCCCACTCCTCAGGCTCATGAGCCGAGACGCCAACCAGAACCGCAATACGATAGGATTTGTTGGTGCGCAGTTTCAGGCCGTCCAGATTGACCCGGTATCCCTGCTCTTGCGCAACCTTCTGGATCGCCTCGCGTGTTTCGCGCCTGACAGATGCGTCATTGCGCAAGGCGTTCGAGACGGTTCCCACCGAATAGCCCGTTTGACGGGCAATCGATTTGATCGTCGCCCGCGCCATTACGCGGCTGTCCTCAGCTGCTGTTCCAGAAACCTGCGCCCGGTTTCCAGTGTGGTCTTGAGGTCGGGGCTTTCGTCATGTTCGACAAACAAATCCGCGCAGCCTGTGCGTGCAAGAGCCGTCAATAAAGGCCCCCAATCAACGTTTCCCTGCCCCAGATCGCGCCAGCGATCATCGCCTTGCTCGGTCGGATCGATATCCTTGGCATGGATGGACAGGATCGAACCCGCGTGGCGCTGAACCATGTCCACAGGATCCAGACCCACCGCCACAACCCAGCCAATATCGGGCTGCCAGTAGATGTTGCCTTGCGACAGGATCATATCCAGCGGAGTGTCACCCGCCTCGCCCTGCAGATCGAAATCATGGTTGTGATACCCCAGCCTGACACCCTGCGCGGCCAAACGGGTGGCCCACTCGGATAGCTGATGCGCCACCTTGGACCAGCCTTCACGAGATTTTGGACGCATCTCTGGTGACAGCCAGGGCATTATTGCCACCGGGCAATCCAACAGGTTCAGAACCGCTGCGACCTCATCAAACCGGTCTTCGAACTCTTCCCAGTCAAAATGGGCAGACCGAACCCGCAGGCCCGAGCGTTGAACGATCTCTGCCATCTGGGACGGCGTCAGTTCGTGTAAGCCCGTCGTCTCGACATCCGCAAAACCGCAGGTCGCCGCCATGTCCAGCTGATCGGCCAGACCCCCGCAATGCCGGACTGTGTAAAGCTGCGCGGAAATACGCATATCCCACCATTGAAACGTTTCAAATATGGTGGAATACGAGGGGCGCGCTTGTCAAGCACCCCGCACGGCCCTTGTTTTCGGTTATTTTCGCATCGACATTCCGTTGTGGAACAAATGCACCTTGTCCGGGGCGGCGGTCACCGACGCGGTCTGGCCCCGCAGGTTTCGTTGCACGCCGGGCAGTTTGGCGATGACCGATTCTGCCCCTTCGGATTTCTCGAAATAAAGCAGTGTGACCTCGCCCAAGGCTTCGGTGAAATCGACGGTGCCGGACAGGATCGGATCGCTGTCGGTCAGGACAAAATCTTCGGGCCGAACGCCAATATTGACCTGTTTGCCTTCGTCTCCAGCCTCGGTCGGGATTGTCGAAATCGCCGTGCCGCCGGAGGCTAGCGAAACGGTCGTCATTTGCCCGGTGCCTGTGATTGTGCCCGGCAACAGGTTCATCGAAGGCGAGCCGATGAACTGCGCCACAAACTCATTGTCCGGCGTTTCATAAAGCTCCAGCGGCGTGCCGACCTGCGCAATCCCTTTATTGGCCAGAACCACGATCCGGCTGGCCAGCGTCATCGCCTCGACCTGATCGTGGGTCACGTAGATCATCGTGCTGTCAGGCATCGCCTCTTTCAGGCGCGCGATCTCGATCCTTGTGGCCACGCGAAGGGCGGCGTCGAGGTTCGAAAGCGGTTCATCGAACAGATACACCTTCGGGTCGCGCACAATCGCGCGCCCGATAGCAACCCGTTGCCGCTGACCGCCTGACAGCGCTTTGGGCAAGCGATCCAGAAACGGCTCTAGCTGCAAGATTTTGGCGGCGCGCTCGACCGAGGCGTCGATCTCGGACGCTGGCATCTTGGCGATTTTCAGGGCAAAGGCCATATTCTCGCGCACGGTCATATGCGGATAGAGCGCATAGGATTGGAACACCATGGCGATACCGCGCTGCGCCGGCGGGACTTCGTTCATGACCTGCCCTTCGATCTCTAGCGTGCCACCAGAGATCTTTTCCAACCCTGCGATCATCCGCAGCAAGGTGGATTTACCGCAGCCCGAGGGGCCGACAAAGACAATCAACTCACCCTGTTCGATGTCCAGATCGATATGTTTCAGGACATCAACAGGACCATAGGACTTGGCAACGTCCGTCAGTTTGAGTTCAGACATGGCTTTACCCCTTTTCCCTGATCATCAGACAGAATTGTGCTTCGTTCAGTGTGACTTGCCCGGTGCCGTCCACCGCGCCAAGGTCCTGACCAATTGGCCGCCAGTCACCTTCTGGCAGACGCAGATCGGCGCTGTCCGAGCCCAGATTGAAGGCGCAGAACACCTGTTCGGTTTCATCTTCACGCAGGAAAGTCAGGATCGGTCCGGTCTGCTCCATCCGCGTCTGCGTGCCCGAGGCCAACGCGGAATGCGACTGACGCAAGGCAATGGCACGGCGATAGTGGTTCAGCATCGACGTCGGATCATTTTCCAACCGGTCCACCGCCTGTTCAGCCTGCGCCCCGCTGACCGGCAGCCATGGCTCAGTTGCGCTGAAACCGGAATGTTCATCCTGAGCGGCCCAGACCATCGGCGTCCGGCAACCGTCGCGTCCCTTGTATTCGGGCCAGAACTCGATGCCGTAAGGGTCTTGCAGTTTTTCAAAGGGCACATCCGCTTCGTGCAGACCCAGCTCTTCACCCTGATACAGACAGGCTGAACCGCGCAGGCACATCATCAACACAGCATGTTGCCGGGCGGCAGCCTCGGTCAGGTTCCAGCGCGAGGCATGGCGGGCGACATCGTGGTTCGAAAACGCCCAGCAGGGCCAGGCGTCGCCTGCTTTCGTTTCCAACTGATCAAAGACCTGCTTGGCGTAGTCGGCCGTCAGCGCGCGCTTCTCCAAAAACTCGAACGCGTAGCACATATGCATTCGCTTATCGCCGGTTGTGTATTCGCCCATGATCTCAAGCCCGCGTTGGGCATCCCCGATCTCACCCAGACAGGCGCGGCCCTCGTATTCGTCGGTCAGGGCGCGGAGACGTTCCAGAAACGCGATGTTTTCCGGTTGGCTTTTTGAGAACAGGTGATCCTGATGGTTATACGGATTCACTGCAGGCGCGATCGAGGCATTGCGCTGATCCTCGGGCAGCGCCGGATTGTCCCGTAACTGCTTGTCGTGGAAATAGAAATTGATGGTATCCAGGCGGAACCCGTCAACGCCCATATCCAGCCAGAACCGGGCAACGTCCAGCAGCGCGTCCTGTACTTCAACGCAGTGGAAATTCAGGTCCGGCTGCGAGGTCAGAAAGTTGTGCAGGTAATATTGCAGACGACGGGAATCCCATTGCCAGGCCGAGCCGCCAAAAATCGACAGCCAGTTGTTGGGCGGCGTGCCGTCCGGCTTGGGGTCGGCCCAGACAAACCAATCGGATTTCGGATTGTCTCGGCTGGCCCGGCTTTCGCTGAACCACGGATGCTGGTCCGAGGTGTGCGACAACACCAGATCGATCATGACTTTCAGCCCCTTGGCATGGGCCTTGGCCAGCAGGTCCTGAAAATCGGCCAGCGTGCCGAACATCGGGTCCACGTCCCGATAGTCGCTTACATCGTAACCGAAATCCTTCATCGGGGATTTGAAGAAGGGCGAAATCCAGATCGCATCCACGCCAAGCGACGCGATGTAATCCAACCGTTGGGTGATGCCTTTCAGATCCCCGATCCCGTCACCATTGCTGTCCTGAAAGCTGCGCGGATAGATCTGATAGATCACACCGCCGCGCCACCACTCGGACGTTGCTTTGGTCGATTTGGAAATGTCCACGATGTTTTGCACGTTCATCAGACGCCTCTATTTGACGGATCCGGCCAACAGGCCCCGGACCAGATATTTTTGCATTGCGAAGAACACGACCAGCGGCACGAAGATCGACACAAAGGCCGCTGTCGCAAGGATTTCCCAATTGCCGCCCCTTGTTCCCAAAAGCTCGACAATCCGGTTGGTCATTACGGTGGTCTGACCGGTTGCATCGATCAGGAAAACCTTGGCGACCAGCAGGTCGTTCCATGTCCACAGAAACTGGAAGATCGCGAATGAAGCCAGCGCCGGGAAGCTCAGCGGCAGGATCAGCTTGGTGAAGATCTGGAACTCGGTCGCGCCATCGACGCGGGCGTTTTCGATCAGATCACGCGGCAATCCGGCCATGTAGTTGCGCAGCAGGTAAATCGCCAACGGCATCCCAAAGCCCGTATGGGCCAGCCAGACACCCAGATAGCCTTTGCCGATCCCGATGTTCAGGTGGAATTTCAGCAGCGGTATCAGCGCCAGTTGCAACGGCACAACCAGCAGGCCCACCACCGCCGCGATCAGCAGCGCCCGGCCCGGAAAATCCATCCACGCCAGCGCATAGGCTGCAAAAGCCGCCACAAGGATCGGGATGATCGTCGCCGGGATCGTCACCGTCAGCGTATTGAAGAACGCTTTGGCCATATTGTCGTCACCGCTGTTGCTCAGCAATACGGTGCCGTAATTCTCCATCGTGAATTCCGACGGTACTTTGGCGGTGACAAAGACACGCGCGCCACGATTGCCGGTGAACGCCTCGGAGTTCTCCATTCGGTAGTTGCCCTCTGCGTCCACGGTGATTGTACCGCCCCTGCGCAACTCCGCCACATCGCCGGGTGCAAAGGCATCAATCTCACGCGCGCTGATCCCCCATTTTGAAATCGTCGCCTGCTGCGCTTCGTCGAACAGGTTGCCCTCGATCACGTAGAGATCACCCTGTTGCACCTGAGTGTCGGGCGCGGCGGCACGGATGGTCAGATTCTGTTCCGACGGGAACATGGCGCGCCACCAGCCGCTGCTGGAAATCTGATCCGCCGTGCGGAACGAAGAAATCAACAGCCCCAGCGTCGGCACCAGCCACAGCACGACCAGAAAAATGACCGAGCCATGAACCACCCATCTGAGGGCGGGTTTGGTTCCTGCAATATCGCTCATACCCGCTACTCCATTTCCTTGCGCGCATTGCGCACGTTCCAGACAAGGATCGGGGTTACCAGCAGCATGATGACCATGGCCGAGGCCGAACCGACCCCCCAGTCATCGCCCCGGAACAGCTTGTCATACATGTAGTTGGCCAGGACCTGCGTCTCCCACTGCCCGTTGGTCATGGCAAAAACGATGTCAAAGACCTTCAGCACAGTGATCGTGATCGTCGTCCAGACCACCAGAATGGTTGTCTTGATCTGCGGCACCTTGATCTTGAAGAAAATCTGAAACGGGTTCGCCCCGTCCAGAATGGCGGCCTCGATCGTTTCTTCGGGAATACCGCGCAGGGCTGCCGACAGGATCACCATGGCAAAGCCGGTTTGGATCCAGATCAGGACGATCATCAGGAAGAAACTGTTCCAGAAGGGAACGGTCAGCCATGTCTGCGGCTCGGTCCCACCAAAGAAGATGTAAAGCGCGTTCAGGATGCCGATCTGGTCCTGTTCGGCTGGCCGGGCGTCATAGACCAGCTTCCAGATGACCGATGCACCGACGAAGGAAATCGCCATCGGCATGAAGATCAGCGACTTGGCAAGATTGCCCCAGCGGATGCGGTCGGTCAGTTGCGCAACCAGCAGACCAAAGGCCGTGGACATCGCAGGCACCACGATCAGCCACAGCATGTTGTTGCGCATGGCCTCCCAGAATTTCGGCTCGGCGGCCATCTGGCCGTAGTTTTCCAGCCCGACCCATCTGTACCCGCCGCCGGGCACGCGTTCCGTGAGGGACAGACGCAAGGTTTCAACCACCGGATAGGCCAGATACAGCCCAAGTGCGGCCAGCGCGGGAAACAGAAACAGCCAGGGCCGGATCATGTTCGCGCGGTTGATGTTGCGTCCCGCATTCGGCCCGCGCGGCGGGAACAGGACTTTGTCCAGAAACTGGTTCGAGACGTAGAAGTAGCCCACGCAACCCGACACACCGATGATGATGGTCAGCAGGCCCTGAAGTGCCGGTGTCATGACGCCCTCATGTGTTTGGAAACGGGGCAGCCGGTGGGCCGCCCCATAACATCAGTTACTTCGCGGCATCCCACGAGGACTGGATTTCGCCGGTGACTGTGGCGGCATCTTTCGCGCCCGACGAATAGTCGACCATACCGGTCCAGAAGGTCCCCGCGCCGACCGCACCGGGCATCAGGTCCGAGCCGTCAAAGCGAAAGGTGGTGGCATTGGTCAGAATCTCACCCTGTCCGCGCTGCGTGTCATTGGCGTAGTTCTCGGGGTTTGCCCCCAGATGCGGGGTCAGGAACCCGTCCTGCGACATCATGATCTCATGCGCGAAGGGGGTTTTGAGGAATTCCATGAAGGCCTCGGCCGCCGGGTTCGGGTTGGTGATGGTGAACAGCGTGCCCGCACCCAGAACCGGGGTGCCCAGATCCTTCTCGGCATAGGCCGGGAAGTAGAAGAAATCGGCATCCACACCCAACTCGGTCCCTTCCGGGAAGTAGGCCGGAATGAACGAGGCCTGACGGTGCATCATACAGGCCGGCGGGCTGTCGAACAGGCCCTTGGGGCTGTCGCGGAAATCAATCGCGGCGGTGTCATCGGCATCACCCACGACGTAGTCGTCATTGCGGGTAAAGCTGCCATATTCCTCGATCGCGGCGATCACGCGCGGATCGTCGAACTTCATTTCGTTCGAAACCCACTGGTCATAAACCTCGGGCGGTTGGGTGCGCAGCATCAGGTCCTCGACCCAGTCGGTTGCAGGCCAGCCGGTGGCACCACCAGACGCCAGACCAACGCAAAGCGGCGTTTCGCCGTCCTCGACCATCTGGTCCATCAGTGCTTTGAACTCTTCCATGGTCTGGGGCACTTCGTAGCCGAAATCCTCAAAATTCTCGGGGATGTACCAGACCAGGGATTTCACGTTCACATTGAAGAAGAAGCCGTAGAACCCGTCTTCACCTTCGGCATTCTCGAATGTCCCAAGATCAACCCAGGACTGCCCGGCGGCAAAATTCTCTTTGATCCAATCTGCCGACCCTTCGGCCAGAGGTGTCAGATACCCGTTTTTCGCCATATTGGCGGCAAGGCCGGGCTGCGGAAAGACAGTCAGGTTGGGGGCCGACCCGGCGGCAGCGTCAATCAGGATCTGCTGTTCCAGCGAATCCGACCCGACATAGCTGGCATTGGCGCCGGTTGCGTCGACGAAATAGGCCACAAGGTTCTCGAAAGAATCGCCCTCACCCGCCAGCCATGGCCCGAAAATCGTCAGGTCCTGACCGGTCAGGTCATGAGCATCGGCAAAAGCCTGCAACCCGTCCCAATCAAAGTTTCCATCGCCGACAGCATGAATCATTTCACCTTCGGCATGCACGGACCCGGCCATCAGGGCGAGCACCGCCGCGCCTGCATATAGCGAGTGTTTCATCAATAATCCTCCCAAGACAACAACGCGCTTCTGAGATTCGTTTTTCAAAGCGCTTTGGATGCGGAACTTTATCCGCTAACATTCAGCCTCTGTCAACAATCTGTTTCTGATACTGCACTATGTTTGGCAGAGATCGAATTGACGGAATACAGGTTGACGAATGGTCGATTTGGCCACAAAACAAGTCTAACACCTCATTTGAAGGCGCTTTGAACCGCTCATGAACCTGAAACAGCTCTCGGAAATCCTGGGTCTTTCACAGACAACCGTCAGCCGCGCGCTGAACGGCTATCCGGAGGTGAGCGAGGATACGAGGGTCCGGGTTCAGGCCGCTGCGCAGAAACATGGATACCGACCGAACAGCCGGGCCAAGGGGCTGGCGACGGGCAAGTCCATGGTGATCGGGCATGTGATCCCCAGCTCATCCCAGCATGAAATGGTGAACCCGATTTTTGGGGATTTCGTCGCCGGTGCTGCAAAGAAATATGCCGAGCATGGCTATGACATGATGTTCACAAACGCCGACGACACCTCGATCGAAGAAGCTTATCGCAGTCTGTTTCAACGCGGCGCGGTGGACGGGGTCGTGCTGCAAGGGCCCAAGGTGAACGAGCATCGGATTTCAGTGCTCAGCCGCATGTCCGTGCCGTTCATCGTTCACGGACGTGCAACCGGGGTGGACCTGCCTTATGACTGGATCGACGTGAACAACAAAAGTTCTTTTCAGCGCGCGACCCGCTTTTTGCTGGATCTGGGCCATCGCCGCATCGCGCTGATCAACGGGCTTGAGGATATGGATTTCGCCCATCGCCGCCGCGACGGCTATCTTGCTGCGCTGGCGCAGGCCGGGTTGAAGCCGGATCTTGAACTGATGCGCAGCGCCGAAATGACCGAAGTTTACGGCCATCACGAAACCCGCGCCATGCTGGCGCTGGACAATCCGCCCACTGCAATCCTGACCTCGTCCATGATCTCGGCCATTGGTGTGCGCCGCGCTTTGGAGGAGGCTGGCTTGCAGATGGGCCGCGATGTGTCCGTTATTGCCCATGATGACGACCTGTCCTACCTCAAGAACGGGCAGGACGTGCCCATTTTCACAGCCACGCGCTCATCCGTACGTCAGGCGGGGGAATTGGCCGCCGACATGCTGATCGAGCGCATCAAGTCCCCGAACGATCCGACCAAAACCAAATTGCTCGAGGCGGAACTGGTCGTGGGCAGATCAACCGGCCCGGTGCCAAGCAGGTAACAAAATGAAATACACCCGCGCTGATTTCCCCAAGGATTTTCTCTTTGGTGTGGCAACCTCGGCCTATCAGATTGAAGGCCACGCGAAGGGCGGCGCTGGCCAGACCCATTGGGATACCTTCGCCGCCTCGCCCGGCAATGTCGTGCGCTGCGAAAACGGCGATCTGGCCTGCGATCACCTGAACCGGTTCCCGAAAGATTTCGATCTGGTGCGCGAGGCCGGGTTTGATTGCTATCGCTTTTCAACCAGTTGGGCGCGGGTCATGCCCGAGGGGCGCGGTCAGGTCAATCAGGCCGGGCTGGACTACTACGACCGGCTGACCGATGCGCTGCTGGATCGCGGCATCCGTCCCTGCGCCACGTTGTATCATTGGGAACTGCCCTCGGCCCTGGCCGACCTCGGCGGCTGGCGCAACCGCGATATTGCCGGGTGGTTCGCCGATTTCACCGAGGTCATCATGGGCCGTATCGGCGACCGCATGCACAGCGTCGCCCCGATCAACGAGCCCTGGTGCGTGAGCTGGCTGAGCCATTTCGAAGGGCACCACGCCCCCGGCATGCGCGACATTCGTGCGGCGGCGCGCGCCATGCACCATGTTCTGCTGGCCCATGGGCGCGCCATTCAGGCCATGCGGGGGCTGGGGATGAACAATCTGGGTGCGGTGTTCAATCTGGAATGGGCCGAACCCGCCGACAGCAGCCCAAAGGCGCGCGAGGCCGCCGATCTTTATGATGGGATTTACAACCGGTTCTTTCTGGGTGGCGTCTTCAAAAAAGCCTACCCGCAGAATGTGCTGGACGGGCTGGAAAAGCACTTGCCAACCGGCTGGCAGGACGATTTCGAAATCATCGGAACGCCAGTCGATTGGTGTGGGCTGAACTATTACACCCGCAAGCTGATCGCCCCGTCCGACACCGCATGGCCCAGCCTGAAAGAGGTGCCCGGCCCGCTGCCAAAAACGCAGATGGGGTGGGAGATCGAGCCGACGGCCCTTTCTCGTTTTCTGACCCGCACGGCGCGGGACTACACCGGGGATCTGCCGATCTATGTCACCGAAAACGGCATGGCCAGCCCCGAGCGGCAGCAGGATGACGACCGGATAGAGTATTTGAATCAGCATCTTACGGCGGTGCAAACTGCGCTGGAACAGGGCGTTCCGGTCAAGGGTTACTTCATCTGGTCGCTGCTGGACAATTACGAATGGGCGTTTGGATATGAAAAGCGGTTCGGGCTGGTCGACGTGGATTTCGACACGCTGGAGCGCAGACCCAAAGCCTCGTTTAACGCGCTGAAATCGGCGCTGGCGCAAGGTGAACCCGTTGCGGTGCCCCTGGCACAACCGGCAGGTGCGGTGCACGCGCATTGGAACCTGGTGGCAGATATCGGCGGTACCAACACCCGGCTTGGGGTCATCACAAACGGAGAGTTGACGGATCTGCGCAAGCATCCGACAGGGACTCTGCCCGACCTGCTTGACGCGTTCCACAGCCTGCGCGATGACATCGGCACCGACCCTCAGGCCGTTGTCGCCGCAGGTGCAGGCCCGGTTCGGGATGGCGTCATCCAACTGACAAACGCCCATCTGGACCTGTCCGAGGCCGAGTTAGCCAAGGCCACAGGTGCGCGGCATACCTATGTGATCAACGACTTCACCGCTGCGGCATGGTCCGTGGCCGAGGCAACGAAGGCCGATGTGGCCGTGCTGCAAGGCGACCCTACACCGCCAACCGGCACCCGTCTGGTCGTTGGCCCGGGAACCGGGCTGGGTGTCGGGGCGCTGTTGTATTCGGAAAGACATTACCACACAGCCTCGGGCGAAGGCGGTCATGTCGGTGTCTCCCCGCGCCACCGGGACGAGGTTGATATTTTCGAAGCTGCCCGCCACATCGCGCCGGACTGTTTCTTTGGCGATAGCCTGACGCTTGAAGCTGAAATGTTTCTGAGCGGAACAGGTCTGCCTGTCCTCTATCAATCCATCGCACTGGCCGCCGGTCAGACTGACGCAGCGCACCGCCCGGCAAAGGATATTCTTCACGACGCCCGCAACGGATCGGATGCCCATGCCATCAAAGCAGCCGAGATGTTCACGACCCATCTGGGCGCTCTGCTGGGTGATCTGGCCGTCACCTTGATCCCCCGGGGCGGCGTGTTCCTGGTGGGCGGCGTGGCAGAGAAGAACCGCTGGCTGTTTGGCGAGCGTTTTCTGGACGCCTTCAATCAAGGTGGGCGATTCAGCGATTTGCGGCAAGGGATGAACCTTTATATCTCGGAACAGATCGAATTTGGCATTGTTGGCGCTAACAACTTCTGTAAAAATGCGCTCATGCGGTAAAATCGTGTGACCATTTCCAAAGAAGGACCGCGGGATGATCCTGTGTTGTGGCGAAGCCCTGATCGACATGATCGCCGAACCGACCAATTCGGGCGCGCAGGGCTATGTGCCCCATTCCGGCGGCGCAATTTTCAACACGGCCATCGCGCTGGGGCGCTTGGGCGCGCCGGTGGGGATGCTGACGGGCTTGTCCTCGGATATGTTTGGCGCGCAATTGGCGGACACGCTGAAGGCAAGCCATGTGGACACCTCGCATGTGATTGCCAGCGACCGCCCGACCACTTTGGCTTTTGTGAAGCTGGTGGATGGGCATGCTTCGTACAATTTTGTTGATGAAAACACGGCGGGGCGAATGTTGCAGCCCGAGGATATGCCACAGCAATTGCTGGCGACCTCGACCCTGTATCTGGGGGGGATCAGCCTGGCCTGTGAACCCTGTGCCGATGCCTATGCCGCGCTGCTCGACCGTCATGGCGGCGACCGCGCGGTGATGCTGGACCCAAATATCCGGCCGGGTTTTATCAAAGATCAGACCCGCTATCGCACCCGCCTGAACCGCATGATCGCGCAGGCCGATATCGTCAAGGTTTCGGACGAGGATCTGGATTGGATCATTCCCGGGCCGGAAACCCATGCCGAGAAGGTGCCCTTGTTGCTGAAGGCCGGGCCGTCGGTGGTGATTGTGACGCGGGGCAGTCAGGGGGCCTCGGGCTATCTGGCGGACGGGTCCGAGACCTCGGTGGCGGTCAAACCGGTGCAGGTTGTCGATACGGTCGGGGCTGGCGATACGTTCAACGCGGGCGTTTTGGCCGAACTCCACCGCGCCGGGCACCTGAGCAAAGAGGGCCTGCGCGCCTTGACACCTGATAGCCTGCGCGCGGCTTTGTCCCTGGGCGCAGAAGTCGCCGCCGTCACCGTATCCCGCGCCGGGGCAAACCCGCCCTGGGCGCATGAGCTTTGATCCCCCGAGGGAACCGACATGAAACGATCCGACATCAACGACATCAAGACCGAGGCGCAGGCCTTCATCAAATCCTTCGGCGCGGTCCTGCCGCCCTTCGCCGACTGGTCCCCTGATCAGATGCGCAGCGCAAAGGCCGACACGATCCGCGCCCGAGGGTTGGGCTGGGACATTACCGATTACGGTCAGGGCAAGTTTGATGAGCTGGGCCTGTTCCTGTTCACCCTGCGCAATGGCGACGTGAATGATCTGAACCAGGGTCGCGGTATGCTCTATGCCGAGAAACTGCTGATTTCGCGCGACAAACAATTGTCTCCGATGCACCGCCATATCATCAAGGCCGAGGACATTATCAACCGGGGCGGCGGTGATCTGGTGATGGAGATCTACGCCTCGGACCCCGAAGGCGGCATTGATCGCGACAATCCGGTGGTTGTGCCCAGCGACGGCTGCGATGTCACCATCACCCCCGGCGAGTTGCTGCGCCTGAAACCCGGTGAAAGCGTGACCCTGATGCCCGGTATCTGGCATGCTTTTTGGGCCGAGCGTGGGGATTGTCTGATCGGTGAAGTCTCAACCGTCAATGACGACCGCACCGACAATGTGTTCGAGCAACCGATCCCCCGGTTCGCGACCATTGAAGAGGACGCAGCGCCGGAATTTTTGCTGGTTGCGGATTACTAAACACTCAGTCCGCGCCGCCAAAATCTCGACCAGAGCGCTTGACAATTAAATCCTCGACAGACTAGCTGACCAGCGATGGTTCCCGTAGCGATGCCTGCGGGATGAAAATGGGAATACGGTGCGGCCCTGCGGCCAAATCCGTGACTGCCCCCGCAACTGTAAGCGGAGAGCGACGCCAAATCACCACTGGCCTGAACAGGTCGGGAAGGTTGGCCAAGCCATGACCCGCAAGTCAGGAGACCTGCCATCACCTGTGCAACCAACCCGGGGCGGGGTGTCCTGGAAGGAGGATTTGATGGCTCAATTTTTCGCCTGCGGGCGTGGCTTCTTCTTTTCGCGCGGTTTCCGCAGCGGGAACAGCCATGTCATCCCAAGCTGACCACTTCGTCCTGATCTGTTCGACCTGTCAGGGTGAAATCGAAGCCAAGGCAGCCAAGGCCAGTTTGGACGCAACCCTGCCGCAAGGGTTTGCGACCCGAATGATTGCCTGCATGGCAGGGTGCGAACGCCCCATGACCGTTGGGCTGCAAGCCGAAGGCAAGGCGCAGTATCTGTTCGGCGATATCCAAAGCCCCGCCGATCTGGACGCGATTGCCGCCTTCGCCCGCCAATTCCGCGACAGTGACGACGGCTGGACCAGTGCAACCGATCGGCCCCCTGCCCTGCTTTTCAAAACTCTGGCCCGTCTGCCGCGCCTTTCGACAGAGGGCGAGAAATGAGTTTTCTGGTTGCCAAGGGGCTCGAATACTACGCCCTGAATGGGGATGTGTTGCTACAGGATGTCTCCTTCTCATTGGATGAGGGGTCGATCCTGGCCATTGCCGGGCCAAACGGGGCCGGGAAAACCACGCTGTTGAACCTGCTTTGTGGCCTCGAACGTCTGGCCTTGGGCGATGTGACGATCAAGGGGCAAAGCCTGCGTCAATTATCTGCCCCTGAACGGGCACGCACCATCGCCGTGGTCGGGCAGCAGGAACTGCCTGACGGCAGGCTGAAACTGCGCGACTATGTGGCCCTTGGGCAAATCCCGATTCAGGCCGACCGGTCAGCCGAGGATCATAAGGCCGATCTTGAGCGGGTGCTTGAGATCACCGAACTGGTCCCGCTGGCCGATAAACCGATGCAACGTCTGTCCGGCGGCGAACGTCAGCGGGCGCATATCGCACGGGCCCTGGCGCAAAGGCCATCGCTGCTGTTTCTGGACGAGCCGACAAACCACCTCGACCCCGACGCCAAGGGCCACATGCTGTCGCTGGTGGCCGAACTGGGCGTGACGGTTGTGATGATCGTGCATGATCTGGTCATGATCCCCGAATTCGCCACCCATGTCGCTTTGATGAAGGCAACCCGCATGACCGGCTTCGGCCCGGTTCCCGAAGTTCTGACACCCGAGCGTGTGCGCGATACGTTTGGCGTTGACTACCTGTGTTTCCAGCACGAAGGGCGCGTGATCCCGGCGCTGGATATCCGAAAACGAAAGCTGTCATCATAACAGGAGAATTTGATAATGCAGAAATTCTGGTCCGTGGTCCTTGTTTCGGGCCTCGCAAGTGGTGCGGCGGCGCATGAAGTGACCGTCGACAATTGCGGCGAACCACTGGTGTTCGACGGCACGCCCGAGCGGATTGTCGTGCACGACATGAACATGACCGACATGGCCTTTGCGCTGGGTTTGCAGGACAAGATTGTCGGCCTGACCGGCATTACCGGCTGGTACAAGACCAGCCCGGATTTCGATGCAAAACGCGGTGACATCCCGGAACTGGCGCCCAAATACCCCACCGTCGAAAATCTGGTCGCGGTCGAGCCGGATATGTTCTTTGCCGGTTGGTATTACGGCTTGCAGCCGGGTGGTGAAGTGACCCCAGACACGCTGGAACCCTTTGGTATCAAGACCATGGTTCTGACCGAAAGCTGCGTACACCTGAACAAGGACCGCCCCGAAGCCAGCATGGACCTTCTGTTCGATGACGTGCTGCGTCTGGGCAAGGTGATGCATGTGGAAGACAGGGCCGAAGCGCTGGTCTCAGACTGGAAAGACCAGCTGGCGGCCATCGAATCCAAAACCGCAGACCTGCCGAAACCCCGCGTCTTCCTGCTGGACGGTCCCGCCGATGCGCCCTTTACCGCCGGTAAATTCGCCATTCCCGACGCCATGATCGAGGCCGCAGGCGGTGTCAGCGTCACCCACGACATGGACACCAGCTGGGGTCGCACCTCATGGGAAGCAGTGGCCGCCGCAAACCCCGAATTTCTGGTCCTGCTCGACTATCAGACCGGAAACGGTGCCGAAGACACGTTCAAGTTCCTGCAAGAGCATCCGGCCATGTCCCTGATCGATGCCGTCAAGAACGAACGCTGGATCGGCCTGCGCTATGAAGAGCTGACGCCGGGACCGGCAAACATAGACGCCATCGAAAAGATGGTTTCGGCCATGCACCCGGAGCTGAACTAACATGGCTCAAACGGGCCGCGCGGTCCTGCTGGGGGCGGTCATTCTGACCGCCCTTTTGCTGCTGTCGGTCGTCTATGGCACGACATCCATTCCCGTCGCCGACGTGGCGACAGCGATCATGCTGGGCACCGGATTGACCGAAGGCGAGATGTCCCCCCTGCATCGGATCGTGTTCGACCTGCGCCTGCCCCGCGCCCTATTCGCGGCGGTCATTGGCGCTGGTCTGGGTGTGGTCGGCGTGGTGCTGCAAACGACCACGCGCAACGATCTGGCCGACCCGTTTCTGTTTGGCCTGTCTTCGGGCGCAGCCGCCGGGGCGGTTCTGGTCATCACGGTAACCGGGGACGTGCTTGGCATCTGGACCCTGCCGCTTGCTGCCTTCTGTGGCGGCTTGATCGCGTCAGGCATCGTTCTCGCGCTGGTTCAGGGCCTGCGCACAAGCGCGCCGGAAAAGCTGATCCTTGCGGGGCTTGCGGTCTCGTTCCTGTTTTCTGCCATCACCAACTATCTGATCTTTTCCGGCGACAGTCGTGCTGCGCATTCGGTGATCTTCTGGATGCTGGGCGGTCTTGGCCTCGCGCGGTGGGAGACCTTTCCCCTTGTCCTGATCGGGCTTGCGATGATCCTGGGCTATTCGCTCTACCGCAGCCGCTGGCTGGACGCGTTGCTGACCGGGGATTTCACAGCCGCGACGCTGGGTATCCCGGTTCAGGGCCTGCGGTTTCGGATGTTCTTTGTTGCGGCTTTGGCCACGGCAAGCTTTGTCTCGGTCGCGGGCGTCATTGGCTTTGTCGGCCTGATGGTCCCTCACATCGCCCGAGGCATTGCCGGAACGCTGCACCGCAATCTGCTGGTAACCTCGGCCATCGTGGGCGCGATCCTTCTGACCCTGTCTGACATCCTGTCACGCTTGCTGCTGGCCCCGCAGGAATTGCCGGTGGGCATCGTCACCACATCCATCGGATCGCTGTTCGTCTTCCTGTACCTGTTCAAATCCGCCCGAAACGACTAAGCCTAGTGCGTGCCGCGTGGTACGAAATAGGGATCGACCATGATCGTCTCGCTGGCTTTTGCGGGATCGGCCAGCCTGCGTTCCAGCTGCGCAATGACCTGATCGACAGCCTCAGCAATCGGGTTGTTGACCGTGCTCAGGTTGAAGATCGGCCATCTGGCCATTTCGATGTCGTCGAACCCGACCAGCGACAGCGCGTTTGGAACGTCCAGACCCATCTCGCGCGCCGCTGTCAGCGCCCCGATTGCGCTGGCATCATTGGCGCAGATCAGCGCGTCCAGCCTGTGCTGACCCAGCAAGGTAAGCGCGATGTCCCGCCCGGTCTCGACCGTGAAATCTCCGGTCTCTTCCGCCACCAGTCCAAGGCCCGCGCGTTCCAGCACCTCGATCACACCTGCCCTGCGCTCGGCCGAGGATGAGAAACTGGGCGCACCACCCAGAAATCCAAACCGTGTCCGACCTTTCCGGATCAACGCTTCGGTCGCAAGTCGCGTACCTTCGGCATTGCGGCAGCACACGTTGTCGACCCCTGGCGCCTTCACAATGCGCCCGGCAGAAATCATTGGCACGCCCAGCTTGCTGCATCGTTTGACCAGCGCCTGAGGCATACTGCCCCCGCGCAGGATCAAAGCATCAAGCGGATAGCGCAAAACCTGCTCGATCGCGTCTTCTGCACGCTGATCCCCACCGTCAATGAGAATCGGCCATTTGTTCAACGCGTTCAGTTTGCCGACCAAAGCGCGGACAAATTCGGAATCAAAATCGCTGCGCATATTGCCGACAAACACCGCCACAAGGTGCGAGCGTCCGTCCTTCAGACCAGCGGCCAAAGCGTTTGGCTGATAGCCCATACGTTCAGCCATATCCTCGATTATTTTTCTTTTATTTTCATCAAGATACGCGCCGGGCGTAAAAGCGCGGGAAACGGCCGAACGAGACACCCCAGCCGCGTCTGCGACGGCCTGCGCAGTGACCCTGCGGCGCCTTTCGGCGGGTTTGTCACGATCCTGAACCACGCTCAACCTGTCCTTCGATTTGGTGGAATTTGTCAATATTGCTAGAAATCTTTCACCGAACTGTCATACGTTAACACTATGTGGGCACGTGTGCAGATTCCAGACGGGTCCATGATGCAGGTCGGAGGCTGCGCGCATCAAACGCCGCAGGGGAGCCTGCACAATAACCTGGCACAAATTTGCCACCGGTCCCTTAGCTGCAAGGGGCCGACACCGAACCGGAGGATCGAAATGACCAAACTGAAGTTTTGCGCAACGGCTGCCGCACTCGCGTTCACCGCGACCACAGTCTTTGCAGAAACCGAAATCACCTGGTGGCACGCACATGGCGGGCAATTGGGCGAGACCGTCAACAAGGTGGCCGAGAAATTCAACGCGTCGCAGGACGAATACACAATCACTCCGATCTACAAAGGCAGCTACGAAGAGACGCTGACCGCTGGTATCGCGGCCTTCCGCGCCGGTGAGCAGCCGAACATCATGCAGGTCTTTGACGCGGGCGCTGCAACCGTGATCGCCGCCAAGGGCGCAACCGTTCCGGTACAGGACCTGCTGGCCGAAAACGGTGTCGAGTTCGACATCAACGACTACATCGCCGGTGTGCGTTATTTCTATGCCGACAGCGATGGCAAGATGATCGGGATGCCCTTCAACTCGTCGACCCCGATTCTGTACTACAACGTCGACGCGCTGGAAGCCGCTGGCGTGACCCCGCCGAAGACATGGGAAGAATTCCAGTCGACCACCGCCCCGGCGTTGAAAGAGGCGGGCTATATCCCGCTCAGCCAGTCGCACCTGCCCTGGATCTTCACCGAGAACTTCATGTCGCGCCACAACCTGCCGTTTGCGACCAACAACAACGGCTATGACGGCATGGATACCGAGATTCTGGTGAACAACGACGCGATCAAGGCGCACTTCACCGCCGTGACCGAGTGGAAGGACAATGGCCTGTTCGAGTGGTACGGCACCGGTTGGGGTGACAACGCCAAGCCGTTTGAAGAGGGCAAAGTTGCCATGTGGCTGGGCTCGTCCGGTTCGTTCGGTGGCCTGTTGCAGAAAAATCTGGGCTTTGAATTCAGCGCGGTTGAACTGCCCTATTGGGAAGCCGTGACGCCCGAGCCGACCCAGACCTTCATCGGTGGTGCCGCCCTGTTCGCGATGGCCGGCAAATCGGACGAAGAAAACAAGGCAACTGCCGAGTTCTTCCGTTTCCTGACCGCGCCTGAAACCCAGTATTTCTGGCATCAGGAAACCGGCTATGTGCCGATCACCGAGGCCGCCTATGACGTTGCCAAGAAAGACGGCCATTATGAGCGTTTCCCGGCAGCCGAAGTCGGTGTGAACCAGTTGCAGGCCAAAGCCGGTGACAACACCAAAGGCTATCGCATGGGCTTCTACGTGCAGATCCGCGATATCATGAACCGCGAATATGGCCGTATCCTGACTGGTGAAACCGACGTGGACACCGCGTTCCAGAACATCGAAGACGAAGCCAACGAATTGCTGGCCCGCTTCGCAAAAACCCAGGGCTAAACCCCGGGATCACCCCCAAGATGGTCGCGCCTTCGGGCGCGGCCATCCCCCATTTTCGCAACTGGACGGGTCATGAAACGCGCGGGCTTCGACACTATCTGGCTTCCTGTGGCATTGCTGCTGCCACAGCTGATGATCATCGCAATCTTCTTCTACTGGCCTGCGGGTTGGGCGTTGCAATCGTCCTTCTTTCTGCAGGACCCGTTTGGCTTCGGTTCGACCTTTGTAGGGGCGGATAACTACACCTCGTTGCTGGGTAACGATCAGTACAAGCGCATCGCGTGGTTCACGATTGTCTTCTCGGTCCTGGTCACATTCTTTTCGCTGTCCATCGCCCTGCTGCTGGCGGTCAAGGCCGACAAGGTGATCCGGGGTGCCAAATCCTATCGCACGCTTCTGATGTGGGTCTACGCCATCGCGCCACCGGTCGCCGGGTTCTTGGGCATCCTGTTCTTCGACCAAAGCACCGGCCCGATGACCAAGTTCTTCCAGATGTTTGGCTGGGATTTCAAGCTGGGCGTGGATTACAACGCCACCGCAACCGCGATGATCATCGTGGCTGTCTGGAAACAGATCCCGGTCAATTTCATCTTCTTCCTGTCCGGCCTGCAATCCATCCCGCGTTCGGTCCGCGAGGCGGCGATGATCGACAACCGCTCGGCCACCGGTCGGTTCTGGCAGGTGACCTTCCCGTTGCTGGCCCCGACCGCCTTCTTCCTGCTGATCATCAACATCACCTACGCACTGTTCGACACGTTCGGCATCATCGATGCGCTGATGAAGGGCGAGCCGGGGAACAACCCGATGACGCTGGTCTACAAGGTCTATCTGGACGGGTTCCGGGGCAATGACCTTGGCGGCTCATCCGCGCAATCCGTTGTCCTGATGGTTCTTGTTCTGATCCTGACCGTCTTTCAGTTCCGGCTGGTTGAACGCCGGATTCACTACACGTGATGGGGGCGCAAAATGGCTGACACAACCCTTGAGACAACCCAAACCACCCGCCGCCCCCGCAAGATCAAATGGAGCGCGGTTGGCGATCACACCGTCCTGATCCTGGGCTCGCTGCTGATGATGCTGCCGCCGTTGTTGGCGCTGACCACGGCCAGCCATGATGCGGTGACCATCCACCGGCAGGGCATTCAACTGGGCCTTGGCGATGATCTCGGCAAGAACTTCAACGCCGCCATGTTCGAGAAAGGCGGCTTTACCCAAACCGTCGATGGCACGCTGATGCTAATGAACTCGTTCATCCTTGGCATTGGCTTTGCCGTGGGCAAGATCATCATCTCGATGATGGCCGCTTATGCCATTGTCTATTTCCGCCTGCGTTTTGCCACGCTGGCCTTTTGGATCATCTTCACCACGCTGCTGCTGCCGCTTGAGGTGCGGATTCTGCCCTCCTACGAAGCGATCCAGAAACTGGGCCTGACGAACACCTATACCGGCCTGATCGTCCCGCTGATCGCGTCAGCGACCGGCACATTCTTCTTCCGACAGTTCTTTATGTCCGTCCCCGAGGAACTGGCCGAGGCCGCCCGGATCGATGGCGCGGGGCCGTGGAAGTTCTTCATCGACATCCTCGTCCCGCTCAGCCGGACGATGATCGCCGCGATCTTCATCATCATGTTCGTCTTCGGCTGGAACCAGTATCTGTGGCCAACGCTGATCACTACGGATGAAAGCTTCTTCACGCTGGTCCGGGGCATCAAGCAGATCGTGCTGACCTATACCGACAGTCAGATCCCCGAACACGGGCAGGCCTTGGCGCTGGCGATCGTTGCAATGATCCCGCCGGTGGCCATCGTCATCTTCTTCCAGAATTGGTTCGTCAAGGGCCTCACAGAATCCGATAAATAAGGAAACACGCGCATGGCTCAGGTCTCGTTAGAGGGCATCCGCAAGGTCTATCCCAACGGCTTTCAGGCGGTTGAGACCACCAATTTCACCATTCAGGACGGCGAGTTTGTCGTTCTGGTCGGCCCCTCGGGCTGTGGCAAGTCCACGCTTCTGCGGATGATCGCGGGGCTGGAGGATATCACCGAAGGCACGCTGAAAATCGGCGACCGGGTGGTGAACGATGTGGACCCAGCGGATCGCGACATTGCGATGGTGTTCCAGAACTACGCTTTGTATCCGCATATGACCGTGCGCAAGAATATCGGTTATGGGCTGAAAAACCGGGGCACGCCCGCGTCCGAGATTGCGGCCAAGGTCGAAGACGCCGCCAAGATGCTGAATCTGACCGAATATCTGGACCGCAAACCGGCGCAACTGTCCGGTGGTCAGCGTCAGCGCGTTGCCATGGGCCGCGCCGTTGTGCGCGATCCGGCGCTGTTCCTATTTGATGAACCTCTGTCCAATCTCGACGCCAAACTGCGCAATCAGATGCGGATCGAGATCAAGGCCCTGCAACGCCGCCTTGGTACGACGGCGGTTTACGTGACCCACGATCAGGTCGAAGCCATGACCATGGCCGACCGCATCATCGTCCTGAACGCAGGCAAGATCGAACAGATCGGCACCCCGTCCGAGATTTATCACAACCCGGCCTCGACCTTCGTGGCCTCGTTTATGGGCGCGCCGCCAATGAACCTGATCGAGGCGCAAGTGGATCACGGGCAGGTGCGGATCAATGGCTATGACGGGATTATGACTGCCCCGGCCTCGGCCAATGGCCCTGTGACGCTGGGCATCCGGCCCGAAGATATTGAACTCGACGGTCAGGGCTCGGTTCCGTTTCAGGTCGACATCCTGGAAGAACTGGGCGCGCACCGGCTGCTGCACGGTCAGTTGGGCGGGCAGCCCTTTACCGTTCTGGTCAGCAAGGACCACGATGCACAGACAGGCGAAACACATATCACCCTGAAACCCGACGCGCTGCGTCTGTTTGATGTGGAAACGGGAAAAGTCATTTGATTACAGACGTTTTGGACGCCCTGCCCGCGGTGACAGCGGATCAACGGGCGCGCATCCTGTCGGCACCCCGCACGGCTGCCGCGCATCGCGAATTGCTGGGTGACATACCCGCGATGAACGCATTGCAAATGGGCGGTCAGGCAACCGCCACGCGTTTGCCGGCACAATTCAATGTCGCGGCATGGAATGTGGAACGGTGCCTCTTCCCCGAGGCCACCGCAGCCCATCTGCGCCCGATCCGACCGGACATTGTTTTGCTGTCCGAGGTTGATCACGGCATGGCCCGCACCTCGCAACGGCACACGACCGAAGCCATGGCCGAGGCCTTGGGCATGGTCTATGCCTTTGGTGTCGAATTCCACGAACTGGACCTTGGCGGCCCGACCGAACGCAGTTTTTGCAAAGACGACTTCAACACGCTGGGTTGGCATGGCAACGCCATTCTGTCTTCGGTTCCGTTCCAGCGCACAGCCCTGATCCGTCTGGACGATCACGGCCATTGGTTTTCCTGCGACGAAGGAGCTGCCGACCCCGACCAGCCACGCGTCGGGGGCCGTATGGCACTCGCTGCCATCGTGCCGACGGAAAACGGACCAATCTGTGTGATCTCGACCCATCTGGAAAGCAATGCGGATGCTGCGCACCGGCACACCCAATTCGTTCTTCTGCTGGATGCAATCGACAGGTTTGCACCGGGTCTGCCGGTTCTGATCGGTGGCGACCTGAACACCGGCAACCACCTGCCCCCGGATTTCAACTGGCAGGACGAAAGCCTGTTCAGCTTGGCCGAAACGCACGGATACGACTGGGGTTTTACGATCGATGGCCCCACCACACGGCCCAGCCTGATCACCCCGCACCCGCAGCGGGTGATGAAACTTGATTGGCTCGCAGGCCGGGATCTGAGCTGCATCGACAAAGGGCTGCTGACATCAATCTCGGATGAGGGCACGCCGCTGTCCGATCATGACTGCGTCTGGTGTCGCGCCAGCCTTTAGACGATTTGGACAATGGCCGGGTTAACCCCCGGCCTTTTCCCGCACTGCTGCGCCGTCCAGACCCTGACTGTTCGACAGTAATTCCTGCACAAGCGAATTGGGGAACCGTCTCTTGAACGTGACTGCGTGAAAGTTCTCTTTGATACGCGGATGCTCTTGCGCTTCGATCAACCGGCCCGAGGACAACTCATCCCGCACCACAATCGGGGCCACAAGGGCCAGCCCAATATCTTCACGTGCCAGCAGGCGCATCATCGCCATGTCATCCACTTCGGCCACCACCTGTGGACGAACGGACATCCGGCTGGCCATTGCGTCAAAAGCCGTGCGCACACTGTTTTTGCTGGTCGGCAAGATGAACGGTTGTTCTTCGAGCAGCGCCTTGATGGGGCGCTTGGGATCCAGCCGCGCCGGGGTGCCGACAATGCTGACCGGTTGTTCCGCCAGATGATGGGTGACGAAGCTGGTCAAGCTGTCACTGGCCGGTTCGTGGCTCATCAGGACCAGATCGAAATTCAGTGTCTCAAGCCCCTCAAGCAACTCACTGGGGCTGCCGGAACGCAAGATGACCTCGACATCCGTACGGGCCAGAATGGGCCGCAGAAACCCGATCTGAAAGTTGCGCGACAAGGTCGACTGTGCGCCGACACGCAGCGCCTGCCTGGCGTTTCCGGCATCCTGCAACGTTGCCACAAGCTCTTGCCCTGCCGCAAAAATTGCGTCCGCGTGGTCCAGGGCGATGTGCCCGGCCTCGGTCAGGTGCAGCTTGCGCCCGCGTCGTTCGAATAGCGGGTGGCCCAGCCTCTCCTCCAGTTCTTTGATCTGAACCGAAAGCGCCGATTGCGACAGGTTCAGTCGCTGGGCTGTTCGGGTCAGGTTCCCATCGTGGGCGACGGCCCAGAAATAGCGCAGGTGATGATAGTTCAACGGCATATCGTTCTATTTAAATGAACGAAAACCTCAGAACAATGAATTTTTTATTGAGCTGCACGCGCAATATGTCCTGCGAAACGGGCCGAGTCAGCCCAAGACCAAAAGGGACGCGCAAAATGCTTCATCTTTTTCTTCCATTGTTGAGCCCGCTGATTCTGCTGGCATCGGCGTATTACGCCAGTCGTCATCCGGGGTTACGGCCGGGCAATGTCGCGAAACTGTCCGAATGGGCCGCCCTGGCCGCCTTTGCGGTGGCTGCTATCTCGGCGCTGCTGCTGGTGACGCAGGGTTCCGGCACATCGCCGCTGATTGGCTTTTTGGGTTTAGGGTTATCAGTGCGACTGGATGCAGTCAGCGCCATCATGCTGGTTCTGGTCAGCTTTATCGGCTGGATCGTGTTGCGCTACTCGGCCACTTATATGGACGGCGAAGCACGGCAAGGTGCGTTCACAGGCTGGATGTCTGCCACGCTTGCGGCCGTTCTGCTGTTGGTGATGTCGGGCAATCTGGTCCAACTGTTGGCGGCTTGGATCGCGACCAGCCTGATGCTGCACCAGTTGCTTTTGTTTTATCCAGAACGCACCACCGCTCGACGTGCTGCTCGTAAAAAGGCCGTGGTGGCGCGGATCAGCGAAGGTGCGCTGGCCGTTGCGGTCGTACTGCTGCTTGCCAGCTACGGCACCACCGACATTGCGACGATCCTGTCTTCGGCCCAAGGAAACGCCCTGACCATCGTCGCGGCCTTGCTGATCGCGTTGGCTGCGGTCATGGCCTCGGCCCAGTTCCCGATCCACGGCTGGCTGACCGAAGTAATGGAGGCCCCGACCCCGGTATCCGCCCTGTTGCATGCAGGCGTCATCAATTCCGGTGGCTTCCTGCTGATCCGCTTCGCCGACGTCATGCTGGTCGCCCCGGGGATCATGGCAATGCTGGTCATGCTGGGTGGATTCACCGCGCTGTTCGGCGGGTTGGTCATGCTGACGCAACCGGCTGTAAAAACCTCGCTGGCGTGGTCCACCATCGCGCAGATGGCCTTCATGATCATGCAGTGCGGTCTGGCCCTGTTCCCGCTGGCCCTGCTGCATATCGTGGCGCACTCACTGTACAAGGCGCACGCCTTTCTCAGCGCGGGTGAGGCCGTGCGGAACGTGGCCGCAATTCGCCGCCCCGGCCCGGTCGCGGTGCCAAGCGCAAGGAATGTGGTGCTGGCCTTTGCCACGGGCATTCTGATCTACGGCATCGTGGCGGCGGTGTTTGGCATCGACGGCAAGTCGGTCCAGGCCATTGCGCTTGGCGTCATCCTGATCTTCGGCGTCGCCTACCTGTTGGCGCAGGGTTTCGCGGATGCAGCGCCCGGAGCACTGACCCGTCGCACGGTGATCTACGCCAGCGTCACCTCGGTCAGCTACTTCGTGCTTCAGATCATCGCGCAAAAACTGACCGCAGGCACCCTGCCCGCGACCCCAGCTCCGGGACCGTTGGAATGGGCGCTGATCATCCTCGCCTTGATCAGCTTTGGCGCGGTCGCGCTGGCGCAATCCACCTTCCCGCTTTGGGCCTCGCATCCTGCTGCGGCGGGCATCCGGGTGCATTTGTCGAACGGGCTTTATGCCAATGCAATCTTTGATCGGCTGCTGGACGGATGGTCCAAGCGGCAGACTGTGTAAGAGGGGTTCCCCAAGATGTACATGAAACACGAAAGCTATCCCGCAGCCCTTTTGGAACTGGTCGCACTGGCCAATGACGCGGCCCGTCAGATCCCGCCGCTGTTTCCCCTGTCCTCGAATGTTGCGGTGAACCCGTTTCTTGGGCAAACCAACGAGCCTTTGGCCGTCACCGCCGCCCGACTTGGCCGGGTTGCGGGAACGCGGATCATGCCGGATCGCACGGCGTTTGCAGAAAAGTTGAACGCCGGAGAGATCACCGAGGGTGATCTGCTTGAAGCACTGGCCCATATCGACAGCCCGTTTGACACACCGTCGCCAGAGGATTTGGCAGCAGCGCTTGAAACCCAGGCGGCACATCCCGCACCTCTGCCCACTGTCGCTGATCTGGCCGCAGAAGTTTCGGGGATCGACTGGCCCGGCCTGATTGACGAACGGATCGGAGCCTGGGCCGCCAGCCACTTTGATCAGGGTCAGGCGCTGTGGCAGGCCAACCGCACCGGCGGGGCCTATATTGCCTGGCGTGAATTCGCCACACGTGATCTGACGCTCGAGATACACGGCCTGAAAGGTTTTGGTGCTTTTGTCGCCGGCACCAACCGCTCGCAATGGCGGGCGATTGGCCGGGCGTCCGAGGCGCTGGGGGTGACGCCCAAAGCCGCTGGAACCGCCTTCCACCGCTGGCTGATGACGCTGGGCGGATGGGCGCAATATGCGCGCTATCTGCTGTGGCAGGCCGAGCTTGAAGGCAAGACCGACACCACCACGACCGAGTTGCTGGCCATCCGCATGGTGTTTGAAGAGGCGCTGTTCGACCTTTATCGCGATCAGATTGCCGAACGCTGGGCCGAGACCGTCGCGCAACACGAAACTCCGGTTACACCATCCCGCGATATGGTGATCGACGCAGTGCTGCAGGATGCCGCTGAACGCGCGCAACAACGCCAGTTGGGACAGTCGCTTGCCAAGCGGCAACCGCGCAAGATCGCGGGCCGCCCGATGGTTCAGGCCGCGTTCTGCATCGACGTCCGGTCAGAGGTCTTTCGCCGCGCCCTGGAAGCGCAGGGCGAAGGGATCGAAACCCTCGGTTTCGCAGGCTTCTTCGGCCTCGCCAGCGCCCACAAGGCGGCGGGTTCTGATGTGACCGAATTGCGGGGGCCCGTGCTGCTAAACCCCGGTGTCTGCTCGCATGCGGCTGAGGAAACGCAGGCCGACCTCAACCGCCGCTACTCCGCACGGGCCAAGCGCGCCTGGGGCCGGTTTAAGCTGGCCGCGGTGTCCTCTTTTGCCTTTGTCGAAGCGACGGGGCCGGTCTATGCCGGAAAGCTGCTGCGGGATGCGCTGGGGAAAAGGCATGGAGGGGCTGCGTTCGATCCTGCACCCAAGCTGGATCCATCAATTGACCTGCCCACACGGATCGCATCGGCAAAAGCCATCCTTGGTGCCATGTCCCTGACCAGTAACTTTGGCCACATCGTCATGCTGACCGGTCATGGCGCGGATGTGACCAACAACCCGCATGAAAGCGCCTTGCAATGCGGCGCGTGCGGCGGCCATGCCGGAGATGTCAGCGCCCGCCTTCTGGCAGGTCTTTTGAACGATCCAGCCGTGCGCAACGGGCTGCGCGAAGAAGGGATCGATATCCCCAGGGACACGCTGTTCCTGGCCGCCATGCACCACACGACGACGGATGAGGTGACACTGTTCGAACAGGACCAGCCAACCGGGCAATGGGCGCAGAATATCGCGCAACTGAAGATGTGGCTGCAATCGGCGGGGCGGCTTGCCCGGACCGAACGCTCAGCACGTCTGCCTCGGGCCCGAGGGGCCCGCGACATCGCCCGCCGCGCCACAGACTGGGCCGAGTTGCGCCCCGAATGGGGTCTGGCCGGATGCCGGGCCTTCATCGCCGCACCCCGGTCCCGGACGGATGGAACCGGCCTGTCAGGTCAAACCTTCCTGCACAGCTATGACTGGCGGGACGATACCGGGTTTGGCGTGTTGGAACTGATCATGACCGCCCCGGTCGTGGTCGCAAGCTGGATCAGCCTGCAATATTATGGCTCGACCGTTGCGCCGACCCTGTTCGGCGGCGGCAACAAGCTGCTGCACAACGTGGTAGGAGGCATCGGCGTGGTCGAAGGCAATGGCGGTGCGCTGCGCCACGGCCTGCCTTGGCAATCGGTGCATGATGGCGAAACCTATCAGCACGACCCGCTGCGCCTGTCGGTGGTCATCGAAGCCCCGCGTGAAGCAATGAACGACATCCTGAGACGCCATCAAAGCGTCAAAGAGCTGTTCGACAACCGCTGGCTGCACCTGATCGCCATGGACGAAAACGGCGATCTTGCCTGGCGCTACACGAAAGACCTTGAATGGGTCCCTATGGTGAAGTCCGAGATCAGCGAAAACGCCATCGCAGCGGAATAACCGCATCGCATGAAAGGCCCGGCGTGTTTCCCCGCCGGGCCTTGTGCTTTACAGCGCCGCTTTGAACAGCTGGGTCAGGTTTTCCCTGGTCAGATTGATCGGATTGCCGCCACAGGACGGATCAATGATCGCACCTTCGACCAGTTCCGGGATCACCGCCTCGGTCACACCCAGTTCGGACAACGTGCGTGGGATGCCGAGCGAGTCGTTGAATTCCTGCACAAAGTCCCTGAACCCGTCGAACCCGCCTTCGATGCCCAGATAGGCTGCAGCCGACTGGAACCGGTCAGCAATGGCAGGGGCATTGAACTCCAGAACGCTGGGCATGCAGACGGCGTTGGTGGTCCCGTGATGGGTGTTGAAATGCGCGCCGATCGGGTGACTCATGGCGTGAATCGCACCCAGACCCTTCTGAAATGCGGTCGCGCCCATGGCTGCCGCACTCATCATCTGGGCGCGGGCTTCGATATCGGTTCCATCGGCATAGGCACGCGGCAAGTAGTCCTTGACCAGCCGCATCCCCTCCAGCGCAATACCCTGAGACATCGGGTGGTAGTGCGGGCTGGAAAACGCCTCGACACAATGGGCAAAGGCATCCAAACCGGTACCTGCTGTGATGAACTTGGGCATCCCCACGGTCAGTTCCGGGTCGCAGATCACCACCGAGGGCAGCACTTTGGGATGGAAGATGATCTTCTTCACATGGGTTTCGGAATTGGTGATGACGCTGGCGCGGCCCACTTCGGACCCGGTCCCGGCGGTGGTCGGTACCGCAATGATCGGCGCAATCACGTCGGCATTGGCGCGGGTCCACCAGTCGCCAATATCCTCGAAATCCCAGACGGGCCGCGTCTGACCGGCCATGAAGGCCACCATCTTGCCCAGATCCAACCCCGAACCGCCGCCAAAGGCGATCACCCCGTCATGGCCACCCGCCTGATAGGCCACAACCCCGGCGTCGAGGTTCTTTTCATTCGGGTTCGGATCCACATCCGCAAACAACCCGCGCCCCAGACCGGCGGCCTCCATGATATCCAGCGTTGCGACGGTAATCGGCAGATCAGCCAACCCCTTGTCGGTCACCAGCAGAGGGCGCTTCATCCCGGCCGCCGCGCAGGCCTCGGGCAGCTCCCGGATGCGGCCAGCACCGAATTTTATCGCGGTCGGGTAGGACCAGTTTCCAACAAGGCTCATGATGTCACCTTCTTCAGATGGTAGGATTTGGGGCGGGTCAGGTTGTGATAGCCGATGACCGAAAGGCCACCGCCCCGCCCGGTATTCTTGCAACCGGTCCAGCACAGGCCGGGGTCCAGATAATCGGCCCGGTTCATGAACACGGTACCAGTCTCGATCTGGTCCCCCACCCGTGCCGCGCGGTCCACGTCGCGGGTCCACAGGCTGGCGGTCAGGCCGAACTCACTGTCATTCATCAGCGCGATCGCTTCTTCGTCGCCAGACACTTTCATGATGCCCACCACGGGACCAAAGCTTTCATCCCGCATCACCCGCATCTCGTGGGTCACATTGGTCAGGATCTGAGGGGTCAGATAGGCGCCGCCATCATCTTCGGCGAAAGTGTCGATATGGGCCACAGCGCCATCGGCCACGGCCTCGGCAATCTGCTCCCGCACTTCATCGGCAAAGCGCACATTGGCCATCGGACCAAGCGTCGTTTCACTATCCAGCGGATTGCCCAGCTTATAGCCCTTTACGATCTCAACCGCCTTGGCGACAAAATCATCATAAAGACTCTCATGCACGTAAATCCGCTCGATCCCACAGCAACACTGGCCCGAGTTGAACATCGCCCCGTCAATCAGCGTATCGACCGCAGCATCCAGATCGGCATCCTCTATGACATAGCCGGGGTCCTTGCCGCCCAACTCGGTTCCGACGCCGGTAAATGTCCCCGCCGCCGCGCGCTCCATCGCCTGACCACCACCGACCGAGCCGGTGAAGTTCACAAAATCAAACGCATTGCCTGCGATCAGATCATTGGTCACGTCATGGCTCAGAAACACGTTCTGGAACACATCCTCGGGCACACCCGCCGCATGGAAGGCCTGCGCCATACGTTCACCCACCAACAGGGTCTGCGTGGCGTGTTTCAACACCACCGTATTGCCTGCGATCAACGCCGGAGCGACCGTGTTGATCGCGGTCATGTAAGGGTAGTTCCAGGGCGCCACCACAAACACCACCCCATGCGGAATGCGCTTGATATAGCGCCTGAACGTCTCATCCTCGCCCACCGCGATATCCGCCAGAGACGCTTCAGCAATCTCCGCCATATGGCTGGCCCGCTCGTTAAAGCCGCCAAACTCACCGCCATAGCGCACCGGCCGGCCCATCATATGCGCCAGTTCCGGCACGATCTGCTCATTCATCGCGCCGACAGCGGCGACACCGGCCATCACCAGATCAATTCGCTCCTGCAATGGTCGCGCCGCCCAGCCAGCCTGCGCCGCCCGTGCCCGGCCAGCATCCTCAAACGCCGCCTCCGGCGACAGCACCTCGCGTTCCGCAAAAACTGACCCATCAATCGGCGAGACACATCGCAACATCTGCCCCATATCCACTCCATCTACCAGAAACGCAGGGTCCCCTGCTTCTTCTGTTCAAAAATACCTCGGGGAGCGCGAGGGGCTGGCCCCTCGCTCCTGCCCTTTACGCCCGCTCAAACCCGCGCGCAATTTCCCAATCGGTCACCACACGCTCGAACTCTTCGATCTCAACCTCAGCCGCGCGCGCATAGTGATCCACCACCTCATCCCCCATAGCAGCCCGCAGCATGGCCGACCCATGCAACGCATCCCGCGCCGCGCGCAGGTTGCCCGGGATCATGCCCGTATCGCCCTGATAGACGTCACCTGTGGCGGGCGGCTGTAACTCCAATCCTTCCTCGATCCCCGCAATCCCGGCGGCCAGCATCCCGGCCATCGCCAGATAGGGGTTCATGTCTGAGCCCGGAATTCGACATTCCACCCGAACCGCCTTGGTGCCATCGCCGCACAGACGGAATCCGGCGGTGCGGTTGTCCACCGACCAGATGATCCGCGTCGGCGCAAAGCTCCCCTTCATGAACCGCTTGTAGCTGTTGATGTAAGGCGCCATGAAATAAGTGTAATCGGCGGCGTATTTCAAAAGACCCGCCATGTAGCTTTTCATCAGCGCCGACATGCCCAACGCATCCGACTGGTCATAAAACGCAGGCTGCCCATCCTTCCACAGCGACTGATGCACATGCGAAGAACTGCCCACCTTTTCATGATGCCATTTCGGCAGGAAGGTCGCTGCGTGCCCATGCTGCCACGCGATCTCTTTCACCGCGTTTTTGGCAATCGAGTGATATTCCGCTGTCGCCATCGCCGGTGCGTATTTGATGTTCAACTCTTCCTGCCCGGTCTCGGCCTCACCTTTCGAATTCTCGACCGGAATGCCCGCATCCCACAAATGGTTGCGGATCGGGCGCATCACATGCTCTTCCTTGGTGGTCTGAAGGATGTGGTAATCTTCGTTGTAACCCGAGATTGGCTCCAGATCGCGAAAGCCTTCCTTGCGGATCTGGTCAAAACTCTTTTCGAACAGGAAAAACTCCAGTTCGGTCGCGCACATCGCCTCATAGCCCATGGCTTTCAGGCGGTTCACCTGTTTCTTCAGGATCGAACGCGGCGCGTGCGGCACCTCTTCATGCGTATGATGATCCAGCACATCGCACATAACCATTGCGGTGCCCTCAAGCCACGGCACCGGGCGCAGCGTGCTCAGGTCCGGCTTCATGACATAATCGCCATAGCCCCTCTCCCAACTGGTCGAGGCGTAGCCGTCCGGTGTGCCCATCTCAAGATCGGTCGCCAGTAGGTAATTGCAGCAATGGGTCTCTTCCCACGCGCCCGCAACAAAGTGGCCCGCATGGAACCGCTTGCCCATCAGGCGGCCCTGCATATCGACCATGCAGACCAGAACCGTATCCACTTCGCCCGCAGCGACCTGCGTCTTGAGATGTTCGAAGGTAAGTGTTGCGGTCAAGTTGCGTCCTCCCTGAGTTCCTGAATGGCGGGTCTGAGCAGCGCCAGTAATTCATCCGCCACCGTGGCAACCTGTTGATCCGAACGCAACAGATCGTTGCGCACTTCGATCATGACGTTCGCCAGTCCCCGGCTGATCGCGTGCAGGCGCAGGGAATGGGTTACACCGTCCAACGGCCCATAGGGCTCGTTCCGCTCGATCCGGCGGCCCGAAACCTGATCCACGTGATCCAGCATCAGATCGACCAGACGGCTGTCCTCATCATGCAGCAAGCCGATTTCGACGGCGCGGGGTTGGCCGAAATAAATGGGCGTAAACGAATGGACCGTAACCAGCACCGTATCAGGCCCGCGCACGCCCAGAACCCGCGCGACGGCGTCGCAGAACGGATCATACACGGTCGCCGTGCGCAGCCTGCGCTGTTCAGGGCTCAGATCAACATTGCCCGGCACCTCGATCAGCTCGGATTTCACCGGCATGGCACTGGCGGCTTCGGGCGGGCGGTTGCAGTCATAAACCAGCCGCGACACGGTCGAGGCCACAGCGGGCGCATCCAGCGCCTGTGATAACCGTACTGTCAGGTCGCGCGCACCGGGATCCCAGGCAGCGTGACTTTCGCGATCCGCCTCGGCCAGTCCCAACTCGTCGTAATACGGCGGGATAAACGCGCTGGCATGTTCGCACAGCAACACCACGCGCCCCGCCCCATCGGGGTTAATGATCTCAACAGTAGGGCGGCTTTTCAATTCTCGGCTCCATCGGTTAGGCTTTCAAAAGGCTCAAAAGCTCGGCGTGCAATTCGGGGGTTGCGGCTGACACAACCGCCACGTCGGATTGCATGGTCAGGGCCTGCCCCTTCCAATCGGTCATCACCCCGCCAGCCGCCTCGATCAGCGGGCAGAGTGCAAGGTAATCATAGGGTTGAAGCTCATAATCCACCACTGCATCCACATGCCCGGCTGCCAACAGCGCATGAGGGTAGCAATCATACGCAAAGCGGCGGGTCTGCCCGGCCCGCATCAGACGGTCAAAGACCGACGGTTGATCGCGGTATATCTTGTCGCCCTCATTCACATACAGGATCGCCTGTTCCAGACGTGTCACGTCCGAGGTCTGAATGGCCCGATCGTTCAGCGTGGCCCCGCTGCCACGCGCGCCCACAAAGGTTTCATTCATCGCGGGCATACCAACGATGCCAAGCTGCGGCTGACCATCGACAAGATGCGCCAGCAGGAACCCGAACAGGGGATGCCCGGACAGGAACGAACGTGTGCCGTCAATCGGGTCAATCACCCACAGATGCCGCCCATCACCGTCTTCCTTGCCCTGTTCCTCACCGAATATGCCGTGATCCGGGAAGTGCTGGCGCAGATAGGTCCGCACCTCGGCTTCCACGCCCCGGTCGGCCTGGGTAACAGGGCTTTCATCCTGTTTGAATTCCACCCCCAGCGTGCCCCGGAAATACCGCATCGCCGCCTGCGACGCGATATCCGAGATCGCCTTTGCGTGGTCTTCAAGCGCCATGGCATCCAGCATGTCAGGTTCCTTTTGACTGCATTCGGGTCACGCCTTGATCCGCTCCATTTTCGGATCGTAAAGCGGCTGTAGCGAGACCTGACACGGCACGCGTCGGGTCGCAACCTCAAGCTCATAGGTGCCAGAGGTGACAAACTCCGCATCGACCCCATCCGGATTGCGGACATAGCCGTAGCCGATGGATTTACCCACCATGTAGCCATAGCCGCCCGAGGTCAGCCAACCGACGCGTTTACCGTCGCGATAGATCGTCTCGCGCCCCAGCAGCACTACATCCGGATCGACGGTGAAACAGGCGAGCATCTTTTTGACGCCCGCGGATTTTTGTTTTTCAGACGCCGCGCGGCCTTTGAAATCGACATCCTTGCGCAGTTTCACGGCCCAACCCAGCCCGCTTTCGAACGGCGTGTGATCCGGCCCAATCTCGGCCCCCCAGGCGCGATAGCCTTTCTCAAGCCGCAGCGATTCAATGGCGCGGTAGCCTGCGTTGACCAGACCATGGGGCTGACCCGCCTGCATCAGCGCGGCGTATACCGTCTGGGCGTATTCCACCGGCAGGTGCAATTCCCAGCCCAGTTCGCCCACATAGGTCACGCGCAGGGCTTTGACCGGGCAACCGGCGATGCCGATGGTGCGGACCGTGCCGAATTTGAACCCGTCATTCGAGACATCATCCCGCGTCACTGCCGCCAGAATATCCCGCGCCTTTGGTCCCATCAGTGACAGCACTGCATTGGATGAAGTGATGTCGAACAGCTGGCAGTTCATGCCATCGGGGATATTGCGGCTGATCCAGTCGAAATCATGGGTGGCAAAGCCGGTGCCGGTGACGATGTAGAACTCATCATGCGCGACGCGGCCCACGGTCAGGTCACATTCGATCCCGCCCTTGTCGTTCAGCATCTGAGTATAGGTCAGCGCACCCACCGGCTTGTCCACGTCATTGGCGCAGATCCAGTTCATCGCGGCCAGTGCATCCGGCCCCTTCAGGGCAAATTTGGCAAATGAGGTCTGGTCGAACAGCACCGCTGCCTCCCGCGCTGCCTTGTGTTCCCGGCCCACAGCGGCGAACCAGTTCTGGCGACCAAAGCTGTATGCGTCTTTGGGCGTCTCACCCAGCGAGGTATCCGCATACCAATTGGGACGCTCCCACCCCAGTTTCTCACCAAAACACGCGCCCTGTGATTTCAGCGTGTCATAGAGCGGCGACTTGCGGCAGGGGCGGCCCGAGTCATGCTCCTCATGCGGCCAGCCCATTGTGTAGTGCTTGCCGTATGCCTCAATCGTGCGGGTGCGGACCCAGTCGGTGTCGAAATGCGGGCGGCCAAAGCGGCGAATATCGGCAGACCACAGGTCGAACGGCGGCTCGCCCTTGTGCACCCATTCAGCCAGCGCCATACCCGCGCCGCCGCCTGCGGCGATGCCAAAGGCGTTGAAGCCCGCGCCGACGAAGAAATTGTTCAATTCGGGCGCTTCGCCGATGATGAAATTGCCGTCAGGCGTAAAGCTTTCCGGCCCGTTGGTCAGGGTTTTGACCCCTGCGTTTTCCAAAGCGGGCACACGACCCAGCGCCAGTTCCATCAACTGTTCGAAATGGTCGAAATTGCTGTCGAGCAGCGTGTAGTGGAAGCCCTGCGGAATGCCCTTCGTGGCCCACGGGATCGGGTTCGGCTCGTACCCGCCCATGACCAGCCCGCCGACTTCTTCCTTGTAGTAGGTCAGCCGGTCGGGGTCGCGCAGGGTCGGCAGGTTACCGGGCACGTCAAAGGGCTCAGTCACCATATACTGATGCTCCATCGGCACCAGTGGCACGTTCACCCCAAAGCGCCCGGCAAAGGTGCGGGTCCACTGACCGGCACAGCAGATTACCTTTTCGCATTCGATGCGGCCATGTTCGGTGATCACGGCGCGGATCTTGCCATCTTCGATCTCGATATCGGTGACCTTGGTGTCCTCGAAAATCTTCGCTCCGGCCATGCGGGCACCTTTGGCCAGCGCCTGCGTGATGTCTGAGGGGTTCGCCTGCCCATCCGTCGGCAGATAGGCCGCACCGATCACGTCCGAGACGTCCATCAGCGGCCACAGTTCCTGCGCCTCGGAGGGCGTGAGCAATTGCATGTCCAGACCAAAGGAATGCGCGGTGGTGGCCTGTCGTTTGACCTCGGTCCAGCGTTCCTCGTTACAGGCCAGCCGCAGGCCACCGTTCATTTTCCAGCCGGTACCGAGGCCGGTTTCTTCTTCGATCTTGTTATACAGATCGACCGAATAGCCCAGCAATTGCGTGATATTGGCGTTCGAACGCAATTGCCCCACCAGCCCGGCGGCGTGAAAGGTGGTGCCCGAGGTCAGTTTCTTGCGTTCCAGCAGCACCGTGTCGGTCCAGCCCAGCTTGGCCAGGTGATACGCGGTCGAGCAGCCGATGATCCCGCCGCCGATAATGACGGCTTTGGCTGTTGTCGGAAGGTCGGTCATGTCTGTCCTCAGGTATTTTTGAAATCGGTAAGGGCCGCGCGGAACCGCGCGAGGTTTTCAGCCGTGTAGGCCGCATAGTCAAAGTCGATATCCGAGGTGATCTCGGACACCATGCTCCACATCGTTTCGCGCAGCAGCGAGGCGCATTTCATCGCCGTATAGCGGTGGCGCAGGTCGTCGGTGACGGGGGTCTGGAAATAGGCCTCCAGCATCCAATCTTCTTGATCCGGTGAAAGCCCGTTGTTCGAGGCCAGCCCGCCCAGATCGAACAGCGGCGAGTTGAACCCGGCATAGTCGAAATCGATCAGCCACAGGCGGGTGCCATCGTCCAGAAAGTTGCCGCAGAGCAGATCGTTATGGCCAAAGGCCATGTCATATGGCCCGGCCTCGGTTTCCAGATCGTTACCCGTTTGCACCAACTCCGGGATCAGGGCCACGTGGGCGCTGCCGCGTTCCGCAAGCGTGGCGGCATAGTCGCGGATGACGTGGAACACCCAGAACACCAGTGACGGGCCGCGCAGGTATTTGGGCACCTCGATATGGCATCGCTTTACCAGATCCAGCACACGAGGCAGCATGTCGGGGTGGCGCACGTCCTCTTCCGTCAGGGTGCGGCTTTCGATGAATTCCAGCACCGTCAGATCGCCCGAGGCATGGACCACCGCAGGGGAAAGACCTGCGGCGTGGGCGGCTTTCGTCGCGGCGAGCTCGTTGAAGCGCATCACCTGATGCAGCGGGATGTCGTCGCCGACACGGACCACATAAGATCCGCTGGTATCCGTCACTTTGTAATTCACATTGGTGATGCCACCGGTCAGCGGTTCGGCTGCGATCTCACCCTGCCAGATCGGCAGAGCGCGGATGCGAGTCATCAGGTCGGAATGGTTCATGTCAACTCTCCAGTCCAAAGCGGATGCGGGCCTGACGGGCGCTGGCGTTGATCAGCCGGTCGGCGATGATGGCGATGAAGGCAATCGACAGACCGGCCACCAGACCCCGGCCTGTATCGGCCTTGGTCAGCGCGATATAGACCTCTTGCCCCAGATCTCGGGTGCCGACGAGGGCGGTGATCACCAGCATCGACAGCGCCAGCATGATGGTCTGGTTGATGCCCAGCAGAATCTCGGGCAAGGCCATCGGCAGACGGATATGGCGCAACAGTTGCGCACGGGTGCAACCCGAGACCAGACCGGCCTCAATCAGTTCCTCACTGACGGAACGTACTCCGTGCGCGGCATAGCGCACCGCCGGGGCCAGCGCATAGAGGACGATAGCGATCAGGGCGGTGAAATCGCCGACCCGGAACAACATCACAACGGGGATCAGGTAGACAAAGCTGGGCAGGGTTTGCAGCGTGTCGATCAGCAGGTTGATGACCGTCCCGGCCCGTTTGTTCAACGCCGCCAGCACGCCCAAAGGCACCCCGATCAGCGTCGCCAAAATCACCGACGCGCCGCACAGATAGACCGTCACCATCGCCTTGGACCACAGACCCGACACAAGGATCAGCGAGGCCATGCCACCGCAGAGCAGCGCCAGCCGCCAGCCGCCTGCGTGCCAGCCCAGCAGGGTCAGCATCGCGATCGCCCAGGGCCACGGGATGCCCAGCAGCACCGTCTTGATCGGGATCATGAACCACGTCAGGAAAAAGACCTTGATCGCCTCGAACATGTCGAAATAGTTGACGTTCAGGTATTCGACCGTGTTGTCCCAGAACGCGCCCGTCGTGATGGTCTGACCTTCGGGATATTCCAGCAGCAATGGCGAGAACTGGCCCAGCACCCATGTCAGCACCAGCAGGATCAGCACCAGAACCGTGCGGCGATGGCGCGCGATCCACGCGCCCAGCTGTTCATGATGCACCTGCCCCATGCGCTCGGCGAAAGCCTGGCTCAGTCGATCAACGGCAATGGCCAGAACCACGATGGCAATCCCTGCCTCGAACCCCGCTCCAATATCCAGACGGCGCAGCGCGGCGAGGACGTCGAACCCCAGCCCTCCGGCCCCGATCATCGAGGCGATGATGACCATGTTCAGCGTCAGCATAATCACCTGATTGACGCCCACCATCAGGCTGTGACTGGCCGAGGGCACCAGCACGCGCCACATCAGCTGCCGCTGGGTTGTACCTGCCATGCGGCCAAAATCCAAAATCTCGGGGTCCACGCCCTTCAGCGCCAGCGTCGTGATCCGCACCATCGGCGGGGTGGCGTAGATGATCGTAGCAACCAGCGCCGAGATCGGACCAAAGCCGAACATGAACAGGATCGGCACCAGATAGGCAAAGATCGGGATCGTCTGCATCAGGTCCAGAATGGGTGAGATGATCTTTTCGAACAACGGATGGCGATAGGCGAGAATGCCCAGCAACAGCCCTCCGCCTGCGCCAATCGGCACGGCGATCAGGACTGACGCCAGCGTCACCATCGCACTGTCCCATTGTCCAAAGACGGCGAGATAGATGAAACAGGCCCCGACCAGCGCGGCCAGTCCCCAATCGCGGCAGTACTGACCCAAGGCAATCACGGCGGTGATCACCACGATCCAGCTGATCGCGGGCAGGATGATCTGCGCGTCATTGCCCTGACCGCTGACAAACCCATCGGCCAGCAGGGCCAGCACCAGATTATAGGGTTGCTCGATCAGCCACGCGATGGCGCGAGTGACATCGGTGAACGAGACCTGGCCAATCGCGGCATCCTCGATCAGCCAGGTCATTGCCGACGAAATATAGGTCTTGAACGGGATCACCCAGGCCGAAGGGAATTTGGTCAACCAGCGCGCATCCAGAGCCTTGCCCAGATCGCGGCCGAACCAACCCAGCAGGACCGTGAGCAACACAAGCGACAAGATGACGATCTGGCTGCGGCTTGGGCGGATCATGCGGCGTCCCCGTCACCGAACAGCACATGCGCCACCGCCTTGCGGTCGATGGCTCCGACGATCTGGCCGGTATCGTCTGAAACCGGGATCGGCGCATCGGCGGCGATGATCCGTTCCGCCACGTCCGAGACGCGGGTGGATTGCGGGATCGGGTCGCCCTCGCCCTCCGCGCCGGGGGTCATCACCCCGCCAACGGTCAGAACCTTCGAACGGGGTATATGTTTCGTAAATTCAGCCACATAATCGGTGGCCGGGTGCATCACCAGCTCTTCCGGGGTGGCGATCTGGATCACCTCGCCGTCCTTCATGATGGCAATGCGGTCGGCCAGACGGACGGCCTCTTCGAAGTCGTGGGTGATGAAGACGATGGTCTTGTGCAGCCGCTCTTGCAGGCGCAGAAACTCATCCTGCATCTCGCGCCGGATCAGCGGATCGAGGGCCGAGAACGGCTCGTCCAGAAACCACAGGTCCGGTTCGGTCACCAGCGAGCGGGCGATGCCAACGCGCTGCTGCTGACCGCCCGAAAGCTCGCGCGGATAATAATCCTCGCGCCCTTTCAGCCCGACCAGTTCCACCACATCGCGGGCTTTGACCTCGGCCTCAGCCCTGGGTGTGGCCTGAATGGTCAGCGGGAACATCACGTTCTGCAAAACGGTCAGATGCGGCAGCAGGGCGAAATGCTGGAACACCATGCCCATCTTGTGGCGGCGGATCTCGATCAACTCCTTGTCGCTGGCGCGCAGCAGATCGGCATCGTCAAACAGAACCTCTCCGCCCGTGGGCTCGATCAGCCGCGACAGGCAGCGGACCAGAGTGGATTTGCCCGAGCCGGACAGGCCCATGATGATGAAAATCTCACCCTCAGCGATGTCGATATTGGCGTTTCGCACCGCGCCGATCACACCCGCCTTTCTGATGTCATCAGCCGACGGGTTCGGATTTTGCCGCAGCGGCGCATCCGCATTCGGACCGTAGAGTTTCCACACGTTACGGCAGGACAATTTGGTCTTGGGGGTCATCTGGGACGTCCGATTGAAAGGCCGAGTAAGCCGGAGCGGTTGGGGAGAACAGGGTGACCGCTCCGGCCAATGCAGATTACTTGGAGATCCAGCCAGACCAGCGGTCTTTATTGGCCCCCATCCAATCTGCAACAACGGTATCAATCTCGACACCGTCCAGATCTGCCTTGCCGACCATCGCGCTCATCTCATCGTTATTGATGCTGTAGGCTTCGATGATGTCATACGCACCCGGCCATTTTTCCTGCAAACCGGACCAGGCCGCCTTCCAGATCGGGCCGCGCGGCTTGCCGCAGTCATAGGCCAGATCGGGATTCACCCCCACGGACGGATCGGCGTAGCATTCCGGGGAAAACGGCGGGAATTCAACGAATTCACCGTCGTATTTTGCCGGTGCCCAATGAGGAACGTAGACCCACAGCATGATTGGATCTTCGCGCTGATAGGCGGATTCCAATTCGGCAAACAAGGCCGCATCGGTGCCCGCGTGGACAACCTCGAACTCAAGCTCCAGCGCTTCGACACGCTCTTCGTCGAACCCGCCCCAGGTCACAGGACCACCTACATAGCGCCCGTTTGGCGCGGTTTCGGCGGTGGCAAATTCCTCGGCGCAGTCTTTCAGCGCCTCCCAGTTCGGCAGGCCAGGGCAGCGGTCTTTCATGTAAGTCGGATACCACCATTCCTCGATCGCCATCAGCCCGGTTTCGCCCACATTGACCACATTGCCCGAGGCTGTCGCCTCATCCAGCGCCTCGCGCCCGGTGGTTTCCCAGATCTCCATCGCCAGATGCAGATCGCCGGTTTTCAGACCCGCAAATTGGGCGATGTAGTCGGCCTGCACATATTCGACGTTATACCCTGCCTCTTGCAGGATCGAGCCCATGATCTTGGTGTTGATCAATTGCCCTGACCAGTCATGCAGCGTCAGCTTGATCGGGTCCGAGGATTCCACAGCCCCCGCCGAGGTCACGCCCGCAACCGCCAAAGCCAATACGCTAAGTCCCAGTTTGAGTTGCATTATACCATCTCCCTGTCGTGGTTTTTCTTTGTGAATCGGTGGTATTATTGAAAGACGACCACATTGTGGGGTTTTGTGTCAATAAAAACCACGTTAAGCCACACAATTACTCTCAAGTTAAAACCTAACCGCGCAAATTCTGGCAATTTCGTTGCTTTATGTGGTAGTTGTGGTACCCCTAGTGCCAACTACTGCCATCACCATGGACCCAATGAACCTGAAAACCACAAATCAGCGAGAAGATGAGATTTTGCGCGCCCTGTTCCGGTCGGGCGGATCCTGTCGGGTCAGCGTGCTGGCCAATGAACTTGGCGTGACGCTGGAAACCATCCGCCGCAATGTGCGCAATCTGGAAGAGCGCAGTATCGTCCGCAAAGTCCATGGCGGCGTTCATCTGGTCGAAAACCTGCTGGAACCTTCGCTGGAAAGCCGGTTGGACAGCAAGGTCGACGCCAAGGAAAAGCTGGCCAAAGCCGTCGCCGAGATCATCAGTGACGGGGATTCCCTGTTCCTCGATATCGGGTCGACGACAGCCTATGTGGCGCAGGCCCTTCGGGATCATAAGGACCTGTTTGTGGTGACAAATTCAGTTGTCGTGGCCAACACGCTGGCCGCGCATAACAACAACCGCGTGTTCATGGCCGGGGGTGAGTTGCGCCCCCACGACGGCGGCGCGTTCGGGGTGGAAGCGCAGGAGTTGATCAGGCGATTGAACGTCCGCTTTGCGATCCTGTCGGTTGGGGCGGTAAACGCCGATCTGGGCTTCATGCTGCATGATTTGCAAGAGGCCAACCTGGCGCGGATCGCAATCGACAACGCTCAGGTGCGTGTGGTGGTGGCCGATGGCGAAAAGCTGGGCAAACGGGCGCCCGTGACGCTTGAGGTTCCGACGAAGATCAACCTGTTTTTCACCGACACCCAGCCGTCGCAGGGCATTCGCGACATGTTGGCCGAGAACGAAATCGATCTGGTGGTAAAGGATTAGCCTTCGCGTTTCTGGGCAATGATCCAGACCGGATGGTAGGTCAGCGGCACACCCTGCCCATCGCCGAATTCTGTCCAATAGTCCTGTTCGAACCGGGCCAGCGTTGATTTGGTCCAGGCACGTTGCGCGCGACCGTTCACGCCGGTGTTGCGCAGGTGCCGCAGCACGTCGCGCGGGGTGGCAAAGTAGGAGGGCCGCAGGCTCTCACCGGCGGATTTGACGATCAGTACATCTTCGATAGCTGCGCGCATTTCCTCCGCCCCACACAGGCCCGGTGCCTGCGCAGCGGATCCGATCTGCCGCAACTCCTGATACTGTTTCGGGCCGAAACCCGATACGGCTAGCCAACCGCCGGGGGCCAGAGCCTTGGCCGCTTTGCGCAACAGATCAGCCGGGTTCTCCATCCACTGGATCATCGAGGCAGATACCAACAGATCGATATGCGCGGGCCAGGATACCTGCCGCGCATCACCTTCGACAAACCCGGCATCCACCGCATGTGCCGTTTCGCGGGCCTGCGGGGCGATGTCGTTCAGGCTCAGGTGATCAACCGAGAACTGCGCGCGCAACAAACGGCTCAGATGACCGGTGCCACAGCCCAGTTCGAAGCCCGCCCGATACCGTTTGGGCGCGCCCAGCCGGTGTAACTCGTCCACCAGCTTCTCGGCCACCCAGGCCTGCTGGTTTGCCGCATCGTGATAGGTGTGAAAACTGCGGCTGAAACTGCGTTGCACCTTGTCTGTTAGATGGGCTGTCATGCAAACCACCCCGCCCAGCTTTGACCCGCCGCAAACGGGACATGAGGGGTATCGACGCGCCGGACAATGTCTGACCGATCCGCCCATGCGGCCTCTTGCGCGGTGGTGGGGATCACACGATCCCGCTGCGGTATCCAGATGCGGTCAAAGCCGGGATCGTGGGCCGCGCCCCTGTCGATCACGGCAAGCAGTTCGGCACGTGCGGCGGCAATGTCCAGCGCGGGTGCCTGCCCAATCAATCCGGCCCGGCGGCAGAATTTGGTGAAACTCGCCTCTGACAAGTTGGTCGCCGTTGCGCGGATCAGGTCGGGTGCGATGCCAAATTCGGCGCTGGCCGGGTTCAGCGTCCCGCTGACGGCAACCAGCCGGTCAGGCCGGAAACCGGTCTGCGCCAGCCAATGCGCTGCCGAGGCAACCCCGAAAGAAAACGCCAAAAGGCGAACGCGATCAAACCCATCCAACGGTAGTGGCGCATCGATTTGCGTGTAATCCTGAACAAGCAACAGGTTGTCCGCATCGGTCAGACCATCGAAAGGCGCAGCCCCAAGTGCCCAGCCCCCGAAGACAAGGGTCAGGTCGGTCCCGTCCAAGCGTGACAGCCACTGATGCTTCACTGCGCACCTCCGGCCAGCGCGACCATGGCCGCCGTGACGCGGCTCAGGTCATCAGCCGAGATGATGTAAGGCGGCATCGTGTAGATGTTGCGCGCAAAGGGGCGCAGCCAGACGCCGGTTTGCGGGGCAAGGCGGTGCGCGACCCGGGGATCAACCGTATCCTTCATCTCGATCACACCAATCGCGCCCAGGACCCTGACATCGGCAACACCCGGCAAGTGGCGGGCGGGTTCCAGTTCAGCCCGTATCTGGTTTTCGATGGCAGCCACCTGCCCGGTCCACTGACCTTCGGCCAGAAGGCTAAGGCTGGCCGAACCCGCGACACAGGCCAACGGGTTGGCCATATAGGTTGGACCGTGCATGAACACACCCGCCTCGCTGTTGCCGATGCCATAGGCGATCTTCTCGCTGGTCACCGTCGCCGCGAACGAAATATGCCCGCCCGTCAGCGCTTTGCCCAGACACAGGATATCCGGTGTGACACCCGCATGATCAATGGCAAACAGCTTGCCGGTGCGGCCAAAGCCGGTTGCGATCTCGTCAAAGATGATCAGAACGTTGTGGGCGACACACAAGGCCCGCGCCGCGCGCAGCCATTCGGGGTGATAGAAATACATCCCCCCAGTGCCCTGCACGACGGGTTCAAGGATCAGTGCCGCAAGCTGGTCGCCCTTTTCGTCAAGCAGGCGTTCCAACGGCTCAAGCCCGTTTTGCGCCGAATCCTCAGGCCAGTCTTCATCCAGCCGCACATGCGGACGCGGCAGGAAGTGCTGGATCGACAAGGCACCTCGGAACAGCCCATGCATCCCGGTGACCGGGTCACAGACGCTCATCGCTTTCCAGGTGTCGCCGTGATAGCCGCCCCGCACGGTCGCAAACTCGACCTTGCCGGTGCGGCCATGCGCCATCTGATACTGCACTGCCATTTTCATCGACACTTCGACCGAGACCGAGCCGCTGTCGCAGTAGAATATCCGGTCCAACCCCTCGGGCAGCATGTCAACCATCCTGCGCCCCAGATCGATGGCCGGGTGATGGGTCAGACCGCCGAACATCACATGCGGCATCTTCTCCAGCTGGTGCTGCATGGCCGAGGTGATATCGGGGTGCTTATGCCCATGGATCGCGCACCACCATGAGGACATGGCGTCGATCATCTTCGCCCCGTCTTCGCGGTACAGATACACCCCCTCGGCCCGGTCGATCAGGTGCATCGGGCCGGGATCGGCCACGTTGGTATAGGGGTGCCACAGGTGGCGGGCGTCAAAATCCAGCGGAGTCATAGCGCCCCCCGGATGGCATCGACATCGATGGCCTGGAATGCGTTGGCCAGAGCGTCACGCGACAGGTCGGGCAGCATGGGCAGACGCCCCAGATGGCGCACATCGCACATCTGGACGATGGTCTGTTCCACATCCGGCTCGGGCTCACCCACAAAAGCCACGCCCACCACGCGGCACCCTGCATTTCGCAGCGCCATCAGAGACAAAGTGGTGTGGTTAATCGTGCCCAAAGCGGTCCGCGCGACCAGTACAACCGGGGCCTCCCATTGCGCGATCAGGTCCAGATAGAACAGCTTGCGGTTCAGCGGCACCATCAGGCCCCCTGCCCCTTCGACAACCAAGGGCCCGTCAACCTGCGGCAGAGACAGGCGCTTTGCATCGATTTCCAGCCCCATATCCTCGGCGGACAGGTGGGGCGAGGCGGGCATGTTCAGGCGATACGCCTCGGGCAGAACCTCGGCACCGGACAGGTCCCGAACGATGTCGGTGTCAGTCGCGTCTTCCAGCCCCGACTGCACCGGCTTCCAGTATGTCGCACCCAAGGCAGCGGTCAGCCCGGCAGAGAAGACGGTTTTGCCGACACCCGTATCGGTGCCGGTGACGATCACCGCGCTCATGCGGCCTCCGATTGCTGTTGGGCCAGCGCGGTGAACAGGGCCGAGATGTCGGCATGATCCACATTGCCGGTGATCGAGATCCTCAGGCGTGACGTGCCGCGCGGAACGGTGGGCGGGCGGATGCCGCGCACGTCAAAGCCTCGCTCTTGCAGGGCCAAGGCCATAGCCATCGTGCGCGCCTCATCGCCCAGAATGACCGGGATGATCTGGCTGTTCAGCGCGGTTTCGGCGACGCCCTGCTGGCGCGCAACCGAATGCGTATGGCGAATGCGGTTCTTCGCGGCCTGTATCAGCCCTTCGTCCGAGACCAGCGCCTGCAAAGCCGCGCGCACCAGCGCTGCATTCAGCGGCGAAGGAGCGGTTGCGAAGATGAACGGTCGTGCGCGGTTGATCAACGCGTCGATCATCACCCGAGGTCCGCAGATCACCCCCCCGGCAACACCCAACCCTTTGCCGCAGGTGTGCAATGTCAACAGTTGCGCGTCCAGATCATGCGCCAGACCTTCTCCGTGCGCGCCATAGACGCCAGTGGCGTGCGCTTCGTCCACAACGAGAACCGCATCGAACTCCTTTGCAAGGGTCGCGAAGTCCGATAGCGGGGCAAGATCACCCTCCATCGAATAGACACTTTCGACGGCCAGCCAGATTTGCCCGGTGCCCCCTGCCGCGCGCCATTCTGCAGCCACCGCCCAGGCATCGCTTACATCATTGTGCCGGAACGATCGCAGATCCGCGCGGCTGGCGCGCATCCCTTCATGGGCGCTGGCATGGACCAGCGCGTCGTGCAGAACCAGATCATCTGCCGCCGGAAGGGTGGAAAAGATCGCCTGATTGGCCTGAAACCCGCCGCCCATGAACAGGGCAGCCTCGGCACCGAAAAACGCGGCGGCCTCATGCTCCAGCACTTCGTGTTCGGGGTGGTTGCCGCGCAGCAGGCGCGACCCGCCGGACCCCACTGGCACGCCACGCGCCACCGCGTCCTGCGCGGCGTCCCGCAACAGTTGCGAGCTCGCCAGCCCCAGATAGTCGTTCGACGCAAAGTCCAGCCCTTTCGCCGCCGCCAAATGGCGACGACGATGGCGCGCATCCAGCGTGCCAAGCATCGACTCCAGCCGATCGACTGCTGTCATTCGGCAGCTTCCGTCTGCGCGTGATCTTCTGCCGTCTCGGGCTGAATACCCAGCTTGGCGAACAGGATCGAATCCACATCCTCTTCGGGGTTTTCGGCCGTCAGCAGCGTCTCACCCACAAAGATCGAGTTCGCACCGGCAAAGAAACACATGGCCTGCATCTCATCGCTCATGTCGCTGCGACCGGCGGACAGACGCACATAGGATTTCGGCATCAGGATCCGGGCCAGAGCGATGATCCGCACAAACTCAATCGGGTCAATCGGCTCGGCATCGGCCAGGGGCGTATCCGCCTGCGGCATCAGCATGTTGATCGGAACCGAATCCGGTGCGGGCTGCATGTTGGCCAGCGTCAGCAACATGTCGATGCGGTCGCCCGAATGCTCACCCATGCCCAGAATACCACCCGAGCAGACCTTGATCCCGGCTTCCTGCACCCGGTTCATGGTGTCGATCCGGTCGCTGAAGGTGCGGGTGGTGATGACTTCGGAATAATAGCGTTCCGACGTGTCGATATTGTGGTTGTAATAGTCCAGCCCGGCATCGCGCAGTTGTACGACCTGAGTGTCATCCAGCATGCCCAGCGTCATGCAGGTTTCCATACCCATCGCCTTGACGCCTTCGACCATGGCGACCAGCGCAGGCATGTCGCGGGGCTTGGGCTCGCGCCACGCCGCCCCCATGCAGAACCGCGTCGCGCCGCCATCCTTGGCTTTCTTCGCCTCGGCCAGAACGCGCTGGATCTCGATCAGTTTCGACGCCGGCAGGGTCGAGCCGTTGCGGGCCGATTGCGAGCAATAGGCGCAATCCTCGGCGCAGCCGCCGGTTTTGATCGACAACAGCTTTGAGGTCTGGACCTTGTTGGGATCAAAGTTCTCGCGATGCACGGTTTGTGCCCGGAACAGAAGATCCATCAACGGAAGGTCATAGACAGCTTGCGCAGTTTTGCGGGTCCAGCCGGAGTGGGGGATGATCATTTTATCTATAAAATTTCCTGCAGCTTGCGTTGCTTTGGAGTTATTATCGATAAAATGTGTTGACGCAACACTCTATACGCCAATCACCCCAATATGACGCATCGTCTTTCTGTGACGATCTCGTACGCAATTGAGAAACAGGGTGTCAGCCCAAAATGCCCGGCAGCCGCAACCCGTGATCGCGCGCGCAGGCTTTGGCATCCTCGTACCCCGCATCGGCATGCCGCCAGACACCCGAGGCCGGATCGTTCCACAGGACCCGCTCAAGGCGTTTTGCGGCCTCATCCGTACCGTCGGCGCAGATCACCACGCCCGCGTGCTGGCTAAACCCCATGCCAACCCCGCCGCCATGGTGCAGCGACACCCATGTCGCCCCTGAGGCGGTGTTGACCAGCGCGTTCAGTAAGGGCCAGTCGCTAACCGCATCCGAGCCGTCCTTCATCGCCTCGGTCTCACGGTTCGGGCTTGCGACCGAGCCCGAATCCAGATGATCCCGTCCGATCACCACGGGGGCTTTCAACTCGCCAGTGCGCACCATTTCGTTGAAGGCCAGACCCGCCTTGTGGCGGTCGCCCAGGCCGATCCAGCAGATGCGAGCGGGCAGGCCCTGAAAGGCGATCCGCTCCTGCGCCATGTCGAGCCAGTTGTGCAGATGGGTGTTCTCGGGGAACAGCTCTTTCATCTTGGCGTCGGTCTTGTAGATATCTTCCGGGTCGCCCGACAGCGCGCACCAGCGGAACGGGCCGATGCCACGGCAGAACAGCGGGCGGATATAGGCGGGGACAAAGCCGGGGAAGGCAAAGGCGTTTTCCAGCCCCTCATCCTGCGCCACCTGACGGATGTTGTTGCCGTAATCCAGCGTCGGCACGCCTGCGTTCCAGAAATCGACCATCGCCGCCACGTGTTGTTTCATCGACGCGCGCGAGGCTTTTTCAACCGACTTGGGATCGCTTTCGCGCTTGTCTTTCCACTGCGCCATGGTCCAGCCCAGCGGCAGATAGCCGTTGACCGGATCATGGGCGCTGGTCTGGTCTGTGACGATGTCGGGGCGCATGCCGCCTTCCTGCATCCGCCGATAGATTTCGGGGAAGATTTCGGCTGCGTTGCCCAGCAGGCCGACCGATTTCGCCTCACCCGCCTTGGTCCAGCGGTCGATCATTTCCAACGCTTCGTCCAGCGTCTCGGCCTTCTCATCCAGATATCTGGTGCGCAGACGGAAATCGATGCTGTCCGGGTTGCACTCGACCGCCAGACAGCAGGCCCCGGCAAAGACCGCCGCCAAAGGCTGCGCGCCGCCCATGCCGCCCAAACCGCCGGTCAGAATCCACTTGCCGGTCAGGTCGCCGTCATAATGCTGACGCCCGGCCTCGGCAAAGGTCTCGTAGGTGCCCTGAACGATGCCCTGCGTGCCGATATAGATCCACGACCCAGCGGTCATCTGGCCGTACATCATCAGACCCTTCTTATCGAGCTCGTTGAAGTGATCCCAGTTCGCCCAATGCGGCACCAGATTCGAGTTCGCGATCAGCACCCGAGGCGCATCCGAATGGGTCCGCACAATCGCCACCGGCTTGCCGGATTGCACCACCAGCGTTTCATCCTCTTCCAGATCCTTGAGGCTGGCGACGATGGTGTCGAAATCCCTCCACGTCCGCGCCGCGCGGCCAATGCCGCCATAGACCACCAGCTCATGCGGGTTTTCGGCCACGTCCGGGTGCAGGTTGTTCATCAACATCCGCAGCGGAGCCTCGGTCATCCAGCTTTTGGCGTTCAGTTCAGGCCCGGTGGGCGGGTACACGTCACGGGTGTTTTTGCGAGGGTCAGTCATCGGGCAAGCTCCAATGCGGTATCGTGGATAGCGTCGAGAATATCTTTCAACCAGCGGCGCAGGCGCGTGGCTTTGCGTTCGTCATAGGACCACGGCGGGCGCTCGGCGGTCAGGTAGGTGGATTGGGCCAATTCCATCTGAATGGCGTGCAGCCCCTCGGCAGGGCGGCCATAATGGCGGGTCGTCCAGCCGCCCTTGAACCGCCCGTTCAGCACTGTGCCATAGGGCGATGAGGCCGCAAACTCATGGGCGATGGCCTCAATCTCGGGCGCGCAGGTCGTGCCGTTATTCGTGCCCAGGTTCATGTCCGGCAGCGTTCCGTCAAACAGGAAGGGGATATGACTGCGGATCGAGTGGCAATCATACAGCACCGCAACACCGTGGATCGCCTTGACCCGCGCCAGTTCAGCCTCAAGGGCGGCGTGATAAGGCGCGTGGAAGGCGGCGCGGCGCTCTGCGATGTCTGCCTCGGACGGCGGATCATCCCAGATATCCTGCCCGTCAAAATCCGTCAGCGGCACCAGCGTCGTGGTGTTCTGTCCGGGGTAAAGCGACACGCCCGACGGGTCGCGGTTGGCGTCGATCACATAACGATGGAAAGTGGCGCGCACCGTTGTGGCACCGGGCAGCAACCCGTCATAAAGCTGATGGATATACCAGTCGGTATCGGCCAGCCCCCTGCCCCGGTCATTCAACCTGGCCTCGATCTCGGGCGGAACATAGGTGCCGGTATGAGGCAGGCCCAGCACGATGGGGCTGTCGCCCCGCGTGACCTCAACCGGATCGATCATGCGCCAAGCTCCGGCATGTCTATGCCTGTGCCATGGGCAATCTCACCGCGGGCAATCAGAGCATGGGCGGCTTCGATATCCGGTGCGGTATAGCGGTCGTCGCCCAGGGGCGGCACCACCGCGCGCAGCCGGGCCATCACGCACTGCAGGGCCTCGCTGGTGGGCAGCGGCGCGCGGAATTCAACGCCCTGCGTAGCACAGAGCAGTTCGACCCCAAGAATGCGTTCCAGATTGGTCACCATCTGTCCCAGACGCCGCGCGCCATGGGCGGCCATCGAGACGTGATCCTCCTGATTGGCCGAGGTTGGCGTTGAGTCCGTGACGCAAGGATTGGCCAGATGCTTGTTCTCGCTCATCAGCGCGGCCGTAGTGACTTCGGCAATCATCAGGCCCGAGTTCAGCCCCGGATTGGGCGTCAGGAAGGGCGGCAGATCAAAGCTGAGCACCGGATCGACAATCAGCGCGATGCGGCGTTGGGCAATCGCCCCGATCTCGGCCACGGCCAGCGCGATCATGTCGGCGGCAAAGCCCACCGGTTCGGCGTGGAAATTGCCGCCGGAGACGATCAGCCCGGCCCCGGACAGGACCAGAGGGTTGTCGGTGGCGGCATTTGCCTCGATCTCCAGCGTGGTGGCCGCCTGACGCAGCACATCCATCGCCGCGCCCACCACCTGCGGTTGGCAGCGAATGCAATAAGGGTCCTGAACCCGTGTGTCGCCCTCACGATGGCTTTCGCGGATCACCGACCCGGCCAGCAGCGCGCGCATGGTGGCCCCGGCCTCGATCTGGCCGCGATGGCCGCGCAACGTATGGATTTCCGGTTGCAATGGGGCCGTGGACCCCATGATCGCATCCGTGGTCAGCGCCGAAGTCACCAACGCGCTTTGCGCCGCCTGCCACGCACCAAACAGACCCGCCAGCGCAAAAGCGGTCGAGAACTGCGTGCCGTTGATCAGCGCCAGCCCTTCCTTGGGGCCGAGTTCCACCGGGGTCAAACCGGCGGCGATCAGCGCCTTGTGGCCGGGCATCGCCTCGCCGCCATATTCGGCTTCACCCGCACCCATCATGACGGCGGCCATGTGCGACAGCGGCGCCAGATCGCCCGAAGCGCCCACCGAGCCCTGTGCCGGGATCACCGGGGTGACGCCTTTGTCGAACATGGCTTCAAGCAGGTCGATCAGTTCCAACCGCACACCCGAGGCACCCCGTCCTAGACTGAGCAGCTTCAACACCATCATCAGCCGCGCGACCGCGCGCGGGATCGCCGGACCCACTCCGCAGCAATGAGACAGGATAAGATTGCGTTGCAGGGTCGCGGTATCCTCAGCGGCGATCTTGACGCTGGCCAGTTTGCCGAAGCCGGTATTGACCCCGTAAACCGCAGCCTCACCCGCCGCCGCCTCGGCGATGCGCGCCTGCGCCGCTTCGATTCCGGGGCGGCAGGCAGGGTCCAGCCGCACCGCGCATTCCTCGCGGTAAACCTGTTCCAATTGCGCCAGCGAGACAGCGCCGGGGGTCAGTGTCAGCGGGGTCAAAATGCACCTCCGATGATGCGGGCGTGAAGCGGGTTGAAGCTGATGCGATAGGCGAGTTCCGCCGGGTGCGAGACGTTCCAGACCGCGAAATCGGCGCGCAGGCCGGGGGAGATCTGGCCGCAATCGCTCAGACCCAGCGCGCGGGCAGCGTTGGTGGTGACTCCTTGCAATGCCTCTTCGGGCGTCATGCGAAACAAGGTGCAGGCCATGTTCATCGCCAGCAGCAAAGACGTCATCGGGGCAGAGCCCGGATTGCAATCGGTCGCCAGCGCCATCGGCACATTGTATTTGCGCAGCAGGTCGATCGGCGGGGCCTGTGTCTCGCGCAGCGTATAGAACGCTCCGGGCAGGATGACGCCCACGGTGCCTGCCTCGGCCATGGCCTGAACGCCGTCTTCATCCAGATACTCGATGTGATCAGCGGACAACGCGCCATATGAGGCGGCCAGCTTTGCACCACCCAGATTGGACAGTTGCTCGGCGTGAACCTTGATCGGCAGACCAAGCTGCTGCGCCACATCGAACAACGGCACCAACTGGTCGGGCAGGAAGGCTATTCCTTCGCTGAACGCATCCACCGCATCGACCAGACCCTCGGCATGGGCGGCACGCAGGGTCGGAATGCAGATTTCGGCGATGTAATCTTTGGGCCGACCGGCATAGTCCGCAGGCACAGCATGGGCACCCAGAAAACTGGTGACAACCCGCACCGGGCGGTGTTCGGGCAAAGCCCTGGCCGCGCGCAGCATGGTCAACTCGGTTTCGTGATCCAACCCGTAACCCGATTTGACCTCGATCACCGAAACGCCCTCGGCCAGCATCGCGTCGACGCGGGGTAGCGCCTGCGCGATCAGGTCATCGACACTGGCCGCTCGCGTCGCCTTCACGGTTGAGATGATGCCACCCCCGGCCCGCGCGACCTGTTCATAACTGGCCCCGTTCAGGCGCATTTCGAATTCGGCCGCGCGATGGCCACCATGCACCACATGGGTGTGGCAGTCGATCAGTGCTGGCGTCACCAAACGGCCCTCCAGTGAGGTTCTGGGCAGCGCCGAATACTGGGCAGGCAATTCCGTCTGAGCACCAACGCAAACGATCCGACCGCCCTGAACGGCAATCGCGGCCCCATGGATCAGCCCGTACGCGGCCTCACCCACCATGGTCGCGGCATTCAGATCGGTGAACAGGTGGTCGCGGGCCTGCATTCGAATCCCTCTCGTGAAATTCTCTCTTTTCTGGTACAGGTGTTTGTGTTTTATGTCTATCCATAAAGCCGGAGGCAAATATGACCACCATATTCGCAAACCGCGCCCTGCTGGCGGATGGATGGGCCGAAAATCTGCGGCTGGAGGTTCGGGACGGGCGCATTTCACGCCTGACACCAAACGCGGCGGCCATGCAGGGAGACACCCGCGTCGATACTCTGCTGCCCGCGCTGTCCAATCTGCACAGCCACGCCTTTCAACGCGCGATGGCCGGGATGACCGAATACCGTTTGGCGGGTCGCGACAGTTTCTGGACCTGGCGCGAGCTGATGTACCGCTTTACCGCGCATCTGACCCCGGATCAGGTGCAGGCCATCGCCGCGCTCGTGTATCTTGAGATGCAGGAGGCCGGATATGCCGCAGTCGGAGAGTTCCATTATCTGCATCACCAACCCGGCGGGCAGCCCTATGACCGGCTTGCCGAACTCAGCGACCGGATCATGGCTGCCGCTGGTGAGACTGGGATCGGGCTGACCCACCTGCCGGTGCTATACAGCTACGCGGGCGTCGGGGAAAAACCTCTTGAGGCCGGACAGGCCCGGTTCGGCAATGATGTGGACCGGTTCTGTGCGTTGGTCGATCAGGCGCGCGACGCGCTTGGTGAACTGCCACCGGACTGCCGAATTGGAATTGCGCCGCATTCCCTGCGCGCCACATCTCCCCACGATCTGGCACAGGCTGTGGCAGCGCAAGGCACTGGTCCGATCCACATCCACATCGCCGAGCAACCCAAAGAGGTGGCCGAAGTACAGGCCGGTCTGGGCGCGCGCCCGGTAGAATGGCTGCTGGCCAATGCCCCCGTCGATGCCAATTGGTGCCTGATCCACGCCACGCATATGACCGAGGCCGAGACCCGCGCCATGGCCGCCAGCGGGGCCGTCGCAGGCCTGTGCCCCATCACCGAGGCCAATCTGGGTGATGGTCCGTTTAACGGCCCCACCTATCTGCAAGCCAATGGGGCCTTCGGCGTGGGGTCAGATTCCAATGTGCTGATTTCCCTGACCGAAGAACTACGCACGTTGGAATATTCCCAGCGGCTGCGTGATCTGTCGCGCAATGTGCTGGTTGTGGGTGAAGGCTCGGTCGGGCAAACGCTCTATTGCGGCGCGGCCATGGGTGGCGCGCAGGCTTTGGATCGCGATGCAGGACAGATCGCCGAGGGCAAGCTGGCCGATCTGGTCGCCATAGACAGTCAAGACCCGGCGCTGTGTGCACTGCGACCCGATCAGGTGCTGGACGGGCTGATCTTTGCGGCCAGGGACTCGGTCGTGACCGACCTTTGGTCCGCCGGGCGGCATCAGGTGCGCAACGGTCGCCATATCCATCGCGACCAGATCATCGCCACTTACCGAACCGCGATAGCGGGGCTTTTGTCCGCGCTGTGATTAGGTTGATAGCTTTGCATCCAGATTTAATCCGGACATAATATGAATAAAGGCAGATATTAAGTGAGCAACCCGTGACCGTGCCAAAGACAATGGGCTTTCAGGACATCCGCGACGAGGTTCTGAACCGCATCCAAACCCGCATCTGGCCACAAGGCAGCCTGTTGCCGACCGAGTTGGAACTTGCAGCCGAATTCGGTTGCGCCCGCGCGACGGTCAACCGCGCCTTGCGGGAACTGTCCGAGCAAGGGATCATCACCCGCAAGCGCAAGGGTGGCACGCGGGTCGTGACCACTCCGGTCAAGCAGGCCAAGCTGCCGATCACCGTGGTTCGCCAAACCATCGAGGATATGAATGCCGAATACCGCTATGCTCTGGTCAGTCGGACCCTGATTGATTGTCCCGCATGGTTGCAGGCCAAGCTGGGTCTGGCCGAGGGGGCTCAGGTCCTTCACCTGCACTGCATGCACCACGCCGACAACCGCCCCTTTCAGTTCGAGGAACGCTGGATCAATGTCGAGGCGGTCCCCCATGTGGTGGACGAGGATTTCCTTGCAACCGGACCCAACGAATGGCTGCTGGCCGAGGTGCCCTTTTCAAACGCGGAGATCGCCCTGTCGGCGGTTCCGGCCACGGGGCACTTGCAAGATTTCCTGTCCGTCCCGCCCGGAACGCCCCTGTTCCAGTTGGAGCGCACGACATGGTTTCAGGCCAAACCGGTGACATTCGTGCGCATGACGTTCCATCAGGGATACCAGATGCGAACCACTTACTGAGGCCAGGGCAGCGAGTAGGTTTTGACATTGGTGAAGAACTTCATCGCTTCGATGACGCCTTCTTTCACACCATTGCCGCTGTCCTTTATTCCCCCGAACGGAGACATCTCGATCCGGTAGCCCGGTTGCTCCCAGATATTGCAGGTGCCGACGTGCAGCCCGTTGATATAGGCAATCGCGCGGTTCAGATCATTTGTGCAAACGCCCGAGGATAGGCCAAACGGTGTGCCATTGGAAATCGCCATCACCGCTTCATCGTCGTCGGGAACACGCAGGATGGGGATGATGGGGCCGAAGGTTTCCTCCATCACCAAGGCGCTGCCATAAGGCACGTGATCAACCACGATTGGTGGCAGTAAGGCCCCCTGTCGTCCGGGGTGATACAGAACTTGCGCGCCCTGCCGTTCGGCATCCATCACGCGGGTTTCAAACAGCGCCGCAGCCTCGGCATGGATCACGCAGCCCAGTTCCGTTTCCGGGTCCTGCGGGTCGCCGAAACGGATGGCTTTGGCCTTGTCCAGCACGAAGGGCACAAAACGATCTGCCACGCTGTTTTGAACCAGAATACGTTTGATGGCGGTGCAGCGTTGCCCGGAATTGCCCGTTGCCCCGGCAACCGCGATGGCCGCGGCCCTGTCCAGATCGGCGTCGCCCAGATCGTTCAGCACGATCAGCGGGTCGTTTCCACCCAGTTCCAAGGCCTGCCGTTTGTACCCCGCCTTGGCCGCGATACTTTTGCCGACGGGAACGCCCCCGGTGAAGGTAATGATGTCGATATGGTCATTGGTGACCATCTCATCCCCGATCTCTTGCGGCCAGCCCGTGACAACCTGAAACATCTCGGGCGGCAAACCGGCTTCATACAGAATGTCGGCCAGGCTGAGCGCGGTCAGGGGGGTCAGTTCGGTCGGCTTGCAGACCATGCAATTATTCGTCGCAATCGACGGCGCGATCTTGTGGGCGACCATGTTCAAAGGGTGGTTGAACGGCGTGATCGCACTGATCGCGCGGACGGGTTCGCGCTTGGTGAAAATCTTGCGGGCCTTGCCGTTGGGGGTCAGGTCGCAGGAAAAGACCTCGGCATCATCGCGCAGCGCCTCAGAGGCAGCGAACTGAAACACATCCTGCGCCCGTTTGGTCTCATAGATCGCGTGCTGATGGCAAATCCCAAGCTCCAGCGTCAGCCATTTCGCGAGGTACTCGCGCCGCTCACCGATCAGGTCACCTGCACGCTGCAAGATCTGACTGCGCTCATAGCGGGTCAGGTGGGGTGTGTAATTGGCGGCAATCTCGAAGGCCTGCCGAACGTGATCGACCGTGCCTGCGGGAACAGTGCCGACGACCTTGTTCGTGTAGGGATAATGAACCGGAATGGTGGCCTCAGAGAACACCACCTGCCCGCCGATGCGCATGCCTTCGTTCCGAATGTCCACTGCCATCTGCCTACCCCAATTGCCACGGGTCAACGGATAGAACTGCCCTCCGCCCTGCGTCAACAATCGGTTTCGAGAAAACTCAGGCTTGGGCAAGTGCGGGGCACTGCCCCTGATCGGCGGGAAGCTCGGACCGATAGGTCGGAATAACCCCAACCGGCGGCTTTTCCCGGATGTATTCCCCTATCCGCGCCAACATCGGTTTTCTCGGGCAATTGGGGCGTGTAGCAGCCCCCAGATCGCGCAGATGACCGGGCGCGTCGAACGGAATAAAGCACAACGGCCAGTTGTCGCGCTTGAATTGTTCGGCCGCCAAAGCCGAGACAATGGTGCAGTCATCCGAATGGCAGATATGGCGGCAGATCGTTTCGAACCGCAGGGCAGTCAGGTCAAAGCGCTTGCTGATCCGGGTTGAGGGGTCATGTTTGGGCAACCGCTCCTCAAGCTCATAGCCAAAACTGTGCGGCAGGCGGATGAAATCATGCGGCGGCACGTCTTCCGGTGCGATCGAGGGTAAGGTGCACAGCGGATGCCCCTGTCGCAGCGCCAGAAACAGCGGCTCGGACCAGATCGAGGTGAAATCCAACGCGGCACTATTGTTGATCTTGGCCACCAAAGCCATGTCCAGCGCATGATCTTCGACCATTTGCAGCATGTTCTGCGGCAGGTCCTCGATCATGGTGACACGCATGCGCGGGAACAACGTGTTGAACAGCTCTGAGAAATACTGCGTCAGATAGGGGGCCAGCGTGGGGGTCATGCCGATGGTGAAGGGCACAGCCTCGGGGTCGCGGAACTCGGTCGCGGTATCGCGGATCTTTTGCGCGTCGGCCAGAATGCGCGCTGCGATGTCCACGATCCGCGCACCGCAGGCGGTCGGGCGTACTTCATTGTTCAGCCGCAGGAACAATTCAGTGCCAAGCTCGTTCTCCAGCTTCTTGATCTGGTTGGACATCGCCGGCTGAGACACGTTGCATGCCTGCGCGGCCTGACTGAACTGACCGTGCTTGGCAATCGCAAGGACGTATTCCAGATCACGGATATTCATTTTGGCAAACGTCACAATTGGAAATGGGAACAATCATGCCGTCAAAATACGCCTGAGGGGCCGGATTCAGAAGACCTGCGCCCGAAATCCGGGGGGATAAACGCTCACTTCCGTTAACAAATCTGTCAACTTTCGAAAATGAATAGGGCAAACCGCGTGGCGTGTATGCGTGAAGCGCCTTGTTTTTCGGGGTTTGAAGGTTTCAGACCTCACGCGTTTTGTGACTATTTGCATCGGTTATAGCCCCGATTTGGACCATGAATTTCCGCCGCCTCGGGGTGGGGCCTACTCCTTTGATGCGTCGGCTGCCCAAGCATTCGGGCCGCCTGCACCACGCAACAAACCTGACGGAGTGACCCATGCTGTCCCAATTCGTAGAAAGCCTGCGCGCCCGTCTCTTGACCACGTCAACCCTGGCGCAAGAGACGACCCGCGACGGCCAAACCCTTTTCAACAACTTCTTCCAGAGCACGGTGGTCGATGACACACCCGCTTTTGTTCTGGCCAATGATTTCTCGCGCCTGCTGAACTTTGGCGAGATCGTCACCAACAACGCCGTCGCGGCTGTTCAGGCGCAGGGGCAGGATGTTGACATCTTCAACTTCCGCTCGGGCGTGATCGACGCCAATAGCGGCCCGGACGCGCTGGCAACCGGTATTCAGGTCACCGGCAGCGCCGCAGTGCGCAACTTTGGTGCAATCTCGGGCGACTTCAACGGTGTTCAATTCCTGGGCGCAGACAGCTCGGGCAGCCTGGACAATTTCCGGGGCGGCGTGATCAGTTCCGACAGCCGTGCCGTGGACATTCAGGGCCAAGGCATCGATGTGCGCAATTTCGGTGACATCCTCGGCACCGGCGACCAGCGCAATGGCACGATCTATACCAACAGTACGGCCGAGGATATCTCGATCTCGAACTTCGCGGGCGGGACCGTGGATGCCGGTGAAGGCAATCAGGGCGCAGGCGTTTCGCTTCAGATCGGTGATGAGATCGGCGACCGTGTGGAAACCGATGTATTCAACGGCTTTGGCGCGACCATTCAGGGCCGGGGTCAGGCGGCGTCGAACACTGCGCTGGCGGGCGACGGCATCCGCATCGACAATGGCGCCGAAGGCACCATTCTGGACACCGAGATCGTCAACAGCGGCCTGATTTCTTCGGAAAGCACCCAAGGCACCGCTGCTGGTATCCGTATCGCTGACGGTGCAAACACCGAAGGCGAGATTCTGAACACCTCGACCGGTGTGATCGAAGGCGCTGCAAATGGCCTGTATATCGGTCAGGGCGCGCATGATCTGGATGTGCTGAACTTCGGCACGATCCAGTCGGACAGCCGCGCGGTGAACATCGACGGCACCGGTGTCAACCTGATCAACGGCGGCGACATCCTCGGCACTGACGATCAGCGCAACGGCACCGTTTATGCCGACGGGACCGCAGACGACTTTTCGGTCAACAACCTGGCTACCGGGACCATCGACGCTGGCGAGCACAATCAGGGCTCGGGCTTTGGTGTTGAAATCGGCGGAGCTGCGGACGGCGCGAACTCCTTCACGCTGGACAACGCCGGCACCATCCAGGGCCGTGGCAATGCCGCAGCAGGTACAAATGCTGCTGGTGACGGTATCCGGATTGGCAATGTTGGCAATGTCGGCACCACCGACGCGATCATCAACAACACTGGCACCATCGACTCGGAAGGCGCAAACGGAACTGTTGCGGGTGTGCGTTTCGTAAACGGTGTGTCGTTCCAGGGTGAGTTCAACAACTCGGGCGATATCTCGGGCGTTCAGAACGGTGTCTATTTTGGCAACCCGGTCGCAGGCGAAGGCGCGGATCACACCGGCGGTGTGTTCAACAACCTGGAAGGCGGAACCATTTCGTCGGACAGCCGGGCGTTCAACATCGATGGCATTGGCCTTGAAGTGAACAACGCCGGTGACATCGTCGGCACCGACAGCCAGCGCAACGGCACTGTTTACGCAGATGGCACCGCGCAAGACTTCACCTTCAACAACCTGGAAACCGGTGTTGTTGATGCAGGCGAAGGCAACGAAGGCTCGGGCTTTGGCGCTGAGATTGCAGGCGAGATTTCGTTCGAGCTGAACAACGACGGCACCATCCAGGGTCGTGGCAACGCCGCTGCAGGCACCAACGCAGCCGGTGACGGTATCCGCATTGGTAATGTTGGCAACGCCGGGACTTTCTCGGGCACCATCACCAACGCGGGCGTGGTCGCCTCGGAAGGGGCTAACGGCACCGTCGGCGCATTCCGCGCGGTGAACAACGTCAACTTCCAAGGTCAGTTGATCAACGAAGAAGGCGGTCTGTTCGAAGGTGGCCAGAACGGTGTGTACTTTGGCACCGGTGATCACACAGGCGGTTCCTTTGTGAACCGTGGCACCGTCACCTCGGACAGCCGCGCGCTGAATATCGATGGTGAAGGTCTGGAAGTTGTCAACGAAGGCGAAATCCTCGGCACTGGCAACCAGCGCAACGGGACTGTCTACGCTGATGGCACCGCCGACAACTACACCTTCAACAACTCCGGTCTGGTGGATGCGGGTGACGGCAACAACGGGTCTGCCGTTTCGCTGCAAACCGGTGACGTCTCGGGCGATGTGGTTTCGGCCGCGATCCTGAACGAAGGCACGCTGCAAGGTCGTGGCGACGCGGTCGAGGGCAATCAGGTCGGCGACGGTCTGCGCCTGTTCACCAGCCAGGATGATGCCTCTTTCGCCGGTGTTGTTGTCAACGAAGGCCTGATCGCAGGGTCCGAGGACTCGGACGCGGCAGCCGGTATTCGTATCGATGGCGGCCTGAACCTGCTGGGTGCGATCCTGAACGAAGGTGAGATTCGCGGCACGGTCAATGCAATCGACGCCTCGGACGCAGCCAGCGTGACCATCGTCAACGACGACGAAGGTGTGATCAACGGCAACGTTCTGCTGAGCGATGGCGACGACATCTTTGTCGATCTGGGTACCACCAACGGTGACATCGTTGGCGGCGCAGGGGATGACGTGCTGATCGCAGGCGATGGGGACAATGTTCTGACCGGCGGTCTGGGCAATGACTTCATCGACGGTGGCGACGGCATCGACACAGCCGATTTCTCGGATCTGGATGTCGCGGTCGAGGTTCGTCTGGACGCCAACGGCAACGGCACCGCCACACGCGATACGGGCTTCAACATCTCGGTCGTCGATGCGGTTGTCGCAGCACCGGGTCAGTTCGGGTCGGCTATCGAAGATGGCGCTCAGTTCGTGGAACAAGCGGTTCAGGGCAACCTGTACTACAACATCCACACCTCTGAGTTCCCGGGCGGTGAAATCCGCGGGCAACTGCTGGTCGATAGCGACGTGACCGAGAACGGCATCCGTACCGTATCTCTGAGCGGCGGTCTGGACGCGGCGCAAGAGCCTGGGCCGACCTCGGACAGCGACGCCACTGGTGACGCAACCGTTGTCATCACCCAGAACCTAGCGACAGGCGAGGTCACCTATTCTAGCGAACTCAGCGTTGTGGGTCTGAACGAAGCCGACCTGAACACGCCGATCCCGGGTGTTGTCTCTGCCATCCACCTGCACAATGCACCGGCGGGCGCGAATGGCCCGGTCGTGCAGGACACGCTGGTGGACGCGGGCGCCACGCTGGACGTCAATGCCGTGGGTGGCATCGGTGTCATCGGTCAGGACGTCATCGAGAACCAGATCGAGACAGACATCCTGCAATCCATCGAGAACGTCATCGGCTCGGACGATGGTGATGTGATCTTTGGCAGCGATCTGTCCAACGTTCTGAACGGTGGCGAAGGCGACGACCTGCTGAACGGTGAGGGTGGCGATGACATCCTGATCGGCGGCGCAGGTGCAGACACCTTCTCGTTCGGTTCGAACTTCGGCAACGACGTGATCCAGGACTTCGAAGTTGGTCTCGACCAGCTCCAGTTCGGTGACTTCGGTCCGGACTTCGGCGGCGCGCTGAGTGTCGCGCAGGATGGCAACGACGCTGTCATCTCGTTCGGAGGCGAAGGCTCGGTCCGTCTGGCCGGTGTCAACAGCACCGACCTGAGTGACGACGACTTCGTCGCGTAACCAACTCCAATCGGGGCGGCCCTCGGGTCGCCCCGTTTTTGATCAACCGGAAAGGGCTATCCGATGTTCAAGAAATCCAACCCCGTCGAAACCGCTTGGGCCGCGCTGCGCAAAGGCTTTGTCGCCGTCGCGCTGTTCAGCCTGTTTCTGAATCTGCTGATGCTGGCCGGGCCGCTTTACATGCTTCAGGTCTATGACCGTGTACTGACCAGCCAGAACATTGACACGCTGATCGCACTGACCCTGCTGTTGGGCGGCGTGTTTGTCGTGATCGCCTGCCTCGACCTGATGCGGATGCGCATCCTTGGCCGTCTTGCCGCCCGGTTCGAGATGTCTGTCGGCGCCCCAGTCCTTGGTGCGGCCATGCGCCGCCGGGTTCAGGGCCACGGTCAGGCCGGTGAAAATCTGGTCGAAGACGTCAACGGATTTCGCGAATTCATTTCGGGCAGCACCCTGACTGCCTTTTTTGATGCGCCATGGATCCCGATCTATCTGCTGGTCCTTTACGTCTTGCACCCGCTGCTGGGTCTGTTGGGGCTGGCCGGAGCCGTAACCCTGACCCTCATGGCGCTGATCAACAACGCCCGCGCCCATACTCCGATGCAAAACGCCGCGCAGGCGCGGGGACGGTCGGATGCGTTGTTCGACACCAGCGACCGCAACGCGGAACTGGTCCATGCGCTGGGGATGAAATCCGATCTGGTGCGCCGCTGGACCGCGCTGCAGATCGATGCGCACAGGCACAAGACCAAGGCCGCTGACCGGATCGCCAGCTTTTCGGTCATGTCCAAAACCATTCGCATGGGCCTGCAATCCGCGATTCTCGGACTGGGGGCCGCCCTTGCGATTACCGGCGAATCCACCGCAGGCGTGATGATCGCCGCCACAATTGTTCTGGCCCGCGCCCTGTCGCCCATCGACCAGTTGATCGGCCAATGGCGCGGCTTTCTGGCGGCGCGCGGGTCCTATGCCAAGATCAAGGCCCTGACCGACGAATTTGCCGAGACCCCGCCCAACCTGCATCTGCCCCGCGCGTTCAAATCCCTGAACGTCCGCATCGCGCAGGCCGGGCCGCCCCGCGCCATCAACGCCACGATCCGATCGATCGATTTCGCCCTGGACGCGGGCGATGTGCTGGCGGTCATCGGCCATAGCGGCTCGGGCAAGACCACGCTGGGCAAGATGCTGGCGGGCATCTGGCATCCGCAACGGGGCGAGGTTCTGCTGGACGGCAGCCCGATGGCCAAATGGAATGCCGAGGATCTGGGCAAGCAGATCGGCTATCTGCCACAAGACGTTGAGCTATTCGACGGAACGATCCGCGAAAACATCGCGCGCTTCTCGGTCGCCATCGACGATGCCGAGGTTCTGCGCGCCGCGCGCGAGGCGGGCATTCACGAGATGATCAACGCCCTGCCCGACGGCTATGAAACGCGCATCGGTCAGGGATTCTTCCTGTCCGGCGGTCAGAGGCAACGTCTGGCACTGGCCCGCGCGCTCTATGGCGATCCGTTTGTACTGGTCCTGGACGAGCCCAATTCCGATCTGGATGCCGAAGGCGAACACGCATTGCGTGAGGCTATTCTGGCCGCTCAGGCGCGCGGTGCCATTGCCATCGTGATGACCCATCGCCCCGCCACCCTTCAGGCCGCAAACAAGGTCATGGTCATGCGCAACGGGGCCCAGACTCAGTTTGGTGACAAAGAGGATGTGCTGAAGGTCAACCGCCGCAACGTATTGGAGACGCAAGCGAAACCCACACCCCAGCCCGCCCCAGCCCCCCAAGTCACAGGAGCCGCACAATGAGACAGCTTTTTCCACACACCCAATCGCAGAACACTCTGACCCTGAATGACGGGCAGATGATCGACATCACCGAAACATCGCCCGGTATTGCGCGCTATGTCCTGTTTGGACTGCTGGCCATGGTGGCTTTTGGGGCTGGTAGCGTCTACTGGGCATTTGCCTCGAAACTCGACGGGGCGGTGGTGGCCCCGGCCTCTTTCGTGGTCGAGGGCGACCGCAAGACGGTCGAGCATCTGGACGGCGGCATCATCCGCTCGATCCTGATCGCGGACGGGGATTTCGTCGAACAGGGACAGCCTCTGATCCGGCTCGACAGCACCGAGATCGAAGTCGATCTGAACGTGTTGGGCAGCCAATTGGGCGAGCTGTCGGTCCGCCGCGCGCGGTTGATCGCGCAGATGACAGGCGAGACCAGCTTTGACGAGGCCGCAGCCCTTGCCCAGTTCTCGACCAACATGAACCGGCTGCACTGGTTCCCGGCCTATCTGACCCAGAAACAACTGTTCGACGCCGAAGCCCGCGCCCGCCGGACCGAGGCGGACATCAATGCCCAACGCATCACAGGGCTGCGCGATCAGATCGCCGGGCTGAGCGAACAGCGCCTGAGCACCCAAAACCAGATCACGATCACGCAGGTCGAATTGGACAACCTGCAGGGCTTGCTGGACAAGGGTCTGGTTGCCGCAACCCGTGTCAGCGCCCGGCAGATCGAGCTTGAGCGTCTTTCGGGCGTCGATGCCTCGCTTCGGACGCAGATGGCGCAGGCTGAGAACCAGATTCATGAGCTACAACTGACCCTGCTCAGCCAGCAAAAGCTGCGCGATGAGGTCATTGCCGGTGAACTTGCGGTGGTCGAGGCGCAACTGGACCTGATCCGCCCGCAATATGCAGGCACCGCCGAACGACGCAGCCGGATCGAGCTTGTGGCCCCGGCCAGCGGGCGCGTGGTGAACCTGACCGCCTCGACCACGGGCGGTGTGATCCGGCCGGGTGAGCATATCATGGACATTGTTCCCGCCGACCAAGCGCTGATCGTCGAAGCGCGGGTGAAAACCGCTGACATCGACAAGCTGCATGTCGGACAATCCACGCGCATCCGCCTGTCGGCCTTTGCGCAGGCCGATGTACCCGAAGCCCATGGCCAGATCTTCGATATATCAGCGGACGTGCTGGAGGATGAACGGACGGGCGAGCCCTATTACCAGGCCCGCGTCAGGCTGGATGCGGATCAACCCGCGCCGGTTACCGCGCTCGATCTTGTTCCGGGCATGCCTGCCGATCTGTTCGTCAATACCGGCGAGCGCACGGTGATCGCCTATCTGGCGCAACCCATCAGCGACCGGCTGGCACGAACTTTCATCGAATAAAGGATTTCCAAAGACCTGTGCCTTAGACCCAATACTTACCGAGTGCCATTTTAATGAGTGAAGGATGGCCTGCACCGCAAGCCCCGGTGCAGGCCATCAATTTTCAGGCACCATAGCGGGCCAGGAACATATCCACGGCATGCAGCGCGACTTCGTCAATCTCGGCCTGGCTGAACTCTTTCTGGATGCCAAAGGCAGCGCGCACCCACAGCCGAACCTTGCACAGTTCGGCAAATTGCTCGGCGGCAATCTGGACATCTTCAATCGCAAGTTCACCTCTGACAACGGCCTTTTCCAGATACTCTGCAATCTTGCGCTGTCCGTTCTGAGGTCCGGCCTCATAAAATGCCTGCCCCAGTTCCGGGAACCGATCCCGTTCTGCGACACAGACCCGGAAGACCTGTTGATTAAAGTCCGATACAAAAAACCCGACCAACTGTGTTGCGGTGATGGTCAACACCTCACGTGCTGGCTTGGTTTCATCGATCATCGACAGAACACGCTCGGCCATAAGCCGGCACTCGGTCTGTGCCACCTCGACAAACAAAAGCCGCTTGTCCGGGAAGTAGCTGTACAGCGTCGCCTTGGACACACCCGCCGCACGGGCGATGTCGTCCACACTTGCGCCTTCGAACCCATCCGCCATGAAAACCTCTCGGGCCCCGCGCAGAACCTGGTCGAATTTTCGGCCGGTGCGCAGGATGGTAGCGGTCTGGGTCATGTCGTCTCCTGATGCTTGAGGTGGTCCGAGTTTATAAACCGTTCGGTTCAGATACAAGGATTCTTGGCCATTGCGCGCAGTTTGACGTCACGATCCTGTGAAATCCGGCACTCCCAGCACGGTCACCCCTGTCCCAAGACCGGGCTTGCAGCAGGCCCAAACCATGCTAGGACAAGACCCATGGTCGAGGTCTTTCTGCGCACGCTGCCCTTCTTTGCGATCATCGGCCTGGGCTATTGGGCCGGGCGCACCCGGTTTTTCTCGGCCGAGGCCACCGCCTATCTGACCAAGTTCGTGTTCTTTTTCGCACTGTCGGCAATGCTGTTCAGGTTCGCAGCCACCCTGCCCTTTGCCGAGATTTTCAACGGCCGCCTGATCATCGGTTACCTGATCGGAACGCTGGCGGTCTATTCCCTTGCCACCTTTGTCGCGTGGTTGCGCGGCATGGACATCCCCACCGCAGCGGTCGAGGCGCAATGTGCCGCCATTGGCAATGTCGGATTTCTGGGCCTGCCGATGCTGGCCCTGCTGCTGACCGAGGCCGCAATTGGCCCGGTGATGCTGGTGCTGGCGGTTGATCTGGTGGTGTTTTCCTCACTGATTGTCATACTGATCAACGGTGGGCGGGACGGGAAACTGACCCCTTCAACGCTGCGCCTGATCGGGATCGGATTGCTGAAAAACCCGATGATCGTGTCCATTTCCGCCGGTCTGATCTGGTCAGCCTTGCAAGTGCCGGTACCCGGCCCCCTGAATGATTTCCTGACCATTCTGGGCGGGGCCGCAACGCCTGGCGCGCTGTTCGCCATCGGAGCCTCTCTGGCCGGAAAATCCGCCGAGCGCGTCCACATCGCCGCCTGGCTCAGCTTTTGCAAGCTGGTCATCCATCCCGCCTGCGTGGCCGTGGCCGCAATATGGCTGGTGCCCGTCGAAGCCTTTCCGGCGGCGGTCGCAATCGCTGCGGCGGCACTGCCCGTGGCGGGCAATGTCTACATGCTGGCCGCGCATTATAATGTCGCTCCGCACCGCGCGTCAGCCGCGATTTTGTTGTCTACTGTGGCCAGCATCCTGACCGTCCCCGTGGTCATTGCCTGGGTCGGCACCTTCTGATCTTCACCTTTTCGAAAAATACGCGCGACGAAGGTGCCCGGACTTTACGTAGGGGCCTTGGACCGTTAGCCATGGGCGAACCCTAACGTAAGGAAAAGACCTGATGGAAACCCTTTCGGAAAATGCCTGTTTCGGTGGCGTGCAGGGCGTTTACCGCCATGCTTCGACCGCGTGCCAATGCGACATGACCTTTGGCCTGTTTCTTCCGGCCGAGGCAAAGGACGGCCCGGTTCCGATCCTGTGGTATCTGTCGGGCCTGACCTGCACCCATGAAAACGCGATGACCAAGGCGGGGGCGCAAGCCTGGGCTGCTGAACAGGGCATCGCAGTCATCTTCCCCGACACCTCGCCGCGCGGCGAAGGCGTGGCCGATCACGAGGATTACGATCTGGGCCAGGGTGCCGGGTTCTATGTGAACGCTACGCAATCCCCCTGGGCCCCGCATTTCAACATGTGGGATTATGTGGCCGAGGAGTTGCCCGCCTTGGTGGCCGAGAATTTTGCCATCGACATGGACCGTCAAGCCATCACCGGTCATTCGATGGGCGGCCACGGTGCGCTGACGCTGGCGATGAACCTGCCGGGACGTTTCCGGTCGGTGTCGGCCTTTGCGCCGATCTCGAACCCCACCGGGGCCGAATGGGGCCGCAAACAACTGAGCGCCTATCTGGGCGATGACGAAGCGGCCTGGGCGAAACATGATGCGTCCCTGCTGATGAAGGAAAAGGGGTTTGATGGCCCGATCCTGATCGACACCGGTGCAAGCGACCAGTTCATCGACCTGCTGCGCCCCGAAGCGCTGGCCGCCGCCATCGCCGAGCGTCGCCAGCAGGCCACTTATCGCCTGCAACCGGGCTATGATCATTCCTATTTCTTTGTGTCCACCTTCATGGAAGACCACATCACCTTCCATGCCGAAGCGCTGTACGGAGACTGAGGCATGAGCGATTATGACTACGACCTGATCATCATCGGGTCCGGTCCCTCGGGGCGGTCCGCCGCGATTCAGGCCGGTAAGCTGAAGCGCCGCGTGTTGGTGATCGACCGCAAGGATCGGTTTGGCGGCGTGTCGGTCCATACCGGCACCATCCCGTCGAAAACCCTGCGCGAGACGGTGCTGAACCTGTCCGGCTGGCGCGAGCGCAGCTTTTATGGGCGGTCCTATCGCGTCAAGGACCAGATCCGCGCCGAAGACCTCAAGGCCCGTCTGCATATGACGCTGGATCATGAGGTCGATGTGCTGGAACACCAGTTCAATCGCAACCACGTGGAAACCCTGAACGGGTTGGCCTCGTTCGTTGGCCCGCATGAGATCGAAGTTGCCACCGATGCCGGTGAGAAAACGCGCCTGACCGCAGCCAAGTTTCTGATCGCCACCGGAACCAAAACCTATCGCCCCGATTATGTGCCCTTCAACGGCAAGACCGTCGTGGATGGTGACGATTTTCTTGAGATGGCCGAGATTCCACGCTCGCTGGTCGTCATCGGGGCTGGGGTGATCGGGGTGGAATACGCCACCATGTTCTCGGCGCTGGATGTGCGGGTGACGTTGATCGAACCACGGGAAACCTTCCTCGATTTCATCGACAGCCGGTTGATCCACGATTTCACCCATCAGATCCGCGAGAACGGTGTCGATCTGCGGCTGGGCTCTGCGGTCGAGAAAATCGAAGACACCGGCGACCACGTTGAAGTCACGCTGGAAAACGGGCGGCACGTCCGGGCCGAGATGCTGCTGTTTGCAGCGGGCCGCATGGGCGCGACCTCGGCGTTGAATCTGGACGCGGTCGGGCTGGAAACAGACCACCGCAACCGGATCAAGGTGGATCGCAAGACCTATCAAACCTCGGTGCCGCATATCTACGCAACCGGCGATGTGATCGGGCACCCCTCGCTGGCCTCTACGTCTTTGCAACAGGGTCGGGTCGCCGCCTGTCACGCGCTGGAAACACCGACCTTGCCTGAGAGCCCCTGGTATCCTTATGGCATCTATTCGGTACCCGAGATTTCCACCTGCGGCATGTCCGAGGAGGAGTTGCAGGAGCGTGGCATTCCCTATGAGGTCGGCGTGGCGCGGTTCCGCGAAACCTCGCGCGGGCATATCATGGGGTTGGAACATGGCATGCTGAAGATGCTGTTCTCGCTGAAAACCCGCCGGGTTCTGGGCGTGCAGATCGTCGGTGAAGGCGCGACCGAGCTGATCCATATCGCGCAGGCCGTGCTGAACCTGAAAGGCACCGTGGACTACTTTGTCCAGAACACGTTCAATTATCCAACGCTGGCCGAAGCCTACAAGATCGCCGGTCTGGATGCGTTCAACCGGATGCCGATCCCGGAAGAGTTCAAGGTGAAAAAGAAGCCAGCGGCGACGAAAGAGGCAAAGAAGGCGTGACAACGCTCTATATCGATGGCGATGCCTGCCCCGTGAAGGCCGAGGCCGAGCGGGTGGCGACCCGGCACAAGGTTCCGATGGCGCTGGTGTCGAATGGCGGGCTGCGGCCTTCGGCAAACCCTTTGGTGCAGGTGGTCATTGTCTCGGAAGGGGCTGATGAGGCCGACAAGTGGATCGCCGAACGCTGCGGGCCGGGAGATGTGGTGGTCACATCCGACATCCCCTTGGCCGCAAAATGTGTCGAGGCCGGCGCGCGCGTACTGCGCCCCAATGGCGAGGCGTTCACCGCCGCCAATATTGGTCAGCAACTGGCGATGCGCGACCTGATGGCCGACCTGCGCGCGGCAAACCCGTTGGGTGCAGGGGGCGGCGGCAAACCCTTCGGCAAGGCCGACCGGTCCCGGTTTCTGGACGCCTTGGAACGGGAACTGAGGGCTGCAAAACGGGCATAGCCCTCCCGCCCGTCGGCGATGCATCAAGGATGCATCTTCTCCGGTTGGGCCGGGCAGCACTGCGCGCGGCGGTTGGTGCTTGAACTTGGACGCCGAGCTTGGTTCAGTCGGCCCAGCAGGAATTTGAAGCAGGAACACAACATGCCCATCCAAGCGGTCATTTTCGACATCGGCAATGTACTGATCGAATGGCAGCCCGAGCGCTACTATGACCGCGTGATCGGAGAGGATCGCCGCCGCGCGATGTTCGACGAGGTCGATCTGCACGGCATGAACGATCTGGTGGATCAGGGCCATCACTTCACCGATACAATCTACAATTGGGCCGAGAAATATCCCAATTGGCGCGACGAGATTCGCATGTGGCACGACAAATGGATCGAGCTTGCCGCGCCCGAGATCCCGCATTCGGTCCGGTTGCAACGGGCATTGCGCGCCAAGGGCGTGCCCGTTTTTGCACTGACGAATTTCGGTGTGCAGAATTTCGACTACGCCACCACCGTTTATCCGTTTCTGAACGAGTTTGACCGGCACTATGTCTCGGGCCGGATGAAGATGGTGAAGCCCCATGTGCCGATCTATGCGCAGGTCGAGGCCGATTGTGGTCTGCCGCCCGAGACATTGCTGTTCGCGGACGACCGGATCGACAACATCGAAACCGCGCGGTCCCGCGGTTGGCAGACGCATCACTTCATCGGCCCGCAAGTCTGGGCTGATCGCCTGGTGGCCGAAGGCTTGCTGACCGAAGAAGAAGCCCGCTAGGCTGCAGCGGGTGTTGCGCCCCGGTTTTCGCGGATCGGCAGGTGGACGATAGCACTGAACGCTCCGACCGCGACGCCGATCCACCACACCATGGTGTAGTCGCCATAGACGTCATACATCCGCCCGCCCAGCCAGACGCCAAGGAATCCTCCGATCTGGTGGCTGAGGAAGATGAAGCCGTAAAGCGTGCCCATGTAGCGCAGCCCATACAGATGCGCGACAAGGCCCGAAGTCAGCGGCACCGTGGCCAGCCAGAGCGATCCCATGACGATTGAGAAGACGATCACCGAGGTTGGCGTGATCGGCATCAGAATAAACGCCGCAGCCGCGAGGGTTCTGGCTGTGTAGATCGCGGCGAGCAGGTATTTCTTGGGGAAATGATTGCCCGCCCAGCCCGCCAACAGCGTACCGCCGATATTGGCAAGACCCACAAGCGAAATCGCCACCGCACCCAAGGCAGAAGTGGTGGTAATGCCCAGCGAATGCAGAACACCCCCGGGTTGGATGGGGCCGCACATCTCGGTCACGAAAGCCGGGAAATGGGCGGTGATGAAGGCCAGTTGATAGCCGCAACTGAAAAAACCCAAGAAGATCAAAGCGTAGGATGGGTCCCGGAAGGCGCGGCCCAGGATCTGGCTCATGCTTTCTTCCAGCTCGGCCTTGCTGACCGGTTGCGGCGCGCGCATGAAGGGCAGCGTCAGAACAAGCGCAAGGATCGCAACGGCGAACACGATAAACACCTGTTGCCACGGCAGGAAGGTGAGCAACCATTCCGCAGTTGGCGCGCCGATCACCTGACCAAAACTGCCCGCAGCAGTCACAATCGCCAGAGACATCGACCGGTTCTTGTCGGATGAGGCGCGGCCAACCACAGCCAGAACAACGCCGAACCCGGTGCCTGCGATACCAAAGCCGACCAGCCATGCATACATCTGGTGCCCAAAGGGCGTGATCGACCAGGCCGACAGAACCATACCTGCGGCATAGGTCAATGCACCCAGGATGATTGCCTTTCGATCACCGATCTTTTCGGCAATCGCAGCAAAGATCGGTTGCCCAATGCCCCAGGCCAGGTTCTGGATCGCAATGGCCAGGGAAAAATCGGTGCGCAGCCAGCCGAACTCATCCGCAATCGGGATCTGAAACACCCCAAACGAGGCGCGCACAGCGAAGCTGACCGTGATGATGATACACCCCACGATCAGGATCGGATTCAACAGTCGGGCGGATTGCGGCATGGGGACCTCGGGGCGCATTGATCCGGCAGACGTTAGCGGATTCAGACGGCCCGTCAATTCAACAGATTTGCGGTTACGCATCAGAAATATTGATGCGCTAACCAACCTCGAAAGCAAAGGGCCGTCTGGTCGCGAATTACGAGCGGCCAGGTCGCATGACAGGGTCTAGACGGGCTTTCTAAGGTTCAACGTCGCCAAGGTCTCGCCCATCGCATGGTTCCACCGCTCTCGCAGCATGTGGTTTTCGGTGCGTCTCAGGTTCATGGATTTCAGAAGCTCGAACCGTTTCGGATCATCGCCCCCGAACGAGGCTGCCACGCGGGGCCACCAATAATCGACCGAGCTTTGCATCGCGTCCGCCTCGCCCGCAGCGATCAGCTTGGTTGCGCCCTCCAAGGCCAGATCGCCGTGGTTCGCCTCGATAGGCGCGATGATCCGGAAAGCCTCGGCCAGCGGCTGATACGAGATCGTCGAAAACTCGGCCAGTTGCTCGGCGACGGCTCGGCTCATCAGCAGGTTCATGACGACGGCATCTGTCCAGCCGCTGATCGGGTAGTTGAACACCGCAAGGCGCATGTCGTGTTTGCTGCGGGTCGCGCCAATGTCGGCATCACGGTCCAGACGCGCGGTCCAGGGGTGATGGGTGGCGTATCTTTCGGTGTCTGCCCCGAACTCACCCATAATCTTCAGGACGCGATCCGCGTTGTCGGTTTTTTCAAGCACGATCTTGGCGGCCGCGATGCGTTCCTTGATGCCCGGCCCCTGATTGATAATGTCGGCAAACCCGGCGGCCCCGGCCAGTTCGCTATCCACGAAAGTGGCCATCAGCTTCATCAGTTCGGCCCGGTATCGCGGCGGGACATTGGTTGGATTGGTCAGTACCCCGCCTGCGGCCAGATAGCTGTCGAGTGTCATGGTATCGCTCATCACTCCTCTCCTGTCACTGATCGTAGTCGACGACGACGCGGTCGGTCACCGGATAGGCCTGACAGCTTAGGACATAGCCCTTTTCGACCTCGTAATCCTCAAGCGCGTGATTGGCGAGCATTTCGACCTCGCCCTCGAGCACGCGACAGCGGCAGGTGGAACAAACTCCTGCCTTGCAGGCGTATGGCGCGTCCATGGCGTTTTCCAGCGCGGCTTCAAGAATGGACTGATCCTTGGGTAGGGTCATGGTCTGGGTGGCCCCGTCCAGCGTGATCGACGCACTGGTCTGGTTGGCCTGCGTGCCCGCCTGCGCAGCGCTTGCCTTGCGCTTGGCCCGGCCCGGTTGGGCGCTGGCGAAAAGCTCGAACTTGATCTGGCTGTCTTCCAGCCCGTGGTCGCGCAAAGCGGCGGCAATCCCCAGCATCATCGGTTCCGGTCCGCAGATAAAAGCGGTGTCCACGTTTGTGATATCGATCCAATGCTTGAAAAGCTGGCCGCATTTGTCCTGCGTGACCAGACCGGTGAACAAGTCAATCTCTTGCGCGTCGGCTTCGAGGATGTGGATCACGTTCAGGCGGCCCATATAGAGGTTTTTCAGGTCCTCCAGCTCTTCCCGGAACATGATCGTGTTGATGCCTTTGTTGGCATAGATCAGCGTGAAACGGGATTTGGGCTCGCGGGCCAGCGTGGTTTTCAGGATCGACAGAACCGGCGTGATGCCCGAGCCGCCGGCAAAGCCAATATACTGTTTCTCTGCATCGGCATCGATGGGCGCGTGGAAGCTGCCCATAGGTGGCATCGCCTGCACGACGTCGCCAACGGTAAGTTCTGCATTGGCCCAGCTTGAAAAGGCACCGCCCTCGACGCGTTTGATCCCAACCTGCAAAACACCGTCATCCTTGCCCGCGCAGATCGAATACGAACGGCGCAGTTCCTCACCGTCAAAATCACGCCGGAAGGTCAGGTACTGACCTGCAGTAAAGTCGAACTGATCCGCCGCACCGTTTACGGGCTCAAGCGTCACCACTACCGCATCGCGGATGGTCTTGTGGATGTCGGTGACTTTCAGATCATGAAAACGTGCCATCCGGTGCTCCTCCTCAGATGCACTTGAAATAGTCAAAGGGTTCCAGGCAATCGGTGCAGCGCCAATGGGCCTTGCAGGGGGTCGAGCCGAACTGGCTGACCTTCTCGACCGCCTTGCTGCCGCAATGGGGGCACCGGTCCGGGCCGCCCGCCGGTTGCGGCGGTGCAATGCCATAGTCTTCCAACCGGGCACGGCCCTTATCGCTCAGCCAATCGGTGGTCCAGGCGGGGGCGATGCTGGTTTCGATCCGGACATCCCCGATCCCGTGATCGCGCAGGGCGGTTTCGATATCCATGCTGATAACCGACGTCGCCGGACAGCCGGAATAAGTTGGTGTGACCGTAACGACCAACGTTTCAGCCTCCCACCGCACGTCACGGACAATGCCCAGATCGACGACCGAGATTACCGGGATTTCGGGGTCGGGAACGGCATCCAGCCAGCCCCAGATCTGGTCGGTCGAGGCCTGCATCACATCTCACCACTTCGCGCCGGGATAGGCGCGTTGCAGCCATTGCATCTGTGTCAGCAGGTGGCCCAGATGCTCGGTATGCATCCGCCCATCGCGCCCGCCCTTATGGGTAAAACGGCTGTCCGGAATGGTCAGCGTTGCCTTGGTCAAAACAAGTTCAACCAAAGCGTCATATTCGGCGCGCAGATCGGACGGGTTCGGCGCGATCCCCGCTGCAACCATCTGGGCATCGATATCGTCGCTGACAAACATCTCACCCACGTAAGGCCACAGGTAATCCAGCGCCTGCTGCATCCTTGCGTGGCTTTCCTCGGTCCCGTCACCAAGGCCCACCACCGTATCGCCTGAGCGTTCCAGATGATAGGTAACTTCTTTGCTGGCCTTCGCGGCGATGGCCGCAACCCGCTCGTCCGAGGATGTCATCAGACGCCCCAGCATGATCGAGTGCCACGCGTCGAACAGGAACTGGCGCATCAGCGTACGACCGAAATCGCCGTTCGGCACCTCGACCAGCAGCACATTGCGGAAATCCCAGGCATCGCGCAGAAAGGCCAGATCATCGGCGCTTTTGCCGCCATCAACCTCGCCCGCAAGGCCAAGCCACATCTGGGTCTGTCCGATCAGGTCCAGCGCGGTATTGGCCAGCGCGATGTCCTCCTCCAACACCGGCGCATGGCCGCACCACTCGCTGACGCGGTGACCCAGGATCAAGGTATTGTCCCCCATCCTCAGCAGGAATTGCAGCAAAGCGTCGTTGGAAACCGAAACACTCATTACATCGCCCCCACGTCTTCGGGAATGTCGAAGAAGGTCGGATGGCGGTACACTTTGCTTTCGCTGGGTTCATACAGCGGGCCTTTGTCGCTAGGTGACGAGGCCGAGATGTTGTTGGCTTCGACCACCCAGATCGAAACGCCTTCGTTGCGGCGGGTGTAAACATCCCGCGCGTTCTTGATCGCCATTTCCGCATCGGGCGCATGAAGCGAACCGACATGCCGGTGGCTCATCCCATGCTGGCCGCGGATGAAGATTTCCCACAGGGGCCATTCGTTGTTCATCGGGTTTCCTCCTTTGGGCAAGCTTATTCCGCCGCCAGATTGCCAGCGCGTTTCTTGCGGGCATGGGCCAGCAGCCCGTCGCGGACCCACTGGCCGTCATCCCAGGCCTTGTTGCGCGCGGCCAGACGATCCACGTTGCAGGGGCCGTTGCCTTTGAGCACGTCGAAGAACTCGGACCAGTCGGGTTCCGAGAAATCGTAATGCCCGCGGTTCTCGTTCCATTTCAGGTCCGGGTCGGGGATGGTCAGGCCCAGATACTCGGCCTGCGGCACGGTCTGGTCGACAAATTTCTGGCGCAGTTCGTCATTGGTGTTGATCTTGATCTTCCACGCCATCGACTGCGCCGAATGCACGGAATCCTTGTCGGACGGTCCAAACATCATAAGCGACGGGAACCAGAACCGGTTCAGCGCGTCCTGCGCCATCCTGCGCTGCTCGGGCGTGCCTTCGGCCATCTTGCGGATCGCATCATAGCCCTGACGCTGGTGAAAGCTTTCTTCCTTGCAGATGCGGATCATGGCGCGGGAATAGGGGCCATAAGACGTGCGCTGCAGCGGCACCTGATTCATGATCGCGGCCCCATCGACCAACCACCCGACCGCCCCGATATCGGCCCAGTTCAAGGTCGGATAGTTGAAGATTGACGAGTATTTCATGCGCCCGTCCAGCAGCATCTCGGTGATCTCGTCGCGGCTGACGCCCAGCGTTTCGGCAGCGCAGTACAGATACAGGCCATGCCCGGCTTCGTCCTGCACCTTGGCCAAAAGGATCGCCTTACGCTCCAGCGTTGGCGCGCGCGTGATCCAGTTGCCTTCGGGCAATTGACCGACAATCTCGGAATGCGCGTGCTGCCCGATCTGGCGGATCAGAGTCTTGCGATAGGCCTGAGGCATCCAATCCTTGGGTTCGATCTTGATATCCGCGTCGATCCGCGCCTGAAATTCCGCCAGCTTTTCCGGATCGTCGTCCGACGCTTCGGATTTTACCATCTGAGCGTACATGTTCCGTCTCCTCCGTCACACGCGTTCAAGAATTAGGGCTGCGCCCTGCCCGACACCCACACACATGGTGCACAGCGCATAGCGGCCCCCGGTTCGTTTCAACTGATAGGCCGCGGTCAGTACCAGCCGCGCGCCGCTCATTCCCAAGGGGTGGCCAATCGCAATCGCGCCGCCATTCGGGTTGACGTGCGGTGCATCATCGGCCACGCCCAGTTCCCGCAGTGTCGCCAACCCCTGAGAGGCGAAGGCTTCGTTCAACTCTATCACGTCCATCTGATCGATGCTCAGCCCCGCACGGGCCAGAACCTTGCGGCTGGCAGGCACCGGACCGATCCCCATGACACGCGGCTCTACCCCCGCGACCGACATGCCTACCACGCGGGCCATTGGGGTCAGATCGTTCTTTGCCGCTGCCGCCTCATTCGCCATCAGGATCGCAGCGGCCCCATCATTCACGCCCGAGGCATTTCCCGCCGTAACCGTCTTGTCCGGTCCGTTCACTCCCTTGAGGCCCGAAAGCTTTTCTGCCGTTGTTCCCGGTCGCGGATGTTCGTCGGTGTCCAAGACGATCGGATCGCCCTTGCGCTGCGGGATCGAGACCGGGGTGATTTCGTCGCTGAACACTCCGGCGGCATGCGCGGCCTGCCAACGGGCCTGGCTGCGCGCGGCAAAGGCATCCTGATCCTCGCGGCTGATCCCGTAATCCTCGGCCACGTTATCAGCGGTTTGCGGCATGGAATCGATCCCGTAATCCTGCTGCATCTTAGGGTTCACAAAGCGCCAGCCAATCGTGGTGTCATACACCACATTGCTGCGCGTGAAGGCGGACGTCGCCTTGGGCATCACAAACGGCGCGCGAGACATGCTTTCTACACCACCCGCAATGGCCAGATCGTAATCCCCCGCCTTGATCCCGCGCGCGGCCATTCCGACCGCATCCATGCCGCTTGCACACAGGCGGTTTATCGTTGTTCCGGGAACGTCAATCGGCAACCCGGCCAATAGCGCGGCCATGCGTGCCACATTGCGGTTGCTTTCACCTGCCTGATTGGCGTCGCCATAGATCACATCATCCACGCTGGCCCAGTCAACCTGGGGATTGCGGGCCTTCAGGGCGGCCAGCGGGATGGCGGCCAGATCATCCGTGCGCACAGAAGACAACGCTCCGCCATACCGTCCAATCGGAGTGCGCGTCGCGTCGCAAATGAATGCGTCCATCTGTAATGTCTCCTGTTCGCAGGAACCGTCATTAACCGTCTGGTCGGTTAATAAATGCAGATCCGATTCGAGGCAAGCCTTATGTTACCATATCATCGCCTGCTTCGCATATTGTGTAACATGATTATCCATGCCTATGCCGCCACAATGGTCGAACCAACCCAAGCCGCTGGTTTTGTGCCTTCACAGGTCTGGGCAACCGGCCCTGCGTCAATCGTCCAGCGCGGCTTCCAATGTTGCAAGATCGGGGCGGGGCAGCTTGTCCAGCAACCGAAAGACCGCCTCGCGGCACTCTTCCCCCTTCCAATCCGAAGGCAGAAACGCAGGTGGCAGGGCCGGGTGGCGCAGGATCAGACGCCGCCACCCGTGCACGATCAAAACGCGCAACACGGCAGTTCGCAGCACATCGTTCACCCCTTTTGCGGGCAGAAGGTGTTCGACACCCTGAATCGAGTTCCAGAACTGGTCATACGCCGTTTTCAGGGCCTCTGGCCCGCACAGATCACGCAGCCAATCGGGTGCCGCGATGGTGCTGCTTTCGATGCCCAGCAACTCCTCCAGCCCGTCCGGGATCGGGCCGGGCGCCATGGCTGTTGTGGGATTCACCGAGATATAATCTCCGGTCAGCATCAAATCCGACAATTCTTTCCGGGAACTCTCGGTATTGCTGGCAATCAGCACATGCCACACATCAGGCTTAGTCGTTTCGCGGGCATAGATACGCGGCGCGGCAGCCGCGCTTTGGCTGCGGCCGAATTCGGTGAGGCGATGCACACTGTTCCGCCCCACCCGCGTACTTTCGATCCAACCTTCCTTGCGCAACCGGTGCAGCGCGACACGCGTCGCTTCGGCCTTGATCCCGGCCAGAGCGGTGAGCGTGGTAATCAGCGCACCACTCACCTGATCCGACCCGTTCTGCGCCAGATCGCCAAAAATCGTAACCAGAACCGACCACACCCGCTGCGTGCCCGTGTTGGTCAGTTGGCTGACGCAGGTTTCGAACCAATCAGGAGCCGTATCTTTCATAGGCCAAGTATAATCGGGCCGGACGGAATTTCCATCCGGCCTTGTGGGTCTAGTAGGCGACCATGGTCAGCAATTCGTACTCTGCGACCATATCATCATCCTGCTGGGTCAGGGTGACATGCCAGCGAACCTCGCCATATTCGTCATTGCGCTTGGTCTTGCTTTTGACCGTCAGGCGCACCTTGATCGTATCCCCCGCCTCGACCGGTTTCATGAAGCGCAACCCGTCCAGGCCGGTATTGGCCAGAACCGGCCCTTCGTTCGGCTCAACAAACAACCCCGCAGCAAAGGACAGCAGCAGATAGCCATGCGCGACACGGCCCGGGAAGAACGGGTTTCGTTCCGCTGCGGCCTGATCCATATGGGCGTAGAACGTATCACCGGTGAAATGGGCAAAATGTTCGATGTCCTCCAGCGTGATGGTGCGCGGGTCGGTGTGGATGGTCTCACCAATCGCAAGGTCGTGGAACCTGCGGGTAAAGGGATGTGCGGGACCTTCGATTTCAGCAGCACCCGGCACCCATTTGCCGCCGATCGCAGTCAGCAGATCGGGTGAACCCTGAATGGCGGTGCGCTGCATATAGTGTTTCACACCGCGCACGCCGCCCATTTCTTCGCCGCCCCCGGCGCGACCGGGTCCGCCATGGACCATATGCGGCAAGGGTGAGCCGTGGCCGGTGGATTCGGTCATCGAGTCGCGATTGTTGAAGTAAAGCCGCCCATGATAGGCCCCCGCCCCCATCGCAACCTGCCCCGCCACATCCGGGTCATGGGTGATAACCGACGCCACCAGCGACCCCTGCCCCCGGTTCGCCAGTTCGATCGCATGGTCGAGATCGCGATACCCCATCACTGTGCTGACCGGACCAAAGGCTTCGGTGTCGTGCACGCGCTGTGCCGTGTCCGGGTTGGCGCAGTGGTACAGCATGGGCGGCAGAAACGCGCCTTTCTCGGCATCCGCGCCATCGACCGTGAAATCATCCGGGTCGCCAAAGACACGCTCGGCCTCTTGCCCGATGATCGCGGCCTTTTCCAGAACGTCGCGTTTCTGACTGGTCGAGACCAGCGCGCCCATGCGCGTGGTCTCCAGCTTTGGGTCTCCGATGGCCGTTTTGGCCAGCCGCGCGGACAGCGCCTCGATCACCGCCTGCACTTGCGACTCGGGCGCGATGATCCGGCGGATTGCGGTGCATTTCTGACCCGCTTTCGTGGTCATTTCACGCTGAACTTCCTTGACGAACAGGTCAAATTCCGGCGTGCCCGGCTGTGCATCGGGGCCGAGGATCGAACAGTTCAGGCTGTCCTGTTCCGCCACAAACCGCACCGAGTTCTGCAAGATCACAGGGTTGGACCGCAGGTTCAGAGCGGTATCGGCAGATCCGGTGAAACTGACCACGTCCTGCATGGTCAGGCGATCCAGCATATCGCCCAGCCCGCCCGAGACCAGTTGCAGCGCGCCCACTGGCAAAATGCCCGAGTCCAACATCAGCCGGACACAGAGTTCAGTCACATAGCAGGAATTCGTCGCCGGTTTCACAATCGCCGGAACACCCGCCAACAGGGTCGGTGCCAGCTTTTCCAACATCCCCCAGACAGGAAAGTTGAACGCGTTGATATGAACCGCCACGCCATGCAGCGGGGTGCAGATGTGCTGACCCAGAAAGGTGCCATTGCGCGAAAGCTGCTCGACCTCACCGTCCAGATACACATGCCCGTCCGGCATCTCGCGCCGGCCTTTCGAGGCGAAGACGAACATCGTGCCGATACCGCCGTCGATGTCGATCAGGTGATCCGACTGCGTGGCACCCGTGTTGAAGGACAGGTCATAAAGGGCCTGCTTGTGCTGACCCAAATGCAGAGACAGCGCCTTGAGCATCTTGGCCCGCTCGTGAAACGTCATCTTTCGCAAGGCCGGGCCGCCGACGTTGCGCGCGTGGTCCAACATCGCCTGCACGTCCAACGCGTTGTTGCCCGCCGTGGCGATCACCTCGCCCGTGACAGCACTGGCAATGGTGCGGGCCCCTTCGCCGGGCGAAACCCACTCACCGGCGGCGAAGCTGGAAATCTGTTGGATGGTCATGAGCGTCTCCTCATCTGCATGGCGATCTTCGCGCAGCCCTTTGCCGGTCTGACGAAATTATATTTTAAACCGTACGGTCGGTCAATAAACTCCCGAGCCGATACCCCTGAACCAAGCATCTCAAACCTGCGCGGGCAGTCGTGCGAAGCCGCGAAACCGGATCCGCCCGCCGCGTTCGGCACCTTCCGTGATACGATAGTTGGGGAAGCGAGCCAGAAACCGCCCAACGGCAACGCGCCCCTCCATCCGCGCCAAAGTCAGGCCGACGCAGGTATGGGGTCCACCGGCAAAGGCGTGATGTTTGTTGGGGCGGCGGTTCAACAGGGCAGCATCGGGCCGGTCGAACTGCCGCGGGTCGCGGTTGGCCGCGCCGATGCACAGGTGAATGTCGGTCCCGACCGGGATTGTTTCTCCGTGAAACGACACGTCTTGGGTGGTCAAACGATTGCCGAACTGGTTCGGGCTTTCCAGCCGCAGAAACTCATCCACTGCGGTATTGATCAGATCGGGGTCAGCCAGCAACTCGGCCCGTTTGTCGGGGTGGCGGTCCAGCAGCTCCAACGCGTTGCCGATCAGGTTGGTGGTGGTCTCATGCCCCGCATTCAGGATGAAAATGCAGTTCTGATACAGCTCGACCTCGGTCAGCCCGCCATCGGTGTCGTCCTGCATCAGCCGCGTCAGGACATCCGTCGCGGGGTCTCCGGGATTGGCGCGGCGGTCTTCTACGATATGCCTCAGGAAATTCTTGAAGTCGGATACCGAGCGATTGCCCCATTCTTCCTGCTCTGGCGTCAATTTGGGCTCCAATGCGCCGAGAATGGCCAAAGACCAATCGCGCAGCGGCCCCCGCTCGGACCGGGGAATGCCCAGCAGGTTGCCGATGATTTCAATCGGAATCGCACCGGCAAAATCCTCGATCAACTCCACCGAGCCCTTCGCCTGCATCGCGTCCAGCAACCCGTCGACCAGCTGGATCAGGCCCGGCTCCATCTGCGCCAAAGCGCGTGGGTTCATCGCGCCGACCATCACTTTGCGGACACGGGTGTGCAGGGGCGGGTCGTTGAACACCAGGCTGGTCGTGTGATGTTCAAACAAAGGGCTGTTGATCCCGTATTTAGGACCAAAAACCGCCTTTTTGTCCGAGATAAACCGGTCCGTATCCCGATACACCAGATCCAGATCATCATATCGCGACAGAACCACAGATCCGTCGGGCTGCCAGCAAACCGGCGTAGCCTCGCGCAGCGTGGCGTAGGTTGGATACGGGTCCGCGTGAAACCCTTGTGGCAATGCGGTCAAGGAAAACATCAGTGACCCATCGCCCCCATATGTTCAGGAAGAACCAGAACCAGCCAGGGCACAAGAACGATCAGAGCCAGACGGAAGATGTCCGCCACCCAGAACGGCGTGACCCCTTTAAAGATTGTCCCAGTCGACACATCGCCGACCACGCCTTTCAGGATGAACACGTTTAAACCGACAGGGGGTGTGATCAGGCTGATCTCGGTGACGACAACGACGACAATACCGAACCAGATCGGGTCATAGCCCAGCGACGTGACCAGCGGGAAAAAGATCGGCACTGTCAGCAGCAGCATCGACAGAGATTCAAAGACGCAGCCCAGAATGATGTAGATCCCGAGGACCATTAGGATGACCACGAAGGGATCCACCTCATACGCCGTGACCAAGGCGATCAAGGCTTCGGGCAGACCGGCAAGGTTGATGAAATTCGAAAAGATCTGCGCCCCGATCAGAACCGAAAACAGCGCCGCCGCCGTAAATGAGGTTTCTTTCAGCACCTCAAAGGTGGACGCCAGCGTAAGCCCACCACGGGACAGAGCGATCAGGAACGCGCCCATTGCACCCATACCCGCAGCCTCGGTCGGGCTGAAGGTCAGGTTCAGCGGGTAGAAATCGAACACGCCATACAGGCCGCCGATCACCAGAAAGAACAGCAACAACACGGCCCAGACCGAACGCAGCGCCGACAGACGTTCGCCCCAGCCATGGCGTTCGCCCGCCGGGCCGGACTCGGGCCTGCGCCAAACCGTCCAGCGCACGGCAAACAGGTAGAACAGGATGCCCAGCACGCCGGGAATGATACCCGCGACGAACAGCTTGCCGATCGAGGTTTCGGTCAACAGGCCATAGATCACAAGGATCACCGACGGCGGGATCAAAATGCCCAGCGTGCCGCCCGCCGCAATCGACGCCGTCGACAGCTCATCCGAATAGCGGTAGCGGCGCATTTCCGGCATGGCGACTTTGGACATGGTAGCAGCCGTCGCCAGTGAAGACCCACAAATGGCGGAAAACCCGCCGCAGGCCGCGACGGTCGCCATGGCGATACCACCGCGAAAGTGCCCCAGAAACGCGTTCGAAACCGCATAAAGTTCACGCGCCAGACCGCCTTTGTTCACGAACAGGCCCATAAGGATGAACAACGGGACAACCGACAGACCGTAATCCTGCGCCGTGTCAGTGATTTGGCGACCAACCATCGACATCGCGGCCTTCAACCCGCGCTCGGACAGGATGCTGCCGCCGCGTTCATAGGCAAAGCCCAGCGTCCCGACCAGGCCCATTGCAAACACGATGGGCAGCCTCAGCAGCACGAGGACAAGAACAAGGGCAAAACCGATCAGTGCGGCAGTCATCAGGCGTGCTCCGACAAGGCGTGGGGGGCGAAGATCTGCAAAAGGCCGGTGATGATCATTGCAACGGCGGTAATCGCAGTGAAACCGGCGATGAACCAACCCACGTAGAAAACCGGGATCGACAGGTATTCGGTGACATCACCATAATCCCGCGCGCGCTCCGCCAGAACCCAGACCCGCTGAATCGGCCAGATCAGCATGATGCCGGACACCAGATAGACAATCGCATCGCGCACCCGGCTCAGCCGCAGGCGCGAGAATATCCCATCCGTCAAGTCCACCGCGATCTGCCCCTTCCCCGCCGAGATCATCGGCAGAACCGAGAACACAAGGATCGCCATCAGTATCCGCGTCAGCTCGGTCGCGGCCTCAATCGGAGCATTGAAGACAGAGCGCAGGATGACGTCGAAAAAGGTCATCACCATCAGGATGAACAGCGCCACACAGGCCAGCACCGTTGGAATGATGCTGACGCGACGCGCAAAGGTCACGAGAGATTGCATGATTGGTCCCCGGTGGGTGAAACTGGCTGGCGGATCGATCCCGCCAGCCAAAGCGCGTTATTGCGCAGCCATTTCATTGACGATCATGTCATAGGCGGCCTGCGCATCGACGCCGGTGCCGTTGACCTCATCAATCACCTTGGCGCGCACATCCACTGCAATCGCATTGAACTTTTCCAGATCCTCGGCAGAGGCTGTGTTGATCGCGTTGCCCTCGGTCCCTTCGGTGGCTTCCCGGCCAATCGCGTCAATCTCATCCCAGATCTTGCCGATCTCGCGGCTGAGCGGTTCGCCAAAGACGTTCTCTTCCAGCGCGGCCTGCAGGTCGGCGGGCAGATCGGCAAAGGTATCCTCGTTCATGATGAAAGCGAACGACCCGCGATACAGACCACCCGGAACCTCGTAAACGTTCTGCGCCACTTCCGTCAGCTTGAAGCCCTTGCGGGATTCAAAAGGCATGACCACGCCATCGGCCGCTTTCGAGGCCAGCGTTTCGTATACTTTCGGCGCAGGCACCTGAATACCGGTCGCCCCCAGCGCCGTGCCGACGTCACCGCCAACACCACCCGGAATACGAACCTTGAGGCCCGAGACCTCGTCCAGCGCGGTCACCGGGCTGCTGGAATGCAGCTGCGCCGGGCCATGGGTATGCAGGGCGATCACTTTCACACCGCGATGTTCATCCGCTGCCTTGAGGTGCTGGTCATAGGTGCGCCAATAGGCAACCGAGGCATCCTCGGCCGAGCCTTCATATCCGGGCAGTTCAATCATCTTGGTGGTGACGAACCGGCCCGGCTGATAGCCGTGGAAGATGATCGAGGCATCCGCCGCGCCGTCCATGATCAGGTCCATCTGCGCAGGCGGAGGGGCAAGACCCAGTTTCAATTCGGCAGTCACCTGACCATCAGTGGCCTCTTCAACCATCTCGACGAATTTCGGCCACATCTTGGCGTTGATGCCATGGGTCGGCGGGGCCCAGCTGGAAATGGTCAGCGTGTAATCCGCCGCCAACGCTACGGTGCCTGAAACGGCCAGCGCGGCCGAGGCCAAAAGCGTGCTCAACTTGGTAAGTTTCATGGTTCTGTCTCCTCCCTGTGAAACATGACTCGCAAATGCGTTAATGGTCGCTTTTGTAACCATCAACATGTTAAAGACCCTCAAGCCCTTCCGCGATGCGCCAAGACCCCGGACTTTCTGCAGCGACGGTTGCCATGGTTGCGCGGGTGACGTCCGGCCCGATCTCTTTGCAATAGGCCATCGGCCCACCGCGCCAGCGCGGAAAGCCGTATCCTTGGATTTGTACCATATCGACGGCCTCGGCGTTTTCCGCGATCCCCTCTTCGAGGATCAACGCCCCCTCATTGGCCAGCACGGCGAGTATACGCGAGGTGATCCCGTCATCCGAAAAAGCGCGGCGAGTAATGCCCTGCTGCGCGGAATAGGCTTCGATCAGCGCCTCAACCTCTGGATCGCGGATCGGCTCGCGCTTGCCATCTTCGTAGCGATACCACCCTTTTCCCGTGCGCTGGCCAAGCCGGTCCATTTCACACAGCTGGTCCGCGATGGTCACATAGCGTTCGCCCGGATCGCGGGTTGCAGCATTGCGCTTGCGATTGGCCCAGGCGATCTGAAGGCCGGTCAAGTCCTGCAACTCATACGGCCCCATGGGCATTCCAAGCGCCCGCATGGCCCGATCCACCTGATAGGGCAGCGCCCCGTCCGCCAGCAGATAATCGGCCTCGCGCCGGTAAGCGGCCAGCATGCGGTTGCCGATAAACCCGTCGCAAATGCCCGACAGAACCGAGATCTTGCGCAGCTTTTTACCCAGCGCAAACCCGGTTGCGATCACTTCGGCCGAGGTGTGCGGGGTCTTCACGATCTCCAACAGCTTCATGACATGGGCAGGGCTAAAGAAATGCAGACCAATGCAGCGAGACGGGTTTTTAATGCCCTCGAAGATCTCACGCGGGTCCAGATAGGACGTGTTGGTCGCCAGAATTGCGTCTTGGGGCATATGGCGGGCCAGTTCCGCGAATACCTGTTGCTTGACGGACTGGTCTTCGAATACCGCCTCGATCGCAAGTTCTGCATCGGCGGCCTCGGCGTACTTGTCCACGGCACGGAAGGCGGCAAGGCGATCCCGAAGCTGCACCTCGGTCATCTTACCCCGTTTGACGGCCCCCTGCAGCAAACCCTCGACCCGGTTGTGCGCCGTTGCCGCCGCAACCGAGTCCCGTTCGATCAAAGTGACCGACAGGCCACCGTTCAGGGCAGCGGTGGCAATTCCGGCCCCCATCAGCCCCCCGCCGACAACAGCGATCCGGCTTATGTCGCGCGCGGTTGCGCCTTTGATCACCGCGGGTTTCGCCACGCTGCGTTCCGCAAAAAAGGCGTGGCGCAGGGCACGGCTTTCTGCGCTTTGACGCAGGTCCAGATGGCGGGCACGCTCTTTCGGCTGTGCTGTTGCAAACGGCTCGGCAGACCATTCCAGCGCGGTCAGGTTCTCCAGCGGCGATTGCTGCCCTTTGGCGCGTTTCTTCAGGGTCTGGCGGCTGATGTCCAGCAGGTCGGGCGCAAAATCTGCCACGGGGCGCTGGCTGACAGGGATCGGACGTTCGGGCAGCTTGGCGATAAAATCGGGGATCGCGGCCTTGGGGTCCCCTGCGACAAGATCCACGCCCCCAAGTTCGGCCAAAGCCTCGGCTTTCAGTATTTTGCCAGAACAGGCCATGTCGATTGCAGCCTGCATCCCCACAAGACGCGGCAAGCGTTGCGTGCCCCCTGCGCCGGGGATCAGACCCACATTGACCTCGGGCAGACCAAAGCCTGTACCCGGCGCGGCAATCCGCCAGGCGCAGGCCATCGCAACCTCAAAACCGCCGCCCAGCACATTGCCGTGCATGCAGGCAATGAACGGCACCTGACTGTCTTCGATTTTCTGCACAACATCCGGCAAATGCGGCTCAACCGGCGGCGCATCGAATTCGGACATATCTCCGCCCGCGATAAAGGTTCTGCCTACGCAGCACAGCACCGCCACGCGCGCACCTTTGACCGCGTCAACCGCGCCGGACAGCCCCTGCCGCACCCCGGTCGAGGTTGCGTTCACCGGCGGGTTGTCAACCGTGACCCAGGCCACGTCCCCCCTGAAATCAACACGCACCAGCGACATGAGCTATTCCTTTGATCGGCCCGGAATCGGTTCGGGTTTATATATTGACCAACCGTTCGGTTAATGCAATGATTAAGTTGAAACGGGACCGGGCAGGACAGTCATGAGCGATACGATTCTTGTGCAAGACAACGGGAACTGGGTCGAAATAACCCTGAACCGTCCCGACAAGCTGAATGCGTTCAACGAAGAGATGCACTTTGCCTTGCAGGGCGCGATTAAATCTGCGCGCGACAGCGGGGCGAGGGCGATCCTGCTGACCGGAGCCGGGCGTGGCTTCTGTGCTGGTCAGGACCTCGGCGACCGCGACCCGTCGAAAATGGATGGCCCGCCCGATCTGGGCAAAACGGTCCGCAGTTTCTATGCGCCACTGGTCCGTTTAATACGGTCGATGGACTTTCCCGTGATCTGCGCCGTGAACGGCGTCGCCGCAGGCGCGGGCGCAAATCTGGCACTGGCCTGCGACATGGTTCTGGCCGGGGAAAGCGCGAAATTCATCCAAAGCTTCTCCAAAGTCGGGCTGATCCCGGATACCGGCGGCAGTTGGCACCTGCCCCGTCTTTTGGGTGAGGCTCGCGCCAAGGGTCTGGCGCTGACGGCGCAACCGCTTACCGCGAAACAGGCCGAAGACTGGGGGCTGATCTGGAAGGCGCTGCCCGATGACCAACTGATGGACGAGGCGCGCGCACTTGCCGCGCAACTCGCCAACGGCCCCACTCTTGGACTTGGCCTGACAAAACACTGCATTCAAACTGCGGCCACCACATCCCTGAGCGATCAGCTTGAGATCGAAGCAGATGCGATGAAAACCTGCGGTGAAAGCGCGGATTATGCCGAGGGTGTTTCCAGCTTTCTGGAAAAACGCGCACCGAATTTTCAAGGACGCTAAGGATGACCCCAAAGGAACGCGCCGAAAAATCCGCCGCCGCAATGTGGGCCAATGATGAGGCCAGCAAATGGTTCGGGATGGAGATCGCCGAGGTCGATGAAGGCCGCGCAGTCCTGACCCTGACCATCGCGCCCCATCACTGTAACGGGCACGGCATGTGCCACGGGGGCGTCACCCATGCGCTGGCCGACAGCGCCTTTGCCTTTGCCTGCAACAGCCGCAACACGGCAACCGTCGCGCAGCATACGACGATCAGCTTTCTCGCCCCCGGAAAAAAGGGCGACCAATTGACCGCGACCGCGACCGAAGTCACCGTTGCGGGCCGCAACGGTATCTACGACGTCCGCGTTACCAACCAGGACAACACTCTGATCGCCGAGTTTCGTGGCATGTCCCGCGCGATTGGTGGTCAGAATTTCGAAGAATAGCTTCGCGACCAGAGGAGGCACGCGATGGAAGACCTTTCCCCGAACCGGGCGGACCTGGACCCGATCGAGATCGCCTCGATCGACGAAATCCGCGCCACACAGCTTGAGCGCCTGAAATGGTCGGTACGCCACGCCTATGACAACGTTCCGATGTATCGGCAGCGCTTTGACGAGGCGGGCGTGCATCCTGACGATCTGCAACAGCTCTCCGATCTGGCGAAGTTTCCGTTTACCTACAAGAACGACCTGCGCGACAATTACCCGTTTGGCCTGTTCGCCGTCCCACGCAGCGAGATCATTCGCCTGCATGCCTCATCCGGCACGACGGGCAAACCGACCGTGGTGGGTTACACAAAATCCGACATCGACAATTGGGCCGATCTGGGCGCACGGTCCCTGCGCGCGTCGGGGCTGCGCAAGGGGGACATGGTGCACAATGCCTATGGCTATGGGCTGTTCACCGGCGGTCTTGGGGCCCACTACGGGATCGAACGGCTGGGCGCGACCGTGGTACCCATGTCAGGCGGGCAAACCGAAAAGCAGGTCAGCCTGATCCATGATTTCCGGCCCGACGGGATCATGGTGACGCCGTCCTACATGCTCAATATCCTCGAACAGTTCCACAAAGCGGGGCTGGACCCGCGCGAAAGCTCGCTGAAGGTGGGTGTATTCGGCGCAGAACCCTGGACGGACGCCATGCGGGCCGAGGTTGAGGCCGCCTTTGACATGCACGCGGTCGATATCTACGGCCTGTCCGAAATCATGGGTCCCGGTGTCGCCAATGAATGCGTTGAAACCAAGGATGGCCCGGTGATCTGGGAGGACCATTTCCTGCCCGAAATCATCAACCCCGAAACCGGCGAGGTCCTGCCCGACGGCGAAACCGGAGAACTGGTGTTCACGACCCTGACCAAGGAAGGTCTGCCGATGATCCGCTATCGCACACGTGACCTGACCTGCCTTTTGCCGGGCACGGCGCGGTCCATGCGCCGGATGGCCAAGATCACTGGGCGCAGCGACGACATGATGATCCTGCGCGGCGTCAATGTCTTCCCCAGCCAGATCGAGGAACAGGTGATGGCGACCGGCGGCCTTGCGCCCTACTACCAGATCGAACTCTATAAATCCGGTCGCATGGACGCCATGCGTGTCTTTGTCGAGGCGGCGCTGGATTCCACCGATGAGCTGTCCAAGACTGCCGCGGCGCGAATGCTGACCAAGCGGATCAAGGACGTCGTTGGCGTTTCCACGGAAATTGTTGTAGGTGACCCCGGCGACGTCGAACGCTCTCAGGGCAAGGCGAAGCGCGTCATCGACAATCGCGACAAGGAATAAGCCGTGGCCCGGACAATTGCCAAAGACCACGACCAGAAACGCAAGCAGATCCTGAAAATGGCGGCCAAAGTGTTTGCCGATCAGGGGTTTGACCGCGCCTCGATGACCTTGCTGGCCAAGGAATGCGGGATCTCAAAGGCCAACATCTATCATTACTACGACGGCAAGGATGCCATCCTGTATGACATCCTTGAAACCTATCTGCGGGAACTGCGCGACCGGATTTGCAACGTCGATCTGAACGGCTTGGACCCTGAGGAAAAGCTGCACAAGGCCGTGCGCGAGATCCTGTTTGCCTATCAGGGTGCGGATGACGAACACCGGGTCCAGATCAGCGGCATGAGTGCCCTGACCGATGATCAACAGAAGCGGCTACGCGGCTATCAGAAGGATTTGGTGAATTTCATGCGCGACATTCTGAGGGACCTGTCGCCTCAATCCTTTGGCGATGACAAGGACAAGCTGCGCGGGGCCACCATGTCTGTCTTTGGGATGCTGAACTGGTATTACATGTGGAATTCCGGCGCGGGGCCAAAAGCCCGCGAAGACTATGCCGATCTGGTCAGTTCCCTGACTTCGGACGGGGTTCGAAACCTGTAGTTTCGGTATTTCTTCCCTGTCGGGTTATGTTGGCCTGAAACAGAATTCCTGCGCCTGCGCCGTGACCGTCTGGCAATTGGACGGGCCATTCACCCGGGCACCACAACGATCCCGCAAAATTGATGCATTGTCCGAAATGACGCTTTTCAAGCCTGGGGGTCAAAGGTAAGGCTCGGGTTTATGACGGATTTGATCTCGCTTTACGACACCCGCATTGCCGAAGGCATTTTGACCCGCGACGACGCGCAAGAGGCTGTTCTGCCACATTTCGAACGGATCCGTGCCGCGCTGGCCGCACCAGTGAAACGCGGGTTGTTTCGCAAGGCGCCACCTGCACCGCAGGGATTGTACCTGTGGGGCGGCGTCGGGCGTGGCAAGTCCATGCTGATGGATATGTTCGTCGACAGTTTGCAGGACATCCCCGCGCGGCGCGTTCATTTCCATGCCTTCATGCAGGAAATTCATGCCGGGATGCACAAGGCGCGGCAGGACGGGGTTGAGGATGCGCTTGCCCCTGTCGCGCAAGCGGTCGTGAAATCCGTGCGTTTGCTGGCCTTTGATGAAATGCAGATCACCGATATCACCGACGCCATGATCGTCGGGCGGTTGTTCGATCTGCTGCATGAGGGCGGCGTTGTGGTCGTGACGACCTCGAACCGTCATCCGGATGATCTGTATAAGGACGGGCTGAACCGGCAGCTGTTCCTGCCGTTTATCGCTCATATCAAGGAACAGCTTCAGGTGTGGGAACTGGTCTCACCCACCGATTACCGCCAGAACCGGCTGGAAGGTGCGCCGGTCTATTTCACGCCGATTGGCCCCGAAGCCCGGCAGAGCATCCGCGCGGTCTGGAGCGATCTGGCCGGTGGTCCGGCCGATCCGCTGGTGTTGCAGGTCAAGGGGCGGGCGGTCGAGCTTCCGCAGTTCCGCAACGGGATCGCTCGGGCTTCGTTTTATGATCTTTGCGGACGGATGCTGGGCCCCGCGGACTATCTGGCCATTGCCGCCGAGGTGAAGGTTCTGGTGCTGGAAGACATCCCCCGCCTGTCGCGCAACAACTTCAATGAAGCCAAGCGCTTTGTCACGCTGATTGACGCCTTGTATGAGGCGAAGGTGCGGCTGATCTGTTCCGCTGCTGCCGAGCCCGAGATGCTGTATGTCGAGGGTGAAGGGACGTTTGAGTTTGAACGTACCGCCTCGCGCCTGAGAGAGATGCAGGCTGAGGATTGGGGGGCCTAGGGGGCTCTGCCCCCGCCGCCTTTGGCGGCTCCCCCGAGGTATTTTTAGCCAGATGAAGCCCTGCGGGCGGATCGCCTCAGCCGTTTTCGCGCAGGATATTGCCCGCAAGGTAGAGCGAGCCGCAGATCAGGATGCGGGCTTGCGGGTCTTGGGCCACGATGGAGTTGAGCGCATCTGCAACGCTGCTGGCTGTGGTGGCGGGCAGACTGACTTTCGTCGCAGCCGCAGCGGTGTCTTCGGCGCTGAGCGTGGCGGTTTCACCGGGGATCGACACGGCGGTCAGGGTTTCGGCCTGCGCCGCCAGCGGGGCGAGATAGCCGGTCACGTCTTTGGTGTTCAGCATGCCGCAGATCATGTGGGTCGGGCGTTTGGGCAGTTTGGCCAGCACATCCGCCAATGCAATGCCTGCGGCGGCGTTGTGCCCGCCATCCAGCCAAAGCTCGGCCTGTGGGGCGGCTTCGACCAACGGTCCGGTTTTCAGGCGCTGCATCCGGGCGGGCCATTCGGCCTTGGTCACCGCAGCCTCATAGGCATCGTCGCCCAGGTTCAGGTGCCGCAGAACTGCCAGCGCGGCGCCCGCGTTCTGGATCTGGTGCGCGCCCAGCAGATTGGGCAACGGCAGGTCGCGCAGGCCGGTTTCGTCCTGATAGATCAGGCGTCCGTTCTCCTCGGCCACGTGCCAGTGCTGGCCATGGGCAATCAGCGGCGCGCCGAGGCGGGCGGCGGTCTGTTCGATGACCTCCATCGCCTCATCGTCTTGCGGGCCGACGATGCAGGGCACACCACGCTTGATGATCCCGGCTTTCTCCGCCGCGATCTTCGCCAGCGTGTTACCCAGAAACTGTTCGTGGTCGATGGAGACCGGTGTGATCACCGTGACCGCGGGCTGTTCGATCACGTTGGTGGCGTCCAGTCGACCGCCCAAGCCGACCTCAAGCAGGGTATAGTCCGCCTGCGCGCGGGCAAAGGCCAGCAGGGCGGCGCAGGTTGTGATCTCGAAATAGGTGATGTTTTCGCCGCCATTGGCCGCGTAGCATTCATCAAGCACGGCCGTCAGATCGGGTTCCGAGATCAGTTCTCCGGCCAGACGGATGCGTTCGTGGAACCGTGCCAGATGCGGTGATGTGTAGGCATGCGCCGACAGCCCTGCCCCTTCGAGCCCCGCGCGGATCATCGCCTGGGTCGAGCCTTTGCCGTTGGTTCCGGCCACGTGGATCACCAGCGGCAGTTTGGTTTGTGGGTTATCCAGCGCGTCCAGCAGACGCCAGACGCGATCCAAGGTCAGGTCAATGATCTTGGGGTGCAGCGCCATCATCCGGTCGAGAATGGCGTCCGATGTCTGCGCGGTCATTTCTTGTCCGTATCCTCAGCCGGGGCATCAGCCGCCGGTGCTTCGGGGTCCGGTGCGGGCAGATCGCCCTTGATCGCGGGGGGCTGTTTCATCAGCATCCGGGTGATGGTGATCAGTTCCTCGCGCATCTCGGTGCGTTTGGTCACACGGTCCAGCATTCCGTGGTCCAGCAGGTATTCGGCGCGCTGGAAGCCTTCGGGCAGTTTTTCCCGGATCGTCTGTTCGATCACGCGCGGGCCGGCAAAGCAGATCAGGGCGTTGGGTTCCGAAATGTGCACATCGCCCAGCATCGCGTAAGACGCGGTTACGCCGCCCGTCGTCGGGTGCGTCAGCACGACGATATAGGGCAGGTTCGCCTCTTTCAGCATTTCGACCGCGACGGTGGTGCGCGGCATCTGCATCAGGCTCAGGATCCCCTCCTGCATCCGCGCGCCGCCAGCGGCTGAGAACAGGATCAGCGGGCGCTTCAGTTTCACCGCCTCTTGCGCGGCGGCGATGATGGCGTTGCCGACATACATGCCCATCGACCCGCCCATGAACGAGAAATCCTGTGCGGCGGCAATGATCGGCGTACGTCCGATTTCGCCCGAAGCCACCAGCATCGCCTCTTTCTCGCCCGTCCTTTTCTGCGCGGCTTTCATGCGATCGGGGTATTTTTTCTGATCGCGGAAGTGCAGCGGATCGTCTTTGGGTGCGGGCACGTCGACCTCGGTGAAGATACCGCCGTCGAACAGATGGGTGAACCGCTCACGCGGGGTGACCGCCATGTGGTGACCGCACTGGGTACAGACATTCTGGTTTTCCGCCAGCTCGCGGTGGAACAGCATCGTGCCGCATTCGTCGCACTTGTGCCACAGGTTTTCGGGCACCTCGCGGCGCGAGAAGATCGAGTTGATCCGGGGGCGGACGTAGTTTGTGATCCAGTTCATGTCGGAACCTTGCTTGTGCGGCGTTGACGTCAAATAAGACGCTACGGAAAGAAATGCAATCAGCGCCTGATGGCAAGCCGTGCTGTAAGCCAACCGACAAACATTGCGACGAAATCCACCAGCAGCCATTGTCGCAACATGCCGGTTTCGGACATGTCATAAGGCAGCAGGTACAGGGCCAGCCCGCTCAGCGTGTCGGGCAGCGAGATAAACAGCAGCGCAACCGCATTGTTGAAGAAGTGCAAGGCGATAGCCGGGCCCAGAGTGCCGGACCGGGCCGTCAGGTCAGCGGCCAGCAAGCCAAAGACACAAGACCAGACTGCCACGATCAGGGCGTTGTCACCGGCAAGACCCGGGGCGTAGTGACCGGCGGCGAACAGGGCCGATGGCACCCCCATCCAGATCAGCGGAGACCTGAACCGCGCGGCAAGCGATTGTTGCAGGTAGCCGCGAAACAGGATCTCTTCGGCGCTGGTCTGGATCAGTACAGCGCAGGCGGCGAAAGGCAGCACGATCAGCCAGACAGATAATGGCAAATTCGGCGTCAGTGGATCGCCCATGCCATAAGGCGGCAGGACAGCCATCGCAATTCCAAGCAGCACAAGGGCCACAAACACGCGCAAGAACTGATGAACGGCCAAACGTCGCGGCCCCAGAATCGCGCTGAGCGGGCGATGCTGCATCACCCGGGCTGCAACGGCTACGCCCAGGGTCAGAAAGCCAAAGCTGGCCAGCAAAAGAAGCGCACCGGATGTCGAGGTTCCCAACAAGAACCCCTCGACCTCGGACGGTGGGATCAGGCCCCCGATCAAGGCAAACAACACCGAGTTCAGTGCCAGATACAGCGCCATGACGATGACCAGCCCGGCCAGCAGCCGCCACAGCTCGGGCCGGTCACGGGCATCGCTGACCAGTTGCGCATGCGCGGAATAGGCCGTTGGCTCAGGCATCAGGGCCCGCACTTTCATCCTGAAGCGTCGTCGCAACTTCCGGGAAGATTTCCGATGGGTCCTTGGCGTTGTTGATACGCGTGGACAGCGTGGAAAGATAACCTGCCACAGTCTGCAACAGTTGCACGGCAACCCCGGCGTCGCTTTCGATCACGGCACGCAATTCTTCCGCGCCGATGCGCAGGAAGGTGCAATCCTCGGTGGCGGTCAGATCAAGCTGCCGTAGATCTCCGGTGATGATCGACAGGTCACCGATCAGACGACCAGGTTCGATGATCGAGATCGTGCGGCGGTTTCCATCCTCGTCGGACCAATCCAGATTGGCCTTGCCTTTGATGCACAGATACGCCGCATCCGGAACCTGCCCGCGCGAAAAGATCATCTGACCAGCGGCGACATCATACCATTGCGCCGAAAATGCCAGCAGGCGCTGGTTTCGCGCGTCGATGCCCGAGAACAGCTCGGTCGACGATATGATTTCAAGCTTACGGCTCAGATCGGCCGAGACGCTTTCTTCGTGCAGGGTCTGCGTGCGGGACACACCGTCAATCCGGCCATCCTTGATCTCGATGAACAGATCATAGGCTTCGGGATGGGCAAAGTGATCCTCCATGAAAATCATGATCGAGTCCGGCAGCAGCTCGCGCAGTTTCAGGCGGGTGCGCAGGCGGCTTTCCGAATCGTGGCTGGCCAGTGCTTTGTCGAGGATCAGAACATCGGGCCGCTTGATACCGGCGCGCGAAAACGCGGCGCGTTCCTGAAACACCGTTGGCAGGTTGTTCCCGCCCAGACCCGATGGCAGATCGTAGATAATGGCCGCCGCGCGGCGCCGCAGTCCGGCCTGGTTCATAGCCTCGGCCACAACGTCCTCGATCTCGCCCGCATGGACGCCGGCGGTCAGAGAGATCCGCCCGTAGAGCGCGTTTTCAAGAACCGGCAGCATAGGGATATAGATATCCGGCGACAGCGGCAGGAACATACCGTTCATCGAACTGCGCAATTGTTCGCCCTGCCCCTGCCGGATCGCAAGGATCTTGTCCTTGTATTCATCGGGGAAATCCGCGCCGATCTGCTCTGCGGTCAGAAGGAAAGGCACGGTCAGCAGCAAGGCGCTTTCTTCATCGCTCAGTTCACCGTCGCCTTTGCCCTTGCGGCGATCTTCGATGTCCAGCCAGCGGTGGTACATCTCTTTACTCATCCCCAGTCGCAGGAACAGCGGGTGATCGGTGCCGTCCCGGCCAAAGGTACGACTTAGTGTATCCAGAACCGCCTTCGAGATGCTCATCGCGTCGTCGGCCAGATCATGCGCCCTGAGCATGGACAGGAAATGCCCGTCACTGGCCAGACTTTCGGGCGAGATATGACGTGTGGGGGTGGCATACAGCAGGTTGCCGCCCAGCGGGACAGCCGGGTTAAAGCGGTTGGGATCGAACCGATAGACATATTTGTCCAACCCCTTTTCGCGCAGACGTTCGGCAATGGTGTCCCGCAAATTGACGATTTCCTGCGCCAGAACGGGATGCAGCTTAGGATCAAAGCGCGACCCCAGCGTCCGGCGGAACATGAATTCGTCAATGCCCATCGCCTCGACCAGCTCGAACCACCAATTGCGGATATCGTCGATATTCTCCAACCCCGCGAGACCCGGATCGATCCATTCATCGCTGAGCGAATCCGTAGGGTTGCCCGAGCGCGCGGATTCGATCTGTCGCCGCGTCGGGGCCTTCTTGTCGTCGCTTTCAGGCTGGGGATGCGTTCGCAGGGGCATCATAAGGTTGTCGCCCAGCGTTCCGTCAAACAGATAAGGGCGCGAATAGGCATATCCGATGCGCGCCGCGATAACCGACTGATGCAATTCGCGCAAATCGTACCCGGCCATGATCACGTCACCCTGAACCGGCAGAATCTCGCGCGTCAGCAGCTGACCCAAAGCGCTGCGCTCGGACGCGTGGGTGGACTGGATTGCCACGCGCGCGCCGTTGGGGATGACAAGATCAAGGTCCTCAAGGATGGTTTTACCATCACCATCCCGCACCGTTACGTTCCGCAACTCGATATCGCCATTCAGATGCGGGATCGTCTCGGGTTCGCCGTCAAACAAATGCTCGGGGATCATGTTGTCCGGCGCAAATCGCTCGGTCACGATTTCCCAGCGCAGCGACATGTCCTGCACCTGATTGTAATAGGTCAGAAGATCCTTCCACGGGCCGCTCAGATCCTTGTACGCCCCAAGGGCCGCGACCAGAGCGCCCACCGTGATCTCGCCCTTGATCGCCAGATAGCCGCCGACGGAATAAAACAGAAACGGCGTCATCTGAGTGATCAGATTGTTGAGGAACTTCATGAAGAACTTTTTGTTGTAGATCTTGAACCGGATCTCGAACAGGTTCCCCAGCCGATGGCTGAATTGCGCCAGACGATAGCGCCAACCGCCATTGGTGCGCAGATCGCTGATCCCTGCCGCACTTTCTCCGATCTCGGAACTCAGATGCCGGACCTCCTGAATGCGGTCCTTGTTCAGCAGGTTGATCTGGCGCTGCAGCTTGGGGATCAGCCAGGCCTGCAACGGGATCAGGGCGATACTGGCCAGCCCGAACCAGACGCTTTGCATGAACAGGAAGGTGACGATGGTCATCATCTGCCCGAACTGGAATACCGGCTGCGCAATGGCGTCGCCCATCAACCCGCCCATCGGCTCGGCCTCGGACGTGATCATCGAGACCAGCTCACCCTGGCTTGTCGTCGCAAAGTAGGATTTTGGAAAACGCATGGATCGGTTGATCAGCGTGAACCGCAACCGGCGCAGCATCCGCTCGGCCAGAACGCCCTTCATCGTGTTGATGCGCATTTTCATCAGCCCGCTGGCGATCACGGTGGCCAGAAAGGCGCAACACAGGATCAGCAGGTAATGGACCTGTGTGAAGGTGATCCCCAACAGGGTCACCGTATCCCCCGGCGCCCCAATGGCGTCGTTGATGATCTGCTTGGGCAATTCCAGCGAGGCATACAGGAACGGAAATGACAGAACGGTCAGAACCAGCAGCACAAGTTGCTGTTTCTTCGAGTATTTCCAAATAAACGAAAACAGAGTGGGTTCCATGCACTGGCCTTGTCTGTAATGAAATTGTTGCGCCGAGGTTCCTAAGAAAGACCCACTTTAAGTCAGGTGGCAGACGGTAAGCACTGGCCCCGCGTAATACAAGAACGCTTGGGGTGTTTCTTGGCACGAAATCGGGGCCTGCGGGGGTACGTCTTCAGAATTGGTGAATATTCGCCCCCTACTGTGCCATTCCGGGTTTGTCCCGCACCGCGTCTTTGACTAAAGAGGTACAACTTCGGACGATGGGACCATGGGCAGGATTCTGGATCGCTATATTCATCGACGGGCCATGCAGCGTTGGCGCACCGCCGCGCAGCAGGCGCAGGATGTGCCGCAGTCCAAGCTGCGGCTTCAGCGCGATCAGGCCCGCGGGCTGCGGGCCCATCTGAACAGGCTGATCCATATTGCCGATGGGCGTCTTATCCGTCCCCAGATTGGCTCGGTTCAGTTTCCCAAACCCGTCGGCACCGACTGGTCCTGGCGGCCAGACCTGTGGCGCGGACCTCTGCCCCGACCGGGTGTGGCCTCGGCCCCGCGCAAGGCCGGGATTGACGGTCAGGTCACCCTGTTCCACGACTGTCCACAATCCGAGATCGCGGTGCGGCAGGTCCGAAACCGGGGCGAGGATGATCTGGCCCCGTTTAGCCTGGCGGTTGAGGCGTTCAGCTTCGAGGGCTCATTCCTGTCACTGTCCGTCGAACTGCCGCCCGAGGCTGCGCGGGATCTGACCAAACAACATCTGATGCGTGTCGATACGTTGATTGACAGCGAACAGAACTCGGGCGTTTTTGCACGCCTCAACATCCAGCACGGGCCAAACACCGAACAGGTGCTGCGGCAGATGGATTTATCCGTATCCCCCGTTGCGGTGGATTTCGATCTGGCGCATCTGCCGCTGAACGAGCGGCGGATCGAAAAGATCTGGCTGGACCTGATCTTTGAAAACCCGCGCATGAACCGCATCGTTCTGCGCGATCTGACCTTCTGCCGCCGCCACCGCGCCGATTTGTGAGACGCCAGGACATGACACAGCCCAGCTTGACCCCATCCAGCTTTGAAAACGGCATCTGGCAAGGCCATCTTGAAGCAGACACGCAGCCTCAGATCGAGGCCCGCTATCTGGGCGAAACCCTGTCTGAGGTCGAGGTCTCATCCGCCGATGGCGGTTGGACCGTCACAGTACCCGTTCCCGTTGCCGCCCTGTCCGAAGGCGTTCATAGCTTTGTCATCATCGACACGGCCAACACGCAAAAGCTGGGCGGTTTCACCATAATCGCGGGCGAGCCCGCCGCCGATGATCTGCGCGCCGAGGTCGAGCTGTTGCGCGCCGAACTGGAGATGCTCAAACGCGCCTTCCGCCGGATTTGCCGGGACGACGCCTGAGCGCCTCGGGCCGGTTTCCCTATCTTTTCAGCCCTTTTCATGCATCATTGACCCATCGGGGTCGAAAAAGGTGCGGATATGGAGCGGAGCAGCATCATAAAAGTCATCGCTTTGATGGTGACCGCCTTCGGCATCGGGATCGACTTTACCGGCGCCCTGATGCTGGTCCCGGCAATCGAGAACAGCTTTGACACCGATATCACCAGCACCCAATGGGTCCTGAATATCTATGCGCTGTTCTTTGCCATGACCATGGTGGCCGGGGGCCGCCTTGGCGATATGTACGGCCACCGCAAGATCATGATCATCGGCCTGACGATCTTTCTGTTTTCGTCGGTGATGTGTTTTGTGGCCCCCAGCCTCGATTTCCTGATCGGCGCGCGGGCGCTGCAAGGGATCGGCGCGGGCTGCGTCTGGCCCTGCACGCTGGCTTTCGGGGCCACCAAAGTCTCGCGCGAAAAACACCGCGCGCTGGTGATGGGCCTGATCCTGGCGGGTGTCACCTCGGGCAACGTCTTTGGTCCGATGATCAGCGGGCTTGCCGTAAACCTGGGCGAGTGGCGCTATTTCTTCCTGGCGAATGTGATCTTTTCCTGCATCTCGATGGCCACCGCGCTGATCCTGATGGAACGCGAGACCCAGCACAAGCAGGGCGAGCATATCGATTTCGCCGGTATGGGCCTGTTGTCCCTGGCCGTGCTGCTGCTGCTGTACGGGCTTGATGTCGGCGCGGATTGGGGCTGGACTTCGGTCCCGCTGCTGCTTTTGTTCTTTGTCAGTGCGGTTCTGTTTTTCCTGTTCCCAAAGGTCGAGAAACGCGTGAAGGAACCGCTGCTGCTGCCGCAGATGATGCAGAACAAACAGTTCCGGATCACACTGGGGCTGAACATGTTCAACGTCTCCGCTGCTTTTGTCGCCCTGCTGTATTTCCCGCAATACATGCAAAAGGTGCTGGGCTGGTCGACCTTCGCCTCGGCTTTGGGGCTGGCACCGCTGACCGTTCTGCTGGCCGTTGGCTCGATCGTGTCGGGGACGCTTTACAATGATTTCGGGCCCAAGCGGCTATTGTTCTGGGGGTACATGCTGGCCACCATAGGCTCGGCCAGCATCGTGCTTCTGCCCGGCGGGTTGGGGTATTTCCAGATCCTGCCCGGCATGGCGATGATCGGGCTAGGGGCAACGCTGACGGTTGGCCCGTCGGGCACCGCGGCAGTCTGTGCGGTCAAGCCCGAACGCGCCGGTCTGGTCGGCGGGCTGAGTTTCATGACCCACCTTGTCTACGGAGCGATCTCCGTCGCCTGCGCCACCGCGATCATGTATGTGGTGTCCCTGTCCAGCCTGCGCGACAAACTGGCCGCCGCCAAGATCACCCTGTCCGATACCGATCTGCGCGCCATCAACGGCGGCACACTCGATACAAACTCGGCCCGCGCGGTTTTGGCCAAGCTTGATGCGGATCAGCTCGAAGCGGTCAAATCCGCCCTTTCAGCGGCCTTCAACAGCGGCATGAGCATGGCCTTTGTCTTTTCCACCATCTCGGTCTCGGTCGGTATTCTTCTGGCGCTGAGGCTGGACGAAAGAAAACTGCATAAGATCGAGGGGTAACTGACGGCTGCGCCTTGCGACAAGCCTCTTAGCAGAAGTGTTGTAACGCCAGACACAAAACGCAGTGCAACAGATTTTGAAAATATTTAACCTAGCACATTTCTGGTAAAGTGTTGAAATCCAGAAGACCAGCAGTGCGAAACGTAAAGAAGAGTTGTTATTCCTTTGGAAATGACTGCTTGCGCGAGAATGGAGTGTTTTTGATTTGGTGGACGCTTTTTTAAGGGTGAAAGACACGTTTTTCGATGCCTACAAGCCGCAAAACTATAATTTTATCAAAGTCCGTAGAACAATGAATACGACGTCAAATTTTGAGAAGAATAACTGCGCAAGGTCACGTTTTGATCCGGTCAACATTACAAGGAAATTGATCGCATGGTGAGCGTTGATTGGGGAATGGTCGGCGCCATTGCGGGCATAGCAGCTTTGGGTTTGACAATCTATGGCCACTTCGTGAGTCGCGCAGATCGCTTACGTCGTGATTTTGAAAGCTTTGAGCGGCGAAACTATTGGGCCAGGCGCTTAAAGGCGCAAGGAGGTTGGCGTCAGCGCTATAAGGCTGCGCTAGAGGCTCGAAAAAATGGGTGGGACTCGTTTTTTGGAGGCCCGACCTTAAGCTTGCCATCTTTTGGCTTCTATCTCTTAGTCGCTACAGTCTACCCAGTTGTTCTGGCGATGGTATGCTATTTAGTCTCAGGACATTCGGATTTTGGAGGCTTACCTCTAATGCCCGAAGCCACTACATTTCCAGAACGTGTTTGGTGGTTGGCTCTCCCATTTTTCATCGCGACTGCAGGCTTTTTTGCTTTTGATGCCATGGACAATTGGTGTTCTGAACAGAGTGGCAGGCTTGGCGCGCTGAGGATACTCCTGCTTCTAACACCCATGCCGGTGATATATTTTGGAACGCCTGCAGTGATGTCCTTGAATTACGGCGCTCCAATTGCGGCTGTTACACTGGTTTACTTCTGGTTTGTATTGTTCACGGTTATCTCTGCTGCGATGTGGGGTTTTCTACAACACCTACCTTACTTTAAGCCGTACCGAGGAGACATAACGGATAATATGGTTCCCTTTATGTTGGGAATTTCTATCACATTACAGCTCTCCATTGCTTATATGCTAGGCTGGATATCTCCGCCAATGCTTCTCTTTTTTGTCCTTTTGCCGGTAGCCAACGCGATCATGGACGCGATCAGCTGGTCAGTTACTCGGGCCTTTGTTGACAGTGCGGCGAAACGAGGCATCACATGGCTGGTCTTTATTGAGGCGGTCTCCGACTTGGCCTTTGCTTTGTTTTGCCTCATCGTTCTTGTTGCGCTAATCGCCAATGTAGTTGCCGTTGGCGAAGTTATGTTTGGGGACACACTAGCGTTCACTTTCAGCGCTCTTTTTGAGAACACAGTCAAAGACCCTTTGGGCGAAGGGCTAATTATCACTGGAATGCTACTGACCACCTTTGTTCCCACCTGCATCCATCTTTGGGACGGATTGCGAGGACTGTTCGCAGCACCGTTGGCAGGCATGAACGAGGTTGGAACTGCGCTGGAGGCTATAGAAGAAGGAAGTGATGTGCTCCCCGATCTGGAAGACCGTGCCATATCCGCCATTCGCGCTTATAGCTGGAGGTTGGTAGTCTGGGGAGTGCTAGCAACGATCATTCTCACATTGCTTGGTGTCGCTGCGTTGTGGGGCGTGCCTGAGTTTACCGCCTTTTTGGCTGAAGTGGCGCAATGCGCTACCGTTTGGCATGGGCAAACTTGCTCTTTGTTTCCCTGAAACGATCCAAGCGATCTTTAAAGCTGGTCCAGCTAGGAATTTTGCATTTGATCCCAGGTTGATTGCCGATGGCTGCGCGCATTTGCACTCATTCCGCTAGATGGTCTGAAACCTTCTTGCATTCTGCCTTGGGAACAATGAACGATATTGAGATGAGCGGGCCTGCCTCCAGTAGAGGAAAACTATGCCTTAGAGAAAAGCCCAAAACCGCTCGAAAAGGCTCACAGTCGCCATTCAAATGTCGCTGATCGCACACCCAATTGAACACGATCAACGACACTTTTGGTCAGAGGTTCGGCCCTACGCCGCCCCGCGTCCCTAATGACCAAGCGCCCTACTGCGAAGGCCCGTTTGGATTGAAGGCCGACAGGCCCTTGAGGATGTCGATGGCATAGGCCAGCTGGTAATCCTCTTCCCGCAGTTCAGCGGTGGCTTCGGCCTTGGCGCGGTCTTCTTCGATCTGGCGGATTTCGTCCTCGCTCAGGCTGTCATTGTCCAGGCTGCCGCGCAGTTCGGCCTCGGAACGGGTGAAGCGGTTTTCCTCTTCCTCCTCGGTTTCGGGCTGCGGGCGCGGTTGTTCGACGATGATGTCGGGGCTGACGCCAAGCGCCTGGATCGAGCGTCCCGACGGCGTGTAATAGCGCGAGGTGGTCAGGCGCATCGCCCCGTCACCCCGCAGCGGCATCACCGTCTGGACCGAGCCTTTGCCAAAGCTCTTGGTGCCGACCACGATGGCGCGGCGGTGATCCTGCAGGGCACCGGCCACGATTTCCGAGGCCGAGGCCGAGCCGCCGTTGATCAGAACAACGATCGGCTTGCCTTCGGCCAGATCACCGGGGGTTGCGTTGAACCGCTCGCCCTCTTCCGGGTTGCGGCCGCGAGTCGAGACGATCTCACCTTCGTTCAGGAACGCGTCCGAGACCCGGATCGCTTGCGTCAGCAAACCTCCGGGGTTGTTGCGCAAATCCAGAACCACGCCATTGACCTTTTCGATGCCACCGGCTTCGGCGATCTGTTCTTCTAGCCCGGCCTGCAGGTTGGGGAAGGTCTGATCGTTAAAGGTGGTCACACGCAGCACCACGCTGGTGCCCTCGGTGCGGGCGCGCACGGCGGTCAGTTTGATCGTGTCGCGGATGATGGTGACATCGAAGGGTTCGGGCTCGCCTTCGCGGACAACGGTGATGATGATCTCGGAGCCCACCGGCCCGCGCATCAGCTCAACGGCCTTGTCCAATGTCAGGCCCAGAATGCTTTCGCCATCCACATGGGTGATGAAATCCCCGGCTTCGATCCCGGCCTCATCCGCTGGCGTGTCATCAATGGGTGAGACAACTTTGACAAAGCCTTCTTCCTGCGTGACTTCGATGCCAAGGCCCCCGAATTCGCCCCGTGTCTGCACGCGCATCTGTTCGGCATCATCGGGGGACAGGTAGCTGGAATGCGGATCCAGCGAGGTCAGCATGCCGTCAATTGCCGCTTCGATCAGTTCCTCGGGTTCGACTTCCTCGACATATTGCGCGCGGATGCGTTCGAAGATGTCACCGAACAGGTCCAGTTGCTGATACACATCGGCCTTCTTTTCGGCCTCTTGCGCCAGCAGCGGGCCTGCAATCTGAGTGGTTGCAATGATGCCTGCCACGGTTCCGGCCAGTCCGGCCATCACAAATTTCTTCATACTCGTTTATCCATCCTTGCTGGTCCGAAACCACGATTCCGGGTCCACGGGGCTGTTGTCTTCTCTTACCTCTATATAGAGCGTTTCTGACCGGTCAGTTCCAGTGCCATCACCAGTTGTTGACAAAATAGCGCCGATTTCCGGGGTTTCACCGGGCATCAGCCCAACCGGTGTGCCTTCGGGGATCACTTGTCCGATGTCGCCATAGACCTCTTGCAAGCCGGAAAAAACAAACAGAAGCCCCGGTTGCGGTTCCAGAATAATCAGGTTTCCAAGGTCCAGCAGCGGGCCGCGATAGCGAATGGTTGCCGCAGTGGGCGCAGTCACCAGCGCGCGGGGCCGTGTGCCCAGGACCAGACCGGGGCGCGTCACGCCCGCCGCGTCTGTTTCGCCTGCCCTGTGCAGAAGAATGCCCTGAACCGGCAGCAATATATCACCCTTGCGACCCGAGACGCTGGCATTGGTGGCCGCAATCTCCCCTTCCGAGATTTCGGACAATCCGCTGGCAAACCCGTCCAGCGTTTCGGTCGACGAGATCAGGATCGCCGTCTTGATCGGATCCTCGACAAAGCGCTGCGGCAGGTCGGTGCGGTCGGCAATCGCCTCGCTCAGACGGGTGCGGGCCGATTGCACACCGGTCAGGCCTTCGGTCAGGGTTTCGGCGGCGTCCTGTTGCAACAGGCGCAGGGTCTGAACCTCTTGCAGGTCTCGCGCCAGCGCTTCGGCCTTGGCGTTCAGGCCCGGTGTGACCTCGGACAGCATCATGCCGGTGCGGGCCGCGCCCAAAGGGCCGGAGGGATGCAGCATCAGAACCGGCGGTGCGGTGGTCTCGATCGTCTGCAACACACCCAGCAGCTGCGCCACATCCTTTTCGCGGGCGCGCAATTCGGCAGACAGCTGCGCCTCACGCGTGGCGGCCATGCGCAAACCGTCGCGCATGGCGGACAGTCCGGCCTCGTAGGCCTGAATCGTCTGGGTCAGGGCGCGTACCCTATCCCGCGCGCTGTCGGCTTCGGTCAGGGAAACCGAGGCCTGTTCCAGCATCTCCGCCGCTGCCAGCGCCGCCTCAGACGGATTGCTTTGGGCCGTCGCCGAACCGGCGAGACACAGCGCGACTGCGACGGCCAGACCTCTCATGACAGCAGGCTTTCCCCGGTCATTTCAGGGGGTTTGGGCAGGTCCATCAGGTCCAGAAGCGTTGGCGCAAGGTCCGACAATCGCCCGCTGCGCAACGCGGCATCTGCGGGGCCACCGACCAGAGCAACCGGCACCGGGTTCAGCGTATGCGCCGTGTGCGGCCCGCCGGTTTCCGGATCGACCATCATTTCGCAATTGCCGTGATCGGCGGTGACGATCATCGCGCCACCGGCGCTGTTCAACGCCTCGACAACCTGTGCCAGACCCTGATCCACCGCCTCGCAAGCCTTGATCGCAGCCTGCAAATCGCCTGTATGCCCAACCATATCCGGGTTGGCGTAATTGGTGACGATCAGGTCATAGCCCGCCTTTATCGCCTCGACGAATTTGGCGGTCACCTCGGCCGAGGACATCTCGGGCTGCAAATCATAGGTCGCCACTTTGGGCGATTTGGGCATGAAGCGGTCTTCGCCTTCCTCGGGCACCTCTTTGCCGCCATTCAGGAAGAAGGTCACATGGGGGTATTTCTCGGTCTCGGCCAGTCGGAACTGGCGCAGACCCTGCTTGGCCACCCATTCGCCCAGCGTGTTCACGATGGCGCGTTTCGGGAACACCGTTGTCATATAATCGTTGTGGCCGTCGGAATACTCGACCATTCCCAGCAAGGCCGACAGCGCCGGGCGTGGGCCGGTATCGAAATCGGCAAAGCCCGGCTCGCCAATGGCGCGCAGGATTTCCCGCGCGCGGTCGGCGCGGAAGTTCAGGCAAAAGAAACCGTCGCCGTCTTTGACACCCTTATAGCCCTCCAGCACCGTCGGGGTGATGAATTCATCCGTCTCGGATTGGTTATAGGCGTGATCGACCGCCCCATGCGCGGAACTGGCCGCGCGTCCCTGTCCTTTGATCATGGCGTTATACGCCTCTGACACGCGCTCCCACCGGTTGTCGCGATCCATGGCAAAGTAGCGCCCGCTGACGGTGACGATGCGCGCGCCTTCGGGCAGGCGATCCTCAAGCTCGGCGATGTACCCAAAAGCCGATTTCGGGGCCACGTCGCGACCGTCTGTCACCGCGTGCAACGCGACCGGCACCCCGGCATCGGTGATTGCCTTGGCCACAGCGACGATGTGATTCACATGGCCATGTACGCCGCCGTCCGAGGCCAGACCCATCAGATGCGCCGTACCACCCGCCGCCTTCACCTTGGCGATAAAATCCTGCAACGTTTCATTGTCGAAGAAGGATCCATCCTCGATGGCAAGATCGATCTGTCCAAGATCCATCGCCACAACCCGGCCCGCGCCGATATTGGTATGGCCAACCTCGGAATTGCCCATCTGCCCGCTGGGCAGACCCACATCCGGGCCGTGGGTGATCAGCGTGGCATGCGGGCCCTGAATGATCGCGTCGAAGGTGGGCGTTTTCGCCAGATAAGGCGCGTTGGCCTGCGTGTCCTCGGACAATCCCCAACCATCGAGAATGCACAGGACTACGGGTTTGGGCGTGGCCATTTTACTCTCCGGTAACTGCTCTTGGCGAACCTTCTACCCGGTGACCGCCGGGGGGTGAACCGCCTTTGAGGCAATTGGCGCAGATTTAATCAACCGCTCATCGGGCACAGAGGCCCGGATTTCCATACCCCAACACGCAGCGAACCTTACGTCACGCCACCTTGCGCCATTGAGGTCGGGCTGCCTAGTCTCGACCACAGGGGAGAGGACAGTCATGCAGCCAGAGATTGCGGTGTTTGCACTGATCTACGTATTCGCGCCTGCCGCGCTGATGCTGTTGGCGCGGCATTGGGCGCTGGCCGGGCGGCTGGGGCCGATTGTGCTGTGCTATATGGGTGGTCTGGCGCTGGGTTTGTCGGGCCTGCAACCCGAACCGGCCCAGCACATCCGCAACAGCGTGATCGAGGCCAGCCTGGGGCTTGCCCTTCCGCTGCTGCTGTTTGGCGTCAATCTGCGCGCCTGGGGTCGGATCGCCGGATCAGCCCTTTTGTCCATGGTGTTGGCCGTGTTGTCGGTAAGTCTTGTTGCTACCGGTCTGTTCTACGCGTTCAACGCAGGCGGCACCGAACAGGCCGAGCAGCTGTCGGGCATGGCCGTCGGCATGTATACTGGCGGGCTGGCCAATATGGGCGCGATCAAGCTCGCGCTGGATATCCCCGAGGGTCGCTATCTGCTGTTTGCCACCGTCGACACCGTTGTTGGCGCAGCCTACCTGCTGTTTGTGCTGACGCTGGCCCCTGTGGTCTTTGGGCGATTCCTGAAGCCCTTTGCCGGAGGCGTTGAAACCAATTCGCCGGAACCGGCCGAGGCCACCCGGCCCAACTGGATCGCACACGGGCTGATTGCGTTGCTTGGGGCCTCGATGTGTGTCGGTGCGGCATTGACCTTGGCCCCTTTCGTCACCTTCGCCGCGCCGCAGGTGATGATCGTCGTTCTGCTGACGACGCTGGGCATTCTGGGGTCCCTGACCCCGTCCTTACGCCAAAACCGGGCCGCGCCGCATATGGGGATGTATCTGCTTTATGTATTTTCGTTCAGCGTTGCGGCCTCGATGGATCTGGCAAAGCTGCGCGACTTGGATCTGGCCGTTCTGGGGTTCGTCCTGATCGCGACCTTTGGCAGTTTTGCCCTGCATGCGCTGCTGGCGCGATTGGCGGGGGTGGATCGGGACACGTTTCTGATCACCTCGGTCGCTGCTGTCATGTCTCCTGCCTTCGTGCCCATGATCTCGCGCAGCCTGCGCAACCCGGCGATCTTGATGTCGGGAATGGCAACCGGCATTCTGGGTTTTGCCATCGGGAACTATCTGGGCATTTCTCTGGCGCTGCTGCTGGCCCAAGGGGGATAGGATATGGACCATCAGAAACTACCGGAAACCGGCCGCCCCGAGGGTGAGATACTGGACCAGCTCAAGTCCTTTGCCGAGGATGACCCGAATTATCGCGATGGCCGGACCTGGAGCCTGGTTTACCATCTGGATAACGACCACGACGCCTTCACCGCCAAGGCCTACAGCGCGTTTTCTTCGGCCAACGGCCTGAACCCTGCCGCGTTTCAAAGCCTGAAACGGATGGAGACCCAGATCATCTCGACCATGGCCGGTCTGCTGCATGGCGGGCCGGACACGTGCGGCGTTGTGACGGCGGGTGGGACGGAAAGCTGCCTGATGGCGGTCAAAACCTATCGCGATATGGCGCGCAAACGGCGCAAGGTGACACGGCCCAACATGATCCTGCCCAAGACGGCGCATGTGGCATGGTTCAAGGCAGCGGAATATTTCGGGGTCAAGGCGCGCCTGCTGCCAATGGCACCGGATTATGCGACCGACATTTCCCGGCTGAAGCGAATGATCAACGCGGGCACGGTCATGATCCTGGGTTCAGCCCCGGAATACCCGCATGGCACCATCGACCCGATTGCCGAAATGGGGGCGATTGCGCAGTCCAAAGGCATCCCGCTGCATATCGACGCCTGCGTCGGCGGGCTGATCCTGCCGTTCATGGAGCGGAACGGGGTTGACCTGCCCGACTGGGATTTCCGGGTTCCGGGCGTCACCTCGATCTCGGCCGACCTGCACAAATATGGCTATGCGGCCAAGGGGGCCTCGACCATCCTCTATCGCGATCTGGACCTGCTGAAACACCAGATGTTCATCTGTCAGGACTGGCCCGGCGGAGTCTTCGCCTCTCCCGCTCTGCTGGGCACCCGACCGGGCGGAGCCTATGCTGCCGCATGGGCGGTGATGCAAAAGCTGGGGGTCGAGGGCTATTGTCGGCTGGCCAAAGACACGACCGAGGCGGTCGAAAAGCTGAAAGCAGGCATCACAGCGATCGACGGGCTGCGCATTCTTGGCAACCCGCAGGGGCCGTTGCTGGCTTATGGGTCAAGCGACCCAAAGCTGAACATCTACGCCGTTGCGGATCAGTTGGAGCGGGCGGGTTGGAACATCAACCGGGTGCAAAACCCCGATGGCATCCACTGCATGGTCACCGCCAAACACCTGCATGTAACGGATGAATACCTGGCTGATCTGGCGCAGGCCGTCGCCACCGTGCGCGCCAATCCCGAACTTGCCAAGACCGGCGGGGCGGCAACCTATGGCATGATGGCCCATGTCCCCCTGCGCGGAATGGTCAAATCCAAAGTGCTGGATGTGTTTGCCGAGATGTATCGCGCGGGCGGCGGCGGGTTGCATCTGGACGATGGCAAAGCACCGAACCTGCTGGAACGCAGCATGGCGCGCTATGTGCAATGGAAAGCGCGGCGCAGCTAGTCTTTCAGGTAGGTTTTGTAGGGTTTTGCCTTGCGGTTGCGGTACTTGATCGTCAGGTCCAGAGGCATCTCGTTTTCGTCGTAAACCCCCAAGACAATCCCCCTGCCCCGGCTTTTGCTCCGCATCTCGATCAGTTGCTGTTCCGACCGGGTGGTGCGCTGCGACGGGCGGCGGGACCAGGCGAACAGATGCTCGTACATCTCGGCGATCACCTCGGCATGATCGGTACTGTCGCCCAGATCGATCAGTTCCTGCGGGTCGTTTTCCAGATCGAACAGGATGGGGCGATGGCCGCCCTCGCAATGGATCAGTTTCCAGCGCTTGTTGGCGACCATGAACATCACTGCATCCCGGACCGAAGCATTCAGACGCTCGGCAATGGGTGAGGCGGAATAATCGTATTCGCAGATCACCACATCCCGTGGCACCTCTTGCACCTGCCCATGCAGGATTGGCAGCAGGGAATGACCTTCGAGGATATGGTTGGCCACTTCCCCTCCGGCCACATCGACGAAAGTAGGCGCTAGGTCGATGGACTCGACCAGCGCGTCACAGACCGTACCGCGCGTGGCGTCGGCCTCGGGCGAGGGGTCGTAGATGATCAACGGCATCTTGGTCGAGGCATCGTGGAAGAAGGTTTTCTCACCCATCCAGTGATCGCCCAGAAAATCCCCGTGATCCGAGGTGAGAACGATCATCGTATCGTCCATCCGCCCGGTCTGTTCCATCCAGTCGAACAGGCGGCCCATCTGGTCGTCGGCCTGCTTGATCAGGCCCATATAGGCGGGGATCACGGCCTCGCGGACCTCCTGACGAGAAAAGGTCTGGCCGATCTTGGTGTCCATGAATGCCTTGAGCACCGGATGCGCGTTCTGGCGTTCTACCTCGGATCGCACAACGGGCAGCACATGTTCGGGGCCGTACATCGAGGCATAGGGTTCCGCCACGATGTAGGGCCAATGGGGTTTGATAAAGCTCAGATGGCAACACCACGGGCCGTCATGGGTTTCCATGAACTCCATGCCGCGCCCGGTCAGATAAGGCGTTTCGCTATCCTCTTCGGCGATATTCGCGGGCTCAGTTGCGTTCTTGAGGAACCAGCCGGACAGAACGTTGCCCTCAGCATCCAACCCGGAATTGGCGAAGTCGTGCCATGGGTTATCGCTCTCGTACCCTTTGGCAGTCAGATACTTGTTGTATTCCTTCGCGCCGTCCGGGTCGTAATAGCCATCTGGCCCCTCGGGCAACATTCCGTCGTCTCGCTCGAAAACATCAAAGCCGCATTCGGCCACGCGGGCCCCGATCAGGCTGTCAGGTTCCAGCCCCAGCCGAGCCATGCCTTCGGCGTCGGCGCGCATATGGGTCTTGCCGACAAGGTAACAATCCATACCGGCCTTGCGCAGATGGTCGCCCATCGTGATCTCGCCCACTTTCAGCGGAATGCCGTTCCACGACGCGCCGTGGGAATGCACGTAGCGCCCGGTATAGGTAGACATGCGGGAACTGCCGCAGATTGGCGACTGGATATAGGCCCGGTCAAAACGCACACCACGGGCGGCCAATCGATCAATGTTCGGAGTGTGCAGATGCGGATGCCCGTAACAGCTCAGATAATCCCAGCGCAGCTGGTCGAACATGATGAACAGGATGTTTCTGGCTTTGGCCACGCGCGCCTCCCGACTGGTTCGGGGGCTATCTAGCCAGTTCCAACGGCGCTGCGCAAATGCAGATCAGGACTGACGTTCCATCTGTTCCAGCATCTTCTTGGCGCGCTTGCACTGAAGCTGATCGCGCAGGGGGCTGTTCGGGTCTACATCCTTTTGGCAGACCACGCATTTATCCGCGCCCGAGATCGCGTTCAGACCACCGCAGCTGCCCTTGATGGTCTTACCCATCAGCATCACACCCAGCGACATGCCGACCATGACCAGAGACAGAAGAATAAAGGCCAGAATGAAGGTGCTCATGTCGGTTCCTACCGGTCAGTTGGTTCCCAAGGCGTCTTTGAACGCGCTGCTGTGGACGGTTATATAGGCATCGTCGCCGCCTGTCACATCGCGCGAGATGAAATACACGGCAAGTTTATGCTGTTCGGCCAGTTCCAGACCCTTTTCCTGCCCCAGCGCCAGCATGGCAGTCGCCCAGGCATCGGCCATCATCGCGTTTTCGGCCAGAACCGTGACCGAGGTCGTGCGATGCGTGATCGGACGCCCTGTGGTCGGGTCGATGATATGCGAATAGCGCACGCCATCCTGCTCGAAGAAGTTCTTGTAATCGCCCGAGCTGGCCATGCCGCGATCATCCAGCGACACAATCAACTGCACGCTCTGCGATCCGGCCTCGGGCTTTTCGATACCGATCCGCCAGGCCTCGCCCTGATCGTTCTGGCCTTTGGTCACCAGATCGCCGCCGATTTCGACCAGATAGTCCTCGATCCCCGCATCCTGCAGGGTTTCGGCCACCGCATCGATGCCATAGCCCTTGGCAATCGCTGACAGGTTGATCCCGACAGACGGATCAGATTTCGCCAACGTGCCAGCCGAGGCATCCAGCGTCAAAAGTCGCGCCTGCCCCACACCATTCAGGGCGGCCTGAATATCGGCATCCGATGGCACCGGATCCTCGGGCTTGCGCGGGCCAAAGCCCCAAAGCTCGATCAGCGGGCCCAGTGTGACGTCGAAAGTACCGCCGGTTTTCTCATGCACATCATTTGCCGCCGCCAAGACCAACGCGAATTCGTCAGAGATCGCCACCGGGTCGGTGCTGGTTGAGGCCGAGAAGGTCGAAACCTCGGAATTCGGGTCCCAGTTCGACATCTTGGCGTTGACCTCGGCCAGTGCCTGTTCGACCGATGCGGCCAGCGCGGCCTCGTCCAGATCCTCGCCAATTGCGGTGATGTTGAAGGTCGTACCCATCGTCTCGCCCGACAGGCGCACCACGTCGGGTTCCTTGTCGAACAGGCAGCCGGTCAGAAAGGTTGCAAGGGCCAGTGCAGACAACAGACGCATGGATCGGTCTCCGGGGAAAATCAGTGCCCGGCATATGCCAGCGCCCCCTGTCAGAGTCAAACCGGCTTCACAGCTTCAGCGGCAAAAAGCCCAGCACCAAAAGGCCGATCCCCGCCGGAAGCCCGAACAGCCACGCGCGTTTCTGCCAACCCTCGGGCTGTTGTTTCCACGCCATTCGGAAATTGTGGCCGCAGACGACCACCGCAAAGAAGATCAGCGCCGCGATGGGGGGTGTCAGGTACAGATCGCTCACAAGGTCAGACTCCGGGTTTTCGCCGATCAGGGCATTTGCACCCTATACAGGCCATTTAGCTGCGCTAAGGTAAAAGGGAAAGACACTGCAAGAACCAAGAAGGAGATTGCCTATGGCCCCAACCTCTTACCAGGCACCGATGCGCGGCGATAAAGACAAAAAGACGACGCACAGCCAAACGACGGGGTCCAATCTGGCGCAGTCACAGACGACCGTGGCCAAACTGCTTGAGGGCAAGGGCGACTCGGTGTTTTCAGTGCGCCCGAACGAGACGATCCATTCCGTGGTCAACACCCTGAAAGAAAAGCGGATCGGGGCTGTTCTGGTAACCGATCAGAACGGCGCGCTACAGGGGATCCTGTCGGAACGCGACATCGTGCGCCGGATGGCAGACACGCCCGGCCAGACCCTGCCGCAATCGGTCGAGGATCTGATGACGCGCGAGGTCAAGACCTGCTCGCCCGATGATCCGTTGAACGAAGTTCTGAAAACCATGACCGAAGGCCGGTTCCGTCACATGCCGGTCCTGCGCGACGGCAACCTGTGCGGCGTGATCACCATCGGCGACGTGGTGCATTTCCGCCTGAAAGAACTGGAATACGAAGCGCTGCGCATGAAGCAGATGATTGTGGGCTAGGTCGAGGTAAACCGCACCCCGCCCCTGAATATCTCAGCCGCCGTCAGGCGGCTGCTTGAATAGGCCCCGGTATCGATTGAGACAACCCCGTTCTGCGCCCGCGCGTGGGCGACAATCGTGTGCCCGTGCACAACCCATTGCCCGTCCTGTCTGGCCTGAACCCGGAACATCGGATGCCCCCACAGGCAAATCTGGCGCAATTGCGCGTCCAGCGCCTTGCGCGGGTCCAAAGCGGCGTGGACAACCGTGACATTCCCGCTGGTCCAGCTGAGCGGGCGGTTTGACAGCCAGCTCAGCAACTCATTCCCCATGGCTTGCCGCAGTTCTTCGGCCACAGCAACGGCCTGTTCTCCTTCTGTCACCTCGGCACCGCCTGACACTCCGAACGAGTTCAGCGTCTCAACGCCGCCGTTTTGCTGCCAAAGGTGACCCACACGCTTTGGGTCTTCGACAAAGCGCAACAGCATCTCTTCGTGATTGCCCAGCAAACAGATGATCCGCCCGCCCGAGGATTCGCTGAGGTGGTGCAGGTGATGCAGAACCTGTGCGCTGCTGTCGCCGCGATCCACGTAGTCGCCGACAAACACCCATGGACACGTATCATCCAGACGAGGCAGTAGATCCTGTAACAGGTCCAGCCGCCCGTGAATGTCCCCGATCGCGATGAACCGCTCCTCGGGCGCGATTTCCGGCGCGTCAACCTCTGCGGTCTGCGCGTCACCCTGCCCGAACAACCCTTTGATCCAGTTCCTAACCATCACAGTCTTTCACTACCCGGCCTGATGCGTTCGGACAATCGGCAATTCCGGGCCATGGCACGATGTTGACCAATCCGGTTGCAGATTTGCTATGACGGATAAAAGGGAGATTCTACTTGACCTTGCAGCAAGGAGAGTATCCCTGATGCCTAGGGTTTTATTGTGTTCGAGGGTTTTATGAAGCGAGTTTTGATTACCGGTACAGCGGGTTTCATCGGGTTCCATCTGGCCAAGCTGCTGCTGTCAGAAGGGTTCCGCGTGCATGGTTATGACGGGATGACCGACTATTACGACGTCACCCTGAAACAGCGCCGCCATCAGATGCTGATGCAGACGCCGGGCTTCACTGCGACCGAGGCCATGCTGGAAGACCACGACCAACTGATGAAAATCGCCGATGAGTTTCAGCCCGAAGTCATCGTGCACCTCGCCGCCCAGGCCGGTGTCCGCTACAGCCTGGAAGAGCCGCGCAGCTACATAAACTCCAATGTTGTCGGCACCTTCAACGTGATGGAGGTCGCGCGTGTGCATAAGGTCGATCACCTGCTGATGGCCTCGACCTCGTCGGTCTATGGCGCGAATGAGGATATGCCCTTTACCGAGGTCGAAAAGGCCGACACGCAGCTGACCATCTACTCGGCCACCAAAAAGGCGAATGAGGCGATGGGCCATTCCTACGCGCATCTGTGGGACCTGCCGACCACCATGTTCCGCTTTTTCACCGTCTATGGCACCTGGGGACGGCCCGATCTGGCGCTTTATAAATTTGTTGATGCGATTCTGGATGATCGTCCGATCGACATCTACAACCATGGTGACATGTATCGCGACTTCACAAATGTGAACGATCTTGTCCGTGGCATCCGATTGTTGATCGATGTGCCTCCGGTCCGGCCCGCCAGCGCGGATGAGATCGAGGACGGCGACAGCCTGTCCCCGGTTGCGCCCTATCGGGTCGTCAATATCGGCAATGGCGACAAGGTGCGCCTGATGGACTTCGTGGAAGCCATCGAAGAGGCGGTGGGCAAAGAGGCGATCCGCAATTACATGCCGATGCAGATGGGCGATGTTCCCGCCACTTGGGCCAATACGGACCTGCTGCAACGCCTGACCGGTTACCGCCCGCAAACCGATTTCAAGGATGGAATCGCCCGCTTTGTCGAGTGGTTCCGAGAATATCACGGCAAATAAGGGACAAAGCTTGATGCTGGACACAAACCCGGATGCCCGCAAGATCGCTGTTATTGGGCTGGGCTATGTCGGCCTGCCGCTGGCCGTGGCCTTTGGCAAGATCGGTCCGGTCGTCGGCTTTGACATCAACCAGCCGCGCATCGACGCTTTGCGCGGCGGCAATGATGCCACGCAAGAGGTCGAGCCCGAAGATCTTGCCGCCGCCTCAGGGCTGAGCTTTACCACCAACGTCTCGGATCTGGCCGACTGTGACACCTATATCGTCACCGTGCCCACCCCGATTACACCGGGCAAACGGCCGGACCTGTCGCCTTTGCTGGCAGCGTCCGAAACGGTGGGCGGGGTTCTGAAACCCGGCGATCTGGTGATCTACGAATCCACTGTCTATCCCGGCGCGACCGAGGAAGACTGTGTGCCGGTGCTGGAACGCGCCTCGGGCCTGCGGTTCAACGCCGATTTCTATGCAGGCTACAGCCCTGAACGGATCAATCCCGGCGACAAGACCCATCGGATTGCGGATATCTGCAAAGTCACCTCGGGCTCGACCCCCGACGTGGCAGATCTGGTCGATGCGCTTTACGCGCGGATCATCACCGCCGGAACCCACAAGGCCGAGAGCATCCGCGTGGCCGAGGCCGCAAAGGTCATCGAGAACACGCAACGTGATCTGAACATTGCCTTGGTGAACGAACTTGCGATGATCTTCGGCCGGATGGAAATCGATACCGAGGCCGTTCTGCGTGCCGCAGGCACCAAGTGGAACTTTCTGCCCTTCCGCCCCGGTCTGGTCGGTGGGCATTGTATCGGCATCGACCCCTATTACTTGACCCACAAGGCCGAGGCGGTGGGGCACCACCCTCAGATCATCCTCGCCGGGCGGCGCCTGAATGACGGGATGGGCGGTTATGTGGTGTCGCAACTGATCAAGCGGATGACGCGCGACGGTATCAATGTCGGCGCAGCGCGGGTTCTGGTGCTGGGGCTGACCTTCAAGGAAAACTGCCCGGACCTGCGCAATACACGCGTGGTTGATATTATTGAGGAACTGCAAAGCTATGGCGTCAGCGTCGATGTGCACGACCCGCATGCCGACCCGGCAGCCGCGCAGGCGGAATATGGTCTGTCCCTGATCGATACGCCACAGGACGGGGCCTATGATGGCGTCATTCTGGCCGTCGCGCATGAAGAATACAAAACGCTCGATCCGGGCCAATTCCGCGCCTATGGCAAAGCGCAAAGCATCGTCTATGACATCAAATCCTGCCTGCCGCGTGAGGCCAGCGATCTGAGGCTATAGGCCTAAACCCGACAAGCCTTGGGGGCCTCAAGCCCCCAAGCTTGCAAAATGGGGCCGCTTTCAGTATATACATCCATATATACCGGAGGTCCAAATGATCGAAACCAAGATCCGCAAGGTCGGAAACTCGGCCGTTATGACATTGTCGACCGAAATGCTGACTATCCTTGATGCCAAGGAAGGGGACACCCTTTTTGTGCTGCGCGGGGATGATGGCACGTTGAAAGTCATGGCGCATGACCCTTCGGTGGCCGAGGCGCTGGCCGCGGCTGAGGTCGTCATGGATGAAAACCGCGACCTTCTGCAGGCCTTGGCTTGAAGCCGCGGATCTGGGTTCCGCTGGCCGCAGTCATCGCCATTCACGACCGACAAATCTCGCGCCATGGCGGTGCGCCCGGTATGCGCGACCGGGCGCTGTTGGAGATGGGCTGCGCAAGGGCGATGAATCTGGCGGCCTATGAGGACGCCGATCTGGCGGCAATCGCAGCGGCCTATGCGTTCGGCATCGCCAAGGCCCATGCGTTCATCGACGGCAACAAACGCACGGCTTTCGTCACCGCCCTGACCTTTCTGAGGCTCAATGGATATGCCTTCCTCCCCGACCCGGTCAAAGGTGTCCAGATGATGGAGGACCTTGCAGCGGGTCAGGTTGACGAGACGGAATTTGCGGCCTGGCTGAAGGCTGGCTGGACACAGACCTAAGCCGTCTCGGCAATTGCTCAAGACCACCAAAAAGCAAAGCCCCGCTGCGAATGAGCGGGGCTTTTTTATCTTGGTCCTGCGTTAAACTTACCCGCCGAAATCGTCGAGCATGATGTCTTCGCGATCCACGCCCAGATCCAGCAGCATGTTGATGACCGACTGGTTCATGATTGGCGGGCCACACATGTAGAACTCGCAATCCTCGGGCGCGGGATGGTTCTTGAGGTATTCGTCGAACAGAACATTGTGGATAAAGCCGGTGTAGCCTTTCCAATCGTCCTCGGGCTGAGCATCCGAAAGCGCCACGTGCCATTCGAAATTGTCGAACTCCTCGGCCAGCTGATCGAAATCCTCGACAAAGAACATCTCTTTCTTCGAACGCGCACCGTACCAGAAGGTGATCTTGCGGTTGCGGTTCTCAAGACGCTTGAGCTGGTCGAAGATATGGCTGCGCATGGGCGCCATACCGGCACCACCGCCGATGAAGACCATCTCTTTCTCTGTCTCGCGGGCGAAGAACTCACCAAACGGACCCGAGATCGTCACCTTATCACCCGGTTTCAGGTTGAAGATATACGACGACATTTGACCGGCGGGGATCCCTTCGGAGCCCGGAGGTGGCGAAGCAACCCGGACGTTCAGCATGATCATGCCCTTTTCATCCGGATAGTTGGCCATCGAATAGGCGCGTTCGATCGGCTCATTCACGACGGACTCGTATTGCCACAGATTGAACTTGTCCCAATCCTCGCGATACTCTTCCTCAACGTCGAAATCGGTGTATTTCAACTGGTGCGCGGGGGCCTCGATCTGGATGTAACCACCGGCGCGGAAGTTCACATCTTCACCTTCTGGCAGGTCCAGCGTCAGGGCCTTGATGAAGGTGGCCACGTTCTCGTTCGAGCGAACGGTGCATTCCCACTTCTTGACGCCAAAGACCTCTTCGGGAACTTCGATATCCATGTCCTGCTTGACCGCGACCTGACAGGACAGGCGGTCGCCGCAGGCGGCTTCGCGCTTGGTGATGTGGCTTTCTTCGGTCGGCAGGATCGACCCGCCGCCCGAATGCACACGCACCCGGCATTGCGCACAAGTACCGCCGCCGCCACAGGCCGACGGAACGAACAGTTTCTCGGCCGCCAGCGTTTGCAGCAGCTTGCCGCCCGCCGGAACGGATACGGTTTTCTCACCGTTGATCGTGATGTTGACGTTGCCCGTCGATACCAGACGCGAGCGGGCGGCCATGATGATGGCAACCAGACCCAGAACGATCAGAGTGAATAGGATGACGCCTAAGCTAAAGGTTTCCATTGCGCCCTCCTTACAGTTTCACGCCCGAGAAGGACATGAAGGCCATAGCCATCAGTCCCGCGGTGATGAAGGTGATGCCAAGACCCTGCAAGCCGTCCGGAATATCCGAATATTTCAGCTTTTCGCGCACACCCGCCATCGCGGTGATTGCCAGCGCCCAGCCAAAGCCCGAAGACAGACCATAGGTCGCCGCCTCGGCAAAGTTATAGTCGCGTTCCACCATGAACAGCGAACCACCCAGAATGGCGCAGTTCACCGTGATCAGCGGCAGGAAGATCCCCAGCGCGTTGTAAAGCGGCGGGAAATACTTATCCAGGATCATCTCGAGGATCTGAACCATCGCCGCGATCACACCGATATACGAAATCAGGCCAAGGAAGGTCAGGTCCACATCCGGGAACCCGGCCCAGGCCAACGCGCCCGGTTTCAGCAGGTAGTTCAGCAGCAGGTTGTTGGCAGGCACGGTGATCGCCTGAACCAGCATCACCGAAATCCCCAGACCCAGCGCCGTCGAGATCTTCTTCGAAACGGCGATGAAGGTACACATCCCCAGGAAGAAGCTGAGCGCAAGGTTTTCGACAAAGATGGCCTTTACGGCCAGTGAGATCAGACCTTCCATCAGTGGGCCTCTACCTGCTGAATTTTGTATTCACGCTCTTCCACCTGGTTCGGCTTCCATGTGCGGAAGGCCCAGATGATCAGACCGATGATGAAGAACGCCGACGGCGGCAGCAGCAGCATGCCGTTGGGCACGTACCAGCCACCGTTGTTGACGGTTTCAAGGATGGTCACACCAAACAGCGATCCGGCACCGAACAGCTCACGAATGAAACCAACCAGTAACAGGATCAGGCCATAGCCCATACCGTTGCCCATGCCGTCGATGAAGGACGCAACCGGAGGGTTCTTCATCGCAAACGCCTCGGCGCGGCCCATCACGATACAGTTGGTGATGATCAGGCCAACAAAGACCGACAGGGTTTTTGAGATCTCAAACGCATAAGCCTTGAGGATCTGGTCCACCAGGATCACCAGCGAGGCAATGATCACCATCTGCACGATGATCCGGATCGAGCCCGGGATCTGGTTGCGCAGGCACGAGATGAAGAAGGACGAGAACGAGGTCACGAAGATCACCGCCAGCGCCATCACCATCGACACCTGCAGCGACGAGGTCACCGCCAGCGCGGAACAGATGCCCAGCACCTGCAAGGTGATCGGGTTGTTGTCGACAAGCGGGTCGACCAGCATCTCTTTCTTGGTCTGAGACATTAGAACTCTCCTGCTTGCAGCTTGGCCAGGAACGGAGCATAGCCCGCGTCGCCCATCCAGAATTTCACCAGGTTATCGACACCGACCGAGGTCAGGGTCGCCCCTGCCAGCGCGTCAATATAGAAATCAGGTCCGGCGGCAGGCTGGGATTTCGACACGGTGATCTGAAGATCGCCATTGTCATCGCGCAGCTTCTTACCGTTCCAAAGCGCTTTCCAGCGGGGGTTGTCCACCTCGGCCCCAAGGCCCGGGGTTTCACCATGCTGATAGAATTGCAGGCCGTAGATATCGTTGCCGTTATTTTCCAGCGCGATAAAGCCATAGAGCGTGGACCACAGGCCATAGCCATGCAGCGGCAGGATCACCTTGTCCAGATCGCCCGCATCGTCCCGCAGCAGATAGATTACGCGGTACTTGGATTTGCGGCCAATGCCAGCCGGGTCATCATCCAGCGCAACGCTCAGCTCAGGATCGCTGGCGGCGGCAATGTCGTCGAAGGTGGCCGGATCGAACTGGTCATCAACGAAATCGCCGGTGGACAGTTCCACAACATGCGGCTCGAACGCGGCGAAAGCCTCGGTCACGTCGGTGCCCGGCTCATAAACGCCTGCCACCTGCAGCACGTTGATCTGCTTGTCCTTCAGGCGGTTGACCTCTTGCACCGGACGCAGGCTGACCGCCGCGGCCGAGACAACCATCGAGGCGACAAGACAGACGGCGACCGCGATGAAGATCGTCTTGCCGACCGAATCCGGCGAGGCCGCCAGAAACTTGGCAATCGCGCCCTTGGGTTCTGGGGATTGCGTATCAGACATGGCGACGCGCCCTCCGTTTGATGTTGGCCTGAACGACGAAATAGTCGATCAGCGGTGCAAAGACGTTGCCGAACAGAATGGCCAGCATCATGCCTTCGGGGAAAGCCGGGTTGATGACACGGATCATCACAACCATGACACCGATCAGCGCACCGTAGATATAGCGGCCCATGTTGGTGTGGCTGGCCGAGACCGGCTCGGTCACCATGAAGGCCAGACCGAAGGCGTAGCCGCCGATGACGATGTGCCAGTACCATGGCATCGCAAACATCGGGTTGGTGTCGGACCCGATCAGGTTCAGCAGCAGGGTAAAGCCAATGGTGCCCGCCAGACAGCCGATGATCAGGCGATAGTTGGCTATCCGCGTGGCCAGCAGGAAGGCCAGACCGATCATACAGGCCAGCGTCGAGGTTTCGCCAAAGCTGCCCTGAATCGAGCCAAAGAACGCATTCCACCAGGTAATGCCATCAGCGGCCAGTGACTGAAAGCCCTGCGACGCCGAGACGGACAGAGCAGTCGCGCCCGAGAACCCGTCAACCGGCGTCCAGACCGTGTCACCGGACATGCTGGCCGGATATGCGAAATACAGGAACGCCCGGCCCACCAGAGCGGGGTTCAGGAAATTCTTGCCGGTGCCGCCAAAGACCTCTTTCCCGATCACAACGCCAAAGATGATCCCCAGCGCCACCTGCCACAAGGGCGCAGTAGCTGGCATGATCAGCGTGTAAAGCATTGAGGTGACGAGGAAACCTTCGTTTACTTCGTGCCCGCGCACGGTGGCAAAGATGACCTCGAAGATACCGCCTGCAACCAGCGTCACGATGTAGATCGGCAGGAAATACATCAGCCCGTGCATCACATTGGCAAAGACGCTGGAGGGGTCCAGCGAAATCCCAAACATCTGCAACAGCGCAATCCGCCATCCGGTCGCCGAGTCAGGCCCCAGCGCAGCAATGGCCGAGTTCGCCTGATAACCGGTGTTATACATCCCCCACAGGATACAGGGGATTGTCGCGAACACGACATAGGTCATGATCCGCTTCATATCGATATACGACCGCGCATGCGGCGCGACGGTGGTTACGGTTTTCGGAGTGTAGATAAAGCTTTCCACCATCTCGTAGATGGGGAAGTACTTCTCGTACTTGCCGCCCTTGGTAAAGTTCGGCTCGATCCGATCAAAGAAGCTGCGCAAACCCATTTGGCTCAGCCCTCCTTTTCAATCTTGGTCAGGCAGTCGCGCAGCGCCAGCCCGTATTCATATTTCGCCGGACAGGCAAAGCCGACAAGGCCCAGATCCTCTTCGTCCAGCTCCAAAGCACCCAGCGCCTGCGCCGTGTCGGTGTCCATCACCAGCAACGCACGCAGCAGCTGTGTCGGCAGGTAATCCTGCGGCATCAACTGCTCAAACGTGCCGGTCGGAACCATAGCCCGGCGTCCGCCATTCAGGTTCGAGGTCAGCGGAAACAGCTTCTTGGCAAGGGCAGAGCCCAGAACCGGCTGCACCGCGAATTTCGACGGCATCGGAAGGATCCAGCCCAGCGTGTGCTGGTCGTGATCTTCGCGAATGATCGAGATCTGGCGGGCAAAGCGCCCCAAATAAGCGGTCGGTCCATCGGCCTGCGTTCCCGACAGGATCGAGCCCGAGATGATCCGGGGCGTGCCGTCGACATTGACCTCGTCCCGGGTCAGATCGTCGGTTGAGGCACCCATGACGGTACGGATCAGGCGCGGCTGACGCGCGCAGGGGCCGCTGATCGCGATGACGATATTCGGGTCCAGATGACCGGTCTGCACCAGACGACCGATGGCGATCACGTCCTGATAGCCGATGGTCCAGACCTGTTTGTCGCCTGCCAGAGGTTCAAGGAAGTGGATATGCGTACCAGCCAGACCTGCCGGGTGCGGGCCCGCGAAGGCGGCGGCTTCAACACCGGGCGCATCCGCACCGGGAACGCTGTCGCCGTCCTTGTGGCAGAGATACGTCTTGCCCTCGGTCAGTTTTGCAATGGCCCCAAGACCCGCAGCAAACGCATCCCCCGCATCCGCAATGATCACAGCGGCATCTGCGGCCAGAGGTTCGGAATCCATCGCCGTCACGAAGATTGCAGCGGGTTTGGTTCCGGGTTCGGGCATTTTCGAATAGGGCCGCGTGCGGAACGCGGTCCACAAACCGGCGGCGCACAGCTTTTCGGTCACACCTTCGGCACTGTCGACATTGCCAACCCCCGAGAAATCGACGCCCGCATCATTGGGGTCCGATACCTCGATCACCACACTTTGCAGCACGCGGCGCGCACCGCGATTGATTGCCACGACCTTGCCGGTCAGCGGGGCCACCATCATCGCATCGGGCGCATCCTTGTGACAGAACAAGGGCGTGCCGCGTTGAACAGCATCCCCTTCCTGCACCAGCATGCGTGGTTTGAGCCCCAGATAATCTGCGCCCAACGCCGCTACGGTTTTGAATTCCGGCCCCGGATGGATTTTCTGTTCAGGCGCACCCTGAACCGGCAATTCCATCCCCTTCTTCAGTTTGAAAGTTTGCATGTCGCTACTGTCTTCCAAGCCTCTTTACCTGCGCCGACCATCTCTGCCATCGGGTCATGGCCCGAGATAGCGCGAATTGTCTCATCCAAGGGAGGGCAAAAGCGCCATTTCCCTGCCAAAATCCGCTGGCGTTCTTTCGATCACGGACCCTTTACGCGCGCCTGTCGCGAAACGCAAACCTGTTACCGCCGAAAATGCGGAAACCCTATCACTTTCTGTGTGAACAGGCACAATGGCAGCAATCTAGCATAAAAAAAACCGTGTCGCGCCCGGTTTCTATCCGGTGTAAGCAACGGAAATGACAACATCTGACCAGTTCGAGATCTTTTTGGCGGCGACCCCGGGCCTCGAGGCGCCGCTCTGTGACGAAGCCGTTCAGAACGGATTCGCAAACGCCCATCGCGTGGCCGGCGGCGTCAGTTGCCGGGGCGACTGGTCCGAGGTCTGGCGCGCCAATCTGTGCCTGCGCGGGGCAAACAAGGTTCTGGTCCGGATCGGCAGTTTCCCCGCTGTTCATCTGGCACAACTGGACAAACGCGCCCGCAAATTTCCATGGGCCACATTCCTGCGCCCCGACATCCCCGTGAAGGTGGAGGCCACTAGCCGCAAGTCGCGCATCTATCATGCCGGGGCCGCGCGCCAGCGCATTGAACGCGCCATCTCGGAAACGCTGGGCGCACCGATTTCATCCGAGGCAGACCTGCGCGTCATGCTGCGCATCGAAAAAGACGTCTGCACCCTGTCGCTGGATACCTCGGGCGAGCCTTTGCACAAACGCGGTCACAAACCCGCCATCGCCAAGGCGCCGATGCGCGAGACCATGGCTGCCATGTTCCTGCGCAATTGCGGCTATGACGGGTCCGAACCCGTGCTGGACCCCATGTGCGGCTCGGGCACTTTCGTGATCGAAGCCGCCGAGATCGCCCTTGGCCTGCCCCCCGGCCGCTCGCGCCGGTTTGCGTTTGAAGACCTGGCCTGCTTTGACGCAGAAGCGTTTGACGCGCTGCGCGTAACCGGGCCTGAGGTACAGACGTCCATCAGGTTCTACGGCTCGGACCGGAATGCAGGCGCTATCGAAGCCGCCACCGCGAACGCAGATCAGGCCGGTGTTTCGGACGTGGCCCAATTCACCCAACGCGCGGTCAGCGACATAAAACCACCCGAAGGCCCCGCCGGGCTGGTGATCGTCAACCCACCTTACGGAGCCCGCATCGGCGATGAAAAACGCCTCAGGTCGCTTTACGGCAGCCTGGGCAAGACGCTGCTGTCGCGCTTCTCGGGCTGGCGCGTTGGGATCGTGACCAGCAATCCTTCTCTCGCCCGATCCACCCGCTTGCCTGATTTGTCCGCCGGGCCAGTGGTCGATCACGGCGGCACGAAAATCAAACTCTACCAATCCGGCCCGCTGCCCTAAAGGCCCGCATAGCTGCGTTCATCCCGCGCGCCTGCCTATTCCAGTTGCCCGCGAGATATAGAAATATCCCTCTTGCACATCCCAAACACCGGGTATAGACCCGCCGCCACGGTCGGAGTGTAGCTCAGCCTGGTAGAGCACTGTCTTCGGGAGGCAGGGGTCGGAGGTTCGAATCCTCTCACTCCGACCAAACCAAAGTTGTCCCGTAATTACGCAATCATTTTGCTTGCAGAGCTGCCGTTGCGTGTTTCGGTGGTGCTTGAGTCCTATGCTCCTTGTCCACCAGCCCCCTTCGCAAGTGGTCCGCCGTGAACCGGCAACCATAAGAAAGTTCGGTGCCTACTGCCTTGACGCAGTAGCTCGAGCGCAGTGCAAGATGTTTCGACAGCTTTGCGGACGCAGCCGAAGCCTTATTTTTGTGCTTTGTAAAACGGACGTTTAGAGCGGCGCAACAAAGAACGCAGGGGCTTTCTCGCCTTTGCTAAGACTCGCCTCAAATGCGCGGGCGGTGTCGAGGGCTTCGCGGATTGTCACGTCCATATCGAGGTAGCGATAGGTTCCCAACCGGCCTACGAACGTCACTCCGTCCGTTGAACGAGCAAGATCAACGTAGGATCCGAGCAACTCCTTTTCCTTCACCTGACGGATTGGATAGTAAGGCGTGTCACCGGGTTCTGCCAATCGAGAGAACTCGCGATAGCAGACCGAGCTTTCGTGCTGTTCCCATGGGGCAAAATGCTTGTGCTCGGTGATACGGGTATAGGGCACGTCCTCGTCACCATAATTCATGACCGCACAGCCTTGGTAATCCCCATCATAGTCAAACCGTTCGAAATCAAGCGTGCGATAGCCAAGGCGCCCCAACTGGTAGTCGAAATACCCGTCAAGCGGCCCCGAATAGAACACATGATCGTAGTCTGCGCCCATATCCTTGGTGAACTGGGTGTTCAGATGCACGGTGATCCCGGGATGATCCAGAATGGCCCCGATCATCGCGCTGTAACCGTTTTCCGGCATCCCCTGAAAGCGATGAAAGAAATAATTGTCGTCGTAATTAAACCGGACCGGCAATCTTTTCAGGATGGATGCCGGTAATTCCGACGGATGAAGGCCCCATTGCTTTTTCGTGTAACCCTTGAAAAACGCTTCGTACAAATCCTTGCCGACAAAGCGCAGCGCCTGTTCCTCGAATGTCTGGGGGTCGTCGATACTGGTGTCTGCCTGCTCTTGCGTGATGAAAGCTTCAGCCTCATCCGGGCGCAGGGTTTTGCCGAAGAACTGGTTGATCGTGTGCAAGTTGATCGGCAGCGAGAATACGCCCCGTTTGCCGTCCGCGTCGCGCGACGTGGTTTTGACGCGGTTCTTGTAAGGCAGGAAGGTCTCGAACCGGTTTACGTAATCCCACACCTCGGCGTCGTCTGTGTGAAAGATATGGGGCCCGTAGACATGCAGCAGCACACCGGTTTTTTCATCGCGGGCCGTGTGGCAATTTCCGCCAATGTGATCCCGCGAGTCGACGACGGTGACATCATGGCCCGCCTCTGCCAGGTGCCGACCGATTACAGCGCCGGACAAGCCCGCGCCAACCATCAAATATTTTCCAGACATTCCCGGCCTTCTCGGTTTCTGTTGGCGGTATGTGTCGATATTTGATTGCAGAATATCTTGCAACCAGAGTCTTGTTGGGCCCCTTCCACCGATGCACTCTGCCCTCGCATTGCTGTTCCCGCTCAGGTCTTTTTGGAAATTGTCGTCATATCCAACGGTTTGCTCAGCTGTCGCCGCGCGATCTTGAATATCCCGGCGCGGGCCTCGCTGGCGCTGCGAAAACGCGGCAGAACCGACATCCAGCCCCGGCACATGCGCCAGCCCACCTGTACCCGGCCCGAGATTGGCTGACCGCCCTGCAATATCCCGGCAAAGACAATCGGGACCGTGCGGCGAGACAGATCGAACATCTCTTTCAAGACCGCCTCTTCCTCTTCCGAGCTCAGGTTGCCCGTCTCAGCCATCACCGCCTTCAGGTTCTTGCCGATGGGTCGGGTATGATGCATTGCAATCCCGTCCAGAATGGCAGTGCGATATGCTCCGGCCTCGTCCCAGCGGCACCAGATATAGTCCAGACCATAGCCGCTCATGGTGCCGCGGAACAAAGGCAGGGCCTTCCTGAGAACATCCCGGTGCAGGCAGGGGGCCATGATCTCGATGTAGTTGGTGTATCGCAGCACAAATCCGGGGCATTGGCTGAACACAAAATGCGAGAAATAGCTTTCGGGGCTGAGCGAGGGCTGCGCGATCCTCAGACCATGCGTGTTCATCGCATCAAACAGCGCGTTCACATCCTGCGCGCTGATGTCAAGATCGTCATCGGGCAGCCAGTAGAAGTCATACGCATCCAAATCCCGATCTGACAGGGTTGCGAACAGCCCGTCCCATTTCCCGCCCTTGATCAGAACCGCCTCGACCCCAGGCTCTGGCTGGAACGCCGCAAAAGCCTCGTCCGAAAAAAAACTGATCAGAAGGTCATAGTTCCGGTCTTCATAGGGAATCTCCGTCCAACGGGTATGGAGGGATTTGCCGCCCGCACGGACGACGACAAGGTTCTTTTTCATATACGGTTCCGAAGCGTGTTATCCGTGCGCAGCAAGGGGCCCAGCCCTTCAATCATCTCTGGCTTCAGGGGATGGCTGAGCCGCCCGTAGGTGTACTTGATCTGGTACAACAGGTTCCGCACGAACCGGCCGATGGACGACTCGCTTTTCTTGCTGGTGCGGCAGGCTTCTATGTTGCTGTCAAACACCCCACGCTCGGCCACCATCTGCTCTGCCAGGGTCAGGATCGGGACTTTGTGTTCCCAATAAAACTTGAGATCGATGTCCACAGGCCGCGCAAACGGCGCGTGTACCCGAAGCAATTGTGCCGCAGCACGGCGACCCAGAATATAACCCGTGGTTCTGGGCGGCAGACAATCCGACAAGACAAGGTTCTGATCAGCAAAGGGTTTCAGTATCTGATTATTTCGGCCTGAAACGCCATCCAGTTTGATCATGACATCTTCAAAGCATTCGGAACATTTCGACAATGCTCTCAGAAAGGCCGTCGGGTCCTGCACAAAAGTCGCATCGTCCTCCAGCACCAGAACAACGTGATCCTCGGACTCGGCTACAGCTTGCCAGATTTGCCGATGCCCAAGCGCACAGGCCACTTCGTTTGCGCTGAGGGGACGTTTGAACTTGCTTCGGTTCATGTCCGCGTCATAGTAACGACCCAGGTCGGTTTCGTTCAGCTGATCACCGGCAAGGGCGTCCGAAAATTCATACTGCAAACCCAGGCGCGCAAGTTCGTCTTCGCAGGAGCGTCGCCGGTCTACGTCTTTTGGCAGACTAAGAATTACGGCTTTGATCGACACTTGCTTTCACCTAATCAAATTTGCCGGGGTTCTAAGGGCCATACATGACATTCACAAGCGTTAAAACGGCACCTGCATGCGCCGTTGGGTGCGCTGAGCCCAATGGCGGTTTTCCGCTGAACAACAAGCCCGGCGTAAATATTCAGAAGCCCGTCCCCCAAAGATGTACCACGATAGGCCAATGTCAGGCTATCACACTGAAACTGCTTATTCAAATTTCGAATTACGCTTGGTGAGATGCAAAAATACTTTCGCTGAACGGAGGCTTAATCAAACCGCCCCACATAGCGTCCGGCAACGGCTTTCCCTTGTAATATTGGGTGATCGGCGTGACCGATATGACACATAATACCGGATGACCAACTGATCCTTTGCGCATTCATATGCTGCGCATACGGGGTAAACGGCAATGTGCCGACCTCTTGCAACTCTGCTCGATCATTCCTAGCTGAGCATCCCTACGCGGCGAATATTGCCGTCATACGCTCGTCCATCGAAAACGGTCACTCTGTCACGTGATACAATCTGCCCTTTAGGCAGAAATGATTATAGGTTATCTGAGCGAGCGCATGGTTTCATGATCTGGAGAATGCAATGATTAAGCGCGCCTGGAATGAATGGCGATCCGGCTATATGGGCCGCCTGATGGGCGAAAGTTTACGTGCTCAGGGCTGGATGTACGCTGTCGCAATTGTTGCGATGATCATCGTGGCAGCCACCACTGCCGGGTCGGCCTATATGATGGAATACATCGTAGATGCCATGACCAGCCCCGAGATGCGCGAATGGGCCCCATTGATTGCGTTCGGCGTCATCGGGTTGTTCCTGGCCAAGGCGGTGGCTTCGTTCGTGCAGGCGGTTTACCTTGCGCGGGCGGGGAACCGGATTGTCGCGTCGCAACAGCAAAAAGTGTACCGGAAATTGATCCGGCATGGCGTTGGTTTCTTTGGCAAGAATGAATCCTCCGGACTTTTGATGCGAACGACAAATGGCGCGCAGGCCGCCCGTAAACTGATCGACGTTCTGGTGACCGGCTTCATTCGCGATGCCCTTACGTTGTTGGGGCTGGTTATCGTAATGGTCTATCAGCAACCGCTGTTGTCCGTCATGTTCCTGATCGTGGGCCCCGTGGCCTTGCTGGGTGTCCGGTACCTTTTGAAAAGTGTCCGGACGATTATGAAGGCCGAATTCAAATCGATGGCCGAAATCATCCGCGTACTGCAGGAAACCTCTGCCGGGATCCGGGTCATCAAGGTGCTTTCACTGGAAGATCGTATGACCGAGCGGATGGATACCGCCGTTCGGAAAGTTGAAAAACGCGCCAATGACATTGCCCGTCTGCAGGCCATTGCAAGCCCGCTGATGGAATTCCTCGCGGGCTTGGCGATTGCAGGCATCCTGATTGTCAGCACCCTTGGCATTGCCGGAACCGAGCAGCCCACGGCCGGTCAGTTGATGTCCTTCATCACCGCCTTGCTGATGGCCTATGAACCCGCAAAGCGACTGTCGAAAATGCGCGTCCAGATCGAGGCAGCCATGGTCGGCGTAGGCCTCCTGTTCGGCCTGCTTGACCAGAAGGATACCATGATCGAAAGCCCCGACGCCGAGGATCTGCCTGAAGGGCCGGGTGAGATCGCGCTAAAGAACGTGAAGTTTGGCTACCAGGGCTCGATCTCGGTGATCGACGACATGAATGTGACCTTCGAAGCCCGTAAAACCACGGCTCTGGTCGGTCAGTCCGGCGGCGGGAAATCCACGATTTTCGGTCTTATCATGCGCTTCTACGACCCGCAGGAGGGTACCGTGGAGATCGACGGCCAAGATGTGCGCCTCGCAAGCTTCGACTCTCTGCGCAAGAAGATCTCCTATGTGGGCCAGGACACGTTCCTGTTCTCGACCACCGTCATGCAAAACCTGCGCTTCGCCGCGCCGGATGCGACAGATGAGGAGATCTATGACGCCGCCCGCGCCGCCTATGCGCATGACTTCATCACAGAACTGCCGGATGGCTACGACACGATGGTGGGTGAGAACGGTGCATTCCTGTCTGGCGGTCAGAAACAGCGATTGGCAATTGCCCGCGCCATCCTGCGCAAGGCGGAAATTCTGCTTCTGGACGAGGCGACCAGCGCACTTGATGCCGAATCCGAAAACCTTGTGCGCGAAGCGTTGGATTCCCTGACCAAAGACATGACCGTGATCGTCATTGCGCACCGTCTGTCGACGGTTCTGGAGGCTGACAAGATCATGGTGGTTCAGGATGGCTCGGTTATCGAACAGGGCAATCTGGACGAGCTGATGGCCCGCGATGGCAGCTTCCGCAAGCTGTTTGACCAGCAGTTCAAGAAGGGCAACGAAAAAGCAGCGATTGCCGGGTGAGTATCCCGGCCTCGGTCTGTTCCCGAGGCCCGGAACACTAACGCTGGTCGCAGGACCCTAGGGCAGATCGTCCAGCAACATCGGATAAAGCAGATTGCCCGCCTGTGGTCCGGCCCCCAGATAATCGACCCATTGATCCGTCGACTCATTGTAGCGGCGATAGCGTTCGATCTTGTCGTATAGACCGTTAACGATGGTCTGCTGTTCCGAGATCGGCAGGCGCACCCAGTCATCTTCGGTAATCGCCATGATCTGCGATTTGTAGGGCAGATCCGCCAGATATTCGTCTAGCGCCACCGCCTCGGCCAGGCTGGGATCGGACTGGCGCGACACCTGATCGGGTCGGCGGCTCATATCCGCGGCCACACCCAAAACCTGCGTAAAGAACTGATCGGGGTTCACCACGTTGCGCTCGGCCTGATCCACGATGATACGCAGGGCCTCTTCCAGATTGCTCAGATCGGCCTTGGAGATCAGCAGCCGGATCGACAGCGGTTTCAGGCCCGTGCGGTCAAAATCACGGTCGGCCACGTAAGCCTCGAACAGATCGGGCGCTTTCGCGCCCTCGGTCCGGCCCAGATAAGCCAGTTGCATGGTGCGGCTGGCGGTGTTCAGACCGCTGAACAGCCCGCCTTCACTTTCGTCGATGATCGCGTCCTCGTTCAGCAACTCATCGCCACCGCTGCGCCGATAGGATGACGCCTGCTGCGCCACGAACTGTCCCAGCTGACGGGCGGTGTCCTTGTAGATGGCCGGATCGCCGTTTTCGATCGGGAAATACAACGGCGCGGAGTTCGGGAAAGCGGTCAGTTGCTTATAGGCTGCCTCGGCCGAGGGGTGATCTTTTGCCCCGCGCTCGGTCCGCAAGTGCATGACCGCCATGGCCCCGCCAATGCGTTCACGGATCAGCCGGTTCAGGCTTTCCGCGCTGAGGCCGGTGGACGAGTATTCGTCATCGAACTCACGAGGCCCGGCATCGGTGACCAGCACGATAAACCGGCTGCCGAACTCACCCCAGTCCATATCCTGCAACGCATGTTCGATGCCACGATAGCTGTCTTCGCGGAAGTTCTTGCTGCTGGATTCGGCCTCCTGCATCTGGTCGATACCGGCCAGAAAATTCTCGACATTCAGGCCCTGTTCCAGATCGACAAAGGTTTTGACGTCATACCCCAGCCCCGGAGCCGCCTGCAGGCTGTCGCGATAGCCCACAAGCCCAAAGCTAAGCGCATTAGCCGCGTCCGAGGATGCCGCCTGACGATACACCACTTGCAGCGCATCCCGTGTGGCGCGGATATAGGGCTCCATCGAAATTGTTGTATCGACGACAAACACCACCGCTGTTTTCAGATCACCCGTCGCGTCGGGGCTGGTCACGTCCGGCAGGTTCGGCGCGTTGGCGCTGGCCACGGCAACCTGCAACAGATTGACGAAGGGGCCGATATCGAACACCGCCTCTTCGGTGGACAAGATCGGCATGACATAGAGGTTCTGCCGCTGGTCAATCGTCTCACGCGGGCCAAGGGCGATCACGGTTTCCGACGGCGTGCCGCCCTGTTCCGCCGCCAGTGCCTCATCCCGGGCATCCTTGGCCAACCCGGCTGGATTTTCGCTTTCGATGATGTCGTAGATCGGATCGATGTCGTTGAAGAACAGAACCCGCCCCACATTGTCGCTGCCTTCCAGCGTCGCGACGATGTTCTGGTTCCAGTCAACTGTCGCCGTCTGCGGCACCCACATCAGATCGTCACCCTGATCGGTCGCGCCAATCTGCATCCAATCGCCGTCCCGTTCGTAAACAAAGAACACCTGCAAAGGCGACAGGGCGGTGGCGGTTTCTTCACTATCGGGCTCAACCCGCGCGTCGATGCGTTCGCGGATCAGCACCCGTTGGAACAGGCTGGTTTTGCCCTCGATCGGCAGCGGCGATTTCGATTGCGCCAGCACCGGCCCGGTCAGCATCAAGGCAGTTGCAAGAAGGGCTATCCGTTTCAACATCATATCCGTCTCCTCACTCGCCCAAGCGGTTCAGGGCGTCGCGTGCAGGGTCCGAGCCCAGATCAGCCGCACGCTGATAATAGCGCCGCGCCGCAGAAGGGTCGGGGCGCGGGAAGGGTGAAGTTACTGTGCTATGGGTCTTGGGATCGTACATCTCGGCGATCAGGATATTGGCGTCAGCCCTGTCCTGCTGCGGCAGTTCCTGATCATTGCTGATCGCGATCAACGCCCCAAGCGCGGCATCCAGATTCTGTGACCCGCCCGCGGCCAATAGGTCACGAGCCGCAGTCAGAGGGTTGTCGGCAGCGACTGCATCCTGAGCGATGCCCACAGATTCGTTGACTTCAGCCGAGGGGCCACCTGCGCCGTTCAGAACATACCACGCGCCGCCTACAATCACGGCCAATCCAACAACAGCAGCCGCAACAAGGGGCAGTTTGCTGCTACCCGACGCCTCGGGGGTCGCGGCGGGTTGTTTTTCAGGTGCCGCACCAGCCGAGGCGGATTTCTTGGCCCCGCCACTCAGCGCCTTGCGGAACAGGCCGGGCAAATCGGTGGAGCGGTCCTTGGGGTTGGCTTTCAACAACTGCTCCAACGCCCATTTCAGGCCCGGCTCGACCTTGGGATCGGTGATCTTTACGTCCGTCTTGCGATCTTCGACGGCGGCAAACCCCTTACCTTCACCCGGCAGTTTCAGCCCCGATGTCCGCATCAGGACCAGCCCCAGCGCATAGGCGTCGGTGGCGGCTGAGACCTCATTGCCAAACAGGCCCAATTGCTCGGGCGCGCAATAGCGCAGCTTGCCGGCAAAACTGTCGCCGATAATCGACTTGTCCGTACCCACACTGTCCGAGGCGAGACCGAAATCGATGAACTTGGCCTGATTGATATCCTCGTGCGAGATCATGACGTTGTCCGGGGCCACGTCACGATGCACGATGCCCAGCTTGTGAATGGCCTCAAGCCCCTGCGACAGGCGCAAACCCAGTTTCAGAACATCGTCCGAGGACAGCCGCGCGCCCTTCTTCAGGTAGTGTGCAAGGGGGTGACCCGGCACAAACTCCATCACCAGAAACAGACGGCCATCCTTGTCCAGCATCGAGGTTTCGAACCGCACAACCGCATCGCTGCGCACGGTGCGCAGCAGGTTCGCCTCACGCCGGAACAGGTCGACCGCTTTTTTGTTTTTGGCAAAGCTGGGCGTCATGACCTTGATCGCCACCTCATGCCCGCTGGCCCTGTTCAACCCGCGAAAGGTGGCCCCCATGCCGCCTTCGCCCAGCAGGGACTTGATCTCGTAGGTGTCCTGCAGAACGCTGCCGGGTTTCAGGCCAAGTACCGTATGTTCCATGGTCGTCCTTACCTCCGGTTTTTCAGGCTGATGGCGCTGTGTTTGCTAAAGGTGCGGATATCCATGATCTGAAAGCAGATGCCCGCAAACACCAGCGAGGATGTGATCCCGAACACCACCGTCAGAAACGCCGCGATAATGGTCGTTGTATCCGGTCCCAAAGGCGACAGGCGCAGCATGTTCACCGCGATAAAACAGAAAAAAACGATGGATATGCCGGTGGTGATCCAGACCAGCACTTCAAGCGATTTGTTCAATACATCCCGCATTCTTCAACCTTTCCAATTCATTCTTCGACAAAGCCCAGAGCAACGGCCTGAAAGTCATCTGCGATCTGATCCAAATCCGAATAACCCGCCACAGTGCGGGCACCGATGTGATCCTGCACCATCGCCAGACAGGTCGCCCGTTCGCGGCCACGCTCGGCCTCGGTGGGGTAGATGAAATCGATCTGTTTGCGGAGCAGGACGGGCGAGTACTGATCGACAAGACCCTCGATCAGGTTGGCGTATTCGACGATATCCGCCTTGGCCTTGGCCTCCAGCTCGGCCAGTTTGGCGGCGGCGTCTTCCTTGGCGGCCAGCACTTCATCAAGGAAAGCCTGATCCCCGCTTTGCCGCGCCTCCGCCTCAAGCGCGTCCAGTTCCGGCGCGATGGTCAGGGATGAGATCAGCGCGTTCAAGTAGCGCCGGATGCCCTGACCACAGACCAGCACGCCCGAGGTCAGGATCAGGCGGATCGACTGGTCCCGCTGCGCGTTTCGTTCGACCCGGCCCCGGTTCAGCGTGTCCTTGATCACCGCAAGCTGCGTTTTGGTGCGATCCGACAGGGTCTCTGCCGAGATTTCGTCCAAGAGGTCCATCGCCTCTTGCTCGCTGGCTGCCACCGCCAGCCCTTGATCGGGGCGCGCCAACTGGTCCAGCCCGTCCTTCAGCGCCTGATCCTGATCGGCTGAGGTAATCGCCAGACCCTGCAACACCAGCCGCGTGCCGGTGAACCGGTCCGCCGAGGCTGTGTTGGACAGGATGTCAAAGGGCGGCACCTCGAACCGGGTCGAGGATGTGATGTCAGCCAAAGGCGTCCGCGCGTCGCCACCGCGCTTCACGAAGCCGCCCGCCTGACCATGCAAACGCCCGTGACGCACCAGCGCAAAGGGATCGCCCACAATCTCGGACGCGTTGCCCAACATGTCGTGCAGACCCAGCGGATTGGGGCGCAGAGATCCCACGACCTGCAATTTCCCCCCGGCTGAAGCTGTGCCGCCATGGGCAATGTATTCATCCTGCGGCGTGCCTTCGGGCACAGGTGGCAAAGGGGCCCGAAACAGGGCCTGATCGACTTCCAGACCGCCACGGGCGGAATATTCCCATTCCTCTTCGGTCGGCAGACGCAGATAGGCGCGGGTATCACCCACTCTGGGCAGCGAGTCCGGCGCGTTCTCCATCAGCCACAGGGTGTAGGCTTCGGCAAAGCGCTGATAGTCCAGCTTGGTCTGCCCAACCGCCGGAACAAAGCCTCGGCGGCGGGGTTCCTTGTCGGGGCAGCCTTTCATGACCACATCCCATTGGGCCTGCGCCAACTCATACTTGGCCATGTAGAAATAGCCCTTGGCCGCGCCCTCCGGGTCTGCAAACGCGCCCGAAACGAAGGCCCGGCGCAGACCGTTCAGATAGGGCTGATCGCTGCCTTCCTGTCCCAGCACGACCGAAACATCGCCGATCACACCATCGGTATTGGGCGTCGCCACCTTTCGAAAGGTCATGGCCCCGCCGCAGGGCATGGGCAGGGACAAGTCTCCATCCGCAGGCTGCGGGTTATAGTATTTCTCGCGCCATGTGATGTCCTGCGCCTGCGCGGTTGCGGACAAGGTCAGCAGACTGATCAGCGGGGCCAGGGCAAGGCGGGTCAGTTTAGGCATGGGTCAACACCTCCTGAGGTTCGACATTGCGCACGGCAAACACCGCCCAGACCGCTGCGGTCACCGCTGTCACGGCCCCCAGGACCAGCGTCGCCAGAATGTTTCCCACATAAAGGCGCGCCACGGATTCACCGGGGGCGGTTTCAAACGTTGCGTTGATGGCCAGCAGGAAGGGCAGGATGATGATCAGCGTGGCAATCACACCGCCCAGCACCAGCGTCAGGCTTTGCACCACCGGGATCACACAGCGTTGCCGGTCGGGCATGGTCAGCATGGAAAACAGGCTGAAGATCACCCGCTGCCGCTCGACCATGCCGCGCAGGTTGGCCGACATCGCCGCCCAGAAGCCAAACATCGCCAGCGCCGCAATCGCGGTGAACAAAATGTTCAGGTTGCGCCGGAAGGACAGCAACAGGGCCGCGTTTTCGGCCCGAGGGCGCGATTGCAGCCCCATCTCGGACAGATGCGCGGACAGGGTTCCGATATCCTCAAGCGAGCGCGCGTAAAGGCGGAAACTGGCATAGGTCTCGGGCTCGGCCACCGGATCGGTCCAGTTCCCGGGGGTCGAGGTCAGATCGTCCCGGAACCGCTCGACCACCAGAAGATCGGGCAGCGACAGAAAGATGGCCGGGCGGGGCCAGATCTCGGGCGGCAGCACGCCGATGACCTGCAGATCGCGGCGCGCGTTTTCGCGCTGGCCGTCCACCTCGCGCCCGATGATCATGTCCAGCGTATCGCCCGCCGATACCGACAGATCCTGCGCCAGCTTGTCGGAGATCCATACACGACCCGGCGCAACCGCTTCGCCGTCGATCAGCGGATCGCCAGCGGCTGAGGGTATCAGCGGCACCGCGCGCTCCAACTTGCGCTGTGCCTCGTGCCGCACCGCATTGGCTGATGTGTTGATCGAGCGGGTGGCAGGCACGATGAACCCCACATCCTGCCGCGCGCCCAAGGCTGCGAAGAACGCCGCGTCATGCTGTTCAGCCCCGATGGCCAAAATCTCGCGGTTCGACGGGTCCTCGATCAACCGGCCCACCATGGTGCCGATGATCCCGTTTTTCAGCGCCAGAATGATCAGCAGCGGACCTAAAACACCTGCCAAAGCGGCCACGAAACACAAAGCCGATTGCCAGTCATGGCGCAATTCTCGCAAGGCCAATAGGGTCGGTATCCGCACCATCACGCCACCCTCGCCGCCGCGCGGCCTGCGGTTGAGAAGATCGAGTAGGACTGCCCCTGATGATCCAATATGCGGTGATCGGCGCGCGGGGTGTCCGCAAACTCACCTGTTTGCGCCTGATGGCTGGCCAGAACCACCGCCGATCCGGCCTCGGCCGCCAGATGCACAATCAACCCTTCGACCTCGGCCACATTGGCGGGATCAAGGGCCGAGACAGGCTCGTCCAGCAACAGCAGCGCAGGTTGCCCCAGCAACGCCCGCGCGACCGAGGCACGCTGGCGTTGGCCCACGGACAACTGACCCGGTTTGCGGGCCGTCAGATCCCGCAGCCCCATGGCGCGGATCAGGTGATCCTGCCATTCGGCATCCGGCACCTGCCCGGCAACACGCACCGGCAGTTCGATGTTCTCCTGCAAGCTCAGATAGGGCACCAGCGTGTTGGTTTGCAGCACAAAACCCAGCTTGTCCGGCCCGGCAAACGCGGCCCTTGGGGTGTCGGGCGTGACCTGAACCCCGTCAATCACATGCCGCCTGTCCGGCAGGTCGGTCAGAGGCAACGCCCCGGCAATCAGCCCAAGCGCGGTGCTTTTGCCTGCACCGCTAACCGCATCCAGAACGATGGTTTCGCCCGCGTTCAGCTCCAACTCTTCGATCACCACGAAGAAACCGGGGGCGCGTTCGATCCCAAGGTTGCGGATCGACAGAACCGTATCAGGGACGTCTGAGGACAAGCGCCACCCCCCCGAGTTCAACCTTGGATTTCGTGTTGATCTGCACCGGGTCATTCGGCTTCAGACGCCGGCCATCGACCTTGGTTCCGTTGGACGAGCCCAGATCGGTCAGCATCATCTTGCGGCCCTGCAAGGACAGGCTGGCATGACGTCGGCTAAGGTTGCGATCGGTGATGGTCAGCGTGTTTTCACTGGCCCGCCCGATGGTGACGCCGGATTGCAACTGCGACGCGCTGAATTTGGCCGATTGGCCATCCATGCTGACAGCCAGAATCGCACGGCCCGAGGATTTCACGCCCCCGCCACGCAGGGATTTTGACCCGTCATCGCCCTTGTTTTGCGACGCAACATAGTAGATCCCGCCGATCACCAACGCCCCGGCCCCGCAAAGAACCGCCAGAATGATCAGCAGGCTGTTGTCGCCCCCGGCGGGGTTCACCATTTCCGGGTTTTCCGGATCGCATTCCTGTTGATGGGACGTGAACGGGATTCCCGTATCCCGCAAAAACCCGGCAATGGGATTTGCGGACGAGGCCCAGAACGTGTTGTTTGTGGGTGTAACGCCATCCGAGCTCCAGACCGAGATCACCGTATTGATCCCAAGAACCGAGCCGCAATAGTCGATCAGCGGCCCGCCCGAATTGCCCGGATTGACCGATGCGGTGTGCTGCACAATCTCCAGCGTTCGACCGGTCTCGTTAAACGACCCCGGTGCCACCTTGCTGATCGCGCCCTGAGTCAGCGTGGGTTCCAGAAAAGGCAGCATATCGCCACCCGCGTTGATCTGATCCGACGATCCCGGATAGCCGATGGCGGCAACCTGTTCGCCCTTCAGCGCCTTGCCTTCGCGCAGCGACAGGATGCCGGGCCGATGCCCGCCGTTTTCCTGCGGGACGATCCGCAGAACCGCCAAATCCAACTCGCGCGAGGCGTGCAGCACCTGCGCATCGTAAAAGAATACCCGATCACCCTGTTTGAACCCGACCTGAATATACTGGCCGCCATCAATGACGTGATGGTTGGTGATATAGTAATACCCATTGCCTTCGGGCAGTTCCGACAGAACAAAGCCCGATCCGGTACCACCCCGGCCACCGCCCCGATCCACCAGGGTCCGCCCCATCGCCTTATCTGCCTCGGCGACAATTTCCGGCACGATCTGGGCCGGGGCCGCGCAAGCCATGGCGATCAAACAGGCGGCGGCGAAGCCAAGGGAACGGATAACTTTCACGACACTCACATCAGGATTCCATATGCAATGACGGCCGCAGCCACGACCAGGATCAACAGCAAGACCAGTACCGACGCCGCCCGCGATCCACCCCGTTTTCGGGGTTTCGGCGTTGGGCGGTTGGTCCCTTTTTTGCGCGGTTCGGGCGCGGAATTGCGCGGGGCTGCTTGGGGCGCGTGCAGGTCGATACCAACAACGCGCGCATAGTCGCGGGCTGTGCGGATGCGATCCCGTGGCAGCAGCTTACAGCCCATGTCGATGGCATTCAGCAGCGCGTCGTCATATTGCGCCTGAACGCGGTTGCGTTTCAGGTTCTGACGCACCGGGACATAAGGGTCCCGCCCGCTGGCCCGCATTTCTTTCCAACGCTCTTCGGCATTGGGCGGCAGGCTTTGCGAGACCATCTCGTACAGGATCACGGACAAGGCGAACAGGTCGCTCCACGGGCCTTCATGAACGCCTCCGGCCAGACCGGTCTTTTCCGCGGGGAATTGCTCAATCGCCGCATATTTCCGGGTGAACATCGAGGCCAGCCCGCTGGATTTCCCCATCAACCGCGCCGCGCCAAAGTCGATCAGGATCGGCTGACCGTCTTTGCGGATCATGACATTCGCGGGCTTCATATCCCGGTGCACCACGCCAACCTCATGCACCGCGTCCAACGCGCCCAGCATCGATCTCAGGAAGGTCATCACCAGGTCCTGCGGCACCGACCCCCGCGCGTCGATCATGCGCGCCATCATTCGGTCCAGCGGATCGCCGTGGATATATTCCATCACGCAATAGGCCGTGCCGTGCTTGCGAAACGCCGCGCGTACCCGCATCAGGCCCTGCTGCTGGGGCAGATCGCGCAGCAGGTTGGCCTCTTGCAGGAAGGCTTCCAGCCCCATGTGAAACAGCTGCCGCCCCTCGGATGTGGGCGACACCGCATTGTTGGGGCCGCGATCCGCATAATCCGCCGGAAAGTACTCTTTGATCGCGAACCGCTCGCCGGTTTCGCGATTGCGCGAGCGGTAGGTGATGCCAAACCCCCCCTGCCCCAGCACGTCGCCAAGAACGTAACCGGCAAAGGTTTCTCCCTTTGGCAGATGCACGGACACTGTTGGGTCTACCTTCCTTCACCAAGGGGTTCACCATCCTCTGCCGCGTCCTCGTTCGGGACGGGTTCGGATGCTGGTTCCTCTTCCACTTGCGGGGTTTCCGACTCTTGCGGCGCTTCCGGGGCCGGTGCTTCGGGCTCGGCTTCATCCGGCGAGCGTGTCGCGGGCCCTGTATCCGGGTCCTCCTGACCCTCCGGCTCGGGTTCCGTCAGCGGCTGACCATCGCCGTCCGGGTCTGACACTGCCGGATCTTCGTCGACCGAACTGTCACCGATTCGCCGTTCTTCCTGCTGCACGGGCGGGGTTGGCGCGGGCTCTTCCTCCTGCGTGACCTCGGGTTCGCCGCCCTGGCTGAAAATCAACGCCCCTGCCGTTGCGACAACGGCCAGCGCCCCCAGTCCAATCGCCGCGTATTTCAGGGATCTGTTATTCCTGTCCGAATTGTGGAACGCCCATTGGCTACCTCGCAAAAGGCTGCTCATGCCGTCCTGAACATGGGCGTAGACGACAACCGTGGTGTTGTCCTGCTTCGGCTTTCCCTTCGCCTCGACCGCGTTCAGCAGATCGGATGCAACACCGCGCATATCGCGGCTTTTGCCATTCTGAAGGATTTCGCGAATCTCGGCCTGTGACAGGGTATCCAGCCCGTCCGAGCAGGACAGAACCACATCCCCCGGTTTCAGGCTGATCGCGTTGACATCCGTCAGCGAAATCCGGTCGCCCATCAGGGCCGAGCGCAGCGCGTTGCGGCGCGGATGGCTGTCGGCCTCTTCCTGAGACAGTTTTCCGGCCGCCACCATCTGCAGCAATTCACCATAAAGCGAATGATCCGCATTCAGCTTTTTCAGCCGCCCGTCCCGCAGCAGAAACAGGCTGCTGTCGCCCACCGACACCCAGATCAGCCGGTCCCCCAGCTTGAGCGCCGCCACCAAGGTACAGCCCATCCCCTTAAGGTCAGGCTGCGTGGCGATGCGCTGGCGCAGGGCCTCGTTTGCCGCCGTCAGCGACTCTTGCAGCCGGTCGCGCGGGCGCGGCGCGTCCGAGCCCCCGACAAAGTGCTTTTTGAACGCCGACAGGGCCAGGTTGGATGCAACCTCACCCCCGGCATGGCCGCCCATCCCATCGGCGACCAGCATCAGGATGTCGGACTTGGGATCACGCTCGTTCTGATAGACAAGATCGAACGCATCCTCCTGATTGTCGCGCTGGCCCAGGCTCTGTTTGCCGCTGATGATTGTCATCTGGATCAGTCGTCAGAGCTTTCGGCCAGTTCCGACCAGTCAAAATCCTCGTTACAGAAGGCGACGAACCGCACATGCGTCTGCTTGGACAGTTCGATCAACGCGTAGTTTTCCAGTGGCATGGTCGTCGCCACGATCTGACCATTGATCCGGCTGATATTGCGGCCCGTGCCGGGGGCGGCAAAGAACACCCGGTTGGCATCGTCGAAAATGATCCGAAGGTGATCATTGCCGGAAATCATCTTGTCGCCGAAATCCAACGACACACGCTCAGCACCGTCGCGGCCCAGCGTGTTCATGCCCGAGCCCAGATTGACCGATTGCCCCAGCCCCGGCCCCTTGACCACGACCAGCCAGCCGGTGATCGGATCCACCATCGGGTCGAACTCGGCCTTGTCCGAGAAATTCTTGGACATGCCACCGTGATAGATCTGCGTCTTGTCATCCTCGACATATTCCGTCGGCGCTTCGCTGAAGGACGACCCGCTTGGCATCGCATGCGTCGCCTCGTCATCCGACGGAGAAATGCTTTCGGTAAACCCGTCATCCGAACCGAAGTCCATATCGTCGTTCAGGTCTTCTTCGTCCTTGTCGAACAGCCAGCTTGTCTTGTTGTCGTTGCCCATGTTCTTCACCTTTCCTGTGTGTTTGGCCGCTGGGTTATGCCCGGACCAGTTTCAGGCGAACGGACCCAAGGCCCAACGTGTCACCCACATTCACTCTTTGTGCGCCCTTGATCTTGCGCTCGTTGACCAGCGTCCCGTTCAGGCTGTCCAGATCGCTGAGCGTGAACCGCCCGTCGGGCGAGCCGCTAAGCTCTGCATGTACCCGCGAGATACCGCCATCCGGGATCACCACGCCGTTCGTACTGCTGCGCCCCAGGGTCGAGCGGCCAGACGGCACCGGAAACCGATGCCCGTTATCGACCCGCACCAGATAGGCAATCGGCGGCGGAGCAGTGGCGACGGTACGCGCGTCATCCTGCGGCGGGCGCATGCCGGTGATGTCGCCATCGTCGAACTCTCCCGCTTCCAGATCATCGCCGTCATCGCCCGATCCGCGCCGGGTCAGCAGCACGATCAACAGGATCAGCAGCAGCAACAGAACCCCGGCCCCGATATAGACATACAGCGCTGGCAGGCCGAAAATCAGATCTTCTTCAACCGGCTCCACCTCTGGCTCCGGCGTCGGCGTGGGATCGACCACGGGCTGGAATTCGGCCGAATAGCTTTTGGTTTCGGTCTGTCCAGGCTGGCCCACGACCGGTTGGATCATGTCGATGGTGATCCGCGCAGGCGCGGGATCGCCGACCGGAACGATCAGGCCCGAGCCTTTGACCGCGTTCCCATAAGATCGGATGAAATCCGCCACGACCGAGGTCGCATCGGATTGGTTCTGCAGGAATACCTCCTCCATCAACCCGTTTTGCGGGTCGGTCAGGCGTTTCAGAACATCGATGCCACGCGTTGTGCGCGCGTTGCCCTGCGCCCGCCAGAACATGCCAAGGGCCGAGACCGAAACACCCTCGCGCTCAGCCGCTTCCGAAATCTCTTCGACCGTGGCCAGACCTTCCTCATCGCCGTCGGTGATCAGGATCAGGTTTTTCAGCAGCACATCGTCCTGCTGGCTCAGCAATTCGATGGCGCGGGTGGCGTTGGCGACAAGGCGGGTGTTCTGCTCCTTAATCTCAAGGTCTTCGATCACATCCTCGGCGCGGGCGCGGCTGGTCGAAAAAGGCGACAGTTCGACAATGTCGTTGCCAAACCCATAGATCGCCACTTTCTCATCCGTCGGCAGGTTGCTGACAACGCGCGAGATCAACTCGCGTTCGCGGTTCCAGCTGCGCAGGCGGCCACTGCCGTCGCCCACCGACAGGTCGATCAGAACCATCGTGGCCGAAAGGGTCAAATTGCCGGGCAGATCGTCCACAGATTTGACGAACTCGAAATCGGCCTGTGCATCGCCCAGTGACCGAAAGCTCATCCCGCCGCGTTCATTGCCGGACGGGACGCGCACAAGACAACTGTCCTCGGGCGCGGGGGCTTCCGGGGCGCAATCCAAAATGGCCAGCCCGGTGGCTGGTGCGCGGGTCTTCCCCTCTTGCGCGTGGGCAGCGCCCGAAATGACCAAAGCGGCGGCAAGCGCCAGAAATCTGCGTGAAAATCCGTAGGTCACGATCCCAAGACCCCCCTCAGGCAAGACGTCCCGGTCGTCGCATGCGTCGACAAGCGCCGACCTGACGTGATTGGTATTAAATCGACAACGCGCGATAGGCTGCTTTGATCCGGTTCAGTTCGGACGACACGACCGACGCACTTGCGCCACTGTTCACGTCACGCTCGACCGCGCTCAGCTGGTTATCCAGCGCCTGCACCTGCTGCAGCTTCACCGGGTCCGAGGCCGAGGCCGCGCGCGCCTGCGCACCTTGCGCTTTCACTTCGGCAATCTGCTGGCGCAGCGACGCGATTTCGGAACTGTTGGCATCCCGTTGTGCGGCCAATTGCGCGTTGCGCTGCTCGGCTGCCCGGTTTTGCGCAATAATGGCATCCGCCTGCGCCTTGTTATTGGCGATCTGGCGGTCATATTCGCCCGAATTCAGGTTTGCGATATTGTCGAACAATGTGGCCGTTGTCGGATCGGTCGATCCGGTACAACCGGCAATCGCAATCAAGGAAACAAAAGCTACTGGTTTTGAGAAACGGAAAAGATCACACGTCATTTTACCACACTTACTATTGGAAAACCCGCGCCTGAAAGACAGACGCGGGTCAAAGGAAATTAAAGCAGATTAATGGATGCGCGGGTCCGGGCCAGACGGTTTTTATTGCTGACCGCCGCATTGGTCGCACCGCCCAAACCGGGCTGACCTTTGCTTGAGGCCGTCCGAAGTTCGGAAATGGTGTTGTCCATATTCTGTTCGCTGCGCTTGAGCTCGGTCGAGACCACCTGACGGTTGGATTTGATCGCCTTGACCCGCTGGTTATACGCGGATTGCGACAATTGCCCGCCATCCAGCTGACGACGCAGCGACTTCAGTTCTGCGTTCTGCGAGGCCAGAACCGAACGCAAGTTCGCTTCGACCGAGTTCAGCTGTTTGCTGACATTCGACAGATTGGCCAGAACCGCCTTACTGTTTACAATCTCGACGTTTTTGGCTGCGGCCTGCTTGCCGACCTGATTGCCGCCAACACCGCCGATCAGGCCACCGGCAGCGGCACCCGCAGCGCAATCACCGGCGTCACCACCCAGCAGCAGTCCAAGTCCGCAGCCGACAATAGCACCCGCAACGGCACCCTGAACCGTGTTGTTCACGATGATGTCCTTCGAGACCTGATCCAGGCTGCGAACTTGCTTTTCAAGTTGCTTTTCCTGCTGGGTCTTGCCAGCCACCGACGATGATGACGCGGATTGGATCGTCTCTTCGGTACAGGCTGAAATGAAAAGGGAAATAGCAGCAAAAAGGGACACTGCGGCTGTACGCATCTCGTTACTCCGTAATACAAATTTTTCTTCGTAGTTGATTATGAACTCACATGTTTTTTATTTTCAATCAACGATTCGCGAATGTCTTGTGATTACAGGATACTGATTCGGGACACTTTCGACCAAACACTTTCGAAGATTCGTTCATAGGTAGAGTTTAAAGATGAAAATACCCCTTGGTATTCGGGACAAGATGAATCTGGCAAACGAGATTTTTGCATTTGCCGGACACATTGCCGCAGGAATTGGCGCGCTGTTTGCGCTTTTGGGCATTAGCTCGAATTTCGCGAACAATACCACCAGTGTGGTCTTTAATGTTGAAGTCGCCAGCCTCTCGTTGCCAGTTCGCATGACGCTGCTGATTCTGATTGCGGCGGCACTGGGCTGGGGGCTGGGCGCTCTGGTCGCGTGGCTAAGCCGGTCCAACAATGAATCCCTCAGCTTCGCGGCCTATGTCGTGGCCATTCTGTGGGGCGGAATGATCGTCGGCGCGGCCGAGTGGCTGGCGGTATCGCTCAGACAGCAGATCCTGTCCGAAACCCTGCTGTTCACCGTCGCGGGCATGGGTCTGGCGCTTTGGGTGGCGGGTTTCCATTTTCGCAGTTCCAACGCCGGGGGCAGACATACGCTGAGGTTGCGTTGTGACGCGCTGCTGTTGTTTTCAATCGGCGCGGCCCTGTTTCTGGTTCTGACATTGCTGGGGACACGATAATGATGATCGGCGGACCTTTGGACGACAAGAACGCCGCGCGCCTGCTTAGCGCGGCGGCCCTGCTGGATTTCATGTTTCTGGGCTTTGTCGTTGCCACGCTTGAACCCGTACTGCGGCAAGAGCTTCGATTGCATCAGGCGGGCCTTGCCCTGCCGATTGGCCTGTTTCTGGTGCTGGTGCTGATCTACTGGCTGATCTGCGAAGGCATCCTGAGCGGCGCAACCATCGGTCGGTTTGTCATGCGCCTGAACATGCGTGACAAAAGCGGCAAGCCGGTTTCGGCAATGCGCCGGTCGTCGCGGGCGATGAAAAAGATCATGACCCTTGGCCTGACCGGCCTGAACCCGAACTCGGCCGCGCGCTATGACCGGGCCGCCGAGGTGCGCTGGTTCAGCCCGATGGCGCCGCGCCCGATCAAGATGTGGCGTCTGGCGGTTTCGTCCGGCCCGGATCAGGGCAAATCCATCGTCTTCCGCGATGTGCCGGGAATCGCATCCACCCATCAGATCAAGATCGGGCGCGATTCCGGTTGGGCCGATCTTTCGCTGGAGCGTAGCAAGAAGGCGTCCGGGCAGCATTGCGTGATCCAGATCGCCAAGGGCAATCAGCTCTACCTGCGCGATCTGGGCTCGTCGAACGGAACATTCATCGGTGGACGGCAGATCAGGCCGGAAAAACCGACGCGTCTGGGCATGAACAGCCGGTTCCGCGTTGGCGATGTCTGGATTTCGATCATCCGCTGATTTCAGGGCAGAGACAACGCGCCACAGGAGTTGTGCTTGCAACCGGCTGGCATTTCGTATACCGCGGCATACAAACTAAATGGCCAGGTGCCAAACGCACCTCGCGCTCTCGCCCAAACCGTCGGAACACGCCATGAGCCTTTATACAGATTATCTTGCCGAAATCGAAACCCGCAAAGAACAGGGCCTCAGCCCCAAACCCATCGATGATGGGGCTTTGACGAAAGAAATCATTGATCAGATCCGCGATCCGCAGAACGAATATCGCGCGGATTCGCTGCACTATTTCATCTACAATACCCTGCCGGGCACAACCAGCGCCGCCGGTGAAAAGGCAGGCTTTCTGAAAGAGATCATTTTGGGCGAAGCCGCCGTCGAGGAGATTTCGCAGGATTTTGCGTTCGAGCTGTTGTCGCACATGAAAGGCGGCCCCTCGGTCAAGGTTCTGCTGGATCTGGCCCTGGGTCAGGACGCCTCGATCGCTGGCAAAGCGGCTGAGGTGCTGAAAACACAAGTCTTCCTGTATGATGCCGACACCGACCGTCTGAAAGCCGCGTTCGAGGCTGGCAACCCGGTCGCGAAGGACATCCTGGAAAGCTATGCCAAGGCCGAGTTCTTCACCAAGCTTCCCGACATCGACGAAGAGATCAAGGTCGTCACCTATGTCGCTGCCGAAGGCGATATCTCGACCGACCTGCTGTCGCCGGGCAATCAGGCGCATTCGCGAGCTGACCGGGAATTGCACGGCAAATGCCTGATTTCCGAGAAGGCGCAGCAAGAGATCGAGGCGCTGAAACTCCAGCACCCCGACGCGCGCGTGATGCTGATTGCCGAGAAAGGCACCATGGGCGTGGGCTCGTCCCGCATGTCTGGCGTCAACAACGTGGCGCTGTGGACTGGCAAGCAGGCCAGCCCCTACGTGCCCTTCGTCAACTTCGCCCCGATCGTGGCGGGCACCAATGGCATCTCGCCGATCTTTTTGACCACCGTTGGCGTCACCGGCGGCATCGGGATCGACCTGAAAAACTGGGTCAAGAAGGTGGACGAGGACGGCAACGCCATCCTCAACAACGACGGCAACCCGGTTCTGGAACAGAAATATTCGGTTGCGACCGGTACGGTTCTGAAAATCGACACCAAAAGCCACAAGCTGCTGAGTGAGGATGGTGACGAACTGGTCGACGTCTCGTCGTCCTTCACACCACAAAAGATGGAATTCATGAAGGCGGGCGGTTCATACGCCATTGTCTTCGGCAAGAAACTGCAGACATTTGCAGCCGAGACACTGGGCGTCGAAGCACCCTTGGTCTTCGCCCTGTCCAAGGAAATCAGCCACGAGGGTCAGGGCCTGACCGCGGTTGAGAAGATCTTCAACAAAAACGCCGTGGGCGCCACGCCGGGCAAGACCCTGCATGCCGGATCGGATGTGCGGGTCAAGGTCAACATCGTGGGTTCTCAGGACACCACCGGTCTGATGACCATGCAGGAACTTGAGGCGATGGCCGCAACCGTCGTGGCCCCCAGCGTCGATGGTGCCTATCAGTCGGGCTGTCACACCGCATCGGTCTGGGACGCCAAGGCACAGGCCAACACGCCACGTCTGATGAAGTTCATGAATGATTTCGGCCTCGTCACCGGGCGTGACCCGAAAGGCGTCTATCATTCGATGACCGACGTGATCCACAAGGTGCTGAACGACATCACCGTGGATGACTGGTCGGTCATTATCGGCGGCGACAGCCACACCCGTATGTCCAAAGGCGTCGCCTTCGGCGCGGACTCGGGCACAGTGGCGCTGGCGCTGGCCACCGGTGAAGCCTCAATGCCGATCCCGGAATCGGTCAAAGTGACCTTCAAGGGCCAAATGGCCGAGCACATGGATTTCCGCGACGTGGTTCACGCAACCCAAGCGCAGATGCTGGAACAGCATGGCGACAACGTCTTCCAAGGCCGTGTGATCGAAGTGCATATCGGCACGCTGCTGGCGGATCAGGCCTTTACCTTCACCGACTGGACCGCCGAGATGAAGGCCAAAGCCTCGGTCTGTATCTCGGATGATGAGACGCTGATCGGCTCGCTGGAACTGGCTAAATCGCGCATTCAGATCATGATCGAAAAAGGCATGGAGCATGAAAACGGCATGCTGCAAAAGCTGGTCAACATCGCCGATGCGCGCATTGCTCAGATCAGGTCGGGTGAAAAGCCTGCCCTGCGCCCCGATGACAATGCGAAATACTTCGCCGAAGTTGTCGTCGATCTGGATCAGATCGTCGAGCCGATGATCGCCGACCCGGATGTCAACAACGCTGATGTTTCCAAGCGCTACACCCACGACACGATCCGCCCAATCTCGTATTACAATGCTGAAAAGCATGTGGATCTGGGTTTTGTCGGCTCGTGCATGGTGCACAAGGGCGACATGAAGATCGTGGCGCAGATGCTGCGCAACCTCGAAAAAGTCTCGGGGAAAGTTGAATTCAACGCGCCGCTGGTTGTGGCCGCACCGACCTACAACATCATCGACGAGTTGAAAGAGGAAGGCGATTGGGAAATCCTGCAGCGCTATTCCGGGTTTGAATTCGACGATCTGTTCCCCAAAACGCAGGCGCGCACCGAGTACGAGAATATCCTGTACCTCGAACGCCCCGGCTGTAACCTCTGCATGGGCAACCAGGAGAAAGCGGCCAAGGGTGACACGGTTCTGGCCACCTCGACCCGCCTGTTCCAGGGCCGCGTCGTGGCGGATGCGCCCGACAAGAAGGGAGAGTCGCTGTTGGGCTCGACCCCGGTCGTTGTTCTGTCCGCCATCCTTGGCCGGACCCCGACGCTGGACGAATACAAGGCGGCTGTCGAAGGCATCGACCTGACCAAATTCGCCCCGCCGGTACAAGCGCCCGCCGGAACGAAATCGGCTCACTTCTAAAGCCGCGATCCGATCAAACCAAAAGCCCGGCCTTCTGGCCGGGCTTTTTTGTTCAGGCGGTCATGTCCTTCACGGCAGTCAGCAACTGCGCCACCTCCTGCTCGGTATTGTAGTGGCACAGCGAAATGCGGATGCAATCCGACAGCCCCAGCGGCGTCAGCACATTGCCCGAGTAATGATCTGCCTTGCGAGTATGGGTGCGGATACCCTGCTGATTAAGCGTTTCGACCACCTGTTCCGACGGGATGCCCTCGACCACTATCGACACCAACCCCTCACGCGCGGCGTTGTCCGCCCCGGCCAGAATGCGGATGTGGTCCATATCCCGCAGCCCCGGCAGGTTGCCGACCCCGTTGATCATCGCATTCGTCAGGTGCGTCTCGTAGCCGTGAATGGCGCGACCCGCAGCCTCGATCCGATTACGCGGCTCGGTTTCGTCGGACACCTCGCCGCCCAGCCAGATGAAATAGTCGATCACGTCCGACATGGTGGCGTAGGACCCGGTGTCGCGGGTTCCGAACTCCCACCCTGTTGCAGGCGCGTCGATCAGCATGTCATGGGGCAGCGCGCTCAGCTTGTCGGAAATCCATGCGATGCCATAGCCATGGCGCGAGAACACTTTGTAAGGTGAGATCGCATAGCCATCGACGTTGTAGGCATCCAGATCCAACTGCCCGTGTGCTGCGTGCTGAATACCGTCAACGATGATCAGACAGTCGGGCGAAACGGCCCGGATCGCGGCTGAGATCGCGGCCACATCCATACCCATCCCCGTCACGGGTGAGGCATGCAGGATTGTCGCCACCGCCACGTCCGGAGTCATCCGCGCGGTATAATCCTCAGCCGTGACCAGCCCGGTTTCGTCGTCATGCTGTACGTTCACGTAGTCCAGCCCGGCAATCCCAGCCCAGCGACGCGCAGCACTGCGGGTCGCCGGGTGTTCGATTGAGGACCCGATCACCTTCGCCCCTTTCGGCGCAACCAGACAGGCCGTGCGGATCAGCCGGAACAGCAACTCAGTCCCGCTTTCCCCGGCAAAGAACTGGCCCGATGAGGCGTTCATGAACACGCCCAGATCGGCCTTGGCCTTGTTGATCACATTTTGGGTGCCCTGCCCCGCCGGATTGATCCGCCCCGGATTGTCCGGAATCGCGGCATAGAAAGCCGAGGTCTCGGCCACCTTCTTCAGCGTCAGCGCGCCGCCTGCGTTTTCAAAGAAAACACGCTCGCCCTGAAACGGGCAGCTATCCACATGGGCAAAACGATCGCGGATCGCCGCGATCAGACCGGGGTTGTCTTTGATCATGTTGTACTTCCTGTCACTGCGTCCAAGTGTCGGGGCCGCGATGGCCTGCGCCCGTGTGGGATCCGTATCTCAAAGGAAACCATCGTCAATGTCAGCGATGGCGGCAAGGGGTTGATCCATAGGGTCATCTCACGGCAATCCTTCTGCACAAAGGGTTTAGCTGGCATCCGAATGTCGACAAATCAGAACCTTCCTTACAATCGGTCGAACAGCCGACCCGGAAGCCCGGCATGTGGTGGTAGCCCAAGCTGCTGGACCAACGCAAACATCATCGCCTGGTTCGAGGTCACGACCGGTTTGCCAAGCGCATCCTCGATCCGCTCAACCGCCTCGACCGCGCGCATATCGGTGCAACTCAGGACAATTGCTTCGGCCTTGGGATCGTCGGCCCGGCAGGCAAGGTCAAAAACCTCCTCTGGCGTCAGCTCTCCCTGACCGTAATTGCCCAGTTCGCGCCCTATATCTGCGCAGAGCACCGTCTCGATCCCGTTATGGGCCAGAAAACCCATGGCCTGCGTGTTGATTTCCCCGAGATAGGGTGACGAAAAGCCGACACTCGACACATCTAGCGCTTTGATCGCCTGCACCAGTGCTCCAGCGGCGGTGAAGGTGATGGCACCCGAGGCGGCCTTGATATCCTGCGCCAATTGCGCGTCAAAGCCGGGGCCATGGGTCAGCGTGGCCGAGGTGCAACCGTACAGAACCACATCGGGCCGGACGCCCGCGATCATCCGCAGATCGTGGCTGATATCCGAGGCCCCCAGCCCGGCCATCTGGTCCGAGCCCGGAATCTCATCCACGTCATAGCCACCCATGCGCTGGAAATGCACTGTCGTATCCGGACAGCGCATCAGCATCATGTCGGCTTCGAGGTTGGTGTTGGTGAAGGGGACCAAAACGCCGATTTTTGCCCGTGTTCGGGTTTCATGGGTCATGACGTCACCTTTCTCAGCACGGCCAGACAGCGATCCATGATCGCTTCCCGGCAGATCGTGGCCCGTAGGCAATCGGCCAGCCCATAGCCGCCCATACCGCGCATCAGCAAGCCCTCGGCCCGCAGGGCCTGATCGGCTTTTTGGGCGGTTTCAACATTCGCAAACCGGATCAGCACAAAGTTGGTATGGCTGGGCGGAGCCGACAGACCCAGCGCCCGGCACCCTTCGGCAAAGCGATCCCGGATCGCAGCCGTTTGGTTCACCGTTTCCCGCATATGCGCCTGATCCCGCATCGCCGCCGTTGCCATGGCTTGCGAGGGGATCGACACGTTGTTCGGGTTCAGCACTTTCCGCATCTCAGCCGCAATCGCGGGCGGGAACACACCCCACCCCACGCGCGCACCCGCCAGCCCGTAGGCCTTGGAGAAGGTGCGCATCACAACCGTATCTCCACGTTCGATCAAATCAAAAACCTCGGCCGGGTTCTGGTCCTCATCCGCAAATTCCGCATAGGCCTGATCGACAACCAGCAGCACATCCTTGGGCAAGTCGTCACGAAGACGGATGATCTCGGCATTAGGGATCAGCGTCCCCGTCGGATTTCCCGGATTGCAGACAAAGACGATCCTCGTTTGGGGCGTGACGGCGGCCAGAATATCATCGACCGAAACGGTCAGATCGACCTCACGCGCCTGCACGTAATCCGCCTGCACCTGCGCTGTGGCCGACGCCACATAGGCATAGCCGTAATCCGTACCCAGCACCCGGTCCCCTGGCCCTGCAAAGGTGCGGATCAGACAGCCGATCAGTTCCATCGACCCTGCCCCGCACAGGACCGTGTTGGGGTCAAGCTTGTGGACCTCGGCAATCGCCGCGCGCAACTCGGGCCAATCGGGGTCAGGATAAAGCGGCATCTGACCCATCACCGCCTGCCCCGCCGCAATGGTCTTTGGGCTGGCTGGAAAGGCACTTTCGTTCTGAGCCAGCGAAACGGTGCCCGCATCCCCAAGATCGGCCAGCGCATAGGCGGCCATGGAACGGATGTGATCGACCGCCCGGATCATGGTTTGCCCCCATAGGACTTGGCCCCTTCGGGCGTTACCAACCCGCGCCTCAGATCCAGCGCCAGCGCATCCGGGTCCCGATCTGCCGGATCGCCAAACCCGCCACCGCCGGGCGTGTCGAAGATCAGGTAGTCCCCGCCTTCGACCCGCAACTCGCCCTTGCCGGGGATGTCGCTGACCCCGTCCCGAAACCGGATCCGCCCCGGCGCGCCGGGCTGCCCGCCCATTCGGCCCAAGGCGGGGAATTTCAGCCGCTCGACCGACAGGAACACGATGAACGGCGCGTCGTTGGACGAGGTCATCTCGATCCTCTGCCCCAGCCCGCCGCGATATTTGCCCGCACCGCCCGAATCCGGCAGCAACTCGCGCCGCCACATGATCACCGGGGCCACGCTTTCGGTGATTTCGACCTGTGAGCCAAAGACGCCCGAAGGATAGGCTGTGGCCGACAGCCCATCCGCATGAGGCCGCGCACCGGTGCCGCCATTGTGCACGGGTTCAATGGCAAACTCGCGCCCGCCATTGGCCGCAACCTCGGGCGCGTGGCGCATGGGCAAGTCGAACATGCACGAGGCACCCTCGGCCGGAACCTTGTCAGGCAGTGCCTGATGCAGGCAGCCCAGCACCAGATCGGGTGTCACCTGCCCCAGCGTGTGGCGCATCGCCACCGGAACCGGGCGTTGCGCGTTCAGGATACAGCCCTTGGGGCCGTCCACCGTAAACGGCCCAAGCGAGCCCGCATTGTTGGGAATGTCCGGCCCGACGATGCAGCGCAGGGCGAACACGGTATAGGCCGTCGCATAGTTCAGCGGCACGTTGATGCCTTTTCTTGAACAACCCGACGTGCCGGTGAAATCCACATGCATCCCGTCCTTGGTAACGGTCAGCGTGGCGTGTAGCTCCAGCTCATTCTCGTACCCGTCCATGCGCAGCACGTTCTTGTAGACGCCTTCAGGCACCTCGGCGATGGCCTCCAGCGCGCCGTTGCGCGAGGTATCGATGATATAGCTGCCCAAACGGTCCAGATCGTCGATCCCGAACTCATCCATCATCGCCACCAGCCGGTTCACTCCGGCCTCACAACAGGCGATCAGGGCGTAGATGTCGCCCTCATTGGCGATCGGCTCGCGCGAATTGGCACGGATGATGTCCATCAGCAGCGCGTTTGGCGTGCCTTCTTCGACCAGTTTGCAGGGCGGGATCAGCAGCCCCTCGTCATAGATATCCGAGCCTTCCGGCCCCATGCCCAAGCCCCCCAGATCCACCAGATGCGAGGTGCAGGAGGTAAACCCAACCACCCTGCCATCCTTGAACGCGGGCATCATCAGCAGGAAGTCGTTCAAATGACCCGAGGCCAGCCACGGGTCATTGGTCATGTAGATGTCACCGGGCTTCATGTCCTGAACGGCAAAGCGTTGGCGCAGATGCAGGACGGCTTCGGCCATGGTGTTGATATGTCCGGGGGTTCCGGTCACGGCCTGCGCCAGCATACGGCCATCGACGTCGAATATCCCGGCAGAGATATCGCCGCATTCCCTCACGATGGGGGAAAAGGCGGCGCGGATGAGGGTCTGGCCCTGTTCCTCAACTACTGCCAATAGGCGGTTCCACATCACTTGCAGGCGGGCCGGGGAAAGGTCGGAGCTCATCATGCGCCTCCTTTCTGGTCCTGGATCAGAACCAAATTGCCAATTGCATCCATATGGGCCGAGAAATCGGCAGATACGAGCGTGGTGGTCTGCGGTTCATGGATCAACGCCGGACCTGAAACGTGATCGCCGGGTTTCAAATCGGCACGGGCAATGAAAGCGGCGTTTTTCGCAGTTCCATCCACATCGCAGGTGATCGGGCGCGTCTCGGTTGCGGTGAACACATTGCGTTCGGGCGCATTGAGCACCCGTGCAACCATGTTGTCCAGCGTCGCTACCCGCACGGCCCAGTTCAATATCTCGATCTGCATCCCCGGCACGGGGCGTGAAAATTGCTTGCGGTATTCTTCTTCGAATGCTGCGGTCAGCGGGGCAATGTCTTCGGGCGTCAGCGCACGATCCGGCAGGGGGATTTCGATCTCATGCCCCTGCCCGTTATAGCGCATAAACGCGGTGCGCAGGGTCTGGGTTTGCGCATCACCCGCCCCTTGGGCCACGACCTCTTTCGCCTCGGCAATCATTGTATCGAACAAGGCATTCACCCCGTCCAAATCCATGCTGTCCAGCAGCGAATAGCGCGAGCGGACGATCTCAAACGAAACCGGCGCGAACAGGAAGCCCACCGCCGACCCAACACCCGGATTGGGTGGGATCACGATGCGCGACACGCCAGCAGAGCGCGCGACACGGCTGGCATGCAACGGACCATTGCCGCCAAAGGCGATCATCGTGCGCGGGCCCAGATCCTTGCCCGATTCCACCGCATGCATCCGCCCCGCGCTGGCCATGCTTTCATCCACAATCCGACTGACGCCATCTGCCGCGCCCACGGCGTCAAGTTGCAGCCGTTCACCAACCACGCGGGCCAGCGCCGCTTTGGATCCTTCGGGGTCCAGCCGGATATGTCCTTCGGCAAAGGTGTCCGGGACGATGTAACCCAGCGTGATGTCGCTGTCGGTCACGGTGGGTTCGGTGCCGCCGCGCATGAACGCCACTGGCCCCGGCTCGGACCCTGCAGATTGTGGCCCGACGGTCAAGCGGCCCAGACGGTCCACCCCGGCAATCGAGCCGCCGCCGGCGCCGATCTCGATCATCTCGATCACCGGAATACGCACCGGCATGCCCGAGCCTTTGATGAACCGCGCCGCCCGGGCGATCTCAAACGCGCGCGAGGTCTGCGGGCGAGCCCCATCAATCAGGCACAGCTTGGCAGTGGTGCCCCCCACATCGAATGACAGCACCTGATCCAGACCGGCCCGCGCCGCGATACGTGCAGCCAGAATGGCCCCGCCCGCCGGACCGGATTCAACCAGACGGATCGGAAAACGGGCGGCGGTTTCGACCGTGCACATGCCACCCCCTGCGGTCATCATCAAGATCGGGCATGTCACGCCTTCGGCCTCGAACTGATCTACGAACCGGGCCAGATAGCTTTGCATCAGGGGCTGGATATAGGCGTTCGCCACTGTGGTGCAGAGCCGGTCAAATTCCCGCGCTTCAGGGCTGACATCGGATGAGATCGAGACGATCAGGCCGGGGCGGTGCCGGGCCAGCAGGTCACGCAATCGCTGCTCATGCGCAGGGTTGGCATAGGCATGTATCAGGCAGATCGCCACTGCCCCAGCCCCACTTGCGTCAAGTTCAGCCAGCAGGTCACCCACTTGCGCCTCGTCCAGCGGGATCAGCACAGCGCCCTCGGCGGACATGCGTTCGCGGATCACAAAGGACCGCTCGCGCGGGACCAGAAGATCGGGTTTTTCCAGATTGATATCGTATTGGGAATAGCGCCGCTCATACCCGATATCGAGGATGTCGCGGAACCCCTCGGTGCAGATCGTAGCCACCACGGCCCCGCGCCGTTCGATCAGAGCGTTGGTGGCCAGCGTGGTGCCATGGATGAAACCCGTCACTTGCGACAGGGACCGCCCGGTTGCGGCCATGACGCGCCGCGCGCCCTTCATCGCGCCATCCGCCGGGTTTTGATGGGTGGTCAGGGTTTTGGTCGAGGCCAGAATTCTGTCTTCGCCTTCAACCAGAACCGTGTCGGTAAACGTGCCGCCAATGTCGATGGCCAATCGCAGCGCGTGTGTCATGTGGTGGTCCGTCCTCGTTTGCAATCCTGCCAGTCAAATGCCCAAAAAGGCGATTACTGACACATCGCAACGAGGTCGCAGCCCGTGGCCCGACGATCCAGAGGGTTATGGATACACACGCGGTTCATACCTGTTTGTCCCGTGGTTTGCCCGGCGATACTAGCACATTTGCGACATAACTGCTGCCAAATGCCGTCGCACGGGTGGGGTCTAGCTATTGCTGCGTCACCGTTTTCCAGTCGCCGGTATTCAGGCTGTTGGGCGAGAACTCGGTCAACGCGCCCCGGAAGGGTAAGGCGTCATAAAGCCGAAGGCCTTGAACCATATCGTACCGCCATCCCCGTTCGGCCCCTTGGAACCCGGCGATGTCGGGGTGATGTGTGTCCAGCACCTCGACCATTCCGGTCAGCATCAGCAGATCACCGTTCTGGTAGTCCGGGAACAACAGGCCCGCGCGCGGTGTGACAAGGAAATTCCCCAACGTATTGAAGAAGTTGTTTCCAAGGAAATCGGGCACAACAAGGCTGTTGCCTTGCACTTTCACAAACCCCGACCGCCCGCCGCGATGCGAGACGTCAACGCTGCGCTCACCTTCGGCGTCAGCATAACTGGCCACGTAGAACGAGTTGGCCGAGGCGATGAACTCGCGCGCCGCCTTGTCCAGAGTTTCAAACCGCTCACTATTGATCTGTGCCCCCTCGGGTGCGGGGTCGCGGATAAACTCAACATCATGGATCTGGATGTATTTTGGACAATTCCCGAAGGATTGCAGCACGTCCAGCGAAAAGCCGATTTCCGACACCTCTTGCACCGTCGCATTCATCCGGTTGCGCCGACGGGTCGACAACTCGACCCCGACCACTCCGATCGGTGCTGCGGTTTCAAGGGCCGCTTTAAGCGGATCATCCGGATGCGGTTGGGCCTGAACGTCCAGCAAAGTTTCGGTTGGCGTGGACAGAAACCCGGGCCGCCCCGACAGGATCGAGGCCCAGGGCCAGCCCTGCGGATCAACGCTGCCCAGCACGACAAAGGGCAGTTTGCCGAAGAACTCACGATGCTGATCCGGCATGTAGGGGCGTATGACGGTGCGGCCGATTTTCTCCATCCGCTCGCGCTTGCCAATACGTGTCTGCATCTCGCGTTCGCCGCGGTGAAACGGGGATTTGGCGGTTTGTCCGGTGGCATTCATCGGGGGCCTCGCATGGGTTTGAGGGCCCGGCCGTGGCATCGCACGGCCGGTTTTGTCATGGGCCCGAACCGCGTCAGGCGGCGTTCAGACCGGCTGCGGTCTTGGGCATCGGGACAAAGCCGTCCAGCGCCTCAATATTCGCCAAAAGACGGCGGACATTCGGGTATGGATCCAACGAGACGTCACCCTCGGGCGCATGGGCGGTATAGCTGTAGATCGCCACGTCGGCGATGGTCGGGCGGTCGCCCACCAGCCAGTCGCGCCCTTGCAGATGCGCGTCCAGCTTGCCCAGAACCCTGGCCGCCGTCGCGTGGGTGAACGCCTTGTCCAGCGGTGCGTTGAACACGTTGATCAACCGGGCCGCTGCGGGGCCAAAGGCGATCTCACCAGCGGCGAGGGTCAGGAACTTCTGCACCTCGGCCTCAAGCACGGGGTCATTGGGCAGGTAGTCAGGCGCATATTTGCGCGCCAGATACACGAGGATGGCGTTGCTGTCGCAGATGATCACCTCACCATCTTCCAGAACCGGCACCTGCCCTGCCGGGTTCATGGCCAGAAAGTCATCCTGTTTATGCGCCCCGCCCGGCAGGTCCACATCAATCACCCGATGCGGCAGGCCGGCGAGATTTGCGAACAAAACGGCCCGGTGCGCGTGGCCCGAAAGCGGAAAGCTGTGAATGCGGAGGGTCTGGGACATGGGGGATTCCTTATTTTGGCGATTGTCACTGAACCCCAAGCTAACTTGCCCGCATCTAAACTATAATATACTCAACTGGTGAATAACTATGAACGTTTTGTAGACAATGGACACGATCATCGGAATGCGCACCTTTGTGGCCGTGGCCAGCCACAACTCGTTCACCGACGGTGCGCGGCAGGTTGGGATCAGCACCAAACTGGCCAGCAAATATGTCGGCCAGCTGGAACAGCGCCTGAATGCGCAACTGTTCCACCGCACCACCCGCAGCGTGACCCTGACCGACACCGGCAAAGCCTATTTCGAACGGTGCCTGCCTTTGTTGGAACAGTTTGAGGAGCTGGAGGGGCTGGTGCAGCAACGCCAGACCGAGCTGGCAGGCCGCATCCGTATCACGGCCCCGACCGGCTATGGGTCGGCGGAACTGGTCCATCTTTTGAAACCGTTTCAGGACGCACATCCGAATGTCGTGATCGAGCTGCACCTGTCCGATCACCACGTCTCATTGGTGGATGAAGGCTTTGACCTGGCCATCCGTTTCGGTGGGCTGAAGGATTCAACCCTGGTCGCGCGCAAACTGACAGATATGCGGATCGTCTGCTGCGCCGCGCCCGATTATCTGGCCCGGTTCGGCGCGCCGGATGTACCCGAGGATCTGTCAGAGCATAATTGCCTGCTGCAAACGACCGGCAATGTGATCGACAGCTGGGCGCTCAAAGGGCCGGACGGGGACATCATGGTGCCGGTATCCGGAAATTTCCGCGCCAATTCCCCGCGCGCAGTGGCCAATATGGCGGCGGACGGGCTGGGTATCGGTCGCGTCCCACTTTATACTGCCCGGCCCTTTCTGGCGGACGGGCGGTTGCAGCTTATCCTTGAGGCGCAGGAGACCGCAGTCTTGGGCCTCTATGCCACCTACCCGCCCAACCGGCACCTGACGGCCCGCATTCGGGCTTTGATCGATCATCTGGCGGCGGCCCTCGCGCACGGGTGATCTGAGATCAATCCCACAGGTTTTTGAAGTCGGAAGTGAGTATTTGGAACTGATACTTGAAATTTCCCTACCTAGTAGTAGATAGTTTATCTCAAACATATCCCACAGCCGTGGTCCGTCCAAAAAAGGGAAAACCGTTATGGAACTGAACTCAGATTTCTCTGCCCGCGTTGTCGTTCATTCTGATCGATTGGACTGGCAGCCTTCGCCGATGAAAGGCGTTGATCGCCGTATGCTGGACCGGATAGGCGGAGAAGTGGCACGTGCCACGACAATCGTGCGCTACGCCCCCGGCAGTTCGTTCTCGGCCCATACCCATACGGGCGGAGAGGAATTCATCGTGCTGGACGGCGTGTTTCAGGATGAACATGGCGACTTCCCGGCAGGGACCTATGTGCGCAACCCGCCGACCTCATCCCACACGCCCGGCTCTGCCCCCGGCTGCACGATCTTCGTCAAACTCTGGCAATTCGATATGGATGACCGCACGCAGTTTCGCAAAACCATGGCGGATGAGCCTGGAACGCCCGTCAACGGTGTGGCAACCGCAACCCTGCATGAGGACGCGCGCGAGGTTGTCACCTATAGCCATCTTGATCCGGGCGCTGAATTGATCTCGGACGCCAGCGGCGGGCATGAGGTGCTGGTGATCGATGGACAGATTACAGCGGGTGGGGACCAACTGGCCAAAAACGCCTGGTTGCGTTTGCCTGAAGGTGAAACCCTGTCGGCGGTTGCTGGCCCAGACGGCGCGAAGGTCTGGATGAAAACCGGGCATTTGCCCTTTGCGCAACCTCCTGCAGTGTGATCGGGGGCCGAAACCGTGAGGCACAACCTTACGCTGGACACCCAGACACTGATCATCGGCGCAGGTTTGTCAGGTCTCAGCCTTGCCGCGCAACTGGCGCGGCAAGGGCAGGATTTTGCACTGGTCGAGGGGCGCGACCGTTTGGGAGGCCGTATCCTGACCCACCACAACGGCAGCGCGGGGTTTGACCTTGGCCCAGCATGGTTTTGGCCCGGGCAGCCCCGGATCGCAGCGCTGATCGCTCGGTTGGGGTTAGTCGCATTCGAACAGTATTCCGCGGGCGAGCTGACTTATGAGGACGAGCAGGGCCGTGTCCTGCGCGGGCGCGGGTTTTCGTCGATGCAGGGGTCTTTGCGGGTGGACCAAGGGTTCGGCGCACTGATCGATGGCTTGGCGAAGCAGGTTGATCCCGACCGCATATATCGCGCGACCCCAATCCAGACATTGCAGCGCACCGATGATGGTGTGATCGCCACCAGCCGGAACGGTCTGACCTTCGGCGCGAGGCAAGTTGTGCTGGCCCTGCCCCCTCGGGTCGCGATGCGCATGTCCTTCACGCCAGCCCTGCCAGAAGCCGCCACAAATGCAATGGCAGCCGTCCCCACGTGGATGGCCGGTCAAGCCAAGGCCCTTGCGATCTATGACACGCCGTTTTGGCGCAAGGCCGGGCTGTCGGGTGATGCCATGAGCCGCCGGGGCCCGATGGTCGAGATCCACGATGCCTCGCCCGCTGAAACCGGCCCTTATGCGGTGTTCGGCTTCATCGGAACGCCGCCGCATGCGCGCACAGATCAACAGCGTCTGCGCAAGATGATAACGGAACAACTGACCCGCTTGTTCGGGACTGAGGCCGCGCAGCCGCTGGATGTGCAGATCAAAGACTGGTCCGCCGACCCGTTTACCGCCGTGGAAGAGGATCAACACCCGCTGTTCAGCCACCCCACCTATGGTCTGCCCCATGCGCTGGAGCGGCTTTGGGACAACCGTCTGATCTTTGCCGGAACCGAAGTGGCCCCGCAGTTTGGCGGCTATCTGGAAGGCGCATTGGAAGCGGCAGACCATGTTGCCGCGCGGCTTTTGCAGGAAAAGGTTTGAGACACTATGAGACCAGACACCAAAACCGCCCTTCTGGATGTCGCCGAACACGCCGCCCGCTCGCGCGGTTTCGATGGGTTCAGCTATGCCGATCTGGCCAATGCAGTCGGTATCCGCAAGGCGTCGATCCACTATCACTTTCCGACCAAGGCCGCCCTCTCGGTTGCCCTGATGGAGCGCTATCACGCAACCTTGCAAGACGAATGCGACCGGATCGACGAAACCTGCCCCACTGCCGCGCAACGTCTGCTATCCGTTATCGCATTGTACCGGGATGCGTTGAACGATGGCAAAACGCTCTGCCTGTGTGTCGCGCTGATCAGCAGTCGTGAAAGCCTGTCAGACGAGGTCGTCCAGAAAATCAACGACTTCCGCGCCATGATGGTGGCCCGTCTGACGGGAATTTTTGAGCTTGCGCAGAAGGACAACAGCATCCGCAATTTGGACCGCCCCCCGGCCGAGGCCCGCGCGACCCTTGCCTTGCTGGAAGGCGCGCATTTGACAGCCCGCGCGGAAAACAACGTCGCGCCTTTTGATCTGGCTGTAGAGTTATTGCAGGCCCGCTGTCAGCACGACGGTCAGACCATCACGCCGCGTCGGGCGCCCTGAGCCCGCCGATCGACGTAAGAAGTTCGACAATCGCACCGATTCCTTCCCTTTGCCGCAATGACGAGAACACAAACGGGCGGCCATTGCGCATTCTGGTCGCGTCGCGTTCCATCACCTCAAGCGACGCGCCCACATGCGGGGCCAGATCGGTTTTGTTGATGATCAGAACGTCAGATTTCGTGATCGCTGGCCCACCTTTGCGCGGGATCTCCTCACCCGCCGCCACGTCGATCACGTAAAGCGTCACATCCGCCAGTTCAGGGCTGAAGGTCGCCGACAGGTTGTCGCCACCGCTTTCGATCAGCACAAGTTCAACATCCGGGTGGCGCATTTGCATCTCGGCCACTGCTGCCAGATTGATCGAAGCATCCTCGCGGATCGCAGTGTGGGGGCAACCGCCTGTTTCCACGCCGATAATCCGGTCCTGCGGCAGGATTTGCATCCGCATCAGGGCCTCGGCGTCTTCCTGTGTGTAGATATCATTAGTGATCACACCAACCGAATGCGTATCGCGCAACGCCTCGGACAAGGCGGCTGTCAGCGTTGTCTTTCCAGCCCCAACCGGGCCGCCAATCCCAACCCGCAAAGGGCCATTCATCTGGGTCATGTTCGGAACATCCTTGAATATTGGGTTTCATGTTTCATTGACGCGATATCGGACAGAAACGCGGTCGAGCTAAGCGTTTCGAGCCCTTGATCCTGCGCTTCGGTCGCCAGTCTGGAGCATAGCGGTGTCAGCTCTCGGATCAGCCGTTGCGCCTCGGTCTGGCCCAGCGGAACCAGCCGCGTGGCACATGCCACAAGGTTCGACATGAAGGATTGCACGAACATCTGTGTGGTCAGGGGCAGAGGCAAACCATGCAAACGCGCGGCACGTCCGACCGCAACCGGATAGGTCAGGTCGGCCAGATCCACCTCCCAAACCTGTGCAGTGACACCACAGAACGCCTCACCCAAAAGCCGCGTTTCCATCAACCGCTCGGACGAGGCGCAGAAGGCGCGTGCCGTTGCGTCGATCTCGGTCAGTTCCTTCTTCGAGTTGGCCTTAAAAGCCGCCACAAGAAACAAAGCGTCATTCCGGCCCGAGCCATGGTTCAGCACATCCGAAATCCACGCGCCCGCGCTGTTGGCATCCGTCACGGCCCCGCTATCGATGGCCCATTCCAGCCCGTGCGAATAGGCGAACCCGCCCACCGGATAGGCGGGTGACAGCCACTGGTTCAGCGTCAGGATATCGGCGTCAGTGGGCGTGACCATGGGTCCTGCCGTGTCCGTAAGCCCCGCCTTCCGGGGTGAAGGGTTCCACAACCTCGCGCGTGGTGGCACCCAGTTTGTCCAGCATGTCCCGGATCACATGATCGCGCTGGATCAGCAAACGGCCCGGTTCGATCTGACAGGGCGTGTGGCGGTTGCCGATATGCCAGGCCAGGCGCAGCAGGTTGTCTCCGGTGACTTCCAGCAGATCTTCGGGCGCGGCCACCACTTCGATCTCGCGCCCATCCTCCAGAACAAGAACGCCGCCGTGATCCAGCGACAGCGTCTGCGCCAGATCGACCAGAAACGCCTCACCATCATCGGTGGCCAGCATCTTGCGGCGCAGGAACCTGCCGTCATAGTCCAGCGAAACCTGCGCGTGGGCGGGGGCATGGGTGTGATTGTGATAGATGCGGGCGGTTTTTATATCGGGTGTCATCGGGCCTCTTCCAATCTCAGAACATGAAATAGCGTTGCGCCATCGGCAAAACCTCGGCCGGTTGGCAAGTCAGCAATTCGCCATCTGCGCGGACCTCATAGGTTTCGGGATCGACCTCGACATGGGGTGTTGCATCGTTCAGCAACAGGTCCCGCTTGCCGATGTTTCGCGTGTTTCGCACGGCAACCGTTTGTTTGGCCAAACCAAGCGCGTCACCAATCCCGTCGGCCTGTGCCGCTGCCGAGACAAAGGTGATCGCCGAATGCTCGACCGAGCGGCCATAGGCCCCGAACATCGGACGGCTATAGACCGGCTGCGGTGTCGGGATCGAGGCGTTCGGGTCCCCCATCTGTGCACAGGCGATGGTGCCACCCAGCAAAATCATCTCGGGCTTCACCCCGAAAAACGCAGGGTTCCACAGCACCAGATCGGCGCGTTTGCCTTCTTCGATACTGCCAATTTCATGGCTCAGGCCATGTGCGATGGCTGGATTGATGGTGTATTTCGCAATGTAGCGACGAACGCGCAGGTTGTCGTTGTCGCCGGTTTCCTCGGGCAGGCGCCCGCGTTGCTTCTTCATCTTGTCGGCTGTTTGCCAGGTGCGGATCAGCACCTCCCCCACCCGGCCCATGGCCTGACTGTCGGACGCAATGATGCTGAACGCGCCCATGTCGTGCAGGATATCCTCGGCAGCGATGGTCTCGCGCCGGATGCGGCTTTCGGCAAAGGCCACATCCTCGGGGATGGATTTGTCGAGGTGGTGGCAGACCATCAACATATCCAGATGCTCTTCAACCGTGTTCACCGTGAAGGGCCGCGTCGGGTTGGTGGATGAGGGCAGAACATGGTTCTCGCCGCAGATCTTGATGATGTCCGGCGCATGGCCGCCACCTGCGCCTTCGGTGTGGAAGGCATGGATCGTCCGGCCTTTCATCGCAGCCACCGTGTTTTCCACGAAACCGGATTCGTTCAGCGTATCGGTGTGGATCATTACCTGCACGTCCATCGCATCCGCCACAGACAGGCAGCAGTCGATGGCGGCGGGCGTCGTCCCCCAATCTTCGTGCAGTTTCAACGCGCAGGCCCCGCCCTTGACCTGTTCCTCAATTGCGGCGGGCAGCGAAGCGTTGCCCTTGCCCGCAAAGGCCAGGTTCATCGGAAAGGCGTCCGCCGCCTGCAACATCCGCCCGATATGCCAGGGGCCGGGGGTGCATGTGGTGGCCAAAGTGCCATGGGCCGGGCCGGTGCCACCACCCAGCATGGTCGTCAGGCCAGAGTGTAGCGCGTCTTCGATTTGTTGCGGGCAAATGAAGTGGATATGGCTGTCGAAACCACCGGCGGTCAGAATGCGCCCCTCGCCCGCTATAACCTCGGTCCCCGGTCCGATGACAATGTCGACACCGGGCTGCGTATCCGGGTTTCCGGCCTTGCCGATCTTCGCAATGCGCCCGTCTTTCAGGCCCACATCCGCCTTGTATATGCCCGAGTGATCGACGATCAGCGCGTTGGTGATGACCGTATCCACGGCCCCCTCGGCCCGCGTGACCTGAGACTGCCCCATCCCGTCGCGGATCACCTTGCCGCCACCAAACTTGACCTCTTCGCCATAGACCGCGTTGCGATGCCCGGTTTCGGTGAACCGGGCCGCTGTGGCGCGATCCACGATCAGGTCCTGTTCAACCTCGATAATCAGATCGGTATCGGCCAGACGCACCCTGTCGCCCACCGTTGGCCCGAACATGGCGGCATAATCACTACGGCTGATCTTGCCCGGCATCTCTCAAAGCCCCCATGATATGCATGTTGAAACCGTAAATGTGCCGACGCCCCTCGTACGGAACCAGCATGACCTCGCGCGTTTGCCCCGGCTCGAACCGCACGGCTGTCCCGGCCGGAATATCAAGCCGCATCCCCAATGCGGCATAGCGATCAAAATCAAGCGCCGAGTTCGCCTCGGCAAAGTGATAATGGCTGCCAACCTGAACCGGGCGATCACCCGTATTTGCAACCGCAATCAAACGACTGCTGCGCCCGGCATTGAGCGTCAGCGACCCCTTCGCCGGAATGACCTCGCCCGGGATCATTTGGGCAGTTTGGATATCAGAGTGATGGCGACCAGCGCGATCAGGGCCAGCCCAACACCCAACGCGACGTAGTCGCTGCCATGAGCGTGAATATGGGTGTCCGAGTGGGCCAGCGCCGGGCCGGACAGGACAAGGGCGGGAAACAGCATGCGGTTCATTTGGACCTCCTGTATGGGTTAGCGAATAGGGTTGTGGACGGTCACAAGCTTGGTTCCGTCCGGAAACGTGGCCTCGACCTGTACGTCGTGGATCATCTCGGGCACGCCCTCCATGCATTGATCGCGTGTGATGACTTCGGCCCCGGCCTGCATCATGTCAGCGACCGAGCGCCCATCCCGCGCGCCTTCGACCACCGCATCGGTGATCAAAGCAATCGCCTCGGGGTGGTTCAGCTTGACGCCCCGCGCCAAACGCTTGCGGGCGACCTCGGCGGCCATGGCGATCAGCAGTTTGTCTTTTTCACGCGGGGTCAGGTTCATGTCACAGCATCCAGCATCGTGGGAGAGTTTCGGAATTCAGCCGTCGCAGGACCGGCAGCAAAATGCGGCGCAACGCGAACCCGCTGGGCGCCAGTATCCGAACCACCATCAGGCCTTCGCGGATAAGGCTGACACCTCCGGTGTCCGGCAGTATTTCCCGCACTGCTTGCAGATGTCCGCCTGCCGAGGTCGAGGCCAGAATGACCAACGCCATAGCCCCTGCCCCGCCCCCAATGTCGGGCCTGCCAAGATGCGCATTCAGATCACCTTCAAACCGGATTGCGTCCAGAAACAGTGGCTGATTTCCGAGGCGGAGTTCGATGTGGTCCCACAAGCGTATGTCGCCGAGGGTTTCGCCCATGGCCTGCCGCCCGAAGATCATCGGCTCGACCACCAGCGCCTGCGCGCCAGGATCGAGATCGACGATCAGACGCCGGTGCAGAGCGCTGTTGTCATAGAGGATCGTCTCTTGTGGCAGCCAGTTCAAACGCGCGCCTCTGCCCACCTTGATCGTGTTTCTGACGGTACCAACTTGATCGGGCTGCGCCTTGTAAGCCCGCTCACACGCCTGGGTTGTCAAAGTCACTGTCGTGTCAGGGGCCACCTGCCCGATAAAGCGGAACTGGTCGCCGCCGGTGATCCCACCGGCCGTGTTAAGCAAAATGGCCTCCAGACCCAGGTCCTGCGCGCGCGGGAAAAGGCATTTGAACGAGCCTGACTGCTGGAACCCGTCAATGACTGTTTTGCGGCCCAGTGCCTTGCTGGACAAAAAGACCCTGCCCACGGCACGGGGCGGATTGGCCAAATTGGGGGACGATATCGGGATGGTCTGGGTGATGGGAATGGCTCATGCTTCAAGGCTGCGGGAAATTTGTCGCCGCCTGTCGCAGCGAACTCTATGAACTGCGCCCTGGACCTGCCGATTCTCCTGTCTATCTGCTTAAATCCTGGGCGAATTGACACCATTCGCCCAGTTTTTGCTCAAACCTGTATCGACGACCTTATTGATTGGTCGCGTTCAATATCAGCGCATCACACCCCGCGCCTTCCAGTTTTCTTTGCTCCGCGACAGTCTTTGAGTTGAATTTTCGCCGGTTTTTGGGACGCATTCTCAAACAACGAGGCGATGCGTATAATGCTCTTTTTCTGGCATTAATGCGCACAACTTAAAACCTTTAATGAAGGGCCCAAACCAAGTTGGAACTAGTCGTCTAGATTGCCCCTTGGTTTCGTTGCGAAACCGAGGTCAGAGCATGTGCTCTGCAATCTGCTCGACGATGCGCGCCGCATCAGCTGCAGACAGGTTGCGCCCGCGAATACGAAGGCGCAGTTCGCCTGCCGAGACCTCTGCCTGAATTTCGCCACCACCCGGAAGACTGACCGGTGCCAAACGCTCAACCTGTTGCGGCCGCCCGCCACGCGTTTTGTCTCTGGACGGTTCGGGCGCGTCCCTGAGCGCATTTTCCAGCAAGGACCATTCCGCCTTGGCATCCAGAACATCTGCACCTGCCAGGGCCTGCCGCAGTTTGGCTTGTGCCCCATCCCGCAATGCGGCCGCGAGCTTCAGACCAGCCTTCTCGGTCAAGGCGATGGGATGCTGCAGCAAATCCCCCAGCGCCTCGTGAACACTGGCAAAGCTGCGCACCTTGGAACGTTTGGCCTTGGACGCCGCTGCAAACAAGACGTCCACTGCGGCTTCGGTGGAGTCGAAAACCCCCTGCCCTGCGGCCAGAACAGCGATCCGACCGCGCTCATACGGGCTCAGGTTGGCGCGCAGTTCGTTCTCTTCGACCATCGAAACATAGGCACCCTGCCCTGTCTCGGCGTTGCGCACAAAGGCCGGGATCGCCGCAAATCTCGGATCGGTTTTGGCCAGACGCCGAAAGGCATCGAGGCGCCTAAACCCGGAAATGAGACCATACCCTTCACCGTCCGGTGTAACCTCGATCGGTGTGCGCAGGCCGTGGACGCGCAAGGACTCCAGCAACTCGGCCATCGCCTCTTCATCCTCGACCATGCGGTCCCGTCGGATGTAGTCGGCATCAATATCGTCCAAGGGCAGCTTTTGCGCCACCAGACCAGCGTCTTTTGCATCGCGCCAGGCGGCGGCATCGGTTTGGTCCTGCGCCAGTGCAACCCGGTCCGTCACCGCAGCCATCCCGTTCAAAGACGCAGCCTCGGCCGCAACCTGTGCAATCGGCGGTGCCGGGGATTTTGTATCAAACGGGCTGATCGAAGGTTTCGCGACGAAACCAGCCTCGAGCTGTTCCAATTCCGCCGTGTCCGGGGCGGTCAGTCTTCTGCGTTTAGCCATCTGCCTCTCCTCCCATCTGAGCATCGCGCCACCAGCACCCGATCAGAACCTCTTTGAATTCCGCATAGGTCCGGTCAAAGGTCTCGCGGCCTCGCACATAGGTGTCGCGGTTGAAATCGCGGTAATCCGCTTCGTAAATCCCGTTCACTTGCTCTCCCGCCTGCCCGACCAAAGCGGTATAATCTTGACGGTAGGCATTCATGAAGTCCCCGAAATATGCTTGTATGACATTTGCCATGTCGGTCTGCTGACTGGCGTCAAAGCGTGTGATGATTGCCCGGACTACATCCCACTCGAACTTAAGTTCGGGTAAACCTGCCGCCCGTTGCGCGGCATTCTCGCCATCTTCGATGCTGGCAAAAGTCGTATACAGCATATCGAAGAACCGGCCCGTCGAATCAAACTCCAGGAATGACGCCCCAAGGGGCACCAGCAGAATATCCGCCGCGGCCAGCGCATTGATCGTTAGGTACCCAAGTGCAGGAGGGGTATCGAGGAATACGATGTCGTAATCACTCAGGACGCCCTCGTCCTGCAGGAAGTTCGTCAACCCATCCCAAAGAGGCCAGCTGCGCAGGCCCATGCGCCAGACGGGAATCTGGAACTCGGCCCAATACAGGTTCAGCTGCGCGCCGATCAGATCGATATTGGGCCAGTGCGTCTGTTGAATGACATCGCGGGGCAGGGTGGTCAGGGCCTCTTGTAGCGTTTCGTCCAAGGGGATTTCGGGTTGACCCGCCGCGCTGCGAACCCTGTTTTCCTCTTGCACGGCGCGCGCATAGTCTTTGGCGATCAATGGAAAAACCGTTTGCCACTCATCCGCGACGCGACCACCAAGGATCGAGGTCATGGACCCCTGGCTGTCCAAATCAATCACGAGAACCTTGTAGCCGTCCAGCGCGGCGGACATTGCCAGATGAGCGGCGGTCGAGGTCTTTCCAACACCACCCTTGAAGTTGGCGACGGCGACAACCTTTGCCGGAAGGCCCTCCGGACGATACGGCAGATATTCCTTTGTGCTGACGCCTTCAGCAGCGAAATGCTGGCGCAGGGTCAGAACCTCTTCCAAAGTGAACCATTTGGATCCGGCCTCACCCTCACCCTGGGGCAGGTCGGGATTGGCCTTCAGAACCCGTCTCAGATGGGCGGGGGCGACTGGAATAAGATACTTGGTGATTTCCCAAATGGAAAACCGCCGCAGCCGTTTCTCTCCGTCAGGGGCATAGCCACGGCGGGCAAGGTCTTCTCGTCCCTTGGCGCAGAATGTGGCCGCTTTTGCGAATCGAGATGTCCCGATAGGATCAGGCAACTTGGTTGCCGCGACCTCTGGATCAAGATTCAAATAGGGCGGCACGGGAGGTTGGTTGGATTTGTTCACTGTCGATGCCTCGGATAATGTTCGCCTTACCAGCGTATATTCCAAAATGTAGCGAACATTTTGTCTGGCGGCTATCCTTGATTGCGTTTTTTTCCACAGAAATACATCAATTGACCGAGTTTCGTCGCGAAACCAATTCTTAAAACAGAAAAAGGCGCAACAAAGAGTTTATTCTATTTAGAAGTTTTAGATTCTTTGGGCCCAAAACTACTAATAATAACAATGAGATGAATGTACTACCGGACCTCAATACGGTACGAAAGGAACCCGTTTTCAGGACAATAGGTTCCTGTTTGCAGGACGAAAAGCGCCAGAATCCGGGAAGAGGGGGGCCGATTCGCGGTATTCGAAAAAACAGGCGAAATCAGAGCCTAATCCTGCCCCTCGGAACAGGTTGACGAGTCGTTTTGAGTGGCATCCAGTCTTCGCCGAGTCCCTGCCCTGGGGATAACTCTCGGTGCAGAGTCATTAGGTACCTGTCTACGGGATTCCTTTCATCCTGTATTTGGGCACCCAAAGAAGATTGATCATTGGGTACCTTTCATGGCACAAATATCAAAACGAGCAGTCAGGCAGAATCATGCCGGATACATTATTGGACATGGATACCCTCTCTGGTGCGCTGCGCCGCGAGACGGTTAAAAAGAATGTCGCCGCGATTCATATCAGCGGCAAGCTAACGCTGTTGCAGCGTAAGCTGTCCAACGTGTTGTTGCTGAATGCCTATGATGCGCTGACCTCAGCCCCCACCCATACGATCGATGCCAGAACCCTGGCCATGATGGTCGGCTACAATTCCAACGACTTCGATACACTGCGCGCCAGCCTGCGCGCTTTGGCTGAAACCGTAGCCGAGTGGGATATGCTGGATGAACAGGGCCGTCAGGAATGGGGCGTCTCGTCCTTGCTGAGTTTTGCCAAGCTGAAGAACGGGGTGTGCGAATATGCCTATTCCCCGGCGTTGGCGCAGAAGCTTTATGACCCCAAGATCTATGCCCTCATCAATGTGCAGATTCAGAGGAATTTCAGCTCAGGCCATGGCCTGGCATTGTATGAGAATTGCTATCGCTTCGTCAGAACGGGCTCGACAGGGTGGTGGGCGCTGGACGTGTTCCGCAAGTTGATGGGCGTGGATGGCAGCGACTATTACAGCAGCTTCAAGCATCTGAACGCCAAGATCATCAAACCGGCGGTGGCCGAGGTGAACAAAAGCTCGGACATTCTGATTGAACCGGAATTCAAGAAGAAGGGTCGCACCGTCACGGACATCCGATTCCGTATCAAGGGCAATCCACAGAAAGCGATGTTCGAGATTGATGACAGCGACGGCGTTCGCAACCTGCCGATCTACAAGACACTGCGCGATCAGGGGGTCTCGGACAGGTTGGCGCGGCAATGGATTGCAGAACATGGGGAAGACTATGTGCGGCAAAAGCTGGACTATGTAAGCGGGCAGGGGGGCGTGAAATCAACGCTGGGCTACCTATCGGCTGCGCTGCGCGATGATTACCAGCCACCCGATCCGGACCCGAAACCAGAGCCAAGCCCTGAGGCTCTGGCCGCGGCGGAACAGCGTCAGGAAGAACGGGCTGAGGAAGATCGCGCCTATGCCGCGCGGGTGGCTGAGCGATCCGAAAGGGCGCGAAAACTCTCGATCGTCGAGGAGCTGGTTTCGCGGCGAAACCCCACGCAGAGAGATGCCGACAAGCGTTTGTTTCTGGCCGGCCTGGACAATGACCTGGACCGAGAGCATTTCCGCGCACATGGGTGGCGTTCTGGTCTGAACGCGGCGGCAATCTTTGCCTTTTGGCAGGACCTGGAGCCAGAGGCCTTTGAGTAAATCGCCTGCATCCGGTTTGCCTGTCCAACACACCCGCCCAATGTAGCGCGCAAAAATCCGAAATAATGATTATTAAAAACCAAATAGCTCTAAGTCCTTTTGATCCTTAGGATGAAACCCTCGCGCGCAATGCGACCCCAAATATCAAAACCGCAAAATCAGGAATTTCCCCGTTTGCGTATGCCGCGTCCTTAGGTCAAGTTGCCCGTCAGAGACTGCGCAATGCCGCAGACAGGTTCGAGGGACAGATCCGAGATGACGCAAAGAAATGGCGGTGTGGTACTGGTGGAATGCCTGCAGGCGCTTGGGGCGCGGCACAGTTTTGGCGTTCCCGGTGAAAGCTATCTGGCAGTTCTGGATGCGCTGCATGACACAAGCAGCACAAGGCGGGATACAAACGGCGCGCTGGATTTCACCTTATGCCGGAATGAAGGTGGTGCTGCGTTTATGGCTTCGGCTTACGGCAAGCTGACCGGTCAGCCCGGTATCTGCTTTGTGACCCGCGGACCGGGCGCGACCAATGCCTCGATCGGGGTGCACACGGCGATGCAGGATAGCGCCCCGATGATCCTGTTCGTGGGGCAGGTCGGTACGGATATGAAAGGGCGCGAGGCGTTTCAGGAGATCGACTATCGCGCCTATTTCGGCACTGTCGCCAAATGGGTAACCGAGATTGAGGCGGTGGACCGCATCCCCGAGATCATCGCCCGCGCCTGGACCACCGCAATATCAGGCCGCCCCGGCCCAGTGGTTGTCGCCTTGCCCGAGGATATGCTGACCGATGTAACAGACGTCCCCGCGTTGACGGGCCCTGCGCCGGTTCACGAACCCGGCCCAACGCCCGACGCGATTGCGGCGGTTGTGTCCAAACTCTCGACCGCAAAACGCCCGCTGATCCTGATTGGTGGTGGTGGCTGGCGGGCCGAGGGCAGCGCGGCTTTGCAGCGATTTGCCGAAGTCGCCGATATTCCGGTGATCGCCGCCTTCCGGTTTCAGGACATTCTGGACAACCACTCGCCCAGCTATGTGGGTGACGCCGGGACCGGCATGACACCGGCGACTCGAGCACAGATCCAGGGTGCCGATGTGATTCTGGCCATTGGCGTGCGGTTCGGAGAGATGACAACCGATGGCTACACCTTGCTAAACGTGCCCAAACCGGATCAGACGCTGATCCATGTGCACGCCTCGGACCGCGAGATCGGAAAGGTCTACATTGCTGACCTAGGTGTCCAATCCGGCCCGAATGCCTTTGCTCAGGCCATGTCGCAACAGGATGTGCAAGGCAGCTGGGCGGACTGGCGGGCCAGAGCCCGCGCGGATTATGAGGCGTTTTTCGATCTGCCCGACCTGCCCAGCCCCGTGGATATGGGCAAGGTCTCGGCTTATCTGCGAGACCGTTTGCCCGAGGATGCGATCCTGACCAATGGCGCAGGCAACTTTACCGTCTGGCCGAACAAGTTCTTCAAGTACGGCCCGAACCAGCGGCTGCTGGCTCCGCAATCCGGGGCGATGGGCTATGGGCTTCCGGCTGCCGTTGCCGCCAAGGTCGCGCATCCCGACCGGACTGTTGTCTGTTTTGCCGGGGATGGTGATTTTCAGATGAACTGTCAAGAGCTTGGAACCGCCATGCAGGCCGGGGCCCAGCCTATCGTTTTGATCCTCAACAACGGCACATACGGCACCATTCGGATGCATCAGGAAAAAGCCTATCCCGCCCGCGTCTCGGGCACGACGTTGGAGAACCCGGATTTCGCGGCACTCGCGCGGTCCTACGGCTACCATGCCGAGCGGGTCGAGCGGACCGAGGAGTTCGAGGCCGCGTTCGAACGGGCGCTGGCGTCGGACAGCGGGGCGGTTCTGGATCTGAACATCTCAGCTGAGGCGCTGACCCCGCGCCAGACCCTCAGCCAGATGCGCGAGGCAGCACAGAAGGCGGGCTCCTGATAAAAGTTTCGGGGCCTCTTTCCCTTGTGGGACGGGCTGTCTAAGAAGTGCGTCCAACTTGATTTCAGGAGGCCCCATTGGACCGTATCGCCCGCACCATCGCCACCGAGATTCAAGCCCGCCCCGAACAGGTGAATGCAGCCGTCAAACTGCTGGATGACGGTGCAACGGTGCCGTTTGTGGCGCGGTATCGGAAAGAGGCAACGGGCGGGCTGGATGACGGTCAGCTGCGCACCCTGTCCGACCGCCTGACCTATTTGCGCGAACTTGAGGCGCGGCGTGACACGATTCTGAAATCGATCAAGGATCAAGGCAAGCTGAGCGACGATCTGGCCAAATCCATCGCACAGGCCGACACCAAGGCGCAGCTTGAAGACATCTATCTGCCCTATAAGCCCAAACGCCGCACCAAGGCGATGATCGCCCGCGAAAACGGGTTGGAGCCTCTGGCCGATGCCATCCTTGCGGATCGGTTCGCTGATCCCGAGGCGCTGGCAAACGGGTATATTACTGACGCCGTGCCTACGCCGCGCGACGCGCTAAACGGGGCGCGGGATATTCTGACCGAACGGCTGACCGAAAACGCCGCCCTTTTGGGCGAGTTACGCGGCTTCATGCAGCGCGAGGCGTATCTGAGTGCCAAGGTCATTGAGGGCAAGGAAAACGAAGGCGCCAAGTTCAGCGACTATTTCGACCATTCCGAGTTGTGGGCAGACGTCCCCTCGCACCGGGCGCTGGCGATGCTGCGCGCCTCGAAAGAGGGGATCGTGACGCTGGATATCGCGCCGGAACCGGAATTTGGGGCAGGGCGGGCCGAGACGATTGTGGCCGCCCATTTGCAGACGCGCGGCGACGGGCCGGGCGACAAGTGGCTGCGCAAGGTGGCGGGCTGGACCTGGCGGGTCAAGCTGTCGCTCAGCATGATGGTCGAACTGATGGCCGACCTGCGCAGTCGGGCGCAGGACGAGGCCATTCAGGTCTTTTCCCGCAACCTCAAGGATGTGCTGTTTGCAGCGCCAGCCGGTGCGCGGCCTACATTGGGTCTGGACCCCGGCATTCGAACCGGGGTTAAGGCGGCTGTGGTAGATGCAACGGGTAAGGTTGTGGCAACGGACACGCTCTATCCGTTTCAGCCCAAGAACGATTTGCGCGGGGCGCAAGCGACGATCGTGAACCTGATCTCGGCCCATCAGATCGAACTGATTGCCATCGGCAATGGCACCGCCAGCCGCGAAACCGAACGGATGGTGGCCGACGCGATCAGCCTGTTGCCCAAGAGCGTGAAAGCACCCACCAAGGTTGTGGTGTCCGAGGCCGGGGCTTCGGTCTATTCCGCCTCGGAACTGGCGGCGCGCGAATTTCCCGATCTGGACGTCTCGCTGCGTGGGGCTGTGTCGATTGCCCGCCGGTTGCAGGACCCGCTGGCCGAACTTGTGAAGATCGAACCGAAATCCATCGGCGTCGGGCAGTATCAGCACGACGTGGATCAGCACCGCCTGTCGCAGTCGCTTGCAACCGTGATCGAGGATGTGGTGAACGCGGTTGGGGTTGATCTGAACACCGCCTCGGCCCCGCTGCTGTCGCATGTGTCGGGTCTGGGTCCGGCGCAGGCCGAGGCCATCGTCAGCCACCGGGACATCAATGGACCATATCGGTCGCGCAAGGATCTGCTGGACGTCGCCCGCCTTGGCCCCCGCGCCTTTGAACAATGCGCCGGGTTCCTGCGGATCCGGGACGGGGCTGAGCCGCTGGACGCCTCCTCGGTTCACCCCGAGGCGTATGACGTCGCGCGCCGTGTGGTCGCCGCCTGTGGCCGGGACATCCGGCAGATCATGGGGCATGAGGGTGCCCTGAAACGCCTGCGGGCGGAACAATTCGTGGATGACAGGTTCGGCCTGCCCACCGTGCGCGATATTTTTGCCGAATTGGAAAAACCCGGCCGCGACCCGCGCCCCAGTTTCGTCACGGCCTCGTTCACGGACGGGGTGGAAGAGATCACTGATCTGAAACCCGGCATGATGCTGGAGGGCACCGTCACCAACGTCGCGGCCTTCGGGGCGTTTGTTGATATCGGTGTGCATCAGGACGGGCTGGTGCATGTCAGCCAACTGGCGGACCGTTTCGTCAAGGACCCGCATGAGGTGGTCAAGACCGGGCAGGTTGTCAAAGTGCGTGTGGTCGAAGTGGATGTGCCGCGCAAACGCATCGGCCTGACCATGCGCAAGAAGGGCGGCGACACGCGGCGCAGGGCGTGAACAAAGGGCAGACACGTCGCAAATTCGTTAAGCAGCCAATGCTACGCTGCCGGCGACCGGGTTGCTTCCGGCTGGACTTGGCTGACACAATGCAAGACGCTCGGGTCGGATTGTTTGGAAATGGGCGGCCTTGGGGTCGTAGGTAACTGAAAAACATGCAATATCACAACAAACCATACGATCAGCTCAGGGTGGGGGACAGCGGCGAAATCACGCGCAGCTGCTCGGTCGACGATTTCTATGTCTTCGCCAACAATTCGGGCAATCACAACCCGCTGCATCTGGCGCATGAAGACGGTGACGGCGACAATGAGCCCGAGGCGCTGGCCCCCGCGATCTTTGTCGGCGCGCTGGTCTCGGCGGTGCTGGGCAATGTTCTGCCGGGCGCTGGCACCCTGTATAAATCCCAGAGTTTCGAGTTTGTCGCGCAAGCCTATGCGGGTGACGAATTGACCTCGAAAGTCACCGTTGTGGAAAAGCGCGACAACCGCGAGGTTGTGTTTGACACCAGCGTCACGCGGGCATCGGATGGGGCCGTGATCCTGCGCGGGCAGGCCGTCGTGATTGCGCCTGAAAAACAGATGACCTTTGCCGAGGTTGATCTGCCCGGCCTGGTGGTCAAACGTCATCGCCATTTCGACGCCCTTCTGGAACGGGTGCGCCCATTGGACCCGATGCCAACCGCAATTGTCGCCCCGGAAGAGGCGAACTCATTGGGTGGGGCCCTGCTGGCGGCGCGTGAGACCATTATTCAACCGATCCTGATCGGTGACCCGGACAAAATCTACGCCGCTGCGCGTGAGATCGGTCAGTCGCTGGACGCGTTCGAGATTCTGCCGGTGATGGATCACCTTGGCGCGGCACACACCGCCGTTGATCTGGTTGCCGAAGGGCGGGCGCAGGCCGTGATGAAAGGGCATTTGCACACGGATGAGCTGCTCAAGGCAGCGTTGCGCCGGGATCAGGGGCTGCGGACCGGTCGGCGCTTTACCCATGTCTTTGTCATGGATGTACCCGGCCAGCCGCGGCCTTTGCTTGTGACCGATGCGGCGATCAACATTGAACCGGATCTTGAGACCAAGATCGACATCACCCAGAACGCCATCGATCTGGCGCTGTCGCTGGGCATCGAACAGCCCCGCGCCGGGGTGTTGTCGGCTATTGAGACGGTGAACCCGGCGATCCGGTCTTCGGTCGATGCGGCACTTCTGTCCAAGATGGCCGAGCGTGGCCAGATCAAAGGCGGCTTGGTCGATGGGCCGCTGGCGATGGACAATGCGGTCAGCCTTGCCGCCGCACGCACCAAAGGCATCGTGTCCGAGGTTGCGGGCCGCACCGATATTCTGGTCGTGCCCAATCTGGATGCGGGCAACATGATGGCCAAGCAACTGACCTATATCGCCAATGCCGAAGGGGCAGGGGTGGTCATGGGGGCCAAAGTGCCGATCATCCTGACCAGCCGTGCGGATGACGACAAGGCGCGGCTTGCGTCTTGCGCAGTGGCGGCGCTGCATCAGGCGCGCATCTCAGCAGTTGGGAAGGGGCGGGCATGACCCATGTTGTGACGCTGAATGCCGGGTCATCCTCGCTGAAGTTCGGGTTCTACGAACTTGCCCCCGGCGACCCGGTCGAGAAATGCACCGGCACCGTCGAGCGCATCGGCGAGGCGAGCGTCTCGGTCACGGCAAAATCGGCCAGCGGCAGGGCGCTGGCCAATGGCAGCCCGGGCGAGACGCCGGACCATGCAGCAGCGCTGGATTGGGTTCTGGGCTTTCTCAGCCGAACCTATCCGTCCGCGCAGGTGTCGGCGGTCGGGCACCGTGTCGTCCATGGAGGCCCGGATATCGACACGCCCTTGCCATTGACCGCAGACTCGATCGCGGCGCTGGACAAACTCTCGCCCTTCGCGCCGCTGCACCAGCCGCATAACCTGGCCGGGGTGCGGGCGGCGATGGAACGGTTTCCCGACGCGGCGCAGATCGCCTGTTTCGACACCGCCTTTCACCGCAACCACCCGTGGGAGAATGACGTCTTCGCCCTGCCGCGCGAGTATTATGACAAAGGTGTACGTCGCTACGGGTTTCACGGCCTCAGCTATGACTACATCTCGGGCCATATGGCGGATACCGCGCCATTGCTGCATGAAGGCCGGGTCGTTGTCGCGCATCTGGGCAACGGGGCATCAATGTGCGCGATGATCGGCGGGCGCTCAGTCGGATCGACCATGGGGTTCTCGGCCTTGGACGGGCTGCCGATGGGCACCCGCTGCGGTCAGCTTGATCCCGGTGTCGTGCTGTACCTGATGGAGCAAGAGGGGCTGAGCGCCACAGAAATCTCGGATCTGCTGTTCCGAAAATCCGGCCTGCTGGGCCTGTCGGGTCTGTCCAATGATATGCGCACGCTGGAAAAGGCCGACACCCATGAAAGCCGACAGGCGATCAGCTATTTCACCTTCCGTCTGCGGCGCGAACTTGGTGCGATGGCGGCGGTTCTGGGCGGTATCGATGCGCTGGTCTTCACCGGCGGCATTGGCGAGAACTCACGCCTTGTGCGCGACCGGGTCTGTACCGGGATGGGCTGGTTGGGGATCGAGCTTGATCCCGACGCAAATGCAGATAACAACCGGATCATCTCGACCAACCTGTCCCGCGTGGTGACAATGGTGATACCCACGAATGAGGAATTGGTCATCGCCCGCGCCGCCGCCGATCTTCTGGCAGGTTCGGATGTCCCAGCTAGAGGCAGCCACTAAAGCGCTGGCTGCGGATCGCGTCCGGGGTTAGGCGATACCGGTCGCGAAACGACCGGGTCAGCGTTGTGACAGAAGAAAACCCCGTCGCCGCCGAAATCTCGCGCTGTGACAGATCGGTATGGCGCAGCAATTCATGCGCCCGTTCCAACCGCAGGGCCTTGTAGGTCGACAACAGTTTGGTTCCGGTTTTTTCCAGAAACCGCCGCTGCAACTGTCGGGTCGAGGTTCCCAGAATGCGCGAAATATCGGGGATTTTCAGCGGGTCCTCGATATGCGCCAGCATGGCATCAACGGCGTGCAAAACCATCGGATCCGCGCCGGATCGTTGGATCAACCGTGTGGCCAAGGTGCTTTTGTGCTGCGCTTCCGGCTCGGTCAGGCCGATATACGCGCGCAGCGTGTCCGCGATATAAGCCCCGTGATCCAGCGACGCCAGATCAGCCAGCAACCGCAACGCACCAAGCCGGGTCGAGGCGCTGTGCGTGCGCCCCTCGGCAGTCAGGTGCCTGTCAGCACTACAGATGCACAGCCCGCTTTCCTGCGCGGCGGCGGCAAAGTTCGGGTGCACCGCAACGGATTTCTTGTGCGTACGCCCGATTTCGGCCAGCAACAACACGGCGCTTCCAACAAAGATGGTGCGTGGGGCCAGGCTGATCACCTGCGCGGTCCATGCTCGTTCCATGGGGGACAAGGTCCAGTGATTTTCCAGATCCCCCCAGAAGATCGCGGTCCGCCCGTGCCAGAAGATCGGGTTCCCCGGTTTTTCCTGTGCAATCTGGCGGATGTTTACCTGATAGGAATAGTCTTCGGAAAACGCGTTAAGGGCCTGGAAGAATTCCGCAATCATTCCGGTTGATGCGGCTGCAATATCGGTTGCCACAAACACGTCAACGTCGCGCTGCTTTTGGGGCTGCGGCGACACTGATCCAGCCAGTTCCAGGCACGCATCGGTAGGGACGTAATGTTTCATTGCGATGCCTTTCTACAAGTGGAACGTACCATTACTAAATGCTCGGGGCGGTTCGTGGATGACCCCCCCCGCCTTTTTGTGGCGGGGGGTTTTGTTGTTATTCAGCTGCGTCTTTGTATGCGTCCATTGGGGGGCATGTGCAGACGAGGTTTCGG
>NZ_JBQFVZ010000006.1:0-240705 GCF_056540025.1 Ruegeria sp. AP12
GGAAGTTAAGCACTGCCGCGCCAATGGTACTTGGGCTTAAGCCCCGGGAGAGTAGGTCACCGCCAAACCTAGTAAAAGCCCATATCTCTCTCGAATACGATGATACAAATCTGACTCTGACGCGGGATGGAGCAGCCCGGTAGCTCGTCAGGCTCATAACCTGAAGGTCGCAGGTTCAAATCCTGCTCCCGCAACCAGTGTCAGAAAATCTCAGCAAAGCCCGTTCAGACTACAATTGATCCACTGGATCAATTGCTTAACGTCTTCACCTCGTCGTTATCAGGGCTTTCGCGGCCCCACTGCGGCCACGGTCCCTTCAAACCATAACCTGATGGTCAAAGGTGCAATTCCTAAGCCCGAAACCATTACAATCGAACGCAGTGTCAGACGAGCCGCTTCAACGCGCACAGGTTGAACCTGTTCTTCACGGAATAGCCTTTCCGTATGCCGTTCACTTCTGGCATTACTAAGAAGCCGCGCCTAACCATTTGACGGGTAAGTTTCACAAAAATATCGGGTCCAAAGCTTCGCCAGCGCGATCGATGCCAATGGTGCTGTGTAACGCGGCTAATGCAGAGAAGCCAAGGACCGCCAATCACTTGGGATCATATAAATAGCCAATTCCCCTAACGGTTCTGATGATTTCGGGCTTTTCGGGGTTGGCCTCCAGCTTGCGGCGTAATCTTGAGATTCTGATGTCGATGCTGCGGTCGAAAGGGTCCCAGCTGCGGTCATGGGCCTGTTCCAGCAGCTGATCCCGGTTCAAGACACGCCCTTTGTTTTCCGCAAAGACCTTGAGCAGACTGTACTCCATCGCCGTGAGTTGAACCTCGGTCCCATCCGCGGCGAGAAGCTTTGCTGCCTCTTTATCCAAAGTGTAATCTCCAAACAGCGCGTAGTCTTCACCGGGTTTTGCAGAAGGCGCGCTGTCATTCATAGAACCGCGCCGCAGGATGGCCTTGATCCGGGCTTCCAGTTCACGCAGGTCAACGGGTTTGCCCAGATAGTCGTCGGCACCCATTTCAAGGCCGATGATGCGATCCACCACGTCGCCTGCTGCGGTTAGCATGATCACCGGAGTTGTATTCTCGGGGCGAAGGGACCTCAGGATCGAAAGGCCGTCTTCTTTCGGCATATTGATGTCCATGATCATGACGTCCACGGGTTCAGCGGCAGCAATTGCCCGGAGCTCTTCGCCTCCGGGTGCCGCCGACACCTGGTAGCCGCGTTTGCTGAGGTATTCCTGCAGCATCTCGCGCACGTCGACTTCATCATCGCAAACCAGGATATGGGTTTTTTGATTATCCATCTGTTTCGTCCTTCCGGTCGGCAATCAGCTTCCCGACAAGTGTTCTGAGCTCTGTCGGCGAGACCGGTTTTTCCAGATAGGGCAGGCCGGAGTCCTGCAACAACCCCAAGGAACTTTCGCCCATCGTGTCGCCGGTGATATATGCGGTTCTGGGCAGCATGTCGGGGAAGCGGGACACCAGCGCCTCGTATATCTTGCGGCCATCTACGCCGGGCATGTTCAGATCGCTCAGGAAGACGTCATAAGAGGTGGATTGCAGGCGGTTCAGCGCCTCTTCGCCGGATGAGACGAAATCGACGTGAAAGCCTTCTCTCCTGAGAATTTCGGCATTCAACTCGCCCACCTCGACCTCATCATCCACCACCAATACGCGGTGTTGAGCCACGGTCGGGACTGGGTCGTGCGGTTCATCAGCCTCATCTGTGTTGGACACCGCAACAGGCAGCGTGATCCGAAAACAGGTGCCCGACAGGACAGTTTGATCAAGCCTGATCTGCCCGCCATGAGACAGCACGATCCGGTGGCAAAAGGCCAACCCGATCCCGGTTCCGTCGCCAACCTCTTTTGTTGTGAAGAAGGGCTCAAAAATGCGGGGGCGGATGGATTTGGGAATTCCGGGGCCGTTGTCTTCGACCGTCACCTCGACAATTCCTGCGTCGGGATTAGCCGCCGCCGACAGTGTTATCCGGTCGCCAACGCCGCTGGAGGTCATGGCCTGTTCTGCATTGAAAATCAGGTTCAGGATGACCTGCGTCAGTTGATCGGCGTCCCCGGCAATCGGCGGCAAATCGGCGGGCAGGTTGCGCGTGATGCTGATCTCGCCCGAGGTGCTGCCATAGCCCGCAACATCTGCGGCGGTTTCGATCATACCGGGTACATCGACCTGTTCGATCTTGCTGGGCTGCTGGCGTGCCATCGCAAGAAAAGTCTTCACGATCTTGGCGCAGCGTTCTGCGGCACTGCCGATTTTTTCGATCCGGGCGGTCAGGTCGGGGTCCGTAATCTCTTCTTTCAGCATCAGCGAGTGACCCACAACAACTGACAGCGGGTTGTTCAGTTCATGCGCGACGCCTGCCAGCAGCTCACCCAAAGCAGACATCTTTTCGTTCTGGAACAGCAGCTCTCGCTGTTTTTCAAGCTCTGCTTCGATTGCCAGTTCGTCCGTCAGATCGCGGGTGTTGGAAACGATGACTTCTTCGCCGTTGAATTCAATAAGGCGCGAAGAATCCGCGCCCCAAAACTTGCGCCCCTTTGCATCCACAAATTCCATGCGCCGGTCTTTCAGCGCACCTGCTTGTCGAAGGTCCTTTAAATAGCGGTCCCGTTCTTCGGGGTCTGCGTAGTAGGATTTGGAACTTTTGTTGTCACCAAACAGCGCCTTGATTTCCGGCGTGGCAAATAGAACCTCGCCAGTGTCGGCATGCGTCATGTTGATGGCGGCCGGATATGCCTCCATCACCTGCCGGATCAGGGCGTCGGCTTCTTTCTGAACAGTCAGATCGATGATGCTGGTGACGATGACCTCTTCGCCCTTGTAGTCGATCAATTGCGAAGAAATGGACGCCGGAAAAGTCTTTCCCTGCGCATTCACCAAATCGAGCTTGTAGTCTTCGACCTGACTGTCAGCCAACAGCAGAGTAATAAAATCCGCGCGTTCTTCGGGGTTCAGATAGTGCTCTCGCGCAGATCTGGACGGCCCGAACATCTGCAGGGCCGCCGGCGTGCGATACAGGATCTGTCCGTCGCCAATCCGGGCCATTGTCACCACTGCCGAACTGGCGTCCAGAACCTGCCGGATCAGAAGATCGCCGTCGCGTTCTTCCACCTCGGCCTGTTTGCGGTCGGTAATGTCCTCGCGGGTGACGACAAAGCCGCCCAGCTTGGTGGGATGGACCGAGACCAGATAGGTGCGCCCATCCGTTTCGGTCAGTTCAAAATCCTGAATGAACTCGATCCCGTTGACCAGCCTGTCTGAAACCCATTGCTGTTCATTACCGATGGCGTCAGCGTAGATCCCCCGACGCGCGGTCTCGCGCATAAGGATTTCCCAATCCAGACCGGGCTCCAGCAGATCGGCAACCCCCTTGTTCATTTCGGCATAGCGCTGGTTGAACATCACAAGGCGACGGTCGTCATCATAAAGGGCGAACCCTTCCTTGAGCGATTCAATGGCGTCGCGAAGAAGGTCTCGTGCCTTCTCCATCTCTTCAAGATTGTTCGCCATGCCCATCGTCATCCTGAATTTCTAAGATACCATTGTTTCAGTGCCATTTCAAAATCGGCCTCTTGTGTTTCAATTGTTTCACAGCGCGCCCCGCCGCGCCAGCTTCAGCCCGAAAGCTGGTTGTTTTCGAACCGGATAGCCAGTTGTGCGAACCACTTCACCAAGCAACAACTGAAACACTTTGCGCTGCATTCAGAAATCACATTGAAACAATGAAAGGTCAGTTATTGCCCATCACAAACGCAAATGGGTAAGTACGATGACTATTTCATTTAACACTTCTGAACTCACCAACGCTCCTATTGTCGCGTTGCATTCTTCTGCGTCGAACGGTGGGCAGTGGGGGCCGCTGGCAGCGGATCTGGACGGCCGCTTTTCGGTTCACGCCTTTGATCTGCCCGGCTATGGCCAAGCGCCCCTTACAGGTGACGCGTCCCAGACCGGTGCGGCCGTTTCCGCCATGCCGGTCATCCGCGAAATCGAAGCGATGGGTCGCCCTGTCCATCTGGTTGGGCATTCCAACGGTGGCGGTATCGCGATCAAGATCGCGCTGATGCGCCCGGATCTGGTGAAAAGCCTTACGGTTTACGAACCCGCCGCCTTTCATTTCCTCAAGCATGGGACTGAAGACAGCAAGGACCTGTTTCGGCAAATTCAACTGGTTGCGGCCATGGTGACGGCGTCGGCAGCAGACGGCAATCCCGCTGCGGGTATGCGTCATTTCCTGGACTTCTGGAATCAAAAGGGGTTCTGGGATGCGCTTCCAGCGCCTGCGCAAGATCGGTTCAGCGGGATGATCGCGTCCATCATGACCGACTTTGCCAATGGGTTTGCCGAGACCTGGACATTGAAGGATTTGGCCGGGATCGAAGTTCCGACGCTTGTCATGACCGGTCTGGAATCTCCGGAAATCGCTCAGCACACGTCGGTTGCGATCGCCAAGGCCCTGCCCAACGCACGGATCGCGCTGCTGCCAGAGCTGGGCCATATGGCACCGGTCTTCCAGCCCGACTGGGTCAACCCAAGAATTCTTGAGCACGTGGCCAGTGCGGAACGGCCCGTCATGAATATCAGCTGGCCGGATCGGAAAGCTGCTTAACCCGCATGTGACGATGCGAATTTTTCAAAACCCGCTGGTGTCAGGCCAGCCTACCATCAAAAGGAACAAAATCATGGGTATTCAAACAGCTATCGCCTCTACAACGGACTTTACGGCAATCAAGGCCAAGCAGAACGTTGCCTGGGGATCCGGGGATTACAGCAAGGTTGGCGTCACCCTTCAAATCACCGGCGAAGAGCTTGCCGAGGCCATGGACATGACCCCAAGCGCCAAGGTGCTGGATGTCGCGGCCGGGAATGGCAATGCCACTCTGGCCTTTGCGCGGCGCTTTTGCGACGTGACCTCGACCGACTATGTCGAGGCGCTGTTGGAAGCCAGCAGCCAACGCGCAAAGGCAGAGGGCCTGTTCGTGACCTACAAGGTAGCGGATGCGGAAAACCTGCCCTTTGCGGATCAGTCGTTCGACGCGGTTGTGTCCACCTTCGGGGTGATGTTCACGCCCAATCAACAGCAATCCGCGGCCGAGCTTCAACGCGTGGTCAAACCCGGCGGCAAGATTGGCATGGCGAACTGGACACCCGAAAGCTTTATCGGCCAACTGTTCAAGACCATCGGCAAGCATGTGCCGCCGCCCGCTGGCGTGAACTCCCCCGCGATGTGGGGCAGACAGGACTGGGTCGAGGACACCTTTGGCGACAAGTGCGAGGTTATTTCCTTCCGGCGCAAGAACTTCATGTTCCGCTACCGCTCGGCCGAGCATTTCCTGGAATACTTCCGGACGTTCTATGGCCCCATGCAAAAGGCCTTTGATGCGCTGGACGAAACGGGGCAGGCGGCATTGCAGGCCGACCTTATGGCGCTGATCGAAAAGTTCGACATCTCGACCAACGGTTCCCTGTGCATCTCGTCCGAATATGCCGAGGTCATCGCCCAGCGTCGCTGACGGTGTGACACGGTAACTCAACGCTCTTGCGGTTTTGCATCCAAGGGCGTTGAGACTTGGCGACCAAGGCATCTGGGTCGCGTTTCTTTATCGGTTTGTCAAAAGGGGTTTCGAAATGGCTGAACGCACACTTTACGAGAAATACGGCGGGTTCTCGAAGATCAGCAAGATCGTGATCTCATTCTACGACACGCTTTTGGACAATGATGAGGTTGGCCCCTTCTTCGATCATGTGGACATGACCAAGATGGTCGATCATCAGACCAAATTCATTGCCTCGCTGCTGGGCGGTCCGGCGTCCTACACAGACAACCAGCTTCGCCAGCTGCATTCTCACCTTGAAATCACGAATGCGCATTTCGATGAACTGGAAACGGTGTTGCAAGACGCTTTGCAAAAACACAACGTGGCTACAGAAGATATTGCGGCCGTTGTCGCCGAATTCGCGAAACGGCGCCCTCTGATTGTAGGTAAGCCATGACTATTGCAGCCATAAACGAACAACTGCTTCGCGCCATTGGCGTGGGCGTTGCCCTGCTCGACCGCCAGACACTGCAGTTCGGTTTTCGAAACGACACGTTTGACGAATGGTTCAGCGGCGACACCCCGTCGGATCAACTGCAACAGCTTTTTCCTGATCTCGATACTAGCGCGGTGCAGCAAAGCCTGCATGAGACCGGGCGGCATACGTCCGAGATCAGTTTCAAGAAAAAGCGCCGAACGCTGGTCATCGCGCTCGACTTCACGGTGGCGCATGATGACGTGCTAGTTCTGGTCTGCCAGAATATCACCCGCATCAAAGAGCTGGAATCCATGATCGATTCCTATTCGATGATGGTCGAGCGCAACACGCGCGAGTTGAAGCGCGAAAAAGAGCAGGTCGAAAAGCTGCTGCTCAACCTGATGCCGCGGTCGGTTTATGAAGAATACAAAACCTTCGGCGTCGTCACACCGCAGCTTTATGACCCGGTATCCGTTCTGATGCTGGATTTCGTCGGGTTCACCGAGATGGTCGCCGCGCAAGAACCCAGCGTTACGGTCACGGAACTGAACGACATCTACAGCGCCTTTGATCGCATTGGTGAGCAATTTGGTTGCGAGCGCATCAAGACAATCGGGGATGCCTATATTACCGTGGCGGGCCTGCCTGATCCGACGCCGGATCATGCCAAGGCGATTGCAAACACGGCCATTCGGTTTGTGCGCTACCTGAACCGCCGCAACCTGAGTCACCCGCATCAGTGGCGGTGCCGCATCGGGCTGGCGTCCGGGTCTGTCGTTGGGTCCGTGGTGGGCATTCAGAAATATGTCTACGACATCTTCGGCCCCGCCGTTAATCTGGCTTCACGGCTTCAGGAATTCTCGGATCCGATGCAGATCACGGTTCAGGATGAGGTCGCGGATATTCTCAAAGATCAATTCGACCTCGAGCCAATGGGGTCCAAGGCAATCCGTGGATTTGATGAGCAGGAGGTCTGGCGTTTGGCCGACAAAAGCTGATGTCACAGCATCTGGCAAAACCCTAAAATCAGACCAACGCATACTGGGGCGAGATCGCTCTTGACGCCCACTTGACCTTCACATAGGAAAGCCAAACCGTGAGCGGGTATAGCTTAATGGTAAAGCCCCTGCCTTCCAAGCAATGACAGTATGTTTCCCAGACATTCCCTGTCTTGCCAAGTAATTCAATATAAGTAATTAATTTTGTCACGATAGTTCCTGTGGTATCCTCAGGTTTCAATCCAGTTCCGACAAAAAGCTGACAAAATGCCAAAGCTCACAGAGACATTCGCACGCAAGGTTCCGCAGACAAAACAGGGCACTGCCAAGCACTGGGATAGCGAGATAAAGGGGCTTGTGCTCTTCGTCGGGAAACAGTCAAAGACCTGGTACTTCCAGAAAGACGTTGGAGGCCAAACGCGGCGTGTTTTGATCGGGCGCTACCCGATGATTTCCGCAGATACTGCTCGACAAACTGCACTGGGATATGCGCTTGACTGGGGCAGGGGAGCGGGCAAGCGTATACAGATCGGAGCGCCGACGCTTGAGACAGCCATGGAAACCTATTTGGCACGTCCCAAACTTCGGTCTGAGGCTCACCGATCCGGGGTGCGTCAGCAGTTCGAGCTACATTTGAAAGATTGGCTGCGACTGCCGCTGGATGAGATAACCAAGTCGATGGTGGTTGAGCGTCACAGATCCATGGCAGCAACGCCATCTTCGGCAAATCATACGCTGAAATACTTTCGGACGGTCTGGAACCATGCACGGCGCATCTACGATCTGCCGGAAAGCCCAACGATGGCTATCGAGTGGTATGAGGAACAACCGAACGGTTCGATCATTGAGGACTTGAGCGCCTGGCGCCAATCAGTGGACGATCTGTACAACCCCATCCACAAGATCTTTTACGAGCTGCTTTTGTTCACAGGCTTTCGCAAAACCGAGGCACTGACGCTCGAATGGAAGCATATCCATGAAGATCACATCCATTTGCCGATGACAAAGAATGGTCGCAGCTTTGATCTTCCCATTTCACAGGTCCATCACGAAATACTGGCCCCTGTGCGCGGTCTGCATAGGCAATGGGTGTTTCCGTCACCCAAATCCCCCACAGGCCATCTGAAGGGACCCGAGCGTCTGCAATGGTCCAGCCATGTCCATCGTCGGACATTTGCAACGGTCGCAATGGAGGCAGGGATACTCGAAGAGATAGTTGGCCGTTTGCTGAACCACACTCCGCTTTCGATCACCGGACAACGCTACGTGAAACCGTCGCTCGACGCACTCAGGCCGGCGATGGACGCTGTCAGTCGGGAGTTGCTTCTCAGGACCACGGGCAAAAACGGTGGTTTGTGATGAGTGGGCGAGATTGGATATTGCCGATCGACCCGGAAATATTCGAACTTGATTTGCTAGACCAAGAGGAATTCGAAGCTGGCGCCAGCAAGTTCCATAGCGAGTTAATTCGACTTCTTAGAAAACACTTTGAAAAATACGAATGTTTTGACGATGAGAGCTTTGGTTGGGTGGCGCATTTCTTGGTTTTCGATCAAGCGCATGAACTGGATGAATTCTGGTCAGCTAAACGCGTATTGGAAGACCTCACTAAACTGAGAACACGTTTGAACGAAGCAGATGAAATTCTGGACCGTCTCCCCACTCCTGTTAGCGATGCATTCCGTATCGGAGCTATTCAAAGAAGCAGGTTGTTAAACGAAAATGAAAGCACCGAAGGCGACCACGATACTCTCACTGACAAATTGAAGGAGTCTCCACACTGGAAGGCGATGTTGGCAAAGGCAGAGTTTTTCAGGAGACTTCGTCATTTCGTGGACTTGATTGAAGACTTTGAAAAGGCGGCAACTCAAGGTGTGCCGGTTGGAAAAAAGGCAATAGAGGCTTGGCGCCTGGTGGCAGCTTGTGTTGGATTATGTGAGCGCCACCCTGGAACGATAAAAGTTCCCAAAGCGATGAATGAAAGCGGGCCATTCTACCGCTTTCTGAGCGATATGTTTGAGCTCTTCGACATAGAAGAACTGCCGACGTCAGCGTTTCGCAGTTGGAGAAGGTATGTGGGGCGTAAAGAACACTAATTCGTTTGCACGACCCATGACGCCAACTCCAATTGTTTCTCTGTTGCTCCCAGACGTGTTCAAAGGAGCAATGCTATGCAGGCAAACTATCTGACGGCCCGGGAGGCCGCTCGTTACACTGGAATCAGTGAAAGCTACCTCGCGAAACTGCGGATGGGAATTGGCGCTGTCGCCGGGCCCAGGTATATTCGGATTGGAATTCGTTCCATCCGGTACAAGCGCTCTGACCTCGACGACTGGATGGCCTCGCGCAGTGAAGGTTTGGGAGGAGCGGACTGATGTCTCGGAACTCCCCATTCTCAAAATATCGTTTTGATTGGAAGAAACGCGTTCACGCTACAGATCACTTAGCACTGCGCACCAAACACTTCGCGTCTTTTGTCTGCGACGAGTTTGTATCGAAAGATAGCGGCTGCTTCTGGGCGAGCAACGCTACCCTGGCCAACAGGTTTGGCGTCCATAAGCGCAGCATCCAACGCTACATTCGGGAGCTCGAAAAGCTCGGCTGGATCCGGCGTGTACGCAAGCAAGGTGTCAGGCGCACGTTCCAAATCACGGAGCCCAAAATCAGCTTTAAACGTGACACTGGCACGCATCATGAGGCGACAACCGTGTCGCAAAAAGGTGACAACGCTGTCGCTCATTATAAGAACAAAGGAATGAACAAAGAAAACGTGAATGTTGGAGCCAGTCGTGGCGGATATCTTTGGTTTGCCGAAGATGACCAGCAGAACCTTCTTGAATGGGAAGCGTTCGTTACTGCCCACACGGTCTTCGACTTTGCATCGCTTTTGCAGTTGCTGCGGAAGAACGGCAGCATTGCATTGCCGACCCGTTTTCCAAGGCACGAAGAAATTGATCGCTACATTCTCTTTTTCAGCGATGTCGTGTTGAGTAAGGGACAGAGCATTGGTGTCACGTAGTCCTGAGTCCTCATCAGAGTTGGGGGGGGTATCAAAAGTTGGTGGCTCCAACCCACGGGACCGGCGGGGGTAATCAGATTTTTCCGCGGGAAAGTTTTAAGGGGGGGGGGCTACAGGCAACGGGCGGAAAGCTGACCTTCGCTGCAATCGCATGAATCCCCGGAAGCGACTTTCAAAGCGGCCATTCATTTCGGTAGTGGTGAGTTGAATCGGAAGGTAGTTCTTTTGACGAGGCGGCTCAGTCTCGTTTGCCAATCTCGGTTTCGACAAATGCTTCAACTTCGGTCTTTGTGACTGTTTCAATCTCTGGGTTGATGATTGTCGAGTTGGGTGTTTGCAGATCAACTTCATCGTCCGGGGACTTGAAAGACACGATCAGCGCAAAGCGCGCAGACTGACTGTTATTTCTCGGTGTTTTAGAACCTTTCCACCAACCTTTAGCTGGATACACGCAGATCATGTTCCGGGTCAGGAGTTTGGCAGCATCTCCGCGCCAAACATCACAGTGAAGCGATCCAGAAGCTACGGCAGCACTTCGGAACACCAATCCTTCATCAGACGGCCTAGTCTGTTTCTTTGCCGCTGTTCAAAAAACTATTCCTTAGACGCCTAGTGGTCGGAAACGAGTAAATCAGAGACTATTAAGTCGATGCTTCTCTAGTATCCCACAAAGCATAGCCTTGGCCTGAAGCCTGTGTTCGCGATGGCGTTCACGCGCAACATCCGGTCGACTTTCACTAATCGCCTGGAAAACGACCCGGTGATCTTCATTGGATTTGACTGGCAGAGGTCTGATGAAAAGCGTTGTAACGCGCGCGCGGCGAACCTGATCGCTCATCATCGCGACAATCGTTTCTACACGTTTGTTACCACCTAAACGCACGAGTTCCTGGTGGAACAGCTCATCAGCTTCGGCCCAGGCTTCCAGGTCTTCGGTGTCGATTGCCTGATCCATCTGCGCGATTGAACCGGCAAGGACCGCAAGCTCTTCTTCTGAATAGCCCGCTTCGGCGGCGCGCTGCGCGGCAAGGCTTTCGAGTTCGGTCAGGATGTCATAGATTTCGCGCATATCCTCTGCGGAAACGGGCAGGATGCGCACACCTTTACGGGGGCGCATTTCCAGCAACCCTTTGCTTTCCAACATCAATGCGGCTTCGCGCACCGGGGTGCGGGACATGCCCAGTGTTTCTGCCAGCTCCGATTCCAAGTGGTCCGTCCCGGCGGCGAGTTCGCCAGACAGGATCATCCGACGCAGGTCTCGGACCGCGCGCTGCGTATTGGAAAGGGTTTTGTTGTCCTGATCCTTCACGGCGTCTCCAAGTTGATCTTTCGTCCCTCGGCAGTCGAAAGATAGATTTTCTCTTCGATACGGATCACGTCCAGATAATCTCGGGCTGTGTTCTCAAGCGGTGTGCCCCGTAGAAGGCCTGAAACAACGTGGCTTTGCAAGGCGTGTACGCAGTCGCCTCCAAATCCATCATGAAGGCTTGGAGGTAGAATTAGATGCCGCTTCAGTTCCCCGAAAGCGCGGAGTTCAACCGAACCGTCACCATTCAGGACCAACGACCCCTCAGTTCCCTCGATAAGCGCTTCGCCCATGGTCTGGCGCAGGTTTTCGGCGCTATGGTCAAGGCATCTGTTTCCGTCGAACACAGCTTTCAGACCGCCGGGGTGGTCAAACAGGATGTAACCCGCGTCTTCGCCAGCGATCACGGGGTTAATCCGGCGCAAGTCAGCATATACCGCATTTGGATTCCTGAATAGAAACCGGAACGTATCTATCCAGTGCACCGCAGTTTCATGCACCAGGAACCGCGGCATGTCCTGAAAATACGGCTGCCGGTCGAGATAGGCGCGGGGCCCTTGTCCATCGCCGGGGCGGAGCCGGAATGTGGCTTGCAGGGGCGTACCAATTCGACCCTGTGAAATCGCTGCTTTGATTGCGCGATACCAAGGCTGAAAGCGAAAGTTTTCATGAACAACAATAGTTGCCCCAACCGTTTCAGCCTCTGAAACGACCTCCTCGGCCTCTGCCAGGGATACGCAGAACGGCTTTTGACAGATCAACCATTTGATACCCGAGCGCAGGGCCGTCCGGATTGCGTCGGCTTGCGCCACGGGTGGAAGGATGATGTCCACGAGATCTGGTTCTTCCTGGTCCAACATTTGCGATAGATCATCGTAAGCAGGTAGTCCGGTGGCTCTGGCCTTGTTGATATCACGATTACACGATGCAACCGGAACAGCGCCGGGCATTCGAGACCAGCTTTCATAGTGGAACCTGCTAAAGTATCCCGCCCCGACACAGGCAACCCTGATCTCTGATTTTGCAGTCATGTCTGCAACGCTTCCATCACGGATGAGGCCGCTTCCTTCGTCCCCGCTGTGCCACCCAGATCACGCGTCAGCACACGGCCGTCCGCTGTAACTTTTTCCACGGCCTCACTCAGGCGTACGCCGTCTTGCGACAATTCCGGGTGATCGTGGGTCAAACCCAGCCATTCAAGCATCATCGCCGCAGACAAGAACATCGCGAAGGGATTAGCGATGCCGCGTCCGGCAATGTCCGGAGCCGAGCCGTGGCAGGGCTGGAACACCGCGTGATTCAACCCGATATCTGCGGACGGCGCCAATCCCAACCCTCCCATAAGTCCCGCGCCAAGGTCCGAGAGGATGTCCCCGAACATGTTCTCGGTCACCAAAACGTCGAACTCCCACGGTTTCTGCACCATCCAGAGGGCAGTGGCATCCACGTAGGCATGATCTGCCTGCAAATCGGGATGGCGGTTGGCCTCGGCATCGAACATTGATCGAAAGAAGGCAAAGGCGCGGAAGACGTTGGCCTTGTCGACACATGTCACGCGCCCCTGACCGCGCCCGGATGCTTTGCGGTTCCGGGCGAGTTCAAACGCAAAGCGGAACAGCTTCTCGGATACCTCTCGGGTGATCAGCAAGATTTCGCGCGCCTCGTCATCGGTGACTTCACCGGTACCTTGAGTGAAGAACAGACCCTCGGTGCTTTCGCGTATCAGGACAAAATCGATCTCGTGCCCATTGGGCAGCGCCAAAGGTGTTTTCTGTCCGTTGCTGACCTTCACCGGGCGAACACCGGCAAAAAGGCCCAGCTGTTTTCTAAGGTCGATCTGGGGTGAGATTTCCGTTCCGTCGGGGTAGCGAACATCCGGCAAACCCATTGCAGACAGCAGAATCGCATCAGCGCTGCGCGCAGTTTCAAGCGATCCCTTCGGAAACGATTCTCCGGTTTTTGCGTAGTGGGAGGCTCCAGCCGGCGCATCCGTAAACGCGAGTGCGTAACTGGGATTGCTGCATGAGAGCTGGCGCAGAATTTCCAGCGTAGGGGCCATAATTTCAGGGCCAATACCGTCCCCGTGGAAAACTGCCACATCGTAAGTCTTTTTCATTTTGCCCCGCTTCCTTCCCGTTTCGCATTCATAGCGCGATAGCAGCTTTCACTACAGTCCGTTGACAACGCATTCTTTAATGTATACGCAAATAAATGCAATAATAAACGCAAAGATGTTTGGGAGGACTTGGAAATGAAACTAAAGCTAGGGCGGTTGGCGGCCGCAGCCGTGATGGCGACTGGGATTGCAGGGGCAGCTGTTGCGCAGGATTATCCCTATCGCGATATCACTACAGCTGTGGTCTGGGGGGCCGGAGGTGGCACGGATACGATCAACCGAATGATCATGGCTGAGATGGAAAAACACCTTCCCGTCTCGATCAATGTGATCAATCAAACAGGTGGTGTCGCGGGCTCCAACGGGATGGTCTATGTCATGAACCAACCAGACGATGGTTATACATTGGTTGGTCTGTCAGAGTCGAACGTCACAGCTGCTGTGCAAGGTGGTTGGGATAAGAAATTTGATTTTTGGTATCCGTTCATTGTTGGCGGATCACCTGATCTGATCTCGGTTCCGGCGGAGAGTCCTTACAATACTCTGGAAGAACTGGTCGACGCTGCGAAAGCTGCTCCTGGCACTATTCCAGCGGCGGCTTCCGGCGCAGGTTCGATCCACCACTTGAACCTTCTGGCCATCGAAAAAGGGTCCGGTGCAGAGTTCAAGTTTGTTCCATACAAAGGCTCAGCGCCAGGGCAGGAAGCAGCGATAGCGGGTGAAGTTGCGTTGGTTGTGACTTCTCTAGCTGAACAGGCCCCGTTGATCGAAGGCGGTCAACTTAAACCGCTTGCGATGTTGACGCCCGAAGATGCGCAGATTGCAGGGGCAACAGTGCCTTCTGCCTTTGGCATATATGACGGTCTCGATCAGTATTTGCCGCTCAAGCAGGCCATCGGGTTTGCAGTTCACAGTTCAGCCGGGGACGACGTAAAGGCCGCGCTTGGTGATGCCTTCGAGCAAGCGATTGCCTCCGACACCGTCGCTGAATGGGCCTCTGCAAACAATTATGATGTCGGTGGTCAACACGGCGAAGAAGCTCAAGAGCTGTTTGCAAACCTCGAAGCTACCTTTGCCTATACCTTGCAAGATCTGGGCGCAGCGACCGTCGATCCGGCGTCGCTGGGTATCGAGAAGCCATAATCCGATCACTTTTGAAAGGGCGCGTCTGATCGCGCCCTTTCCGACAAGAGGCAGGCAATGGACGAATCTGACGATACACTGATCATGCGGGCGCGCGATTTCTGGGCATCGATTGGTCTGATAGCAATTTCCACCTTTTTCCTTTGGAAGACGTCGGACATCCCGCTTTGGGGCGAAAACCGCGCAGGTGTAAGTGGATCTGATTGGTACAACTCGGCTGCAATTGTACCGCTGTCCATCTTCGGTGGATTGCTTGGTTTGTCCTTCGTCTTGCTGGCTATTTCGATCCGTTCAGGTGGAGCCCAAAACGCGCTCAGTGCTTTGGGGATCGGATGGGATAAGTCGGAAGCCTATCGAGCATCAACAATCGGCCTGATGCTTCTTGCATATGTCGTCGGACTGGTCCCCAGAGTGGACTTCATTCTGTGTTCTGGGTTGCTGATTACAGCTTTGACTTACGGCTACTACGGAGGTCATGCGCGACGTGCTTTGGTGGCCTGTGTCGCAGTTGTCGTCGCCGGTTTGTTTGCGTTCGCCGCGTTTCCTGCTCAGGCGGATTGGAATGCACGCGGTGATGATTGGTTCACACTGGCCTTGTGGGTCGCGTTAACACTAGTGGTGTTGACCAAAGCGGCTTCCGAACGCGTTTTGCGGTTCGTTCCATTGGTGGCAATACTTGCCCCGCTCATCCTTGTTTGTGCGATGGCCTTTGTTTTCCGGCAGAACGTGCCCGCGCGCGGCGGGCTGATCTTCAAGCAAATCGAATACCACTACTACGTGACGCTTCGTCCGCTATGGAAAGACTGACCGGATGGACTTTATTCTTTCGCAACTGGCTGGATTTGGGACTGCATTCGTGGGTCTGGCAGTGGACCCGCTGACCTACCTATATTTGATCGCATCCGTGTTCCTGGGCATCACATTCGGCGCGTTGCCCGGCCTTACGGCAACTTTGGCAGTGACGATCCTGACGGGTTTTTTTGGCAACAAAATCCCGTTGGATTATTCGCTTATCGCATTGCTCGGGGCCTATGTCGGCGCGATTTACGGCGGCTCTTACCCGTCTATTCTGCTGAACATTCCGGGCACGGCAGCCAGCGCGGCGACGGCCATGGATGGCTACCCTTTGGCCAAAGCGGGTCGAGGGGGCGAAGCACTTGGGTTGACCACAACGGCCAGTTTCATTGGCACAGTTATCGGGACCATCACGCTTTTGATTTTTGTCTGGGCGCTGCTTTTGGTTTCAAAGAACATCGCAAGCCCGGAGAAAGCACTACTGGCCCTGTTCGGCATTCTGCTTTCTGGCACTTTGATGAGCGAAGACCTGGTGATTAAGGGATGGATCGCCGGTCTGATCGGGCTTGCGATGTCCATGGTGGGGCTTGACCCTCTGTTGTCTGAACCGCGCTATACCTTCGGTTGGTCTTACCTGATGAGCGGATTTCAGGTCGTGCCAGTTTTGATGGGGGCCTTTGCCATTCCCCAAATCATCGACGGTTTGAGGCACGTTGAGGCTGGGAAAGTTCTGGCTCTGAAAGGCCGTATACTTCCAAACCTTCGCTCTATTCGACATTACTTGCCGACCATTGGCCGGTCAGGTGTGATTGGAACCGGGGTAGGAGCGCTCCCCGGCGTGGGTGAAGATGTCGCTGGTTGGGTCAGCTACGGTGTTGGCAAGACCGTATCCGCCGAGGGCGACGAGTACGGAAAAGGCTCCGTGGAAGGTCTGCTGTGCTCCGAGACTGCAAACAACGCCTGTATTGGCGGCGCGCTGATCCCGCTTTTGGTGTTGGGTATTCCCGGTTCACCACCCGCCGCCGCTTTGATGGGGGCCTTCAAGATCAACAACGTGATCCCTGGGCCGACGATTGATCCCGAAATCATTCTGCGCGTGGTTGCGATTTTGGTGCTCGCGTCGCTGACGATGTTTCTTATGGGGCTTTTCACCGCTCGGGTATTTATCAAAATCCTTGCCATCCCGCAGACCATCTTTTTGCCGGTCGTGATGGTTCTGACAACAATTGGGTCTTTCAGCGTTGGTGGGGGCATCAATGATCTCTACTTGATGCTCGGCGTCGGTGCCGTCGCCTATTTCATGAACCTGATGAAATACCCAATCGCGCCGTTGGTGATCGGGGTTATTCTGGGCAGCCTGTTTGACGAAACCTTCCGCCGGTCGCTGTTCTTGTCGGACGGGGATCTTTCGGTCTTCTTTTCACGACCCGGTGCGGCCATTCTGCTGATGCTCAACATTGGTCTGATCCTTAGCCAACTGCCCGTAGCAAAACGCGCTTTCTCACGTCTGAAAGGACTTTCAGTCTGATGTTTGTAGTTACTGTCACCTTCACTCTCAAACCCGGTACGAGAGACACCTTTTTACCGCTGATGGTCGAAAACGCTTCTACCTCTTTGCGTGAAGAACCCGGATGCCAGCAGTTTGACGTTTGCCTCGGCGATGATCCCGAGACAGTTTTTCTCTATGAGGTTTATGATGACAGCGTGGCGTTCTCCGCCCACCTAGAAAGCGTGCATTTTCAGTCATTCGATACGACAGTGGCTGATATGGTCGCCACCAAGGTGGTTCACCAGTATTCCGAGGTCATCCGATGAACGATTGGGAAATCCACGCCGTGAAATACGCGGATCGAAATGCCCGGACGAGAGCTGATAGTTTCATCATCGATGATAATCACGACGCGCCTCATGCGATGGACTACTTCGTTTGGGTGCTCAAACGCGGCAACAAAGTCATTTTGGTTGATACTGGTTACGATACCGAAGAGGCAACCGCCCGTGATCGCCCCATCGCTATGGATCCTCGCGAGGCTTTGCGGCCCTTAGGCATTTCGCCGGAAGCGGTCACTGAGGTCATCGTGACCCATCTTCATTATGATCACGCAGGGGGGCTACATATGTTCCCTAACGCGAAGCTGCACATGCAATCGGCGGAAATGGCCTTCGCCACAGGTCCCTGCATGTGCCATGACCACCTACGTGCGCCTTTCACGGCTGGCCATGTCTGCGAGGTCGTTAGGCGCCTCTATTCAGGCCAGGTCGTATTCTACGACGGAGAAGCCGAGATTGCAGATGGGGTCACGGTGCACTGCATCGGTGGGCATTCACGCGGGTTACAATGCGTTCGTGTAAGGACGGCAGCCGGGTGGATTGTGCTCGCCTCTGATGCCTCGCATTACTATGAGAATTTCATGGCGCGCAAAGCCTTTCCCATTGTCGTTGACCTGCAAGACATGATGGATGGATTTAGGACGCTCGAGAGGTTGGCCTCGCACCCTCGACTCATCGTGCCCGGCCATGATCCACTTGTGCGAGAGATTTTTCCCGTTGGAGCGGCACCGCATATTCATAGGCTGGATCCCGGGCCAACTAGGGACATCAAACTATGAAGATCGGAGTCATCGCGGACGATTTTACTGGTGCGAGTGATATTGCGAACACCTTGGCAAAGGGTGTTGAGCCGGAAGGTGGGTTACGAACGGCTCAGTTTCCGGGTATTCCGACCGCCTCGGCGGATAAGGAGATCGAGGCGGGTGTGATCTCGCTCAAAAGCCGCACCGCACCTGTCGAGGAAGCTGTTGCGGACAGCCTGCGCGCCCTGGGGTGGCTTAAAGATCAAGGATGCCAGCAGTTCATCTTCAAGTATTGCTCGACCTTTGATTCCACGATGGAGGGAAACATCGGCCCCGTTGCGGAAGCGTTGGCCAACGAACTGGGTGCGCAAAAGGTTGTTTTCTGTCCGGCCTTTCCGACAACGAGGCGGACGGTTTATCAGGGCCATCTTTTTGTGCTCGGTAAGCTGTTGCACGAGTCTGGGATGGAAAACCACCCTCTCACTCCGATGACGGATGCCAACATCAGGCGATGGTTGCAGCATCAGACCGAAGAAGCGGTCGGGTTGGTGTCAATTGATGCCGTGAAGCAAGGATCAGAGGCGATTGCTACTGCTTTGCTGAGTACCAAAGAAAGATTTGTGATCGGTGATGGGATTTCAGATGAAGATTTGTTGGCCTGGGGCGAAGCTCTAACGGATGCGGAGCTCATTACTGGGGGATCGGGCATAGCGCTGGGGTTACCAAGAAACTTCTTGAGAGAGACTTCGCCTAAAAGTGCTGGCAGTGTGTTCACTGGTATCGCTGGACCTGCAGCGATCCTTGCCGGGTCGTGCTCGGGTGCAACCCGTGGGCAGATTGATGTTCACTCGAAATTCAATCCGTCCTTCGCCATTGATGTGCAAAGTGTCATGTCCGGGGATGTGACCACGCAAACGCTTCTGGATTTCTTCGAAGCGCATCCCGATCAGGCGCCGCTCGCATATTCATCGGGATGCCCGGAGGATGTACGAGCGATCCAAAATCAATTTGGTCGGGAAGCAGTTGCGGACAGGTTGGACAATCTCTTTGCAGATACAGCCCGACAACTTGCCGAAACGGGGTACAAGCGCCTTGTCGTGGCCGGAGGTGAGACGTCGGGAGCTGTTGCCAAGGTCATCTCTGAGGCAGTGGGGTCTCCAGCCATGTCAATTGGGCCAGAGATTGATCCGGGCGTGCCAGTCCTGAGCGTGGGAAAATCTGAACCCATTGCGCTGGCTTTGAAGTCTGGAAACTTTGGCGCTCCAGACTTCTTCGCGAAAGCGCTTAGAATGATGGAGGCGGGCAAATGAGTTCCGAAGAAATGGCGCTGCGGCAGCAGATGTCGGAGCTGTGTGCCTCGCTGTTTGCGCGTGGATTTTCCGTTGGCACTGCGGGCAATGTCTCTGCGCGTTTACATGACGGGATTCTCATGACGCCAACGAATTCCACCTTGGGCGATATCAATCCCGAGCGCATCGCCAAGATTGATTTGGATGGCAACCACGTCTCCGGAGACAAGCCGACCAAGGAGGTCTTTCTGCATCAAGCCTTCTATGAGACGCGGCCAGAAGCGGGCGCCGTGGTGCATCTGCACTCGACTTGGGCCACCGCACTGTCGTGTCTGGAAGACACCGATCCCAGTGATTGTATTCCACCGCTTACACCATACGTGGTGATGCGCGTCGGCACGGTCAAACTGGTTCCATACGTTAAGCCCGGTGACCCGAAATCTGGTGATTTGATCCGCGAACTGGGCGGCAAGTATAGTACGGTTCTGTTGGCCAATCACGGTCCCGTCGTCTCGGGAAAGGATCTCTTCTCAGCGGTCTGTGCAGCAGAGGAGCTGGAAGAGACTGCCAAGTTGCTAGTGGCTTTGCGGGGCCTGCCAACCCGAATGTTGGATGCAGCACAAGTTGCAGACCTCAAGGGAACTTTCGGAAGAATTTAATCCCGCACCGAAAAGGGGAGTGCGCAAACGTTTGGGCAAATTGTGCAAAGTTATGCGCAAGTACTACGCAAAGTTTCGGCCCAACTTCCAAGGTTTTTTGGATAGAATCAATGTAAGAAATTCGCGGCAAAACCTGCGCTTTGGAAAACTTCTGAATAAGCCCTGGTCCTATTTGTGACCCCAGTTCCTGGGGTCACAGTTGGATACGCGCGTACTATTCGGCGGGCATAGTTGATGTTTCTGGATCAATAGTTGATGCAACACCGGCGGCTTCGCGGCGTCCGTCATTCCAGATCGCTTTTATCAACGCAATACACATCAGCGCCATGACGATAGAGAACGGTAGTGCGCCAATTACCATGGCGGTCTGAATGGCGCCTGTTCCGCCTGAGATCAGAAGACCTCCAACCACCAATGCTAGCGCAGCACCCCAAAACATTATATGCGGCCGCGCCTTGGGCCCTTCGTCACCAGCCGCGTTGATCGTATTCACGATCAGCACAGCCGAGTCAGCGGAGGTCACAAGAAACGTCATTAGCAAGATCACGATGACAACCGCCATAGCCCAGGCAAGGAACTCAGCGATTGGCGCGAGCATGTAGGTGGTCATGGCAAAGATCTTGTCGCCATTGGCCGCATCAAGGATCACGCCATTGGCGTCTCCGTTAAGCTCTAGGTCAATAGCGGTGCCTCCTGCCCATGCGAACCAGACAAAGCACATCAGCGACGGCACGATCATCGCACCTAGCACGAACTCACGGATAGAGCGACCGCGTGAGATGCGCGCCAAGAACAATCCGACGAAGGGCGCAAACGCGATCCACCATGCCCAGTAGAAAACTGGCCACCAGCCTTGCCATTGCGCCAACAGGAAGGATTCGGACCCCTCGACACCGTCTGACGCATAGACGTTGAAGCTGAGCCACGGCAGAGCGACCAGATAGTCCCATATGCCAACAAAGAATGCCTTAGCGCCAAAGAATGTCGCCCCGAACAGGATGAAAAATCCGAGCAGGAAGATCGACAGTGCCATGTTAATGTTCGACAGCCACTTGATGCCCTTGCCAACACCGGATAGCGCCGACAACGTCGATGCCCCCATGATGACCAGCAATGCTACGATGATGCCCAACGTGGTGGCCGAGCCATCCGCATGTGCCAGACCGCCAATGCCGATACGCGTCAGGCCTGCCACGAATTGCTCAACACCAAAACCAAGCGTCTGCGCCACACCGAGGATGGTTGCAACGACGGCGACGATATCGATGAGGTGGCCGAGGTTGCCCGACAGCGCCTTGCCAAAGAGGGGCGTCAGAGACGAGCGGATGGTCAGTGGAAGCCCGCGGCGATAGCTGAAGAACGCCAGTGCAAGCCCTGCAATCGCGTAACACGCCCATGCGCCGAGACCCCAATGCAGGTAGGACCAGACGTAAGCCGTGCGCACATTGTCCGCGTCAAGGGCTGTTGTCACGCCCTGAATAACTGACGGGTTGTTCTTGAAATGCGCGACGGGTTCCGCAACGGCCCATGTCAGCATCCCGACACCGATACCGGCACCGAACATCATTGAGAACCACGAGAAATTCGAGAATTCGGGCTTTTCGCCTTCGACACCCAAGTTCAGGCGTCCGGCTGCTGGCCAGATGGCCAAACCGATACAGACAATAACAAATCCGGTGACAACCCAGATGTACCACGCGGCAAACTGAGCCAGGATGGCTGCGTTCCAGTCGCCCAGAATCCTGCCGGCCTGGGTTGGCCACACGATGCACCAGACAACTAACAAACTGATGATTATCTTACTGACAACCGTCACGTTTACGCTGAACCCCCGATAAAAACCGTTGTCGGCGGTTTTAATCGGAAGTTCCGAAAGAGGTGGCTTTATCGCCATAGTCAATTTCTCCCTGTTTTTTGATTTTAGAGCGGATAGATTTGCTTGTTCTGTCTTGTTCTCCCATTTCCAAAGACACCAATGAGATCAACGATGCAGATAATCTGCTTCGCCAATCTCATTGGGTCCGGGGAGTTAAAACTTGCCGGTGCTCTCAGCTTTCCAGAGCCAGCTTATGCACGTGAATTTCGTTGATCGGGTGACTTTCCGCGCCAATGACTCCAGGACGGGAATGGCGATACAGCGACCGCCAGTAGGGTTGAATTATTGTTCCGTCATCCCGCATAAACTGTTGGATCTTTTCCATGTGACCGCGGCGCGTTTCCGCATCGGCGATTGCTGATGCTTCTTCCAGCATTGCGTCAAATTCGGCGCTGGCCAGGCCGGTTTCGTTCCAAGCCACACCCGATTTGTAGGCCAGAGTCAGCACCTGTACACCAAGCGGCCGATGCCCCCAGTCTGTCGAACTGAACGGGTATTTGTTCCAATCGTTCCAAAACGTATTTCCCGGCAACACTGTGCGCTTAACATTCAGCCCAGCATCGCGTAGTTGCGCCGCCAATGCGTCAGTTGTGTTTCGGCGCCAGTCATCGTCGATCGAGACAATTTCGTGCTCGTAGTCGAGCATGCCGACTTCTTCCAGTAACGCACGTGCCCCTTCCACATCCCTTTCCGGCGCGCCAATGTCTGCATATTCTGGATGAATGGGGCAAACGTGGTGATTTTCGCCTAGAGTTCCGCGATTTGCGTATCCCAATTCCAGCAAAACGGCATTGTCGCAGGCCATCGCCAAAGCCCGGCGAACTCGTGCGTCTTCATATGGCTTCACTCCGTCTACCTCAGCATCGCGGTTTGTTCGCAAAACCATAGTGTTGGCAGAAACGGACTCGCTCTGGTTCCAGCCGATGCTCTCATAGATGTCGACAAATTCGCCGACTGTTTCGTAAGTCATGTCGATTTCTTCAGCTTCTGCCGCAGCCAAATGCGCTGCGCCATCCGTGCCATAATCGATAAACTCGATCCGATCTAAATAAGCGCCTTCGCCCCACCATTCGTGATCTGTGTTCTTCTCCAGAACGACCTTTTCACCGACCAGGTATTCAACCAGCTTGTATGGTCCCGTACCAACCGGATCATTCGCCGGATCGCCAGACCAGCCATCAGGCACGATTGCTGCCGGGTATTCGGTGACAGCAGGAATAATGGTGATGTCCGGTCGCGTTAGCTTCAGTTTCAACGTCAGATCGTCGACCACTTCCAAGGCCCCTTCGGCAGGGCCATCTCCGGCGTCATTTTGCAAGGACCCCATACGCGCGGCCATGGAGTTGCCTTCCCAACTGCCGTCACACCATCGACCAAAGTTGTACGCAACATCCGTAGCCGTCAGCGTTCCGCGACCGTCGTTCCAGTTCACTCCGGGCCGTATGCGCAACACGTACTCCGTCGCGTCGTCGTTCACTTCCCAGCTTTCAAGCAACCGAGGTTCGAATGCACCATCTGCGTTGTACTGAACGAGATACTCCAAGAACCCACGGACCACGTTTCCTAGCTGAGGCCAGTTATAAAGCGGCGGATCAAGCTGAGCACGCACAACCTGCTGAATACGAATCGTTCCGCCGGGTTGGATATTCGACGCAGCCTGTGCTGGCCGAGATACACCAATCATCGAATAGGCAGCAGATGCTGACAAACCAAGTGCAGTCGCGCGTGTCAGGAATTCACGACGGCTGAGCATTCCGTCGGCCACCTCACCGGCGTGCATTGCGATGGCTGGATGAATTGTTTGGCTTTGTTTTGTCATCATTGGCTCCCATGTTTTTCCCATAAGGCTGCATTCGCGCCCTTTGGCACAGTTTTTGGTACATATTTCCTCTTTTTTGCAGTAGCTGAGTAATTATGGATGACATTAATAGAGCTAATACCAACTTAAGTCGGAACCTTGTGGCGCTTTATGCGTTCGAGATGGTCGCGAAACACGGCAACTTTACAAGTGCCGGCGACGCTCTCGGGCTTACCCAGTCCTCAATCTCGCAGCGAATAAAAGGTCTGGAAGTTGATCTGGGCGTGGTCCTCTTCAAAAGAGAACACCGTGGCGTTTCACTCACATATGAAGGGCTGAGACTTCTGAATGTGGTCAGACCCGCGATGGCGCAAATGAACTATGCTGTAAGTTCTTTGCTTGAGCGTAAAACTAAACCCAGGGTTCGAATTTCTGCAGATTTCGCGTTCTCAACGTTCTGGTTGTTACCGCGTCTGGGATATCTTCGAGAGGAAATCGGTGAAGAAATCGAAATTCAGATTTTGGCCTCGACTGTTCCACCCGGTCTAGATGACACCGATTGCGACATTCAAATCCATGTTGCACCAAAAGACCAAACTAAAGCCGATGAAATACTGCTGTTGGAAGAGGTCGTGGCGGCCGTCTGCAGCCCGAAGCTATTAGATAAGATTAGACCAATCCGATCACCCGCGGACTTACTGGATGTGCAACTTCTGAGCCTGTCAAAACCTGCAACCGCTGCTTGGCAAACCTGGCAAGGATGGTTTGATAGCTTGGGCGTAACGGGCGAAAGAAAGAGAAATTACGTAAGTTTCAACAACTATGACATGGTGACTCAAGCCGCTTTATCCGGCGATGGCGTGGCTTTGGGTTGGATTGGCTTAATCGACGATCTGCTCAGCAAGGGTTCTTTGGTGACCGTTACGGATGATTTGGTCTATAGCGACGCTGGGTATGTCATGTCACGGAGCCTTACCAACTCGGGCCGAGGTCCGAGGCTTGTGTTTGACTGGATCGCGGATCAAGTGCTCTCAAAACCTATGAAATAGTGCGTTGTCTAACTGTTCGGCTGACACTACCCCGAAGTCATGTCAATTCGAAGAATGACGGCGTCTTAACAACGCCTAGAAACGACACTGAAGGCTCGCTCTTTAGCGCCCTTCGAAAATGCGAAGGCTGGTCGCGAATGTCAGCTTTGGCTGAGTGAACAGCTGTCATTCCCAGGTATTTTCCAAATGGCAGCTTCGTTTCGCGAACTGATAGTTCGCCACCAAGCATAGTTCACAGACGTGATGAAGGTCTCCTATGGTGGGGTTGGGCCGCAGCGTCGGTACAAGTCGATGAACGGCAGGTATGGGCCGTTAGCGGACAAGTGCGTGCTGCAGTGGGTTGTCGTGGACGACGCGGATTGGTTTTATGCGTCGGTCGGAACCGAGGCAAGGGACAACAAGCCGCCGAATGCTCGCTGGAGCCGGCGAGTGTCCGGCTCAATAGCAAGTGCTCTTGGGCCAAGGGTTTGAATTGCGTGCGCCGATGACGACCCGGAGATTGAGGATAGTTGCGTAAAACGGGTTGTCATGGTACAATTATTGCACGGTCTCGGGCCTGAGGCGTTATTGTACCAACACGCAATCACCCCTCTATACAAATTTTAATTACCTATTTTTTGATCCACCCAGACTGGCGACAAACCTCTGATATTACGGAGACATATTCATGGCTATTTCGATAAATTCGAACAACGGAAACATCTCGGCTGGTGGCGACAACACCGACGGTGATCTGCTTTTGAATGCCAATGACGGTAAGCGACGCATCCATCTGGATGCGGGCAGTGGCAACGCGTATTTAGGTGGGAACGGCGCCGACGGGGACCTTGTGCTAATGCCCAGCGGGGCGACCAGCCAATCGGCTTCGGCGGGTACGATCCATATGAGCGGCGACTCCGGCAACTATCGGGCTGGAGGTAATGGCGCGGACGGCGATATCACGCTGAATTCCGTCAGTGGTGAACGGCGTATCCACCTTGATGCCGGCGGCGGCAACTTGTGGCTGGGTGCGAATGGCGCCGATGGTGACCTCGTGCTGATGCCCAGCGGCGCAAGCACGCAATCGACGGCCGCGGCGACGATCCACATGAGCGGCGATTCCGGGAACTACCGCGCGGGCGGCAACGGCGCCGACGGCGATATCACGTTACGGGCCGATAATGGTGATGACCGTATCCGGCTAGATGCTGGCGGCGGCAACATGTGGATCGGTGGCAACGGTGCCGACGGCGATATCGTGGTCTTCGCCTCGGACGGCGACAACACGACGCTGAGCCAAGCCACGATCCATATCAATGGTGACGCCGGCGACATTATCATGCAGAACGCGGACTTTGCCGAGGATTTCGATGTGGCCGCCTGTGCCGTGGCCGATGCGAGCCCCGGCACTGTTATGTCGCTGATCGACGACGGATCGCTGGTGCCATGCGAACGTGTCTATGATCCAAGAGTGGTAGGCGTGATTTCGGGCGCCGGCGATTTCAAACCGGGAATCGTCATGGACAAGCGTCACGACGTAGAGGACCGGATGCCAATCGCGTTGGTCGGTAAGGTCTATTGCAAGGTCGATGCACGCATGGAGCCGATCGCGGTCGGGGACCTGCTGACCTCGGCGGACATGCCGGGCCATGCGATGAAAGCCATCGACCGCGACCGAGCGTTTGGCGCAGTGCTGGGCAAGGCGCTGGCACCGCTGGAGGAGGGCACTGGCCTGATCCCCGTCCTGGTTAACCTGCAATAGGGGGCCGGGCCATGAGTGCAAGCATCAGAAATGTGGCGGGCTCGTGCCTGGACAAAACCGGGCGCCTTTCACTGCGCGAGGATATCCTTGGCGTCTACGGCAACGACAATCCCCGCAACCGATCGGTTTTGGCGCAGATGGACCGAATCCAGAATATGCCATTTGTCAAAGTGGCGCTGGTTACAATCCAGGGGGCTACGCCTCAGATCCAGCGCGACCTGGACAATGGCAACGACGTTTACCAGAACGAGTGCGATGTCTGGATCTATCCAACGGACAGCATCACGGTGAACAACCCCGGGCTGCTGGTTTTTGAGCAGGACGATTGCCGGGGCAGCGGCCACAGCGTGAGCGATGACGAAGACGAACTGTTCGATTTGGGCCGGAACCTGGGAGCGAATGTTGTTGGGTATTACGTCAATAACCCCAGCCCGTTCGGGTGTGCCGCGCACCCGTCGGACCGGCGAGGGTTTTGGGTCGGGCCAGGGGCATCGCCATGGACATGGGTGCACGAACTGACCCATGTGGTCGGCGACAACTCGCACATTGACAGTGACGACAGTTGCGACCTCACAAACCTGATGACCGGTTGCGGCACTAACAACATCAACGTTGCGCTGCCCAACCTGAATACATCGCAGTGCAACAACATCAACGACGACGACGATGTCGAGGAATGCTAAGGAGGCGACAATGGCAGAGCTAGACAACATTGCTGAGCGCATGCTGGCCACCGATTGTGGCCACTCGCTGGAGGAACTGGCCGGCAAGGCGAAGGCCGAGGACCTGGCTGCGCTGGTCCGGGTCATCGAGGACGCCGGCGCACCCAATGCCAGAACGACCCGTGCAATATTCGTGCTGGGACGGATGAACAAGAAAGAGGCGGTGCAACCGATCCTGAAAGCGTTGCCCAAGCTGGACGAAGGCGGTCTAATTGCCGCGGTCGACGCGCTTGGACGGCTGGGTGGAGCCAAGGCGCGGGGCGAACTTGTTAAGATGACAGCCAAGGACAATGCCCAAATTCGCAAGGTCGCCGCTCAGGCGCTGGCGCGGATCGGTGACAACACCGCGATGGACCGGTTGAAAGAGATTGCCGAGAGCGACGCCGAAACATTCGTGCGACGGGCGGCACGCAAGAAGCTGGACCGCGCGAAATAGACCAGTGCCGATCCAATGGACGGGCGCGCGCGTGTTTTTAGGTATCGTCCATGCTCTGGTAGTGACCTGAAGCTATCGACGGATCGTCGGGCACTTACAGGCAGATTTGCCGCGTTCTCTCGTGCAACCGAGTTTCGTAGTTTTCCTATCTCTTCGAAAAAAGGTGTAAAATTCCATAGATTGCTTTGGCGAAAAAGAAAGTACCTCTGATCTAAAGAGATACCATGTGATATACTCGGCACTGGTGCCAGCGAAGGGTGCCATCGTATCCGTGATCCTCCTGCAAGTGCCCTTTTCGATTGCCAACAACTCTGGTCTCCTAATTGTGACCCACGGTGTTTCAACCCCCCGCACTTTTCGGAAAAACCCAAAGGCTCAAAACACTCTTTGAGGAGGGTGCACCGGTGATCGCCACTGATCCACACCCGAGCAATGCCGGGCGATTGCTGCATACAAAAAAAGCAGGTTTCAAGGAGTTGCGCCCTGCCGAGGAAACTCCTTGTGGCTTAATTCTTCCCATGGTCGTGTACACTTAGCCGGGAATATCCCACTATCCGCTTCCAGCCCAAACCGGACATTCGCAACTAAGAATAAGCAGGTTTCGAAATGCGGGGAAAAAGTGCTCTCGTAATCCAAAATAGTAACGTTTGGTTACGAAGCTAGGCCTCCCAAATACACCTAGACGAGGCCTACAGTGTTGCAAGGTCAGGGTGGTGATAGGCCTCAGGGTACGACATCGGCTTGAAAGGCCCCTTGGGCACTACGCTATTCCAGCTGCGTCCGAAATAACCCTGGCGGCAGTGTACAAGAGACCCTGCCTCGGCAATTCCGGGCAACGCATATACTCGGCACAGCCACCGCCACAAGTATGGGTAATCTAGGATTCTCGCACCATTAAGCTTCATTCGCACATAGTAGACGGGATCGTGACGATAGAGTGTTGGGAACAGGCGAAGATCTACTTCTGAAAAGTGGTTGCCTGTCAAATAGAGCCTGCCATCTGAGAGATGCTCCTCCAAATATTCTAGTGTCTCAAAATAGGCGTCAAAAGCTTTGTCATAGATCGTTTGATCAGACGAAAACCCGGCCTTGTAGGCACCATTGTTAATCGCTGTATATATCCGTTCGTTCAGGTCGTGAATTTGGTGACGCGGCACTTCGTCTGGGTAGAGCTTAACGCGATCAGCTGCCGGGATTGTGCTGCCAAGAGAATCCACCCCAGCGTACAGCATTCGGACAATTTCAGCGCTTTCGTTGTTAACAATGCGTCTTTGTATCTTGTCATACAGGATTGGAAGGGATTGCTCTTCAGAGCCTTCGGCACGATAGATCTCTTTGGCAAGGCGCAGTCCTTTGCCGGTGCCGGTCTCACTCGTGCATTCTGGCAAAGTCTCACTTGTAAGCGATGCAATCCGATCAGGCGCAAACTCCCATAGGTTTGGCGCCTCTGGATCGTCGTCGCCGGTGCGGTTTGGAAATGCAACGTCCATCGTGATGCTGTTTCGAAGGCCCAACACATTTCGCGCCAGCGTCACTCTGTGACACCACGGACAATTCAGTGCTACGAACAGGTGATAGCGATAAGGTTCTGCCGGGAACACTGGATCGCCAATAGCGTGGCGAAAGCCGCTGACACCGCGCACGAATTCACCCCGTGCGCGGCGCTTGTTGATATCAGTTTGGTCTTCTTCGGTAGACGTGTCGGTCATGACTTCAGCATCATCCTCTCAGCCGGTGATGCAAGATGATTGGCACGGCCAATTCTTCTTCATCGCTGAGATGCCGTCTGAGGAACGCTTCAATCGTGTCGCTCGTCGCATGTAGCTGTCCGGCTTCATCGTAAGCTTGCGCCTCATCAAGCGCGGATAGCTTAATCACACGGTTCGCCGTGCGGGTGAAGTCATTCAGCACCTTATCCAGATCGAAGTGATCCTTTTCCAGCAACTCCAGCCCCGCATCAAAACGAGGATCCGCAGCAGAAAGTTCAGGGAAATAGCTGCGATCTTCCCAGCCGTGATGGCCATGCAGGGTCCCGACTAGGTTGCCGCCATAGTAGGACAGCCGCCCCACGTAGTCGTCCAACCCCATCTCGTTGCTCAAAACCCCTTCTGTATCCAAGCGAATACGTTCCGCAACATGGCGGAACATCTCATGCGCGCCGAGCCAATGCTTGGTTTTTTCTTTGAAACCTGGATGGGTTTCCCAACTGTCGCGGGGGTATTGGTCCAAGAGAAACCGCATTTCTTGAGGCATGTCGTCTTGGCGAATGGCATATGTATCGAGCATCGGTTGTCTCCTTTCAGGCCGAAGATGGGAGGTCGGACAACTGCTCGCCACTAGCGAGAACGCACAGTCACTATGCGTCAGCGAACCCCCGCTAAGTCGGTGCCACTCAAACCAACGATCTTGTGGTTCCGGGATGCGATGTTGTGCTTGATGAATCCTTACAGGCCTTCGCGGCTGAAGTTGCGGACGTGGACATAAATCGGCTCAACACTTGAGCCAAACATCGCGTGAGCTTGCAGACTGTCTGTGCCGCAAGTTGAATCAGTATCCAGCCCGAACCGAACCTTCACCGTCGGGCTTTGCAAACCCCCAAATGTGGGACAAACCAGCCTTTTGACAATTGGCGCCCAATACCCGTTTCCTGCTTTTTGCGATGCAGCCAAAATCAGTTCAGCACGAAATCAAAGCTCTTCTTCGACGAGAGAAAACAATTCGATTGGACGAGCAAGGCCACGAACTTCGTGAAACCCACAAGGGGAAAACAGATCAGGGGAGGCATCAGCAATCGCTGATGTCGCCAGCACTCTGCGGCCAATAGACTTAGTTAACCCTTCAATTCGACTGGCAACGTTCACTGCGCCCCCAAGAACCGTGAAATCAAGCCTTCCTGGGCTGCCGATGTTGCCATAGCTGACTTGCCCAACATTGATCCCGATCCCAACATCCAAAGATGGCTTTTTAGCCTCGACACAGCGACGGTTTAGCGTCGTCAAACCGGCCAATACAGTTTTTGCGGCTTGCGCTGCCTTTCGGCATCGTTCTGCGTGATTAGCCTGAGTTTCGATGGTGAAAATCGAAAGAATTCCGTCACCCATAAATTTGAGAACATCGCCTCCGTTGTCTTCCACAGACTGAACAACCAGATCAAAGTAGCCGCTCAGCGCGTCAAAAACATCTGCCTCTGGCGCGACTTCTGAAAGTGCCGTAAAACCTCGTAAATCAGAAAACATGACGACCGCATCAAGGGTCGTTCGCTCGCCTCGCTTGATCCGCCCGTTCCACACGGCGTCGGAGGGCCCGTCGCCGAGATATGTTCGTAGCAGCCCCTGGGCTGACTTGCGCATCGTGACGGGTTCCAAAGCGGAAGACAGAGCAGGCAGTGCCGCCTCAATCAACGCCAGATGTTGCGGTGAAAAGCCTTCTCGCTTCTGCGTGACAAAAGTGCAGCCGTGCAGAGATCCGTCGCCATAATACATCAAAGTGGCATAGTAATCTGTGCCACCTAACCCAGCGAATTCAACATACGATGAGTGCTCAGTCTTTGGGTCCAGCTGTCGCAGGCTTTTGTGCAGAGGTTTTCTGTGCTCCAGAATGTACTCAAATGAGCTACCAACATACCCTTTTGTCAACGTCGTTTCATGAGTTACGTCGTAGCTGTCTGTTCCGTCAGGGGTCCAAACGACCCCCCATGCGATGAGTAGCGGATTGGCGAAGCGCTGACCGATATTGACCCGCCAGAGCGGTACACCTTCCTTACTTAAGAACGAGCAGAAATAAGAAACTACTTTCTCAGGGTCGCCTGAGCGGCGTCCTTCGGTAATCATCCAGTCGGTTAGTTGTGCTACGGAGGCCATGTTCTCAAACTAGTCGCTCGGACAGGATGATCAAAGAACCTTGGCTCTACACTTCTGTGGTCGGGTCGCTTGGGGACAAGATCATCTTCAATCGTGCGGTAAGATCACAAGTGTAGCAATGGAGCCCCCGAATGCCGACAGGAAAACGACCGAATGTGATACTGATCCTGGCCGATGATCTGGGCTTTGCAGATTTGGGTGCCACCGGGTCGGAAATACGCACTCCAAATATCGATGGCCTTGCAAGGGATGGTGTGCTGCTTACGGCAATGTATAACTGTGCCCGCTGTTGTCCTACGCGGGCGTCTCTTTTGACAGGGTTGTACCCGCACAACGCCGGCGTGGGCCACATGGGGGCCAACCTGGGAACGCCCGCATACCAGGGGTTTTTGCGGAATGACAGCGCCACCATTGCCGAGCACCTACGTGCTGGTGGCTATCGGACTTTGATGTCCGGCAAATGGCATGTCGCCGGAGATTTCATGGCGCGCGAAGTTGACAGTTGGCGTGTTGGAGATGTTGAGCACCCAACGCCGAGACAGCGCGGTTTTGATCGCTTCTATGGGATCGTCGATGGCGTCACCCATTTCTTCTCACCGCATTACATGCTCGAAGATGACAGCCGTGTCATGACATTCCCTGATGACTTTTATTTCACAGATGCAATCACGGACAAAGCGATTGGAATGATCGAAGAAACGCCCGACGATCAGCCATTTTTTCTTTATCTCGCACATACTGCACCGCATTGGCCGCTGCATGCCCATCCCGAGGACATCGCTCGATATGACGGGGTGTATTCTGGCGGTTGGGACGCAATCCGTACCGCACGACACGAAACCATGAACAGCATGAACCTGTTTCAGAAGAACTGGGAAATATCTCCGCGTGATGTTGCTGTTCACCCTTGGGAGGTTGAACAGAATACCGATTGGGAGGCACGGAAGATGGCCACCTATGCTGCGATGGTTGACCGGATGGATCAATCTATCGGCAGGCTCATCGCTTCGTTAAAGCGTTTTGGGCAGTTTGAAGACACCTTGATTTTGTTCCTGTCCGACAACGGTGGTTGCGCTGAATTCATGGCGGAAGACGGGTGGGCAAAGTTCTTCCCAGATACGACAAATGACGGCCTAACCATTGAAATGGGAAACCGCCCCGACGTGATGCCGGGCGGTGCCCAGACATACCAGAGCTACGACAAGCCGTGGGCAAATGTCTCGAATGCGCCATTTCGGTTGTTCAAACACTACGTCCATGAAGGCGGGATTTCGACACCACTGATAGCGCATTGGCCGAAAGGGGTCGCTTCCGGTGCGACCGCACATGCGGCCTGTCATGTCGTCGATATTTTGCCGACTATCTTGGACGCAACGGGTTGTCAGTACCAAAGTGAGGTTGGTGGCCACGAAATTCAGCCCATGCAAGGGCAGTCATTGATGGACCTGTTCCGCGGCCAGGATTGGGCGCGAGAAGAGCCTATCTTCTTCGAACATGAGGGAAATTCGGCGGTGCGGCTGGGTCAGTTCAAACTTGTCAGGCAGCATGGGCAAGATTGGGAACTTTACGACGTCGAAGCGGATCGCACAGAGTTGACTGATTTGAGAGGGAGTAACGTCGAATTAGAGGCAGACTTAGTTGGCCAATACAACGACTGGGCCAAACGGACAGGTGTTGTTGATTGGGATGTTGCACTTCCGCAGTTGCTAAAGGCGTGGAAAATTGAAACAGCAGAAGGATAGTTAACTTCACGCAGGGCTCAGAACCGTCCATCTCTTTACTCCAAGAAGTGGACCCTCTCCAGCCCGAACCGGACTTTCTAAAATAGGTTTAGCAGTTCCGATTGGCGGACAATACTGTCACTCGCCTGTTGAGGGTGGATGACCACAGGCAGCCCGAAGCGGACCTTCAAATTCCAACTTTGCAGTTCTCGTGTTGCGGATAAGTTAGGCCTCGTTCTGCCAATATCTCAGCGTCGCTAACCACGGAAATCTGACATTGGCTCCGCAACAAGAATGGCTTAACATAAACTTTGCGCCAAAGACTGTTGCCAAGCTCTGTTTCAGTTCATTTTGCCGGACAACGTTTGTGTCGGCAGTTGTCCAAAGAGTGCTCTGTAGTCTCGCGCGAACTGACCCATGTGCCAAAATCCGTAAGCGTTTGCGATGTCCGATATACTCTCCTCTGGCGAGCAGGATACCAGTTCATGGCGCACAGCACCGAGACGGGCTCTTAGATAAAACTGCTTGGGGCTCACCCCATATGTTTCCTGAAACGCGCGACGAAGAGTGCATGCGGATACCTGAATATCTGCACATACTTCACCGATTGACACGTTATCCATCAAATGGGCCCGCATGAACTCAACGGCTTGTTGTGCTAAACGGGTTCTATTTTTACTGTTTCGCCGATCACTCCATTTTTCGCCTACCACCAGCATTTCCAGAAGCTCTAAGATCATATCACTCTCTTCACTATCAGAGCTTGGTCCAGCCGCTGATCCAATTAGAAAGCGCGCTTTGTTTTTGACTAAGGAATGAAGCTTGCCAGCGTCGCTAACGAAAGATCTTAAAGCGTCATTTCGCGCGGTGCTGATATCAAGACCGCAATCGTCGGCGATCCGTTGAGCCCTTCGGATGTCGATGGCAAAGGTCAGGCCTGTGAGCGTTGAATTGCTCACGCCTTCAAAAGGGTCTCCGCTACCAAAATTCATCAGAGCGGTGTCTGAGGGTGAGCCGTTAAGCCAAGTCCGTACACTCCCTTTGTCTGGTAAGCCAAACGCTAGAATGTCAGAGCGAGAAACACCGGTTTGGTACACAGCCTTATCAAACGACAAATCGATCATTTGAAGGTCAAGACCTGCCCAAACGGATACCGAAGAGTTCATAGTTCCCTCTTCAATTTGGCGTAGCTCGACATCCCATTGGGACAGCTCGCGGAATTGCGAAGGGTCCTGCAAAAAAAGTGTGTTTGGGGCGCAGGTTTTTTTGGGGGCTGATCGTTTTTTGATGTCGTCCATTCCGCCCCGCAGGTAGTTTTCATGAAATGTTATTCGAATATGTAGGCTTGGACAATTGCAAGACAAAGCAGACAAATCGAGAGGGAAGAGGTTCGGACGCCCATCGTTGCCTGACGATACTGCGCGCACCGAACGCGTCGTAACGCTGCTAACCAAAAGCGAAAAAGAGTTGTTGCGCTCACAGGCTGAAGACAGCGAACTCTCCCTTTCAACCTTTTGCCATCACCTGATCCTTGAAGGTCTGAAAACAAGTAAATCATGAAACAGGGGTATCTCATGAAATCAAAACTGTTCCTCTCCGCGCTGGTCTTTGCCGGCTCCGCTATCACGGCGGCAGCTCAGGACAGCAATATCGTGCATGATGCGGAATACTATGTGCTGAAGCAGCAAAACGAAGCCGTTTGGGTCGAGAACGACGCACAGGTTGACCAACTGCTGGCCGATTTTCGTGAGAAAAACGGAGGGAACCCTCCAAACATCTTCTACATCCTTATTGACGATATGGGTTTTGGCGACATGGGTATGCCCGAGATGAACGCGATACGCGGGTATTCGACGCCCAATATCAACGCGCTCGCAGAGGAAAGCATGCGGTTTGCGCGCATGTATACCGAGCCGTCCTGCACACCGTCGCGGGTCGCCTTCATGACGGGTCGCCAGCCGTATCGCAATGGGATGGGCGATACCGCCGTCGATATTTCAGGTTTTGGCCTTGCCGATGAAGAAGTCACAATTGCCGAAGTTCTGAAATCCGTAGGCTACAACACCTCGCATGTTGGCAAATGGCACATGGGCGACATTCAGGAATCCTGGCCTACTTATCAGGGCTTTGACTACGCCGCGTTCCCCATCCATCAGCAGGGCCAGTTGGCCATCTTCAACGAAGATGCAGCCAAGGAAGAAATCACCATGGCCATAGGGGAAGACAACTACAACTCCAAATACACGCTGGATGATTGGTTTCGCCCTGATCCGGGACACATGATTACCGGCCTTGAAGCTGTTATTGGCGGGGAGGTCCGCGAAGTCCATATGGAACCGGGTGAGAAATGGACCCAGGACAAATATAATGAAATGAACATCCGCTATCAGGCACAGGCGATGGAACAGTTGCGCCTGCTAGCAGAACGGGATGAACCGTTCTTCCTGCAATACTGGCCGCTTGTCCCTCTGTCGACAACGCGCACGACGAGAGAGGCGTTCACGACACCCAACGGCGGTACATTCGTTGAAAGCATGGAAGAGCTGGATGAATGGATAGGGGTCATTCTGAACGAAGTCGATGCGCTGGGGCTCAGGGACAATACCCTAATCGTTTTGATGGGCGACAACGGTCACTTCACCAAATATGCCCCCGGCAGTGGGTTTTCGCCGCTGGTCTTCCGCGGCGGCAAGGCCGATACGTCTGAAGGAGGTGTTCGGGTGGATGCGTTCGCCCGCCTGCCCGGCTTGATCGAGGGAGACTCGATTGTGTCTGACATTATTCATATCTCTGATTTGTTCACGTCAATTGCGCGTATAGGCGGAGCGATGAATGCCATCCCCCGCGACCGGATCATTGACGGTGTCGATCAGACGTCTCTGATGTTTATTGGCGATACGCATGGGCGCAGGGATCATGTACTGATCTACTCGATCAATTCGCTGAAAGAGGTGGTAAAGGAACACATCAAACTCAAAGTTCCGGCCAAAGGTGAAAATGCTATCGTGGCCAAGTTCTACAACCTGTTCCGCGACCCCCGCGAAGAACAGAGCGTATCGACAGAGATCGGCGCGTGGGCAGGTCATGAGTTCAACCGGATCATTGCCCGCCACCTGAAATTCAAGGAAATGTACCCCGATCAACCTGCCGCGACGGGACGCCCCTATGAAGGTATCGCGAACCTTCGTCCCGAAACTGTCGCAGCGGTGGATGCCTTTGTCGCCAAGCGGGACATTCAGCCTGAGTAATAGGTGACTCTGATACGAGTAACGCAAACCCCGCGCCGCAAAACGAAGCGCTCAACGCGGGGTTTGACATCTACTTCAAAGATCATGGGAACAGTATGAAACTCCAAGCGCTTGCCCTAGCATTGGCAACTGGTATCGTCGCGACCCCTTCAATGGCAGACGAGAACGCCTCGAACCCGTTGGCCGCAGTCAACAACACGGACATCCGGTATCAGTATTTTGATCTGGGCAATGGCGCTGATCGGCAGGACGCCTTTATCGATGGTGCCTATATGCTGCGGCCCGATCTGAAACTGAAATATGAGTTGCACTACAACTCAACAGATGTGACCGGAACGCGGTTCACTAATTTCGAGAAAGCGAGCCTCAAAGCGATCTACTTTCCTTCTCAGAGGCCGCTCAACGACACATGGGCCATCAAGTCGGCCATTGGTCTGGAGTGGATACTGGACCTTGGCGATCCGGAAAAAGGAATCGGCACCGGGTCCGATCAAATTGCGCCTTTTGGCGGGTTCGCCTTTGCAAACACAAAATCAGGGCTGACGCTGATCCCCTTGCTCCAGCATTTTGCTTCGTACAATGGACCGACCGACATCAGCCAGACCGCAATGCGGTTGATTGCGCTGCAACCGTTTGGCGATGGGTATTGGGCCAAAGCCGATATCAAAGCGCCATATGACTGGGAAAACGATGCTTGGCCAGCGACCGCAGAGTTGCAGATCGGCAAGAACCTCAGCTCCGGAATAGCGATTTATGCCGACTTTCTCATCGGTATAGGTTCCGACCGCCCTTACGACAAAGGTGCGGGCCTGGGCCTGCGGTTCAACTACTAATATATCCTCAATCAACTTCGGTGGAGATCATCTATGCCAAAGTCCGGAACCCTGTTCAGCCTTTTGTTTTCTGCGTCCATCCTGGCCTGCCCAGAGACCGTCGTCGCGCAATCCCTGCCTGCCGCGGGACAGGATGAAGCAAATTGGCGTCACGCCGCATCATTCTATCTGTTCACTCCGCTCCGCACTCGGGGAACCTCAACGGTCGCTGGGCAATCCGCTGAGTTGGATTTGAGCCTGGGAGATGTTCTCGACGTCTTGGATTTTGCAGCAGCAGGCCGATACGAGGCGTGGAAAGGTGATTTCGGTATCATCGTTGATGCGAATTATGTCGGCATCGAACAAGATGCCAGCCTACCGGGACCACTGAACGCAGATGTAAATGTTGACGTCCGACAAAAATGGTTTGGTATCCTCGCTGCGTATCGCGTTGCGGACGGGACTTACGGGGGAAAAAATCAAAGATACGCAGTCGATATCCAAGGCGGTGCGCGCTTGAATTCGATCCGACAGGAAATATCAGTTTCAACCCCTGGTCCCATGACGCTTCCGGTTCTGGGGGGCGATGAAGGCTGGATAGAACCTGTCGTGGGCGCAAGGGGTATGTGGCGCTTGAATGAAAAATGGACCTCTATCGCATCTCTGGAATTGGGTGGCTTCGGCGCCGGAGGAAACGATTTGCAAATTGGGGCCAACGCGGGATTCGACTACCAACCCTGGGAAAAGGTCGCGCTGACGTTCGGCTATCGGTATTTCAGTATTGATTATAGCGACACACTCAGCTCAGGCGAGTTCGCATATGACGTCACGCAGCAGGGGCCGTATTTTGGGCTGAAATATTTCTTTTAGATTGTATGCCCGATTGTAGATCGGCGAGATTCAATGTCTCTTTCTGAAACCCTTGCCGCGTTGCACGCTACTTGCCACATCGGCAACTCTGGGCTCAATGTTGCTGTCCTGTGCAGTTTAAATGATTTGCGGAACGCAGCTCAAAGCCGCATACGCTGCTATTGGAAGGAATACCCGCTTTGAGCAGTCTGCTACACTTTGCAAAGTCCGCTTTCTGCGCATTGCTGTCATTGGAGCTTTGCGCAGCATCAGTCAATTTTGGGCTCTAAATAGTCATTCCCTGCGGTACACGTGATTGGCTGATGGCAGCGCTAAGCGGACCTTCGTAGCAAGGCTTTGCAGTTCCGGCATCAAACTATAAGCCGTCAGAAGTTGATAGGAGGTGTCGTCACACTGGTCAGCGTCGCCGTTGCAAACAGGATAAGGACAACGGCCAACATCTCCATTGAAATCGACCGCCTGAGTGAAGTCGTGGCACTAGGTTCTTTGGCCCTGAGAGCCGGAACAAATCTCAGCTTGTTCAGCGCCGCGAGGCCAAGAAGGGCAGAAACGATCACGACCTTGGCCAAAAGTACCAATCCATAGGCCGTTCCGAACAAGTCGGCCACAGTGCCCGAAAGCAGCCACGCGAGCGCTGCACCCGCAACAATCAGGACGGCAACTCCATAAGCAGCGACATTGCCAAAGTGGCGCAATAGATCGGCCCCATTAGGAGTGAGCGCCGCTTTGCGCAAAGGCAGGAGAGCACCGACCCAAAACGCGGCAGCCAGTAGATGCAAAACCAGCAAGATTGCGAGAGCCGCCCTGGGCTGTCCGAGCGAGTGTCCCACCTGAGCAAAGGAAATCGCTATGGCAAGGCTGCCCGCCAAAGCAATCCATTGCCCGGCACGGGGGAGTAGGATTGCCAATATCGCGAATTCACCCACCGCTCGCCAAATCGCGGCGGTGCCAAGCGGACTGTCCCAAACAAAGCCAAGCATTATTGGGTCCGTCGCGCCATCAAAGCCCATCCCGGATATCCGCGCCGCTCTGATGCCGAAACGTAGAGCGAGCACGGCGAGACCGAGAAGCGCCGCACCGACCGCGAGTTGACGTGCAAGGCGCAAAACAGATGCCTCGGCGCGCTTGGCAAAGAGGACCGTGAATAGGACGCTACCCATCGCCAACAGCGCCGCACCGTAGCCAAGTGCCTTCGCCAAAATGGCCAAGACGACGACACCATCTATAGGGGCCAGTCCGATCACTCAGCGACCGTGAAAGAAAAGCTGCCCTGCATCGGGTGACCGTCTGAAGCCATACCTCGCCAGTCGAAGCGGTAGCTTCCGGGAGCAAGCTCCTCCAAAGGCATAGCCCGGAATTCCGTGTTGGGGTCCATACCCGTTTCGCGTTCAATTTCGACGTCGCCATCGGGTGAGGTCAGCGTGACCGAGATGATGCGCATCGGATCATCGAACCGCATGGAAAGCTCTGGCACGTCAGTGACAGTCGCGCCGTCTGCCGGCGTCGTATCTTCGGACTTGGAATGCGCTGCCGCAAGTATTGGAGCCATTGCTACGACCAAGCCGAGAAGAGTTTGTTTGATCATCTGAGTTTTCCTCTATTCGGATTGGGCATTCAGCTCGTCGTGGTACTCACGAAGGTCATTGGGCCAGGTTGACTTGATAAAAGAAAGAACCGCTAGGATTTCGTCATCGCCGAGCACACTTTCATAGACCGGCATACCGGTTGGGGACGCATTTTCCATCAGTCCGGCCAGGCCAAATTTGGTCAAGGTGAAGAGCGTTTCATCATCGTGGTGCCACGTATGCCCTGTGGCGTCGTGCGGCGGTGCCGGTAGCAAACCATCCTCGCCGCGTATCTGCCAGTTTGGCTGTCCTTCCAGGCGTGCTCCGTGGCAGGCAGCACATTGGTCCGCGTAGATATCTTGGCCAGTTGCGACCAGTTCGGCGTCATCCGGCCTCAATAGACCGACGGCCTTAGAGGGCTGGGCCAGAACGAAAGCTAGGGCGAAACCGGCGAGCGCAAGCCCACCGGTGACCAAGAGTGTTGTGCGCCCTAGCATCAGGTGTGGAACGGCAGTGCGTTGCCAGCGCGGTAGTATACCGTACCGGCTCCAGCCTCTCCCCCAAATGCAATGACGTCGTAACGGGCGGACGGATCGTCGCCCATACCAGGGGAGCCCATTGGCATGCCAGGAACGGCAAGCCCTGTAATGTCAGGCCGATCCTTCAACACGGCTTCCAGTGCTTCGAACGGCACATGGCCTTCAAAGACATAACCATCGGCTTCAATGGTGTGACAGGATGCGAGGTTCAGCGGGATACCCCGCGCTGACTTCTGTGCCTCGGGGTCGGTCAGTTCCTCAACGGTTACGGCGTTGCCACGTGCGCGAGCCAAGTCGGCCCACGCGTGACAACATCCGCAACCTGGTGAACTGAGCACGTGCATTGGGGTGCCTGCACGGACGGGAAGAGCTGTCGCGATGAGAGCAGTTGCAGACATTGTGGTGAATTGACGACGTGTGATCATGTCTGTCGGTCCTTTGATGTGAAATTTGAACGGAATGCGGGCGAGCGCCCGTTGCCATTCAGGCTTTCGGAGGACCGGTGGGAACACCCAGTGCGAGGCCCGAAAAATCGGCTCCAGCGTGCGTCACACCACCCACTGAGATCACCAATGGAGCAATAGGCGAAATCCCCGCCGTGGCGACGAGATCACCAAAACAGGATGTTGAACCCATGCCGCTGGTGGTGTCGCAACAATCCGCAACAGCTTTCTCGGCATTAGCCAACGGATCGTCGTCCGCCATTTGAGCATGATGACCAGAATGATCCGATCCATGGGTCAAGCCATGCTTCACGGACGCTGCGGATGCGCCAGAGAATGCAACAACAAGAAGTATCGACAGGACCAGGCGAAACATACCAAATACCTACTGGGGGCACGTGGTTTTGACAAGTTACGAGGATGGGTCGACGCAAACGATCCTAGTTGCACCCATTATGGGTGCGCCACATCTCTGGATCATGTCCGTCCGGAACAGCGGAACATGGATCACCTGAAAGTCCGGTACAACTGAATTTTGACTGATCTGCGTATTAGTCAGCAACGGCAAGGTCAGCAGAGAGGCGTTTAGCCTAAGGTGTTTCCGGTGATGAAGGTGTACGAACTTTCGACCAGGCCGATGACGACATCCAACTCTTCTGGTGTGGTCGGAGTATAGATCATGACAAAGCCACTCCATCCGGGACGTTGATTGGCCCAAGGGTGTCCTACGGCCCAGCCAGCCTCAATTGCCCGTCGGGCCATTGCGGGGTGCAGCGAAGCGTGCAAGCTGCCATCAGGATGCATATGCGCAAACTCAAACCCACCGACGATAGAGTTCGGTTGAGACATCAACATGTCAGGATCAAGCTGAAAGCCAATCGCGCCAGGTAATGATATGCGTGTTGGGCCAAGTGTGACCCCTGGGAATTGCGCAACACGCTCCAGCAATAGCTTGGCCAAATCGGCATCAATTTCGACACCAATCTGTGTATGGGGTACGCCGCTTGTCGTTTCGGGACTGGGCGAGGTGCGCTCCGGCAAGGAGCGCTCTTGTGCGGATACCATCGGGCACATCAATGCCACCGCTGTCGCGGCAGCCGCCAGTAGTTTCAGGAACACATTCATTTGTTGTCAGCCGGTCAAAAGTTAAGAATGAGCGCTCGGTGCCATATCAGTTCCCTTGCACACATCATTCAGCCTTTAACGCTTCGACATTGATCAAGACTGCTATTTCGTCGCTCACCGCAGGTGCAAACGCCCCAAGTCCGAATTCAGACCGCACGATAGTCGCCGTGGCTGCCAGCCCCAAGGTCGGCGTGCCCTCCTTTTCGCCAAAAGGGTATGGCGCTGATTTGTTAAGCGTTGTTTCCAGAACAACAGGTTTGGTGACGCCATTCATGGTCAGGTCGCCAGAAATATTCGCGGAATTGTCCCCGGTCACTTCAATGCTGGTTGAGGCGAAAGTGACCACGTCATCGTCACTCGCGCTAAAAAAGTCATCGGACATGAAGTGTTGCAAACGGGCATCCCAGCCCGTGATCATGGATTTTATAGGCATAGACACTGTGACAGATGACGCAGACGGATCATCTTCATTGAACTCAATCTCACCGCTAAACCCTGAGAACATTCCAAACGTTTCTGAGAATCCGATGTGGTCGTAGCTGAACAGTACCTGGCTGTGCCCGGGGTCCAGCTCGTACGTACCACTCTCGGACAATGCGGTTGTCGCGACCATCGATAAGAGTACCGCTAGCGGGGTTGCTGCCACTTTGAACATTGATACGCTCCCATTTTGACAAGACGTGTTCGCGGAATTGAGTATTGAGCTTTAGTTTTTGGCTGGCAGTACTTTTAGAACAAAATGTTCTACTGTGCAACAAGATGTTCTATAGGAGGGGTGATTGAAAGAAGATCCTAGGCTGATCGCCACACGGCAGGCCGCGCTTGATGCGGCGCAAAGGATACTGATGGATGAGGGCGTGCTGCACGTAACTCATGGCGCAGTTTCGAAGGCAACTGGCATTTCGCGCAGTACACTTTACAGGCACTGGCCAGATGCGCGCAGTCTGCGTGATGCAGCATTCCGGCGCATCGCAACACCGCCAAACATACCGCCCAAAACCGATGGCCCGCTACGATCTGACCTGCGCTGGTTACTCGGTGTACTGATGGGAGCCTTAAATGACACACCGTGGGGCCAAATCGCGCCTCAGGTGGTCGCTGCTGCGTCCACCGATGCAGAAGCGCGGTTGGTAATCACTGAATTCATGAAAGACAGGTTCGCAAGTGTTGAAGCAGTATTTGCAGCCGCAATAGACCGCGGTGAGATAGCCGCGGATGCACCGGTTGACCAGCTCATAGAACTAGCAATCGCTGCACCCTACTTCCGCAAGCTCATACGTTACGAGGCACTGGACGAAGAATGGTTGGACAGACATGTCGATCTGCTTTGCAGTATCGCGAAAACCAATTCGGGACAGTGACCATTGCCTGACTTTGCAATCAAAGCGACCAGCAACGGACGCGAGAATACGGCAGAGCATCAAATCATGATCAATGGCATGTTCAGCCAGTTCCTAATAGCGGCTGCTCCAAATGGTCTTGGCAAACGTTTGCCATGATTGTCCGCCGAAGATTGCAAAGTCCGCTTTCTGCACATATAGCTGCCGGTCGTGAGACACAGTGCTGGTAGCGCAGCGAACGGCAGCTTGGTGGCCAAATTGCGGCCCTGTTTGCAGTGTTCTATGACTCATTCGCATCGCCGCAGCATTGGAAGATTCAACGGCGATTGCAATGAATATGGATGCCGAACTATGATGCCTGCGCACTTTCTGAATGCGGTATCGTTGCTGCAAAATGATCTTCTTGTCGTCGGTTAAACGGTTCTGTCTAAAATCTGCCTAGCAGCGGAGAGTATGGAGTCTTCTGTTGATGACGGTCGCGGCTGATGTTGCGCCTCATCTCCAGCTTGATACTTTCCCGTTCGGAGAAGAATGGCGGCTCCCAATCCTGCTTTCAAAGCGCCCGCGATATCGTTTTCGGCATCATCGCCGACCATTGTGACCTCCGCAGGGTCTCGTTTCATACTGTTGGCGGCGGCGTGGAAAAAGGCAGGTGCGGGTTTGCCGAACAGAAGTGCCTTTGTCCCGCTCGAATACTCGAGCGCCCGAGCAAATGCGCCCGCATCCATGCTGAGTTCGCCATCTGCATCACGAAAGATCCTGTTGGACGCTAAAGCAAGAAAAGGCGCGCCATCTTTTATTAGATGAAAGGCAGCGTTCAGCCTTTCATAGGTGAAGTAGGGACCGGCATCTCCAACTATGACCGCGCAAGGACCTGACCTCCGGCAGGTCGCAAAGTCTTCCTCCAAATCTGGATGGATTAGCAGATGCGGCGCGTATCCGTTCTTTTCAAGCCAGGAACATGCGGCGGCCGCCGGTGTCATGACCTCGACTGATGATGCGTCTATTCCAAACCCGCGAAGCTTGTCCAAAATCGCACGCTTTGGTCGGCGGGTTGAGTTCGTTAGGAACCGGATCGGTAGACCCGCGTTTCGCAGGCTCGAGACCGCTTCGGCAGCACTCGGCAGCGGTTGGTCACCCTGATACAGAACTCCAGCGATATCGAGCAAAACGCCGCGCGCCATACCAGCCTCGCACAATCCAAAACAGCTTTTATTGAGGTCAAATTGACCCGCTGATAGTTCACCCTTGACGCCCACTTGGCCATCACATAGGAAGGCGAAACCTTGAGCGGGTATAGCTTAATGGTAAAGCCCCTGCCTTCCAAGCAGGCTATGTCGGTTCGATTCCGTCTACCCGCTCCAGTTGTTTCCCCTTAAATTTCTGCGTCAAATGGCCCTGTCGGACCAGCAATCAACTGGGTCCTGCTTGACCCCGGATGCCGCTGCCGCCAAGAAGCATGGACCCAGCAAAGTTCAGGAAACAAGGGCCCCACATGGCAAGACGGACTGAAACCAGTCAACCGACCGCACCGGCACCCGGGGCCAGCGAGGAACGCGCGACCTCTAAGAAAATCGGCGTGCTGCGGGCGCTCTGGCCGTTTATGCGGCCTTACAAGCTGTTGATGCTCGGTGCGACCCTGGCCTTGATTCTGACGGCGAGCATGACGCTGACCCTGCCGTTGGCGGTGCGCCGCGTGGTGGACAATTTCCGCATTCAGGATGGCGAACTGCTGGATTGGTATTTTCTGGCAGCACTGGTTATCGCGGGCATTCTGGCTGTTGGAACAGGTATCCGCTACGCGCTGGTCACACGCTTGGGTGAAAGGGTCGTGGCCGACATCCGCAAGGCCGTCTTTGACCGTGTCATCGGCATGAGCCCCGAGTTTTACGAACGCATCATGACCGGCGAAGTGCTCAGCCGGATCACCACCGACACGACTCTGATTCAGTCGGTGCTGGGCTCGTCCGTCTCGATTGCCCTGCGCAACTTGCTGATGTTTGTCGGTGGTCTAGTGCTGATGCTATTGACCTCGGCCAAGCTGACCGGGCTGGTTTTGTTGCTGATCCCGGTGGTCATTGTTCCAATCCTGGTTCTGGGCCGCCGCTTACGGGCAATCAGCCGCGAGAATCAGGACTGGATTGCCGCGTCCTCGGGCAATGCGGGTGAGGCCTTGGGCGCGGTCCAGACAGTTCAGGCCTTCACCCACGAACAGGCCAGCCGCGCACAGTTCGATCAGATGACCGAGACATCCTATGTCGTCTCGCTGCGACGCATTCAGACCCGCGCGGTTCTGACGGTCATCGTCATCTTTCTGGTCTTCTCGGGCATCGTCGGGGTGCTGTGGATGGGGGCCAACGACGTGCGAAACGGGGTCATGACCGAGGGCGTTCTGATCCAGTTCGTGATCTACTCGATCATCATGGCAGGCTCGGTCGCCGCCCTGTCCGAAATCTGGAGCGAACTGCAGCGCGCCGCTGGCGCGACCGAGCGTCTGGTCGAATTGCTGCATGCCGAAGACACGGTGACTGACCCGGCGCAGTCCAAGTCGCTGCCTTTGCCTGTTCGCGGTGAGATCCGATTTGAGGACGTAAGCTTCCGCTATCCCGCAAGGCCGGATGTGGTTGCGCTGGACAACCTGTCCTTGCAGGTGAAACCGGGGGAGACGGTTGCTTTTGTGGGCCCCTCAGGCGCGGGCAAGACCACCGTGATCCAGTTGATCCAGCGGTTCTACGATCCAAATGCAGGGCGTGTTCTGATCGATGGCGCAGACCTGCAGGATCTGGATCGGGCAGAGTTTCGGACGCATATGGCGCTGGTGCCGCAGGATCCGGTGATCTTCGCCGCCTCGGCGCGCGAAAACATTCGGTTCGGCCGTCTGGACGCCTCGGATGCCGAGGTCGAGGCTGCCGCGCGGGCCGCTGCCGCGCATGAGTTCATTGCGGCTTTGCCCGAAGGCTATGACAGTTTTGTAGGCGAGCGCGGCGTGATGCTGTCGGGCGGTCAGAAACAGCGCATCGCCATCGCCCGCGCCATCCTGCGCGACGCGCCGGTTCTGCTGCTGGACGAGGCGACCTCGGCCCTGGATGCGGAAAGCGAACGCGCGGTGCAAGGTGCGGTGGATCAGATGCGGGCGGGGCGCACGACGCTGATCGTGGCGCACCGCCTGGCAACCGTGAAAAAGGCAGACCGGATTGTTGTGTTGGAGGCCGGGCGTATCGTTGCGCAGGGCACCCATGACGATCTGGTGGCACAGGATGGCCTGTATGCCCGTCTGGCGCGGCTGCAATTCACCGACGGGGTCGCTGCGGAATGAAGTGACGTACCGAAATTCCCGGTTCCGCCGCAGCGTCATTCTACATTTTGAGCATTTTCGTCGCTAAGCGCTTGCTTGCGTCGGCAAGGTTGTGATCCCATCTTAGGACGGATCATAACCGCGTGTGGCGCGCGGGAGATTATAAGACGGGAGGAGCCACATGGCCTTTGTTGGGCTGGAAGACAAAACGCGTGTTGAACAGGAAATGCCGTGGGAGGATCGTGACCTGCCGGTTACGTTTCATCAATTGCTGTCACGGACAGCCGGGAAATTTCCAAATCACAACGCAGTCAGTTTCCAAATATTTTCAGGCCCCAATGACAAGGCCGAAACGCTGACGTGGTCGGACCTTCTGGGACAGGTCAATCAGGCGGCGAACCTGTTCCGCTCGCTTGGAGTTGGGGAAAAGGATGTGGTGGCTTATGTGCTGCCCAACTGTAACGAGACCCTGGTGACCATGATGGGCGGTGCCGTAGCTGGGATCGTGAACCCGATCAACCCACTGCTGGAGCCCGAGCAAATCGCAGCGATTCTGCGTGAGACGGGTGCCAAGGTCGTCGTGACGCTGAAGTCATTCCCGAAAACGGATGTGGCGCAAAAGGTGGAAGAGGCCGTTCGACACGCGCCCAAGGTCAATACCATTCTGGAAATCGACCTGAACCGCTATCTGACGCCGCCCAAATCGTGGATTGTTCCTCTGTTGCGTCCGAAGATGGGCGACAAGGAAAAGCTGGCCCATGCGGATTACAAGAACTTCAACAAAGAGCTGGCCAAACAACCGAAGACGCTGACCTTTGAGGACAGCAAGGAAGACCGCGTCGCTTGCTATTTCCACACCGGCGGTACGACAGGTATGCCCAAGGTGGCACAGCACAAGTATTCCGGCCTCGTCTACAATGGCTGGTTGGGTCATACGCTGCTGTTCGATGAAACTGACGTCATCATGTGCCCGCTGCCCATGTTCCACGTCTTTGCCGTCCACGTCATCATGATGGCGGCCGTCTCATCTGGCGCTCATGTAATCTTCCCGACACCGCAAGGGTATCGTGGCGATGGCGTATTCGACAATTTCTGGAAACTGATCGAGCGTTGGAAGGTCAGCTTCATCATCACGGTGCCCACGGCAATCTCGGCCAAGATGCAGCGCCCGGTAGATGCGGATATTTCCTCGGTCAAAACCGCCTTCTCGGGCTCGGCGCCGCTGCCGGTTGAACTGTTCCGCCGGTTCGAGGAAGCCACCGGCGTTACCATTGTGGAAGGCTATGGCCTGACTGAAGCCACCTGTCTGGTGTCCTGTAACCCCGTGGATGGCGAGAAAAAGATCGGCTCGATCGGTATCCCGTTCCCGTACACGGATGTCAAAATCCTGCAGGACGGCCCCGATGGACCCAAGGAATGTGCAGCGGATGAGATCGGAGAAATCTGTATTTCAAACCCGGGCGTCTTTGCGGGCAACACCTATACCGAAGCCGACAAGAACGTGAACCTGTACCACTATGACAAATACCTGCGTACAGGTGACCTGGGTCGTTTTGACGAGGACGGTTATCTGTGGATTACCGGTCGTGCCAAGGATCTGATCATCCGTGGCGGTCACAATATCGACCCGGCCGAGATCGAAGAGGCGCTGTTGGGTCACGAAGCCGTTGCCTTTGCCGGTGCCATCGGCCAACCCGATGCGCATGCGGGCGAAGTGCCTTGCGCCTTTGTCGAACTGGTCGAGGGGGCCTCGGTCACCGAAGAGGCTCTGATGGAGTTCTGCAAGGTGCATGTCCACGAACGCGCGGCACAGCCCAAGCATATGACCATCCTGTCGGAATTGCCCAAAACTGCCGTCGGCAAGGTGTTCAAGCCTGATCTGCGCAAACATGCCATTACCCGGATCTACAACGGTGCGTTGGAAACGGCAGGCGTCGATGCGCGCGTGGTCTCGGTCATTGACGATAAGAAACGCGGCCTAGTCGCGCAGCTTGACGCGAACGGCGCGTCAGAGGACGATGTCAGCAAAGTGCTGGGGTCGTTCACCCGGCCATGGGAGTGGGCTGCCTGACCGGGAGGGAACATGGATTATGAACGTCTGATTGATGAGGAAACTTGGGCGTTCATAAGACGCACGGCGGAAAGCTATCCTGACGACGCGGTTGATCTGTCGATTGAGGATCAGCGCCGGGTTTATGACACGATGTGTCAGGACTTTCGCCAGCCCCGCCCAAAGGGTGTTGAAACACAGGACAGGCGCGCCGATGGCGTGCCTGTTCGCATTTATACGGCCGGAGATCCCACCCGGACTGTGGTCTATTTCCACGGCGGCGGATTTGTTGTTGGCGGGCTGGACAGTCATGACGACGTCTGCGCCGAGATCTGCGCACAGACAGGGTATCGAATCGTGGCGGTGGATTATCGGCTTTGCCCCGAACATGTGCACCCGGCGCAGTTTCAGGATTGCCTGACTGCGGTGAACTGGGTCGTGTCGGAATTCGGTGACCCTATGGTTCTGGCCGGTGACAGTGCAGGCGGCAATCTGGCCGCTGCGGTCGCCCATCAGCTTCGGGGGCAGGGGGCGGAAATACTCGGCCAGGTCCTGATCTATCCGGGTCTGGGCGGCGACAACTCGAAGGGTTCGTATGTCGAACACGCCCACGCGCCGCTTTTGACCCGCGACGAGATTCTGTTTTACGAGAATGTCCGCTGTGGCGGCCCCGCCCCGCACGACGATCCGACCTACGCGCCGCTTCACGACAGCGATTTCTCGGGCCTGCCACCGACCGTTGTTGTCACCGCGGATTGCGACCCGCTGCGTGATGATGGCTCGACCTATTGCGAACGTATCTCTGCCGCCGGCGGGCAGGCGCACTGGATCAACGAGGCGGGCCTGGTCCACGGATACCTGCGCGCCCGAACCTCGGTCAAACGCGCGGCGGACAGTTTTGAGCGCATCTCTGTCGCGATCGAGGCTTTGGGTCAGGGCATCTGGTCTTACGACTAAAGCCCAAGATCACGTCAGGAACGGTTTCCCCTTCATGGTGTCCGCAATTGGGGCGCCCATACGGTTCAGGATCGTGGGCGCCAGTTGCACCTGTTCAATTACCGCGTCCGCGTCGGGCCCGGTTGCATCCCCGAAATAATACAGCGCAGTTTCCTGCTGCAATGGCCCACGCCCGCCGTGGTGGCCGCGTTCATCCTGACCATGATCGGCGGTTACGATGACGTCATAGCCCAATTGCCGCCAACGCGGGATGAAGGGGGCAAGCATTTCATCCGCGACAAAGCAGGCGTGGTCCATTTCCTCGCAATCATGGAAGAAGCGGTGGCCCATACTGTCCAGCGTGCAGGTGTGCAGAATGCCGTAATCCAACCCAAAGCGCAGGCACAGGTTGGTCAGGGTCGCATACAGATCGACATCCGACGGGGTCATCTGATTGGCGCTGCCGTAGCCGGTCATGGTGTGGAACCGACCGTGGTTGATGGTCATGCTGTCCGGCTCGTCATATTCAACATCGCGGACGTAATCGAACGGGTGGCGGTTGAAGAATTGCGACCAATAGCTGTGGGTCACGGCTCCGGTCACGCCACCAGCTTCGCGGACCTGACTGAACACGTCCTTATGGCTCAGGCGGAAGACGTTGCCGTTGCCGGTACAGCCATGTTCCTGCGGCGTCACACCGGTATGGATCGAGGCATAGCAACTGGCCGAGGTCGAAGGCAGCACGGCGCGCAGTTTCCAGACCTTTGCCTCGCCACTGTCGACCCAGCCTTCCAGATTGCCGAACAGGCGACGGAAGTTGCGCCAGGGAACACCGTCCAGAATGATGAGAAGGAGTTTGCGGTCCATGTCAGGCGTCCTTTGCTACTGTTGATGCCTGTTTGACGCGCCGGGCCGTGCCGGGCAATGCGAAAAACGACATGTTGCCGGTCGAAGGCGCGTTGAAGCCGATGCCGCGATTGTGAGGTCGCCTGACCGCGCGAACGCATATGCTTCTGACCAGGCGAAAACACTCGGGTCGAACCATGGCTAAGGTCTCAAAACGAAAAAAGGCGCAGATCGAGAAGGCGAAAACCGCTGCGGCACAGGGCGCGTCGCGTCGCGATGTTCTGAGGCTGGTGCGCAATGGTGCAATCGCTGCGGCAGTTGTGGGCGGCGGTGGGTTTTTCACGATACGATCCGTCCGGGCAATGCAGGCCGAGCATGACCTGACGCGGGTCGGGCAAGGCAAACCGGTCGTGGTGCAGGTGCACGACCCGCAATGTTCGACCTGTACCGCGCTACAGCGCGAAACCCGCAAGGCGATGAAGCAGTTCGGGGAATGCGATCTGATCTATCTGGTCGCGGATATCAGCCAGCAGGACGGGGCCAGATTCGCAAATCAATACGGCGTGCCCCATGTGACCCTGTTGCTGTTCGATGCCGAAGGCGGGTTGCGCCAAACCTTGCAGGGGATGCGTTACCGGGATGAACTGAGGCAGGTTCTGACCAGACACCATCAACGCTATGGCCAGAAGGCATAGCCCAAAGGAAAACCGGCGGGCCAACGACCCGCCGGTTTCTTTTTGAAGCCCCGGATCAGTTCCCGGCGCTTTCCATCTTGCGATGGGCGACAACCTCTTCCAACCAGCCCAGATGCATCTCGGGCACCGAGCTGAGCAGCAGGTCGGTATAGTCGTCGAACGGCGGGCTCAGCACCTGTGATTTCGGGCCATAGCGGACCACGCGCCCCTGATACATCACCGCAATGCTGTCGCTGATCGCGCGGACCGTTGCCAGATCGTGGGTGATGAACAGATAGGCCACATTCTCGATCTTCTGCAGGTCGAGCAGCAGTTTCAGAATGCCATCCGCCACCAGCGGATCCAGCGCCGAGGTGACCTCATCACAGATGATCATCTTCGGTTTGGCCGCCAGCGACCGCGCAATACAGACACGCTGTTTCTGACCACCGGATAGTTCTGCCGGATAGCGGTCGATGAACTTTTCGCCCAGTTCGATCTCGTCCAGCAACTCGATGATCCGTTTGCGCTTTTCCGCGCCACGCATGCCAAAGTAGAACTCCAGCGGGCGGCCAATGATCGTGCCAACGGTCTGACGCGGGTTCATCGCCACGTCGGCCATCTGATAGATCATCTGCAACTCGCGCAGATCCTCGCGGGTGCGGCCCTTGAGGTCGGACGAAAGCTTGCGACCGGCAAAGGTGATCTCGCCATCGCGTGGCGGCAGCAGGCCGGTGATCACCCGCGCCAGTGTGGACTTGCCCGAACCGGATTCGCCCACAACCGCCAGCGTCTGCCCCGGATGAAGCTCGACGTTGACGTTGTGCAGCACGTCGAAATTCAGCCCCTTGTAGCGCGCGGTGATGCCGTCGACGGTCAGCACCGGATCCGGCGTGGGCTGTTTCTCTTCATGCTCAATCGAACGGACCGAGACCAGAGCCTGCGTGTACTCTTCCTTCGGGTTGTTGATGATCTGGTCGGTGTCGCCGTATTCGACCGTATTGCCCATCCGCAAAACCATGATGTCATCGCTGACCTGCGCCACGACCGCCAGATCGTGCGTGATATACAGCGCGGCAACGCCGGTATCGGCAATGGCTTCCTTGATGGCCATCAGAACGTCGATCTGGGTGGTCACGTCCAGCGCGGTGGTGGGTTCGTCGAACACCACCAGATCAGGCTCGGGGCACAGCGCCAGCGCGGTCATGCAACGCTGTAGCTGACCGCCCGAGACCTGGTGCGGATACCGATCCCCGATATTGTCCGGATCGGGCAGGCCCAGCTTGGCGAACAGTTCACGCGCCCGGCCTTCGGCAACTTTGCGGCTGAATTTCTTCTGCTCGACCGCTGCTTCAACCACCTGATCCATGATCTTTTTGGCCGGATTGAAGGACGCGGCGGCGGATTGGGACACATAAGTGACCTCACCCCCGCGCAGTTTGCGAATATCGCCATGGGACGTTTTCAGAATGTCACGTCCGTTGACCCAGACCTCACCGCCGGTGATCTTCACGCCACCCCGGCCATAGGCCATCGAGGCAAGACCGATGGTGGATTTGCCGGCCCCGGATTCGCCGATCAACCCCAGCACCTTGCCGCGTTCGAGGTCGAAATCGACCCCGTGCACGATTTCGATATCATGAGGCTTTTCGCCCGGCGGGTACACCGTCGCGCCAATCTTCAGCCCGCGGACTTTGAGAAGCGGTTCACTCATCCCCGGCCTCCTTTCAGCGATGTGGTGCGGTTCAGGACCCAGTCAGCCACAAGGTTGACCGAGATTGCCAGCGTCGCGATAGCGACAGCGGGATAAAGCGCCGCGCCGATGCCATAGACGATGCCGTCCTTGTTTTCCTTAACGATGCCGCCCCAATCCGCCAGCGGCGGCTGGACGCCCAGTCCCAGGAAGGACAGGGTCGAGACAAACAGAACCATGAAGATGAAACGCAGGCCCAGTTCAGCCACCAGCGGAGACAGGGCGTTGGGCAGGATCTCCCGGAAGATGACCCAGACCTGGCCTTCACCTCGCAGGCGGGCGGCCTCGACATAATCCATGACGGCGATGTCCACCGCGACGGCGCGTGCCAGACGATAGACGCGGGTCGCATCCAGCAGGCCCATGACGATGATCAGAACCGGAATGGTGACCGGCACCATGGCCAGAACCACCAGCGCGAAGATCAGCGACGGGATCGACATGATCAGGTCAACGGTCCGCGACATGACCTGATCGGCCCAGCCCCCCAGCACAGCGGCCAGAAAGCCCAGAACCGAGCCGGTCACAAAGCTTAGGATCGTTGCCGCCGTGGCGATAAAGATCGTCGTGCGCCCGCCATAGATCATACGGCTGAGAAGATCGCGGCCAATGTTGTCGGTGCCCAGCCAGAATTCTTTGCTGGACGGCTCCCACACGTCGCCGACCACTTCGGCCATGCCGTAGGGTGCCAGCAGGGGCGCGAACAGGGCGATGATAAAATACAGTACTGTGAAACCCAGCCCGATCATTGCAGAGATAGGGATGTTCTTCATTTCGGATGCCTCAGCCTTGGGTTGGCCAGAATGGCAACGATGTCTGCAATCATGTTCAGTCCGATATAGATGGCCGCAAAGATCACCCCACAGGCCAGAACAACGGGCACGTCACGTTTGGTCACATGGTCCACCAGATACTGGCCCATGCCGGGATAGACGAACACCACCTCGACCACGACGACGCCAACGACCAGATAGGCCAGATTCAGCATCACCACGTTCACAATCGGCGCAACGGCGTTGGGGAAGGCGTGACGGTAGATGACCTGAAAGTTGCTCAGGCCTTTCAGTTCGGCGGTTTCCACATAGGCCGACTGCATCACGTTCAGGATGGCGGCGCGGGTCATGCGCATCATATGCGCCAGCACCACCAGGGTCAGAACGATGACCGGCAACGCGATCGAGTTCAGCTTTTGCCCAAGGGACATGCTGTCGTTGATCATTGCCAGCGGCGAGAACATACCCAGTTTCACGGCCACGAAATAGACCAGCACATAGCCGATCAGGAACTCGGGGATCGAAATCGTCGTCAGGGTGACGGCCGAAATCATCTTGTCGGGCCAGCGGTTCCGGTAACGAACAGCCAGAAGGCCCAGGAAAATGGCAAGCGGCACCGAGATAATCGCGGCCCAGAACGCCAGGAACAGAGTGTTGCTCAACCGGCTGCCGACGGATTCGGCAATATCAAGCTTGTTTGTCAGGGATTGGCCCAGGTCACCTTGTACGATGCCACCCAGCCATTCGAAATAACGGGTCAGGGCCGGACGGTTTAGGCCCATTTCCTCGCGCAGGTTCGCCAGCGCCTCGGGGGTTGCGGATTGGCCGAGAACCGCTTGCGCAGCGTCCCCGGGAAGGGCTTCAGTGAGGCCGAAGATCAGAGCCGATGCACCGAAGAGAAGCAGGAGTCCCAGCGCAAGGCGCTGGGAAACCAGTTTGATGATGGGATGCATTATCCGGGGTCCGTATTATGCGAACCACAATTTGCGCGAAACCTGACCGTTCATCAGCTCGCCGTTCGGGTCGGTTTCCCATCCATCCAGCGTATTGCTGGAGGCATCGACAAAGTTGTTGAACATCGGGCAGATCAATCCGCCTTCGTCACGCACCATCATACCCATCTGGCTGTACAGGCCCTTGCGCTTGTCAGCGTCCAGCTCGGCCCGTGCGGCAAACAGCAGATCGTCGAACGCCTGTACCTTGAATCGCGTGTCGTTCCAGTCTGCGGTCGACAGATAGGCGGTGGCATACATCTGGTCCTGAACCGGACGACCACCCCAGTACGAGGCGCAGAAGGGCTGCACGTTCCAGACCTCGGACCAGTAGCCGTCATTGGGTTCACGCTTGATCTCAAGCGGGATACCGGCCTGTGCAGCGGTTTGCTGGAACAGCGATGCGGCGTCCACGGCACCGGGGAAGGCCCCATCCGCAACGCGCAGAACAATGGGTGAGCCGTCATGGCCGGACTTCTTATAGTGCTCTGCCGCTTTCTCGACGCTGAACTCGCGCTGGGCGATTGTTTCATCGAACAAAGGATACGCCGCATTGACCGGCATGTCGTTCCCGACAGAGCCATAGCCACGCAGAACCTTGTCGACCAGTTCTTCACGGTTGATCGCGTATTTCAGCGCGGTGCGCAACTCGTTGCTGTCAAACGGGGCCGTGTCGCAGTGCATGATGAACACATAATGACCGCGGCCCGGTGTCGACTGGACCGTGATGTTTGGCGCGCGGCCCAGCAAGTCGGCAACCTTCGGCTCGATCCGGTTTGCAAGCTGAACCTGTCCACCCTGAAGCGCAGCAGTCCGTGCAGTCGCATCATTGATCACAACGTTTTCGACGCTGTCAAAATGGGCGTCGTCATTCCAGTAGTTGGCAAACTTGGTGAACAGGTGGCGCACGCCGGGTTCGTCGACTTCAACCTGGTATGGACCTGTGCCGATACCGGCGGCTGGGTTGTCCATGCCTCCATCGGGCTGAATCACAAGGTGATAGTCCGACAACAGATAGGGAAGGTCGGCGTTTGCTTCGGTCAGAGTAACCTGAAAGTTGTCGCCATCGGCCTTCATAGATTCGATGCCCTTCATGATGCCTAGGGCACCGGATTTCGAATCTTCGTTCGAATGGCGTTCCATGGTCTTCAGTACATCTTCGCTGGTCATGGTCTTGCCGTTATGAAACTCGACCCCCTGACGCAGCTTGAATGTCCAGACCTTGGCATCCGCGCTGCCTTCGACGCTTTCGGCCAGACGTGACTCGATCGTGCCGTCGGGTGCAACTTCGACCAGCGTGTCCCCAAAGTGACGCCCGTTCATGTACGGAACCGAGCTTGCATAGGTTGCCGGGTCCAGCGAGTTGGTGGACTCGCCGCCCTGAAGACCCAGTTTCAGATCGCCGCCTTTTTTCGGGCCTGCCGCCCGTGCAGCATCCGCGAACATTGTGCTGGCCATTGCCGCCGACACACCCAAGGCCGCAGCTTTCCCCATGAATTCGCGGCGCGTGAGTTTGCCCGCAGTGACCTGGCTGGCCATGTGCGTGAGTTGTTCGTTCATTTAGTGTATCTCCCTGTTGAGTGATGTGTGCCCCTGAGGGGCTTATTATTGACGCATGAGTCAACGTTGGCGTATTTCCGGCGACCGGGCAAGTTTTATTGTTCCGCGTGCATTGATGTCAGACGCAATCATATTTCCTGACCGCGGGCTGGCAGAGTTTCGTTTCGGCGGTGCTATCCGTAGTTCATGAAACAAAAGTGACGGGCTGATCCCGAAAGGTAGCATACAAAGCGTCAGTTCAGCCTCGGATTGCGACAATCAGGTCCATCACATTGGTACCTGTCGGCCCGGTCACCAGCAAAGCGTCCGCCTGTTCAAGGAATGTGCCGCTGTCTGCGGCATTCAGCGCCTGCGCGGCCCCCTCTGCCCAGGTTGCACCTGTGATGACACCCCCGGCGGCGTTCGTCGGGCCATCGGTTCCGTCCGTTCCGCCCACGACAACCACCAGATCTTCGAGGCCCGAGATCTCTTTTGCCAGCGCAAGCGCAAGGGCCTGATTGCGCCCGCCACGACCCGGAGAGTCCGGCAGAACAACCGTCGGCTCGCCACCAAAGACCATTGCGCCGGGTCCCATATCCCGCAGGCTCTGCCCGACATAGGTCGCAACCGCCAGATAGTCATCGTGAAGCGCTTCTTCATTGGCATGAACTTGCAGACCGGCTGCCTGCGCGCCCTTGGCTGCGGCGTCGCGGGCATGTGCATTGGACGCGATGATCCGGGTGCTGGCATCAAAGTCATATGTCTGGGGCAGCGAGCCGATACCGGATCCGATGACGTTCAGATCGTCCCCCGGCACGTCCGAGATCGCCAATACCGTGGCCTTGCCGCCCTTGAAATGCGACAACAGCCCACCGCATTTGACTCGCGACAGTTTGCGCCGTTCGGCATTCATAGCGGTGATGTCCAGCCCTTCGGCCAACAACTGACGGTTCAGGGCCGCAAGGTCCTGCAAGGATTTACCGGGCACAAGATCCTCGGCCAGCGAGGAGGCGCCGCCTGACACCAGAAGCAACAGATGCGATCGCGCTGCCATCTGCTCCACCGCTTCCCGCAGGGCGCGGCCCCCGTTCAGGCTGCGTTGATCGGGCACGGGATGAGAGGCCTCGATCACCTCAACCCCATCCGGCAGATCGCGCCCGTGATCGTCCTTGGTTACCACAAGGGTTGGAACATCCCCGAACTGATCCAAGGCTGCCCGCGCCATGGCGGCGGCGGGTTTGCCCACAGCCAGGATGCGGTCGGGTCGGGGAACACCGGGCAGAGCCGCTTTTGTCGCCGTGTACCCATCAACCGCCGCCACACCAGCCCGCCAGTATTCGATTGCTTGTTCGGTACGCGTCATCAGTTTTCCATCCAGATCGTCACCGGCCCGTCATTGACCAGTTCAACTGCCATATCCGCCCCGAATTGCCCCGTTTCCACCGGGATACCATGCGCGGCGAGGTCTTTGGCAAAGGCTTCATACAAGCGTTCCCCGACATCCGGCGGGGCCGCCGTGGAAAAGCCGGGGCGGTTGCCGCTTGTGGTATCAGCCGCCAGCGTGAATTGACTGACCACCAGGGCCGATCCGCCACTATCGACCACCGAGCGGTTCATCTTGCCCGCTTCATCCTTGAAGATACGCAGCCGGGCTATCTTTGCGGCCAGTTTCGCGGCCTGACCTTCGTCATCTCCCTGCACGGCGCAGACAAGGATCATCAGGCCGGGGCCGGACTGCCCGATAACAGACCCATCCACCGAGACCCTGGCATGTGAGATACGTTGTATGACTGCGCGCAAAGCTCTCCCCTTCGGTATTTTTACCTGCCGGTTTAGCCGCGCCAGTCGACAATGTCACCCAATGCGGCCCGGTCGGTGCGAAAACTGTTCGCCGGGTGATCGGCATCGGCATAGCCGAACGAGATCGCGCACAGGATCAACCGATCATCAGGAATATCGAAATACTTGTGCAGGAAGGGGCTGTAGGCTGCGACTGCCGCTTGCGGGATGCTTGCAACCCCAAGCGCCTGCGCGGCCAGCGTGAACGCGGTGACGAACCCGCCGCTGTCCATTGCGCCATAAGGCCCAAGTTCGGCCGGGCTGGACAGGATCGCGCAATGGGGGGCACCGAACAGGGCATAGTTTTCCATCATCTGGCGCGCCGATCCCGCCCGGTCGCCATGTTCGACGCCAACGGCTGCGTACAACGCCCAGCCGCAGGCGCGCCGTCGATCCTGATAGACGCCGGAATAAGAACTGGGGAAAGCAAGGTCCGGAGCAGGCGTTCCGGTTTCGACTTCATCGCGCAGCGCGCGGCGGAACCGGTCCGTTTCCTCTCCGCTTGTGATCACCAACTGCCAGGGCTGCGCATTGCACCAGCTGGGCACTTGTGAGGCACTGGCAACGATTTGCTCGATATCCTGTTGTGGCACCGGGTCCGGGCGAAATGCCCGGCACGAATATCGATCCGTCAACAATGTGTTCAACGCGGATAGTGTCACGGCGATCTTCTCCTTCCCGGCAATCGCGCCGAAGATGACCGCCGCCATCAGGATGTGCAAGGGGCTGGTTTTGCGCCGTTACTGCTGACCGGTCGCCATCAGGTAGCCAGCAACAGCTGCCACCAGCAGGCCCAGAACCACGGCAATCGTGATCTTGATCGCCGACCAGGGGCGTTCGCCCTGAACGCGCCCGGTGCGCCCATTGACGACAAAGCGATAGGTCTCGCCCCGGTATTTATAGGCCGCCATCCAGACGGGCAGCAGAATGTGCTTGAACGTGACATCGCCCACGTCGGTTTCGACCGAATGAATGCGCTGACGGTCGCCGCCGATATCAAACCGCACATCCCGTTCGATCACACGTGCCATGTGCTGACGCGCTTCGGCGTACCCGTCTTGCAGGTCCACCGTGTAGGCCTCGGCCCGGAACCCGGCCAGATATTGCGGCTGATAAGGTTCCAGCGCAGGCAGATCCCACGGCTCCAGCGCGTCCGTATACGCCTTGGGCAGGGACCGCGAGGCCAGCACCAGCACATCGTCAAAACACCGTGCGACCCGACCGGATTTGGGGGTCCAGCGCACCTTGGGAACCTGCTGCTGCACGCGCTTCCCGTCACGCATCACGGTTCGGGTTTCGTAATAGACCACCCCACGCTCGCCGCGATAGCTGGATTTGGTGTCGGCGTCGAACGTCCAGTAAGGGACATAGATTCCCTGCATCTTACGGCCCTTGCGCGCATAGTCCTGCAACCCGTTGGGGGCGAACCACAACCGACCCAGCCAATCGTTCATGGCGGTGTGGGCGGTCCGTTCGTCCAGCGCAAACGGCAGAACACCCTTGGGCTTGATATGACGGTTCACGCCGGTATCCGTCACCACGGGGGTGGCACAGAACGGGCATTCGGCGGCGTGGGTGTTAGGGTCGAACTCGACCTGAGCGGCGCAGTTGGGGCAGGACAGAACCCGCGTTTCTTCGATCTCGCTGTCGGGCAGGCGATCGGCAATGGCGGCGTCAAAGTCCAGCTCGCGCAGTTTCGCACCGCCCCAAGGGCCCGCGCCGATGGGCTGGGCATGCCCGCAATGGTCACAGGTCAGCGTGCCATCACCGGGATTGAACCGATAATCCGCGCCGCATTGTTCGCAGGGAAAGCGGTGTTCTTCGTTCATGTCAGAGCCTTGCACATTTGACTCGTCCGCCCGTTCTGGTCACGCACCCGGCGGTGGGGGCGGCAGAATGGTAAACAGCTGCGCCAGTTCCTGCACCTCGCCCGCTTTCTTCCAGCCGTCCTGACCGGCAGTCCAGACATGGGTTTCGCGGGTCAACTGCCCTTCGCTGGCCATGCGTCCCATTTTGGCCTTTGAAAACGGACCGCTGGTCTGTCCGTCCACCGCGATGTGCCAGACATGTTCAACGGGAGGTGGGGGCGGCGGCGCCGCATGTGCTGCCGGTTGTGGGGCAGCGGGGGCGGGCGATCCCCACGGGCCGCGCGGCTGACCCGCTGCCATGTTCGCCATCTGCTGCGCCATGGCCATTCCCATTCCCATGCCCAGACCGGCACCCATGCCGCCACCCTGACCGGGGTTGTTCGCCGCCGCTGTCATCGCCTCGGCTGCCGAATATTGGGTGAACTTGCCCAGATCCCCCGCCAGCCCCATCGAGGTGCGCTTGTCCAAAGCGGCTTCAACCGCTGGCGGCAGCGAGATGTTCTCGATGTAGAACTCAGGCATGTCCAGCCCATAGCTGTCCAGTACCGGAGACACCTCAGCTGCGATCAGCTTGCCCAGATCGGCGGTGTTGGCGGCCATGTCCAGAACCGGGATGCCGGATCCCGCGATCACGCGGCTGAATTCCTGCACGATGATGTTGCGGATCTGAAAGCTGATCTCGTCCATGGTGAATTCACCATCGGTGCCGACGATCTCGACCAGAAACTTGGCCGGGTCCTTCACCCGCACGGTATAGGTGCCATAGGCCCGGATGCGCGTTGGGCCAAATTCCGGATCGCGCAGCATGATCGGGTTCTTCGTGCCCCATTTCAGGTCGTTGAACCGGGTGGTGTTGACGAAATACACTTCGGATTTGAATGGCGATTGAAAGCCGTGATCCCAATGCTGAAGGGTCGTCAGGATCGGCATATTGTTGGTCTCAAGCATATAAAGACCGGGCGTGAACACATCCGCCAACTGCCCTTCATGCACAAACACCGCCGACTGACCCTCGCGCACGGTCAGCTTGGCACCGTATTTGATCTCGTGCCCTTCACGTTCGAACCGCCAGACCATCGTGTCACGGGTGTCGTCCACCCAATGGATGACATCAATGAACTCGCCTGTCAGAAAATCGAAAATTCCCATCTGGGTTCTCCTGTCCTTGGGGTCAGAGCGGCTGACCCATCAATTCGCGTGCAATGATCCTGACAACAGGGCGGGCCTGATCGACGGATACCCCGGGTTGAAGCCGCGGATCGTAGAGCATTTGCAGCAGTTTCTCATCATGACTGGTCAGCAGGGCAAACTCGTCATCATCGTTGAAGATCGAAGGCCGCGCGGCGGGGCTGTCATTGGACAGGCCAAGGCCTTGCGCAATTTCTTCATGGATACAGCTTAGCCGCACCAAATCTGGCAGTTCCGCGCGGATCAAAGTGACCGCGCGCACGTATTTGTTGGGCGAGGATGTGGTGGCCGAGGCAAAGACAAAACAATCGAAATTCGCGCGCGGATTGGCGACCAGTTCCAGCGAGGCCTGACTGATATTCGGGATCAACTGCCTGAGGCGGGACACCACATAGGCGCTATCATCCTTGCCGGCGAAGAACACGTGAAAATTGGCCTTGCGGCTGACAGTCGAAACCGGGTGCCCGGTCAGCCGCGCCAGACGGGCGGCATAAGACTGCACATCCGCTGCATCCTTTTCCCGCGTGGCGGGCAGGACCGAAGGGCCAAACTCGGTCTGGATGCGCACAGGCCCATCCCAGCGGCTTAGCTGGCCATCGGTCTGGCGCGATCCCAGTGAGACGCTGTGGTTCGGGTATTCGCTGTAAAACGCAATCGTCTCGAAATTCCGGGTCAGATCGTCGGCGTCATACGGCGCGTCAGGGCCGCCGCCATCTGTCCGCAACAGGCCGCGCGTCAGCAGATCGCGTTCGACGCGCTGATAGAACCGGGCCAGGTCCTGACTGGCGGCTGAGGGCGGTACATAAGCGTTGGCCGCAGGCGGCGGCGCTGCGGGGCGCGGCGGAGGCACGACGGCGGATGTCAGGGCTTCCTCACAGCCGACCAGCGCCAGCAGCGCGATACCCCCAAGGGCCAGTTTGACAGAGTTCAAAGGCCGCACGCCCAGTCCACCTTATCCCGGAATAGCCGTTCCTGCATTGTCGCCGGTCCCGTCGCGCCGCGCCTTGGCGGCGGCAAGCGTATCGCGCAGTTCGGTCTCCATCTTCTGCAACTCCTGCTCGGCGGCGGCGCGCTTGGCCTTGCCTTCGTCGGCAATGGCGAGGCTTTCGTTGATCGTGCCGATCAGGTCGGCGTTGGCCTGTTTGACAGCCTCGATGTCGAAGACGCCGCGTTCCATTTCCTCACGGATCATCTTGTTGCTCTCGCGCAGATTGGCCGCGTTCGAGGTCAGCAATTCGTTGGTCAGGTCATTGGCGTCGCGCACGGCGGCTGCCGCCTCGGCGCTGCGCTGGATGGTGACGGCCTGCGCCAGTTGGGTTTCCCACAGCGGCACCGTGTTGACGAGGGTCGAGTTGATCTTGGTGACCAGCGACTTGTCATTCTCCTGCACCAACCGGATCGAGGGCAGCGACTGCATCGTCACCTGACGGGTCAGTTTCAGATCATGCACCCGACGTTCCAAGTCGTCGCGCGCCGCGCGCATGTCGCGCAATTCCTGCGCTTTCATAACCTGTTGATCTTCGGGCGCGGCCTGAACTTCGGCCTCTTTTTCCGGAATATCGTGGCTGTCCAACTCGGTCAGCTTTTCCTCACCCGCCGCGATGTAAAGCGCCAGTTCATCATAGAACCCCAGCGTTTTTTCATAAAGCAGGTCGAGCGATTTGATGTCTTTCAGCAGCGTATGCTCATGGCTCAGCAGATCGTCCGTGATGCGGTCGATCTGGCCCTGAACCTCTTCATATTGGGCGGTGAACTTGGCAAAAGGCGCGGCCTTGCCCAGCAGCTTTTCCCACCAGCTCCGCTCGCGCCGTACGTCCAGTTCACTGACCGAGAAGCCCCGGATCGTGGTCACAATATTGCGCAGGCTATCGCCAGCGGGGCCTACATCCTTGTTGCGCACATCGGCCAGCATGGCCTGGCTGATTTCCTGCAACTCGGCTTGCGCAGACGACCCAAAGGACACGATCGAGTTGGTGTTGCCCATATCGATCTCTTCCATGCGCTTGCGAATCTCGGCGCTGACCGGTTCGTCGGCTTCCTCAAGCGAGACAACCTCGGCCATCGGTTCGGGCAGCGCCACGGCGGTGACTTCCTGCACCAGAGTTTCGGCCTCGACCGCCTTGTTCTTGATCTCATCGGACATGGGGATGTTCCTCGCTCAATTTTTAGCCGGTCAGTCCAACCGGACGCCTTCGCGTTGCAGCCTGTCGCGCAACACGTCAATTTCGACCGTCAGATCACTGCGGTCATCCAATAGCATCTTGCGCGTGCGCGCGGCGAAATTCTGTTCAAGATCGTCCAGCAAGGCGGAATAATCGGCCAGCGCCTGCCCGTCGCGGGTGCGGGCGTAAACGTCTGCGAACTTGACCGTCGCATCGCGCGCGCCCTGCAGGTATACGGTCAGATATTTGCGCGCCCCGGCCAGATCGCGGGGGTCCTCTTCGACCGTGCGGAACAGATCGCGGGCGGTATCCTGAAACCGTTCAACCCGCGCCTCGACCCGGCGATCACCGGCGCGTTTGATCGCATCCGTCATTTCGGACAGGTGTTTTTCAGCATCATCGACCACACGGGCCACGCGATCCTGCTGGAATGTATCGACGCCTTCCATGCCTTTGTCCTTCATCGGGTCCAGCCCGAACGACACGGAATGCAAAACGGCTGCGGCAACTCCGAACAGCACGGGCGCCAGCAGGCTGACCTGTCCGGCGGTTTCGGCATCCAGATACTCGGTCCGGTACGCAGCCAGCGCGGTGCCAAGACCGGTCAGAACACTGGCAAAAATCTTGCGTGGAAAGGCCGGGCGGCGGGCGGTTTTGCGTGAATGATACGCGGCCTCGGCCCGCAACCCTTCGCGCAGCAGAAACGCGGCAGCGGTCAGCAGGCCCGCCGCAACCAGGCCGATGGTCATGCCAATCGCGCCGTCGTTCAGAGACAGGAAAACCAACGGGATCGCAGGCAGGAACAGAATATTCGCCCGCGCACCCGCAGGTTCGACCCGTGCGCCATCAAACTGGCCGCGCGGCAGCGGCGCGTCGGAAGGAGACTCACCCTGAGGGCTGTATTTGCCGCCAAACCGCTTGGCCATGCTCATAGTCCCCCCAGCAAGCCGGTGCACACGCCCAGCATCAGGACCAGCAGGACCACATAGGCCAGTTTTTGCACTCCGCTCCCGGACATTGCGCCCCCCAAATAGCAGCATTCCCAGAAAATTTAAGGGATGCGCAGGCTTGGCGCTAGGGGGAAGGTTGCCAAACCCGCGTCACTTGCGGGGTTTCTTGCCGATCGGTGGTCGTTTTCTTTGCGGCCGCGTGGCGCGTTTGGCAGTGCCTTCGGGTTTTGCGTCACCATCCAGGCCCAACTGATCGCGCATCACGCGGCGGCGCACCTCTTCCACCTGACCGGGTTTCAAATCGCCTAGCTGGAACGGGCCGTAAGAGACACGCAGCAACCGGTTCACGGTAAAGCCGATATCTTCCATCGCCCGCCTGATCTCGCGATTCTTGCCTTCGCGCAGTCCGATGGTCAGCCAGGCATTCGCACCTTGCTGGCGATCCAACGAGACGGTCATCGGCTGGAACCGCTCACCATCAATCACAAGCCCTTTGCGCAGGGGGGCGAAATCTTCTTCCTTGGGCCGTCCGTTGACCCGCACGCGGTATTTGCGCAACCAGCCGGTCGAGGGCAGTTCCAGCTTGCGCTTGATGCCGCCGTCATTGGTCAGCAGCAGCAAGCCTTCGGAATTCAGGTCCAACCGCCCGACGGACATCACGCGCGGCATATCCTCGGGCAATTCGTCGAAAATCGTCGCGCGGCCCTTTTCGTCCTTGGTCGTGGTCACCAGCCCGGTCGGCTTGTGATAGAGCCACAGGCGCGAGGGTTCGGGTTCCGAGACCGGTTTGCCGTCCACGGCGATCCTGTCTTTGGCGGTCACGTTCAGGGCCGGGCTGTCGATCACCTTGCCGTTCACGCTGACGCGGCCTGCTTCGATCATGCGTTCAGCCTCGCGCCGCGAGGCGACGCCTGCACGGGCCAGCACTTTGGCGATCCGGTCGCCGGGAATAGAGGTATTGCTCATGCCCCCGGCCTTACCCCATCCGGCCCGCTTGCGAAAGGCAGGTTTCTGATGCAGTCAGGGGCATGGTGTTCAAATCGCATATGGACAAGGCACTGGCCGAGGCGCGCGCGGCAGCTAAGCGGGGCGAGGTTCCGGTGGGGGCCGTTATCGTCGCGCCCGATGGCCGGGTCGTGGCAGCGGCTGGCAACCGAACGCGCGAGCTGAACGACCCCACCGCCCATGCCGAGATACTGGTCTTGCGCGCCGCCTGCGCCGAGGCCGGGTCCGAGCGTCTGCCGGGTCATGATCTCTATGTGACGCTGGAGCCTTGCGCGATGTGCGCCGCCGCGTTGGCCGCTGCGCGTATCCGTCGGGTGTATTATGGCGCATCCGACCCGAAATCAGGCGGTGTTTCCCATGGTGCGCGGGTGTTTTCGCACCCTCAGGCGCATCATGCGCCCGAGGTTTATGATGGTATCGCTGCTGACGAGGCGGCGGCACTTTTGAAGGATTTCTTCGAGGCACGCCGCAAGGATGTGCCGGGCTGAAGCCCGGCCTACAGTTTGATCGGCTGCATCACTTCGGGTTCGATCACGTCCACTCCGGGCAATCCGTCGATCAGCGTTTGCGCCGATTGTTCGAGGATGGGGAAGGTCTTGTAATGGCAGGGAATCACCGTCTTGAAATTGAAGTAGCGCTTGGCCGCATAGGCGGTCGCTTTCATGTCCATTGTGAAATGCCCGCCCGCAGACAGGATGCCGATATCGGGTTTGTAGTAATCCCCCATCCACTCCATATCCGCCATGATGTCGGTATCGCCCGAGACATACAGCATCCGCCCTTCGGCTGCGATCATGAAGCCGACCTCGCTGCCCCCGGTTCGCAAGCCGTCGGGCGTTGAAAAGGTCGAGCTGTGCGAGGCAGGCACCATCGTCACCTTGACCCCGTTCAGATTGACCGTGCCGCCTTTGTTGAAACCGATGGTCTCGATCCCCTCGGCCTCGGCCCAATAGCCCATCAGGTCGTACTGCCCGACGACCGGTATGTTCAGGTTTTTTGCCAAAGGCAGAACATCCACCACATGATCGAAATGGGTGTGGGTCAGCAGGATATGCGTCGCGCCGTCCACGGCTGCATCGTGCTGGTCTTCAGGCAGAACGGGGTTGCCTGTCAGCCATGGATCGACCAACAGCACCTGCCCCTCGGTTTCGATGCGAAAACTGCCATGGCCCAACCAAATGATGTTCATGCCGAAATTCCTCCTGCGATGCCTATTGGCTCCAGCCTAGCATTCGCTATGTAAAATTCCATGGACTGGATGCAGCAAATCGACGGCTATTGTGAGCGATTGTCCGCCGCCTATTGGGCCGAGCCCATAAATGCGGTCACCAACGCGGCCTTTCTGATCTCGGCCTTCATCATGTGGCGGCGGGTGCGGGGGCAGGATATGCCGCTTGCGATGGCGTTGGTCACGGTGTTGGCGGCGATTGGCGTTGGCAGCTATCTGTTTCACACCCACGCGCAGGTCTGGGCCGCGATTGCCGACGTGACGCCGATCCTGCTGTTTATCCTGATCTATATTTTCGCGGTGAACAAAAATGTCTTGGGCATCTCCACGGGCTATGCGCTGAGCGCGACGATCTTGTTCATCCCCTATGCCGCGGTGACGCCGCCCGTGTTTCAGCTTGTGCCGGGATTGGGTGGCTCTGCCGCCTATGCCCCGGTGCCTTTGCTGATCTTGATTTATGCATTCCTGTTGCGGCATCGAGAGCCAGCGTTCGCAAAGAACATGGCGATTGGTGCAGCTCTTTTGATGTTGTCGATTACCTTCCGCGCACTGGACGCGCCGATCTGTCAGCAGTTTCCTACCGGCACGCATTTCCTGTGGCACATCCTGAACGCCACCATGCTGGGCTGGATGATCGAGGCCTACCGCCGGGTGATCATCCGGACGCGCGCCGCTACAACCCCTGATCCTTGATCACGCTGGCGATCCGCTCGCCGATGATCCGGCTGGATTTGCGCGACGGATGGATCAGATCGAATGAGAAATACGAGGCATCGCCGGGCCGCGCAACATCCTGGCTTGAGACAAAGGTGATCCCCTCATCCAATTGCGCGAGCCTTGCGATCCGCGCCTCGAATTCATCGCCTTCGGCCTTGCAGTGTTCGATGGGTGTGTACAGGTCGGGGCTGCGCAGGTAACCCACATAGATAACCCGCGTACCGGTTTCGCGAATCTGGCGCACAAAGCGGGGTATCTGACCGCTTTGACCGTCTTCCGAGATCATGTTGTCCAGCACCGCATCGCAACGCGAACACCCGCAGCCCAGCATCAGATCATTGCCGCCGCCATTGACCACCGCCCAGGACCAGTCGCCTTTGACAAACTGGGCCTGCACCCCACTTTGGGGCGCGCCCTTGTCGTCAAACTGCGTTTGCAACCACGCCGCAGATACCGTGCGATCCACCACCGGAGCGCCGATGTTTTCTTCGATCACATCCGGAATCGACGACCCGGAGGGCGAATTCCACGCCATCAGCGAATCGCCAACCGCAATAACCTTTGCATCCGGCTTGCTTGACGGCAGTTCCTGACAGCCCAGCAACAGGCACAGCAACCCGGCGGCGAGATACAGTTTTTTGAACACGGCTGAGACTCCGGAGATTCTACGGGTCTCAGAGTGAGCGTTAAATGGTTAATGCCCGATTAACCGCATCAAAACACGAACAGGTTTGCGTCAGGCCCGGAATGCGGCGGCCAGATGCTCGGGCAGGTCGAACTCTGCCAACACCCGCGCGCGCCCGTCTGCGGACATCTTGCGGGCCGTTTTCTCGACAATGCTCTGGATTTTCTCAGCTGAATGCTTGCCGGCGAAGGGTTGGAAATACCACTTGAGGAACACAAAGCAGATCACGTCCTCCAGCGCCTGAACCTCGGAGTCACGTTTTATACCCTGCTTGCGCAGCATCCGTCCGGCGGCTTCGGCCTCTTCTTCGCTATACCCACCCTCGGTCATCAGGGACATCACCACATCTGCATGATGTTCGCCCTGCGCTTTGCGCCAGGCCAGATACCCGGCCCGTCCTTCGGGGTATTCCGTGCGCGCCAGTTTCCAACGTTCGACATGTTGACCGCGCGCCGCGATTTGCAGCGCGTCCGAGGCATCGGGGAACAGCCGCTCCAACTCGGCGCTCATGCGCGTGCCATACAGCAGCGCTTCGGGTTGGCCATCGTCGAGATTGGGATCTTTTTCATTGGCCGCATCAATTGCGTCCAGAACCGCTTGCTTGCGCGCGCTCATGTCTTGCTCCGTTGGCTTTGCGGATGCGCGTTTTGCGTTGATCATCCGATTGATTTTCAAAGCCACCGTAGCGTGATGCCGCAGAAGGTGCAGCACCCAAATGCACAGGGCCGGGTCAGACGGGGGGCCTCTGACCCGGCCGAGGCGGGCTGGTTACTTGCCCGGCTTGACCTGATCCTGCGTGACCGGTTCCGAGACAGGGGAGGGGAAGCTCAGGTTGCGGGTCAGGTTGGTGGAGTCGATGCCCAAAGCCATGGCCGGCGCGGCCAGAAGAGTGGCGGACAAAGTGACGGCTGCGATGAGGCTTTTCATTTTCAGTCTCCGGTTTGTGTTGTCTTGTGAGATGTAAAATGAACAGTACAGTACAGTTTTTCAAGTCATAAAATGAACTAAACGGTTTACTTTTTTGCATGGCGGGTATGCAAGATTGAATGGCAAGCGATTTGCGGGGGTGTGAATCATATGCTGTGCAGGGGCCTGCCGGTCTTGCGACTGCTGCAACAGACGGGTAAATGCCCCCCTGAGCGTATATGAGGTTTTCCGATGTCGATTGACCAAAGCACCGCCGCCAAGGTGGCCAAACTGGCCCGGATCAAGGTCGAGGATGACGCCCTGCCGGCGCTGGCATCCGAGTTCAACACTATCCTGGGGTTCATCGAACAACTGAACGAAGTGGATGTCGAAGGTGTCGAGCCGATGGTTTCAGTCGAGCCGATGCGCCTGAAGCGTCGTGAGGATGTGGTCACCGACGGAAGCCAGCAGGACAAGGTTCTGGCCAACGCCCCCGACGCGCGCGAAGGGTTCTTCGCGGTCCCCAAAGTGGTGGAGTAAGACATGAGCGATCTGAACAAACTGGGCCTGGCCGAGGCCCGCGACGCGCTGCGCAAAGGTGACGTGACCTCGGTTGAACTGACCGAATCCTGCCTCAAGGCCATCGACGAGGCCGACGCGCTGAACGCTTTTGTCCACAAGACCCCCGAAATCGCGCTGGACCGTGCCAAGGCGGCTGATGAGCGGATCAAGGGCGGCGACGCGCCGTCGATGTGCGGTCTGCCGATCGGCATCAAGGACCTGTTCTGCACCAAGGGCGTGCCGTCGCAGGCGGCCTCGAAGATTCTGGAAGGCTTCAAGCCGGAATACGAATCCACCGTATCGCAGCAACTGGCAGATGCGGGTGCCGTGATGCTGGGCAAGCTGAACATGGACGAGTTCGCCATGGGCTCGTCCAACGAAACATCCGTTTACGGCAACGCGGTCAGCCCGTGGCGGCGCGGCAATGACGACGCGCAACTGACACCGGGCGGGTCGTCCGGTGGCTCGGCCTCGGCTGTGTCCGCCGACCTGTGTCTGGCCGCAACCGGCACCGATACCGGCGGCTCGATCCGCCAGCCCGCCGCCTTCACTGGTATCACCGGCATCAAGCCAACCTATGGTCGTTGCTCGCGCTGGGGCATCGTGGCCTTTGCCTCTTCGCTGGATCAGGCCGGACCGATGACCAAGAATGTTCGCGATGCGGCCATCATGCTTGAGGCGATGTGCGGTCACGACCCAAAGGATTCCACCAGCACCGAACTGGCCGTCCCGAATTTCGAGGCGATGCTGACCGGCGACATCAAGGGCAAAAAGATCGGTATCCCCAAGGAATACCGCATGGACGGGATGCCCGCCGAGATCGAAAAGCTGTGGGCCGACGGTGCGGCGATGCTGAAAGACGCAGGCGCCGAGATCGTCGACATCTCGCTGCCCCACACCAAATACGCGCTGCCTGCGTATTATGTGATTGCGCCGGCCGAGGCGTCCTCGAACCTCGCGCGTTATGACGGTGTCCGCTATGGCCGCCGCGCGACGCTGGCGCAGGGTGACGGCATCACCGAGATGTACGAGAAAACCCGCGCCGAGGGCTTCGGCCACGAGGTACAGCGCCGCGTGATGGTCGGCACCTATGTGCTGTCGGCTGGCTTCTATGACGCCTATTACAACCGCGCCCGCCGCGTCCGCACCCTGATCAAGAAAGACTTCGAGGATGTCTTCGCCGCAGGCGTCGACGCGATCCTGACCCCGGCGACGCCCTCGGCATCCTTCGGTCTGGGCGAGATGACCGAGGCTGATCCTGTTCAAATGTACTTGAACGACGTCTTTACAGTGACCGTGAACCTTGCCGGTTTGCCGGGTATCTCGGTGCCCGCTGGCCTCGATAAACAAGGCCTTCCGCTGGGTCTGCAACTGATCGGACGCCCGTGGGACGAAGGCGATCTGCTCAACACCGCCTACGCGCTGGAAAACGCCGCCGGGTTTGTGGCAAAACCAGCGAAATGGTGGTAAGCCTCGGGCTGCCAGTTCACCAGTATCGGAGCGGTTATATGCGTCTTTTGCCAGTGATCCCTTTTGTTGCCCTGGTGGCAGCCTGTAGCACGGTTGCACCGGTTCAGGGCACAGGGTTCAACACGCCGGAATACCAGGCCCAGCGTGAGGCGCAACTGGCCGGACAGGGTATCGCAGGCAACCCGTTGCTGGCGCCGGTTGATGTGTCGCAGCAACCGTTGGGCGCGCCCGGCACCGCCGTGGCGACGGGCGAAAACGCAGATATCGCGAACCAGGCGGCGGCGGCGCTGGCCAGCACTTCGGGGCAAGCAACGGTACCTGCGCCCGGCAACCCCGCAATTTCCGATGAACAGGACTTTGCCGCGGTGTCCGAGCGTCGCAGCATCGAATCCGACGCCGCCCGGATCGAGCAGAACCGCCAGACCTACGAACTGGTCGCCCCGACCGCCGTGCCCGAGCGTGGTGCGGACGGTCAACCCAACATCGTGCAATATGCGCTCAGCACGTCGAACCCTGTTGGCACACAGCTCTATAGTCGTGCGGGGTTCAACCTGCAGGCCAAGGCCCAACGCAACTGCGCGCGCTTCCCATCGGCGGATCAGGCTCAGATCGAGTTCCTGTCCAATGGCGGCCCGCAGCGCGACCGCAAGGGGCTGGACCCCGATGGCGATGGCTATGCCTGCGGCTGGGATCCCAGCCCGTTCCGCAGTGCCGTCAGCAACTGATCACCCGTCCGCCGTCTGGCATCCTTCACCCAATTTCGGTCCGCGCCGGGATGGGCTGACACCGGGCATTATCGTCCTGCACTATACCGCTATGGACAGCGCAAGGGCTGCGCTGGACCGGCTCTGCGATCCACAGGCCGAGGTCTCGGCGCATTACCTTATCGGCAATGACGGCACGCTATGGCAGATGGTGCGCGAACAAGATCGCGCCTGGCACGCCGGGGCGGGTGAATGGCTCGGTCAGGACGACATCAACTCGCGCTCCATCGGGGTCGAGCTGGACAATACGGGCGCGCACCCGTTTTCCGACCCCCAGATGACCACGTTGGAAAGGTTGATAAAGGGCATCATGGCACGCTGGTCCATTCGACCTGAGAATGTCATTGGCCATTCCGACATGGCTCCGGGCCGGAAGATCGACCCCGGCCCCCGATTCGACTGGCACCGCCTCGAAAAACAATGTCTGGCCGGTAAGCGCGGTAAGGGCGCAGCCTTACCAGACCCAACCCCACAGGCATTCCGCACCCTGGCCCAAGACTCAGGTTTTACGGCAAATGTGGACGACGACACCCTTCTCGCCGCTGTCCGCCTGCGATACCGACCTTGGGCCAAAGGTCCGCTGGAACCCGCTGATCTGACTCCGCTCATCCAGTCTGGTCCACAGACCTGATCCGCCCTTCATCTGGCCAAAAATATCCCGGGGATGAATTGGCCGCAGGCCAAGAAGGGGCTGGCCCCTTCAGCACCCTATCCACTCTTGACGCCGCCAATCACTCCGCATACCCAACCCACGCGCGGAGGGCCGGATGGCCGCTGGGGTCGCAAGACCCGAGAGGAAAGTCCGGACTCCACAAGACAACGGTGCCGGGTAACGCCCGGGCGGGGCAACCCGACGGAAAGCGCCACAGAAATCAGACCGCCTGCGACTTCGGTCAAAGGTAAGGGTGAAACGGTGGGGTAAGAGCCCACCGCGCCCCTGGCAACAGGGGCGGCACGGCAAGCCCCACCGGGAGCAATGCCAAATAGGGTCCCCGCGCGGGCCGGTCGGCGTCAGCCGATACCGCCGCTAAGCGCGTCTTGGCCGAGAGGGACCGGGTTGGCAGCTTGAGCCGCGCAGCAATGCACGGCCTAGAGGAATGGTCATCGAAGGGGGCAACCCCGGAACAAGATCCGGCTTACAGGCCCTCCGCGCGTATCCAAAATCCGGCCAACCCATAAGTGGCGATCCGCCCAGAACCTCGCAAATGGTGTTCTCAACCCTGTTCCGCTGCTACGCTTGTAAACAGGGATTAGTGAACCCGGGAGGATTGTTATGAGTTTCATGAAGGCATTGGCATCGGTTGCCGTAGGTTTTGCGGCGGCCAAGGGAATGGAAAAATACAAGGAAATGGGCGGCATGGCCGGGCTGCAGAAAATGATGCAAGGGTCCGGCGGTGGCTTGGGCATGGACCAGCTTGGCAAAATGGCCGAGCAGTTCGGAATGCCGGGCGGTGCGTCGGGTTTGCAGGACATGATCGGCAAGATGGGGCTGGGCGGTGGGGCCGCCGGTGCTGCTGGTCTGGGTGGCCTTCTGAACGCCATGCAGGGTGCTGCCAAGACCGGCAGCCAGCAAACGGCCGACATGATGGAGACGGTGTTCAGCGGCACGCCCGCCGGGGCCGCGATGGAAGAGCAAGCCAAACTGATGCTGCGCGCCATGATCCAGGCCGCGAAATCCGACGGAGAGCTGGACGAGCAGGAGAAACAGACCATCATCGGAGAGTTGGGCGACGACATCAGCGACGAAGAACGCGCCTTTGTTCTGGAACAGCTCGAATCCCCGGTCGATGTCATCGGGCTGGCGGCGGCTTCGGGCGGGCCGCTCAAAACTCAGATCTATGCCACATCCCTGGCGGCGATTCGGCTGGATAACGAGCGTGAGGCGGCGTATCTGCTGCAACTGGCCACGGCGTTGGGCTTGTCCGACGCCGAACGGGACCAGATTCACGCCTATATGGGCGCCCCGACCTTATCCGCCTGAGGAGCGGGGTCGAATCCTGAACGACACGAGGCCGATTGGCCTTGACATGGGCGGTGCAGCGCGTAAAAGCGCACGCTCATAGGAATTCAACCGAAAGGCCCCTGCCTTTTCGGACGCAGGAGATCAACCATGGCGAAGCCGACGACAATCAAGATCCGTCTGAACTCGACCGCGGGCACGGGCCACTTCTACGTGACCAAGAAGAACGCACGCACCATGACCGAGAAAATGACCATTCGTAAATACGATCCGGTCGTTCGGAAGCATGTCGAGTACAAGGAAGGCAAGATCAAGTAATCTGCCGTTCTGAACTGACTTTCGGGAAAGGCTCTGCTGCGGCAGGGCCTTTTTTCGTGCTGGCATTGGGGTCATTCAACGGCTGCTAAATCGCACAGTCCGTTGCAGCCGCGCATCAGGGCAAGGGGCAATCGTTTGGGCGGCGGCTTGCTTTTTGCAACCCGCTGCACTTACGGTTGAGCAAACCGCCACAAAATGTTGACCGCCATGAAAAAAATCTTGTTATCCACAATTGCCGTTCTGACCCTTACGGCTTGTGAAGACCCGTTCAACCGCCAAGGTGTTGGGTTTACTGGAATTGATGGCGAACCCCGCACCATTTCCGACGTTCCGGGCGCGGTGGCCTTTGTCCCGCCCGCAACGAATATCCCGGCTGAACTGGCCGAACTGCCAACCGTTACAGTTCTCTCGGATCAGGTCGATCCGAACAAGGTGGCCCGTGTTGCCATCGACAATGGTGGCCGGAACCCGGACACCGCCGTACAATTGTCGGGCAGCGATACCAACCTGTACCTGAGCACGGTCAACGTGAATGGCACGCTTTTCGGAGTGCTGCGCACATCCAACAACAGCACCCGCGTCGATAACTCGATCGGTGCAACCTTCGGCAGCGAAACTGAGCGCTTTACCGGATGCCTTCCTGCGGGGGACGTGTTCCGCAAAGGCTCGTCCGAGCGGAGCAGCGGGTTTGCGGTGCCATTGAACTGCAGCTGACGACTTAGACGATTTGGAATTACAGCCCCCGCTTCCGCAGCGGGGGTTTTTGTTTGTTGGACAGAGGGCAAAAGAAAAGGGCCGGTCACTGACCGGCCCATCGTATTTGTCTTGCCTTGCAGTCGTTATTCCTGTTGCCCCATGAACATCAGCAGGAACTGGAACATGTTCAGGAACGAGATATACAGGCTCAGCGCGCCATCAAAGGCAGCTTTGTCCAGCCATTCCTGATCGCCATGTGCGGCGTGTGCCACATAGGTGTTCTTGATGTCCTGCGTATAGAACGCGGTCAGACCGGCAAAGATCAGGATGCCGATGGCCGAGATGGCCAGCATCATCACGCCCGACTGCAGGAACAGGTTGATGATCATGGCAACCAGCAGACCGATCACGCCCATCATCAGGAAGGTGCCCATGCCGCTGAGGTTACGCTTGGTGGTGTAACCGTACAGGCTGAGGCCGGCGAATGCGATTGCTGTCACCAGGAAGGTCTGCGTGATCGAGTAGGGCGTAAAGACCATGAAGATCGAGCTCATCGAAACGCCCATAACGGCCGCGAAGATGAAAAAGCCCAGTTGCACAGCCGCAGCCGAACCGCGCCGCATCAAAGCGCCCCAGCCAAACAGCAGGAAGCCCAGCGGGGCAAACATGACAACCCATTTCAGCGGCGTCAGGAACAGGGTGCCACCGAGGCTGGTCAGATAGCGATCAGCGCCGATCTGGGCGACCGCATTGGTCGGATCGCTGGTTACGGCAAGACCGGCAATTGCCCACGCGGCCAGCGCCGTGATCAGCATGCCGACGGACATTGTGCCGTAGACTTTGTTCATATGGGCGCGCAGGCCCTGATCAATCTCGGCGGCGCGCGCGCCGGATACCGTCCGGATCGTGTCGAATTGTGCCATCAAAGGGTCTCCCTTATCGTCCTGTTAGAACGCCCCGACAGGGCGGGGCGGTTTTCCCCTCAAATATCGGCAACTAATGGCTGTGTTTCAAGACTTTCCGGCGGAAAACCGACGAAAACACCCAACAAAACGAGCGACAGGCGACACTGCGTCACCAATCGCTCGGGAAAACATGACTATCCAGGTCATCTTTTCCAGATTTGCGGCGCGTCCCAGAAAAACCGATCCGCTTCTGCCGAGGCTTCGGCGCGGGTAATGCCAATGTCTTTCAGCGCGGCATCGTCCAGTTGTGCCAGTTTGCGACGCTGACGCTTCACCGAAAGCGCCTGAAGCACCAAGGAAACGAACGAGCGTTTGGCGGGTTTGCAGCTGTGATGGATTGCAATTTGGGTCATAGCAATTGTCCTTTCTGCGATTTTCGATGGATTTGTCGCCATCGATCAACTTCCTTGATTGATATGGCAAAGCATGTCATATTTTGAAAACGAATATTTATGATGTAACCCATAAGGAATCGTGAAGATGCGAAATCTGGACATTACAACCCTGCGCTCTTTCGTGGCCGTGGCAGATCAGGGTGGTGTAACCCGCGCAGCCGGATTCCTTCACCTGACCCAATCCGCAGTTTCAATGCAGTTGAAACGGTTGGAGGAGCTTCTGGGCCTTGAACTGCTGGACCGCAGCGGACGGACCATTGCGTTGACGGCCTCGGGCGAGCAATTGCTGGCCTATGCCCGACGGATGATTGCGTTGAATGATGAGGTGATTTCGAAACTCACTGATCAGGCGTTTGAGGGCGAAGTGGTGCTGGGCGTGCCCCATGACATCGTCTACCCGGCGATTCCCCGTGTCCTGCAACGGTTCAATGCCGACTTCCCGCGCGTGCGGGTGCAATTGGTCTCGTCCTACTCACTCCAGTTGAAGGATATGTTCAAACGCGGTGAGTGCGATGTGATCCTGACCACCGAACCGTCTTCGGCGGACGGGGCTGAGACGATTGCCGAACTGCCGCTACGCTGGATCGGCGCGCCGGGCGGGTCTGCCTGGCGTAAAAATCCGCTACCGTTGGCGCTGGGGCGGCGGTGTCTGTTCCGCCCGCAGGTGATCGCGGCGCTGGACGCGGCGGGTATCCCATGGGAATTGTCCGTGGAAACCGAAAACGACCGGACCATCGAGGCCACGGTCAGCGCCGATCTGGCCGTTCACGCGATGCTGGACGGGACCGAGGCCGCGCATCTGGAACAGATCGACTCGGGCGGTGCGCTTCCGGACCTGCCCGCGCATATGATCAACCTCTACGGCGGCGATTCGGGGCGTGACCCGGTTGTCGAGGCATTGGCTCAGCTGGTGCGTCAGAACTTCCGCATGTTGGGCGGCAGCCAGTTGCGGGCGGTCGTCGGGTAGGCGCGTTCAGATCGTGATAACGATCTTGCCGGTGGATTTACGCTCTTTCAGCAATTGCATCCCCTCTGCCACATCTGCCAGAGGCAGGGTGTGGCTGATATGCGGTTTGATCTTGCCCTCACTGTGCCAGCGAAACAGCGTTTTGAAACTGTCCTGAACGATCCTGGGGCGAAAGCTGAGATAGCCGCCGATGTAAAAGCCGATCACGGTCAGGTTCTTGACCAACAGATGATTGGCCGGGATTTGCGGAACCTCGCCACCGGCAAATCCTATGGGCAGCAGGCGACCTTCGGGGTTGGTGGCGCGAAAGGCCGCCTTGAACACATCGCCGCCAATGGCGTCATAGACAACGTCCGCGCCGCCCAGTGCTTTGACGGTTTCCCGCAAATCCTCGGACGCATCGATCAGGTGATCCGCACCCGCAGCTTGTGCAACGGCCAGCTTTTCGGCCCCCCGCGCCTGAGCGATCACGGTCGCGCCCATCAGCTTGCCAACCTCGACCGCCGTCAGACCAACCCCGCCTGCGGCACCGGTAACCAGCAAGGTCTCGCCCGGTTGCAGCCGGGCCCGGTGATCCAGCGCAAGGTGGCTGGTGCCATAGGCGATCTGGATCGCAGCTGCATCCTCGAAACTGGTCGTGTCGGGCAGGGGGATCACACGATCTGCGTCAAATACCCCGAACTCGGCCAAACCACCCTGACCCGAGTAAACCGCGACCCGGTCACCCTGTTGGAGATGAGCGATGTCCGGGCCAACCGACTCGATCACCCCGGCAATTTCCAGACCCAGGGTGAACGGGGCCTTGGGGGTGTCCTGATAGGTGCCTTTCTGCATCAGCAGGTCGGCAAAATTCAGCCCGCAGGCCTTGATGGCAACGCGCACCTGACCCGCAGACGGGGCCGGAACCTCGACCTCACATAATTGCGCGACTGCGCCGTCGGATTGAACACGATATGCCAGCATAGATTGACCGCCCCTCGATTTGCGGGAATAGGCGCGCGTCGTGCGTCGCTTGTCAATATGCACGCCACGTCGGGCATAAACGGCCCGTCGAATACAACCAATGGTGTAGGGTCAAAAGGGACACAACCACAAACCACCATGTCGGGTGCATGACTCAACCAGCTTGAAAAAAATTCCAAAAGCAGCAATATAGGCACCTAGTGCTGTAATCGGGGGGTGGCACGATCCAGGTTAGGGAGTGGTTAAGGCCCGCTCGCTAAGGTTGCGATCACGGACGTCGCGCAATCCCGTACAGATGTTTGTGTAGTAAAGGAGAATACCAATGACTCATCACGTCGATGTCCATGTGGGCAAGCGCGTTCGGCATCGCCGCTGGCTGATTGGGATGACCCAGCAGCAATTGGCGCAGCAGGTTGGTATCAAGTTTCAACAAATCCAAAAATACGAAACCGGAGCCAACCGAATCAGCGCATCCCGCCTGTGGGACATCGCCGAGGCATTGGACGTTCCGGTCAGCTTTTTCTTTGAAGGTCTCGAAGAAGCAGAAAAAAGCCCGTCAGACAAGAAATCGGTGCCTGCTGACCTGATGGGGGACAAGGAAGCCTTGGATCTGGTGCGCTCTTACTACGCAATCCCGGAAAACCAGCGCCGCCGTCTGTTTGAACTGGCACGGGTTCTCAGCGACGTCGCCTGATCGCTTGACTCTGCCGGGCGTTGGCCGCACCAGTGGCCCATGCACCAGACGCCTTTGACCGACATGGATGTAGCCGAAGCAATGGCCGACGCGGCGCGCGCGGCTATTCTTCCGCATTTTCGCCAACGCGATCTTGAAACCTCGAACAAGCTGGAAGACGGGTTCGACCCGGTCACCGTTGCGGACCGCGCTGCGGAACAGGCAATGCGCGAGGTTCTCAGCCGTCACCGCCCGGATGACGGTATTCTGGGGGAAGAATACGGCCAGACCGAAGGCAGCAGCGGGCGTGTCTGGGTTCTGGACCCGATTGACGGCACACGCGGGTTCGTCAGCGGCACACCGACCTGGGGCGTTCTGATCGCGCTTGGCACAGCGGATGGGCCTTTCCTGGGTGTAGTCGATCAGCCCTATATCGGCGAACGGTTCATGGGATCGTCGGACATAGCGCAGATGAAGGGCCCGTTGGGCACATCTGATCTGGCGACACGCAAAACAAAAACCCTGGACGAGGCGATCCTGTTCACAACTTTCCCCGAGGTCGGCACGGCGCAGGATCGCGCGGGGTTTGAGGCTGTATCCAAACAGGTTAAACTGACGCGCTATGGGATGGACTGCTACGCCTACGCTCTGTTGGCGGCAGGGCAGGCGGATCTGGTGATCGAAGCCGGGTTGAATTCCTATGACATCCAGGCACCGATTGCTGTGATCGAAGCCGCTGGCGGCATTGTCACCGACTGGCAGGGCGGGCCGGCCCATAATGGCGGCCGCGCTTTGGCCGCCGCCAATGCCGAGATCCACGCTGCAGCCTTGCAGATCCTGCGCAACCACTGAAATTGGTTGCCGCTTGCCGGGCCTGCAATTACAGTAAGTAACAGCCGGTTCTTACGCCCGTTTTCCACCGGCCACACACTCCTTGCATGAGACGGGCAGATGCAGGAGTGCTGATATGACCGAAATTCTCATCAAAAACGCCGATACCATCCTGACCATGGATGACGACCGCCGCGAATTGACCAGTGCGGATCTTCTGATCCGCGACGGCCAGATCGCGCAGCTTGGCCATGGGCTGACGACAACAGGCGAAGTGCACGATGCCAAGGGCTGCGTGGTCACACCGGGTCTGGTGAACACGCACCATCACCTCTATCAAACCCTGACCCGCGCGGTTCCGGGCGGACAGGACGCATTGCTGTTTGGCTGGCTGCAAACACTCTACCCGATCTGGGCCCGCTTCGGGCCGGATGAGATGTTTACCTCGGCCCAGATCGGGCTGGCAGAGCTGGCGCTGTCCGGCTGCACGCTCAGTTCCGATCACCTGTACCTGTATCCAAATGGCGCGCGGCTTGAGGACACGATTGCCGCCGCCTCCGAGCTGGGTCTGCGCTTTCACCCCACCCGCGGCGCGATGAGCATCGGCGAAAGCGATGGCGGCCTGCCGCCGGATAGTCTGGTCGAAGCTGAAAGTGACATCCTGAACGACATGATCCGAGTGGTCGATGCCTTTCACGACCCCAGCGAAGGCTCGATGTGCCGCGTCGGCCTCGCTCCCTGTTCGCCCTTCTCGGTCAGCCGCGATCTGATGCGCGATGCGGCCCTACTGGCGCGCGACAAGGGCGTCATGCTGCACACCCATCTGGCCGAAAATGACGAGGATATCGCCTATTCCCAGGCGCAATTCGGCTGTCGCCCCGGACAATATGCCGAGGATCTGGGCTGGACCGGTCCCGATGTCTGGCACGCCCATTGCGTCAAGCTGGACGGGGCAGAAATCAACCTGTTCTCGAAAACTGGAACAGGCGTCGCCCATTGCCCGTGCTCCAATTGCCGTCTCGGCTCGGGCATCGCGCCGGTGCGAACCATGCGCGATCAGGGCGTGAAAGTTGGTTTGGGCGCGGACGGGTCGGCCAGCAACGACAACGGCAACCTGATGCTCGAGGCACGGCAGGCCATGTTGTTGCAACGTGTCGCCAATGGGGCCGACGCCATGTCCGCCCGCGAAGCGCTTGAGATCGCGACCCGAGGCGGCGCGGATGTGCTGGGACGGTCCAATTGCGGCCGGCTGATGCCGGGCAAACGGGCCGACATCGCCGTGTGGGATACGCGCTGCATCGAAAGCGCGGGCAGTTGGGATCCGGCGGCCCTGCTGCTGGCCGGACCGATGCAGGTCAAACACCTGTTTGTCGAAGGACGTCAGATCGTGAGGGGCGGCCAAATCACGACAATCGACCTGCCACGCGCCATCGAAACCCAAAACCGTCTGGCGCGCGCGCTTGCACAATAGCGGAATCCGCCCTTCATCTGGCTAAAAATATCCCCGCCGGAGGCATGCGCCGCAGGCGCATTCAGCAAGCGACCTGCGTGCCTCCGATCCAGACCTCGGCAATGGCGCGGTCGTCGCCCATCATGATGGTCGGGAACACGGCCTCCCACAGATCATCTGCGTGGGCCTCACGCTGGGCAATCGCCGGGGTCGAGGCAAGGTCGATCACAATCAGATCCGCCTCCATCCCCGGAGCAATATTGCCGATGCAATCCTCCATCCGCAGTGTCCGCGCCGAGCCGACTGTACCCAGCCACAGCAACTGCGCCGGGTGGAGGGGACGGCCGCGCAACTGACCGATCTCGTAAGCGGCGGCCATCGTGCGCAGCATCGAAAAACTGGACCCACCGCCCGTATCGGTGGCCAGCCCGACCCGGTGGCCGTCATGGATCAGCCCGTTCATGTCAAAAAGACCCGAGCCGATGAAAGTGTTCGAAGTCGGGCAATGCACCAGCGCCGCATCCACCTCGCGAAGTCGGTCGCGCTCGCGGTCTTCCAAATGGATGACGTGGCCATACAAGCCGTTCTGACCCAGCAGGCCAAATTTCTCATAGGTGTCCAGATAATCCCGCGCGTCGGGAAACAGGGACCGGACCCATTCGATCTCGTCAGTCTGCTCGCTCAGATGAGTTTGCATCAGGCAATGCGGATGCTCGGCCCATAGCGCCCCCAAAGCCTCAAGCTGTTCGGGCGTCGAGGTGGGCGAAAAGCGCGGCGTGATCGCGTAGGACAACCGATCCACGCGGTGCCATTTCTCCAGCAGGGCCTCGGACTGGTCATAGGCCGTCTGCGCGGTGTCCTGCAGCCCTTCGGGGGCGTTGCGGTTCATACAGGTCTTGCCCGCGACGACCCGCTGGCCGCGCTGTTGAGCGACCGAGAAGAACGCATCGACGCTTTCGGGATGGATCGTGCAGAAACTGCACATGGTCGTCGTGCCATGCCCGGTGGTCAGGTCGAGATAGCGGTTGGCAATCTCGGTCGCATAGTCCGTGTCGCCGAACTTCATCTCTTCTGGAAACGTATAGGTGTTCAGCCAATCGATCAGCCGTTTGCCCCAGCTCGCGATCATTGCGGTTTGCGGGTAATGAACGTGGGGGTCAACAAAGCCCGCCATGATCAGATGGTCGCCATAATCCCGCGTTTCGGCATCCGGATGTGCGGCGCTCAGCGCGTCCAGCGCGCCGACGGCCTGTACACGCCCGTCTTCGATCAGCACCGCCTCGTCCAGCCGGGTTGCATCGGTTGGTTCCCCGTCAAACGGCGATCCGTCGAAACTCAGAACGCGCCCTTTCAAAAGCGTCTTTTGCGCCATTCGCCCTGTTCCCTAGCTGTTTGAGACCGTTGATCAGCATATGTCGGCGAAAGATGTGGGTAAATCGGCGCATTGTCATTGTTTTCCGGTAGCTGCTTCTTCTAATTAAGGGCCAATGGCAAAATAAGCGGGAGCAGCACATGACGACAGGCTTTGATGATCCCGCAGCCGACTCGGCAGACGAAGACGTCTACGCGCTGGACCGCCGAACCGTGGCGGCGATTCTTTATGCAGTGGATGTGGAAGACCGGGCCCAACTGATCGAGTTGATGGAGCCGCTGCACGCCGCCGACATCGCCGACCTTCTGGAACAGATCAACCCCTATGACCGCGCCGGCCTGATCCGCCTGTATGACAAGGAATTCGACGGCGACATTCTGTCGGAACTTGATGAAGCCGTCCGGGAAGAGGTCATCGGTGTTCTGAAGCCGGATGTTCTGGCCGAAGCGGTGCGGGACATGGAAAGCGACGACGTCGTCGACCTGCTGGAAGACCTTGAGGAACCCCAGCAGGAGACCATCCTGGACGCGCTGGAGGATTCCGAGCGTTTGGCGGCAGAGCAGGCGCTGTCCTACCCCGAAAGCTCGGCCGGACGTCTTATGCAGCGCGAGGTCGTCATGGCGCCCGAGCATTGGACCGTAGGGCAGGCCATCGATTTCATGCGCGCCAATGATGATTTGCCGGAGCAGTTCTATCACGTCGTTCTGGTCGATCCGCGCCTGAAACCCATTGCGCAGGTCACGCTGGGCAAGCTGATGGCGACGCGGCGCGAGGTTCCGTTGCAGGATCTGGCCGAGGAGGAATTCCACATCATTCCCGTCGATCAGGACGAAGAGGATGTGGCCTATGCGTTCAACCAGTACCACCTGATCTCGGCCCCCGTGGTTGACGCCGATGGCCGTTTGGTCGGGGTGATCACCATCGACGACGCCATGGTGGTTCTGGACGAAGAGCACGAGGAAGACATCCTGCGTCTGGCCGGTGTCAGCGACGAAAGCTCTCTGTCGGATAGCGTGGCCGCGACCAGTCGTCGGCGTCTGCCGTGGCTGGCGGTGAATCTGTGTACGGCCATTTGTGCCTCGCTGGTGATTTCGCAGTTCGAGGCGGCGATTGATCAACTGGTGGCACTGGCGATCCTGATGCCGATTGTGGCCTCGATGGGCGGCAATGCGGGTACGCAGTCGCTGACCGTTGCGGTGCGGGCGTTGGCCACGCGCGACCTGACCGGTTCAAACGTGGGGCGTGTGATCCGGCGAGAGCTGTTGGTCGGCATGCTCAACGGGCTGTGTTTTGCCATCGTTCTGGGGACGGTTGGGATGCTGTGGTTCGACTCGCCGCTGCTGGGCGTCGTGATTGGATCAGCCTTGGTCGTGAACATGATCATCGCGGGCTTTGCGGGTACGGTAGTACCGGTCTTGCTGGACCGAATGGGCGTTGACCCGGCTCTGGCATCGGGGACCTTTGTGACAACCACAACGGATGTGATGGGTTTCTTCATTTTCTTGGGGCTGGCCAGCGTGGTGCTTTTGTGACCGATCTGACTGAAGTCAAGGCCGCAGCGCGCAAAGCGGCGTTCGCACGCCGCAAAGCCGCGTTTGACGCGCGCCTGCCCGGCGCCGCTGGGCGTCTGTCCGAAGTGCTGGCTGGCTACCGCGGTGTGCCGCTGTCGGGCTACATGCCGATCCGAACCGAGATTGATCCGCTGCCCGCCATGGCCGAGGCCTCGGCCTATGGTCCGGTCGGTGTGCCTGTGATTCAAGCCGCCGGTCAGGCGCTCAAGTTCTCGCGCTGGACGCCCGAAGGCGTGCTGAAAGACGGGCCTTTCGGGGCAAAAGTGCCCGAGATTGACGACTATTTCGACCCCGAGATCCTGATCGTCCCGCTGGTGGCTTTCGATGCGCAGGGTGGCCGCCTGGGCTATGGCGGCGGGTTCTACGACCGTACACTGGAAGGGCTGCGTGCCAAGCATCCGACGCTGGCCATAGGGTTCGCCTTCGATGCGCAAGAGGCCGACGGGCTGCCGCTGGAACCGACCGATCAGCCGCTGGATATGGTCATCACCGAAAGCCGGGTGCTGAGCTTCGGACCCTAACCCATATTCTCCGCCCGGAAATACTCCCACGCATCTTGCGTTGAACCATTTGGCAGCGTGCAGGTCCCTGTTTGACCGTCCGCGCCGTCCTGTATCTCGTACTGCCCGCCTTTTTCGACGCAGTAGGTCGCCGCCGGATTGGCAAGTTCCGTCGATTGTTTCGACGGCTGATCGCAGGCCGCCAGAGGGATCAGCATGGCAACCGAAATGAGGTAGCGGGTCATAAATCTCTCCTGTCCAAAGCAGTTTTGCGCTCTATCGCCATAGTTTAACCGCTTGTGCTTGGCATTGACCACACTTAGGACGGTTGGCATGAGGATACTTTTTCTGGGGGACGTCATGGGCCGCGCGGGACGCACGGCCATCCAGCAGCATCTGCCGCGTCTGCGCGACGAATGGCGGCTGGATTTCGTTGTGGTGAATGGTGAGAATGCCTCGAACGGGATGGGCCTGACCGGCGATCACGCCAAGCTGTTGCTGGATGCGGGCGCGGATTGTGTGACGCTGGGCGATCATGCCTTCGATCAGAAGGACATGCTGCAATTCATCGAGAAAGAGCCGCGCATCGTGCGCCCGGTGAACTTTGCCAAAGGCGCACCGGGTCGGGGGCATCGCCTGTTCAATGCGCCTGGCGGCCGCAAGGTGCTGGTGGTTCAGGTGCTTGGGCAGGTCTTCATGAAACGGCCCTTCGACGATCCGTTTTCGGCCATTGAACCGATCCTGAAATCCCACCCGCGCGGCGGGCAGGCGAACGCAATTATCGTCGATATGCACTGCGAGGCCACGTCCGAGAAGATGGCCATGGGCCATTATTGCGACAAGCGCGCCAGCCTTGTGGTGGGAACGCATACGCATGTGCCGACGGCGGACTCACAAATCCTGCCCGGTGGCACCGCCTATCTGACGGATGCGGGGATGTGCGGCGACTATGACTCGGTCATTGGCATGGACAAAATCGAGCCGATGCGCCGTTTCATCACCGGCATGCCCAAGGCCCGCTTTACCCCGGCGAATGGCGAGGCAACGCTAAGCGGTGTATTCGTCGAGACCAACGATCAGGACGGCAGCGCAAAAACCGTGCGAATGGTGCGCGTCGGTGGGCGGTTAGAGCAGGCGGGGCCGTAAAGGCTTGCTCTGCCCCGCGCAATGCGGGAAACTACCCATCAGGCGCTTGGGCCAGGGTTCGGACAGAATACCACGAATGCAATTCCTCTCACTGACAGATACGGGCAGCGCAATTCTGGCGCTTTTGATCGTTGCGGGCATGTTCGTCATGTTCCTGCGCGAGGTCTACCCGACCGAGGTTGTGGCCATTGGCGGCGTTGCCCTGATGCTGGTCACTGGGATCTTGCCCTATCAAAGCGCGCTGGCCGTCCTGTCGAACCCGGCCCCATGGACCATTGCCGCGATGTTCATCATCATGGGGGCGCTGGTGCGCACCGGAGCACTGGACGCCTTCACCTCGACCGCGCAGAAACAGGCTCAGGTGAACCCGCGCATTGCCATTGGGCTGCTGATGGCGTTTGTTGTGCTGGCCTCGGCGGTTGTGTCGAATACGCCGGTCGTTGTGGTGATGATCCCGGTTTTCGTCCAGATCGCGCGCACGCTGAACGTTCCGGCCTCAAAACTGCTGATCCCGCTGAGTTATGCGGCCATTCTGGGCGGTACGCTGACCCTGATCGGAACCTCGACCAATCTGCTGGTGGATGGCGTAGCCCGCGCGCAGGGCATGGCGGCGTTCACGATCTTCGAGGTTACGCCATTGGGCATCGCTCTGGTCATTTATGGCATGGTCTATCTGCGCTTTATCGCCCCGCGCTTGCTGCCGGATCGCGACAGCATGGCAACCCTGCTCAGCGACCGGTCAAAGATGAAGTTCTTTACCGAGGCCGTCATTCCCCCCGACAGCAACCTGATCGGGCGCGAGGTTACTGGGGTCCAGCTGTTCAAACGCCCCGGCGTACGGCTGATCGACGTGGTTCGGGGCGACGAGTCCCTGCGGCGCAACCTTAAAGGGATCGAGCTGCGCGTCGGTGACCGGGTGGTTCTGCGCACTGAAATGACCGAGCTTCTCAGCCTGCAAAGCAATAAAGAGCTGAAGCGCGTTGATCAGGTCTCGGCGGTTGAGACAAAAACTGTCGAGGTTCTGATCACCCCCGGATGCCGCATGGTCGGTCGCACGTTGGGCGCAATGCGTCTGCGTCGCCGGTATGGTGTCTACACTCTGGCCGTGCATCGCCGGAATCAGAATATCGGGCGACAGCTGGATGATCTGGTGGTGCGTGTCGGGGACACGCTGCTGTTGGAAGGGGCCCCGGCGGATATTCAGCGTCTGGCGGCTGAAATGGATATGGTCGATGTCAGCCAACCTTCGGCCCGAGCGTTCCGCCGCAGCCATGCCCCGATTGCGATCGGCGCATTGATCGGCATCGTCGCACTGGCCGCGCTGGGCGTGGCGCCTATTTTGTTGCTGTCGATCCTTGCGGTTGCGATTGTCCTTTTGACCCGCTGCATCGACGCGGATGAGGCGTTTTCCTTTGTCGAAGGCCGCCTGTTGGCGCTGATCTTTGCCATGCTGGCTATCGGGGCGGCGCTGGATGCCTCGGGCGCGGTGTCGCTGATCGTGGAAGCCATCGCGCCGTCGCTGGGGCTATTGCCGCCCTTCCTGATCATCTGGGCGGTTTACCTTCTGACCTCGGTCCTGACCGAGCTGGTGTCCAACAACGCGGTGGCGGTGGTTGTGACCCCCATTGCCATCGGTTTGGCGCAGGCGGTGGGCATTGATCCGCGCCCGCTGGTTGTTGCCGTCATGGTCGCAGCCTCGGCTTCGTTCGCGACACCTATCGGCTATCAGACCAATATGATGGTTTACGGCCCGGGCGGCTACAGGTTCACCGATTTCATGAAGGTTGGCATCCCGCTGAACCTGACGGTCGGTCTGCTGGCCTCGCTGCTGATCCCGCTGATCTGGCCGCTGTGATACCGGCACTGTTTTGCCGAACGCATCGTCGCAACCTTGTAAATCCCGTTTTTGTCCCAATCTTTTCTTTAAATGTTTGAAGTGAAAGGACAGAGTGATGCCTTTTCCAAAGATCGGTCAGGCCATTGTTGCCGGTGCAATCGTATTGACCCTGTTAGGCACCAACAGCATGGCGCAGAGTGACAGCGATCCGGCACAAACACCGGATGCCGCGGTGTTGGAGAACACAAAATGGTCCGCCATCGGTATCGATGGGGCCGTGTTAAACGCCGAAAAAAGCCCCGAACTTGCCTTTGAAGCCGATGGTGCCTTTGGCGGCAGCGGCGGGTGCAACCGGTTTACCGGACGGGCCGAGATGTCGGGCGATCGGATCGAATTCCCCGAGAATATCGCCGCGACCCTGATGGCCTGCCCGCCCGAGGCCGAGCAGACGGAACGCCAGTTCTTTGACGCGCTGCAACAGGTCGCGACCTATGCCGTTGCGGGCGACAGTCTGGTCATGCTGGATCAGGATGGCGAGCCGGTGTTGAAATTCGTCCGCCTGCCCTAAGCGTTTACGCCACGGCCCGGGACCGTCCCGCGTTGCGGCCCGAGAAGATGCAACCACCCAGGAACGAGCCTTCAAGCGCGTTATACCCGTGATAGCCGCCGCCGCCGAATCCGGCGACCTCGCCGGCGGCGAACAGGCCGGGGACGACCTGACCGTCCGCGCCGATCATCTGGCTGTCCAGATTGGTCTGCAAACCGCCCAGCGTCTTGCGGGTCAGGATATGCAGCTTGACTGCGATCAGCGGGCCGTTGGACGGGTCAAGGAACTTGTGCGGCTTGGCTGTGCGGATCAGTTTGTCGCCGCGATAGTTGCGCGCCGCCAGAATCGCCGCAATCTGCGCGTCCTTGGTAAAGGGGTTTTCGACCTGGCTGTCCCGCGCCTCGATCTGGGTGCGCAGATGCGCCTCGTCGATCAGGCCGCCGCCCAGTTGGTTCATGCCGCTGACCAGTTCGGTTAGCGTGTTGGCAACAATGAAATCCTCGCCATGTTCCTTGAACGCTTCGACCGGGGCAGTGGCTTTTGACCCGGTCAGGACGCGCTGGAACAGCACCTCGCGCCAGCCACCCTCGGTCATGTCGGGGTTTTGTTCAGACCCCGACAGGGCGAATTCCTTCTTGATCACCTTCTGGGTCAACACAAACCAGCTATAGTCATACCCGGTTTTCAGGATTTCTTTCAGCGTGCCCAAAGTGTCAAACCCCGGCAGGCAAGGTGGTTTCATCCGATTGCCGCGCGCGTCGAACCACATGGAACTGGGGCCGGGCAGGATGCGAATGCCGTGCGAGGGCCAGATCGGGTTCCAGTTGCGCAGCCCTTCGGTGTAGTGCCACATCCGGTCGCCATTGATCACATGCCCTCCGGCCTTTTCGCTGATCGCGATCATGCGGCCATCCACATGGAACGGAACACCCGCCACCATGTCCTTCGGGGGCTCGCCCAGCCTGTCACGGGGCCAGTTCTTGCGCACCATCTCGAAATTGCCGCCGATCCCGCCCGAGGTGACGATGACCGAGGGCGCATAGACCTCGAACTCACCCACCTCATCCCGGTTGGTTTTGGCACCGTGCGGAGCGGTATCATCCGCCAGCACCTCGCCCGAGACGCCCTTGGCGCTGCCGTTCTGCATGATGATATGGCTGACCTGATGGCGGAATTTCAACTCGATCCGTCCGGCGCTGACATGGTCACGCACGCGGCGAATGAAGTGTTTCAGAACGCCCGGGCCGGTGCCCCACGTGATGTGAAACCGGGGAACCGAGTTGCCGTGACCGTCCGCATATGACCCGCCTCGCTCGGCCCATCCCACGATTGGGAACCAGCGCAGACCCATCTCGTGCAGCCATGGGCGCATTTCTCCGGCAGCGAATTCCACATAAGCCTCGGCCCATTTGCGCGGCCACGCGTCCACGTCGCGGTCGAACTGCGCGCTGCCCATCCAATCGCGCAAGGCCAGGTCGTGGCTGTCCTTGATCCCCATCCGACGTTGTTCGGGGGTATCGACCATGAACAGCCCACCAAGGCTCCAGAATGCCTGACCGCCCAGAAAACGCTCAGGCTCCTGATCCAGCAGGATTACCTTTTTACCCCGATCACCCAGTTCCGCTGCCGCAACCAATCCCGCCAGTCCGCCACCGACGACAACCGCATCTGCCGTGTTATTGGTCATGAACAGTCCTTTCAGCGTTGGCGAAACCAGACAAGGAAGGGGAACACGACCGCATACATCGTAATCCCATAGACAGCAGATGGCAGGGCCAGGGGGCTGAACCCGCTATCCGTGCCGGTGATCAGGGCCGCCAGCGTGATCCCCAGCGTCGAGTTCTGGATACCTGTTTCGACCGAGACAGTTTTACTCTCGGGCCATGACAGATTTGCGGCACGCGCGATCCCCAGCCCGATCAGCAAAAGCGCAACGTTCAGGGAAATCAAGCCCGCACCCATGATCCCGAGGTTATCGACAAAAAGCTGCCAGTTTCCGGCCAGCGCGGCGACGACGATCAGAACGAACAATACGGTTGCCAGCTTGGACAAACCGTTTTCGATCCGGTTTGCAAACCCAGTTGCAAACCTGCGAAGTCCCACGCCGATGGCCACGGGAAGTGTTGTGATCAGGAACATGGCAATGGCCAGACCGCTGATCGAAACCTCGGGCGCGTTTTCGCCCATGAAATGCGTGATGGACCATGCTGCAAGAACGGGTACCGTCAGGATCGACAGGATGCTGATCACCGCCGTCAGGCTGACCGACAGGGCCACGTCCCCCTTGGCCAGTTTGGTCAGGATGTTGCTGGTCACACCGCCGGGACAAAAGCTGAGCAGCATGAAACCGACCGCGATTTCAGGTGGCAGGCCGAACAGCTTGACGGTCGTGAACGCCGCGATGGGCAGAAGGACGACCTGACATGCCGCACCGATTGCAAAAGGGTATTTGCGGCTCAGCACACGCCGGAAATCCGCGATTTCAAGCCCGACGCCCAGCGACAGCATGATAATGGCCAGCGAGATCGGCAGGCCGACATTAATGAGTAGATCCAAGAACAACTCCTCCCCAAGTCGTTTCGGATCAGCCTATGCGAGCCTGAAAGCCGCAGGCAATACCGCCGTTAGGTCACTTGTAGCGGTCGACGAAGCGTCTCAGGATTTCTCCGGGTTGGGTGACGTCTGCGGCGTTGCAGATATCGATCAGACGTTGCGCGTCTTCAGGCGGGAAATAGCCGTGATGCTTGTAGATATTGATGCGCTGCTCGAAATCCTTTGCGTCCGCCTCGGGGTGAAACTGCGTGGCATAGACGTTCCGGCCCCAGCGGATCATCTGAAACGGGCAGGGGTCAGACGCAATAAGGTGCACGCAGCCGTCAGGCAGAGCTTGCACGGCTTCCTTGTGGCCGACAAAGGCGTCGAATTCCGGGGTCAACCCTGCTGTCAAAGGGTCTGATGCGCCGTCGTCGGTCAGTCGGCAGGATGATGGGCCAACCGGCTCGCCGAACCGGGCTTTGCTGACATCCCCGCCCAGATGCGCGGCCAGAACGCCCAGCCCATAGCAGCAGCCCATGAAGGGATGATCTTGCGCCGTGATCTGAGGCATCAGCCCCATTACCGCGCCTTCGATCTTTGCGTCCAACGCGGATTTTGTCTCGGGCTCGTCACTGACGCAGCCCGGGCCGCCGCCGACGATGACGCCCGCATAGTCGGTGACATCCAGCCCCGCGGGCAGGTCTTCGCAATCCAGCCGAATGCGGTGGGTCTGTTCGGGCGACAGACCGGTCTTGTCCAGGATCGAGGCATATTCCGCGTCCGAGGCATCGGTTTCGGGACGCAGTTGGAGGATCAGAAAACGTTTCATGGGCTGGCTTTACCTGTCAAAGCGGCCAGAACACAAGGATGGCGGGGATCGAGACGGCGATGATCAGGATCTCAAGCGGCAATCCCATGCGCCAATAGTCACCAAACCGATACCCTCCGGGACCCAGCACCAGCGTATTGTTCTTGTGCCCAATCGGCGTCAGAAACGCGGCCGAGGCTGCCACGGCCACCGTCATCAGGAACGGATCCGGCGAAACATCAAGCGTGCGGGCCATCTGGATACCGACCGGGGCGGCGACAATGGCGGTGGCCGTGTTGTTCAGAACGTCCGACAGTGTCATCGTCACAACCATCAGCACGGTCAGAATGGCCCAAGCGGGCAATCCGCCAGTCAGTTGGATCAGGGCGTTTGCGATCAACTCGGTGCCGCCCGAGGTCTCCAAAGCGCTGCCCAGCGGGATCATCGAACCCAACAGAACGACAACCGGCCATTCGATATGATTGTAGATGTCGCTGATGGGCATGATCTTGGTCAGGACATAGGCAATGACCACCAATCCCAAAGCGATAGGCAGATAGATCAGGCCGACACTGGCGGCCAGAACGGCAGCTGCGAACAGACCAATGGCGAGCCACGCTTTTTCGTTCGCCGTCACGTTCAGGCCCCGTTGCGCCAGAGGCAGACAGCCTAGCCATTCGGTGACGTCGGCTCCGCGGTCGCGGGGGCAGAGCAACAGAAGGATGTCACCGGCCTCGACTTCCGTCTTGCGGACCTGTTCTGTGATCCGGCGGCCTTGTCGGGAAATACCCATCAGCACCGTGCTCTGCCGCCAGGCCAGCCCCAGCCCTTGCGCGGTACGGCCCGTGATCCGGGCGTTTTCGGTGGCGACGACCTCGATAACCTCAAGCCCTTCGCCTTCGGCGGTCAGCACTTCTTGCCGCCGGGTATCCGAGAAATCCAGGTTCAGGGCGGCGCGGAACTCGTCCAGCGCCTCGGGGCGGGCTTCCAGAACCAGCGCGTCGCCTTCGGCCAGAGTCGCATGGGCAGAGCGGCCATAGCGCCGCTTGCCGTCCCGGATCAGGCCGATAATGGCCACGTCGGATTTTTCGGCGGCCTCGTACAGCTCGCTGACGCGCTTGCCGATATGGGACGATTCAGGCGGCAGGGTCAGTTCGGCGATATATTCGGCAAGGGTCTCGGACGCCTCTTCCTGCTTGCCCCGGTTGGGGATCAGTCGCCAGCCGATCAGAGATACAAAGGCCAGCCCGGCAATGGCGGCAATGCCACCGACCGGGGCGAAATCGAACATCCTGAAGGGCTCACCCAGCGTCTCTGCCCGAATTGAGGCGATGATGATATTGGGCGGCGTGCCGATCAGGGTTGCCATCCCGCCCAGAATGGTCGCGAAACTCAGCGGCATCAGCGACAGGCCCACGGATCGCCCCGCTTTGCGTGCGGTCTGAATGTCCACCGGCATCAAAAGGGCCAGCGCGGCAACGTTGTTCATGAAGGCCGACAGGACCGCACCGATCCCGCCCATCAGCGCGATATGCGCCCCCAGACCGCGCGAGGCATCGACCAGAGTGCGGGTGATCAGAAACACGGCCCCGGACCGGACCAACCCGGCCGACACGACCAGCACAAGTGCGACAATGATCGTGGCCGGGTGCCCAAACCCCGCAAAAGCGTTGTCGACGGGCACCACGCCCAGCACGACGCCCACCATCAAGGCGGCAAAGGCCACAAGGTCATAGCGGAAACGCCCCCATAGCAGCAGCCCAAAAACAGTAATGAAAAGCGCAAAAAGAATGATTTGATCTGTCGTCATGGGCTCACCATACCCGCAAGGGGGCGTCTCGCAAGCCGGTCTCTTGATCCTGCCCCCCGCAAACGTCTATATGAGCGCCGAATACGCAAACACGATGACGAGGACGCATTATGGCAGGCCACTCCAAATGGGCCAATATCCAGCACCGCAAGGGACGTCAGGACGCCGCGCGGTCCAAACTGTTTTCCAAACTGTCGAAAGAGATCACCGTGGCCGCCAAGATGGGCGACCCTGATCCCGATAAGAACCCGCGCCTGCGTCTGGCGGTGAAAGAGGCCAAGTCGAACTCGGTCCCCAAGGACGTGATCGACCGCGCGATCAAGAAATCGGTCGCGGGTGAAGGCGACGATTACGAAGAAATCCGGTACGAGGGCTACGGCCCCAATGGCGTTGCTGTGATTGTCGAGACGATGACGGATAACCGCAACCGGACGGCCTCGACCGTGCGCTCGACGTTTTCGAAGAATGGCGGCAATCTGGGTGAGACCGGCTCGGTCGGGTTCATGTTCGACCGCAAGGGTGAGGTTGTCTATCAGGCGGACGCAGGCGACGCGGATACTATTTTCGAAGCCGCGATCGAGGCCGGGGCCGAAGATGTCGAAAGCTCTGAAGACGGCCACATCATCTGGTGCGCGGATACTGATTTGAACGATGTGTCCAACGCGCTGGAAGAGGCGCTGGGTGAATCCGAATCCACCAAGCTGGTCTGGAAACCCACGACCACAACCGAACTTGGTCTGGAAGACATGCAAAAGCTGATGAAACTGGTCGATGCGCTGGAAGACGATGATGACGTGCAGCGCGTCACAACCAATTTCGAAGCGACTGATGAGGTCATGGCGCAGCTCTGACCCTTTTGACCTGATTGGTGTTGGGCCCGGCCAGTTTGGCCGGGCTTTTTTGTTTCGGGCATTTCACGTGATGCTTGGTCAAGGCCGGGGAACGCAATAGTCTGGGGGCCTGACAAAGCAACCGGGACGGGCGCGCAGGCTGGCTGCGTGGCTTGGGATTTCGACAAGAATGGCAAAAGACCCATCAGATCTGGCAAAGCGAAACGTTCCGGTTTTGGCCGGGCAGAGCATTTTGTCCCAGGTCGCCTGGACGCTGGGCAGCCCTTCGGTTGTTCTGCCGTTTCTGGCGGTGTCTTTTGAATTGCCGATGTTCGTCGCCGGGGCGTTGGTCTCGGTCCGGATGGTTGGCAGCATGATTGCTGATTTTTTCCTGGCCCGAACCATTGCCGCCCAGACGCAGAAAAAGCGCGGGATCGCGATGACCGAGGTTGCGATTGGCGCCTGCCTGTTGATCGCCATAGCTGTGGCGGCGACGGGATTGGTGCCCCTGATCGCGGTTGCATTCATTTCGATCTTTTTCCTGATCGGTCTGTTCGATGAGATCCAAAACCTGATGTATACGGATCTGATCGGGGATCATGTTCAGTCCAAATCCCGAATGCTGATGCATTACCTGCAACTGGGTGCAGGCGGTTTGGGCGCAATTGGGCTGGCATTGCTGGTCCACGAAATCACCAAGGACAACCCGCCCTTTTCCCGCCATTCTGCCGTTATTGCCGTTTCGGTCACGTTCTTCCTGCTGTCCGGCCTGTCGATCCTTGCCATGGCCGAGATTGGTCAGGCTACACAGGGCAAAGGCACTGAAAAATCGACACTGAAACTGTCGCTGAGGGCCAATATCCAGTCCGTTCTCAGCATGTTTCAACATCAGTGGTTCCGGCGCTATCTGGTCATGCGGATGCCATTGGTGGTTGTCTCGCTATCTGTGCCCTTCTTCGCGCTGATCGCGGCCGAGGCGCATCACAGTTCGGCCAAAGGGCTGACGGCGATGATTGTGTCGTCGGCCTCGGGATATCTGGTCTCGGCCCCATTGTGGCAGATCGTGAACATGAAATCCCATCGCGCGGTCATGGTGGCCGGGACGCTGATGGTCGCGGCGACGGGCATCATCCTGCTGGCGTTTCACTATCTTGGTATCGATCACGAGGTTCATCTGCACGCGATTGCGTTGTTCATTGTCACGGTCGCAGTGACCGGGATCAGCAGCGCCCGCAAGCTGTACTTTCTGGATGTCGCGCCGAAAGAGCAGCGCGTTCAGGGGTCAGCCGCGATCAAAAGCATCGTGCGCCTGACCGCCGTTGCCGTATCCGCCGCCCTTGCAGGCGTTGCGCATCTGCATGAGGTGTCGCTGGCGGTCGCCTTCATCGTGTTGTGCAGTTTGATCGCCGCGGTGGCCTGTTACCGTGTGGTTTTGCCGAAAGAGGCACAGGTTGCGCCAGGCAGCGCAACCGGCACCTGATCCAAGATCGCGTTGCTTAGAAGAAGGAGGAAATCTCCTCCAGCGGCTTTTTCAACTTGGCCACCGCCGGAACCGTCGCACTGTTCGACGGGTGCCCGACCGCAATGATCATCGTGGGCTTTTCCGAGGCCGGACGTCCCAAAGCGTCGTTGAGGAATTTCATGGGGTTGGGTGTGTGCGTCAGGGTGGATAACCCCGCGTGGTGCAAGGCGGCCAGCAGAAAGCCGGTGGCGATGTTGACGCTTTCAGGGACGTAGTAGTTCTTGTAGCGCGTCCCGTCCTCGAACTCGCCCCAGCGCTGGGCGAACACCACGATCAGCCAGGGGGCGATGGTCAAGTGTTCTTTGACGGCGTTGGTGCCGATGGGTTCCAGCGCCTTGATCCATTCATCGCTTGCACCGCCATCGTAGAACCGGCGCTCTTCTTCTTCCGCCTCTTCGCGGATGCGCTGTTTCAGGGCAGGGTCGGAGATGGCGGCAAAATGCCAGGGTTGATGGTTCGCACCAGAGGGCGCGGAACCCGCTGTACGCAGGCAGGTCTCGATCACCTCTTTTTCAACCGGTCGATCTGTGAAGTCGCGGACCGAATGGCGCTGCCGCATCTTGTCATAGAAGGCCTGCGCCGCCTCCTGCATCTGTGCGTCGGTGAAATCGCAGCGGTCGGGCAGGGGAATGGGATCATAGCTGAGAGCGTCGCGTGAAAACATGAGGTTACTCCGAAGGTTTCCCTTTTATCCGGCGGTCAGCGGCAGGGATCAAGGCTTTGGCAGCAGCGTGTTTGACGGCTCGGGTCAACGGGGCCAGCGCCGGGGCCAGAACGCGCCTGACCTGCCAGGTCAGCGCAATGTCCAGCGGCGCGTCCGGGACAATCGGCTGCAAGCGCCCATCTGATATAGGGCCGCGCACAAGGGGTTCGGGGTTCATGCCCCAGCCGATTCCTGCAATCGCGGCATCGACGAACCCATGGGATGACGGCAAAAAATGCGATGGCGGAGAAATACGGCGACTGACCCGCCCGGCAATCCACGCCTTTTGCAGCCCGTCCTTGCGATTGAATACAAGGTTGGGCGCCGCGCTGAGGGATTCGGCATCGACACCGTCGCGAAACCAGCGTCGGATGAAGTCCGGGCTGGCAGTTGGCAGGTATCGCATGGCGCCAAGCTCGACCGCGTCGCAGCCCGTGACCGGCTGGCCGCCCACGGTGATCGCCGCGCTGACCTCGCCTCGGCGCAGCCACTCGGCAGAATGGTCCTGATCGTCGATGACCAGATCGAACAGCAAGCCCGGTGCGTTGGCCATCGCACCCACGAACCACGTGGCCAGAACATCAGCTGGAATCGCCACCCGCACCCGTGCCGGATCGGTGCCTTGATCCAGCGTGAGCTCGCGGGCCAGCTGCGCCTCTAGCAGCCCGATATCCTCTGCATATTGTGCGATGCGCAGGCCAGCCGGTGTGCCGGTGCAGGGTGTCCCCCGGTTGATCAGCGCCGCGCCGATGCGATCCTCCAGCGCCTTGATCCGTTGCGAGATCGCCGAAGGCGTCACCGCCAGCGCGTTTGCGGCCGCGTCAAAGCTGCCATGGCGCAGAATGGCGGACAAAGCCGACAGATGGTTGGGATCAAGCAGCATTAGCCAGATTTAATTCACTTCAGCATCTTTAATTTGATAGAGCGCGCCGCGACCGCTAGTCAACGCCTCGCAACAGCAGGAGGCCCTATGTCGACAACCCTTATCGCCGGATTTGTGCTCAGCTTCAGCCTGATTCTTGCCATCGGGGCGCAAAACGCCTTCATCCTGCGGCAGGGTGTGCGGCGCGAGCATGTGTTTGTCCTGTGCCTGACCTGCGCGGTCTCTGACGCGATCCTGATTGCAGCGGGTGTGGCGGGGTTTGGTTCGTTGGCAAAGGCAATGCCCTGGTTCGAACCCGTCATGCGGTACGGCGGGGCCGCGTTTCTGACCTGGTACGGGCTGCGCAGCTTTCTGTCGGCCTGGCGGGGTGGGGCGGCATTGGAGGCAGGCAATGGCCAACGTACTAGCCTGCGCAGCGCGTTGCTGACAGTGTTGGCCTTCACCTGGCTGAATCCGCATGTTTATCTGGATACGGTTGTCCTGATCGGTTCGATTTCGGCGCAATATGACGACCGGCTGAGCTTTGCGGTCGGGGCCATTCTGTCCAGCTTTGTGTTCTTCTTTTCCCTTGGCTACGGGGCCCGAATTCTGTCCCCGCTTTTTGCACGTCCCCGGGCCTGGCAGGTGCTGGATGTCCTTATCGGTCTGGTCATGCTGAGTATCGCTTTGAAACTTGTTATCATGTGAAGGGTTGTTCCCGAGCGGGTTTCAGTGTTCAACCAAAGCCATGACCACCCTTGCCGTTTCATCCCGCCCGATCGCAGGCATGTTCTGGATGTTTTCCGCCGGGCTGTGCTTTGTTGTCATGACCGCGCTGGTGAAATCGCTCGGCTCGACGATGGACCCCATACAGGCGGCGTTCCTGCGTTATGCGCTGGGGCTTGTGTTTCTGCTGCCCGCCTTGCGATCCATCCTGGCCACCCGTCTCAGCAAACGTGATCTGACGCTGTTCGGGCTACGTGGCGTGATCCATGCGGGCGCAGTGATGCTGTGGTTTTATGCGATGACCCAGATCCCATTGGCCGAAGTTACCGCAATGAACTACATGACGCCGGTTTACGTCACCCTTGGGGCTGCGCTGTTTTTGGGCGAAAAACTAGCGTTTCGCCGGATCGCTGCCATTCTGGTCGCGGTGGTGGGCGTGCTCATCATCCTGCGCCCCGGATTCCGAGAGGTCTCGACCGGGCACATAGCAATGATCGGAACGGCACTGACGCTGGGCGGGTCTTACTTGTTGGCCAAGCTGCTTGTGCGCGATATCCCGCCCTCGGTCGTGGTGGCGCATTTGTCGATCTGGACGACGCTGGCTTTGATCCCTTTCGCCATTGCGGTCTGGAGCGCGCCCAGCTTGCGCGACATCGGTGTTCTGTTCCTGATCGCCACTTTTGCCACCGCCGGGCATTATTTCATGACGCTTGCCTTGCAGGCGGCCCCGGTTGCGGTGACGCAGCCGGTAACGTTCCTGCAACTGATCTGGGCGACCTTGCTGGGCGCCGCTGTGTTTCACGAAGGCGTTGACGTGTGGGTGGTGGCTGGTGGTACGTTGATCCTTGCGGCGGTCAGTTTCATTTCCTGGCGCGAACTGGTGCTGAACCGCCGTGACGTGACCCCACCCAGCATCGCGACCAAGCTGTAACCCGGCGTGGCTTCGTTATTGATTGACGAGTCAATAAAAACGCCCTAGCTTTGGCGTGCAGCGCCAGTTCAGGGGGTAGGGATGCCGAAAGTCGGAATGGAACCAATCCGTCGCGATGCGATTGTCCGTGCCACGATCGCCGAGCTTGGCGTGAAGAAATCCCTGGACGTCACGGTCAGCCAGATCGCCAAACGGGCGGGCATGTCCAGCGCGCTTGCTCATCACTATTTCGGCGGCAAGGACCAGATCTTTCTGGCGGCCATGCGTCAGATTCTGTCAGATTTCGGGGCCGAGGCGCGGGCCGAGCTTAAAGCTGCCGCCCCGACCGAGCGCGCGCAGGCCATTATCCGCGCCTGTTTTGCCCCTTCGTGTTTCTCGCCGGATGTGATCGCCGCCTGGATGACATTCTACGTTCTCGCGCAGACCAATGATGATGCGCTGCGGTTGTGGAAGATCTATCAGGCGCGGATCCGGTCGAACCTGATCGTCGGGCTGCGCCCCTTGCTCGACGATCCGGTGGCTGCTGCGGAAGACATGACCGCGCTGATCGACGGGCTGTATATCCGCGCGGCGCTCAGCGCGCCCGAAGACCCGCAACTGGCCGTGAACCATGCGATGCGTGTTCTCAACACTCTGCTCGAGGCTGAAAAATGACAAACCCGAACATTCTGATCCTGATGGTGGATCAGCTGAACGGAACCCTCTTTCCCGATGGTCCCGCGGACTGGCTTCATGCACCGAACCTGAAAAAGCTGGCCGAGCGTTCGACCCGATTTTCCAATGCGTATACGGCATCGCCGCTTTGCGCGCCGGGGCGGGCGAGCTTCATGTCCGGTCAGTTACCCTCGCGCACAGGGGTCTATGACAACGCCGCTGAGTTTCGCAGCGATATCCCCACCTATGCGCACCACCTGCGCCGGGCGGGCTATTACACCTGCCTGTCAGGCAAGATGCATTTCGTCGGTCCCGACCAGTTGCACGGGTTCGAGGATCGCCTGACCACCGACATCTACCCCGCCGATTTCGGCTGGACCCCTGATTATCGCAAACCGGGCGAACGCATCGACTGGTGGTACCACAACATGGGCTCGGTCACGGGCGCGGGCGCGGCCGAAATCTCGAACCAGATGGAATATGACGATGAGGTCGCCTACAACGCCAAGGCCAAGCTGTATGATCTGGCCCGTGGCAAGGATGACCGCCCTTGGTGCGTGACCGTCAGCTTTACCCATCCGCACGATCCGTATGTGGCGCGCCGGAAATACTGGGACCTTTATGAGGATTGCGAGCACCTGCTGCCCGAAGTCGCAGACCTTGGCTATGACAATCAGGACCCGCATTCGCAGCGCATTTTCGATGCCAATGACTGGCGCAGCTTTGACATTACCGAAGACGACATCCGCAAGTCCCGCCGCGCCTATTTCGCCAACATCTCGTATCTGGACGACAAGATCGGCGAAATCCTTGAGGTACTGGAAAGCACCCGGCAAGAGGCGATCATCCTCTTTGTCTCGGATCACGGTGATATGCTGGGCGAGCGTGGTCTTTGGTTCAAGATGACCTTCTTCGAAGGTTCGTCCCGCGTGCCGCTGATGATTTCAGCGCCGGACCTGCCTGCAGGGCGGATCGACGCGCCGGTTTCGACCATCGACGTCACGCCGACCTTAGGCGCGCTGGCAGGTGTGGATATGGCCGAGATCGCCCCTTGGACCGATGGCGAAAACCTTGTGCCGCTGGCGCAGGGCGAGGAACGCACCACACCGGTTGCAATGGAATACGCGGCCGAGGCGTCTTATGCGCCGCTGGTGTCTCTGCGCTATGGCAAATGGAAATACAACCGCTGCGCGTTGGACCCGGACCAACTGTTCGATCTGGAAAACGACCCGCAGGAATTGACAAATCTGGCGGGCAATCCGGAACACGCAGGCACGTTGCAAACCCTGCGCGCCAAATCCGAAGCACGCTGGGATCTGGACCGGTTCGATGCTGATGTCCGCGCCAGTCAGGCCCGCCGCTGGGTGGTTTACGAGGCGCTGCGGCAGGGCGGCTATTACCCCTGGGATTACCAGCCGCTGCAAAAGGCCTCGGAACGCTACATGCGCAACCACATGGATCTGAACATCGTCGAGGAAAGCCAGCGCTTCCCGCGCGGCGAATAACCTCTTCATCTTTTTGAAAATACTCCCGCCGGAGGCGAATAGATTATGCGACGGATAATCTGGGCTGGCGGGCAAAGGAGACCCGAAAATGGAAGCTGATTTCGTCATTGTGGGTGCCGGTTCCGCCGGTTGCGCGATGGCCTATCGCCTGAGCGAGGCCGGGGCCTCGGTTCTGGTGATCGAACATGGCGGCACGGATGCCGGACCGTTCATCCAGATGCCTGCCGCGCTGAGCTACCCGATGAATATGTCGCGTTATGACTGGGGCTTTAGCTCGGAACCCGAGCCACATCTGAACAACCGCCGCCTGGCTTGCCCGCGAGGCAAGGTGATTGGCGGCTCATCCTCGATCAACGGCATGGTCTATGTGCGCGGCCATGCGCGCGACTTTGACACCTGGGCGGAAATGGGGGCCGATGGTTGGTCCTATGCCGATGTGCTGCCCTATTACAAACGGATGGAGACCTGGCACGATGGCGGCCATGGGGGCGATCCCGAATGGCGCGGTACGGATGGTCCGCTGCATGTCTCGCGCGGCCCTCGCGAAAATCCGCTGTTCCAGGCTTTCGTCGATGCAGGTCGGCAAGCGGGATACCAAGTCACGGGCGACTATAATGGCGAAAAGCAAGAAGGCTTTGGCCCGATGGAGCAGACCGTCTGGAAAGGGCGGCGCTGGTCGGCGGCGAATGCTTATCTGCGGCCTGCGCTCAAACGGGACAATTGCGAAATCATCCGCGGTCTGGCGGCGCGTGTGGTGATGGAAAACGGGCGCGCCACCGGTGTCGAGCTGGTGCGCGGGGGAAAGACCGAAATTATCCGCGCCCGGCGCGAAGTGGTTCTGGCCGCATCGTCGATCAACTCTCCCAAACTGCTGATGCTGTCGGGGATCGGCCCTGCGGCCCATCTGGCCGAGCATGGGATCGATGTTGTCGCGGATCGCCCCGGCGTGGGTGCGAACCTTCAGGATCATTTGGAGCTTTATATCCAGCAGGCCTCGCTGCAGCCGATCACGCTGTACAAGCATTGGAATCTGATCAGCAAAGGGTTGATCGGGGCGCAGTGGCTGTTCACCAAAACCGGGCTTGGTGCCTCGAACCAGTTCGAAAGCGCGGCCTTTGTCCGGTCGAAACCGGGTGTGGAATATCCCGATATTCAGTATCACTTCCTGCCCATGGCAGTGCGCTATGACGGTCAGGCGGCGGCCGAGGGGCATGGGTTCCAGGCGCATGTCGGTCCGATGCGCTCACCCTCGCGCGGGGCAGTCACCTTGCGGTCGAACAGACCCGAGGATGCGCCTGTTATCCGGTTCAATTACATGAGCCACGAAGAGGATTGGGAGGATTTCCGGACCTGCATCCGCCTGACCCGCGAAATCTTCGGTCAGGATGCCTTCAAACCCTATGCGGGGAAAGAGATTCAGCCGGGCGCAGATGTTCAAAGTGATGAGGAATTGAACGGCTTCATCGCGGAACATGCCGAAAGCGCCTATCACCCCTGCGGCACCTGTCGGATGGGGCGGGCGGACGACAAGATGTCCGTTGTCGATCCCGAAGGTCGTGTCATTGGTGTAGATGGTTTGCGCGTCGCCGACAGCTCGATTTTCCCGCAGATCACAAACGGCAACCTGAATGCGCCGTCGATCATGGTTGGCGAAAAAGTCTCGGACCACCTGCTGGGTAAAGACGCGTTGCCAAAGGCCAATGATCGCCCTTGGATTCACCCGCAATGGGCCATTGCGCAGCGGTGATTTGATCCGCGTCAAAGCGGGGTGGGGCAGGGTCCGGTAGATGTGACTCGCAATGACATAATTCAGGAGCGAACAGGAATGTCCCACACCCCGCATGAACTGGCCGAAGAGTTTCCGGACAAGGTCGAATTGATGAGCCAGCTCAAGCAATCGGACGCGCATTTCGCCCGGCTGGCCGAGGAATATCACGAGATCAATCGCGTCGTGCATCGGGCCGAAACCAATATCGAGCCTATGGAAGATCTGGCTGAGGGTGAGATGCGCAAGAAACGCGCGGCCCTGAAAGACGAGATCTGGGCGATTCTTTCAAAAGCCTGAGCCATGTGGCGGGGGCTCTGCCCCCGTCGCGGCAGGCCGCGACTCCCCCGGGATATTTTCAGCCAGGTGAAGTTCAGGTGACCTGATAGGGCAGGGTGCCGCGGGTATGGGTGTCGATGGTGAGGCGACGTTCCAACGGCGGAACCGAGCGCTGGTGGCAGGTTTGCCGCTCGCAGATGCGGCAGGAAATGCCGATAGGCTCGTAAGCGCTGGCGTTGTTGATGTCGAGGTTGTCGGCATAGACCAGGGCTTGGGCGTGGCGCACCTCGCACCCCAATGCAATGGCATAGCGGCGGACGGGCGCGCCATAAGATCCGCCCGATTTCGAAACATCTGTGGCCAACGAGATATAGCGGACGCCATCCGGCGTTTCCGCAAGTTGCAACAGGAAGTGACCGGGTGTCTCAAACGCGCGGTGAACGTTCCACAGAGGGCAGGCGCCGCCGAAACGCGCAAATTGCAGCCGCGTGGCCGAGTGGCGTTTGGTGATTGTTCCGGCCTGATCGACGCGTACGAAGAAGAACGGGATACCCTTTGCGCCGGGTCTTTGAAGTGTGGACAGGCGGTGGGCGATTTGTTCGATTGATGCCCCGAACCGGGTGCTGAGCAATTCCAGATCGTGCCGGTAATCCTGTGCGGCGGCCAGAAATTTGGCATAGGGCATCAGGGACGCGCCTGCAAAGTAATTGGCCAGTCCGATTTTGGCGATCGAGCGCGCCTCCTCGCTTTGGAATTTGGCGAAATCCAGTGTGGCTTCGAGGAGCTTGTCCTGGCTGATCAGAGCCACTTGCAGCAGCAGTTGAAAAACCTGCGTCTGTGGTGCGGTCCGTGAGGACAAGCGCAACGTTTTGCTTTCGGCGTCGTAGACGCGCAGGTCCTCGATATCGGAAAAGACGACCTGAATGCCGCGCTCGGACAGGCTGCTGAGGGCTGCTTCTCGTATGCCGCCCGGCTCTTCTGCGCGGTTGGCGAACAGTTCGGCTGCGCGGTCGACGGCGTCGATATAGTTGTCGCAATAATGGAAGAAATCCCGCACCTCTTCCCAGGGGCTGGCCTGTGTGCTGGCATCCTCGCGCCCCAATGCTTCGTCCAGCGATGCCAGACGTTCGTGGGTCTGGCGGTAAGTACGGTGCAGTTCGATAAAGGCGCGGGCCAGAGCGGGGGCGTTCGAAGCCGTCAGGCGAAGATCGGCCAGCGGCGGGACCGCGTCGGCAAAGACCGGATCGGCCAGCGCCTCGCGCATGTCCGAGACGAGGCGTTCGCTGTCACCGGTGCTAAGCTCGGTGACGTCCATGCCAAATTCCTGCGCAAGCGCCAGAACCACCGTGGTCGAGATCGGACGGTTATTATTCTCCATCTGATTGAGGTAGGGTAGTGAGACGCCCAGCTTTGCGGCGAATTCCCGTTGTGTCAGGGACAGTCGTGTGCGCATCTCGCGTAGTTTTGCACCGGCGTAGAGTTTCTGGGTGGGCATGGAGTGCCTTTGCAACTTTACTTTTGTTGCAGGCTAACTTTGCAAACCCACAATGGCAAGCGATGTTAAAGGCCCAATTGCCGCTCGCGCCAGATCACGGTGCAAATCGCGCAGATGGCCAGGATGGCGGTGGTCAACATCAGCCAAAGCAGAGGCATAGCGCCCGATTCCACGGTCAGCAATGCGCCGGCTATCGCGCTCAGGCCCGCGCCGCCGCCCAGCATGATCGCCCCGCTGAGGCCCGAGGCCGTGGCCGCCAGATGCGGGCGCACGGACAGGGCGCCGGATGTGGCGTTTGGGATGGTCATGCCGTTGCCAATGCCGACAAAGGTCATGAAGCTGAAAAAGCTAAGCGCAGTTCCCATCCCGGTCAGGAAAATGACTGCAGAAATGGCGACGCCGGTTGCGTTCAGAATGCTGCCCCACAGAACCATGCGGTTGACGCCAAAGCGGACGGAAAACCGACCGCTGAGGAAATTGCCGAGGAAATACCCGACGGCAGGCGCGCCAAAGTAAATGCCGACCTCGGCCGCGCTCAGGCCAAAAACCTCGGTTCCGATGAAGGGTGCGCCACCGAGATAGGCAAAGAATGCGCCCGACGAAAACGCTGAAGACAGCGAATAGCCCCAGAAGCGGGGGGATTTCAGAAGCTCGGGGTATTCGCGGAATTGCTGGATCAGGGTTTTGCCGCTTTTGGCCGAGGTCTCGCCGAAGTCCACATATGTCAAAAGAAGCGTCAGTGCGCCCAAGGCAAATGGGAGCCAGAAATTGGCCTTCCAGCCGAAGGTCTCTTCGAGCAATCCGCCAATGGCGGGGCCGATCATCGGAACCACCGCCATGCCCATTGTAACATAGCCGATCATCGATGCGGCTTGGTCCTGATCGTATAGATCCCGCACGGCTGCCCGGCTGAGGACCATGCCGACAACAACCACCGCCTGACACATGCGGAAGGCCAGAAATATCTCGGCAGTTGGAGCGAAAATACAGCCCAGCGTAGCCAGCAGGAACAGCGACAGCCCCCACAGAAGAACCGGTCTGCGCCCCGCCTTGTCAGCCAGCGGGCCAAGGAGGATTTGCAGGACAGCGTTCACCAGCAGGTACAGCGCGATGGACAATTGCATGACCTTATAATCGGTCTCGAAATGCAGTGCCATGTTCGGCAGGCTGGGCAGAAACAGGTTCATGCTGAGCGCGGCGAGGCCAGACAGCAAGACAAGTGTGCCGATCTTTGGGGGTGTGCGGCGGGCCGGTGATGTTCTGAACTGCATAGTTCACATGTATAGCTGCGGTTCCGAGGAATGCCAGACGGGCGCTGCCGCTACGTCAGTAATTTGCACTTTTACAGTTTTCCAGAATGTAGTTGCCAAGACTTTGCAAATTTGCCGAAAAGGGCTTTGGTCGGATCACAACTGCATATACTGTCCGTCCAAATTTAATAGGGGATACGCGCCATGAAAGACATCCTTTCCGAGCTTGAAGACCGTCGCGAAGCCGCCCGTTTGGGTGGTGGGCAAAAGCGAATTGATGCACAGCACGGGCGTGGCAAACTGACCGCGCGCGAGCGGATCGAACTGTTGCTGGATGAAGGCAGCTTTGAAGAGTTCGACATGTTTGTCAGCCATCGCTGCACAGATTTTGGGATGGATAAACAAAAGCCTGCCGGTGACGGTGTGGTGACCGGCTGGGGCACGATCAATGGCCGTATGGTCTATGTGTTCAGCCAGGATTTCACCGTGTTCGGCGGCTCTCTGTCAGAAACGCACGCTCAGAAGATCTGCAAGATCATGGATATGGCGGTGCAGAACGGCGCGCCGATCATCGGCATCAACGATTCGGGCGGTGCGCGAATCCAGGAAGGCGTTGCCTCGCTTGCCGGTTACGCCGAAGTGTTCCAGCGCAACATTACGGCCTCGGGCGTGGTGCCGCAGATCAGCGTGATCATGGGCCCCTGTGCCGGTGGCGCGGTGTACAGCCCGGCGATGACGGACTTTATCTTTATGGTAAAGGACTCGTCCTACATGTTCGTGACCGGCCCCGACGTGGTGAAGACCGTCACCAACGAGGTTGTGACAGCCGAGGAACTGGGTGGCGCATCGACCCATACCAAGAAATCGTCTGTCGCGGACGGCGCGTTCGAAAACGATGTCGAAGCACTGGCCGAGGTGCGCCGGCTGGTCGACTTCCTGCCGCTCAACAACCGCGAGAAGCCGCCGGTTCGCCCGTTCTTTGATGAACCGGACCGCGTCGAGAAATCGCTGGACACGTTGGTGCCGGACAATCCGAACACGCCCTATGACATGAAAGAGCTGATCACCAAGATCGCGGATGAGGGTGACTTCTACGAAATTCAGGAAGATTTCGCCAAGAACATCATCACCGGTTTCATCCGCCTCGAAGGGCAGACGGTCGGCGTTGTGGCCAACCAGCCGATGGTTCTGGCCGGGTGTCTGGACATTGATAGCTCGCGCAAGGCCGCGCGGTTCGTGCGCTTCTGCGACTGTTTCGAGATCCCGATCCTGACTCTGGTCGACGTGCCGGGCTTCCTTCCCGGGACGCAGCAGGAATATAGCGGCGTCATCAAGCACGGGGCCAAGCTGCTGTACGCGTATGGCGAAGCAACCGTGCCGAAGGTCACCGTGATCACCCGCAAGGCCTATGGCGGTGCTTATGTTGTTATGGCGTCCAAGCACCTGCGCGGCGATTTCAACTATGCCTGGCCCACCGCTGAAATCGCCGTGATGGGCGCCAAGGGCGCGACCGAGATCATCCATCGCGCCGATCTGGACGATGCCGAAAAGACGGCGCAGCATGTGGCGGACTACGAAGACCGCTTTGCGAATCCGTTCGTGGCGGCCGAGCGTGGCTTTGTCGATGAGGTGATCATGCCGCAATCGACCCGTCGCCGGGTGTCGCGCGCATTCGCCAGCCTGCGCGGCAAGCAGCTGAAGAACCCGTGGAAAAAGCACGACAATATTCCGTTGTAAGCCTACGGGGTGGGGCAACCCACCCCATCCGGCCCTTGGCCGGGTAACGCGAAAAACAGGTCAGAACTCACCGCCAAATGAGGCAGGTTTGACAATAGCCGATAAATAGTTAAATGATCCGTCCCACCAGACATAGAACCGCGCAGGCCAACAGCACTGCGCGCGCGACTCCGGAAGGAGGAGCCTGCCGTCGGTGGGTCCGGGGTCGCGCCATTGGTCTGGTCTTGTCCGTTCTTGGCACCGCAACCTTTGCGCAATCCGACGTAACCTTGCCGGTACCGTCAGGGCAGCCGGTGCACCTGAACGATGTCTTGCTGGACAATAACCCCGGAGAGCTGTGGGTGCGGTTCCGGTTCATCGCTCCGAAGATCGGCGCGACGGTGGGACGGATCGGATATGATGTGGCATCGCAGGACATGGCGCATCTGTGCCAGACGCTGGCGGTGGCCTATGTTGCGCAGCATGAATTGGACCCGGCGCTGGTGATCATTTCGCTGGCCGATCGCCCGATCGAGTTCGGCAACACGGCACCGGATGCCACGCAATTCTTCGAAGCCTACAGGCTGGAATCGTCAGATTGCATCTGGGAGGGGCTTTGATCATGTCCTTCGGGTTTCGCGACCTCAGCGCGCCGCAGGCCAAAGCTGCCATATTCGGGGTGCGCCGCATGAAAGCGCCCCATAAAGGCTGTGTTATTTCCCGTCTCGGTGCTACCCGGGGCACGGAGGTAACGACATGCTGAAACATCGTGGATTCCCCGGACGTCTGGCCGGGACAGATTTTCAATTCACCATCCGCCGCGCTAACCCCAAGGGCGTGACGCCGATCACACGGCGCGAGCGGTTTCGGGATCGCAAACCGGCGGACCGGCGGGCTGATGCGGCGTTCATGGAAGCGCTGTGGCACCATTTCGGAGATCAGCCGTTTGAACGCGGCAACCTGGATGCAGGCCGGTTAAGCTGGCTGTTCGGGCGCGAGGTTGTTCCGGCGGAAGATCCGTTTGATCCGGCAAGCTATGATGCGCTGCTGGTGATCGACCCGGATGCGGCGCGTGCGTCGTTCCCTGATCTGTTTGGAGCGGCCTGATCATGCAGAGGCCGATGCCGCATAATCTCGTCCGGTGTGGCAAGACCCCGCCCAGAAATGGGCGAGGCCGATTTGCGGTATCAGAAGTTCAGCTGGGCGGCGACTTGTACCCGGCTGCCATCGAAGGTGTCGCCGGAATTCACGTCATTCCGCTCACCGTAGATGTACTCGGCGCTGAGCGTCAGGTTGTCGGTGGCCTTGTAGAAGGCGTTGACGTGGATCGTCTCAAGTTCGGTGAAGGCCAGATCGCCGGTCGAGGTGGGGAGGTCGTAATCCTCGCGCCCGTAGGCGATGCCGACATTCCACTTCGGGCTCAGATCCTGCCGGAACTCTATCGTGTAGCCGTCGACATCGTTGGCCTGCCCGCCGACGATTGGATCACCAAGGCCGATCAGGTAGGGGCCAAGCGCTTCGCCGGTCACGTAGTTGACTTGGAACAAGCCGCCCTGCCAAGGACGGATCGAACCGGACAGTGTAAAGCCGGTCTGATCCACCTCGACGCTACCGGACTCAGCCTTGCCGTAGAGCGCCGACGCACGCGCGATGTACTTGCCATCATTGTACTCCACCGCACCGGTCAGAACCGGATCGTCCGAGTTCGAGCCGCCTACGTTCTCTTCAACAGACACTGCGAAAGTAGTGTTCGCGCCAATGGTGTTCGTGTAGCGCACTTGGGGTACGCGAGCGAACGGAATACCAACCGGACCGTTGAATTCGACCGAGGTAGGATAGGTGTCCAGCGGCTGGAAGTTTGTCCAGTACTGACCGATGAGCCAATGATCACCAATGGTGATGTTCGCGTGACGCAGGCGAAGCTCAGCAGCGCCGCCACTGGCAAACAAGTCCAGTTCCAACTGACCTCCGATTTCGCCGATGCTGGTGGGGGTGCTTGTCCGCAAACCGATACGCGATTGGCGGATCGTGGCGCCAAACGTTCCGTCAGTAGCCGCAGAAGGCTCACCGATGACGTTCACAAAAGCCGTGTCTCCCTGATCGAAATCGAAATCGTAGAAGAAGTCGGCTTTGACGTATCCGTAGACGTCCAGAGTGGTGTTTCCGATTCTGAAGTCGCCATTGGCGGGGCCGGACTTGTTGGCCTCGAGCGCTTCGACCCGGGCGCGCAGCGCGTCGAGTTCGGCCTGCGAGGCGTCCTGGGCAAAAGCAACCGTGCCGGTCACACAAAGCGCAGAGGCAGCAAGCAGGATTGCCTTGGTTCGTATGGTCTTCATGTAGGTGTTTCCTTGTGTGCGAGTGTGCGCTCGCACCGTTTCACGCAGTTGTTAGTGAAGGAAATCACGAGAATGGGATCGAAAAAGCCAAACTTCTCAAGCAATTGTGCATTGGTTGCGGAAAATTCTCACGCCAAGGTGAACAGATCGGTCAACTCTATGAATCCGAACGTGTTTCTGCACGGCGGCGAGTCATTGGATTGTGATGCTGCGTGTGCGAATAGTCTCAGCCAGAGAGAAAAATGTAACAGCAATGTGACTGCTGATCTCGTGCATGTGGCTGGAATGTCAGAAAACCGGATCGGCACGATTTTGCGCGGATTTTCGCCGGATGGGCAATTTCCAGCCGGAATCTCACTTGGAAACAATACTTTGTTTGCGGCCATGATTGTGGCGTGCAACCTGTTCAAGCCGTGCGGCTCTACTTTGCCTGCGCCGCACATGCACCTACTATTCCGTACCCCTTCCTTCCGCGGGCAGGCTTGTGTTCCCCACATAGTCCTGTCCGCGTTTTTCTTTGCGCAGTCTGCAGGCGTAAAGCGGCATAAATCTGCGCAAAACGCGGAAATGCCGCGTCTGATATTGAATAACAAAGCCCAAAACCGGCATCTGCCCTCAAAGCTATCGAGACGACAAAAAGGGCAGACATCATGCGACTCTCACGTTTCTTCCTTGTTGCGGCAACCTGTGCAGGCCTTGCCGCGTGCGGCGACACAACCGGCGAACAGGCCATCCTGGGCGGCGGTGCAGGGGCAGTTGGCGCTGCCGTGCTCAGCGCCGATCCGCTGTTCGGGGCCGCAGTGGGCGCCGCGGGCAACGTGCTCTACTGCAAAACGCAGAACACCTGCCGCTAACCTGAAATTCCCGGGGCGCGTTTCGTCGCCCCGTCCGTCATCGCGCATCACGCCGTCGTGGGGGTTGCTCCCTGCGGCGGCGTTGTGCGTTTCCAGAACACCAAGCCAAAGGACGTTCCATGTTCAATAAGATCCTGATCGCCAACCGGGGCGAGATCGCCTGCCGGGTTATCAAGACCGCCCGCAAGATGGGTATCGGCACTGTTGCCATCTTCTCGGACGCAGACAAAAACGCGCTGCATGTGTCGATGGCCGACGAATCCGTGCATATCGGCCCGCCCCCTGCGAACCAGTCCTATATCGTGATCGACAAGGTCATGGACGCCATCCGCCAAAGCGGCGCGCAGGCGGTGCACCCCGGCTATGGCTTCTTGTCTGAAAACGCCAAATTCGCCGAGGCGCTTGAGGCCGAAGGCGTTGCCTTTGTCGGCCCCCCGAAAGGCGCGATTGAGGCGATGGGTGACAAGATCACCTCGAAAAAGATCGCTCAGGACGCCGGTGTTTCCACGGTTCCCGGCTACATGGGTCTGATCGAAGACGCGGAAGAAGCGGTCAAGATCTCGAACGAGATCGGCTATCCGGTGATGATCAAGGCCAGCGCCGGGGGCGGAGGTAAAGGCATGCGGATCGCGTGGAACGACGAAGAAGCGCGCGAGGGCTTCCAGTCGTCCAAGAACGAAGCCGCAAACTCGTTCGGCGATGACCGGATTTTCATCGAGAAGTTTGTGACCCAGCCGCGTCACATCGAGATTCAGGTTCTGTGCGACAGCCACGGCAACGGCATCTATCTGGGCGAGCGTGAATGTTCGATCCAGCGCCGGAACCAGAAAGTGGTGGAAGAAGCGCCGTCGCCATTCCTGGACGAAGCGACCCGCAAGGCGATGGGGGAACAGGCCGTGGCCCTGGCCAAGGCCGTGGGTTATGCCAGCGCCGGTACGGTGGAATTCATCGTTGATGGTCAGAAGAACTTCTACTTCCTTGAAATGAACACTCGCCTGCAGGTGGAACACCCTGTGACCGAGCTGATCACCGGCGTAGATCTGGTCGAACAGATGATCCGTGTTGCAGCCGGTGAGCCTCTGTCGATCACGCAGGATGACGTGACCCTGACCGGTTGGGCCATCGAAAACCGCCTGTATGCGGAAGACCCCTATCGCAACTTCCTGCCCTCGATTGGGCGACTGACCCGCTATCGCCCACCGCAAGAGGTCGCGGCTGGCCCGATGCTGGTGAACGGCAAATGGCAGGGCGAGGCGCCCGAAGGTGATGCCGCCGTGCGTAACGATACCGGCGTCTATGAAGGCGGCGAGATCAGCATGTATTACGACCCGATGATCGCCAAGCTGTGTACATGGGCCCCGACCCGCGAGGCCGCGATCGAGGCAATGCGCGTGGCGCTGGACAGCTTTGAGGTCGAAGGCATTGGCCACAACCTGCCGTTCCTATCCGCCGTGATGGACCATCCGAAATTCATCAGCGGCGACATGACCACGGCCTTCATCGCCGAGGAATATCCCGAAGGGTTCGAAGGTGTCACCCTGCCCGAGGATGATCTGCGCCAGATCGCAGCATCGTGCGCCGCGATGCACCGCGTGGCTGAGATTCGCCGCACCCGCGTATCGGGCCGAATGGACAACCACGAGCGTAAGGTCGGCAAACGCTGGGTCGTCTCGCTGGAAGGTCACGAGTTCGCCGTTCAGGTCAACGCTGACAAAGAAGGCGCGACGGTCAAGTTCGAAGATGGCTCAACCCTGCGTGTGGCCTCTGATTGGACACCGGGCGACCAACTGGCCGTTCTGGATGTCGATGGCAGCCCGCTGGTTCTGAAGGTTGGTAAGGTCTCGGGCGGGTTCCGCGTGCGCAACCGGGGTGCTGACCTGAAAGTACAGGTGCGCCGTCCGCGTCAGGCGGAACTGGCCAAGCTGATGCCGGAAAAACTGCCGCCGGATACCTCGAAAATGCTGCTCTGCCCGATGCCCGGCCTGATCGTGAAGGTCGATGTCGAGGTGGGTCAGGAAGTGCAGGAAGGTCAGGCGCTGTGCACCGTCGAGGCGATGAAGATGGAAAACATCCTGCGCGCCGAGAAGAAAGGTGTGGTCGCCAAGATCAACGCAGGCCCCGGCGATAGCCTTGCCGTGGACGATGTGATCATCGAGTTCGAGTGATCATGACCGCGCTTTTGTCATATCGCACTGGGTTCCCGGCGTTCAGCGCCGGGGCCTTGGTGCGTGGCGAAAGCGCTCAGCCACCCTCGCGCCGTTCGCGGATTTCGCGTTCGCGCAGGGGGGTTTTGTCGATGGACCGGCCAATCTCGCGCACGCTCCACGGGCTGGGTTTGCGCAGTTTGACCACGCCGTCCTTGTCGACAAACACCATCTGGAACCCACGCGGGCGCAGTTGCGACCGGATCGGGGATCGGGCCGACGGATCGGTGTCGGTCAGGACCACCACATCGCGGTCCCGCATGGCCACTTCCCCCTCAAGCAGCATGTCAACCTGTTGCTGGAACCGGGGGTCGGCTGGTGTGTCTGCGAAGACGATTATGGGCCGGTGGGTCCACAGAAATTCAGACAATTCACTGTCGCCGACCGGGCGGACAAATTCATCATCAGCAGGTGCAGACCCGTCAGCGGCCATCGCGGCCAGCGGGATTAGTGCCGAGAAAACAAGGGCAAGCGTTCTGTTCATGGGGCCTCCTGTCCCGTTGAATATAGCCTCTGCGCGCGCGAATGCGACTGACGAAATGCACATGATGCTCAATTTGTCGCGCGTTGCCCCGGCCGATTGGATGCTGATCAACCATACGCACGGATTGCAGCCATCTGCGATCCGAATTGACAAGAGGACCCCTCAATGACCGACACAAAGGATTGGCGCGCGCTGGCCGAGAAAGAGCTGCGCGGACGGCCATTGGACGATCTGACCAAGGAAACGCTGGAAGGCATCGACGTCAAACCGCTCTATACGCAGGAAGACACCGCCGATCTGCCGCATATGGGCTCGCTGCCCGGTTTCGGCCCGTTCACGCGCGGCGTGAAGGCGACGATGTATGCGGGCCGTCCCTGGACGATCCGTCAGTATGCCGGTTTCTCGACCGCCGAGGAATCGAACGCGTTTTACCGCCGCAACCTGGCCGCCGGTCAGCAGGGCGTCTCGGTCGCGTTCGATCTGGCGACGCACCGCGGTTATGACAGCGACCACCCGCGCGTGGTTGGCGACGTGGGCAAGGCCGGTGTGGCCATCGATAGCGTTGAGGACATGAAAATCCTGTTCGACGGCATTCCGCTGGACAAGGTCTCGGTCTCGATGACCATGAACGGCGCGGTGATCCCGATTCTGGCGAACTTCATCGTCGCAGGCGAAGAGCAGGGCCATGACAAGTCGCTGCTGGCGGGAACCATTCAGAACGACATTCTGAAAGAGTTCATGGTGCGCAACACCTATATCTACCCGCCCGAGCCGTCGATGCGGATCATCTCGAACATCATCGAATACACGTCGAACGAGATGCCGAAATTCAACTCGATCTCGATCTCGGGCTACCACATGCAAGAGGCCGGGGCGAACCTGGTGCAGGAGCTTGCCTACACGCTGGCCGATGGCCGCGAATACGTACGCGCCGCGACCGAGGCCGGGATGGATGTGGACAAGTTCGCGGGCCGTTTGTCGTTCTTCTTTGCCATTGGCATGAACTTCTTCATGGAAATCGCCAAACTGCGCGCGGCCCGGACCCTGTGGCATCGCGTTATGACCGAGTTTGGAGCCAAATCCGAGCGTTCGAAAATGCTGCGCACCCACTGCCAGACCTCGGGCGTCAGCTTGCAGGAACAAGACCCCTATAACAACGTGATCCGCACCGCCTATGAGGCGATGAGTGCGGTTCTGGGCGGCACCCAGTCGCTGCACACCAACGCGCTGGACGAGGCGATTGCGCTGCCGACTGACTTTTCGGCCCGTATCGCGCGGAACACCCAGCTGGTGCTGCAGGAAGAAACCGGCGTGACCGATGTGGTCGATCCGCTGGCGGGCTCTTACTACGTCGAAAGCCTGACCAACGAGTTGATCGAAAAAGCCTGGGCTTTGATGGAAGAGGTTGAGGAGATGGGTGGCATGACCAAGGCCGTGGCCTCGGGTATGCCCAAGCTGCGGATCGAGGAAAGCGCTGCACGTCGTCAGGCGATGATCGACCGGGGCGAAGAGGTGATCGTCGGCGTCAACAAGTACCGCAAGGAACAGGAAGACCCGATCGACATTCTGGACGTCGACAACGTCGCCGTGCGCGAGGCTCAGGTCGCGCGTCTGGAACGTATCCGTGCAACGCGGGACGAAGCGGCCTGTCAGGCCGCGCTTGAGGCCCTGACCACCACCGCCCGCGAGGGCGGCAACCTTCTGGCCGCCGCCGTCGAGGCCGCCCGTGCCCGCGCATCCGTAGGAGAGATCAGCATGGCAATGGAAAAAGAGTTCGGCCGTCACCGCGCCGAAGTGAAAACGCTGGCTGGCGTCTATGGCGCGGCCTATGAAGGCGACGAAGGTTTTGCCGCGATCCAGAAATCCATCGAGGAATTCGCCGAGACCGAAGGCCGTCGCCCGCGTCTGCTGGTGGTCAAGATGGGCCAGGACGGTCACGACCGCGGTGCCAAGGTGATTGCCACCGCGTTCGCCGATATTGGCTTTGACGTGGATGTCGGCCCGCTGTTCCAGACGCCTGCCGAGGCCGCTCAGGACGCGGTGGACAACGACGTGCACGTGATCGGCATTTCGTCTCAGGCGGCGGGGCACAAGACGCTGGCACCGCAACTGGTCGAGGAACTCAAGAAAGCCGGCGCCGAGGATATTATCGTCATTTGCGGCGGTGTGATCCCGCAGCAGGATTACCAGTTCCTGTATGACCACGGCGTCAAGGCGATCTTTGGACCTGGAACAAACATTCCCGAAGCGGCGCAGGACATTCTGCGCCTGATCAGCGAAGCGCGCGGCTAACAGCGACCGCGGTTTTTCGACGAAAAATCTTGTGGTCCGCCGCCTTTGGCGAAAACATGCGACCAGACCTGCTTGGGTCTGGTCGTTTTGTTGGGAGGGCGCGCATGATACTCGATCATTTGGCCGTTGCGGGCGAGACGCTGGAAGAGGCGTCCGCGCATATCGAACAGGCGCTGGGTGTACCGCTTCAGCCCGGCGGAAAGCACGAGAAATTCGGCACCTATAATCGCCTGCTGGGCTTGCGGGATGGTCTGTATCTGGAAGCAATTGCCATCGATCCGGATGCTCCGGTGCCCGAGCGTACCCGCTGGTTCGATCTGGATCGGTTCGCAGGCAAGCCGCGCCTGACCAACTGGATATGCCGTGTGCCCGATATCGAAGCGTCGCTTGCTTTGTTTCCCGATGGCGTCGGCACGCCGATTGATCTGACCCGTGGGGCATTGCGCTGGCGCATGGCTGTGCCGCCCAATGGCCGCCTGCCTTTTGACAATCTGTTTCCCGCGCTGATCCAGTGGCAAGGCGATCTGCATCCGGCGCAGATGTTGCAGGACAGCGGGTGCAGCTTGCGGCGACTGGTGGTGTACCACCCGGACGCGATGCGTTTGGCGCAGCATCTGGGCGCACTCGATCTGGTTGTCTTTGACACCGGTCCGGTGTCCATGCGGGCCGAGTTTGATACGCCGCACGGGCTGCGCGTGCTGGAATGAGGGTGCGTCAGGCCCAACCTTCGGACGCCGCCGACATTGCCGCGATCAACAACGCGATCATTCGCGACACGCTGGTGACCTTCACAACCGACGAACGCAGTGCCGAGGCGATTGCAGCCGACATCCGCCAACGTGGCCCATCCTATCTGGTGGTCGAGGATCACGGTGCGGTACTAGGCTCTGCCACCTACGGTCCATTTCGGCACGGGCCCGGCTATGCCCGTAGCTGCGAGCATGCGATCTATTTGGCCCCAGATGCGCGGGGCAAAGGCGCGGGGCGGGCTTTGATGACGGAATTGGAAGCCGCCGCATGTGCTGACGGAATCCATGTTCTGGTCGCCGGGGTGTCCTCGGCCAATCCTGCGGCCATTGCGTTTCACAAGGCGTTAGGGTTTCAGCAGGTCGGCCTGATGCCGGAAGTGGGGTTTAAATGGAACCGGTGGTTGGATCTTGTGCTGATGCAGAAAATTCTTGCCACTGAGTGACCTGTTCCACCTGACAGTCCCGAAATGGGACGCTAGGGTACGCCCATGTCGATCTGGACCCGCATATCCGATGCGCTGAGCGCGCTGGCCCAAGGCGAAAGCCTGACCGCTGTTTTCGAGAAGCTGCGCTCGCCGCCCGAGCGATCCGTGGCATTTACCATCGCGGTGATTGCCCTGGGCGCCAAAATGGCCAAGGCCGATGGGCAGGTGACACGGGATGAGGTCACGGCCTTCCGCGATGTGTTCCAGATCGCGCGCGAGGATGAGGAAGGCGCTGCACGCGTCTTCAACATGGCGCGGACAGATGTGGCAGGCTATCAGGACTATGCCCGCAAGATCGCCCGGATGTTCGCCGAAGACAGCACCACGCTGTGCGATTTGATGGAGGGGCTGTTCCACATCGCAATGGCCGACGGGTTCTATCATCCCAACGAAAACGAGTTTCTTGAGGATGTCAGCCGCATTTTCGGCCAGACCGATGCGCAGTTTCTGGCTTTGCGCGCGCGTTTTGTGCCGGATGCGCCGAATGATCCTTACGTGGTGCTGGGTGTCTCGCGCGATCTGCCGGTGTCCGAGATACGCAAAGTCTGGCGTCAGTTGGTGCGCGAGACCCATCCCGACGCTATGATGGCAAGGGGCGTGCCGGAAGAGGCGATCCGGCTGGCCGAGAAAAAGATGATCGACATCAACCGCGCCTGGGACGACATCAACGGCGCGCGAGCCTGAGCGGATGCGGCTGGCGACCTACAATATCGAATGGTTCGCCAATCTGTTCGACAAGAACGACACCCTGATCGTGGATGACAGTTGGTCCGGGCGGCACGACGTGACCAAGGCGCAGCAGGTCGAGGCGATTGCCAAGGTTCTGACTGCGCTGGATGCGGATGCGATCCTGATTGTCGAGGCTCCGAACACCGGACGCAAACAGAACACCGTGCGGGCGTTGCAACAGTTTGCCGAAGCATTCGATCTGCGAACCAGTCATGCGATCATGGGGTTTGCCAACGATACGCATCAGGAACTGGCGTTGCTGTATGATCCCGGAGCCCTGACTGCGCGGCACGATCCTCGGGGCGATGCTCATACGCCCCGTTTTGATGGCGATTTCCGCATCGATCTGGATGTGGACGCCACCGAAGATGTAGTGCGCTTTTCAAAACCGCCGATGGAGCTGTCGATCCAGACACAGGCCGGGTTTGAATTTCGTCTGATCGGGGCGCATCTGAAATCCAAAGCCCCGCATGGGGCGGAATCGCGCGACGAAGCGATCCGGATCTCGATTGCCAACCGGCGCAAACAGTTGGCACAGGCGATCTGGTTGGCCCGACGGGTCGAGGCGCATGTCGAGGCGCAGGAACCGGTGATCCTGCTGGGGGACCTCAATGACGGGCCGGGACTGGATGAGTTCGAACATCTGTTCGGGCGATCTTCGGTCGAAATCTTGCTGCAGGCGGGCCTGTTTGATCCGCATGCGGTGACGGCACATGGCCCGCGACCGGGCTCGGTCCCCTCGACCGCGCGGTTTGCGCGGCCCAAAGAGGGGAAGTTCCTTGAGGCGCTGCTGGATTACATCATGATCAGCCAGGACCTGCGCGCGCGCCGCCCGGTCTGGCGCATCTGGCATCCGTTTCGTGACACGACCTGTTGGTCGAACCCGGAATTGCGCGAGGCGTTGCTGACAGCCTCGGACCATTTCCCGGTCACGCTGGATATCGATCTGTGATCTTCCCTCACGCCACCCCGGTGCCTATATTTCTGACATGAAACACATTCTGATCATCGCCGCCTTGTCGTCCGGCATTGGTACAACTGCGTTCGCGCAGGAAGAGGACAGCAAATCCCTGATGGAGCAAGGGGCCGAACTGTTCTTGGAAGGCTTGCGCAAGGAAATGGAGCCTGCATTGGACGAGCTGTTGGGTATGGCAGAAACCTTCGGCCCGGCGATGCAGTCCTTTCTGGAAGAAATGGGCCCCGCGCTGGCGGAACTGGCCGCAGAGGTCAAGGACTGGAGCGCCTATGAAGCGCCAGAAATACTGCCCAATGGCGATATTATCATCCGCAAGAAGCCAACTCAGGACGCGCCAGAGGATCCGAAAGCCGAGGAAGATGCCCCTGACGAAGGCACGGATATCTGAAGCTTTTCGTGCTTAACCTTTGATGATCACCCGCGCCTCGGATTTCAGCGCGCTTGAGAGCGAATTCAGACGCGCCTCGGCCACTTCGTTGAACAGAGGACCCGCGGCTTTGGGTAGGAACAGGTCAAGCTGCCGCTTTTTGGGATAGAACCGCAACCGTCCCATATTGGCATCGTTATGCATCCACAGCATCGCGCCGAACCGCATCGCCTTGCCCAGAATCTCAGCCTGTTTTTGCCCTTGCTCGTCCAGCAGCTCGTAAAACGGTGCGAACCGGTTGCCTTCGCGTTTGTTGCGATAGCGATGCTGCAAGGCGAGGCCGATAAAGACGCGTTCCGAGTGTTTCAGGCCCCCCAGATTGGCGCGGGTGACGTAGTCAAAACACACCTCGGCCCGGTAATCGGGATGCGCGCGCCAACTGACGTCGTGCAAAAGACACGCCGCCTTGATCAGCCGAACCCGCGCGGGCGGGGCGGATTTGAACAGGGGCATGACGAAATCATAAAGATGCCGCCCAAAGCCCGGCAGGCGCGCGTCTTTGGATTCGGAAAACCGGCTGGCCTCGATCAGCGGGTCGCGGTCGCGGATTTCCTGCGACATTTGTTCGTACAGCAACCCCTCGCGGATGCCATAGCTTGAGATCGCGATATCCTTGGGTTTGAAGGTGCGGATCAGGCGGGCCAGAACATCCATCGCATAGGGGATCAAAGCCATACGGGAACTGGACACGCCAGCCTGACTGCGCAGCTTGTCGTGGTCATTGGCTTCGATGAACTTGATCGTCTCGCGCACCTGTTTGGTCGTCATGCGGTATTCGTGCATGACATTCAGCGGGTAGCCGCGCCGCAACATGTCCAGCCGGGCAAAGGCACGCCAGCTGCCGCCGACCAGAAACAGGCGGTCGCGCTGTTGGCCAAGCTGCGCGCGCAGGTCTTCCATCGTGCCCTTGATGTGTGCTTTGCGCGCCCGACGCCCGCCCTTGATGTCGCGCAGTTTCAGCGGACCAAGGTCCGAGGTTACGCGGCGACCCACTTGCCCGTCGCCAATCTCGGCCAGTTCCATCGAGGATCCGCCGATATCGCAGATTAGCCCATAGGCCCCGGGCCAGCCCAATAGCACGCCCTGGGCGGACAGCCGGGCCTCTTCCCCGCCGTCGATCACGGCCACATGCAGGCCGGTTTCAGCTTTGACCTGGGTGCAGAAATCCGGGCCGTCCTTTGCCTCGCGCACGGCGGCGGTGGCAACGACATGCAGGCCGGGCAGGTCCAGATCGCGGGCCAGATGCTGGAACCGGCGCAACGCTGCCAGCGCCCGGTCGCGCCCGCGCGGGTTCAGCTTGCCGGTCTCGGACAGGCCGGCGCCAAGCTCGCACATGACCTTTTCGTTGTAGAAATAGGCGGGCGAGCGCGCCGCGCCGTCAAAGATCACCATGCGGACCGAGTTCGACCCCACATCCACGACCCCCACCCGCGACAGCGCGCGGCTGCCCGGGTCATCGAACAGAGGTTTACCGAAAGGGCCCCAATCCGGGATGTCGGTTTCGACGGTCTGATCCATGTGTCTTCCAGATATTCCAGTCGTAAGATGCGAAATCCCCGGTGCCCGGTCAATCGCCAGTATCCATTTCGTATTGGTCCGTGTTCAGAACCCGGATAGCCAGCGACCGCGTGATCTCGCGCTTTTCGGCCAGCGCCAGTTGGTCCAGTTGTTGCACAACGTCCGCTGCGGTTTCAAAGCGGCGGTCCATGTGTTTGACCAGATAGGCAATGACCTCGGGTCCGGGGTTCAGCTGGCGGTCGACGAACAGCTTGGCCAACACCGCGCCCAACAGCGCGTCATCGGGGGGATCCAGTGCTACGTGATGCGCACCCTCGACCCGGCTTTGCAGATCGGCCAGCGGCAATTGCCAGAACCGAGGCGCAAGGCGGCCGGTCATCAGCAGGGCGTGACCTTCGGCAAGGACCAGATTGTGCAGGTGAAACAGGACCTTTTGCTGTTCGATATCAGCCGCAATATCCGGCACGTCTTCCACCGCGATGGCCGAGCGTGCCAGTTCCGGCACCTCGTCATGATGCAGATCCGCCGCGCGCATGATACGTCCACCGGTTTCGGCGGCCCAGACATGTGCCAGATGGGTCTTGCCCGCGCCTGCAGGGCCGCTTAGTACCAGTTTGTTGCCGGGCCAGGATGAGGCCGAAATCATCGCCACGGCCAGCGCATTTGAGGGCGAGACAAAGAAATCCTCGCGCCCCAGCGCGGTTTTGGCTGGTAGATCAAAGCTCAGTTGTCGAGCCATTTATTTGTCTTCCTGATCCGGGCTTTCCAGGCCGGTGTAAAGGCGACTGTCAAGATAAAGCGATGTGCCGAACCGCGCCACAACCCCCAAGGCTGCGGCGACAGGCACAGCGATCAGCATCCCGACAAAACCGAACAGCGCGCCAAAAACCGACAAGGCCAGCAGCAGCCAGACCGGGTGCAACCCAACCGAACTGCCGACCAGTTTGGGCGTCAGGAAATTGCCCTCGGTCACCTGACCCAGCGCGAAAATCCCGGCAACCAGACCGATATGGGCCCAATCGCCCCAGAACTGGAACAGGGCCAGCCCGATGGCCAGAGTGCCCCCGATCAGCGCGCCCAGATAGGGGATGAAGGTGACGAGCCCGGCGATAAAGCCGACGATCAGCCCGAACTGCAGGCCGACAATCATCAGGGCAACTGCGTAGTAGGTGCCCAGGATTAAACAGACCGTGCCCATACCGCGTACGAATGAGGCCAGAACTGCATCGATCTCACTGGCCAGCCGCTTGATTGTGGGGGCGTGATCGCGGGGCAGAAGCTCTCCGATACGGGCGATCATACGGTCCCAGTCCAGCAGCAGGTAGACCGCGACAACCGGGACGATGACCAGCAGAACAACGATGTTGATGGCCGATCCCAGCGAGGCCAGCACCGTTTCCAGCACGTCGCCGGTTTTCGATTTCAGGGTTTCGCCGAATGAGACCAGCATCTGATGGGTGCTGGATTCGCGGTCGAGCAGCGATGGGAACTGCTGTTCGATGAACCCGCGCAATTGTTTGAACAGGCTGGGCAGGATATCGACCAGCTCGAGCAGTTGCGTGATCAGGGCCGGGACGACCATCAGGATCATCAGGACGAATCCCAGAACGCCGACAACGGTTATGATGCCGGTCGCCGCAACCCGAGACAGGCCCAGCTTTTCCAGCCGGTCGGCAACCGGATCAAGGAAATAGGCAATCGCACCGCCAATCACAAAAGGCAGAAGGACGTCGCCCAAGGCCCACAGGATCAGAATGAAAATCGCTGCGGCGAAGCCCCAGTATCTCAGTTGATCCTTTACCGGAAGCGCCATGGTCGTCCTCGTGTTTAGACCGTCGGGGATGTTCTTCGCTTATACCGACACATGATGCAAGCGGTTCATGACATGCAGATTTCGGCGCTTAATCCGCCAGCGTCCCCAATTCCGGAGTGTCGCTTGTCGCCGCCTCGTCCGGCCAGTTTGTGCGCCAGATTTCCGCCGACCAATGACCGCAATGCACGGCCGGGCGATCAAAGCCGGGCAGGGCGGGCAGCAGCGGCTGGACCACCACGTCATGGCGCGGGACGGCGAAATACGGGAACGAGTACCGTTCCTTGCCAGATCGATTGACGACGCGGTGCGGTGTCGATTTCAACCGCCCGCCTGACCACAGCTCTAACATGTCGCCGATATTGACGACAAAGCCACCTTCGGGACAGTCAGGTGTGATCCAACCGCCCTCGCGGGTTTGCACCTCCAGCCCGCCAACCGGGTCGGGGGCGATGATTGTCAGCGCGTCGGTGTCTTTGTGCGGATGGATACCATACCCGTCCTCTTCTGCGGCTTGCGGCGGATAGTGCAGCAGGGTCATGTTGGTCAACGGATCGCGAAATGCGTCTTGCAACTGCCCCGGTGTCAGGTTCAGGCCAGTTTCAAGCGCGCCAAGCAACAGGTCGGTCACGTGGTCCAACTGGGACCAATAGTTCAGAATGACCCCGCGCGCCTCGGGCGTATGGTCCGGCCAGATATTCGGGCCATACAGCGCACAGGCCTGCCGGATTTCCGCGTCTTCCTGGACTTCATGATGCAGCTTGTAGCCTTCGTATTTGTCAGCTTTGCCCGACCCGTCATTCGGGGTGAAAAACCCCATCGGAATGTAGCCGCGATAGTTTTCGCGCGTGATTGCCTGATCCCATTTGCGGCTCTCTTCCAGGTCGAAGATCTTGCGCACCGTCTGCCGGACCTGATCGACGCTGTCCTGCGACACGCCCGTCCCGGTAATCGACAAGAAGCCGATGCCAACACAGGCGTCGAGTATCTGTTGCGCCGTTGCCTTGTATTCCGGCTGTCCGGGTGGGCCAGTGCCGAGATATCTATGGTCGGGATTGTATCCATCAGTTGATCCTTACGCCCTGACGTTCCAATTCGGTATGCACGGGGGTCAGATTCAACCGATCCAGCTCCTGATTGCTTTTCAGCGACAGCACGGCCGCAATGCCCGCGCCCTGACCCATCACCGCACAGCAGGCCATGTTGCGCGTGGCCGCATGGGCCACCCGGTCCGCACCGTGCGAGCGCCCGGCGACCAGCAGGCCCTTGATCCCTTTGGGCAGCATCGAGCGATAGGGGATTTGCATATACCTCCCCGTGGTGGGCAGGATCAGGATGCCATAGCCGTCGATGAATTCGGGGTAGACGCCGATCGTGTCCTCAAACCGGCCCTGATAACGGGCGTCATCCTCGGTCATATTGTAAACCGCGTCGATCTTGCGGGTGTCGCGGATGCCGATGGTCATGCCAAAGTTCCGAAGCCGCGCGTTTTCGCATCCCGGCATAAACCGGCGCAAGGCTTCGATGGCCAGCATCGACTGGCGTCGGCCTTCGATCTCACCCTTTGTCAGGCTGTCGGGATCTGTGCCGTCGACCTCAGCCAGATGGATGAGGTTCATATAGGTCAACTCACCCGTGTCATGCATCGCGCCCCATGTGCCCGCGATGGTGTTCAGATGCGGCGGGATCAGGCCCTGATCGATGGCCTGCTGGAACGGCTTGTGCACGAAGGGCGAGAACATGTCGTCCTCTTTTCCGCTGGTTTCGATGTTCCACTCACCACCGCCGCCCCAGTCCTTGTAGGTCTGGGGGTCGGCCTTGACGCCTTCCATGAACGCGCGCTTGTCGACGCCTGCCAGATGGAACATGACCGAGGCGGCCATCATGTCTTCGCGCGGAGTCTTATGCGTGGGCGCTCCGGCGCGATGGGCCACATCCGCGTCGCCTGTGGCGTCGATCACCACCTTGGCCAGAATTGCCTCACGCCCGGCTTTGGATTCGGTGATGATGCCGGTGATCCGGTCGCCGTCCATGATCGGGGCGACGAACTGACGGTGCAGCATCGGATGCACGCCCGCCTCTTCGACCAGTTTGTCAGCCACCAGCTTGAAGCCTTCGCTGTCCAGCTCATAACTCAGCGATTGGCTTTCGGGCACTGCCGCGCCCATCTCTTTGGCGCGGGTTTCGAACTCCATGCCGATACCGCCGGCTTCGACGGTCTGTTCGTGGCGATACCAGGCGAACCCCTCGACCCCCACGGCGGTGATATTGCCGCCCATGCAGCCGAACCGGTCGACCAGAGACACCTCTGCCCCCGCCCGCGCCGCCGCCAAGGCAGCCGCCAGCCCGGCAGGGCCTGAGCCGACGACCAGAATATCGGTCTGGTGAACAACAGGGATTTGGCGGGCGGGTTCCTGAATCGTCTGCATCGGCGCCTCATGGGTTTTACATTCCTGTCACAATTGAAAAACCTGACTGGCGGGTCAATCAAAAACCGACAGGTCTGGGGTCGCAAATTCGCCAATGCGCGATTGCCCCCGGCGGGGCTTTGGAATAATGACCTTTGAAGTCCAAATTCACCTTTGAAGGTCCACCCATGCGCCTCAGCCGTTACTTTCTGCCCGTTCTCAAGGAAAACCCCTCCGAGGCTCAGATCGTCAGCCACCGGCTGATGCTGCGCGCCGGGATGATCAAGCAGGCCGCCGCCGGGATTTATTCCTGGCTGCCGCTGGGCTTCAAAGTGCTGCGCAAGCTGGAAAACATCGTGCATGAAGAACAGGCGCGCGCGGGTCATATCGCGATCCAGATGCCGATTCTGCAATCGGCGGACCTGTGGCGCGAGTCCGGGCGGTATGACGACTACGGTCAGGAGATGTTGCGGATGCAGGACCGCCATGGCCGCGACATGCTCTATACACCCACAGCCGAAGAACTGGTGACGGACATCTTCCGCGGCCATGTCAGCAGCTACAAGGACCTGCCGCTGACGCTGTACCAGATCCAGTGGAAGTTCCGCGACGAAATCCGCCCGCGCTTTGGTGTTATGCGCGGGCGCGAGTTCTACATGAAGGACGGCTACAATTTCGACCTGACGAAAGAGGACGCGCTGCACGCCTATAACCGCCATCTGGTCAGCTATCTGCGCACCTATGAACGCATGGGTCTGCAAGCAATCCCGATGCGCGCGGACTCTGGTCCCATTGGCGGCGACGACACGCATGAATTTCTGGTACTGGCCGACACTGGCGAGTCCGAGGTTTTCTATGACAGCGCAGTGACCGATCTGACCTTTGGGGATCGGGAGATCGACTATGACAACCGCGACCAATGTCAGGCGATCCTGGAAGAGTTCACCTCGAAATACGCGCGCACCGATGAAACCCATGACGAGGCGCTGTTCAACGAGGTCCCCGAAGATCGCCGCCGCGTTGCGCGCGGGATCGAGGTCGGCCAGATATTCTATTTCGGCACCAAATACTCCGAGGCCATGGGCGCGACCGTTCAGGGCCCCGATGGCAAGCCGGTTCCGGTACATATGGGCAGCCACGGTATCGGCGTCAGCCGCCTGATCGGTGCGATCATCGAGGCCAGCCATGACGACAAGGGCATCATCTGGCCCGAAGGCGTGACCCCGTTCCATTGCGGGATCGTCAACCTGAAGCAGGGCGATGAAGAGGCGGATGCGGCCTGTGAGAAACTCTACGTCGCGCTGACGGCACTAGGCCTTGAGCCGCTCTATGATGATCGCAACGAACGGGCCGGGGGCAAGTTTGCCACGATGGACCTGATCGGTCTGCCCTGGCGGATCACTGTCGGACCGCGTGGTTTGAAAAACGGTGTGGTTGAATTGACCAGCCGCCGGACCGGCGAAAGCGAAGAACTAAGCCCCGAGGCGGCTGTTACCAAGATCGCTGAAATTTATCAGGGTATCGCCTGACCACGGCGATAGGCCTCGATCAATGCTGGCGCGGTGTTACAACCGCGCCGACGCAGGGCGGGCGATCAGCAGCTCGCCATCCGCCTGATTGCCGCGTGCAACCACGATGGGGCGGCCCAGCCGGTTGACCAGTTCTTTCAGCTCAAAGCCCAGAAACCGTATCCCGCAGACGCGCTGACCGGTTGTCCGATCTGTGATGCAAAGGCGGCCTTTGAGAAAGGCAAGGCGATAGCCCTTTTCCCTTAGCCGATCCGCCAAGCTGCCCCAGCTTGCTGCTTTTGCGAAGATTGGCCGGATCGCGGCCCGCAGCAACGCGGCCGTTTCGCAATCCAATTCCGTTGATGATGCGCGGACCAAAATCGGGTCCAACCCTTCCGGTGTATTGTGAATATTCATTGAGCGACCCCCGCTCTGAAATGTGTTCCCCCGCAAGCAGGGTGACAAAGTTTCTGAAAATAAGCAAAAAGCGAAATAATATTGCTTACTATATGTGGCATTTTGAGTTCAGTCGATCACGCAATGCCGATATTGACTTCATAGCTGAAACAATGGCGCGCGGTCTGTGAAGGTCGTCACAACCAATAGTGTAGTCTTTGATTTCAATATCACTTTTTATCTGAGCGCACTGTCCGACAGCCGGTACTGATTCGGTTCGATATTGGGGTTTTTCACGCCGAATTCGCCTGCCGGGACCGACACGCCCATAAGCGGCTTGACCATCGCGCGAAATGCCGAAAGGGTCGCCGCCAAACAACAAGACCGGAGCAGGCATGGCCAAGACACCCCCGCCTTTTGCCCCATTCGAATGGAAAATCGCGTGGCGATACCTTCGGGCCCGCCGGGCCGAGGGGGGCGTCAGCGTGATGACGTGGATCTCGCTGATCGGGATCACTCTGGCGGTATTTGCCCTGATCGCGACCCTGGCGGTGCGGTCCGGGTTCCGGGCCGAGTTCGTGGGCACGATCCTTGGGGCCAACGCGCATGTCACCGTGTATTCCTCGGGCGAGATCGACGCGCAGGGCCGCCCGGTCCGAACCATGGCTGACTATGAGGAACGGGCCGCGCGGATCGCTGAGGTGCCGGGCGTCGAACAGGCTGCGCCTTTGGTCAAAGGTCAGGTGCTGATCACCAACCGCGACCGCAGCAGCGGGGTCGAGGTATTTGGCATCCGTCCCGATGACCTGATGGACCTGCCGGGCATTGCGCAAGCCGAACAGGCGGCGGGGGATCTGTCCCTGTTTCAGACCGGAGAGGACGTGATCGCCATCGGCTCGGGCGTGGCGCGCAGCATCGGGGCCACTGTGGGGGATACGGTCAAGCTGACCTCACCCAACGGGGTGAAAACCGCCTTTGGAACCTCACCGCGCGTCAATGCCTATCGCGTGGTCTATGTGTTTTCCGCGGGGCGCTATGACATCGACCGCACCCGCGTCTACATGCCGTTTTCCCAAGCTCAGGGGTTTTTCAACCGCGAGGGCGTGGCGGATGAGATCGAGGTGATGGTCGCCCAACCTGAAACGCTGGGCCCGATCCTGATCCCCATCCTCGAAGCGTCGGGCCAGCGCAGTCAGATCTGGACATGGCAGGACGCCTCGGGCGGGTTCCTGCGCGCGCTTGAGGTTGAGGACAACGTGATGTTCATCATCCTGTCGATCCTCGTACTGATTGCGGCAATGAACATCGTCTCGGGCCTGATCATGCTGGTCAAAAACAAGGGGCGCGACATCGGCATCTTGCGCACGATTGGCCTGAGCGAGGGCTCGGTCCTGCGGGTGTTCTTCATCTGCGGTGCCTTCACCGGCATCATCGGAACCGTGATGGGCGTGATCCTGGGTTGCCTGTTTGCGATCTATATCGACCCGATCTTCTCCTTCGTGAACTATGTGATGGGCGGTGGCGTCTGGGATCCGTCTATTCGGGGCATTTACGCCCTCCCAGCCGAACTGCACCTGAGCGACGTGCTCAAGGCCGTGGCCCTGTCGCTGGGCCTGTCCTTCATCGTCACCTATTTCCCCGCCCGCCGCGCGGCGCGGCTGAACCCGGTTGAGGCGCTGCGCTATGAATGATGTGACATTGCGACTGAAGGGCCTGACAAAGACGTATCTGCAAGGCACTCCGGGCGAGGTGCAGGTCTTGCGCGGCGTCGATCTGGACCTGCGCGCGGGTGAGGCGGTGGCGATGGTTGCGCCGTCGGGCGCTGGCAAATCCACCCTGCTGCATATCGCGGGCCTTCTGGACATGCCGGATGACGGCCAGGTCGAGATCGGCGGGCAGAATGTCAGCGGCAAGGGCGATCGGACGCGAACGGCCTTGCGGCGGCAGGATGTGGGTTTTGTCTATCAGTTCCACCATTTGCTGCCCGAGTTCACCGCTTTGGAAAATATTACTCTGCCGCAACTGGCCAACGGCGTCTCTGAAAAAGCGGCGCAGGAGCGGGCCATGGACTTGCTGGACCGCGTCGGCGTGGCCCCGCGCGCCGGACACCGCCCGGCGGCGTTGTCGGGCGGCGAACAACAGCGCGTGGCGTTCTGCCGCGCGCTGGCGAACAAGCCGAAGGTTCTGCTGGCCGATGAACCAACCGGGAATCTTGACCCCGAGACCTCGGATCAGGTGTTCGATGCGTTGATGGTGCTGGTGCGGGATGAGGGGCTGTCTGCCCTGATCGCCACGCACAATATGGAGCTTGCCGCGCGGATGGACCGGATGGTGCGGCTTGAAGGCGGTGTTCTCAAGCCAGCTGAGTGATCGCCACGCCAACGGCCATCACGGCAATCCCACCGGCGCGCATCAGCGTCAGCGGCGTGACCTGCGCGCCGAACAGCCCGAAATGGTCAATCGCGGCTGTGCTGATCAACTGACCCAGCAGAACGAAGAAGACGGCATTTCCGACCCCGAAATGCGGGGCAACGTGGGTGATCGACAGCACGTAAAACGCGATCAGAACGCCTGCCAGCAACAGATGTTTGGGGGCCTGCGCCACCTTGGACAGCGCCTCAAATCCCGGAAACAGCAGCATCACCAGGGCCGACGCGGCAAAGGCGATGGCAAACAGGACCACGGCAGCGGTGGTGGGCGACCCTATCAGCTTGCCAAGCGCCGCGTTCAATGCGGCCAAAATGGGAACACCGATCCCTGCGGCCAGCATGATGGCTGCGTATTGTGTCATGGCCCGAACCCTCCTGCCTCGTTGATCTGGATCATTGCGCCAAGCCGCCGCGCGGGCAAGCCTGTAAATGCCAATGCTGACAGGAGGATGCGATGAAGTGGCCAAAGCTCGGAACTGTATCTGTCTTGCTTATGTTCGCCGGGCACAGCGCCGCGGCGCAGGATGCGCAAACGGGCGCGGAACTGTATCAGCACTATTGCGCGACGTGCCATGGCATAGATGCCACCGGCCACGGTCCGATGGCCGGGGTTCTGGTCATTCAGCCGACCGACCTGACGGGTTTGGCGACAGGGGGCGGCTTTCCAACCGCGCGCGTTGTTGCCCGGATTGACGGGCGTGATCCGTTGGTCAGCCACGGAAGCCCGATGCCGATCTACGGGCCGTATTTCGACGGGCAGGACACGTCGATGAAAACCGAAGATGGCCAGCCGATCCTGACAAGCCAGCCAATCGTCGATCTGGTGGCGTATTTGAAAACCCTGCAGCGCAACTGACGCTTAGCTGCAGATCCCTTCGACCTTCGCATCGCTCCATGGGATGGCCACCGCACGCTCGCGCCCTTCCTGCGGCAGCGGAGAAAGGTCAAAATGCGCGCCCAGCATCTGGTGCAGCCGTTTGGTCCGCTGCGCCTGTGGGTCCAGCGCGCGGCAGCACACATACTCTTCGACAATCGCGCCCTGCTGTTCATAGCCGTAGGACACGAAATCGGGCGAGGTATCCAGATCGAACAGATACGGATCCTTGCGCCCGCCATGCTCGGCCGCTGCGCGCAGGGGGTGATAGCCAGTGGTCTTGCGGTTTTGCCATTGCCAGACATGGGTCAATTCATGCGCCAGCAACATGGCCGCGATCAGGTTCATCTGTTCGGGATAGTCGGACATATAGTCCTCAAGATACCAGTCGCGGGCGAAATAGACCTTGTTGAACAAGGCGATGGCCGCAGGCTTCCCGGTAACCGGTCCCGGCTCGACCGGGGGCAGAATGCGCTCGCGGCAGGCCAGACGCGGGCGGGCTTCGCGGTAATAGGTGATCGGTGCGACCGGGGCACCTTCGACTAGACGAACGCGATCCAGATTCAGAGTCTCGCCTTGCACGGCATCAGCAAAGTCGCGTTCCTGCTGAGTCAACGGGCGTCCGCAAGCCGCCAGAAACAGAAACGCCAGAACCAAAAAACGCAAACCCATGAAGAAAAATTTAGCTTGCCCCATCGGTTCCGCAAGCCGTTTTCATATGCTCATCGCCAGAACACGGCTGATTTCCGTCAGTGAGCGTCCGGACTGATCCATCCATGCATTGAAAGCCTCTTGCACGGCAGCCAGCGCCTTTTTGGAGGTCGGGGCCTTGTCGATCACGCCCTCGGCAATCAACCGGGCTGTCACGTCTTGTGACAGGATGAAACTGTCGCGCCCGGCAAACCGCATCGCATATTGGGCCGAGGCCCCGCCCAGCCGTGATCCCCGTTTTGCCAGCATCGCCAGAAGGCCGATGTAATCGGTCGAGGGCCAACCGCCCAGAACCTGACCGGCCCCGCCTTCGTCCCGCAACTCCAACAGAAACGCCGCGTTGTCGCGGACGGTTGCGATCTTGGTGCCGTTGCGCACGATACGGGTGTCCTGCAAAAGCGCGTCGAATTTCTCGTCATCCATAAAGGCGCAGCGGCCCACGTCGAAGCCGTCAAACGCCTCTTCAAACCCGTCCCACTTGGCCTCGATGACCTTCCAGTTGAACCCGGCCTGAAAGATGCATTTGGTCAGGGTCGCAAGCCAGCGATCCTCGGGCATCGCAGCCAGTTCTGCGGGCGTTTTGGGCTTGCTCAGGTTTGCATTCAGGGCGTCGACCCCACCGTGGCGACCTGCTGCGATGTCGAAAATCTCATCAAATGAACGCATTGTTGCGACCTCCGCCTGTGACGCTTGTCCTTTGATGCCAGATTGCAGGAGGTTTTGCCAATCCATGGCCCGGCGACTTGATTTCGGACAAAGACCCGCCGGTCCGGTAAACCTACCAATTTCAGAAAACAGGTTCGGAGATCGAAATGGCCGGATGGGGCATCTTCATAGCAGCGTTGACAGTATTTCTGCTCAGCCACGCCATACCCGTGCGCCCACCCGTTCGTGGATGGCTGATCGATGCGATGGGGCGGCGGGCCTATTTCGCCGCTTATTCGTTGTTGTCCGTCGCAGTGCTGATCTGGCTGATCATAGCCGCCGCAAACGCGCCTTATGTCGAGATCATCCCACCGGCGCAGGCCCTGCGATGGATTCCGCTGTTGGTCATGCCGCTTGTGTGCTGGCTGACAATCGCCGGCTTGAGCATCGAAAACCCGTTCTCGTTTGGTGGCATGGGTACGCGCAGGTTTGACCCCGAATGCCCGGGTATTCTGCGCACCACGCGCCATCCGATCCTTGCCGCCCTGATGCTGTGGGCCGTCGCGCATCTGGTCGCCAATGGTAGCCTGTCCCATGTGATCCTGTTTGGGCTGTTTGCCGGGTTCGCGCTGATGGGAATGGCCCTGATCGATCGCCGCAAGGCCCGAGAAATGGGGCCAGAGTGGGTGCGCCTGTCACGCAATACCGCGCGCCTGTCGCTGCGCGCGCCCCACCCCTGGCCGGGTCCTTGGGTGTGGGTGACCGCGATTGCGACCTATGCGGTGCTGCTTGTGCTACACCCTCTCGTGATCGGCCTGTCGCCGCTTCCCTGACGCCGGGTGTGGTCGAGCCACGGTCGGCGTGCTATTTGAAACTCTGAAACTCATCCCACGGGGGTCCAAAGATGAATCTGGCCTATGTCACAACCACCGACCGCGGCGCAACCGACCGCTTGCTGAGCGCAGTGGCAGAGCACCTGCTGGCATCGGGCGCGAAGCTGGCAGGCGTTGTCCAGACCAACACGGAATGCGCTGACAGCAGCAAATGCGACATGGATGTGCGCGTGCTGCCGGAAGGTGAGACAATCCGGATTTCCCAATCCTTGGGGACCGAATCCCGAGGGTGTCGGCTGGACCCGGCGGCGCTGGAACAGGCGGTTGGCTATGTCACCGCCTCGCTGTCGGATGCGCCACAACTATTGATCATCAACAAGTTCGGCAAGCACGAGGCTGATGGCCGTGGGTTCCGCCCTGTTATTGCCGAGGCATTGGCGCAGGACATCCCGGTTCTGGTCGGTGTGAATGGGATGAACAGCGAAAAGTTTCAAGAGTTCACGGATGGCGAGGCCGAGCAGCTGGCCCCGGACCTGACCGCCGTGTCCGAGTGGTTCAAGCGCGTCTCAGCCCAGCGGGCCAACGCGGCCTAGGTGCGGGTCACGTGGCGTAACGCGCTGATTCCCTGACTTGTTTTACAGTCTGCTGGCTGCAATCCTCTTGCAACGGAGGAGCAGGAGCATGTGGTCAAACTGGGCAGGGAACGAAAGCGCCAAGATCAACGTCGCGCGCCCCGAAACGCTTGCAGACTTGCAGCAGGCGGTATCCGCGCCCGAAAGCCTGCGTGTGGTCGGGGCCGGGCATTCGTTTACGCCCATTGTGGCCGGGGCCGACAGAATTCTGGACCTGTCAAACCTGAACCTGCCCACAGTCGGCGACGCAAAGGATGGTCAGGTCTGGGTGAACGCCAACGCCCGCCTGCGCGACCTGTCGCCCGCATTGGGTGAACAGGGTCTGGCCTTTCGCAATCTCGGTGACATCAACGCGCAGTCGCTGGCCGGTGCAACCGCAACTGCGACCCACGGCACCGGGCGCGGCTTGCCCTGTTTGTCGGCCGAGATCACCGATGCCCGTTTGATCAGCGCAGGCGGAGAGATCCTGACCACCGGTGACGTGCCGCTGGAGATGATACAGGTATCGCTTGGCCTGCTTGGGGTGCTGACCGAGGCGCGCATCAATGTCGTGCCCAAATACAACCTGCGCCGACGCGTGACCCTGACCGATTTGTCAGAGTGTCTGGCCAATATGCACCAGAACTGGGCCGAGAACCGGAATTTCGAATTCTTCTACATCCCCTTCACCGGCAAGGCGGTCGAACTGAGGCATGCCGTTGTTGATAGTCCGGAAAGCAAGGCGCCGCGCGATCTGGATATGATCGCGGTCAAGGTGCTGAAACTTGCCCGAAATGCGGGCCGCTTCAGCGCGGGCATACGATCTGTGCTGCTGAAACTGCTGACGCTGGCGCAGTCCGATGAGGACTATGTTGGTGAAAGCTGGAAGGTTCTGTGCAGCGACCGGCATATTCGTTTCAAGGAAATGGAATATCACCTGCCGCCTGACACCGCCGGTGACGTGCTGAACGAAGTATTTCGCAGGCTCGAACGGGATCACAAGGACATCTATTTCCCGATCGAGGTTCGGCAAACCGCCGGAGATACTGCGTGTCTCTCGCCATTTCAGGGCGGCCCCCGGATCTCGGTCGCGGTTCACACGGATGCGGATGAAGATCACAGCCGGTACTTCAATGCGCTTGAGCCGCTGTTCCTTGAGGCGGGGGGAAGGCCGCATTGGGGCAAGATGCATAGCCTGACCTACAAGGACCTGTCCGGGCTTTATCCGGATTTCGACCGCTTCTGCGCCTTGCGCGCGCAGCTGGACCCGCAGGATAAATTCCTGACACCCGCATTGGCGCGGCTGTTCCGGCCATGAGCGATCCGTATCTAAAACGATTGTCCGAAACGCTGCACAAACATGGCGTAGATCAGCCCGTTGTGGCTGTCGATCTGGACCGGTTAGAGGCGAATTGCGCGGCTGCCGATGCTGGCGCGGACGCAGCGCTGGATCGGCGACTGGTGGCCAAATCTCTGCCCTGCCTGCCGCTGCTGGATCATATCCGGAGCCTGATTGCGACCTCGGGGCTGATGACGTTCTCCGAGTCGATGCTGACGACTTTGTTGAAAGCGGAAAGCGGAACGGATCATCTGATCGGAAAGCCTCTGCCGGTTCGATCCGCCGCCCGTGTCCTGGCGTCCTGTCCTGACGCGGCGGATCGGGTGCAATGGCTGATCGATACGCCCGACCGGTTGCATGAGTATCTGGGCCTTGCCGATCAAACACAATCCCGGCTCCGCCTGTCGCTGGAACTGGACATCGGTCTGCATCGCGGCGGTCTGCCGCCCGAGCAGGTCGCCGAGGTCGCCAATGGCATCCAAGCGCACCCCTTGGCACGGCTGAGCGGTGTGATGGGCTATGAGGCCCATCTGGCGAAACTGCCGGGCTTTTTGAGAACCAGAGCGGCCCGCGCCTCGACCCAAACCTTTCGTAAGGCGGTCGCCGCACTGCCGGATCAAGGCGCAGGCCTGTGCCTGAATACCGGGGGCAGCCTGACGTTCCAGACCTATGCCTCGGACAATTCAGCGACCGAGGTCGCCTTTGGCTCGATTCTGGTCAAACCCTCGGATTTCGACCACAGCGCAACCAGTGCCTTTCAGCCAGCCGCGTTCATCGGCACACCAATTCTCAAGGCCATGCCCGGCAACGGGTTGCCCGGACTGGATTTTCTGCCCCGTCGCAAAACCGATATCGCCGTGTTTGGCGGTCACTACCTCGCACATCCGGTGCATCCAAAGGGGTTCGCCTATTCCTCAATATTCGGTCGCTCCAGCAATCAGGAGGTTTGGACAGGACCTGCCACAAGCGCAGCCCGACCCGGCGACATCGCCTTGCTACGCCCCAGCCAAAGCGAGGCTGTTCTGAACCAGTTCGGTACAGTCCTTGCGGTATGCAGCGACGCTGTAGTCGACGAGTGGCAAACCTTGCCGAATTGATTGGTGGTCTTGTTAGACTGCAAATCCAGGTAGATTTGGTGGAGCCTAGGGGAGTCGAACCCCTGACCTCTTGCATGCCATGCAAGCGCTCTCCCAACTGAGCTAAGGCCCCATCCGGGTACTGCCGAAGCAGTGGGCGGACGTTTATGAGACGACGGCGGGGAGTGCAAGTCCAAAAATGGAATTGTGCAAAAACTTTCCGTCGCCATCCGCACAAAGAACCAAGGCGGCCCAGGGCCGCCTTAAGATCAGTTTTCGTCTTCTGATGACATGTCCTTGATGTCGTCCAGCGAGACGTCATCGTTGTTGTCGTCATCATCGTCCAGCAGATCGTCGTCCAGATCCACGTCGACATTGTCGTCATCATCCAGAACCAGATCATCCTCGGATGCGTTTTCGCGTGCTTTCGCGGTCGCTGCGTCCTCGGCATCGGCGGCAATCATCCGGCTTTTGCCGGTTTCAAGCTCCACGATCTCGCCCGTGTAGGGGCTGACGATCGGGTCCTTGTTCAGGTCGTAAAATCGCTTACCGGTGGTCGGGCAAACGCGCTTTACGCCCCATTCTTCCTTGGGCATGTCAAATCCCCTTGATATCAGGTGAGTCGTCTAAAAGATTCAGTTCACCTGCCACAGGCGGCGGGCACTGTCAAAGCCTTTGCGCGGAAGAGGTCGGGATATGGGAGAACACGCTTTGCCGGGAACGCCGCCGGTGCCGCTGACGCTGCGCAGATCAACGCGGGCGCGGCGGATCAGCCTGCGGATTTCCCAATTGGACGGGCGGGTTACCCTGACCTATCCGCAAGGCGTGCCCGAGGCCGAGGCGTTGAGTTTCGCGCGCAGCAAAGAGGAATGGATCCGGCACCATCTGGCAGGGCAGCCCGATCTGGAACAGGTGCGTCTGGGCAGTGTGATCTGGATCGAAGGCACCGAGCGTCGAATCGTACCCGCGCCGGGGCGGCGGGTGGTGCTGAGCACAGATGCAGTGGCCGTGCCTGACGGGGCCGAGGGGCGGCGACTGGCCCGGTTTCTGAAAGAGCTTGCGCGGGATCGGCTGAGTGGGGCCTGCGACGATTACGCCGCCATTCTGGGGCGCTCGTACACCAGTCTGACGCTGCGGGACACGCGATCCCGCTGGGGGTCGTGCAGTTCGCATGGCGGGTTGATGTTTTCCTGGCGCCTGATCCTCGCGCCGTCAGAAGTTCTGCACTATGTCGCCGCGCATGAGGTGGCGCATTTGGCCGAGATGAACCATTCGCCCGCCTTCTGGGCGCAGGTCGAGCGTATTTTTGGCCCCTATGATGCCCCACGGCGGTGGCTGCGTGAAAACGGAGCGATGCTGCACAGATACCGCTTTGACTCGTAGCCGAGTTGACCCCGCAGGTTTTTGTGATCACATGAGACCATGTTAGCTACACGTCCGACCGACTCGCATATTGCAACCCATGACCGGGTGTATCGCACCCTGCGGTCCCGTATCCTGCACGGAGAGATCGCCCCTGGCGAGGCGCTGACCTTGCGTGGGATCGGCAAGGAGTTCGATGTCTCGATGACACCCGCACGCGAAGCGGTGCGCCGTCTGGCGGCGGAAGGGGCGTTGTTTCTGTCCTCATCGGGGCGGGTTTCGACGCCGGAACTGACGAATGACCGGATCGAGGAACTGGCTGCATTGCGCGCCTTGCTTGAGGTGGAACTGGCCAGCCGCGCCCTGCCGCGTGCCCATATCGCGCTGATCGACCGGTTGCAGACCATCAACATGACCGTCGCGGAAATGGTGACCAAGCGCGACGCCGTGGGCTATATCCGGTCGAACCTTGAGTTTCACAGGACGCTGTATCTGCGCGCGCAGGCCCCCGCAATGTTGGCCATGGCCGAGACGGTCTGGCTGCAACTTGGCCCCACCATGCGGTCCTTGTACGGGCGGCTTCGACGCACCGAGCCGCCGCATTATCACAAGCTGATCATCGCCGCGCTCAAGGCCGGGGATGAGCCGGGGTTGCGCCTTGCGGTGCGCTCGGACGTGACGCAGGGGTTGCGGTTGCTGGTTACTTAAGCGGCGAACCGCCGAAGCGTCGATTTGGGGCCAGCCACTCTCGGTCGTTCTGGTTTGCGCGCCCGGTCTGCGCTAGGCTGAGGCAAATCACAAACAAGAGCAGATTTCAGTCATGATCAATCGACGGAGCTTTTCCATTGGCCTTGGCGCGGCAATATTGGCCGGGTGCAGTGACGGGGGTGCGCCATCCCGTGCGCCTGCGTCGCGTATGCAGTCGGTGCCGAATGCGGGCTATGATGCCTGGGTGGCCAATTTCAAATCCCGAGCCGCGTCGCAGGGTATTTCCCAGACGACCATCAACCGGGCCTTTCAGGGAGCGGGCTATTTGCCCGGCGTGATCGAGCGCGACCGCAATCAGGTGGAATTCAAGCGCTCGCTTGAGGACTATCTGGCCATCGCCGCATCGGATGAACGGATCAGTAACGGGCGGCAGATGTTGCAGCGGTACAATGGGACGCTGTCGCAGATAGAGGCGCAATACGGTGTCGACAAAGAGGTTGTCGTGGCCGTCTGGGGTTTGGAAAGCCGATACGGCGCGCGGCGCGGCGACGTGCCGGTAATTTCGGCCACGTCCACCTTGGCGTATGAGGGGCGGCGCGGCGAATTTTTCGAAAAGCAACTGGTCGCAGCCCTGAAGATCATTCAGGAGGGCGACACCTCGCCCGCGAACATGACTGGCAGCTGGGCCGGGGCGATGGGGCATACTCAGTTCATCCCAACCTCGTATCTGGCCTATGCGGTGGATTTCACCGGCGACGGTCGCCGCGATATCTGGTCCGAGGATCCGACGGATTCTTTGGCCTCGACGGCGGCCTATCTGTCCAATGCCGGTTGGGTGCGCGGCCAGCCTTGGGGTGGCGAGGTCGGCACCGTGTCGGGCACGCCGGTTGCGGTGCTGCAACCGCAAGTGCCGGGGCCACGCATCGCCGTGTTCCGCAATTTCAATGTCATCAAGCGGTATAACAACTCGGACAGCTATGCGATTGGCGTGGGGCACCTGTCGGACCGGATTGCCGGAGGCGCTCCGTTTCAGGCCTCATTCGGGCCGGATGCCACAGGTCTGACGCTGGAGGACCGCAAAGACCTGCAGCGTCGCCTGACCTCGGCCGGGTATGACACGCAGGGCGCGGATGGGGTGATCGGGAACAACACCAAATCCGCCATCAGCGGCTATCAGCGCGCCAATGGCCTGCCTGTGACCGGCGAGCCATCGGTTGATCTGCTGCGTCGTTTGGGCGGTTGACGGTTTACGCCGCCAGCCCTTTCGACCCGATGTCCAGGAATTTCTGGCGGCGGTCCTTGATCAGGGCCGCTGCGTCCTTGCCGTCCAGCTCTTTCAGCATGGCGCCGATGGCGTCACGCACCGACTCAACCGCCTCGGGGCGACCGCGATGGGCCCCGCCTTTGGGCTCGGGGATGATCCGATCGCAGACGCCCAGCTTGTGCAGGTCCTGCGCTGTCAGGCGCAGCGCCTCGGCGGCTTCGCGCATCTTCTCGGCATCTTTCCACAGGATCGAGGCGCAGCCTTCGGGTGAGATCACCGAATAGACCGAATGTTCCAGCATCGCGACGCGGTTGGCGGTGGCAAAGGCGACGGCCCCGCCGGACCCACCTTCGCCGATGATGACCGACACCAGTGGCACACCGATTTTCAGGCACATCTCGGTCGAGCGCGCGATGGCCTCGGACTGGCCGCGTTCCTCGGCCCCTTTGCCGGGGTAGGCGCCCGCCGTGTCGATCAGAGTGATCACCGGCAGGCCAAACCGTCCGGCCATCTCCATCAGGCGCACGGCCTTGCGATAGCCTTCGGGCCGGGCCATGCCGAAATTCCGTTCGATCCGCGATTTGGTATCGCTGCCCTTTTCATGGCCGATCACCATCACCGGCTGATCGTTGAACCGGGCCAGCCCACCGATCACCGCCAGATCGTCGGCAAAGTTCCGGTCGCCCGCCAGCGGCGTGAATTCGGTGAACAGCTCTTTGACATAGTCCTGGCAATGGGGCCGTTCGGGGTGGCGTGCCACCTGACATTTCCGCCACGGGGTCAGGTCAGCATACAGTTCGTCCAGCAGCTTGGCGGCCTTGGCGTCCAGCGCGGCGGCTTCTTCGCTCACGTCCATTTCTTCATTGGCACGGGCCAATGCGCGCAGCTCTTCAGCTTTGCCTTCGATCTCGGCCAGTGGTTTTTCGAAATCCAGATACTGGGTCATGACGCCTCTCAACGCGGAAGTTCCCTGCTATATGACCTGACGTCGCCCCGGATGCAACTCAGCAAGATTTGTGGGCCGTGAATATGCAAGCTGAGGAAAGCAATGAGAAGGAAGGATGCCGATGGCAACCAGCTACGAAGACCGGGTTCTGCGCGTGCTGAGCTATATCCACGACAACCCTGCCGGGGATCTGTCACTGGACGCGCTGGCCGATGTCGCCGCCATGTCCCGGTTTCACTGGCACCGCGTGTTTCGCGCCCTGACCGGTGAGACCTGCGCTCAGGCTGTGCGACGCCTGCGCTTGCACCGTGCGGCGACGTTGTTGGTGCGAACCGACACACCGGTGGCCCAGGTCGCGGCAACCGTTGGCTATCCCAACCCCAGCTCATTTGCGCGGGCCTTTACCGAGGCCTATGGCAGCAGCCCCGGTGCCTTTCGCAAGGCGGGGCAGTTTCTGCCGGCTCATCCCAACTTTAGAACCGGAGGATACCCGATGCATCCCGTGACAACCCGTACCGAACCCGCCCGCCGTGTGATCGCGCTGCCCCACAAGGGGGCCTATTCCGAAATCGGCAAGAGCTTCGAGGCCTTTGGTGCCTTGTGCGAATCCCGCCAGCTCTGGCCCCAGATCGGCCCGGTTCTGGCGCTGTACCTCGACAGCCCCGATGACGTGCCCGAGGATCAGTTGCGCAGCTATGCCGGGGCTGAATTCCGGGGCGATGAGACGCCCCAAGGCATGGAGGACATGCAAATCCCCGGCGGGAAGACCGCGGTGCTGACCTACAAAGGCCCTTATTCCGGGATCGAGGCCGCCTATCACAGCCTGTTCGGCAACTGGTTGCCCGAGTCCGGCGAAGAGCCTGCGGATCAGCCATGCTATGAAATCTACCTCAACGATCCGCGCGAAACCCCGCCCGAAGAGTTGCTGACCGAGATCTGTCTTCCCCTGAAGTGATCAGCTTGGCCACAGGACCGGATACAGCGAGGCGACCAGCAGTGCTGCCATGGTCCAATTGAAAACCAGCAACCGGCGCGGATTCGTCAGGAACCGCGCCATTTGCTGGCCCAGCAGGGTCCAGGTGCTGACCGACGGTAAATTGACCGCGCCGAATACCAGCGCGACGACAACGATCACGTTCAGTGTCTGATCGGGCGCGTAAGCCGTGGTCGCGGTCAGTGCCATGGCCCAGGCTTTCGGGTTGACCCACTGAAACGCGGCGGCCTGCAGAAATGTCATCGGTGTGCCGACTTCGGCCTTTCCACCGGCGGGCGCAGCATGTGCGATTTTCCAGGCCAGATACAGCAGATAAGCCACCGAGGCGACCTTCAGCACCGTGTAGCTGGCCGGGTATTGGTTGAACACCTGCACCAGCCCCGCGCCGACAAGCAGGACCATGAAGGTGAAGCCAAGCCCGATTCCCAACATATGCGGGATCGAGCGGCGAAAGCCGAAATTGGCCCCTGACGCCATCAGCATCAGGTTATTCGGCCCCGGAGTGATCGAGGATACGAAGGCAAACACAATCAGGGCCAGAAGGATGTCGTAAGTCATGGGGCGAATTTTTGCGCCAAAAGCGGCAAATGAAATTGCGTTTTGGTGCGCATCTTGTTTATTTTCACAATTAATGACCAAGATGGATCAGATAAACCGCGATATATTGCGTGCGCTGACCGCAGATGGGCGGATCAGCAATCTGGAACTGGCTGACCGCGTGGGCCTGTCCCCCTCTGCCTGTCTGCGCCGGGTGCAGGAATTGGAAAGGGCCGGAGTGATCACCGGTTACCGCGCCGTTCTGGACCCCGTCGCACTGGGCAAGGGGTTCGTGGCCTATATCGGCGTTGGGCTGGGCGAACATACCAAGGCCGCGCAGGAAGGGTTCGAACGGGCCTTGCAGCGCGCGCCCGAAGTGGTCGAATGCCACAACATCACCGGAACGATCGAATACCTGCTGCGCGTCGAATGCGCCGACCTTCCATCCTATAAGACCTTCCATACCGATGTGCTGGGAACACTGCCCCATGTGACCTCGATCACGTCCTATGTGGTTATGGGGTCGCCCAAGGATTTGCGGGCCTGAGCGGCCACATTGTGAAGATTCACGCTCTTGCAGGGTAAATATTCACATCCTAGTGTGACGTTAATGATGCCGTAGACCAAAATACCAAACAAACGCGGCGCACACAGGGAGATGATGATGAAACTCTTTCGTACAGGTGCGATTGCGGCTGCCGCCGTTTTGATCGCCGGGGCTGCTCTGGCGGCGCCGCTGAAACTGCAGCCTGCAAGCCCTCAGCCCAGTCCAAAGGCAGGGCTGGACGTCAAATACGCGTGGGAGGGGAACCCGCCGCGCAAAATCCAGAACCTGTCCAAAGTGGACTTTTTGCTGAAGAAGGCAAAGCCCGGTCAACCTTTGCGGGGATTGGACTATCGCGATACCTCCGAAGGCGATCCGGTGTTGACGTTCAACGAAGCCTATAACGTGGCGGCTGAAGTTTCGGGCTATATTCGGTTCGATTCACCGGGTGTGTATGAACTGGAAACCTGGTCGAATGACGGCATCGACGCCTGGGTTGGCGGGCAACAGATCGGTTATGTCAACGGGCGTCAGGGCTGTGAGGCCAACCAAAGAACAGCGGTCGAAGTCCCACAAGCCGGGTGGTATCCGCTGAAGATCAAGTATTTCCAGAAATACGGCACATCCTGCCTGATGATGAAATGGGGCAAACAGGGTGATCGGTTCACCTGGACGCCAAACAACGTGTTTGGTCGGTAAAAAAAAGGCGCCAGATCTGGCGCCTTTTTCAATTTGGTCAGCCGTTGGCCGCGATCAGTTCGGCCTGCGCCACGATGACTTCGGCCTGTTTTATTGAGGCGATGTCGACAAGACGGCCTTTGTAAACCGTGGCCCCTTCGCCATTGGCCTTGGCTTGTTCCATCGCGGCCAGAATCTCGCGCGCTTCCGAGACAGCCTCATCCGACGGGGTGAAGACCTGGTTGGCCAAAGCGATCTGTTTGGGGTGGATCGCCCATTTGCCAACCATGCCCAGCGTGGCCGAGCGTTTGGCCTGCGCGATATAGCCTTCGTCATCCGAGAAATCGCCGAACGGCCCGTCTACCGGCAGAACACCGTGCGTGCGGCAGGCGGCGACGATGGCGGCCTGCGCCCAGTGCCACGGATCGGACCAGTGCTTTTCGCCCTCGCGCAGCATGTAGTAGTTTTCCTGCGTGCCGCCGATGCCAGTGGTCTGCATCCCCATCGAGGCTGCAAAATCCGCAGCACCAAGGCTCATGGCCTGCATACGGGGCGAGGATGCGGCGATTTCTTCGACATGGGCGATACCTGCAGCGGATTCGATGATCACTTCGAACGAGATCGGCTTGGTCCGGCCCTTGGCGCGCTCGATAGCGGTAACCAGCGCGTCCACGGCGTAGACATCTGCCGCGCAACCGACCTTGGGGATCATGATCTGGTCCAGACGGTCGCCCGCCTGTTCCAGAACTTCAACGACATCGCGGTACCAATAGGGTGTGTCCAGCCCGTTGATCCGCACCGACATATACTTACCACCCCAGTCGATGGTGTTCAGCGCTTCGATGACATTTGCGCGAGCGGCGTCCTTGTCAGATGGGGCAACCGAGTCCTCGAGGTCCAGATTGATCACGTCTGCCGCCGATGCTGCCATCTTGGGGAACAGCTTGGTGTTCGATCCGGGGCCGAACAATTGGCAGCGATTGGGGCGGGCCGGGGCGGCGGGTTGAATGCGGAAACTCATCGGGGCCTCTTGTGGGTAAGGAAATTGCGATTTTTCTCTCGATTGAGGTATTAAATTACGCAGATCAGCGCAAGCGGGATTGTGCGCCTGCGGCAATGCGCGTGCAGAAATCGCGGTTTCGACTGCGAGGTAAGGGTGATTAAAGTTTAATCAGTTTGAAAACTTCGAATATTTTTGCGCGGTCAGAGAACACTGCGCAAAAAACTCGCGTGCTGTGCGGGGTTGGTCGGTGAAAACGCGAAGCGCTCGTACTGGCGCTTGTCTACTTTGCGTCGGAATCAAAGGAGTGACCGCAATGATCGAGACACCGTACCTGCTGTTTTTGGGCGATGCGCCCGACCAACTGGCCGCCAAAGTTGCAATCGGAATCCGGGACTGGCGTCCCGAGAACGCCGTTGGCCAATTGCGGATGGACGGCTGCAAGGCCGACCTGGGCATGACCGACATGACGCTTGAAGAAGGCAAGGCCGCCGGTGCCAAGACCCTGGTGATCGGTGTTGCGAACCGTGGCGGCGTGATCAGCCAGGCCTGGAAAGAGGTTCTGATTGCTGCGCTGGAAATGGGTTACGATCTGGCGTCGGGCCTGCACAACCTGCTGCGGGACGAGGGCGATCTGGTCGCGGCGGCGCAGACCCACGGCGGCACATTGCACGACGTTCGCGTGCCAACCGTTGGATACCCGATCGCAAATGGCAAAAAGCGCAGCGGCAAGCGTTGCCTTGCCGTCGGAACCGACTGTTCCGCCGGTAAGATGTACACCGCCATGTCCATGGACGCCGAAATGCGCAACCGTGGTATGAAATCGACATTCCGCGCCACTGGTCAGACCGGCATTCTGATCACCGGTCAGGGCGTGCCTCTGGACGCCGTCGTTGCAGACTTCATGGCAGGCTCGGTGGAATACCTGACGCCCGAGAATGACGAGGATCACTGGGATCACATCGAAGGGCAGGGGTCCTTGTTCCATGTCTCGTATTCCGGTGTCACCATGGCCCTGATCCACGGCGGTCAGCCGGATGCCCTGATCCTGTGCCATGAACCCACCCGGACGCATATGCGTGGTCTGCCCGAGTATTCCTTGCCGACGCTGCCGCAGCTGCGCGATACCGCATTGCCGCTGGCACGGGTTGCAAACCCGGACTGTCAGGTGGTCGGCGTGTCGATCAACACCCAGCACCTGAGCGAGGATGAAGCGAAGGCCTATATCGCCAAGGTTGAGGCCGAGATGGGCCTGCCCGCGACCGACCCGTACCGTTTTGGTGCCGGTAAACTGGTAGACGCGCTGGCCGCGCTGTGATCTGAACGGCGCGCCGGAGGCGGGTGTTGATCCGCCTCCGGCGGCCGTATTTTGAACGAGAAGAAGGAGCGGGCGCGTGCAGATTGACGTCTCTCGTGATGTATTCCGGCTGGCGCAGGTGTTCACCATCTCGCGCGGGTCGCGGACCGAGGCAAAAGTGCTGACGGTACGGCTGTCGGATGGGGCGTATGAGGGCTGGGGCGAATGTGTGCCCTATGCGCGGTATGACGAGACGCTCGAGTCCGTTGAGGCCGAGATTGCCGGGTTGCCTGCGGAGTTCACACGTCAGGCGCTGATGGATCTGTTGCCTGCGGGTGCGGCGCGGAACGCGGTGGATTGCGCGCTGTGGGATCTTGAGGCCAAGCGAGCGGGCAAACGCGCCTGGGATCTGGCCGGGTTGCCGGTGCCGGGGCCTGAAGTCACCGCTTATACCCTGTCGCTGGACACGCCCGAGGCGATGCAGAAACAGGCGGCCGAGAATGCGCATCGTCCCTTGCTGAAGATCAAGCTGGGCACCCCGGACGACATGCCCCGACTGGAAGCCGTGCGTGCGGGTGCGCCGGATGCCAAGATCATCGTGGATGCGAACGAAGGCTGGTCGGCTGAGGTTTACGCCGATCTCGCGCCGCATCTGGTGCGGCTGAGTGTGGCGCTGGTCGAGCAGCCTTTGCCCGCCGGACAGGATGACGCGCTGATTGGGATGGAGCGTCCGGTGCCTGTCTGTGCTGATGAATCCTGTCATGACCGGACCAGCCTGCCCAAGCTGAAGGGCAAGTATGATGTGGTCAACATCAAGCTGGACAAGACCGGCGGTCTGACCGAGGCGCTGGCCCTGCGGGAAGCGGCGCTGGCCGAGGGTTATCGCGTGATGGTTGGTTGCATGGTCGGCAGTTCACTGGCGATGGCCCCTGCGACATTGCTGGCGCAAGGCGCGATGGTAACGGACCTTGACGGCCCGCTGTTGTTGGCCGAAGACCGCGCGACACCGCTGACATTTGATGATGCCGGAGTGCACCCGCCCATGGCGGCACTTTGGGGCTAAGGAGAGATACATGACTCGCACCGTTTATGTGAATGGCGAATACCTGCCCGAGACCGAAGCCAAGGTTTCGATCTTTGACCGTGGTTATCTGTTCGCGGACGCCGTTTACGAAGTGACCAGCATTCTGGACGGCAAGCTGATCGATTTCGAAGGCCACGCCGTGCGCCTCAAGCGGTCCTTGGATGAGCTGGAGATGGCCGAGCCGTGCTCCAAGGAAGAACTGCTGGAAATTCACCGAAAGCTGGTTGAATTGAACGGCATCGAGGAAGGTCTGGTGTATCTGCAGGTCAGCCGTGGATCGGATGGCGACCGTGATTTTGTGTTCCCGTCGGCGGATACCAAACCCAGCCTCGTTTTGTTCACGCAAAACAAGCCGGGTCTGGCGGATAGCCCGGCGGCCAAGAAAGGTGCCAAGATCATCTCGATTGATGACCTGCGCTGGGGTCGTCGTGACATCAAGACCGTGCAGCTGCTGTACCCGTCGATGGGCAAGATGATGGCCAAGAAAGCCGGTTGCGACGATGCCTGGCTGATCGAGGACGGCTATGTGACCGAGGGCACCAGCAACAACGCCTTTTTCGTCAAGAACGGCAAGATTGTTACCCGCCCGCTGTCGAATGACATCCTGCACGGCATCACCCGCAAGGCCGTGCTGCGCATGGCGGCTGAGGCGCAGATGGAAATCGAAGAGCGTCTGTTCACCATCGACGAGGCCAAAGAGGCGGACGAAGCCTTCACCACCTCGGCCAGCGCCTTTGTCATGCCGGTGATCGAGATTGACGGTGTGACGCTGGGCGACGGGACGCCCGGCTCGGTCGCCAAGCGTCTGCGCGAGATTTATCTGGACGAAAGCCGTAAAGCGGCGATCTAAAGAAAGGGCCCGCCAATCCGGCGGGCCTTATTCGTTTTGGGGGCGTCAGCCTTTCTTGGTGACGTTTTCCTCAAAGGCGACCTTGAAGGCGGCCTGTTTCTCGGGGCTGGCCTCGGTCTGGTAGTTGGCTTTCCACTCATCCATGGTCATGCCGTAGAAAATCTGACGGGCTTCGTCCTTGCCCATCTCGATGCCCTTTTCATTGGCCGCTTCCTGATACCAGCGCGATAGGCAGTTGCGGCAGAACCCGGCCAGGTTCATCATGTCGATGTTTTGCACGTCCGTGCGGTCTTCCATCAGGTGCTGCTGCAACCGGCGGAAGGCGGCGGCCTGAAGTTCGATTTCGGTTTGCTTGTCCATAAGTCTGGCTCCGGGTGGTTCTGGTGCGTGTCACACCTGACCTAGCGGTCCGGTGGCGATGTTTCAACAAACAGGATGTCAGACCAGTTTCAGGGCCAGCCACGGGATGATGCAGAAGATCAGGGTGAGGATCTTGTAGTTGGCGAGATACCGGAAATACGCCTGTTTCACATCCGCGCGGTCCATCTGGAACATCCGACCGTGAATACCGGCGATCCAGTCCTGCATCAGGACGATCATCATGGTGGTGAACAACAGAATGGCGATATTCAGTGCCGCCATCCAGCCAAAGAAGCTTGTCAGGAACTCTTGAGTCATACCTGCCTCCTTTCCTTCATTATATGGGGAGGCAGGATCAGGAGTGGAATACCCGTTGAGGATCTGAGGCTAAAGGTCGCTTTCCTCCAGCGCGTCCGTCAGGACAACTGCCAGCCGCTCGGCCCATTCCCGTTGCCCGGCGTGATCCGCGATCAGATCATTGCGCAGTTCGATCAGGGCGTTGGGGCGGCCATGGGTTGTGCAATGCTTGTCAATCGCGTCACCGGGCAGGACCCCGGTATAGGGCTCGTTCACGCCGACGCACAGGTCGTCCTCGGCCTTTAAACGGTCAATCAAAGGACCCGCGAATCGCTCGTCCGGGGTGTGCAGTACGCCAATATGCCAGGGTCGTGGGTCGCGGCCACGCAGTTGGCGGGTGAAGGAATGCATCGACACGACAACCGCATGGGGCAGGGCGGCCAACCGCCCAAGCGCTTCGTGATACGGGCGGTAGCACATGTTCAGGCGACGCTCGCGCTCGGCCGCATCGGCGTGGCGGTTGCCCGGGATGATCGAGCCGTCGTACAGCTTCATCAGCAGGGTCGGGTCATCCTCACCCCGGTTCGGATCGATCACCAGTCGCGAGAAATTGGCGGCGATCACCGGCGCATTCAGGATTTCGCCCAGATGTTTCGATACCTCATAGGCACCGACATCATAGGCGATGTGACGCTCCATATCTTCACGCGGCAGGCCGAGGTCGCCGTCACCCACATCGGGCGGAACGGTATTGGTTGCGTGGTCGCAGGTGATCAGCCAGCGGGACGGGCGATCCTCGCCGTGGATAAAGAACGGAGTGTACGTCATAAGCCTGTCATCAAGTTTGCCGCAGGTGTATGGCAGTTGCTTCGGAAAGGGAATTGCGCAATAAGCAGCCAAGGCAATGTTTGCGGTAACATTGCCCTAACACCGTGGGATCGAGGAGAGCAAGACCAATGCGACGCCTTAGAAATGTGAAAATTGTGGCGACGCTGGGACCGGCGTCCAACGACTATGACACCATTCGTGCCCTGCACGAGGCTGGGGCGGATGTGTTTCGCCTGAACATGAGCCACGGCAGCCACGACGAGATCCGCGAACGGCATCGCATTATCCGTCAGGTGGAAAAGGATCTGGACAGCCCGATTGCGATTCTGGCCGACTTGCAGGGCCCCAAACTGCGCGTCGGCGTATTTGCTAATGATGCCGAGGAACTGGAAGAGGGTGCCGCGTTCCGACTGGACCTTGACCCGCAGGCCGGGGATGCGGCCCGTGTCTGCCTGCCGCACCCCGAGATTTTTGCCGCCCTCGAACCCGGCGCGCGGCTGCTGGTCAATGACGGCAAGATTCGCCTGATCGTCAATGATTGTGGGCAGAACTATGCCAATTGCACGGTTGAGATTGGTGGCACAATCTCGAACCGCAAGGGTGTGAACGTTCCCGATGTCGTGCTGCCGCTGGCCGCGTTGTCGGCCAAGGATCGCGACGATCTGGAATTTGTCTGCCAGCTGGGCGTCGACTGGCTGGCGCTCAGCTTTGTTCAGCGCGCCAAGGACGTGTTCGAGGCACGCGCGCTGGCGGATGGCCGTGCCGCGATCCTGTCGAAGATCGAAAAGCCCGCCGCCGTGCAGGCCTTTGACGATATTCTGGATGCCTCGGACGGGATCATGGTCGCGCGTGGCGATCTGGGCGTGGAACTGCCGGTCTCGGCGGTGCCTCCGATCCAGAAACGTCTGGTGCGCAAGTGCCGTGGCGCTGCCAAGCCGGTGATCGTCGCTACCCAGATGCTGGAAAGCATGATCGAAAGCCCGATGCCCACCCGCGCCGAGGTTTCGGATGTGGCGACCGCAATCTATGAGGGGACGGACGCAATCATGCTGAGCGCGGAATCCGCCGCAGGCTCGTATCCGATCGAAGCGGTTCAGACCATGAACAAGGTCGCCATCGAGGTCGAGGCCGACCCGACCTATGTGCAGATCATTGCCGCCTCGCGCACGGCCAAGGGCACGACCGTTGCGGATGGCATTGTCGCAGCTGCCCGCGAAATCGCCGAGAAAACGGACATCAAGGCGATCTGCTGCTTTACCCAAAGTGGCACCACAGCCTCATTGACCGCGCGCGAGCGACCCGGTGTGCCGATCATTGCCATGACATCCCAGATGGGCACGGCGCGCAGGCTGTGCCTGAGCTGGGGCTGCAATTGTGTGATGACGCCCGAGTTGCAACGGTTCAAGGGGGCCGTGGTCAACGCCGCACGCGCCGCGCGGGCCGGCGGGTTTGCAACGGAGAGCGACCAGATCGTCGTAACCGCCGGTGTGCCCTTTAACGTCCCCGGCACGACAAACATCCTGCGGGTTGCACCATGTGACGAACGGCTGATCTACAGCACCGATCCCGAATAAGCCCGATACAAATCAGCCCCTCAACCCGCCCCGCATCATGCCGGGCGGGCTTGTTTCACCACGCGAATATCGCTGATTTTTAAGCGAAATTTGACCGCTTGGGGCGAATTTTGCAGAATAGATTTCATTTTCTGATGGAAATTTCGGATAAAGACCCTAGGGGCAGTCAAATTCACAAGTTCCAAGTTCCGGCTGCTCTGCCGGGGGCACGGGCCCCGGATAACAACGAAAACGGAGGAACGAGATGACAGCGAAAATTGTCATAGGACTGGACGGGACAGAAACCGGAGAGCGCGCATTGGCCTTCGCCAAAGACCTGGCGGAACGGCTGAATACGTGCGAGCTTTTGGTCGCTTATGTGATCGAATGGTCCCCGTACACATTCCAAACCCCTGAAGAAAACGCACAACGCCACAAACGGCGCGAGGAAGAGGTCGAGCTGGCAACAACCCGCATCGTGACCCCTGCTGTGGACGCGTTGAATGCGGCCGGATTCCAGGCGCATGGCGTCGTGCGGCACGGAGACGTGGCCGAGACGCTGAACAAGATCACTGTCGAAAACGGCGGATCGCAGATTGTGGTTGGCCGCGCTTCGGCTGACGGCATCAAGAAGCGGCTGTTTGGCAGCGCCACGCAGAATCTGGTGATGCATGCCGACGTGCCAGTCACTGTTGTGAACTAAGGGGGTAGAAAATGAAAACCTTCAAATATCTCAGTCTACTTGTCGTATCAATGCTGGTGGCAGGTGCGGCAACGGCCCAAGAGGCTCCGGGCCTGGACGACAAGATCAATCAGGCTTTTGCCGACGCGACCGGGCCGTTTGTCAGCTTTATCTTTGCGCCGTTCCCGGGAACCGGGTTCCCGTGGATCGTCGGCTGGCTGGTGGTCGCGGCGACCGTGTTCACGCTTTATTTTGCTTTTGTTCAGTTTCGGTTCTTCGGACACTCTATCAGCCTGGTCAAAGGCGACTATTCCGACCCGAACGATGCGGGTGAGGTCAGCCACTTTCAGGCTCTGGCCACAGCCCTGTCGGGCACGGTCGGTCTGGGCAACATCGCCGGTGTGGCCGTTGCCATTGGGATCGGCGGACCGGGCGCGACCTTCTGGATGATCGTCGCGGGCCTTTTGGGCATGGCGTCGAAATTCACCGAGTGTACGCTGGGTGTGAAATACCGCAACGAATACGAAGACGGCACCGTTTCGGGTGGCCCGATGTACTATATGTCCAAGGGCTTTGCCGAACTGGGCCTGCCGGGTGGTAAGATTCTGGCGGTTCTGTTCTCGATCTTCTGTATCCTTGGCGCGCTGGGCGGGGGCAACATGTTCCAGGCCAATCAGGCGCATCAGCAGATTGCAGGCATCGTCGGGGACTATCCGGGCTGGATCACCGGTCTGGTCTTTGCGGCCATCGTCTTTGCCGTCATCGTAGGTGGCCTGAAATCCATCGCGCGCGTGACCGAGAAGGTCGTGCCGTTCATGGGTGTCATGTATGTGCTGGCCGCATTGGTCATCATCATCATGCACGCGGATCAGATCGGCTGGGCCTTTGGCCAGATCTTTGCTGGCGCCTTCACGGGCCTCGGTGTTGCTGGCGGCATGGTTGGCGCGCTGATCCAGGGCTTCCGCCGTGCGGCGTTCTCGAACGAAGCAGGCGTTGGTTCGGCTGCGATTGCACACTCGGCTGTGCGGACCAAGGAACCGATCACCGAAGGCTTCGTGTCGCTGCTTGAGCCTTTCATCGATACCGTTGTGATCTGTACCATGACGGCGCTGGTGATCATCATCACCCAGCAGCTGATCGTTGATCCGGCAACCGGCAACTACATGCTGAACGAGGCAGGCAATGCCATCGCCACCGTCGACGGCAACTCGGGCGTCAGCCTGACTTCGGCGGCCTTCGGCAGCGCCTTCAGCTGGTTCCCGTTCATCCTGGCGATTGCCGTGGTGTTGTTTGCGTTCTCGACCATGATCAGCTGGTCCTATTACGGCCTCAAGGCCTGGACCTATCTGTTCGGCGAAGGCCACACCAAGGAACTGGTATTCAAGATCATCTTCTGCATCTTCGTGGTGATCGGTGCGGCGGCCAATCTTGGCCCGGTCATCGACTTCTCGGATGCGGCGATCTTTGCCATGGCGGTTGTGAACGTCTTTGCGCTGTACTTCCTGATGAAAGTGGTGCGTCAGGAACTGGCGTCCTACGCGGAACGTTTGAAAAGCGGCGAGATCCGCAAATTCGAACACTGATCCAACGACCGGGGCGGCCTTTGTCGCCCCGGTACGTCGCCAGCCTGCGAAAATCGCAGATTCTGGCCAGAACCCCCTTGCCAGTATGATCGAACTTGCGTAAACGGCGCTTCTGATCGCGTGACCGGCCGAGATGGCATGCCGAGTCGCGTCTGAAACCGAACCCGAAAAAGGAGACGGAAATGCCTAAGATGAAGACCAAGTCGAGCGCCAAAAAGCGCTTCAAGGTGACTGCGACCGGTAAGGTCCTTGCTGGCCAGGCCGGCAAGCGGCACGGCATGATCAAGCGGACCAAGAAATTCATCCGCGATGCCCGTGGCAACACCACCCTGTCCGCCCCCGACGCCAAGATCGTCAAGGGCTACATGCCCTACGACCGCTAAGAGGAGATTAAGAGATGTCCCGCGTTAAAGGTGGAACCGTAACTCACGCCCGTCACAAGAAGGTCATCAAGGCCGCCAAAGGTTACTATGGCCGCCGCAAGAGCACCTTCAAGGTTGCCCGTCAGGCCGTCGACAAGGCCAACCAGTACGCAACCCGCGACCGCAAGAACCGCAAGCGCAACTTCCGCGCGCTGTGGATCCAGCGTATCAACGCTGCTGTGCGTAGCCATGACGAGGCTCTGACATATTCCCGCTTCATCAATGGCCTGAACCTGGCCGGTATCGAAGTGGACCGCAAAGTTCTGGCCGACCTGGCCGTGCACGAACCGGAAGCGTTCGGCGCGATCGTTGCCAAAGCACAGGCCGCTCTGGCTGCCTGATCCTCTGAAAAGAGACAGTGAAAAAAGGGCCGTCCCATTTGGGGCGGCTTTTTTGTTTTAGGTAGGAGGGATGTCGGTTTCGAGCCCAACGTGACACATGCTTCGCCTTGCATGAATGGCCGCTTTTGAACCGTGCGTCATTGCCAGTTCAGACCAATCAACCACTCTTTGGCTGCTGTAAACGACGCTCTTATTGTCTGATCCGCATGCGACAACATCCAAACTTCCCTTCTCGGAAGCTTGGCGCAGTTTTTTGGCTCGATTACTCGAAATCTTGAATCGGACAATACGATTGCTCTTGGAAGTAGCGTTTTTCCAATTCCCGCCGCTACGGCCTGAATCGCCGTCTCAACGTCCATTACTCGCAAACCCGCACGCAGGTGTTCTGACCTCGCGGTCCTTTCAAGCCAACGCGCCTGCGGCAGGCGAGAATGTGCCTCGTCGTAGGTGATCCAACCCAATTTCGCACATTGCTCCGGTGAGACAAAACTTGCAGCACAGGCAACGAATGAAATCTCGCCCAGCTTTTGCGCTTTGGTGCGTAGACCCCCATCAGATGGACGTGCAAAGCGAACTGATAGATCGGCCTCACGCTTGGACAAGTTCAGATTGTCCGCACGCGGAACAAGCTCGACGCTGAGGTCTGGATGGAGGCGGGTCAAAAGAGGAAGATGAGGCACCAGAAAACGGTTCACGATAACAGGCACCGCGCTCAGACGTACGGAACCGGTAACCTTGTTTGTGCTTTCGCCTGAAATTGCGCTTATCGCAGCGTGACTCGTCTCGATTTTCTCGGCGTGTGACAGAATGCGCAACGCAGCGTCCGTCGGTTCGAACCGCCCATTTGCGCTACGCAAGAAAAGGGTCGTAGCCAAAGCCTCTTCAAGCGTTTTTATTCGGCGTGCTACCGTTGTATCGCTGACGCCAACCGTCCGCCCTGCTTCGGTCAGTTTTCCTTCGCGATGAAGCGCCAAAAGATACTTTAGATCATTCCAATCATGACTCTGCATTTTTGCAGAGTAAATCTCCAGTATTACTGACTCAATCTTCGATTTCGATGTGGCAACTATGATTTCACAAATCTGTAGGAGAAAACAATTGAAGTTCATCATCCTGTTTGAAGACGCACCAGACGCTGATCCTGATATCCGCAAAACGCACATGGTTAAGCACCTCGATTTCCTTGAGCAGAACGCAGACAAGATCGAGGCTGCTGGCCCTTTGTCCGACGCCGAAGGTCAAGGGCGCGACGGTTTATGGATTGTGGAAGCAGGCACAGAGGACGAAGTCGATCAACTGGTGCATGATGACCCGTTCTGGCCGACTGGTCTCAGGAAATCGTATTCGATCATAAAATGGAAACAGGTCTATGTTGACGGTGCGCGGTTGATCCATCCGAGCTGAGGCTTAAGCGCTTAAAAAGCGTATAGTAAACATTGGCGTAGCCACAGCGAAAGCTCACTTTGTCCGCATATCGGCCATCAAAACAAAAAAACCGGCGCAGTGGGCGCCGGTTTTCATCGTTGCTTTGCAGCGGTATCTTACCCGAACACACGTCCCAGCGCGCCGTCAACGGCGTCGGTGATCTGGTCGATGTCGTCCGGCGTCGCGATCAGTGCGGGCGAGAAGCACAGGGTGTTGTTCTTGCCCGGCAGCGAGCGGTTGGTTGCGCCAATGATCACGCCCTGGTTCATACAGTCGGCCACGACGGCCTGAACCAGTTTCTCGTCCACGGGGTCTTTGCTTGCCCGGTCGGAGACCAGTTCGGCACCCAGGAACAGGCCCTTGCCGCGCACGTCGCCGATGACTTTGTGCTTTTCCATCAGTGCCTGAAGGTTGCCCATCATCCGGTCGCCCATGGCAGAACAGTTGCCCAGCAGGTTCTCATCCTGAATGATCCGCATGTTCTCGATCGCGGCCGCCGGACCCGCAGTGCAGCCACCAAAGGTCGAGATATCGCGGAAGTAGTTCATCGAGTCCGAGGCATCATCTTTGAACATATCAAAGACTTCCTCGGTAGTGACCATGCAGGCAATCGCCGCATAGCCTGAGGCGACACCCTTTGCCATGGTCACGAAGTCCGGCTTGATGCCATATTGTTGATAGCCGAACCAGGTGCCGGTGCGGCCCACGCCGCAGACCACCTCATCGATATGCAGCAGCACGTTGTATTTCTTGCAGATTTCCTGTACGCGCGGCCAGTAGCCCTCGGGCGCCTCGATCACGCCGCCTCCAGCGGTTACCGGCTCAAGGCACAGGGCACCCACTGTGTCGGGACCTTCGCGCAGAATCACCTCTTCGATCTGATTGGCAGCCCATTCGCCGAAATTCTCTTCGGGCGCGCCATCCAACTCATGCTTGCGGTATTCCATGCAATGGGGCACACGCACGAAATCGGGTGCGAAAGGACCGTATTGCGCCGTACGTTCGTCCTGACCGCCCGCCGACATGGTTGCCAGGGTCGAGCCGTGATAGTCGCGATCGCGATACAAGATTTTGGTCTTCTTGCCGCCGTAACGCTTGTGGGCGATCTGACGAACTATCTTGAAGGCTTTCTCGTTCGCTTCCGAGCCCGAGTTGGTGTAATATACGCGGCTCATGCCGGGCATCTTGTCGATCAGGTTTTCGGCAAAGATCGACCCGGGAATCGAGCCCGCCGAGTTCGCGAAATAGCACAGCTTCATCAGCTGATCGTAAACCGCTTTCGCGATGGACTCGCGGCCATAGCCGACGTTGACTGTCCAGACCCCGCCTGAAACAGCGTCCAAGTGTTCTTTACCCTTCTGATCCCAGACACGCATGCCTTTGCCCTCGACAATGATGCGTGGATCACTTGTTTCCAGTGGCTTATGCTGGAACAGGTGATGCCAGATATGGGCGCGGTCGGCTTCGACGACGCGGGAGAGATCGTTTTCGTTGAACGTGCCGTCCATGACATGTCCTTTCAATGAAGTGCTTCGCGCGGGACACAGGCGTCCACGCCCGTTCGGTTGTTTGAGATGCTCTAGATCACCGCGAATGGCCAGTTTGAGATAGGGCCAGATCATATCATACCTTATTGCCAGACGGGATCGGTGTCGTAGTTTTACGGATTTGTCAGGATGGCGACTTTGTGATGAAGTCGCCCAAACGGTTTATGGGGAGATAGCCGATGTCAGCCAGCATCTATGACGATCATCTGGACAAGTGCCGTGCGAATTACACGCCCTTGTCACCGCTGAGCTTTATTGAGCGCACCGCGCAGGTTTACCCCGACTACCCCTCGGTCGTGTATGGCGACCGGCGCTATACATGGGTCGAAACCTATGCACGTTGCCGCCGTCTGGCGGGTGCGCTGTCCGCGCGGGGGATCGGGCGCGGGGATACCGTGTCGATCATCGCGGCCAATATCCCCGAGCTTTACGAGGCGCATTTTGCCATCCCCATGGCTGGTGCGGTTCTGAACGCGATCAATACGCGGCTGGATGCGGCCATCATCGCCTTCATCCTAAACCATGCCGAGGCCAAGGTGCTGCTGGTCGATCCTGAATTCTCGGCTGTGGTCAAAGAGGCGTTGCAACAGGTCGATCACGATCTACTGGTCGTGGACATTGAAGACCCGAGTTTCGAGGGCGGTGAGCGTCTGGGCGATCTGACCTATGACACTCTGCAATCCGAGGGTGACCCGGAGTTCGACTGGTCACTACCTGCCGATGAATGGGATGCGATCACGCTGAACTACACCTCGGGCACGACGGGCAACCCGAAAGGCGTCGTCTACCATCACCGGGGGGCGGCGCTGAACGCGCAGTCGGACCTGCTGGACTGGGATATGCCCAAGCATTCGGTCTATCTTTGGACTCTGCCGATGTTTCACTGCAACGGCTGGTGCTTCCCCTGGGCAATGGCGGCCAATGCAGGTGTTTCGGTCTGCCTGCGCGCGGTCCGGGCCGAGCCGATTTATGCCGCATTCCGGGACGAGAAAGTGACCCATTTCTGCGGTGCGCCGATTGTGCTGAACATGCTGGCCCACGCGCCGGATCATCTGAAGGACTTCGAGCACCAGATCAAGGTGATGACCGCAGGCGCCCCGCCGCCCGCCGCCGTGATCGAAGCGATGGAGGCGATGGGCGTCGAGGTGACTCATGTCTACGGCCTGACGGAAACCTACGGCCCCTCGGTCGTCTGTGCGTGGAAAGAGGAATGGAATGACAAAAGCCCCGAGGAACGCGCTGTTCTGAAAGTACGGCAGGGGGTGCGCTATACCGCGCTGTCCGGGCTGATGGTCGCCGACCCCGATACCTTGCAGCCGGTGCCTTCTGATGGCGAGACGATGGGTGAGATATTCATGCAGGGCAATGTGGTGATGAAGGGGTATCTGAAAAATCCCGACGCCACCGACGCGGCCTTCAACGGCGGATGGTTTGCCTCAGGCGATTTGGGGGTGATGCATCCGGATGGCTATATCGCCATCAAGGACCGGTCCAAGGATATCATCATTTCGGGGGGCGAAAATATCTCGTCCGTCGAAGTGGAGGGCATCCTATATAAGCATCCGGCGGTGATGGAGGCCGCCGTGGTGGCACGCCCCGATGACAAATGGGGCGAAACGCCGTGTGCCTTTGTGGAACTCAAACCCGACACATCCGCGACCGAGGCCGAGTTGATTGCGTTCTGCCGGGACAACATGGCCCATTTCAAAGCGCCCAAGACAGTGGTGTTCGGCGCATTGCCCAAGACATCCACCGGCAAGATCCAAAAATTCGTATTGCGGGATCAGGTGCGCACGTTGGGTTAGGCTTTGTCGAAAATCGACAGGTCCAGTTCCAACAGCTCTCCCATCCAAAACGCATGGTCGCGGTGATCGGCCAGGTGATCTCCGGTTTCGGGATGGGTGAATACGGTCAGGCCTTGCCGGTTGAGCATCAGCCACGGGATGACCTGATCGAATGCGTCGGCGGCAAAGCCCAACTGGCAACTCCAGCGGGGGTGCGGGCCAACATTGCGGGCGTGCATGCGGCCCTTCTGCACGGGGAACAGGCGCGCGGCCTCTTCGCAGATGCGCTGGGCGGTGTCTTGCGTCTGCGCGTCGAAATAGACATGCGCGTGATAGCCGGTGATCTCGGACATTGGGACCTCGTTCTTGGCGGATTGCGTCAAGGTATGAGCGCGCCGAGAGGATTGATACCCGTACGCGCACACAGAATATGTGCGCTATGTTTCGGGCTGGTGCTGGTCCGGGTGCGCGGCCTGAAAAGCCGGAAGGGTTGCGCACGCGGCCTCGACATCCAGCAGGCGTGGCATATCCGACAGATCCACCTGCCAGCGGCGCGCGTTGTATAGCTGTGGGATCAGGCACAGATCGGCCAGCCCGGGCCGGGATCCGGTGCAGTAGGGGGCTTGCTGGAACCCGCCCAGCAGAGCCTCAAACGCCAGCAGACCAGGCCGGATAAATCGTTTCATCCAATCGCCCGGCATACCGTCGATGCCGCCGCTGAGTTGCGTGGCATACTGTGCCACGGACAGGTTGCAGACCGGATGAATATCGATGGCAATGCTGTGCGCCAATGCTTGCGCCTTGGCACGCTCGGCCGGGTCGTCAGGCAAGAGGCGCAGCCCACGGGTCTGATCCAGATACTCGATAATGGCCAGTGACTGGGTCAGACGTGCGCCATCGATCTCGAGCACAGGTACAAGCCCTTGCGGGTTGCGGGCCAGATGGGTGTCCGAGCGCTGCTCGGCGCTGGTCAGATCAACCGAAACGGCGCGGTAGGCTATCCCAGCGAGGTTCAGGGCGATCCGCACCCGGTAACTGGCCGAGGACCGCCAGTAGTCATAAAGAACAGTGCCAGTCACGCGGATCCCCCAATAAGCGGCTTGTCAGGACCCTTTGAGCGTTGCCGCCCGGATTGCCTGCGACAACACTGTGCCATCACCGATATGATTGGCCAAGACCAACACCAGCCGTGCATTCAGCGCATCGCTGGCTGCCTTGTCCAGACCGTCATGGGCGGCCAGAAGATCGGCATAGAACGCATCCGGGTCGTCAAGGTTCGGGGCCAGGGTTACATCCGTCATCTTGCTTACTCCTTACCACAGGCGCGGCGAATGGCCTGCCGGAATGCGTTTTCTTCGAAACTGTCGCGGCGCGCAGCGATGTGCTGATCGGGGCGGATCAGATAAACCGCGCCGGTCGCATTGCCCAGAAAGGCGCGTTTCAGCGCCAGCGACGGATCGTCTTTGACCGACAGTGCCAGACGCGTGACCTCGATCCCGTCTACTTCGAGTGTCTCGGGCGCTTCGGCATCAATCGTCAGCAGGGTGAATCCGTCGGTTAGTTTTGGCAGCAAGAACCCATCGCCCAACGGCACATCCGGACAGGCCGAGCCCGGACGGGTAAGCGCTGGCCCATCCAACGCATCGGCCGAGTTCAGCGCGGACCCGTCATAAGTGCACGGCTGGCTCAATCGGCCTGAATTCACCAGCGGGCGTGCGAAGTCATAGACCTCGCTCAGGTCCAGCACGGCATCGCGCAACAGGCGGGACATGTCGGACTTGGGCGTGATGAATTCCGTGGACTGGCTGGATTTGCGCAGGTTTTCATCAGCGCCCTGCGCCCGTTCACCGACATAGCTGTCCAGCAGGGTTTCGGGGGCCTTGCCGTCCATCACAAGTTTCAGTTTCCAGCACAGGTTGTCGATATCCTGAATGCCGGAATTGGCGCCCATCGCGCCAAACGGGCTGACCTGATGTGCGCTGTCACCGGCAAACAGAACCCGATCTTTGCGGAAACTCTCCATCCGGCGGCACTGGAACGTGTAGATCGAGACCCATTCAAGCTGAAACTCAACCTCATCCCCCAACATCGCCTTCAGGCGTGGGATCACGTTTTCCGGGCGTTTTTCTGTTTCGGGATCGATATCGTTGCCCAATTGCAGATCAATCCGCCAGACATTGTCTGGCTGCTTGTGCAACAGTGCGGATTGGCCACGGTTGAACGGTGGGTCAAACCAGAACCAACGCTCGGACGGGAAATCAGCCTCCATGATCACATCGGCGATCAGGAAGTTGTCCTCGAACACGCGCCCGTCGAAATCGATGCCCAGCATCTGCCGGGTCGGAGATTTTGCCCCGTCGCAGGCAATCAACCAGTCGGCCTCGACGACATAGGGGCCTTCGGGCGTTGCGACTTCCAGCCGGACGTGATCGTCATGGGTGCCAATGGCTTCGACCTTGTTGCCGCCCCGCAGGTCGATCGGCGCGCCGCTGGCCTGCAGGTCGCGCACGCGCGCCACCAGGAATTCTTCCAGATAATATTGCTGCAGATTGACAAAGGCTGGGTTGGCCGCGCCTTTTTCGGGTTGGACGTCGAAGGTATAAACCTCGCGCGTGTCAAAGAAGACCTTGCCCTGATCCCATTGCACGCCCTTGTCCAAAATCGGGCGCGCACATCCCAGCCGGTTGGCGATATCCAGGGTGCGCTGCGAGAAACAGATGGCGCGGCTGCCGAAACTGACCTTGTCGTTTTCGTCCAGAACTACAACCTCGACGCCATGTTGCGCCAGATCGATGGCGGCGGCCAACCCGACCGGACCCGCCCCGACCACAATGACCTTGTGACGGGTCGGAACAGCGGAATCCTGATCCGGACTGCGCTCATAGGCGTAAAGCGGAAAGTCGAATATCTTGTTCATGGGCAACCCCCAATCCTGATCTGTCGATGACCCGCGCCGAGACTGTTGCTGGCGGGTATTGGGGGCATCGTCTCATCGATTCTGGTGGCGCAAAACGATCTGGATCAAATGCGGCGGAATGCCCCGGGTCGTGTCGCGAGGTCCCGCGCCGAGTTGCCGGTGGCGCATGTCGGACGCCTCCGGCGGGAGTATTTTTGAAAAGATGAAGCCTGCAGCGTTATGTTTTGTAAGGGTTTTCCAGAGCGGGCAGAACGGTGCCGGTGCAATCCCCGAAGCCGATTGTGAACCCGTCCCCCTTGGCGCTGCCTTTCAAAGTCAGCGTGTCGCCGTCTTCGATAAAGGATCGGGTTTCTCCGGTGTCCAGCGTCATGGGCTCTTTTCCGCCCCAGCTTAGCTCCAGCAGCGAGCCGCGATTTTCCTTTTCGGGGCCCGAGATCGTGCCGGATCCCAGCAGATCACCTGTGTTCATCGGGCAGCCCGAGGTCGTGTGATGCGCCAGTTGCTGCGCGGCGGAGTAGTACATTTCGTTATAGTTGGTCCGCGCGATGGTGGTTGCGGTCTGACCTTCGGGCGCAAGCGTGACCTCAAGATCCAGATCGTACAGCATCGGGCCGCAGTCCTTCAGGTGATCCAGCAGTTCGAACTCGCGCTCCGGCGTGTCGCATCGGAATGGTTCCAGCGCGGCTTTGGTGACAATCCATGGGCTGATCGAGGTGGCCGTGGCCTTGGCCTGAAAGGGACCGAGGGGCTGATACTCCCACGCCTGAATATCCCGCGCCGACCAGTCGTTCAGCAGGACGTAGCCGAAGATATGATCATCCGCCTGCTGGACCGAGATCGGGCCGTCGGATGGCGTGCCGATAATGGCGCCCATCTCCAGCTCGATATCAAAGCGGCGGCTGGGCAGGAAAGCGGGCAACTCCTGATCGGGGGATTTCAACTGGCCCCACGGGCGACGTATGTCTGTGCCCGAGACCACCACGGATGAAGCACGGCCGTTATACCCGATGGGCAGGTGCAGCCAGTTCGGCGGCAGCGCGTTTTCCGGCCCCCGGAACATGGTGCCGACGTTGAAGGCGTGGTGGCGGCCCGCGTAGAAATCGGTGTATTCGCTGACTGCGAAGGGCATATGCAGTTCGGCATCGGCCTGCGCAACCAGCAGCGGTTCGACCGCGGCCCGATCCTCTGACCCTTCGGAAAACAAATCCACCAGACGGTTGCGCAACGCGGCCCAGACAGCGGGGCCTTGCTCCATAAGCGGGTTCCAGAAGGGCAGGTCGAACAAGGGCTCATCGCTCAACGCGATCAACCCTTCGTGCTCAGCCGTCGTGATGTCGAAGATCATATCGCCGATAGCAACACCGCAGCGGGGCTCCTCATCGCTGGCGGAAAACACCCCATAGGGCAGGTTGTTCAGCGGAAACGGGTGGGCGGGATCGTTGGCCGAAGTCACCCAAGATTTCATCAGTGGCATGTTGTCTCCAAATGTCTGACCCGAAACCGGGTTACTTCTTGCCCGGCGTTCCGTCGAATTTCTTTTCCAGCGAGGTCCAGCAATCGATGTAGTCATCCTGCAATGGGGCCTGTTTGGCTGCAAATTCGGTCAGATGTTGCGGGAAGCGTGTTTCGAACATGAAGGACATGGTGTGATCCAGCTTGTCCGGCCCCAGATTGGCGTTCGAGGCTTTGTCGAATGCCTCGCGATCCGGTCCGTGCGGGATCATCATGTTGTGCAGGCTCATCCCGCCGGGGACGAAGCCCTGCGGTTTGGCGTCGTACTGGCCGTAGATGTTGCCCATAAGCTCTGACATGATGTTCTTGTGGTACCAGGGCGGGCGAAACGTATCTTCGGCCACCATCCAGCGTTCGCGGAACAGGACAAAGTCGATATTGGCCGTACCGGGCTGGCCCGAAGGCGCGGTCAGGACGGTAAAGATCGAAGGGTCCGGGTGGTCAAACAGGATGGCTCCAACCGGGCAGTAGGTACGCAGATCGTATTTGTAGGGCGCGTAATTGCCATGCCACGCCACTACGTCCAGCGGGCTGTGACCGATCCGGGTCACATGGAACTGTCCGCACCATTTGATGGTCACGGTCGAGGGCGTTTCGCGATCCTCAAACGCAGCGACCGGGGCTTTGAAGTCACGCGGATTGGCCATGCAGTTGGCTCCGATTGGCCCGCGCCCCGGCAGTTCGAACTTTTGACCATAGTTTTCGCACACAAAGCCACGTGCCGGACCTTCCAGCACCTCGACCCGATACAGCAGGCCGCGCGGCAGGATGGCGATTTCCTTGGGTTCCAGATCGATGATCCCCAATTCGGTCGCAAAGCGCAGGCGGCCTTCCTGCGGTACCACCAAAAGCTCGGAATCGGCCGAGAAGAAATATTCATCCACCATCGACTCGGTCACCAGATAGATATGGCTGGCCATGCCGACCTGCGTGTTCACATCGCCTGCGGTGGTCATCGTGTGCATCCCGGTCAGCCAGGTCAGGCCCTGTTCAGAATGCGGAACCGGGTCCCAGCGGTACTGGCCCAGGCTGATTACATCAGGATCGATGCAGGGGGCCGATTTCCAGTAATGCAGGTCAATCTTCTCGTACCGGTGCGAGTGTTTGACCGATGGCCGAATGCGGTAGCACCACGTCCGCTCGGGCGGGTTGGCGGTAAAGGCGGTGCCGCTGAGCTGCTCGCCGTAAAGGCCATAGTTGCAGCGCTGCGGGCTGTTCATGCCCTGAGGCAGCGCGTCGGGTAGTGCCTCGGTCTCAAAGTCGTTTCCAAAGCCGGGCATATAGCCCGAATGGGTGCCAACCGGCGTGCTGGCCTGGGTCAGGCGGTGTGGATCAGTCGGACGATTCATCGCGTGTTCCTCCGTTTGCTGCTTGTCGGATAATAGTTGATTTTGTAACTAACAAGAATGACAAACGATGATTTCAACAAAAAAGATGCCTTTGATCTGCAGAATTTCCTGCCCTTCCTGTTGAATCAGGCGGCTGAAGAGGCCTCGTTGGATTTTCAGAAGATCTACAAGGGTCGGTATGGGATGCTGCGCACTGAATGGCGGGTTCTGTTTCACTTGGGAATGTTTGGCACTTTGACCGCCAAGGACATCGGGGATCGCGCCAAGCTGCATAAAACCAAGATCAGCCGTGCCGTCGGTAAACTGGAAACCCGGCGCTATCTGAAACGGACGCGGGATGAGCAGGACAGGCGCGTGGAATGGCTGACGCTGACGCCGATGGGCGAAACGGTATATCGCGAACTCAGCGGGATTGCCCGGGAATACGATGCCAGGCTGACAGGCCCCTTCGATGCGGCCGAGACGGCCCTGTTGCGCAAAATGCTCAGGCGGCTGGCCGGAATGGATTGACCTCTGGTACTATCGCGCCACTGACCCCATCTGTGGCACAGAGCTAACACGGATTTTCATATGACCATTTCTGAACGCCTGTCGCCAGCGACATACGAATTGATCGACTGGCTTGTCTCCAAGGGCCTTGAAGGGGCCGGACAGGAAGAACTGCTTGAAGGGTTTTGCAATGGGTTGATCGATCAGGGCCTGCCCCTGATGCGCTTTCATGCGGCCCAGTCGACACTGCACCCCGTCTATGGCGGGATGGGGTATAGCTGGTATCGCGCCAAGGGCGGCACATCCGAGAAGTTTGAGAACTCGGACACCCCCAGCGAAGAATGGCTGCGCAGCCCCTTATACGCCCTGCTGGAAGAGGATATCGAGGACATCCGCGTTCGGCTGGTCGATCAGAACGAACCTAGCCGTTTCCCGTTGCTGAATGATCTGCGGGAAGAGGGGGCGACGGACTACTACGCAACCGGCATTCCCTTTGAAAAGACCGAGATGCGGAACACCGGGGCGCAGAAGGTCAGTGATGGCGTGTTGATGTCCTGGACCAGTGACGCACCAACCGGGTTCGAAGACAGGGATATCGAACATCTTCACGCGATATTGCCGCATCTGGGTCTGGCGCTGAAATCCGCCAGAAATCAAATGATGTCGCGAGACCTGCTGCGTGTCTATCTGGGACGCGACGCGGGTCAGCGGGTCTTGTCGGGCGAAATCCGGCGCGGGTCTTTGCAGCAGATCGATGCGGTGATCTGGAACTTTGACCTTGAAGGCTTCACCACCCTGTCCGAGGACCTGCCGGGGACCGAGATTATCGACATGCTGAACGACTATCTGGCCGTGGCCGTCAGTGTTGTGCATGACTGTGGCGGCAATATTCTGAAGTTCATGGGCGACGGGCTGATGGCGATGTTCGATGTTGGCGAGATTGACGAGGACGCCCGTGCGGCGTTGTCAGCCGTGCCTTTGTTGCAAAAGCGGATGGATGAGTTGAAAGCGCGCCGTGCCGCAGATGGGCTGCCCGTGGCGAATTACACTCTGGCGTTGCATTCAGGAGAAATCCTCTACGGCAATATCGGCTCGGAAACCCGTCTGGATTTCACGGTGATCGGCCCGGCCGTCAATCAGGCGGCCCGGATCGCCGGGATGCACAGGTCGCTGGGGCAGCGGATCCTGATCTCGGACGATGTCGCCCGCGCGGCGGGGTCCTGCCAACAGGAACTGATCTCGGTCGGGCGCTACATGCTGCGGGGCGTGAACGAACCGAAAGAGCTGTTCACGGTGTACGGTCCGGTCGATTGAGGCTTAAGCGCCGATTTTAGAAATCGATCTCAACGCCGGGCAGGTTCAATTCGCGCATCATGTCGCGCAATTCCTGCCGGGCCGCGATGTTCGAGATGTTCAGCTGTTTCACTCCGATATCCTTGAGGTCCAGCAGCGTCAGGCCGCGAGGAAACAACTCGCGAAAGATAACCCGTTCGGAAAAGCCCGACGCGACGCGGAAGCCGATGCGCTGCGATAGCATCTCGATCGCGCGCTGCATCTTTTCCTTGTTGACCATGCGCTGGGTGCCGACCCGGTTGCGCACAACCACCCAGTCGATGGGCTTTAACCCGGCCTGCGCCCGCAATTGTCGCGCGTTCCAGACCATCTCGGAATAGACCGACGGGCCAAGGATTTTCTCACCCTTGGAATCGATCCGCGCCAGCAGGTCGAAGTCGATGAAACTGTCGTTCAGCGGTGTGATCAGCGTATCGGCCAGCGAATGCGCCACCTGGCTGAGGCGGGTGTGAGAGCCGGGGCAGTCGATCAAGATGAAATCGCTGTCGCTTTCCAGTTCAGCAACGGCGGCAGACAGGCGGTGGTCATAGATATTCTCACCGGGCTTCAGCGTGCTGGCGTCGATCTCGGGCAGGTCGTGATGGCGCGGGCTGGGCAGCGCGAATTCGGCACCGTTCAAAAAGTTTCCGCGGTTCTCGAAATAGCGGCCAAGGCTGCGCTGGCGAAGGTCCAGGTCCAATGTGCTGACCTTGTGCCCCAGCCGTGCCAGCGCCGTTGCAACATGCATCGACACGGTCGATTTGCCTGCGCCGCCCTTTTCGTTTCCGACAACGATTATATGTGCCATGCTTGTCGTCCCAAGTCTTGCCGTGTTTGTCCACACGTTGTTGAGAGCCACTATATGTTGTGTCTGCGGGGAAGAAAAGAACCTCAGGCCGTGGTTTGGGCCTTTATCAGGCTCTAATTTGGAAAACACTGATCTGTTCGCGGGTTAGGTCGGATTGCTTGCCAAACACGCCGGCCCGATTCACTGTCTGTTTAGAGGCCGGGCAAGAGGAGCGCGGGTTGGAGCACCTGTTTCTGAACGTTTTCAACGTGGTTTTGCCTGTGCTGATTTGCGCCGGGATCGGCTATGGGCTGGCGCTGACCAACGCCCCGTTCGACAACAAGGTGATCGGCGGGATCGTCTCGAAGGTCGGGTACCCGACGCTGATCATCTCGCACCTGACGGCCATCAAGCTGGATGTGGGGACGTTTCTGGACATGATGAGCGCCGCCGCGCTGGCCGTGGCCGGGTTTGGCGTTCTGGGGTTTCTCGCGCTCAGGGCGTTGCGCCTGCCAGTGCGGGCATTCCTGACGCCGTTGATGCACGGGAACGTGGGCAATATCGGTCTGCCGATCACTCTGCTGGCGCTGGGGGATGCAGGCATGGCCTACACGATGGCCTTCGTCGTCGTGGTGTTGATCAGCATCTTCACCGTTGGCATGTGGATCCCCGCCGGAGAATTCTCGCCCAGGAAACTCGCGACCTCGCCGATTATCTACGCCGTTGCGGCATCGCTGATTCTGATGGCAACAGGGACCAGCCTGCCGCAGCCGGTTGCAAAGTCCTTTGATATTCTGGGCGGCCTGTCGATCCCGCTGATGCTGCTGACATTGGGTCACACGCTGGCAACCCTGCGGATCACCAGCCTTGGACGCGCGGTTCTGCTGACCGGTCTGCATCTGGTGATGGCCGTGGGCATCGCAAGCGCGTTGGTCTGGCTGTTCGGCTTCACCGGGGCCGAACGCGGAGCGTTGATCCTGTGCTGCCTGATGCCGTCATCCGTGGCGACCTATCTGTTCATTGACCAGCATGTGCCTGAATACGGGCCGGACGTGGCCGGGTTCATTCTGGTGTCGACCTTGGCAACGATTTTTGTTCTGCCGCTCGCCTTGTCCTATTGGCTGTAAGGTCCGGCTGTTGTCGGTTTCGTGACTTGTATACCCCGGTCACCTGACAGACGATGGCCCGGAGATTCCCCATCAAACACAAAAGGGTTCCGCTTATGATCGGATACGTCACCATCGGTGTTGCCAACCTGGACAACGCCAAGCAGTTCTACACGTCGCTGTTTGCAGACAAAGACGCGCAAGTCCTGATCGATGCGGGCCGCATCGCTTTTATCGGCAACGATCCCACTGCACCGATGCTTGCCGTGTGCGAGCCTTATGATGGTAATGAGTGCGCCTCGGGCAATGGCAACATGGTGTCCTTTCCGGCGGACAACAAAGAGGCAGTCTCAACTATGTATGAAAAGGCAATCAGCCTGGGTGCAACGGATGAGGGTGAACCGGGCCAGCGTGTGCCGGATCGCTTTTATGGGGCCTATGTGCGCGATCCCGATGGCAATAAACTATGTTTCTATGTCTTTGGGTAAAGACTTGAAGCACCGCAAACAAAAAAAGGCCGCCCCAAACGGGCGGCCTTTCGCATTCGGTAAAGGTAAGGCTTAGAAGCCCAGACCTTCGTATTTCTTCTTGAACTTCGACACGCGGCCACCGGTGTCCATCAGGCGCGACGAGCCGCCGGTCCATGCGGGGTGCGAAGAAGGATCGATTTCCAGAGCCAGCTGGTCGCCCTCGGCGCCCCAGGTGGATTTCATCTGAACCACGGTGCCATCGGTCATTTTGACGTTGATGACGTGATAATCGGGATGGATGTCTTTTTTCATCTTTCCGCTCCTTACGCCTCGGCGCCAGCCTTGGGCTTGTAGTTGGTAACCTCTGCGATACGCGCGGATTTACCACGGCGCGAGCGCAGGTAGTACAGTTTGGCGCGACGGACGCGGCCACGGCGGACAACGGTGATGCTGTCGATGTTGGTCGAGTGCAGCGGGAACACACGCTCCACGCCTTCGCCAAACGAGATTTTGCGGACAGTGAACGAACCGGCGATGCCGCTGCCACCTTTGCGCGCGATGCAGACGCCTTCGTAGTTCTGCACACGGGTACGCGACCCTTCGGTCACCTTAAAGCCGACACGGATGGTGTCTCCGGCTTTGAAATCGGGGATGTCTTTCCCCAGGGCGGCAATCTGTTCCGCCTCAAGCTGTGCGATCAGGTCCATCGCAGTTACTCCTATCTGCTCGTGGTTGGTCCACGAAGTTTGGGCACGGCCTGAGAGCTCTTGGTCTTCACCGGGTCCTGCTGTGCAGCCCGCCAGAGGTCAGATCGAATGTTCCTTTGGTCCGGTCCGCCCTGTCGCGCCGGGGCTGAAGAAAGCCGGGCGTCACGTCAGGATGCAAACCAAAACACCGGAGTCGCTGTTCGCGGCACCGGATTGCGCTGCTTTAGGGGGTTTGGGGGCAGGGATCAAGCCTAAATTGCAGGCGTCACCGGTGAGAATTCGCCACTTTGTAACTGCGCCGTTGCCTTGGCCCACGGTTCGGGCATTCTGAGGTCAATTGAAAGAGCAGATTTAACAAAATCAGGACAGGGTAATGCGGGTTTCCGTCTTATTGGCACTATTGGGCGTTGCGTTGATGTCATGCGGGCGGCAAGGGCCGCCCCCGCAGGTGGTCGAGCCAACGCCGGGCGTGGATCGAACGGCCCCATCGGTGATCTACCCGGATTTCGGAGACGCCGATCCCCATGACTGGGAAGGTCGGCATCCCGGGCTGTACCCGGTGCACGGGCTTGACGTCTCGCGCTGGCAAGGTCCTATCGACTGGAGGCAGGCCAAGGCGTCGGGTGTCAGTTTTGTTTTCATGAAGGCAACTGAGGGTGGCGATGTTTTCGACCCAATGTTCGATGACCACCGGCGTGGCGCGCAGGCGGCGGGTGTGCCTTGGGGGGCGTATCATTATTACTACTTCTGCCGTTCTGCGCGGGAACAGGCGCGGTGGTTCATCAAGAACGTACCCAAAGGCGCGGACCTGCCACATGTGTTGGACATGGAATGGACGCCACATTCCAGAACCTGCACCCTGCGCCCCGATGGCGCGACCGTTCGGGCCGAGGCACAGCGCTTTCTGGATATCCTCGAACGTCACTATGGGCGCAGACCCATCGTCTATACGACGGTGGATTTCTACGACGACACCAATATCGGCCGCCTGCCAAAGACCGAGTTCTGGTTAAGATCCGTCGCCGGGCATCCCAGCAAGGTCTATCCGCGCTCGGTCTGGCGTTTCTGGCAGTATACGGGCACGGGTCTGGTGCCCGGCGTTCAGGGCCGGGTCGACATCAACGTCTTTCACGGAACGCCCGAGACCTGGGCGCTGTGGAAAGCGGCGACGCCTTAAAAAAATTATCCGCGATCTTTGTCCTGCGAGTCCAGATATTCCTGCCAGATATCCGGGCGTCTTTCGCGGGTGATCTGTTCCGCCATCTGATGCCGCCAGTCCGCGATGCGACCATGGTGTCCGGACATCAGAACATCAGGGATCGGACGGCCATTCCAGTCCGACGGACGGGTGTATTGCGGATGCTCCAACAGGCCGGAGGAAAAGCTTTCTTCTTCCGTCGAGGCATGATTGCCCAGAACGCCTGGGATAAGACGCACGGTGGCGTCGATCAGGGCCTGCGCGGCAATCTCACCACCGGTCATCACGAAATCGCCCAGAGACACTTCCTGAACGCCGTAATGCTCTAGCACACGCTCATCCACGCCTTCGAACCGACCACACAGCAGGGTCATTCCGTCGCAGCGCGCGAAGGTCTGCATCATGCGCTGATCCATTCGACGCCCGCGTGGGCTGAGATAGACCAGCGGCCAGTTGCCGCGAATGCCTGACATCGTGTGCTCGATTGCCGGGCCCAGCACGTCGGCGCGCAGGACCATGCCCGCGCCACCGCCCGCAGGTGTGTCATCGACATTGCGATGCTTGCCAATGCCAAACTGGCGCAAATCCACGGTTTCCAGCTGCCACAACCCCTCTTGCAGGGCTTTCCCGGTCAGGCTTTCGCCAAGTACGCCGGGAAAGGCTGAGGGGAACAGCGTGATGATCTTGGCTTTCCATACGCCGTGCAGATCCGGCGTGGGCGTCATCAGCTCTCGCGGTTTCAATGTCGGGCGGATGGCCTTGCGGCCGTGGGATTTCTTGGGTGTGTCGGTCATGTCTGGCCAGCCAATGCGGTCCGTGCGCTGCGAATAAGGGCCTTCTTCTGCGCGATCAGCGCGGTGTCGTCCAGCGAAGATCGGTTTAGCGTCAGCAATTCGGACAGCACGTCATGGGGCAGGCCCGCGTTGGATTTTGTGGGCGGCACCAACTTTGACGTCTTGTCATGAGGCAGGTTCAGAAAGTCTGCAAAGGGCGTGCCGGGGCCGAACCGGGTGTCCGGCAGGTCTTCCAGCCACCGCGTCTGAACGGTCACCTCTGGCAGTCTCTCCTGAATTCTGTCTGCGACGGTTAGCAAGCCGGGAAGGTGATCAAGCGCTTCGCAGAACCCATCGAAATCCTGAACAAGCCGCCTGCGTTGCAGATCATGCGCCCAAAGGCTGCGCAGCCATCCGGTTTTTTCACGAAGCGACAGGTAAACGGTGACGTCCACCTTGTCCCCCACCAACCGGCGGCGAATTGCGCTGACCAGCGTGGCCGCAAGTTCGGGCGTGGCCGCGTATCCTTCGGCGCTGTTTCTGCTGGGGCGCAGACCGGCGAAGTTCTCGTCGCTCAGCACAAGGCCGCGCCGCGTTCCGAAATCGATGTCGCCCAGAAATGCGTTCAACTGGTTGCCGAACGCGGCCAGCGTATCGTCCAGCCGATAGACCGAATGCCGCGTGGCCGCCGCCGCCAAACCCGATTTGCGCGTCTTGTAGGGCAGCAGCAGCGAATAGTGCGGCCAGATCAGCGAGCGGTTTTCGTAAAGAAAGGATTGCGCGGCGGTTGTGCCGGTCTTGTGCAAGCCAAGATGCAGCAGGACGCGCCGCATCAGATCAGACCTTCGGGCGGGTCCGCGACGATGCGGCCTTTGTCCAGATCAACCGTTGGCACGGCTTCAAGCGTGAACGGCAGCAGAACGGTGGATTTCAGGCCCGGACCGTGCAGTTCCAGCAGATCCGCAGCACCGTGGTTCTGAACGGATTTCACCCGCCCCAACAATGTGCCGCCAGTGTCATATACCTCAAGCCCGATCAGGTCGGCATGGTAAAACTCGTCATCCGGAAGCGAGGGCAACTGGTCGCGCCGCGCGAATAGGCGCAGGCCCTTCAAATCGTCAGCCTGTTCCTTGGTCTCGACGCCACCCAAACGGGCGGCAAAGCCGTTCTTGATGGTGCGGGTCAGGACCAGTGGGTAGCGGTCCTTGCCAGATTCGTCGGTCAGGGGCGCGTAAGCCTCGATATCCGCAGGCTCGGCGCAATAGCTTTTCAGCCGCACTTCGCCGCGCACGCCGTATGATCCTGCAATGCTGCCGACGCAGATCAGGTCACTCATTGGTCACACCCGTCGTTACACATAGCCCGTTCTTCCACTGCCCAAGCCCGTCGCAGGCCTCGCGTTGATTGCTGCGTTCAAAGAACACGCCGACAATAAAGGCGATCAGTAGCAGGATGGGAAGGCGTAACAGACCGAACATTGCTTATCGTACCTCGATGGGAAGCGCGTCGTTGCGACTTTCCCAACCCACACGTTCCAGCTCTGGCGTGTCGGACAATTCTTCCGGCCAGCCGACACAGAAATAGCCGATCAGACGCCAATCTTCGGGCACGTCCAGATCGCGCGCCATCCGGTCGGGATCAAGGATCGAGACCCAGCCCAGCCCCAGCCCCTCGGCCCGCAAGGCCAGCCAGAACAGAGTGACGGCAGACACGACGGAATAACGCCGCATCTCGGGCATCGAACCGGCACCCAGCCCAAGCCCCTTATCCGTTGAATCGTCGCAGAAAACGGCCAGCTGAACCGGGGCCTCTTGCATGCCCGACAGTTTCAACTGGCTATAAAGTTGTGCTTTTTCGCCCGAATATCCATCCAGCGCCTGCGCGTTGGCAGTTTGGAAATTCTCAAGCGCCGCATTGCGCGCGGCCTCACTTTCGACGCGGATCACGCGCCAGGGTTCGCTCAGCCCCACCGAGGGGGCCAGACGAAACGCGTCGAGGCAGCGCGTCAGCACTGCCTCGTCAACCGCGTCGGTGCGGAACCGGCGCACATCGCGCCGGAGCCGCATCAACAGATCGAACTGCGTGCGAAAATCATCGGTGAAAGTCTGATCCCGCACGAGCCCGCCTGCTTATTCTTCTGCAGCCGCTTCTTCAGCAGGTGCAGCAGCCGCTTCGGCAGCTTCAGCAGCCTTGGCCGCTTTTTCTTCGGCGCGTTCCTGAGCTTTCTTGCCCGGGGTACCCTTGTTGGGGTTGTTGCGCTCGGCCTTGTCGCGGGTGCCGGCTGCTTCCAGCATACGTGCGATACGGTCGGTGGGCTGTGCGCCCTGATCCAGCCAGTACTGGATGCGCTCCATGTTCATTTTCACGCGCTCTTCGCTGTCTTTCGGCAGCAACGGGTTGTAGGTGCCCAGTTTCTCGATGAAACGGCCGTCGCGGGGCATACGGCTGTCAGCAGCCACGATGCGGTAGAAGGGACGCTTTTTCGAGCCGCCGCGGGCGAGACGAATTTTCATTGCCATGGTGGTATCTCCTTTGAATGGCATCACGCCGAAGGCGTGTCTTTTGTTGAGCCGGCGCAGATGCCGGTTAGTTTTGATGTTTCTTATGGTGTCGGATGACTTCCTGAATGATGAAATTCAGAAAAGCCTTGGCGAAGTCGGGGTCCAGATCGGCCGCTTTCGCCAGGTCTTCGAGCCGTGCGATCTGCGCTGCCTCGCGCGAGGGATCGGACGGGGGAAGGTCGTGTGCGGCCTTGAGCTTGCCAACGGCCTGCGTGTGCTTGAACCGCTCGCCCAGCGTGTAGACAAGGATCGCGTCCAGCCGGTCGATGCTTTCGCGATGCTCTTTCAACAGCGTGGCAGCCTGTGTCACGGGGTTGGTCATTGGCCGGTCCTTTCGGTGGTCAAGTCAATCTGCGGGTGGCGCCAGATCTGGGCGCGTTTGCCCAATAGCTCGGCGTTTTCAATCTCCAGCGTCGCACCAAGCCGTTCGGCCAGCGCGCGCGAGCGGTCATTGGCATGGGCGATATAGCTGATCACGCCGTTCAGCCCCTGATGCCGCGCCGCATAATCGCGCGCAGCCGATGCGGCCTCGAACCCCAGCCCTTTGCCCTCTGCTTCGGCCATCAGGGTCCAGCCCAGCTCGGGCTCGGCCCAGCCGGGTACGTCGATCATACCGGCCCAGCCCACAAATGCGCCGCTGGTCTTCTCGGTCAGGTGCCATAGGCCAAAGCCCTTCAGCGCCCAGTGCCCCAAGCGGTTGGCCAGAGAATTCCAGCTTTCAAGCGCATCCTTGGGGCCGCCAACCATATGACTGCGCTCGGTTGCGAAGAACGTGGTCATCGCGGGCAAATCGTCCAAATGCGGCGCGCGCAGGATCAGGCACTGGGTTTCAACGGTGGGGATGGTGAATGAGGTCATGCGTAGGCCTCCATCCCGCCGTCGCCATCGGTGGCGAGGTGGCGATACACCAAGGTCACACCGTCCTCTTCAACGATCTCGCGTTCCACAAAAGCGCCAAGCCGGTCTGCCAGACGTTGAGAGCGTTCATTCCCTTTGACGATAAAGCTCGCCAAAGTGTCCCAGCCGAGTTGCTCAAACGCAAAGCCACGCGCGGCGCTTGCAGCCTCAAACGCATAGCCGTGGCCCTCGCCTTCCTCGGTGAAGATGAAACCAAGCTCTGGCTCTGGGTCTTCCGGCTCGAAGCCGAGAACGACAAAGCCCAGCAGTTGACCGCCTGCCTTCGCTTCAACCGACCAAAGGCCATGGCCACGCAGCGACCAGATGGCGACCATCTGAGCGAAATCATACCACGCATCCTCGCGCGACATGACTGTCAGGTACCGCGCGCGCGGGCTGGCCACGATCCGGACATAGGTGTCGAAATCCGACAATTGCGGCGCGCGCAGAACCAGACGCTCGGTTTCGAGCGTCGGAATTGCGCCCGCCACGCGAGACGCCAGCTCAGCCCCTTGCGCATTGGGCGCGGCTTCAAATCGGAAGGTCATGCGTAGGCCTCCGATCCGTATTGCCGCTCATCCGGGTGCGGGTGGCGATAGACGACATCTTCGGGGTCCGGGCGCGCTGCGCTTGGGTCTTCACTTGCCCCAAGCCGCTTGGCCAGCGCGATTGAACGGGTGTTAGGCGCATCGACATAGCTGACCAAAGACGTCAGCCCGGCATTCTCAAACGCCCAGTCACGCGCGGCGCAGGCCGCTTCGAATGCATAGCCCTTGCCTTCAAATCCGGGGAAAATACACCAGCCGATTTCGGTTTCCGGGAAATTCGGAGGTTTGTTGATTCCGACCTGCCCAATGAATTCACCGGTTTCCGTCAGATCGACCGCCCACGCGCCAAACCCGAGAAACTGCCAACTGGCCACGTCCGAGCCCAGCATCGACCACAGGTCCTGGGCCGAGTACGGGCCGTCCATGTACTTGGCCCAATCCGTCGCAAACAGCGCGGCCATCGGCTCGAAATCCTCAAGCCGGTGGTGGCGCAATGTCAGGCGCGCAGTGGATATGGTGGGCGCAAGGGTCACTTACTTTTTCTTCCCGAACCCACTCAGACCCGAGGGCAGACCCATGCCGCCGCCCAGTCCGGGCAGGCCGCCAGGCATCTTGCCGCCCATCGCCTTGGCCGCCTGTTCCAGTGCCTTGGGGTCCATACCTGCGGCCATATCCTCGGGCGAGGGGCCGCCTTTGCCGAACATGCCTTTCATGGCCTGTTTCAGCATCTTGCCTTTGCCCATCTTGCCCATCTTCTTCATCATGTCCGACATCTGCCGGTGCATCTTGAGCAGCTTGTTGAGGTCGCTGACCTCCATCCCCGAACCCGCTGCAATCCGTTTCTTACGGCTGGCTTGCAGCAGCTGAGGGTTGGCGCGTTCGCGTTTGGTCATCGACTGGATCATCGCGATCTGCTGGCGCAGGATCTTGTCGTCCAGACCGGCCTGATCCATCTGTTTCGCCATTTTGCCCATGCCCGGCATCATGCCCATCATGCCCTGCATGCCGCCCATCTGGATCATCTGTTCCAGCTGCATCTTCAGGTCGTTCATGTTGAACTGACCCTTGACCATGCGCTTCATCATGCGCTCGGTCTGTTCCATCTCCATCGTTTCCTGGGCCTTTTCGACCAGGGCCACGATGTCGCCCATGCCCAGAATACGTCCTGCGATCCGGTCCGGCTCGAAAGTTTCGAGCGCGTCCATCTTCTCGCCCAGACCGACGAAACGGATCGGCTTGCCGGTGACCGCGCGCATCGACAGCGCCGCACCACCGCGACCGTCACCGTCCATCCGGGTCAGGACCACGCCCGAGATACCGACCTTGGCGTCGAACTCCTCGGCCACTTCAACGGCGACCTGACCGGTCAGGCCGTCGACCACCAGCAGAGTCTCGCGCGGGTCGACCACGTTGCGAACCTGCTCGACCTCGTCCATCAGGACTTCGTCAATGTGCAGACGACCTGCGGTGTCGAGCATGTAGACGTCATACCCACCAAGCGTCGCCTGCTGCTTTGCTCGTTTGGCGATATCTACCGGAGATTGGCCCGGCACGATCGGCAGCGTATCCACACCGACCTGCGTGCCCAGCACCGCCAGCTGATCCATCGCCGCCGGGCGATAGACGTCGAGCGAGGCCATCAGGACCTTCTTGCCCTCTTTTTCTTTCAGGCGCTTTGCCAGCTTACCGGTTGTGGTGGTCTTGCCCGAGCCCTGCAGACCGACCATCAGGATCGGGGCGGGCGGGTTGTCGATCTTGAGCTTGCCGGGGTCTTCTTCGCCGCGCAGGGTATCGACCAGCGCGTCATGCACGATCTTGACGACCTGCTGGCCGGGGGTGATCGACTTGGTCACCGCCTGACCGGTTGCCTGTTCCTGCACCTTCTTGACGAAGGCGCGGGCCACCGGCAGCGAGACGTCAGCCTCAAGCAACGCAACGCGAACCTCGCGCAGGGCGGTCTTGACGTCTTCTTCGGACAGGGCGCCCTGTTTGGTCAGCCGGTCAAAGACGCCAGAGAGGCGTTCGGATAGATTTTCAAACATGCCTTCGGCCTCCTTCGCCGGTTATCTGGTGGCACCTCCTAACTAGGCGGCACCGGTTCAATGCACAATTGCCCCCTCCCACAGAATTAGACGTGGGGGTAATGCCAAATGGCATTGCCCCCACGGGCGAAACTCGCTGGTGGGGGGCGATCCCTGAACGACTCAAGGGACCGGAAGGATGGTTTCTTCCGGATGTTTGCGCGTCGTCTACGCGCCCGAAGGCACCGAGTCAAGACAGGCGCTTTGTATGGAACCCCCTGTGGTGTAGCGTCGGCAAGCAGGATGCAAAGGTCGGAGGGTGAAGGTGAGCGGTACATTTCCACAGCGGACCACCGACTACGTGGGTCCGGTGACAAATACGGATATCTGGCCCGAATTCCGGATACGCCCTGACGATCTGTTTGTCTGCACGCCGCCCAAATGCGGAACCACCTGGACGCAGACACTGGTGCGAATGCTGATTACCGAACAGGCCGATCCGTCGATCTATGACAACAAGGTCTCGCCCTGGCTGGATTGCGCTTTTCGCGACCGGGTCGCGCAGGCCAATTCACTGGAGGTTCAGGATCACAGGCGCTGCATCAAGACGCATACACCGTTGGATGGCATCACCTATTCGCCGGATGCCCAGTATCTGGTGGTTCATCGTCATCCGGTCGATGTGCATTTTTCGCTGCGTAGCCATGTCGAGAACATGACCGAAGACTGGCTGGACTATCTGTTTCCCGACGACCTGTCCGAAGCGTTTGCGATGTTTCTGGACCGCCCGGCCTCGACCAAAGGGACCGATGATCTGACGCTGGCCTCGTTCGTGCATCACTTCCGGTCTTTCTGGGATTATCGCGACCTGCCCAATATTCATTTCCTGCACTATGCCGAGCTAAGCCGCGACTTGCCGGGACAGGTCAGGCGATTGGCCGGGATCATGGGAATGAACATCGACGACCGCATGGTGGCCGGGATTTCGCAAGCGGGAAGCTTCGGGTCGATGAAAGACAATGCCAGACGCCTGTCGCAGACGCCGGGGTTTACCAGCGTTTTTCGCGATTTCGCGCAGTTTTTCTCGTCAGGCACCAGCAACAAGTGGGAAGGTAAGCTGACCGAGGCCGAGATGGCGCGATATGACGCCCGGATGGCCGGCATGGTCACCCCGGCTGAGCGGATGTGGCTGGAACATGGTCGGGCCGTGTAACCCTCAGGCCTGTTCCCGATCTGGTTTCTGATCGCCAGCGGGCAGCCAATCGTTGATCGCATCCACCAATCCGTGCGCTCCGCGTCCGCTTGAGAATGCCTCGACGATGGGATGCCGCCCTGCGCTCATACCCTTGTCGAGTATCAGGACCGGGCGATAGAGGGTCGACGATCCTTTGGTGCTGCGCGACACCGAGCTTTCGATCTCGGCATGGGACAGGTCTGACAGCGCATGCTCGACCGCGTCATAGCCAAAGACCGACTGCCTGCGGATCACGATGCTGCCCTTTTTGCGGTCCAGTATGACCTGAACGCGCCGGACAAAGGTGCAGAACGCGCCGAACCCCAATCCTCCTCCAAAGAGTGCAAAGAAAAGACCGAACAGAATGCCTTCGCCACCTTCGCTGACCATGAACAGACCTGCGCCGACAAAGGCGAGTATGAAGAAGACCAGCGTGATGCCGATGAACCATGGCGTGTATGTCAGGATCAATTGGTCCTGGGTATTGCGCGACACTTTCATGGCGGCACGCTAACACTGAATTCTGGCACTGTCGTGGCTTGAATTTCCATCTTTGTTGCGCGATGAGCGCATCAGACAGGAGGTCACGATGGACGCATCATCCGCTTTTCAGGACACGCTGCCGCTCAGTTCCGACGCCTTGTTGGCGCAACTGGACGATTGGGGGCTGGTTTACCGGCTGCACACTCATCCTCCGCTGCGCACGGTCGAAGAGTCGAAGGCCGTCGAGGACCAGTTCATGGTGCCCGGAGAGAACGCGCTGCGCCTTAAGAACCTGTATTTGCGCGACAAGAAAAAGCGGAACTATCTGGTGACGCTGGAACAAAGCCGCGAGATCGATCTGAAGGCATTGGTGGCAGAGCTGGGTGTGGGCAACCTGTCGTTCGGCTCGGCAGACCGGCTGTTGCAGAACCTTGGTATCCGGCCCGGCGCGGTTAGCCCGCTGGCGATGATCAACGGGGTGCAGAATGATGTGCGCTTTTTCATGGATGCCGCTGCACGGCAGGCCGATGTGATCTACATGCATCCGCTGGTCAATGACCGGACGGTTGCGATGTCGCGGGATGATCTGATGGCGTTTTTCGACAAGATCGGCTGTCAGGTGACGTGGCTGCCCTGACTGAACGCGCGCCTTTCAGGCACGCGTGCCTCCGGCGGAAGTATTTTTGAACAGAAGAAGGGGCGGGCGCTTTAGTCCGCGGGCAGCGCCTGTTTCAGGGCGGCGGCCACATGGGCGGCTGAGGGGTTGATGAACAGATGCCCGTCTGCCTCGAATACCGGGTCGTCCAGGTGGTTGGGGAAGGCCAGCGGCAGTTCGGTGCAGGCCAGCAGAATAGCGGTGCCGGGCGTTGCGTGGCGGTTGCAGAAGGCCAGCAAACGGGCGTGCGCGGTCCCGGACGCGCCACCATAAAAATCGCTGTCGATCATGGCCTGCATCTCGGCGATGTCCGGATCCGGCAGCCGGTCATTTGCGATGACGCCTTCGACTGCCAGACGTTCGGCATAGTTGGTCGCTTGCATGGTCACGGTTGTTCCCAGCACCAGCGCATGTGATGCGCCGGTTTTTGCGGTGGCTTCGGCAGTGGCATCGAAGATGCTGAGGATGGGCATCGAAACACCCTGACGGATCGCGTGCAGGCGGGCATGTGGTGTGTTCGACGCAATGATCCCGAAATCACACCCTGCGTTTTCAAGGGTCAGCAGCGCGTCACGGAAGACCGCGTCGAACTCCGCCCAGCTTTCTTCGTTTCCGGCCACGCCGCGCAGTGCCCGTGTTCTGGCTTGCGTCACCGACTCGATCGTCATCGGCGGAATGGGCAGGGGCGAGCCGTGGCCGCGCGCGGCAAAATAGCGACCCGCCCCTTCGGCGATAGCTCTGTAGAAGTCGACGGTCGAGGCCCAGCCGACTCCGCCCAGAATTCCGATCTTTTTCATGATTGAATGTCCAACCCGCAAAATACCTGTTTTGCAGATTGGACATTTCTGGTCGCGAAGGCCAGTGCCGGTTTAGGCGGCCAGTTCGGATACGGCCTTATGTGCGTTCTGCACCGATGCATCGGGGTCGATGGCCAATTGGTCTGCGGCGACGACATCCACATCGTGAATTCCGATAAAGCCCAGAACATGCTTAGCGTAGCCGGACGCGTAGTCGATCTCGGACCCCACGGCGGTGCCGCCCGAGGCGATGGCCAGAACGGCGCGTTTGCCTTCCAGCAGGCCTTTGGGGCCGTTTTCGGTATAGGAAAAGGTCAGACCCACGCGGGCAACCAGGTCGATCCACGCCTTGAAAGCGGCGGGTACCGAAAAGTTGTAGATCGGCAGGCCAATGACGATTGTGTCGGCCTGCTGAAGCTCATTCACAAGCTCGTCCGAAAGGGCCAGTTGATCCCGTTGAACCGCGTCGCGCTGATCTGCCGGGGTAAAGTTCGCGGCAATCCAGTCTTCGGTCAGCAGCGGCAGGGGCGAGGCCAGATCACGGCGAATGATGCGCCCGGCACCCAGATGTTTGACGACACGGTCTGACAGATCGCGGGTTGCCGATCCGGTGCGGCGGGCCGAGGCGTCGATGTGGAGAATGGTTTTGGTCATTTCTGCAGTCCTTCGATCAAGGGTGATGTGGTCTGGGCTCAATATGATTGTTGCGCTGGCGAACAAAAGTCGGATACATCAACAGTGTCTGTTAGAAATTGCACAAAGATAGCTTTGCCATGGATAATTGGGATGAAGTGAGGACCGCATATCAGGTCGCACGGATGGGGACAGTCAGCGGCGCGGCTGAGGTTTTAGGCGTGCACCATGCGACAGTGATCCGCCATATCGACGCGATCGAGGCGCGGTTGGGTGTGAAACTGTTCCAGCGCCATGCGCGGGGATATACGCCAACCGAAGCGGGTGAAGATCTTTTGCGCGTGGCGCAGGCGACCGAGGATCAGTTCAACCAGCTTGTGGGTCGGATGAAGGGCCGGGGCGACGATGTCTCGGGCGAGTTGGTGGTGACCTCGCTGGCGTCGCTGGTACCGTTGGTTGTGCCCACGCTCAGCGAGTTCCAAAAGGCCCACCCAGGGTTGATCGTGCGCTATCTGACCGGGGACCGCCTGTTTCGCCTTGAATATGGCGAGGCGCATGTTGCCATCCGTGCCGGGTCAGCGCCGGATCAGCCGGACAATGTTGTGCAGCCCTTCGTGACACAGGACGTGGGCTTGTTTGCCAGCAAGGATTACGTCGCCCGTCGGGGCAAGCCGCAAAGTGTCGAGGATTTCCCCAAGCACGCCTTTGTTGGAAATGATGACGAAAACAGCCGCGCGCCGTTTTCGCAATGGCTGCGGGCCAACGCCCCGGCCGAGGCGCTGACATTCCGGTGCTCGAACAACTTCACCGTGGCCGAGGCCGTTCGGGCCGGGGCCGGGATCGGGTTCATGGCCCGATGGGAGGCTGCCAGATACCCGGACCTTGAGGAAGTGATGGACAGCCTGCCCGAATGGTCCGGCAAACTGTGGCTGGTCACCCATGTCGATCTGCATCGCACGACCAAGGTGCAGGCGTTCCTGTCCTTCCTGAAGGAACAGTCGCGGACCTGGCTGCCATGACGCCGCACGCCCGTGGCCATCTGGCCATGTTGTGCTTTTCGGCGCTGGTGGCAGGCAGCTTCTCGCTGGGGTCGATGATCGCGAATGAGATCGCCCCAGCCGCTTTGAACGCGGTGCGCTTTGCGATTGCGGCGGTGGTAATTGGGATTGCTGCCTATGCCACGACCGGTGTGCCACGTTCCGCCGCGCAGGCCCCGTGGCGCTATTTGGTTCTGGGCGGTCTGTTCGCCACCTATTTTGTCCTGATGTTCTACGGCCTGCAGACCGCTCCGCCGGTCAGTGCTGCCGCCGTGTTCACGCTGACGCCGGTTGTCTCGGCCATTGCGGGGTGGGTGTTGCTGAGGCAGGTCACAACCCCGCGGATGGCTTTGGCCCTGTCCGTCGGGGCGGTCGGCGCATTGTGGGTGATTTTTCGCGCCGACTGGCAGTTGTTCCGGGCCTTCCAGATCGGGGTGGGTGAGGTCATCTATTTCGTGGGCTGCGTCGCCCACGCAATCTATACGCCCATGGTCCGCAAGCTGAACCGGGGCGAACCGGCGGTGGTGTTCACCTTTGGCACCCTGCTGGCCGGGTGCGTCCTGCTGACGGCCTTCGGCTGGTCAGATATTATCAGCACCAATTGGTTCAGCCTGCCGGGCATCGTCTGGATCGGGCTGCTGTACCTGTCCTTCTTTGCAACGGCAGCCAGCTTCGTTCTGGTCCAGTTTGCGGCGCTGAAGCTGCCCTCGGCCAAAGTCATGGCGTATACCTATTTGGTGCCCAGTTGGGTCATCCTGTGGGAGATTGCGTTGGGCAACGGTGTGCCGACCGGGCTGATCGTGTTGGGCATTGCCCTGACAATTCTGGCCCTTCTCTTGCTGCTGAAAGAGGAAATCCCCGAGCCGGCATCCCTTCGGCGCAGTGCAGATTGACGCTTGTGTTCCCATCAGCTTCTGGCAGCATCCCACCGGCCAAAACGAAAACGAGGGCAGGGGAATGAAGCCAATTCTAACGGGCGCGGTTTTGATCGCACTGGGCGCGTGTGCGCAAAACAACTTGCAGGGCTCCGGCAACGAGACATCGCTGCAAGCCAGTTGCGAGGCGCTGGTCTCTGCCGAAAGCGGCACGCGTATTGAAGACGTCAAGGCGCTGGAAACGCAGCCCGACCCACGGGGCTCCGTCACAGCGGTTACTGTTGCCGGGCAAAGCCGCCCATGGACGTGTTCGGCGGACACAACAGGCGTCATTTACAGCGTCATACCCGGCTGATTGCGGTTCGGCTGTGTTGTTCGCCAAGGGGGCGAACAGCCCCTCCGTTGAGGCAGATCAAGGCTGAAACGGGGCATGTCTTCTATACTTTCCACAAGGAAGAGGAGGACGAAATGTTCAATCACATCATGATCCCCGTCGATCTTCACTTGCCGCCCGAAGTGCAAAAAGCCGTTGCTGTGGCGGGTGAGATGGCCAAATGGCAAAACGCACGTGTGACCCTGGTCAGCGTGACCGGAACCCAACCCGGTGATGTCACCGCATCGGACGCCTCTATCGCCAAGGACCTTGCGGCTTTGGCTGATGACCTGTCGGCCAAGAGCGGCGCAGAGGTCGGCACTAAGAACATCCATTCAGTCGATGTTGCGGTCGAAGTTGATGGGGATCTGACGCGTGCAGCCGAAGAAATTGGCGCCGATCTGATCGTTGTGGGTACACACGCGCCTCGGATCACGGACTATATCTTCTCAAGCCATGCCGGGTATCTGGCGAAACACGCCAAAGTGGCCGTGTTTGTCGTCAGGTAGGCGAGTCATCCGCGCCATCCGTCGCGGGCAGTTCGACCTCAAGAAACCGCTCGAACGCGTCCAGGTTCACCGGCTCGAACTGTCCGAAGCCCTGCATCCAGACCGAGGCCGTCCGCAAGGCGTCGGGCTCCAGCTTGCACCACTTCACCCGCCCGCGCTTTTCCTGAGAGATCAGCCCGGCCTTGGTCAGAATGACCAGGTGTTTCGAGATCGCGGCCAGCGACATCTCGAACGGTTCGGCCACGTCTGTGACGGCCATATCATCCTCAAGCAACATCGCAAGGATGGTGCGCCGGGTCGGGTCGGCCAGGGCGGCGAATACGGTGTCAAGGTCGTCGGACATGATCCCGCTGAACCACAGCGCCGGAGTTTGGTCAACCATTTGGTTGAATATGTGGATTCAGGGTGATTTCGGATTGCCCACCCTTTGACCTGCGATTTACCTGCACCTCCCCAGCAAAAATACCGAATGAAAACAGGCGTTTATCCTGCGGCAATTCGGGCGCTCAACACCGTTGACTCTGTGCCCTGCGCCCCTTAGCACCTAGCCCCAAGACTGTGCGAGGAAAACGTCCGTGACCGATGACGACCAAAAGCAGCGTATGGCGCAGCTGGAGGCCAAGATCGACGCGGCGAAAAAGGCGAAAGCGCCAAAGCCTCGTGCGGGTGCTGACGTGTCCGGGGGCGAGCTTGCCTGGAGGATGGTCATCGAAATGGTATCCGGTCTGGGGATCGGATTTGGCATCGGATACGGGCTGGACAGCCTGTTCGGGACGATCCCGATCTTTCTGGTGCTGTTCACATTGCTGGGCCTTGTCTCGGGCGTGAAGGTTATGCTCCGCAGCGCGAAAGAGGTTCAAGAGAAACAAGCGGCGGCTGAGGCGGCCGAGAAGGACGAGAGGGACTGAACGTGGCAACTGAGACCACCGCAGCAGAAGGCAGCAGCCTGGTTTTCCACCCGATGGATCAGTTCATCGTTAAGCCGTTGTTCGGTGACGGTGCGGTGGGCATGTTCACGATCACCAACGTGACGCTGTGGCTGTTCCTTGCGATCGTGGCCATCATTCTGCTGCTGATCGTGCCGACCTCGAAGCGCGCGATTGTTCCGACCCGGATGCAGTCGGTCGCAGAACTGGCCTATGGCTTCATCTACAAGATGCTGGAAGACATCTGCGGCAAGGAAGGCGTCAAGTACTTCCCCTATGTCATGACCCTGTTCATGTTCATCGTCTGCGCGAACTTCCTGGGCATGATCCCCATGTCCTTCACCACAACGTCGCATTTCGCCGTGACCATCCCGCTGGCGCTGTCGGTCTTCCTGACCGTGACCGTGCTGGGCTTTGTCAAGAACGGCGCAGGCTTCCTGAGCCTGTTCTGGGTGTCCAGCGCGCCGCTGGCGCTGCGTCCCATTCTGGCGATCATCGAGCTGATCTCGTACTTCGTGCGCCCGGTCAGCCACTCCATTCGTCTTGCCGGTAACGTCATGGCAGGCCACGCTGTTATCAAGGTGTTCGCAGGCTTTGCCGCGATCGCCGCGATCTCGCCCGTGTCCGTTCTGGCGATCACCGCAATGTACGGCCTCGAGGTCCTCGTGTCCTTCATTCAGGCCTACGTTTTCACCATTCTGACCTGTGTTTACCTGAAGGACGCTCTGCATCCGCATCACTAAAGATGGGTGAAATCACCCATCCTACGCAGGAACGATAACCCAACATCGAAACTTCCAATTCGTAAGGAGATACATCATGGAAGGCGATCTCGCACACATCGGCGCAGGCCTGGCAGCAATCGGTTCCGGCGCAGCCGCAATCGGGGTGGGCAACGTTGCAGGCAACTTCCTGGCCGGCGCCCTGCGCAACCCTTCGGCGGCTGCTTCGCAGACCGCAACCCTGTTCATCGGTATCGCGTTCGCAGAAGCCCTGGGGATCTTCGCATTCCTGGTCTCGCTGCTGCTGATGTTCGCCGTATAATCTGCGGAACCTGATCCTTACGCGCAGGTGGGCCCAAGCCATAGCGGCCCACCTGTTGTAAAGACAAGTTTCCGACGGAGGATATCATGGCGACTGAACCCATTACTAAAGAGGTAGCCGGCTCGTGCGTCGACTCCTATGGCTCTGCCATCGGGATGCCGCAGCTCTGCTTCGATTGGTTCCCCAACCAGATTTTCTGGCTGGTCATTACGCTGGTCGTCATCTTTCTGGTCCTGTCCCGCGTGGCCTTGCCCCGCATCGCGGCAATCCTGGCTGAACGTCAGGGGACCATTACAAATGACCTGGCTGCGGCCGAAGATCTGAAGGCCAAAGCGGTCGAGGCTGAAGAGGCCTATAACAAGGCGCTGGCCGATGCCCGTTCTGAGGCACAGCGTATCGCAGCGGAAGCCCGCGCGGAAATCCAGGCTGGTCTGGATGACGCGATTGCCAAGGCGGACGCGGAAATCGCTGCAAAGGCGGCTGAATCGGAAAAGGCAATTGCCGACATCCGTGCCGGTGCGCTGGAAAGCATTCAAGTGGTTGCCAAGGATACGGCGGCTGAACTGGTCACAGCACTGGGCGGCGAGGCGGATGCCAAAGCCATCGACGGTGCCGTTGATGCGCAGATGAAAGGATAAGTGACATGCGGAACACTCTTGCCCTTATCCTGACCATCGGTGCCGCAAGCCCGGCGCTGGCCGCTAGCGGCCCGTTTTTCTCGCTTGGCAATACGGACTTTGTCGTCACTCTGGGCTTCATCGTCTTCATCGCGGTCCTGTTCTACTTCAAGGTCCCCGGCATGATCGGTGGCGCGTTGGACAACCGGGCCGAGGGCATCAAGTCCGAACTGGACGAAGCCCGCGCCCTGCATGAAGAAGCGCGCAGCCTGCTGGCCTCGTACGAGCGTAAGCAGCGCGAAGTGCAGACACAGGCGGATGCCATCGTGGCTGCGGCCAAGGATGACGCGGCGCTGGCAGCAGAGCAAGCCAAGGTTGATCTGGAGAAATCCATCGCGCGCCGTCTGGCGGCCGCACAGGACCAGATCGCGTCGGCAGAAGCTTCGGCTGTGAAGGAAGTGCGCGATCAGGCCATCACCGTTGCTGTTTCGGCGGCAAACGCGGTGCTGGCCCAGCAGATGACCGCCGCTCAGGCCAACAAGCTGATCGATGCGGCCATTGCTGACGTGGGCGAAAAGCTGCACTGACAATTGCCTATCCCGAATTAAGAAAACCCGGCGCAGTCGCCGGGTTTTTTGTTTCAGGTGCCCAAAGCGGTTTCTGCGCCTAGGCTTGACCCGTCTCATGCGCCAGGCGTTGCTGTGCAATCGCCTCGTTGCGTTCGGCCTTTTGCTGATCCTTCATGCAGCGCTCGACGAAATCCAGATGCTGTTCGACCGCCAAACGGGTGGCCTCGGGATCCCGAGCTTGCAGGGCTGTGTTGATCGCGCGGTGCTGGTCCAGAATGGCCTCACGCGTGGCGCGTTGCTGAAACATCATCTGGCGGTTGTAAAACACACCCTGCCGGAGCAGATCGTACATCGACCGCATCATGTGCAGCATGACAACGTTATGGCTGGCCTCAATAATGGCCATGTGAAACTCGGCGTCCAACCCGGCTTCTTCTTCGGCGGCGTTGCGCTCATGTGCCGTCTCCATCCGGTCGAAAATGGCCTGAACCACCTTAAGATCGCTGGTGGACCCAAGCCGCGCAGCGCGTTCGGCGGCCAGCCCCTCCATATCCCGGCGGAAGGACAGATAGTCGAACACTGCCTCGTCATGGCTGCTGAACAACCGGATCAGGGCAGGGGAAAAGGCCGAGCCCAGAACTTCGGCCACATAGATACCGGATCCGGCCTTTGCGGTCAGCAACCCTTGGTCCTGCAGATCGGAAATGGCATCCCGCAAAGATGGGCGTGACACGCCCATGCGCTCGGCCAATTCCCGCTCCGACGGCAGACGCTCGCCGGGGCGCAGGATGCCGCGTAGGATGAGCAATTCGATCTGCCGGACAACTGCACTCGACAGCTTTTCGGTCTGAACTTTTTGAAAGGGCATATACACGTCCAAAATTGGTCAAAACATATGACCACAGTGGGGGTTCGGGTTCAAGAAGGGCGGTTTCACTTTGATTGAAACATTAGGTCAGTATTGTTGACTTTAATACTGTTCTGCATAGGCTGCCCGAATTGAGATCGGAGGAGCCTCATGACCGCGCAGACCCTGTTCGCCACCCGCACGTCCAGAATGAAAGCGTCCGAGATACGGGAATTGCTGAAGCTGTTGGACCAGCCCGGCATTATCTCATTCGCTGGTGGAATCCCGGATCCGGCCCTGTTCCCGGCAGATGCGTTTTCACAGGCGTTCCAGACAGCGCTTGGGCCGGACACTCAGGCGCAGGCGCTGCAATACTCGGTCAGCGAAGGCTATGCGCCGCTGCGCGAGTGGCTGGTCCGCCATATGCGGGAGATCGGGGTCGAGTGTGAGGTCGACAACATCCTGATCACCTCGGGCTCGCAACAGGCGCTGGACTATCTTGGTAAGCTGTTCTTGTCGCCGGGCGATACGGCCCTGGTCGGATGGCCAACCTATCTTGGGGCTTTGGCAGCTTTCAACGCCTATGAGCCGCGCTTTGACCGGCTCAGCATCAACGGCAATCGCGGTGCAGCGGAATATCGTGAGGCGGCCGGGGACGGGGCGGTCAAGTTCGCCTATCTGTCACCGGATTTCTCGAACCCGACCGGAGAGACGGTGGATTTGCGTGGGCGCGAGGCGTTGCTGGACCTGGCCGAAGAACTGGAATGCGCGGTGATCGAGGATGGGGCGTATCAGGCCCTGCGTTATGATGGCGAGGCTATTCCACCGGTTCTGGCGCTGGAACTCGCGCAGAAAGGAACGATTGAAAACTGCCGCACGATCTATTGCGGCAGCTTTTCGAAAACACTGTCGCCGGGATTGCGGATGGGCTGGGTGGTCGCTGCCAAGCCGGTCATCTCGCAGATGGTGCTGATGAAACAGGCCGCTGATCTGCACTCGGCCACCATCAACCAGATGGCCGTGCATCAGGTGGCCGAGGCGTGTTTCGACACCCATATCCCCAAGGTCCGCGCAACCTATCAGGCGCGGCGCGATGCGATGCTGGCCGCCTTGCAGCAGCACATGCCGGATGGCGTGGTCTGGACCCGCCCCGAGGGCGGCATGTTCATCTGGGTCACGCTTGCGGTGGACACAGACGGGTCCGAACTGCTCGCGCGTGCGTTGGCGACCGAGAAGGTAGCGTTTGTGCCCGGTCAGGCGTTCTTTCCGGACGGCAGCGGGGCCAATACCATCCGGCTGAGCTTTTCCAATTCGGATGAGGCAACGATCCGCGAGGGTATCCGCAGGTTGGGCAACGCGCTGCGGGCCTAACGCGGAAAGGGTCTGTTAACCAATTTGCTGCAACCCTGCGGCATGATCCGGTATCTCGCCCTCTTACTGCTTGCGGCCTGTTCGGCTGGCACGCCCCATTTTCGCAACGTCCCTGCCACGCGCGTTGCCGTAAACGGCAGTGTGTTTGACGTGCGCGTGCGCGGCGAACTGGCCGAGGCGGTCCGCGTCAACGCGCAATACGCCCCACGCCTTGGCCCAATCCGGGATCGTGCAGCGCTGGCCATGGCGCAGGTGTCGGGTTGCCCGATCCTGGATGTGCTGGGCGATGCGGCGGTGACGGTCGGCGTTTTGGGTTGCGACCGCGAGGCGGGGGAGCGGTTGCTGCTGACCGCCATCTCGCGACCCAATTACGAATGTATCAACTATGGCGCGTCCAGCGGCTATGCCTACGAAGTGTTCGAGTGTACGCCATATTGAGAACTGCGCTTATTTGCGTATTTCGGCAAGATATTGTGGATAAGTCGGGCCAATATCCCATATCCTGCGCAATCACGTTGACACCTCGCCCCTCCGTTGCGCAGACTTCCTGACAACAGGAATCAAGGGACTCGTCGCTTTTGCGCTTTAGCAAACTCAAACTGACCGGCTTCAAAAGCTTTGTGGATCCGACCGATCTGATCATCGCGGACGGGTTGACCGGTGTGGTGGGGCCCAACGGCTGCGGTAAGTCCAACCTGCTTGAGGCTCTGCGCTGGGTCATGGGCGAAAACCGCCCCAAATCCATGCGCGGCGGCGCGATGGAGGATGTGATCTTTGCCGGTGCCGCCACGCGTCCGGCGCGCAATTTCGCCGAAGTGGTCCTGACCATGGACAACTCAGAACGCCTCGCGCCCTCGGGGTTCAACGACAGCGATCAGCTTGAGATCGTGCGCCGCATCACCCGCGATGTGGGCAGTGCCTACAAGACAAACGGCAAGGACGTGCGGGCGCGTGACGTGCAGATGCTGTTCGCCGACGCCTCGACCGGGGCGCATTCCCCGGCGCTGGTGGGGCAGAACCGCATTGCCGAACTGATCAACGCCAAGCCCCGCGCCCGCCGCCGCATTCTTGAGGAGGCTGCGGGAATCTCCGGCCTTTATCAGCGCCGGCACGAGGCCGAGTTGAAGCTGAAAGGGACCGAGACCAACCTGACCCGTGTCGATGACGTGCTGGAACAGTTGGGCGCGCAACTGGCGCAGCTGGCGCGTCAGGCCCGTCAGGCCGCGCGGTATCGTGAAATTGGCGAGCAATTGCGGCAGGCCGAGGGGATGTTGCTGTATCGCCGCTGGAAAGAGGCCGACATGGCCCGCCAGCAGGCCGAGGAAAAGCTACGCGAGCGCCTGACCGAAGCGTCCCGGGCCGAGGCCGAAGCCCGCGCCGCAGCCGCCAAACGCGCCGAGATCGAAGAGACCTTGCCACCCCTGCGCGAGGAAGAAGCCATCGCCGCCGCCGTCCTGCAACGCCAGCAGGTGCAGCGCGATCAGCTTTCGGATCAGGAGACCCGCGCGCGCCAGACCATCGAGACGCTGACCAACCGGATCAGGCAACTGGGCAACGATATCGAGCGCGAGGCCGGTCTGAACCGCGACGCGGGTGAGATGATCGAGCGTTTGGAATGGGAAGCCCGCGAACTGGCCAAGGCCGCCGAGGGGCATGACGACAAGGTCTCTGAGGCCGCTGAGATTGCGCGCGAGGCCGCATCGGTGCTGCAGGACCGCGAGGATCACCTGTCACAGCAGACCGAGGATATGGCCCGCCTTGTCGCGCGTCACCAGTCCGCGCAGCGTCTGGTCGAGGACAGCCGCAAGACATTGGCCCGGTCGGAAGCCGAAGAGGACAAGGCCCGCTCGGCAGTTGCTGACGCCAAATCGGCCCTGACTCGGGCCAGCGAGGCGTTCGAGTCTGCGCAAGAGGGCGAAGAAGAGGCCCGCGAAGCGGCTGAAGCCGCCGAAGAGGCCTTGGCCGCCGCAGATGAGTTGCGCAACGACACCCAGGCGCGTGAGGCCGAGGCCCGTGCGCAACGGTCCGAGGCTGAGGGCGAGCTGGGCGCAATTCGCGCCGAGACGTCGGCGCTGGCCAAACTGGTCGAACGAGATACAGCCGAGGGCGGGCAAGTGCTGGACCTGCTGCGTGTTGAGCCGGGCTATGAAAAAGCTCTGGGCGCGGCATTGGCCGATGATTTGCGTGCTCCGTTGGTGGATGGAGATGGCCCGTCGGGCTGGGTGCAGGTTGCGGGATATGACGCAGACCAACCACTGCCGGAAGGTGCTGAGCCGCTGGCGCTGCATGTATCCGGCCCCGATCGTCTCAGCCGCCGGATTGCTCAGATCGGGCTGGTTGATGCGGATCAGGGTGCGCGGTTGCAGGCATCATTGCAGCCGGGTCAACGGCTGGTATCGCGCTCGGGCGATCTGTGGCGCTGGGACGGGTTCCGTGCCTGGGCCGAGGATGCGCCAAGTGCGGCGGCCCTGCGTCTGGAGCAGCTCAACAAGCTGGAGGCGCTGAAACAGGAACTGGCCCGGACCGAGGCGCAGGCTGACGGCGCCCGCGCCGCGCATGAGGCGCTGTCACAGCAACTGGCCGATGTCACCGAAGCCGACCGCCGCGCGCGCGAAGCCCGCCGCGCCGCCGATCAGCGCATGGCTGAAACCGCCCGCTTGCTCAGCCGGGCCGAGGCCGACCGCAATCTGGCACAGGGCAAGCTGGAAACGCTGACCCTCGCCGTGGACCGCCACAAAGAGGATGCCATGTCCGCCCGCGCGCAGCTGCGCGAGGCCGAGGGCGCGTTGACTGGGCTGGGTGATCTCGACAGCGCCCGCGCGCAGGTCGAAGATATCAAACAGACGGTCGAGGCGGCGCGGATCACCATGCTGACCCACCGCTCGACCCATGACGAACTGCGCCGCGAGGGCGAGGCGCGGACGCGCCGCAGCCAAGAGGTGACGAAAGACCTCAGCGGGTGGAAACACCGTCTGGAAACTGCCGAAAAGCGCATCTCGGAACTGGCCGAACGCAAGGAAAGCTCGGAAGAGGAACTGACCGAGGCCATGGCCGCCCCCGGCGAGATTGCCGAGGCGCGCGAGGAACTGAACGAGCTGATCGAAACTGCCGAGGCCCGCCGTGCCGAGGCCGCCGACAAGCTGGCCGAGGCCGAGACCCAGCAGCGCGAAGTTGTGCTGGCCGAGCGCGAGGCGGAACGGCTGGCCTCCGAAGCGCGCGAAACCCGCGCGGCCGCCGAGGCGCGGTGCGATGCGGCCAGGGAAAGCGTCGTCGCCGCGGCTGAGCGGATTGCTGAGGATCAGCAACTGACGCCAAACCAGTTGCTGAACCAGTTGGACGTGAACCCGGACCAGATGCCCGCCGCCGACGCGCTGGAGGCCGAGGTGAACCGCCACAAGCGCCAGCGCGACGCAATGGGTGCGGTGAACCTGCGCGCCGAGGAGGATGCCAAGGAAGTTCAGGAAGAGTTCGACACCCTGAACGGCGAAAAGGCCGATCTGGAAGAGGCCATCAAGGCCCTGCGCAGCGGCATCGCCAGCCTCAACCGCGAAGGCCGCGAGCGGCTGCTGACCGCGTTCGAACAGGTGAATTCGAACTTCGCGATGTTGTTCAAGCACTTGTTTGGCGGCGGTGAGGCCAATCTGGTCATGGTCGAAAGCGACGATCCGCTGGATGCCGGGCTTGAGATCATGTGCCAGCCGCCGGGCAAGAAGCTCTCGACCCTCAGTCTGCTGTCGGGTGGTGAGCAGACCCTGACCGCGACGGCGCTGATCTTTGGCGTGTTCCTCGCCAACCCCGCCCCGATCTGTGTTCTGGACGAGGTCGACGCGCCGCTTGACGACGCCAACGTCACCCGTTTCTGCGATCTGCTGGACGAGATGTGCCGCCAGACCGACACGCGGTTCCTGATCATCACCCACCACGCGGTGACGATGGCGCGGATGGACCGGCTGTTTGGTGTGACCATGCAGGAACAGGGCGTCAGCCAACTGGTCTCGGTCGATCTGAAAAAGGCCGAGCAGATGGTGGCCTGACCGCTCACCGCAACGTTATGAACGTTGCGAAGATATCGGGCTAACTTGGGCGCATGAGACGTATTCTGATCCTTGCCTTGCTATTCGCCAGCCCGCTTGCGGCGGCTGAATGGCCAACCAAACCCGGCGACGTCCCCCTCAGCCCCGAGGAACTGGATGCATTGGCGGGCCGCACGCTGACTTTTTACGATGACGGTCAATCCAAGTTTTCGGCGGGCGGGGCTTATTCCTACACCTATGCCAGCGGAGAATCGGCCTTCGGCACCTACAGCATCGCCGAAGATGGCAGCGTCTGCATCGCCTATCGCAACGGCTTCAGCCGGTGTGACCTGTATGTGCGCAGTGGAGAGCGGCTGATCCTGATCGATGAGAAGGGGGATCGGTATCCGGTGCGGCCGGAGTGATAGTCGGCAATGTGGTCAGCCTTTAACCACCATGCAAATAGGTCGTCTCTTTAGTTTGAACGCTAAACTTGTCAGACTGACGAGATACTTGCCTGACATCTGCCCATCGAAGGACTTGATCTGTGACTGAAGACACCGACACACGGCTCGCACTTGGAAAAAAACGAGGATCGCATGGTCGCCAGCAGGATGACGGCGTTCTTGTCATTCGCACCATTGCGATGCCCGCTGACACCAATCCGGCGGGTGACATTTTCGGTGGGTGGTTGATGTCGCAAATGGATCTGGCTGCGGGCAATATGGCGGCGCGCGTGGCACAGGGGCGAACAGCGACGGTATCGGTCGAAGCAATGCAGTTCCTGCAACCGGTCAAGGTTGGGGATGAAGTGACGCTTTACGCAACGTTGGTTAAAATTGGTCGCACATCCATGCGTGTGCATGTGGATGTCTGGGCACGCCCGAGACAATCCCACAATGGTCAAAAGGTAACCGACGCGGATTTCGTATTTGTTGCTTTGGACGATACAGGTGCACCGCGGCCTGTCTTTGAAAGCGATCAAGGCGATTAATGGGCTACAACTTCCCCAGCAATTCCGCCGTTGGCCAAGCATCCGCCGGCAATCCCAGCCGCACCTGTTCCGCCTGAACAGCCGCCCGGGTTCCTGCGCCCAGAATGCCGTCGATCTTGCCGACGTCATGCCCGCGCGCCTGTAGCTTGGTTTGTAGCTGTTTCATCTGGGCATCCGACAAGCCCGGTGTCGGGTTGCCCGCGTTGTATATCTGGCCGCCTTCCAGACGGGTGCCGAAATAGGCGGCGGTCAGGACGTAGACGAAGCTTTGGTTCCATTCGAAATAGACGTCGAAATTCGGATAGGCCAGAAAGGCAGGACCCTTGTGGCCCTGCGGCAGGATCAGTGAGGCGGGCAGGTCGGCCAAAGACCCGCTGCGTGCCTCGATGCCCATCGCCTGCCACTCGGCCACCGAACGCGGTTTGCCGGGGCCTGACAGGGACCAGTCCATCTGCGCGGGCACGGTGACTTCCTGCAACCAGGGCTGGCCGGGTTGCCAGCCCAGATGGGACAGCATCTTGCCCCCGGACATCAGCGCATCGGGGGCCGAGGTCTTGAGCGAGACCTGACCGTCCCCATCCCCGTCTACACCATTGTCCAGAATGTCCTGCGGAAGCATCTGAACCATACCGATCTCACCGGCCCAGGCTCCGGTCGTGCGCTGCGGGTTGAAATTGCCTTGGCTGAATAGCTCGATCGCGGCGAAGATCTGCGGGCGAAACAGCTCGGGGCGGCGGCAGTCATGGGCCAGCGTCACCAGCGCATTGCGGGTGTTGAAATCGCCCTGAACCGCGCCGTAATCGGTTTCGAACGCCCAGAAGGCCAGCAACACGCCGCGCGAGACACCGTATTCCCGCTCGATCCGGTCAAACACGGCCTCGTATTTGCGCGACATGGACTGGCCGCGGTCAATCCGGTTTTGCGAGATCAGGCGGCGCGAGAAATCAATGAAAGGCATCTGGAACACGCCCTGCGCCCGGTCAGCCCGCAGCACAGCGCCGTCCTGCTGAACGCCCTGAAAGAACGCATCGACGGTGCCCTGATCAAAACCCTTCTGCACCGCTTCGGTTTTCAGGCCGCCCACGAACTGGCTGAACCCGCCACCGCATTGGGCAAAAGCGGGTGCCGAAAACAAGGCGGCGACGAACAGGGAAGGCAACAAGCGCATAAGGTGTCCTTTAGAAAATCAGCGTGACCCCAACCCACACTGACACGAGGCCGAGTGCAAGCCCCCAGACGGACCACAGCATACGGCATGCGCGGAAAACCTCTGCCGCGCCGATCTCGCGCCTTGCATTCCCGTTCACCCAGGCCAGATCGCGCAATTGCCCGTGATAGCTGCGGGGTCCGGCCAAGGCGATGTCCAGCGCGCGTGCCATTGCCGCTTCGGGCCATCCGGCATTGGGTGAGATATGGCGGCGCGCGTCCGCGATGATCTCGGTCCAGCGGGACCATTGGCCCGAAAGTGCGACGATCATCAGGCAGGTCAGTCGCGCCGGGATCAGATTCAGCAGATCGTCAAACCGGGCCGAGGCCCAGCCGAAGTCGCGATAGGTTTCGTTTCGGTACCCGATCATGCTGTCTGCGGTGTTGACGGCCTTGTAGATCAGCAGCCCCGGCAGCCCCCCGATCAGGAACCAGAAAGCAGGCGCAATGACGCCGTCGCTCAGGTTCTCGGCGGCGCTTTCGATGGCTGACCGCGCGACCTGAGCCTCGGTCATGTCGGAGATATCGCGCGAGACGATCATGGCGACTGTGGCGCGCCCTTCGGTGATCGAGTCAAGCAACCCGTCGCCCACGGCGCGGACATGGGCAACCAGCGAGTTCTGGGCCAGAAGGATCGCACAAATCACGACCTCGACCACCGGTCCCAGCAAGGCCAGAAGCCAGCCCAACGCCCCGGCGATACCGACCAGCAGAACCAGCGCGATCACGCCCTTGAGGCGTTTGTTTCCGCCCTGGTTCAGGCGTTTGTCGAGTTGGCCGACCCCATTGCCCATAAGCACCGCAGGATGACGCAGGCGCGACCACAGCCAATCAGGCTCACCCAACGCTGCGTCCAGACACAGGGCGCAGGCCAGCAGCAGCGCTGCGCTCATAACGCGGCGTCCAGCCGGGACCAGCCGTCCGAGGGGGGCAGGCCGAGGCGCAGATAGGTTTTGGAATAGGGGAAGATGCGGCTCCAGATATGAGCCTGAGCCAGACGGTCCTGCCAGACGTGCGCATCATCAACATTATAGAGACGGAACAGGGACGTTCCGCTCACCAGCTTGGCCCCTTTGCTTGTCAGCATTGTGTCCAGACGGGCTGCCTCCTGCGCCAGTCTGGTTCGGGTTTGCGCGGCCCAAGCCTCGTCCTGCAAGGCGCGTGTGCCGATGCGCAGGGCGGGGCCGGATACCGCCCATGGCCCGGTCAGATCGTTCAACCTGGCAATTGTGTCAGGTTGACCAATGGCAAAACCCAGGCGCAGCCCGGCCAGCCCCCAGAATTTGCCAAAGCTCTTCAGAACAATGATACCGGGACGAGATGCCAAATGGATCAAGGAAGCTTCGGGGATTACGTCGCAAAAGCTTTCGTCGATCACTGTCAGGGGGGCGTTGGCGTCGGCCTCCTGCCAAAGCCGCCCGTCCGGGTTGTTGGGGTGCACGATGACGCGGGCCTCAGCCGGGGCATCCGCATGCACCTGCCAGCCTTGTGCGGAAAAGGCGGCGGCGTGTTCGTTATAGGTTGGCGTCGTGATCTGAACCCGACCGGGCGCGGCAAGTGCGGGCAGGCGCGCGATTACGGCTGACGCTCCGGGCGCGGGCAGAATCGCGGCGGCGTCCGGGACGGACCAAAAGCGGCGCGCGGCCTCGCTGAGCCGTTCGAACGCGCCATGATCGGGTAGTTGCGTCCAGTCTGACGCGATCAGGTCTGAGACCTGATAGGGGTGCGGGTTGATTCCGGTGGACAGATCAATCCATCCGTCCCGCGTGCCGCCATACCGCTTGATCGCATCGTCCAGCCCGCCGCCGTGGTCGCGTTTGGTGCGCGGGTTCAAATTGGTGTCAGTCATCGCGCCATAAGTCCCAAACGCCGGATTCGACCTGCTTCAAGCGGATTTTTGCCGTTTTGACAAGCAAATCCGCGTGAACAGCGCGTGTCGGCACCATCGTTAACACTTTGTTAAGGAAATCACGGGATCACAGACCACGGGGGTCGGCACCACTCACCATACCAAGTGCCGAGGTTGTTGCAAATGAAAGTTCTGATTGTTGAGAGTAACCCCGACCTTGGTCGGGTCTGGAAAAGGCATCTGGAACGACAAGGTGCCGAGGTTGAACTGGTCGCCGGGCAAGAGGCTGCGATCCTCGCGCTGTATGGCACGGCCTTTGACATCATCGTGCTGGATCTGGTGCTGGAAAGCGGCAGTGCGCTGGCCGTGGCCGATTTCGCCAGTTATCGCCGCCCCGAGGCGCGGGTGATCTTTGTCACCAACACCACGTTTTTTTCGGACGGGTCCATCTTTGCCCACAGCCCCAATGCCTGTGCCTATGTGCAAAGTGCAACGCCGCCAGAGGATCTGGCGGCGATGGTTGAACATTACGCGGCGGGTCGCTGACCACGACCATGCGGTTCCATGTAGTCCAGCGCCGGGTTCACCGGGATGATCCGGTGCGGATTGATGCTGTCATGGCTGTAGTGATAGTGCCGCACGATATGGTTCATGTTCACCGTCTGCGCAACGCCCGGCCATTGGTATAGCTCGCGGGTATAAGCCCAGAGGTTCGGATAATCGACCAGCCGCCTTTTGTTGCATTTGAAATGCAGGTGATAGACCGGATCAAAGCGGATCAGGGTGGTGAACAGGCGCCAGTCCGCCTCGGTCACGCGATCCCCCATCAGATAGCGGTTGTGGCCCAGCCGGTCCTCCAGCCAGTCCAGCGTGTCGAACAGCGGATGAACGGCGGTATCATAAGCTTCTTGCGTGGTGGCAAAGCCGGATTTGTAGACGCCGTTATTGACGTCGGAATAGATGCGGGCGTTGACCTCTTCGATGTCGTCGCGCATCGCCTCGGGCCAGTAATCATCGGTGTTTCCGGTGATCCCGTCGAAGGCGGAATTGAACATGCGGATGATTTCCGAGCTTTCGTTCGACACGATGGTTTGTTGCTGCTTGTCCCACAGGATCGGAACCGTAACGCGCCCGGAATAGCCGGGATCGGCCTTGGTATAGATCTGATGGGCGAAATCCAGACCGTAGAGGGCGTCGCCTGTTGCGCCGTGATCGTCCGTCTCAAACGTCCAGCCCTTGTCCATCATGTCAGGATGCACGACCGAGACCGGGATCAGATCGCTTAAGCCTTTTAGCTCGCGGAAGATCAGCGTGCGATGCGCCCAGGGGCAGGCGTGCGAGACATAGAGGTGATAGCGTCCCGGCTCCGCCTTGAAGCCCGCCTTGCCCGACGGGCCCGCGCTGCCATCGGCGGTCAGCCAGTTGCGAAACTGCGCGGCGCTGCGTTTGAATGCTCCGCCAGTGGATTTGGTGTCATACCATGTGTCGTGCCATTTTCCGTCGACCAGCAGGCCCATCGCGCGTCCTCCGCATCCCAAGTGTCAGGGCAAAGATAGGGCGCAGAGGCTGCCCTTCCTATCCCAGCTTTTGCGCAACCAACCTGCGTTTGCGCACAGACAGGCCTGAGATGTCCGCGCAACATTTTGCCGCTCGGTTCAGCCTATGTGACGCAGTTCACTGGATTTTTACGTATCGGTGTTCACAATATTATGCATTCAAGGGGGATATTTTTGATGAGTACCTATGTTTCCAAGGAGATTCGCGCCGAATTGGACGCTGCGCGAATCGCATCCCTGAAGAAATCCAGCCGTTTGCGGGTAGAGATTGGCGACAATCGCTACAAAATCCTCAAACTGTGGAAAGACGGTTTTACGGTCGAGGCCGAGACCACGCCGCGCCTGCGCGGGCTGGTCGATATCTACGACGGGGCCAACCACCTGTATCAGTGCCTGATCATCGCGGATGAGGAAGAGGGTGGCGAAATGCGATACGAGTTCAAGCGCAGCACTGCCGCCCATGACAAAGCACCGCTGGATTTCTACCGCGCCCCGGATGCCCCAATCGCGTTGCTGGGGCACGAGGAGTAGGGCGAAACCTCTCGGGCCGGGTTTTGTCGGTCGGTCCCGCTACGGCAATCCGGCCCGGCGAGAGCAGGCTTATTGCAGGTCCCCAAACGCCTGTTTCAACCGGGCGCAGGCCTCTTCGACCCGCGCGCGTTGGGTGGCCAGATTGAACCGTTCGAAGGTTTCTCCGCCCGATCCGAATCCGGGGCCGGATGAGGTGGCGATACGGGCATCCTCGCGCAGGCGTCGGACAAACTCGGCATGATCCATACCGGTGCCCGAGAAATCTACCCACGCCAGATAGGTCGCCTGCAGGGGCATCGACCATAGGCCGGGGATATCCGCGATGGCGGCGTCAAACAGGCGGCGGTTGCCGTCCAGATGCGCGACCTGGGCATCGACCCATTCGGCCCCTTCCGGCGAATAGGCGGCGGTAATCATGGCGACGCCCAGTGCGCCAGGGTCATAGTCCAGCGTAACCAACCGGTGATTCATCGCCGCGCGCAGCTTTGGGTCGGGCATGATCATATTGCCGGTGCGCTGTCCGGCGATGTTGAAGGTCTTTGACGCTGCCGTCAGGGTCACGGTCCAGGGGCGCGCCTCGGGTGCTGCAACATCCATCGGGACAAACTTTGCTCCGGGATAGACAAGATCGTGATGAATCTCATCCGAGACCAGAATCAGCCCGTTGCGATCCGCGAACGCCGCGACGGCCTGCAATTCCTCGGGCGTCCAGACACGTCCCGACGGGTTCTGGGGTGAGCACCACAGCAACAGTTTTTCCGACCCGTCCAGCCGCGACTGCGCGTCCTCAAAATCGATCCCATAGCTGTTGCCATCTCGGACCAGCGGACATTCGACCACGCGGCGGCCGGACTTGTTCACCTTGTGCGCGAATTCATGGTAGACGGGGGTGAAGATCACCACGCCGTCGCCCGGATCGCTCCAGACGTCCAGACACAGGGCGATTGCATTGCCCAGCCCTTGCGTGGTCAGAATCCAATCGGTGTCGATCTGCCAGTCATGCCGGTTCTGCATCCACCATTGGACCGCGGCCAGATACTCGGGGTGCTTCCACGAATAGCCAAACACCCCATGATCCGCAGCGCGCCGGACCGCATCGATCACGCAGGGGGCTGTCTGGTAATCGGAATCGGCGGTCCACATGGCCAGCCCGTCCTCGGGCGAAACGCCATAGAGTTGCTCCATCTTGTCCCATTTTGAACTCTGGGTGCCGCGGCGGTCGATCAGGGTGTTGAAGGTCATGTCAGCTCCGTTTCTCTGGCCGAAAGCTAACGGCAAATCGGGCATGTGCAAGGGGGGCGTTGCGGCGGCGGGCGCGATGGCCTAAATCAGCCCCATGAAACGCAATATCCTGATCCATCCCGACCCCCGCCTGAAAAAGGTCTGCGCGCCCGTGGCTGACCTGACGGACGAGCTGCGCAAGCTGGCCGATGACATGCTGGAGACGATGTATGACGCGCCCGGTATCGGTCTGGCCGCGCCGCAGATCGGTGTGCTGGATAGGCTGATCGTGCTGGATTGCGTCAAGGAAGAGGGCGAGGCCCCGCGCCCGCTGGTCATGTTCAACCCCGAGATCATTGCGTCGTCGGATGAAACCAATGTGTATGAGGAGGGTTGCCTGTCGATCCCCGAACAATATGCCGAGGTGACGCGCCCCAAGGTCGTGGATGTGGCCTGGATGGATCAGAACGGTAACGCCCAGCACGAGACGTTCGACGGTCTTTGGGCCACCTGCGTACAGCATGAGATCGACCATCTGAACGGCAAGTTGTTCATCGATTACCTCAAGCCGCTGAAGCGGCAGATGATCACGCGCAAGATGCAGAAGCTGAAACGCGAAAAGGCGCGCACATGACGGTTCGCACCTGCCTGCCGTGGCCTGACAAACGCCTGCGCACCAAAGCTGAGGATGTTGCCGAAATCACCGACGACATCCGAGCGATCTGGGACGATATGATCGACACGATGGAGGCGATGCCGGGCGTTGGCCTTGCCGCCACCCAGATCGGGGTGATGCTACGGTTGGCCGTGGTAGATGGCTCGACCGAGCGGGGCCGGGCCGTGCGGCTTGCGAACCCGGAAATCCTGCACAGTTCGATTGAATTGCGCGAACATGAGGAGGCCAGCCCAAACCTGCCCGGCGTGTCGGCCAAGGTGAAGCGCCCGCGCGCTGTGACGGTCAAGTTTCTGAACGAAAATGGAATGATCGACCGCCGCGATTTTGTGGGCATCGAAGCCACCAGCGTTCAGCATCAGATCGACCATCTGAACGGGCGGATGTATTTCGACCGACTGAGCAAGGTCAAACGCGACATGCTGCTGCGCAAGGCGCGAAAATCAACCTAGGCCGGGCTTCAGCCCGGCACCCGCATAGTCTGGAGCCGATCATGCGCGTCATTTTCATGGGTACGCCCGATTTCTCGGTCCCGGTTCTGGATGCGCTGGTCGATGCCGGGCATGAGATCGCCGCTGTCTACTGCCAGCCGCCGCGCCCGGCGGGTCGCGGTAAGAAGGATCGCCCGACACCGGTTCACACCCGGGCCGAGGCGCTGGGCCTGACGGTCCGCCATCCGGTGTCGCTAAAATCATCCGAGGAACAGGCCGCCTTTGCCGCGTTGAACGCCGATGTGGCGGTTGTCGTGGCCTATGGGCTGATCCTGCCACAAGCCATTCTGGATGCACCGGATCAGGGCTGCCTGAACATCCATGCCAGCCTGTTGCCACGCTGGCGCGGCGCGGCCCCGATTCATCGCGCGATCATGGCGGGGGATGCGGAAACCGGTGTCTGCATCATGCAGATGGAGGCCGGGCTGGACACCGGCCCCGTCCTGCTGCGGCAAGCGACGCCGATCCAGCCTGAGGAAACGACGGCCCAACTGCACGACCGCCTGTCAGTTATGGGTGCGGATCTGATCGTTAAGGCGCTGAACCGCCTGTCCGAACTGACGCCCGAGCCGCAGCCAGAGGATGGTGTGACCTATGCCTCAAAGATCGACAAGGCCGAGGCGCGGATCGACTGGTCGCGCTCGGCGGAACAGATCGACCGCCAGATTCGTGGCCTGTCGCCATTTCCCGGCGCCTGGACCGAAATGGAGGGCGAGCGCATCAAATTGCTGGCCTCGCGCCGGGCAGACGGGCAGGGCCAGCCGGGGCAGGTGCTGAACGGTGATCTGCATGTGGCCTGCGGGCAGGGTGCGGTCGAGCTGCTGCGCTTGCAAAGGGCTGGTAAAGGTGCGCAGGATCGGGAAACCTTTCTGCGCGGCTGGCCGATCCCGATCGGCACACGGCTGACATCGGAGTAACACTGAATGTTCATGGTCCTAATGGGTACAGTCGTGATCGCCGGGATCGTCGGATACCTGTCCGAGAAAACCGGCTTTACCCATAACGGCTATCTTCAATCGATCATCATCTGCGTCGGTGGGGCTTTCCTGTTCTATTTCGTGCGCATCATGTTCGGTATCAGCTTTGGCCCACCGGGGCTGAATGCGGTTTTGTCCTCAATCGGCGCGCTGATCATCGTGCCGACCCATTGGAGGAGTTGACATGCCCGTCATCGCTCTGATCGTCATCGGTGCGGCTGCGGGTTTTCTGGCCACCCGCCTGATGCGGATCGAGGCTGATATTCCCACGACAATGCTGATCGGTATCGTGGGCGCTCTGGCCGGGGGTTTCCTACTGCGCGCTTTAGCGACGATGATGGGGTGGTTGTCAGGTTTTGTCGGCGCGGTGCTGGGGGCTTTACTGGTGATCTGGCTGTGGCAGGTCATCCGCCGCCGTTAGGCCTTGACCTTTCTCGACATCACCCGCCAGATCACAGAAAATCTGATGACAGGTGGCCCATGTCCTATGATCTGAACCCCGGTGACGTCGCCCTGATGGGCGTTCCTTTGGACCTGCACTCTTCCTTTCTGCAAGGTCCGGCCTTCGCACCCGGACGCATTCGCGAGGCGCTGCATTCGGGTGCCGCCAATCTGACGGCCGAGGGTGGCACCGACCTTGGCGCAACCGAACGTTTCAGGGATACCGGCGATCTGGACGTGTTCGAGATGCGCGGGCAGGAACCCATCGACCGGATCGAAGCGGGGGCCGCACAGCGCATTTCAACCGGCGCGCGGCTGTTGTCGCTGGGCGGGGATCATTCGGTCGCGTTCCCTCTGATCAAGGCGCATGCCGACCGGTACGAGCGGTTGAACATCCTGCATATCGACGCGCATCCCGACCTTTACGACACGCAGGATATCGGCCCGCTGGGTCACGGCTGCCCGTTTGCGCGGGTGATGGAAAGCTGTCAGATCAACCGTCTGGTACAGGTCGGCATTCGCACCATGAACGCGCATCAACGCGCGCAGGCCGATAAGTTCGGCGTTGAAGTGATCGACATGCGCAACTGGCGCGCGGACTTGCAACTGTCTTTCGATGGGCCGGTTTACCTGTCGCTGGATCTGGACGCGCTGGACCCGGCCTTTGCGCCCGGCGTGTCTCACCACGAACCCGGCGGGCTGAGCACACGCGAGGTGATCGACCTGATCCACCGGTTCGAGGGCCAATTGATCGGCGCGGATATTGTCGAGCTGAACCCGCATCGCGATCCCTATGGCATGACCGCGATGGTGGCCGCCAAATTCGTCAAGGAAATCGGCGCGCGATTGTTGACGCGCTGAACCTAACGCTCGTCGCAGACGGCGGATGAGCCCAGTTGGGGTGCTGCGCGTGTGGTCATGTCGAACCGGTCCGCCTCGGCGGCGGTCATCCAGTGCATCTTGTCCGCAGGGGCGGCTTCGAGCGTGAACCAGTAAAACTCGTCATCCACGCCAATGTCCTGAAAATAGTCCAGATAGCGGTCGTGTTCCGGATCATCCTCGGGCAACTCGGTTGCGACAATTCCCGACCCGCTCCAACTGTGAACGCCGACGCAGGCGCCGGGTTGCAAGGTGCGGTTATGGCCAGCCAGAAACAGATCGGTGCCGCCTGATGCGACCAGACCGCCCGAGGGGACAACCGTGTCGAATCCTTCGTCATGGACAACGCGGCTGAAGACGACATTGGCGTCATCGTCCACCGAACCTTCGATGTACTGCAGAACAAGGATCGAGGCCTGCGGGTTTTGTTCGATTGCATCTTCGAACGCATCCAATGTGGTGTGATCGATCGTGCCCGTGGCGATGATCTGATCGCCTTGGGCGATGAAGCTTACTGGCGTGTAGGACTCGCCGCAGGCTGCCAACAGGGACAATCCCGCCAGAACCGACAATACTTTCATCTGAACCCGCGCTCCGAATGGTTTTGCACTTGGTAGCAGCGCAGGGGCGAGCCGTCTATCTTGGCGCTATTGGCGGGGTGGGCGGGCCTTATAGACGGGCAATTGCCAGCCAAACAGCAGCGAACCGGCCCGTAGCGCCCAGCAGACCAATGCGCACAGGCCCAGCGTCAGAAGGCCATCCAATCCCAGCTTTGTCGCCAATACGGCAGTCAAAGCCCCCGCAAAGGCGCAGGACACATAGAGTTGCCCCTGTTTCAGGACCAACGGAACCTCATTGCAGACCACATCCCGCATCAATCCGCCCAGACATCCCGTTGTGACGCCCATCAATACAACAATGGTACCGGACTGGCCCAGCGACAGGGCCGCACCGGTGCCCGCCGCAACGGCAATGGACAGGGCGAAACTGTCCAGCCAGACCAGCCAGTTATATCTGCTTTCAACCAGATGCGCGGTGAAAAACACCAGCACCGCCGCTGCAACGGCGATCAGGATATAGTCGGGCTGGCCGACCCAAAAGACCGGATGCCGGTCCAGCAGCAAGTCGCGCACGGTGCCGCCGCCCACGGCAGTCAGACAGGCGATGAAGGCAAAACCCACCAGATCAAGCTGTGCGCGACTGGCCACCAACGCACCGGTCAGGGCAAAAATCAGAACCGAGGCATAGTCGAGCAGCGCAAGACCGCTCACGCCTGTGCCTTTTTGGGTTTGAACGGGGCCATGCCTGCACGGGCAAGCTCATCGGCTTTTTCGTTTTCAGGGTGGCCCGCATGACCTTTGACCCATTCCCAGGTCACGTCATGCCGGTCTTGGGCGGTATCCAGCCTCTGCCATAAGTCCACATTCTTGACGGGCTTTTTGTTCGAGGTTTTCCACCCGTTCCGCTTCCAGCCGAAAATCCACCCCGTCACGCCGTTTTTCACATAGGCGCTGTCGGTGACGATGGTGATGGTCGAGGGCCGCTCGAGCGTTTCAAGCGCGCTGATCGCTGCCAGCAATTCCATCCGGTTGTTGGTGGTCTCGGCCTCGCCACCTTTCAATTCGCGTTCTTTCAGAACGGTTTCCCCGTCCATTGCGCGCAGCAGCACGCCCCAGCCGCCCGGTCCGGGGTTGCCGGAACAGGCGCCATCCGTATAGGCAAACAGATCAGGCATGCGCGGCCAGCGAAATGAAGTCAGAGACCGAACCGTCCAGCCCGGTGCCGCTGCCAAGCCTTTGTTCGGTGATGGTGAACCCTGCGTCTTTCAGATAGGTCTTCAATTCGTCCTCGGAGTAGTAACTGTAATAGCGCCCCAACCGGTCGGGGCCTTCGCCTTCCCCCAGTTTCATGGCGATGAAGAACGCACCACCGGGTTTCAAAGCGCGGTGAATGGCGTTGAGATGCGTGGGGAAGGCGGCGCGCGTGGCGTGCAGCAGGCTGAAATTGGCCCAGATGCCATCGTAGACCCCGTCAGCCTCCAGAGCGTCAAAGCTGGCATGGCGCGCCGAAACACCGGGATGGGCCGAGGCCAGCCTGACCATTTCGGCAGATGCATCCGTCGCGTCGACCTGCAACCCGGCTTGCGCCATCAGCGCGGCGGACGTTCCGGGCCCGCAGCCCAGATCCAGAATTCTGCCGCCTTCGGGCACGGCCTGAATAAATCGCGTCAGTTGTGGGTCGCCCGTATTGTCGTCATCCGTCAGCTCGGCATAGCGCGCGGCCTGCGCGTCATAGACGGAAATGGTGTCGCGGTCGCTCATAGGTAAACTCCAACGGCAAGACACATAAGCACGATGACGGTCAGCAGAATACGCAGCCGCATCCACCAGTTCGGGGCCAGACCCCAGTACCAGAACAGCGCGTCCAGCACCAAAAGCCCGGCAAAGCCGGTCATCAGGTTGGTACCGGCGGTTACCGGGCCGCCTCCGGTCATGAAAAAAGCCCAAAGCGCTGGAAGGACGGACAGCGTGTAGCCCACAGTTGCCTTGCTGCCCGAGGTCTTAGTGGCAAAGCCCCACAGCACGCCCGACATGAAGCTGAGGATCACCGAACCATAGAACAACTGAACGTAGGGGCCAACAAAACGCGGCCCGATCTCACGCGTGCCCCAGGCTTGCAGGTCCGCGTTCAGATAGGTCAATGCGCCCCAGGCAAACGGGATCAGACCCGCCAGACCCAGATAGAGTGCCGACTTGGGTACGCCGTTCACGCGGGTTGCCTCAGAACACGGGGGACTTTGAACTCGACGTTTTCCTTGGCGGTTTCGGCCAGTTCAACTGTCACATCGTAGTGCTCGCGAAACGCATCGATAACCTCGTTCACTAGCACTTCGGGGGCCGAGGCCCCGGCCGTGATCGCGACGCTTTTGATCCCCTCTAGCGCGCGCCAATCAATGTCAGGCGCGCGTTGCACCAGCTGCGCATAGGTGCATCCGGCGCGCGATGCGACCTCGACCAATCGGCGTGAGTTTGACGAGTTCGGCGCGCCGACCACCAGCAAAGCGTCTGCTTTTGGGGCGACGGCCTTGACGGCCTCTTGCCGGTTGGTGGTGGCGTAACAGATGTCCTCCTTGTGGGGTCCCACAATGGCCGGGAAGCGCGCTTGCAAAGCGGCGATGATGTCCTTGGTGTCGTCAACTGACAGGGTGGTCTGGGTGACAAAGGCCAGCTTGTCGGGGGTGCGTACCTGAACTTCGGCCACGTCCTCGACCGTTTCGACAAGCAGCACCTCGCCTTCAGGCAGTTGCCCCATGGTCCCGACGGTTTCCGGATGCCCCTTGTGACCGATCATGATCATCTGCAACCCGGCCTCATAATGTCGCTGCGCCTCGATATGCACTTTCGAAACCAGCGGGCAGGTCGCGTCGACATAGATCATTTCGCGCTGAGACGCCTCGGCCGGTACCGATTTCGGCACGCCATGCGCGGAAAAGATCACCGGGCGGTCATCGGGGCATTCGTCCAGTTCGCTGACAAAAACAGCGCCTTTTTCGCGCAGCCCGTCGACAACGAATTTGTTGTGCACGATCTCATGGCGCACATAGACGGGTGCGCCCCATTTCTGCAGCGCCATCTCGACGATTTTGATGGCACGGTCTACGCCTGCGCAAAAGCCGCGCGGGGCGGCCAGATACAGTGTCAGTGGCGGCTTGGTCATGTCGCTGTCTCCTTACTGCACAGGTAAGTCTTTTCCCGGCCTTGGTCCAGACAGGACAGCGTCATTGATCTGACATGAATCGGTGCTAGCCAGACGATGTTTCAGAACCAATCCATAGTTAAGGAAGCGCGGCCAGGGTGGTGAATCCTGACCGCGCAAATTTTTTCATCGATGTCGGGCCGAAAGATCAGCCGCCCGAGGCAACCGCGACGCTGCGCGGTTCAGCGGGCATCTCGCGCGGAGGGCGGCCGATGACGTCCCGCAGATCTTCCAGTTCGATGAAGTTATCCGCCTGGCGGCGCAGCTCGTCCGAGATCATCGGCGGCTGGCTGCGGATGGTCGAGACGACCGAAACGCGCACGCCCTGACGCTGCAGGCTGGCGATCAGCGGGCGGAAATCCCCATCGCCCGAGAACAGCACGATATGATCGACCCGTGGTGCAAGCTCCATGGCATCGACGGTCAGTTCGATATCCATGTTCCCTTTGACTTTCCGACGCCCCATGCTGTCGGTGTATTCCTTGGCCGGTTTCGTGACCATGGTGAAGCCATTGTAATGCAGCCAGTCCACCAATGGGCGGATCGGCGAATATTCGTCATTTTCAAGCAGCGCTGTGTAGTAAAAGGCCCGAAGCAACTTGCCACGGCGCATGAATTCCTGCCGCAGAAGTTTGTAGTCGATGTCGAACCCGAGTGCTTTGGCGGCGGCATAAAGATTTGAGCCGTCGATGAACAGCGCTAGCCGTTCGTCTTTATAAAACATAAATATTTCCTTCCGGTACAATGCAGCGCGTTGAGTGATTGGTGTGTGAGTGTAAATATGTCGCGCTGTAGTGACCCTATAATTAGGGCTTTTGTTGGCCATCGCAAGTATGCAGTGCGCCGAACATAGGAAGATACATGAGCGATTCCGCGCGAAATGCTATAGTTGCCCTAGGGGCAAATCTCAATTTGAGAGGATTTGGACCCGAAGTGACACTTCGACGCGCCCTTGACGCGCTTTCACGTCATGGGGTGGTGATTCGCGCTGTCAGCCGGTTTTTTGCGACCCCCTGTTTCCCCGCAGGGGCGGGGCCGGATTACGTGAATGCGGCGGCGGCGATCGACACTGACCTTTCGCCGCCAGAGCTTTTGGACGTGCTGCATGCGATCGAGCATGAGTTTGGGCGCGAGCGTATACAGCGATGGGGAGTGCGGACGCTTGATCTGGATCTGGTGTGCTATGCGGATACGGTTCTTCCTGACAAGGCCACCTATGCGCACTGGCTGGATCTGGCCCCGGATGAACAACGGAAGGCGGTGCCGGATCAGTTGATTCTGCCCCATCCCCGCCTACAGGACAGGGCGTTTGTGCTGGTTCCAATGGCGGATATTGCGCCGGATTGGTGCCACCCGGTGTTGCAGCAGACAGTCACACAGATGGTTGCAGCTTTGCCTGCCGGGGATGTTCAGGCCGTCACGCCCCTGTGATCCCTGCTTTTGCGGCATTTCGTGCTTGTCAAGGCGGGCAATCGGTCTTAGATAAGCCTCTTCCTGACATGGATTCAGTAACGGAGAGCGCCCCATGGCCCGCGTGACGGTTGAAGATTGCGTTGACAAGGTTCCAAACCGGTTCGAACTGGTGATGCTGGCGGCCCACCGGGCGCGCGAGATTTCTGCCGGCGGTCCGATCACTGTGGACCGTGACAACGACAAAAACCCCGTCGTTTCGCTGCGCGAGATCGCCGATGAAACCCAAAGCGCGGACGAACTGCGCGAGCGTCTGATCGAGGCCAACCAGACCCAGATCGAGGTGGACGAGCCGGAAGAAGATCAGATGGCGCTGCTGATGGGTGCGGAATCCGACAAGCCTGCGGATGACGATATGTCCGAAGAGAAGCTTCTGCGCGCTCTGATGGAGGCTCAAGGCCAGGGGTAAGCCCCAAGCTACGCGAAGGTGCGGACCGGATGATCTCTGCTGACGACCTGATTGCGCTGGTCCGCAACTACAACCCCAAGACTAATGCTGATCGCATCGCCCGGGCCTATGAGTTCGGGATGCAGATGCACGAGGGGCAGTTCCGCCACTCGGGCGAGCCCTATTTCACCCATCCCGTTGCCGTTGCCGCTATTCTGACCGAACAGCGTTTGGATGATGCGACCATCATCACGGCCCTGCTGCACGACACGATCGAGGACACAAAGGCCAGCTATGGCAAAGTGGCCGATCTGTTCGGGAATGAGGTTGCCGAGCTTGTCGATGGTGTCACCAAGCTGACCAACCTGCAACTGTCCAGCCGGGAAACCAAACAGGCGGAGAACTTCCGCAAACTGTTCATGGCCATGTCCAAGGACCTGCGGGTCATTCTGGTCAAGCTGGCTGACCGTCTGCACAACATGCGCACGATCAAGGCGATGCGCCCGGAAAAGCAGGTGATCAAGGCGCGCGAGACAATGGATATCTACGCACCCCTTGCGGGCCGGATGGGGATGCAATGGATGCGTGAGGAGTTGGAAGACCTCGCCTTTCGTGTCCTGAACCCTGAAGGCCGTCAATCGATCATCCGCCGCTTCATCACGCTGCAACGGGAAACCGGAGATGTGATCCACCGCATCACCGGCGACATGCGGCACGAGCTGGACAAGGCCGGGATCGAGGCCGAGGTGTTTGGCCGCGCCAAGAAACCCTATTCGATCTGGCGCAAGATGCAGGAAAAGGATCAGGGCTTTTCCCGCCTGTCCGACATCTACGGGTTCCGCATCATCACGCCCAGCGAAGAGGATTGCTATCGCACCCTCGGCGCAATTCACCAGCGCTGGCGCGCGGTGCCGGGGCGGTTCAAGGATTACATCAGTCAGCCGAAATCAAACGGCTACCGCTCGATCCACACCACGGTGTCGGGCCGCGATGGCAAACGGGTCGAGGTGCAGATCCGCACCCGTCAGATGCATGATGTGGCCGAAACCGGCGTTGCGGCGCATTGGTCCTATCGCGATGGGGTGCGCACGGAAAACCCGTTTGCCGTTGACCCGGCCAAGTGGATTTCCAACCTGACCGAGCAGTTCGATAATGAGGAGGATCACGAGGACTTCCTCGAGGCTGTGAAGCTTGAGATGTACTCCGATCAGGTGTTCTGCTTTACGCCCAAGGGCGACGTGGTGAAGCTGCCGCGTGGGGCGACGCCGATCGATTTTGCCTATGCAATCCACACCCGCATTGGCCATGCCTGCGTGGGGGCCAAGGTCGATGGCATCCGCGTGCCGTTGTGGACCCGTCTCAAGAACGGTCAATCGGTGGACATCATCACCGCCGATGGTCAGACGCCGCAGGTCACATGGCTTGAGATCGCTGTCACCGGCAAGGCCCGCACGGCCATCCGGCGTGCCCTGCGCGAAGTCGACCGCGAGCGATTCATCAAGCTGGGCAAGGAACTGGCGCGTTCGGGCTTTGAACATGTGGGGCGCAAGGCAACCGACAAAGCGTTGGACACCGCCGCCAAACACCTGCGCCTGAAGGATCGCCACGAATTGCTGGCCCGTCTGGGCAGCGCCGAACTGACCGCCCATGACGTGGTCGAGGCGGTTTACCCCGAACTGACCAAGGACGAAGGTGACGCCATCCCGCTGCGCCGCGCGGTGATCGGCCTGGAACCGGGGCAGAAGTTCGACCGCGCGCCCTGCTGCCAGCCTCTGCCCGGTGAACGCATCGTCGGCATTACCTATCGCGGCAAGGGCGTGGTCGTGCACGCCATTGATTGTGACCGTCTGGGCGAGTTCGAAAATGAACCCGAACGCTGGGTCGATCTGCACTGGCATTCCGGCACGCACCCCGCCGTCTATGGCGCGACGCTGGATCTGACCATCGGCAATGACGCCGGTGTGTTGGGGCGTATTTGCACATTGATCGGCGAGAAAAAGGCCAATATCTCGAACCTCGAATTCGTTGACCGGAAACCGGATTTTTACCGCCTGCTGATCAATGTGGAACTGCGCGATCTGGAACAGTTGCATTCCCTGATGCTGACGCTTGAGGCTGAAAGCGACGTCGCCGCTGTCGAGCGATACCGGGACCGGGCCAAAACACCCGTTTCGGCCGGTTGAGAAGGGGTGATCAGGAGTGGTTTTCAAGCGCCGAGATCGACGCTCGCCTGTCCAGATCGCATCGGAATTTGTCTATCCGCGTGGCGGTTGGACACGCGCGTTTCACTATGTCAAACACCGCGTCCGTCGCCTGCCGGACTCGCCTGAACGTATTGCACGTGGCATCGCAGCAGGCGTTTTTGCAGCCTTCACACCGTTTTACGGCCTGCATTTCGTCGTAGCTGCCATTGGTGCCCGGCTGATCAACGGCAACATACTGGCCGCCCTAAGCGGCACGTTCTTCGGCAACCCGCTAACCTATGTTCCGATCGGTGTGATCTGCCTGCAGACGGGGCATTTCCTGCTGGGCACCGAATTCGAAAAAAGCGAAACCCGCGGCCTGATGGGCAAATTTGCCGACGCGATGGGGGACCTCAAGAACAATTTCCTCGCGATGTTCACCGACCGCATTGCCGACTGGCACGGTCTGAGCGTTTTCTACCGCGAGGTTTTCTATCCCTACATGATCGGTGGTGTCCTGCCCGGCATTCTGGCTGGGCTGATCTGTGGCTATCTGAGCCTGCCCCTGATCCGCAGCTATCAGAATCGCCGACGCGCCAAAATCAAGGCGAAGTTTGAAGAAATCAAACGTCTGGCCGAAGCAAAGCCTGACGTTTCCGTGCAAAAGGCTCTAGGTTCGGGTCAAACCGTGAAAAAGGAATCGCGTGATGTCTGACAACCACTTGCGTCTTGGTGTAAATATCGACCACGTGGCCACCGTGCGCAACGCGCGTGGCGGGGCCTATCCCGACCCGCTGCGCGCCGCCAAACTGGCCGAAGAGGCCGGGGCCGATGGCATCACCGCCCATTTGCGCGAAGACCGCCGTCATATCTCGGATGCTGATATCGACGGGCTGATGGAGGTTCTGTCGGTGCCTTTGAATTTCGAAATGGCCGCGACGGACGAAATGCAGAAAATCGCCCTGCGCCACAAACCTCATGCCGTTTGCATCGTTCCCGAAAAGCGCGAGGAACGCACCACCGAAGGCGGGCTTGAAGTCGCGCGCGAGGAAAACAAGCTGGCCCATTTCATCGCCCCTCTTCGCGATGTCGGCTGCCGTGTCTCGATCTTCATCGCTGCCGATCAGCGCCAGATCGAGGCTGCTCACCGCATCGGGGCCGAGGTGATCGAACTGCACACCGGCGCCTATTGCGATGCCCATGCCGAAGGTCGCATGGAAGACGCCGCCCGCGAGCTGGAGGCCCTGCGCCAGATGTCCACCTTCGCCCATTCGCTGGGCCTTGAGGTTCACGCGGGCCATGGCCTGACCTACGACACGGTACAACCGGTCGCGGCCTTCCCCGAGGTGCGCGAGTTGAATATCGGCCATTTCCTGATCGGCGAGTCGATCTTTCTGGGCCTGTCTCCTGCTATTACCGAAATGCGCCGCCTGATGGACGAGGCGCGGGCGTGATCACGCCTGGCTTCATAGCCATCTGGTTGGCCTGGCTGATGGCCGGAGGCTCTCCGGGCCCGGCGACCATGGGCATCGCCGGAACCGCCATGAACGAAGGCCGCCGCGCCGGTCTGGTCTTTGCGCTGGGCATCTGCGCGGGCTCTGCTGCCTGGGGCATTGCCGCCGCGCTGGGCCTGTCGGCGATCATGCTGGCCAATGTCTGGGCGTTTGAAGTGATCCGTTATATCGGTGTTGCCTATCTGGGCTGGCTGGCCCTCAAGGCCCTGCGCCGGGCGATGACTTCCGACGAGGTGGCGCTGGGCAATCCGGTCACAGGGTCTCTGCCGACGATCTTTGCAAAAGGAGCGGCGATCCACCTGACGAACCCGAAGGCAATCGTCAGCTGGGGATCGATCTACGCCATCGTCGCGCCGAACGACGCCAGCCTTGCGATGCTGTTGGGTTATTTCGCTATGCTCTACGCAGGCTCACTGCTGATCTTCATCGGCTACGCCTTCCTGTTCTCGTCCGAGCGTATGGTCCGCACCTACCGCCGCGCCCGCCGCTGGTTTGATTTCGCCTTTGCCGGGTTCTTCGGGGTGGCGAGTTACAAGATTTTGACGGTACGGTTGTCGTGATGAAACTACACGAGACAGCAAGCCCATTGAAAACGCTCTTCAAATCTCACGAAGATGTTGGCTTGAACCGTCTCGGCTTTTTGTGCTTCGTCTTCGTCGATCTGATTGGACTGTATCTAATAAAGTGGTGGTTCGAATTCGAATGGCCATTCGCAACCCTTCCACTGGGACTGGCGATGTTTTTGGCTGCCACGTCCTACGGAATGGACAAAGGTATTCGCGGCAAGCCTCTTGGCGATAGCTACAAAAGTTGGATCATCGCCCGTCAGATGGTTCTCACAACTTTGGCGGCGGTGGCGGTGCTGATAACTTTCGCACTCGTTTTCGATGGCCCTTCAGATATCAACGTTCTGAGCAACACGGCCCTGATAGCAGGTGCCGAGTTGGCGCTTTGTATTATCGTTTCATTTTTGCTGTGCCGCTATGCTTTCGTTTTCGGAGTTAAGCGAGGATATTCGACCTTTCTGAAAATGGAAAAGACAAGCCAATGATCCTCGGCATCGGCACAGACCTCGCGAATATCGACCGCATTCAGGGCACGCTCGACCGCTTCGGCGACCGGTTTCGCAACCGCGTCTTCACCGAGATCGAACAGCGCAAGGCCGAGCGCCGCCATGACACCGCCGGAACCTACGCCAAACGCTGGGCCGCGAAAGAGGCATGCTCCAAGGCGTTGGGCACCGGATTGCGCATGGGGATCGCGTGGAAGGATATGGCCGTCACCAATCTTAAAACCGGCCAGCCCGTGATGCACGTGACCGGCTGGGCGGCCGAGCGCCTCAAGGAAATGACCCCCGAAGGGCACGAGGCCATCATCCATGTCACCCTGACGGATGATCACCCTTGGGCCCAAGCATTTGTGGTGATCGAGGCACGTGTCGTCACAGACCCGGACGCAGCCTTGACTCACCCCCAACCGACCCGCATGTAGCACCCAACAATCCAAAAGACCGGAGAGCAGTATGGCCGAGGAAGCCAAATCAGGTAACGCCGTGTGGGAAACGATCAAAACCATCGTCTACGCCCTGCTGATCGCGGGCGTCTTCCGCACCCTGTTCTTTCAGCCCTTCTGGATTCCGTCCGGCTCGATGAAGCAGACCCTGCTGATCGGGGATTTCCTGTTCGTCAACAAGATGGCCTATGGCTATTCCTATGCGTCCTGCCCCAGCCTGATCATCCCAAGCGTTGGCCTGAACATCGATGCCGAGGATCTCTGTGGCTGGATGCAAGGCGACGACAACAGCCGCATCTGGGCGGGCGAACCAGACCGTGGCGATGTCATCGTCTTCCGCCACCCGGTCACGGGTCGTGACTATATCAAACGTCTGATCGGCCTGCCCGGCGACCGTATCCAGGTGCGTCAGGGGCAGATCATCCTGAACGGTACCCCGGTTCCGCAGCAGCCCGACGGCGTGTTCACCGAAATCGCCGAACCGCAGGGCCCGCAACGCCTGCGCCCGCGCTGCGAAAACGGCCCTGTCGGGATCGGTGGCACTTGTGAAAAAACCCGGTTGATTGAAACCTTGCCAAATGGCGTGTCCTACGACGTTCTGAATATCGGCAATCAGGGGTCTGACAATACCGGTATCTATACGGTGCCCGAGGGTCACTATTTCTTCATGGGTGACAACCGCGATAACTCCAGCGACAGTCGCTTGCCGCAATCCGCCGGTGGCGTCGGTTATGTGCCTTACGAAAACCTGATCGGTCGCGCCGACCGGATCATGTTCTCGTCCGCAGGGCGGTCCATGCTGTTCTTCTGGACATGGCGCGGCGATCGCTTCTTCAAGGCGGTCAATTGAAGCTATCGGCCGAGATAAAGGCGTTCCAGCAGCGTTTGGGGTATGAATTCACCAACCCCGAACTGCTGTTGCGCGCGCTGACCCATGGCTCGGTCTCCTCGGTCACGCGACCGGATAACCAACGGCTCGAATTCCTCGGTGACCGGGTTTTGGGTCTTGTGATGGCAACGGCGCTGCTTGAGGCCGACAAGAAGGCCACCGAAGGCCAACTGGCCCCCCGCTTCAACGCGCTGGTCCGCAAAGAGGCCTGCGCCGATGTCGCCCGTCAGATCGATCTGGGCGCGGTCCTGAAACTGGGTCGATCCGAAATGCTGTCAGGTGGTCGTCGCAAACAGGCCCTTCTGGGCGACGCGATGGAGGCGGTGATCGCTGCCATCTACCGCGACGCCGGTTTCGAAGCCGCACGCGATGTGATCCTCGCGCTTTGGGGGGATCGTATCCACACGGTCGAGGCCGACGCCCGCGACGCCAAAACCTCGCTTCAGGAATGGGCTCAGGCACGGGGTCAAAAGCCCCCATCCTATGTCGAAATCAAACGCAGCGGCCCCGATCACGCGCCGGTCTTCACCATCGCCGCCCGCCTGCAGGACGGGACCGAGGCACAAGCCACCGCCGGGTCAAAACGTCAGGCTGAACAAGCCGCCGCCAAAGCCCTGCTCAACAATCTGCCGAAATAACGGCCAAACCCGGATCCGCTCTTCATCTGGCCAAAAATATCTCGGGGGTGAGCCCGGATGAAATCCGGGCGAGGGGGCTGGCCCCCTTCCGGTCGGATTGGCGCAGCCAGTTCGACCCTCAAACAACCCGGATAAACCCGGTCAGCCCGGTTTTCTGATGCTCGATCACATGGCAATGAAACGCCCAGTCGCCGGGATTGTCCGCAACCAGCGCGATCTCGACCACCTCATCCTTCAGCAACAACATCGTGTCCGTCATCAGAGGCGGTAATTTGCGCTGGTTCGACGTGAGCGGCACAAAGGCCAGCCCGTGCAGGTGGATCGGGTGCAGATTGGGCGATTCATTGCGCAGCCGCAGTACATAGCTTTTGCCCAACTCCAAAGTGGCCAGAGGCCCCACATCCTGCGCGGCGTCACCTGGCCACGGCGTTCGATTGATCGACCAGAAATTGTAGCCCAGTGATCCGCAGAACCCGTTTTTCGGCGTCCCACCCTCGGGCGTCCAGCCAAAGACGAACTCATGCACTTCAGCCCGCGTCAGATCTGGTTTGGCAAGCGGATTGTCGGGCAGTGGACGCAAGTCCCGCAAATCGCGCGCAACCGATCTACCGATGGCGCGTAGTCTGGCCATGGGGCGTGGCGGGTTTCCCGGCAGTTTTGCCATCAGATCAACAATCTGCCCCTCACCATCCGGCATCGAAACGGCAAAATCGACCCTCTGACCCGGACCAACCAACAAGGGTTCCTCGGCACTGGGCATCGGCAGGTCGACCTCAACCGGATGTCCGTCCCAGGCAATGATCCGCGCTTCGGCCCCGGTCAGGTGCAGCTTGTAAATGCGGGTGGTATCGGAATTGAGAACCCGCAACCGCACCAGCCCGCCCGCCACGTGATCGTAGACAGGTTCCGTCAGCCAGTTCGCCGTCGGCACATTTCCGAACGTCCCGGCGCGGGCCGCCCCGCGCGCGGTATAAGCCGGCAGAAACTGATCGTCATCATCCAGCCGAAAGTCCCGCAGATTGATCACCTGTTCGCTGTCAAAACCCGGGCCTTCCGCCTCGGCAATTACCATGACGCCGGTCAGACCATGGGCCATCTGCTCCATCGTCATGCAATGCGGGTGGTACCAGTATGTGCCCGCATCCGGTGGGGTGAATTCATACTCAAACACTTCATCCGGCCCAATCGGCATCTGGGTCAGATAAGGCACCCCGTCCATCCCGTTCGGGATACGCAACCCGTGCCAGTGCATCGCGGTGTAATCGGGCAGCGTGTTGCGCACAGGCAGCCGCATCACCTCACCCTGTTTGCCATATAGCACCGGGGGCGGCGCATCGGGTGACACGCTGACCATGCCGGTTGTGGCCTGATCGCGCAGGGTAAAACTGGCCGGTTGAATAACCAGTTCCTCAGCACCTGACGCGCGCCCGAAACCACCCAGACCCACCGCGCCTGTAGCGGCTGCGCTGCCGATTAGAAACTCACGACGTTTCATGTCTTGCCTCTTTGAAAATGGGGATGCCTGGCTGGATCTGGCGCGGCGTGATCCGAAGGTGTCACCGCAAACGCATGGCCGCAATGCGACAAATCCCTCTGGCCCGCGTCGCCATTCTGCTATAGGGGTGCGCACTTGCAAACAGGATCGCCAGAGACATGACCACACGTGCCGGATTTATCGCCCTGATCGGAGAGCCCAACGCAGGCAAATCCACCCTCCTGAATCGCATGGTCGGGGCCAAGGTTTCGATCGTGACGCATAAGGTGCAGACCACCCGCGCGCGCATTCGCGGCGTGGCGATGGAGGGCGACGCGCAACTGGTCTTTGTCGACACGCCGGGCCTGTTCAAACCCCGCCGCCGTCTGGACCGCGCCATGGTCGCCGCTGCGTGGGGCGGGGCCGCGGATGCCGATGTCGTTGTGTTGATGGTCGAGGCCCATCGTGGGATCACCGAAGGGGTCGAGCGTATCCTTGAGGGGCTGGAAGAGATCGGGCAGGGACGCACTGTTGCGCTGGCGATCAACAAGATCGACAAGGTGCCATCCGAGAAGCTGCTTGCGCTGACCAGCGATCTGAACGGGCGTTATCCGTTTGCCGAAACCTTCATGATTTCCGCCGAAAAAGGCCACGGGGTCGACGACCTGCGCAAATGGCTGGCCTCGGAACTGCCGGAAGGCCCGTGGCTGTATCCCGAAGATCAGATCGCCGATCTGCCCCTGCGCATGATCGCCGCCGAGATGACGCGCGAGAAGCTGACCCTGCGCCTGCATCAGGAACTGCCCTATCAATTGACCGTCGAGACCGAGAACTGGGAAGAGCGTAAGGACGGCTCGGCCAAGATTGATCAGGTCATCTACGTCATGCGCGACGGTCACAAAGGGATTGTTCTGGGCAAGCGCGGTGAGACGATCAAGGCCGTCAGTCAGGCCGCACGGGCGGAACTGGAAGAGTTCCTCGACCGCAAAATCCACCTGTTCCTGCAGGTCAAAATCCGACCCAATTGGCTTGAGGAATCCGAGCGCTATTCGGAAATGGGTCTGGATTTCAAAGACGGCAACGCATGACCCGCCTGACAGCCGAGTTCTGGGTCCATGCCTATTTGGCACGGCTGCGCTTTCAGGAAATCCCGGCCTTTGTCGTCGCCCATGGAGACAACACCGCCGGGGCAGTACTGGTCAAACTGAACACGCTGGACGGTCAGGCCATCGCGTTCCAGCGCAGCTTTGACCTGATGAGCGGTGAGCGGATGTGGATTGAACTCTCCTCTGGCCCCGAAAGCGACGTTGACGAGGCCATCCAACGCCAACGCCGCTTTGATCCCGACCTTTGGGTGATCGAGGTCGAAGATCGGCAGGGACGGCATTTGCTCGGGGAAGAGGGGTTGGAATAAGCTTGGCAGTTGGGTCTTTTACGCGCCGCTCAAAGCGACTATTTTGATGCAGGATGTGGTTGGGAAAACTGGCCTGATTTTGGAATAGCGCAAGACAATGAGGTGTTTGCTTGGCTGAAACGCTTGCGGAGAAACTGGAAAAATCCGAGCTCGGTCACTGGATGCAGCGGTTCGAGGGGTTCATGGTTTTCATCGGGGTCGTTGGTCCTTTTGCCACGCTTCCGCAGTTAATCAAACTCTATTTCACCCACTCGCAGCACGCGACCGGCCAGTCCCTGTTGTCCTGGTCCCTTTATGCTGCGCTGTCGTTTCTGTGGTTTGCCTATGGGTTGGTCGTCGGCAAACTGCCCATCTATGTGGGCAACGGGATTTCGATGGTGCTGAACCTTCTGATGGTGATCGGCATTCTGATCCACGCGGGTATGACCTTCTGAGGCGGGCGTTCAGCCTGCATCGCCAAAATAGACAAAGCTCATTTTGTTCCCGTCCGGGTCGCGCGCGTAACCGGCATAGAAGTTAGGGCCATACTGAGGCCGGTCGCCCGGATCACCTTCGTTCGATCCCCCATTGGCAAGCGCCGCCGCATGCGCCTCGCCCACTTCCGCTTTGCTTTCGCACAGCAGACCAACCATGTTTCCGTTTCCGACTGTCGCCGCCTCTTTGTCAAATGGCGTCGCGACCCACATGGACCCACCGCCCCGCAGTTCATAGCAGACCGCGTGCGGCATATATTCAGCGATGACCTTGCCGCCGATTTTGGGCACAACCGCGTCGTAATAGCTACGGGCTTTTTCGACATCGTTTGAGCCGATCATGACGTAGTTAAGGGACATCTGCTGAATCCTTACGTTGAGAACATAAAGGGAATAATAAGGGAACATTACTGCGTTAACAGGTTTCACGCAACGTGTTTTTGGAGGCCTGTAAAACCACCCTGATCCGTTTCTATCTTGAACCTGTAACAGCGTTGAGATTTCCTGCGCACATATCTGATGACCTAACGAGGCCAAACGTGGACTGGCGCGATCACGGCATACTTCTGACCTCTCGCCGCCACGGTGAAACCGCCGCGATTATTGAGGTCTTCACCGAAGCCCACGGACGCCACGCCGGGGTGGTGCGCGGCGGTACCAGCCGCAAGATCTCTCCGATCCTGCAGCCGGGCGCGCAGTTGGACGTGCTGTGGCGGGCCCGGTTGGAAGAGCATATCGGCACATTTCAGGTCGAACCGCTGCGATCCCGCGCGGCGGCAGCGTTTTCGGGGCGGCTGGCATTAGCGGGTCTGAATGCGGTGGTGTCCCTGCTGTCTTTCTGCCTGCCTGAACGCGAACCGCATCCCGCCATCTACAAGCAGACCGAACAGCTTATGGACCTTCTGGGGCAGGACGACATCTGGCCGCTTGCTTATCTGCGGTGGGAGGTGGCATTTCTTGAGGAGTTGGGGTTTGGGCTGGACCTGACCACCTGTGCTGTGACCGGATCCACCGAGGGGTTGGTCTTTGTCTCGCCCAAGACCGGGCGGGCGGTTAGCGCGGCAGGGGCGGGTGACTGGGCGGACCGGTTGTTGCCGCTGCCGCCTTGCCTGCGCGGCGAGGGGGCCGCACCGGATACCGAAATCGTCGATGCCTTGAAAACGACAGGGTATTTCTTGCACCACCGCGTGGCCCCGGCCTTGGGGCACACACCATTGCCCGAAGCGCGGGCAAGGTTTGTGGATCAGCTTACTCGGCGCCTGTGAACACCATCTCGTGCCCGTCGTCGTTGCGCAGGATCAGCACATCGCCGGACACTTCGGATTGGGTCATGGTCAGCAGGGCGGCAAAGTACATACCTTCCTGCTCAAGCTCGGGGCAGGCGGCGCGTGTGGCGCTCAGGTCCTGAACCTCGAACCACGGGTATGGCGCGTTCAGGCTGCCTTTATAGCTGTTGCAGGGGGCTTGCCCTGCGATCCGCCCCTCTTCCGGGAATTGTAGCAGCGCGTTTGCGGAATAGGCCTGCCCATCGATCTCTTGCAGTTTCCAGGTCTGGTCGGCAGCGCCATAGGCAGCCAACGTCTCGTCCTGTTGGCATTGAAACAGCCCCATCAGCGGCAGGATCAAGGCATAGCGGATCATAGCAACCTCCTTCGGACCGGGGTCTTTGCAATACGCGTTTAGGCCGCTGCGTTTGGGCTGGTCAAGTCGTTGCAAGCCTTTGTGCGAAAGGCGAGATGCTAGAACGCCAGTTCGCCGCTCAGCAATTGCTCTCGTACCTCCAGCCGTGGACGCCAGTTGTATCTTGTGTCATTTCGGACGGGCGCCCAGAACAACGCGCCGCTTTGACGCCAGGGGTCGAGGATCAGGCCGTCATACATGGAATCCCCCTTGGCGCTGATCAGGGCCGAATGGTGGATGATCCGAAACTCTGTCGGTGGGGATGTGGCCCAGTGCAGGTCCAGCGTCCGGAAATTCTCCTGCCGCAACCGTGTGGTCATTGCCTGTGCCCAGTCATTGCACAGGCCCTTTTCGCGAAGGCCGTTAATGATCTTTGCGTTGTGAATGATCGCAGGGTCGGTGACGTTCCACTCTTGCGCCAGTTGCCGAGAGTAGCTGTAGGAAATCTGCGCCGCCGTACGCGCCTCGACCGGATCGACATTTGGTCCAAGGGACTGAATGGCCTGTGCCAGCGCATCGACATCGGTCTGGCTGGCGATTGGCACGGTCTTTGCGCACCCCGCCAAGGCAAAGGATACCAAGGTCGCCAAAAGCAAAAAAAGTCGTCTGGTCATTTCGGGTGCCTGTAAACCGTTTTGAGGGTCGTCGGGGCGCTCTAACCGGGTTTCGGGTCAATTTCAAAGGGGAAGTTCCGACCTCGGCGGATCACATCCAATTCCCATCGGCGCGGCACCCTGGATCCAGGCAAAACGGTCAACGAAAGAAAAAGACCCGGCGCAAAGGCCGGGTCAGTTGGGGAAACAGGAGTGCCGAATTCGGTCAGCCGAGCAGACGTCGTGCGATGACCTGTGCCTGAATTTCGGCGGCTCCCTCGAAAATATTCAGAATGCGTGCGTCGCATAGGACGCGGCTGATCTTGTATTCCAGTGCAAAGCCGTTGCCGCCGTGGATTTGCAGCCCGTTGTCGGCGGCAGCCCAGGCGACACGCGCGCCCAGCAGCTTGGCCATGCCTGCCTCAAGATCGCAGCGGTGACCATGATCCTTTTCCCATGCCGAGAAATAGGTCAACTGGCGCGCGATCATGATCTCGACCGCCATCATCGCCAGCTTGCCCGACACGCGCGGGAAGTTGATCAGCGATTTGCCAAACTGTTTGCGATCCTGCGCGTATTGCATGGCGATATCCAGCGCGCTTTGGGCCACGCCAATGGCGCGGGCAGCGGTCTGGATGCGGGCGGATTCAAACGTCTCCATCAGCTGTTTGAAGCCTTTGCCCTCTTCGCCACCCAGCAGGTTTTCACCCTTGACCTTGAAGCCGTCAAAGCCCAGCTCGTATTCCTTCATGCCGCGATAGCCCAGCACCTCGATCTCGCCGCCGGTCATACCGGGGGTGGGGAAGGGGGCGTCATCCGTGCCGGGGGTTTTCTCGGCCAGGAACATGGACAGGCCACGGTGATCGGTGGTGTCAGGATCGGTGCGCGCCAACAAGGTCATGACATGGGTGCGGGCCGCATGGGTGATCCAGGTCTTGTTGCCGGTGATCTCATAATCACCTTCGGCATTCTTGACCGCGCGGGTGCGCAAGCTGCCAAGGTCCGAGCCGGTATTGGGTTCCGTGAAGACGGCGGTGGGCAGAATCTCGGCGCTGGCCAGTTTAGGCAGCCAGTTGGCCTTTTGCTCATCCGTACCGCCCGCCAGGATCAACTCGGCCGCGATCTCGGACCGGGTACCCAACGAGCCGACGCCGATATAGCCGCGCGACAGTTCCTCGGACACGACGCACATCGAAGCTTTGGACAGACCGAAACCGCCGAACTCTTCAGGGATGGTCAGACCGAACACGCCCATTTCGGCTAGTTCCTCGATGATTTCCATCGGGATCAATTCGTCCTTGAGGTGCCAGCCATGCGCATTGGGCTCGACCTTTTCGACCGCATAGCGGCGGAACTGGTCGCGGATCATTTCAAGCTCTTCATCAAGGCCCGAAGCTCCGAACATGGCAGAACCGGCTTGCGCCTCCATCAGCTCGACCAGCCGCGTCCGAGCGGCCTGCGAGTTGGCCTGCGCCATCAGAGTTTGAATTTCCGAACTTTGGAAGTTGGACAGCGCGTCCCAGCCAAGGCCCAGATCCTGCAGGCGCACAAGCTCGCCCTGGTTCATTGGGATGCCGCCCGCGACCTGATGCAGGTATTCCCCAAAGGCGATCTGGTGCAGCAATTGCTCGATTTCGCCAAATTTGCCGTCTGCGTCCAACGCTTCGGCCCAGCGCTGCATCTGCTTCAACGACTGGTAGTAGGTGGCCAGCCAGGCCAGCCCGTGTGCGGCCGTTTGGTTGGCTTCGATCAGGGCGCCGGACACGCGACCGTCGGATGTCACCATCTCGCGAACCGAATTGCGTGCCTTCTCGAAAACGGCTTCGACAGCCGGGACGGCCTGCCGGGTCAAGGTCAGAAGATCGGGCAAAATCGCGTGTGTGGTCATCTGGGTCATATCCTGTCCGTCATGGGCCATGAATCGTGTCCTTTTCTGGGTCGTCTGGTCATATCATTTTGCACATGCAGCGCAACAAAAATACGTATTACGTGGCGATAAAGTTCGAAAATTTCCCGGTCGTTTTGCAGTGCAGAATGGGTTCATTGGGGGAATTAGCGGCAAATCCGTTGATTTCCACAGGGCCGGGCCGGGGTCAAATTGGGGGTATTTGTCGCAGGCCCGGGGGCGTCAACCATCTGGCGATGACAGCGCCTCAGCGCCGTTTGTCGGCAAAGCGAAAGGCGAAATAGAGCCCGAGCATCAGGAAGAACAGGCCCGAGATGTCGCCGATCAAAAAGGCGATATACTCGACCGTCGCGCTGCCAAAGGCCAGATTGGTCAGGCCCGAAACCAGAAAGGATGTGACGATCCCAACGCCCATCACGCAAATCCAGCAGGGCTTTTTGTCGGGGCGTGGGAACAGGTCCCATCTGGCCCATTTCAGCAGGTAGAAGACGAACGGAACGGTCGTGACAGCGATTGCCATCGCCATCAGGCGACTGGGCAGGAAAACATCCGTTCCCCCCAGAAAGGCGAAGACCAGAAAAACGCCGGGCAGCAGAGCAAAGATCGCGCGCCAGCCCAACAGCCAGGCGGAAAGCACGCGCACGCCATGGGGCAGGAACAGCAGGCTGGCCCGGCTTGGGTATTCCGGAAAGAACATGTTCTGAAGCGGCATCAGAACCTCGAAGGTGAGGAACGACGCGACCACATAGGCCAAAGAGGCAAAGAAGGTTTCAGAGGCCCACTTGCGCACCGGAACTAGCCACCGATGCGCCCAAGGCCCAGCTTATCTGGGCGCATGTACGATATAACGTCCCCGGTTGGCATTGCCGCTTTGCGACAGATAGCCTTTTTCGACCAGAGATTTCAGCGCGCGGAAAAATGTCGGGCGCGAGACGCTCTGAACCAGTGTGTGTTCGATCAGACCAAAGGTGCGAACCTCCTGATCGGCCTTGGAAAGTTCCTCGGCGGCGTAGTAGATGTCACGCTCAACCGGGGATAGCTTTTCCAGCCCCAGCGTTCGCTCCATGCTTTGCATCAGCTTGCGCAGTTCGGTCAGTTTCGAGATTTCGGTCATAATTCTTACCTGTCTTTGTCCGTGCCAAACGCCGTCCAGTCACGACGGTTCAGAACACGCTGATCGCGAGATATGTCAGCAAGTCCCATATTGACACTCATCCCCATGCCAGTAGACTACCAGTCTGATTAGGTTGCCCAATTTGCCGAGGTGAGTGTGCTGGCTTAGGCAACCCAAAGGTCTTTTAAGTTTCGGCCCGGTGCAAATGCGCCGGGTCTTTTCGGTTTAATGACCCAAATCCCTATCCCAACCAGGCATTCAGAACAATAAATTTGTTCGTGAGGTGCGTCAGTTGCAGCTCTGGGTTGATCATCAGTGGATTCGCAAGCGCAGAAAAAAGGGGCGCGGACGCCCCTTTATCTGGATCAGCCGATTGCGACGGCTTTGATGTCCTCGTCGATGAAGGGGACATATTGTTCGAAGTTTTCGGCAAACATCTGCACCAGCTTTGCGGCCTGCTTGTCGAACGCTTCCTGGTCATCCCAGGTGCGGCGCGGATCCAGCAGAACCTCGGCGACGCCGGGCACTGTGACCGGGACGTCAAAGCCAAAGTTGGCATCCTTGCGGAATTCAGCGTCGCGCAGTGAGCCTTCCAGAGCCGCTGTCAGCAGCGCGCGGGTCGCGCGGATCGGCATCCGGCTGCCAACGCCATAAGCCCCACCGGTCCAGCCGGTATTCACCAGCCAGCAGGTCGCGCCATGCTGGGCGATCTTGTCGCGCAGCAGGTTGCCATAGGCCTCGGGACGGCGCGGCATGAACGGCGCGCCAAAGCAGGTCGAGAAGGTCGGCTGCGGTTCGGTCACGCCCCGTTCGGTGCCCGCCACCTTCGAGGTGAAACCCGACAGGAAGTGATACATCGCCTGCGCCGGTGTCAGCCGCGCGATCGGAGGCAGCACGCCGAACGCATCGCATGTCAGCATGATGATGTTCTTCGGATGCCCGCCCAGCGCGGTTTTCGACGCGTTCGAGATATATTCCAGCGGATAGGCGCAGCGCATGTTCGCGGTCAGCGAATCGTCGTCGAAATCCAGTTCCTTGGTTTCGGGATCGAAGACCATATTCTCGATGACGGTGCCGAATTTGCTGGTCGTCGCGTAGATTTCTGGCTCGGCCTCGGCGCTCAGGTTGATGGTCTTGGCATAACAGCCGCCTTCGAAGTTGAACGTGCCGCGATCCGACCAGCCGTGTTCGTCATCCCCGATCAGGATCCGCGACGGGTCCGCCGACAGAGTGGTCTTGCCGGTTCCCGACAGGCCGAAGAACACGGCAGTATCCACCGGGTTGCCAACCGCGTGGTTGGCCGAGCAGTGCATCGGCATCACGCCTTTTTCCGGCAGCATGTAGTTCAGCAGGGTGAAGACGGATTTCTTGTTCTCGCCTGCATATTCCGTGCCACCGATCAGGATCAGCTTGCGGTCGAAGTTCATTGCAATCACGGTATCGCTGCGGCAGTCGTGCTTGGCCGGGTCGGCCTGGAAGCTGGGGCAGTTGATGACAGTGAAATCTGCGATGAACTCGTCCAGATCCTCACGATCCGGGCGACGCAGCAGGTGGCGGATGAACAGGTTGTGCCAGGCCAGTTCGGTCACCATGCGCACATTGATCGAATAGGCCGGATCGGCCCCGCCGACGAGATCCTGCACGAAATAGTCACGACCCTTCATATGCTCGACCATGTCGTCATAAAGGGCGTCGAAACCTTCCGGGCTCATCGCCGCGTTGTTTTCCCACCAGATGCTGTCGGCCACACTGTCGGTTTTGACGACGTGTTTGTCCTTGGGCGAACGGCCGGTGAATTTACCGGTAGTGACCAGAAAGGCCCCGCCATTGCCAAGGGTGCCTTCGCCCCGCTTGAGGGCCTCTTCGATCAGCGCCGGTTCCATGAAGTTGTAATAGACATTGCCCAGACCCTCGATGCCCTGATCTTCGAGGCGGAATTGCGGGTTAACCCGTCCAGATGTCATGCGTATCTTCTCCTGTGCGGCGCGGCGGCGGTTGGCCGGGTGCGCTCTTGGGGCATTTTGCCGGGACATACCGGCCGATGGGCGGGTCTTATCACGGTCGTTTGGGGCATGAACAGGACGGTTTGGCGCAGTTAGCGCAACCAAGTTAAAGTTTAGCGCCACCAAAGATTTCCTGTCGGAAAACCGGGCAGCATTTTGCGGGCAGCAAGGCATTTTTGCCTCATAGCTGCCGCAACAATGGCACGATTCGCAGTTACGCATTGATTCGGCGCATCAAAAACGCCAACAATGCCTTACAAAAAAGCGTATTATTGCGTAAGTGAGCAGGAATAGGGGTAAGCCCGATGTCAAAGATTGCACTGGTGGATGACGATAGAAACATTCTGACGTCCGTATCCATGACGCTCGAGGCCGAAGGGTTCGAGGTTGAAACTTACAATGACGGTCAGGCCGCGCTGGACGCGTTTAACAAAAAGCTGCCGGACATGGCCGTTCTGGATATCAAGATGCCGCGCATGGATGGCATGGATCTGCTGCAGCGCCTGCGCCAAAAGACGCAGATGCCGGTGATCTTCCTGACCTCGAAAGACGATGAGATTGACGAGGTTCTGGGTCTGCGCATGGGCGCGGACGACTACGTGAAAAAGCCGTTCTCGCAGCGTTTGCTGGTCGAGCGCATTCGCGCGTTGCTGCGGCGGCAAGAGGCAACCAGCGGTGACGCTTCGGCCGCCAACACCGGCGACACCAAAGTGATGGAACGCGGCGACCTGCGTATGGATCCGCTGCGCCATGCGGTCACCTGGAAGGGGACGGATGTGTCCCTGACCGTGACCGAATTCCTGTTGCTGCAGGCGCTGGCGCAGCGTCCGGGATTTGTCAAAAGCCGGGATCAGTTGATGGATGTGGCCTATGACGATCAGGTCTATGTGGACGACCGCACCATCGACAGCCACATCAAGCGGCTGCGCAAGAAAATGCGTGCTGCTGATCCCGAGTTTTCGGCTATCGAAACCCTTTATGGTATCGGATACAGATACAACGAAGAATAGGCGCGGCCATCTACAAGGGGTAATGGGGTCCCGTGCGCGACACCGAACAAGCCAATGAATTGCGCGACGGTGATGTCGTTCTTGGGGATGACTGGGTCATCCCGCAAGACCCCGAGTCTGCAGAGTTAAGCGCAAAACGATCCCGCAGAAACCTGTTTTCGCTGCGTGGCTCGCCTCTGGCCCGCAAGATCATCACGTTCAACCTGATTGCCCTTGTGATCCTTGTCACGGGGTTGCTTTACCTGGATGACTCGCGATCCGAGCAGGTGCAGCAGACCGCGCGCAACCTGATCGGAGACGCGCATCTTGTCAGCAACGTGTTTGAGACGCAGCTGCGGCAGGGCGCGGTGCAATCATCACGCGATGCGGCCCAGCTTGATGTAAAAGACACGCTATCCGGCCTTCGCCTGCCCGAAGGGGGAGAGGTGTTTGTCTACGACTCCCGCGGTACCCTGATCGGCTGGACCCGCGGCGCGCCACAGGCATCTGACATGCCCATCCTGTTGCGATCGGACGCGGATATGCAGACCGGAGGCACCGTCATCAGCGATGCACTCAACGCGGTCTGGACGGGTCTGTCGCGGGTTTTCAACTGGTCGTCCGACTCCGAGGCACCGACGCTGGCGCAGCAGGTTCAGGCCATAGTCCCACAAGCTTTGGCGGGTCAAAATCAGGTAAAGGCAGTGCAGGATGACGCGGGCGACACTGTGATCGTGGCCGCGGCACCTATTCTCTACGAAGGCATCCCAGCCGGTGCTGTCGCAATATCCGGCCCTGCCGGTGAGATTGACGCGCTGGCTAGGCGCGAGCAGGAGCGCATTTTGCAGATGTTTGTCGTCGCCCTGCTGGTCTCAGTCGGTCTGAGTCTTGTTCTGGCTTCGACCATTGCCAACCCGCTGGCCGACCTCGCCTCGGCGGCGGAAATGGGCAAGGACCGGGGCACCGGGGTCAATCCGGGGCGTATCCGCATCCCGGACCTCAGCGCGCGACCGGATGAAATCGGTCGGCTCAGCCGTGCGTTGCGTGGCATGGTCACTGCGCTTTACAACCGGATCGATGCGAACGAACAATTTGCCGCTGACGTTGCGCATGAGATCAAGAACCCTCTGGCCAGTCTGCAATCTGCTGTCGGCACGCTGCGCATGGTCAAACGCGATGATCAGCGCGAAAAATTGCTTGGTGTGATCGAGCATGATGTGAAGCGGCTGGATCGGCTGGTCAGCGACATCTCGAATGCCTCGCGATTGGATGCGGAACTGGTCAAGGAAGAAGAACAACCCTTTGACCTGCTCAAGCTGCTGGGCAATATCGGGCAGTTTTTGGGTGAAGATGCCCGCTCGCAGGGCATCGACTATATCACTGACCTGCCGTCGGATCCGATTGTGATCAACGGGCTCGAGGCGCGATTGGCACAGGTTTTCGTCAACCTGATCACCAATGCGATTTCCTTCTGCGAAGAAAGCGACGCCATCCGGGTCTGGGTGCGCCAGCGCGACAATCGCGTGCTTGTGGTGGTCGAAGATACCGGCCCCGGCATCCCGGAACAGGCCCTGACCAAAATCTTCAAACGGTTCTATTCGCAACGCCCGGCTGAGCATTTCGGCAACAACTCGGGCCTTGGGCTGGCGATCTCGAAACAGATTGTCGAGGCGCATGGCGGTGTGATTTGGGCCGAAAACATCCGCCCGACCGAAGCGGACGTCACCTCGGACCCGCTGGGTGCCCGTTTTGTCGTGGGGCTGCCTGTCTGAGGTCATGACCATTCCGTCCCTGACAGATGCGGTGAACCGGGACAGCGCCCGCGTTCACGCCAGTTGCGTCGCCGCCGGTGACCACGGCCTGCTGATTGTGGGCGCATCGGGGGCCGGAAAGTCGTCGCTGGCGCTGCAGATGATGGCTCTGGGTGCTGTGCTGGTCGGCGATGATCGCATTGATCTGGCGATGCGCGACGATCAGATCATTGCCTCCGCAGTCCCCGAAATCGCGGGTCTGGTCGAGGCGCGCGGGATTGGCCTGCTTCGGGCGCAACATACAGAGCCTGTGCCGCTGCGCCTTGTCCTCGACCTTGACCAGCCCGAACCCGCACGCCTGCCGGAACCCGCCACGACCCCGTTGCTGAGGCAAACTGTTCCCTTGCTTCGCGGCGCAGGCGTGCCCAATTTGGCACCAGCCCTGATGCAACTTCTTAGAATGGGACGCGTAGACCCGGAATGGCCGAACAAATGACATCGCAAAAGCGAATCGTTCTGGTGACCGGACCATCGGGCGCGGGCCGCTCGACCGCCATTCACGTGCTGGAAGATCTGGGGTTCGAAGCGATTGACAACCTGCCCATGGGCCTGCTGGCGCGACTGCTTGAAGGCGCCGAGCCTGACCGGCCCATGGCGCTGGGTATCGACGCGCGCAACCGCGATTTCTCAACTATCGGGTTTATCGAACTGGCCGCAAAACTGGGTCGGATGACGCAGGTGGATCTGACCGTTCTGTACCTTGATTGCAGCGACGAAGTCCTGCTGCGCCGCTTTTCGGAAACCCGCAGGCGTCACCCTGTCGCCCAGGATGCAGGGCCGGAAACCGGTGTGCGGCGCGAGAAAGAGCTGCTGGCCCCCATCCGCGAGATTGCCGACACCCTGATCGACACCAGCACCCTGAACGTGCATCAGCTGCGCGAAGAGGTCGAGCGCTGGTTTGCCCCTCAGGGCGGGCGGCATCTGGCGGTATCAATCGAATCCTTCTCGTATAAACGCGGCCTGCCACGCGGGTTGGATATGGTCTTTGACTGCCGATTTCTCGCCAACCCCTATTGGCGACCCGAATTGCGGTCCGAGGATGGTCGAAACCCGGATGTGGCGCGCTATGTCCAGTCAGATGCAAATTACGCGCCGTTCTTTGACCGCGTCATAGATCTGCTGAACCTGCTGCTGCCAGCCTTCCGCGCCGAAGGCAAAGCGCATCTGTCTGTGGCCTTCGGTTGCACCGGCGGGCAGCACAGATCGGTGGCGATGGCGGAAGCGGTTGCAAAGGCCCTTGCGGAAGGGGGGCAGCAGGTGGCAATTAGGCACCGCGAGATGGAACGTCGATCGTTGAATGTGAGGCCGGATTGATCGGGATTGTGATCGTAGCGCATGGGGGTTTGGCTCAGGAATATCTGGCCGCCATGCAGCATGTGGTCGGGCCGCAGCCCGGCCTGAAAGCCATTGCGATCGAGGCCGATCATGACCGCGACGAAAAACAGGCTGAAATCTGTCGTGCCGCGGATGAAGTGGACTTGGGCGACGGCGTTGTGATCGTTACGGATCTGTTCGGCGGCAGCCCCTCGAACCTCAGCCTGCGGGCCTGTGCCCCTCAGGATCGCCGAATCCTTTATGGGGCCAACCTGCCCATGCTGATCAAATTGGCCAAAAGCCGCCACCTGCCGGTCCCTGATGCCGTGCGGCAGGCGATGGAGGCTGGACGCAAGTACATCAATGCGCAAAATGTGACATTGGATTAAGACCGGACTCATTGAAATGACCAACCGAAGCTTGAAAATCATTAACGAAAAGGGCCTGCACGCCCGCGCGTCCGCCAAGCTGGTCGAGGTTGTGGAAGGCTTTGACGCCAGCGCCGAAGTGTCCAAAGACGGCCTTTCTGCATCCGGAGACAGCATTATGGGCCTTTTGATGTTGGCAGCCTCGCGCGGAACGACTATTGACGTCGAGACGTCCGGGCCGGATGCTGAGGCATTGGCAGAAGCTCTGGAAACGCTTGTGAATGACAAGTTCGGAGAGGGGTTCTAAGGCTGCCCCGCGGGACAGAAAGAACGGGAAGACCAGGAATTGGCGGAAACAACGCACGAGACCAAGACAGGCCCGGTGGTTGATGGGACCGAAGACCAAGGCGAAATCTACGACCGTAGAACCCTGACCTACGCGAACTCGTTCGACGATGCCTGGACCTCGACCGCCATTCGCGCCATCGAATGGTGCACCGGCAAACTGACCATTTTGCGGATGGTCAACAAGTTCGAGAAAAAGAACGAATACTATCGGGGCCAAAGGTTCTGGGGCGGTGCTCTGGCAACCATGGGCATCGACCTGACCACACCCGAGGAACAGATCGCCCGCATCCCCAAGACAGGGCCGGTTGTTGTCGTGGCCAACCATCCGCATGGCATGGTGGACGGCATGATCCTGGCCGAACTGATCGGACGCGTGCGCAGCGATTATCGCATCCTGACCCGGTCCGTGCTGACCGGGCTGGACGAGGCTGCGACCTCATTCATGATTCCGGTTCCCTTTCCGCACGACCCCGAAGCACAGGCAAAAATGCTTGAAATGCGCGGCAAGGCCATGGAGCACCTGAAAAACGGCGGCGTTGTCGCGCTGTTCCCCTCGGGCGTTGTTATGTCTTCGGACGACTGGTTCGGCCCGGCGATCGAGCGGGAATGGAACGTCTTCACCGCCAAGATGATCCGACGCTCGGGTGCGCAAGTGCTGCCGATCTTCTTCCCCGGCAGCAACTCGCGCTGGTATCAGATCGCCAATAAACTGTCGCCGATCCTGCGGCAGGGTCTGCTGCTGCACGAAATCGTCCGGTCCTGCAAGAAACCGCAATCTCCGGTTATCGGCGAGCCGATCAATGACGACGACATGCAGTTGCTGGAACGCGACCCGCGTGGCTTCATGGCATGGCTCAGAAACCGTACCATGTCTCTGGGAACATCAGACAAACCCTGATCCGACCTTCATCTGGCCAGAAATATCCCGGGGGTGAGCCCGGATGAAATCCGGGCGAGGGGGCTGGCCCCCTGTTACCGCGTCGGAACAGGCACTTCGCCCCGATAGTCATAAAACCCGCGTTCGGTCTTGCGGCCCAGCCAACCGGCCTCGACATATTTCGTCAGCAGCGGGCAGGGGCGATATTTGGTGTCCGCCAAGCCATCATGCAACACGTTCATGATCGCCAGGCAGGTGTCCAGCCCGATGAAATCGGCCAGTTCCAGGGGCCCCATCGGATGGTTCGCGCCCAGCTTCATGGACTGGTCGATGGATTGCACATTCCCAACGCCTTCATACAGGGTATAGACCGCCTCATTGATCATCGGCATCAGAATGCGGTTGACGATGAAGGCCGGGAAATCCTCGGCGCTTGCGGCTGTCTTGCCCAGACGGTCCACCACTGCCTTGCAGGCTTTGAACGTTGGTTCATCCGTGGCAATCCCCCGGATCAACTCGACAAGCTGCATGACCGGCACCGGGTTCATGAAGTGGAACCCCATGAACCGCTCGGGCCTGTCCGTGCGGCTGGCCAGTCGGGTGATGGATATGGACGAGGTATTCGAGGTCAGAATCGTATGCGGCTGAAGATGCGGCTGCAAATCCTCGAAAATCGCCTGTTTGATGGTCTCGCGTTCGGTCGCGGCTTCGATCACCAGATCGGTTTGCCCCAGTTGCGGCAGCTCCAGCGTCGTTGTGATCCGTTTCAAGGCGGCGTGCATCGCGTCATCGCTGATCTTCCCGCGTGACGCCTGCCGGGCCATGTTGCCCTCGATCGTCGTCAAGGCGCGATCCAGGGCCTCCTGACTGACATCATTCAGCAAAACGTCATAGTCCGCCAATGCCAGCACATGGGCGATCCCGTTGCCCATCTGACCTGCGCCAATCACTCCGACCGATTTCACATCCATATTCAGCTGCCTTTGCCTTGCGCGTTACGGCGACAGTATCGGCAGTTCGGGGCTTGCGGCAAGGGGCTGAGGTCGCTCGAATTCGCTTCAAATGCGCACATTAGGGGAATCTCAACATCCGGGGCGGCAAGATGGCAACCGGGTGAAAATTGGGTGAGTGAGATGAGCTATCATCAGACAGGCTCGGGCATGGCCGAGGATGACGTATGCCAGTATGACGGAACCAGATTGTGGTTTAGGGGGCCGCCCTGCGCGCTGGACCATCCGTTTATCGCCTGTATCGGCGGGGATGAAACCTTCGGGCGCTTTGTCGATTCTCCGTTTCCGGATGCAATGCAGACGCAAATGGGTGAAACCTGCGCCAATTTTGGCAGCCTGTTCGCCGGTGTCGAGGCGCTGACGCGCGATCAAGGTCTGCTGAAACTGGCAAACCGGGCGCAGAGATGCGTGATCCAACTGCCTCAGGTTCATGGCCAGTCGAACCGGTTTTACCGCGTGCATCCCCGCCGCAATGACCGGTTTCTGGAACCAACGCAGGACCTGCTGGATTTGTATCCCGACATCGACTTCACCGAAGTGCATTTTGTGCGTCACTTACTAAAGCGCCTGCAGGCAAGACATGATGCACGGTTCGAAGTGATCGCACATGAACTGCGTCAGGGTTGGTTGCGGTCCCTTGGCACGTTTCTGGGACAGCTGGACCCACAGACGGTGCTGCTGCATCTGCAGATTCAGCGGGTTCATACGATCGAGGACGACCCCATCCCGGTGAACGCCAGCATGGTCGAGGCGTTGAGGCCGCAGGCCGCGCGGGTAGTCACGTGCTCGGCCGCCGTGTCCGGCGCGTCGGACACGCTTGAGGATATGCTGTTCGGGACGCTACAGCAGCCGATGGCAGAACACATGCTTGGCCCGGCCGCGCATAGGCAGATTGCTGAGGCGGTTGTGCCGGTCCTGAGGGACCTGAACGCATAAGGCCCGCCAATGGCGGGCCTTTGCTAACGTCACTTTGAAAGACCTGGGGTCTTTGCTCAGCCGAGTTTCTCGGTCAGTTCCGGCACGGCCTGGAACAGGTCGGCGACCAGTCCGAAGTCGGCGACCTGGAAGATCGGCGCTTCTTCGTCCTTGTTGATCGCAACAATGACCTTCGAGTCCTTCATGCCCGCCAGGTGCTGGATCGCGCCCGAGATGCCGACGGCAACATACAGATCGGGGGCAACAACCTTACCGGTCTGACCCACCTGCCAGTCGTTTGGCGCATAGCCCGAGTCCACCGCCGCGCGCGAGGCACCAACCGCCGCGCCCAGCTTGTCGGCCAGCGTTTCGATCAGTTTGAAGTCCTCTTCCGAGCCGACACCACGGCCGCCCGAAACAACAACGCCAGCCGAGGTCAGTTCCGGACGGTCGCTCTCGGCCACCTTGTCCTCAACCCAGGACGACAGACCTTCGGAACCCGGAACCGCAACGGTTTCAACCGATGCCGAACCACCTTCGCCCGCTGCGTCAAAGGACGCGGTGCGGATGGTGACGACTTTCTTGGCGTCGTTCGATTTCACGGTCTGGATCGCGTTGCCCGCATAGATCGGACGCTCGAAGGTCGAGCCGTCAACCACGCCGGACGCATCCGAGATCACCATCACGTCCAGCAGCGCAGCAACGCGCGGCATCACGTTTTTGGCGTCGGTGGTCGCAGGGGCAACGATGTGCTCGTAACCGTCGGCCAGCGACACGATCAGGGCTGCGGTCGATTCCGCCAGGCGGTGGCCCAGCGATGCGTCTTCGGCAACCAGAACCTTCGAGACACCGTCGATCTTTGCAGCAGCCTCACCAGCTGCGGCAGCGGAACCGCCAGCGGCCAGAACGGTGATGTCGCCCAGCGACTTGACGGCGGCTACGGCCTTGGCGGTGGCGTCCAGCGACAGCTCGCCATTGTTGACTTCAGCCAGAAGAAGAACAGCCATTACACAGCCCCCGCTTCTTTGAGTTTCCCGACCAGCTCGTCAACCGAGCCTACGATGATGCCTGCGGCACGTGCCGGCGGCTCTTCGGTCTTGACGATTTCCAGACGCGGCGTGACGTCGACGCCGTAATCGGCGGCGGTTTTCTCGTCCAGCGGCTTTTTCTTCGCCTTCATGATGTTGGGCAGCGACGCATAGCGCGGCTCGTTCAGGCGCAGGTCAACGGTCACGATGGTCGGCATCTTGACGCTGATGGTCTGCAGACCGCCGTCAACCTCGCGGGTGATCTTGGCGGTGTCGCCTTCGATATCCAGTTCGGACGCGAAGGTGCCTTGCGACCAGCCCAGCAGGGCCGACAGCATCTGGCCGGTGGCGTTCATGTCGTTGTCGATCGCCTGCTTGCCCGCCAGAACGATGCCGGGCTGCTCTTCCTCGACCACTTTGGCCAGGATCTTTGCGACGGCCAGCGGCTCGATGTCCTGATGGACGTCATCGGCGGCAACAACCAGAATGGCGCGGTCTGCACCCATGGCCAGCGCGGTCCGCAGGGTTTCCTGCGCCTGCTTGACGCCGATCGAAACGGCAACCACTTCGTCAGCTTTGCCCGCTTCTTTCAGGCGGATCGCTTCTTCCACCGCGATCTCGTCGAACGGGTTCATCGACATTTTGACATTGGCGAGATCAACACCGCTACCGTCCGCTTTCACGCGGACCTTCACATTATAGTCAATCACGCGCTTGACAGGCACGAGTACCTTCATTTTGCGCTTTCTCCTCACAAAAACGGTAAGTCGCAACGCGACTCCACCAATGCTCTCGGACGACTGAATAGCGTCTCAATTCACGGTGCAACAGGGCAAAATCGTCACGTCAGGGGCTCGGGACGTCGCGTTTCGTAATTTTTGACGCCACGGCGGAAAATAACAGTGCGGGGTGGGGCCGATTTTTGAGCATGCGGGATCAGGCATGTCGTGGCGTCAAACAACTGGGTCTCAGCCTGTTACGGGGCAACGCTCGTTCGTGCCTGCGGGGATTGAGCCCTAGGCTTTGCCCTTCCGGCCGCCAGAACGTCCACTGGACGTTTCGCCGCTTTCAGCGGTTCGCGCCCGGAACCCACAAGACGTCGTCTTTGCCGTTGTTGTTGGCGCACCGTGCGGCGACAAAGAACCAGTCGCTCAGGCGATTGAGGTATTTGACGGCCACCGCGTTCACCGGCTCCATGTTTGTCAGTTCAACGGCAAGCCGCTCGGCCCGGCGTGACACGGTGCGGCACACATGCAATTGGGCCGCCAGACGCGATCCGCCCGGCAGAATGAAGCTGCGCAAGGGTTCCAGATCGGCATTCATCGCGTCGATCTCGGCCTCCAGCCGGTCGATCTGGGCCGGGGCGATGCGCAAGGGCGGGTAATCGGCCTCGGCATCCTTTTCCATATCGGGGCGACAGAAATCCGCGCCCAGATCGAACAGATCGTTCTGGATTCGGGCCAGTGCGGCATCGGTTGGACCATCAGCCTCGGTCCGCGCCACGCCGACAAAGGAATTCAACTCGTCCACGGTGCCATAGGCCGCCACACGCCCAGAGTATTTGGCGACACGTTCTCCGTTCCCCAGCGCAGTCTTACCGTCATCGCCTGTGCGGGTGTAGATTTTGTTGAGTACGACCATTTACTGCGCTCCCTGTCCGCTGAGATAGACGTAGAGAAGGATCAAAACGACGGCAATGAACTGAAACAGGATACGCAGCCGCATCATCTTGTTGCTTTTCTTTGCAGCCGCCATGCCGCCTTTGCCGAAATTCGCGATGCCAAGGGTCAGCACGACGACCACCGCCGCCATGGCCAGAAGCAAAACGACCATCAATAGGTCCATCAGGTATCACCGTCTGCGTTTTAGTTTCGTTGGACCTGATCTAGCCCCACAAGATCAAAAAGCGAACCAGTAATTTCGTCTCAGATGCGGGACAGAATCCGGTCAATCGCCGCGGTCGGCAGAATCCGACGCAAGTATCCGGCGATATAGGTGGGTGTGGTCACATAGTATCGGGGCTTTGGTCTGCGCGCTTCAACCGCGTGCGCGAGTTTGGCCGTTACGGCTGATGCCGGAAGTTCGAACCTATCTGGACCCGAGCTTTCGTACAGCCGTTTGAGCAGCGTTTCTTCATATTTCTCGCGCAGCGCCGAGGTTTCCCAGTCGATGAACCGTTCAAAGACAGGGATAGCTTTTTCCCGCAGCTTCGAGGTGATCGGGCCTGGTTCAATCAGGATCACCCGAATACCGGTGCCCCGCAATTCAAGGCGCAGCGTATCGCTGAGGCCTTCAATCGCGTATTTGGTCGCGACATAAGCCCCGCGCCACGGAAACGCGACCAGTCCCAGAACCGACGAACACTGCACTATCCGGCCATGCCCCTGCTCCCGCATGACGGGAATCACCTCGCGTGTCAGCTCGTGCCAGCCAAATACATTCGCTTCAAAGATATGGCGCAAACCATCTGTCGGAACGTCTTCGACGGCGCCGGGCAGCCCGTGCGCGCCGTTGTTGAACAGCGCATCCAGCGTGCCGCCGGTGGCCGAAAGAACCTCGGCCAGACCGGCCTTGATGCTATCGGCGTCCTGATAGTCAATTCTGGGGCTTTCGAACCCCTGGGCGCGCAGCCGGTCGCAATCGCGTTGCTGACGGCACGAGGCAAGAACCCGCCAGCCGCGCGCACGCATACCGTGTGCCGCGTCAAGGCCAATGCCGGATGAGCACCCGGTAATGAGAATCGATTTCTGCATGAGAATCCCGCCCCAGAATGTCACCAATAGCTATGGCGGGCATTGGGGCAGGACAATGACGGGCAACCTTAGTCTTGGGTTTTTTGAACAAGAGATGCGGAAATCCATCCGATCTGTTGCCCGGGCAACACGCGAAGGCGCAACCAGCCGGTTCCGGACTCGCTCAGCACTTCGACCTTTTGGCCGATCCGGGCCTTGCCAATGATCGGATAGATCGTTCCGGGCCCGTCACGCATGTTGACGCGCGTACCCGAGATTTCCCGGATGTCTTTTGCGGGTTCAGTCAGCACCGGCACCTCTACGACCTCGGGGTCGGCGTCGGTTGCGACTTGTTGCAACGAGGTTATGCCGTCTTCCAAAGACGCCAGTGCCAGCGTCACGGTCTGGTCTTCAAACAGCGACGGATTGGCCTGCAGCCCCGCAGCAACCTGCGCCAACAGGGCTTTGGTCTCATCCTCGGTCAGGGCCGGTTCAGGCTGAGCCAGGGCATCAAGCGCAGGCGCTGGTTCCACAGCCGGTTCAGGGGCAAAGCTGACCTGCGTTACCAGATCTTCAACTGGGGCCGGGGCCTTGGGTTCGGGGGTTGGCTGGAAGGCCGCCGCCATGCGTTGCGGATTATCGGCCCGCAATCCACGCGGTTCGAAATCAGGACCGTCGCTCATCACGTAAAAGGCCCAGCCGAGTGCGGCAAAAGTAATCAGTATCAGGCGCGTCATGGCGCATCCCCCAAGGTCAATCGTTACAACAACAGAACAAAAATTTTGGCAGCAATCATCCAATTGTTGGGATGGTACCATAATTGAGTGGCCGAGTCGAAAATTCGGGGAAAACACCAGCTTGTCTCCCCCTGTTGCAAAAAGCGCGACTTGTCCCCAGCAAAATGCACTCTGCTTGCTTTACCCAGACGGCCTAGCGTCGTATCACATCATGTATGAATGACACGATCGACGACCCCAATATGGAGGCTCCCGATAACGGGGGTGAGGTAGCCGAACCCCTGCGCCGCGCGATTGGTGAGCGCTATCTGACCTATGCGCTGTCCACCATCATGCACCGCGCCTTGCCGGATGCGCGGGACGGGTTGAAGCCGGTTCATCGGCGAATCCTCTATGCGATGAGAGAGCTGCGACTCAGTGCAACCGGAGGTTTCAGGAAATCTGCCAAGATTTCCGGCGATGTGATGGGCAACTATCACCCGCATGGGGACGCTGCGATCTATGACGCGATGGCGCGTCTGGCGCAGGATTTCAACGTGCGTTACCCGCTGGTCGACGGGCAGGGGAACTTCGGCAATATCGACGGCGACAACCCGGCGGCCTCGCGCTACACCGAGGCACGGATGACCATCGTGGCCGAGGCGCTGCTTGAGGGTCTGAACGAGGACGCTGTTGATTTCCGCGACAACTATGATGGGACGCTGACCGAGCCGGTTGTGTTGCCTGCGCAGTTCCCGAACCTGCTGGCCAACGGGGCCAGCGGTATCGCGGTGGGTATGGCAACGAATATTCCGCCGCATAATATCTCGGAACTCTGCGATGCCTGTCTGCATCTGATCAAGACGCCGGATGCCCGTGACGACACGCTGTTGAACTACGTGCCCGGCCCGGATTTCCCGACCGGCGGCGTTATTGTCGAACCGCCCGAGAATATCGCGCAGGCCTATCGCACCGGGCGTGGATCTTTCCGCCTGCGTTGTAAGTTCGAGGTCGAAGACCTCGGCCGCGGTCAATGGCAGATCGTTGTCACCGAGATTCCCTATCAAGTTCAGAAATCCAAGCTGATCGAAAAGATCGCGGAACTGATCCAGACCAAGAAAATCCCGATCCTCGCCGATGTGCGCGACGAATCCGCCGACGACATCCGCCTGATCCTTGAGCCGCGTTCGAAAAACGTGGACCCCGAGGTGCTGATGGGGATGCTCTACCGCAACTCGGACCTCGAGGTGCGGTTCAGCCTGAACATGAACGTGCTGATCGACGGGGTAACGCCCAAGGTCTGCTCGATGAAGGAAGTGCTGCGGGCCTTCCTCGATCACCGGCAAGAGGTGCTGATCCGCCGCTCGCGTCACCGTCTGGGCAAGATCGACCATCGGTTAGAGGTGTTGGAGGGCTTTATCGTCGCCTTCCTGAACCTTGATCGTGTGATCGACATCATCCGCTATGACGACGACCCCAAAGCCGCGCTGATGCGCGAGGATTGGGGTATTGATCATGTTCGCGCCACCGACGAGTCTGATTACGTCACGCCCAAACCGGGCGAGGGGGAACTGTCCGAGGTTCAGGTCGACGCGATCCTCAACATGCGTCTGCGCAGTTTGCGCCGTCTGGAAGAGATGGAGCTGGTGCGTGAGCGTGACGAATTGATGCTGGAGCGCGCCAACCTCGAAGACCTGCTGGCCGATCCCGCCCTGCAATGGGCCAAAATCGCCGAGCAGTTGAAAGAGACCAAAAAGACCTTCGGTAAAGACTACGAAGGCGGCGCGCGGCGCACTCAGTTTGCTGAGGCCGGACAGGTCGAGGAAGTGCCGCTTGAGGCGATGATCGACCGCGAACCTATCACGGTCGTCTGCTCTCAGATGGGCTGGATTCGCGCCATGACCGGCCATATCGACCTGAAGCGCGAGTTGAAGTTCAAAGACGGCGACGGCCCGCGTTTCATCTTCCATGCGGAAACAACCGACCGCCTGCTGGTCTTTGCCTCAAACGGACGGTTCTATACGGTCAGCGCGGCCAACCTGCCCGGCGGGCGGGGCATGGGCGAACCACTGCGCCTGATGGTTGATCTGCCGAACGAGGCGCAGATCATCGACATTCTGATCCACAAGCCGGGGCGCAAGCTGCTGGTGGCCTCGGATGCAGGCAACGGCTTTATGGTGCCAGAGGATGAGGTGCTGGCGCAGACACGGAACGGCAAACAGGTGCTGAACGTCAAAGGTGACGAAACAGCGATGATCTGCAAGCCGGTCGCAGGCGATCACGTAGCCGTGGTGTCTCAGAATGGCAAGTTCCTGGTCTTCCCGGCGGAAGAACTGCCCGAGATGACCCGCGGCAAGGGCGTGCGCCTGCAGAAATACAACATGGCGCGCGGTCGGCAGGGCACATTGGAACTGGATGGCGGCCTGTCGGACATCACCACCTTCAACTGGGAAGAGGGCCTGAAATGGTCCATGGGCGGCGACAAGACACGGCACGAGGCCGATATGTCCCAATGGCTGGCAAAACGCGCCAGCGTCGGGAAAAAGCCGCCTTACGGGTTCCCGCGCGACTATAAGTTCTCGTGATCTGAACAGGTCTCGGGTGGATTTCTGCCGATACGGCTTGGCACAACCCGTATCGGTGCGCTAGATCAAAGAAAACAGGCCTATCGAGACAAAACCATGCTTCGCATTCTGACGTTGATCACCGGACTGGCCCTGATGGGCGCGTGCACCCAGACGCAGGTTTATGAAGAACCCGAGTCGCTGGGCGAGTTCAAGCTGCGGGTGAATTACGCGTTTGCCGAGAAAGCCAAGCAGGGCCCGGTCTCGCGCGATGCCACGCCGCAGGAATGGGAAGATGCGATTCAGAACGCGGTGGATATCCGGCTGGGTCGCTATGAGGGCGCGCAGGATTACGACATCGGTATCAGCCTCGAAGGCTACATGCTGGCCCCTCCGGGCATTCCGGTCATCTACAACCCCAAAAGCACAGCGATTGTGCTGGTCAATGTCTACGACGTGAACAAGAAAGAATTTCTGGCCAAGGCCAAGCAGTTTCAGGTTCTTGAAGACACGACCGGAGGCAGCGCGCTGAAAGGGTCCGGCAATGAGCGGACCAAGGAAGAACAGATGAGCGGTCTGGCCCTGAAAGTGGCCGACCGGGTCGAGGAATGGCTGGCCGAGGAACACAGGGACAATGGTTGGTTCGACAAGCGCCCAGACCTGATCCAACCGCTCGAATCCACCGAGGTTACGCAAAATCCGGCGTGATCGGTGCATTTCCCCAAGGATGTGCTTGATTTTCCCCCGTGAACCAAATATCTCGCGCGCGCAGATGTAACCACGGGACCAAGGGTCCCCCAAATCGCAAAAGGGCGCCTGAGGAATGGCAAAGGAAAAGTTTGAGCGTACAAAACCGCACGTCAACATCGGCACGATTGGCCACGTTGACCACGGCAAGACCACGCTGACCGCAG